>CAWGUF010000026.1:0-223090 GCA_963825625.1 uncultured Alphaproteobacteria bacterium | reverse complement strand
TCTACTCCGGGTTCGCCAACCGGGAGTACGCGCTGGACATCGGTTCGGACCTGGCCGCGCTGGGAATTCCGATCGAGGACGTCGGCACAAAGATCTCCGGCGATGGTGAGCCGCTCCGCATCCGGGACGCCTTCGGTTCGGTTCGGGGCATGGTCAGCGTCTACCTCGAGGTGCTCGAGCCCGCGGTCAAGGTGGATCTGGTCGAGCTGCCTCTCCCCGACGTCTCCGGCTGAGAGGCCCTACCGAGCCGATCCGGCAGTTCCTCGACCAAGCATCCCGAGGCGTGCCTGTACGGTGAGAGCTTCGGCGCCCCACGGATCTCCCCTCGACGAATATCTGGGAGATGTCCAGTTCATGCTGGCCCTCTATGATTTCCCCGACGAGGTGAAGCGGTTCCAGGGTCGCTTCAGCGAGCGCATGATCGCGATGTCGCGGAAGATGGTGGAGGCGGGTGCCGGAGGCAGCCATCGTGATCTACGACGACTACGGAACCACGGGTGCTCCGCTCACCTCGGTGGAGATGTGGAAGGAGTTCACCTATCCCCATTTGAAGAAGCACATCGAGGCGGTCCACGACGCGGGAGCCCTGGCCATGCTCCACTCGTGTGGGTATCAGATGCCGTTTACTTCGAGTACTACGTCGAGGCCGACGATATCCTGCAGAGCTTTCAGCCGAAGGCCGGAAACGATTTTCGGCAGGCTCACGAGGAGTTCGGCGATCGACTGACCTTCTGCACCGGCGTCGACGTGCAGCGGGGCGAGATGATGGCGCCGGAAGAACAGGGAGGACATCCTCCGCGCCTACCGCATCGGGGGCCGCAACGGCCGGCACATCCTCGGCTACACCCACATGCTCCAGTACACCATGCCCGCCGAGAATCTGGAGACGCTCCTACGCACCGTGCGCGAGATCCAGGAGGGCCTCCACGATGGCGAATAGACCTTCCGTCCGGATTCCTCCGAATCGCGATTTCCGGCTTGGATTCGAGTCGTTACATTGTCCGTTGTATTCCGGCCTGGATCTGCAGGGCGAGACGAGTCGAGAGCTGTGGGTCCTCGGGAGGTTCTCGCTGTGACACGATTCTCGAAGCTGCTCGTGATCGCCGAATCTCCGGTGTTTCGGGAGGTGCTGGGCGGAATCCTGGGTTCTCACGCCGATCAGGTTCTCACTGCGGCCAGTGCACGGATGGGGCGCCAGAGGATCGCGGAACACGCCGACATCTCCTTGGTGCTTTCTGAGACCGTCATGTCCGATGGCGACGGCTTCCAGCTGCTGGAATACATTGCCTCCCTCGGCGACCCCAAGCCCGCTGTGATTCTGTTGGCGGCACGGCCCTCGGCAGAGGAGGCCAGCCGCGCCGTCAACATGGGTGCGATCGGATACCTGGAGAAACCCATCTCGCTGCAGGAGATCTATCGGCTGTGGAAGGAGACCGGGGAGACGACCCAGAAGGCCGCGCGCCGAGTTCGATCGCTGGGGCGAGCGCTGCTGATCGATCCGAGCGATGCTGAAACGGGCCGGAACGGGGTCTCCCATCTTGCTTGGGACATCCGCAACGTGAGCCTCAGTGGGGCGTTCCTCGAAACCAAAGCCCCTCTCCCGGTCAGCACGGAGCTTCACCTCGCCCTCGCCCTGGGAAGCGCGACGGGTCGCGTCAAGGCCCAGGTGGTCCGCGTGCAGGAGCCTTCCTGGAGGTGCGTGGGTGGCGTGGGGATCGTCTTCAACGATTTCGGCAACGGCACCGAGCAACTGCTCTCCGACTACATCGCGGAGACCTCGAGCGGTTCGGCTGATCTCGGCGCCCCGAAGCTCGCGCCGGACGGCTGAGGAGCCCGGGCTAGTCTTCCCACTCGACGGCCTCGAAGTCGGCCATGCTGCGCTGGCGGACCGCGTTCAGGTAGTCGAGCAACTCCTTCTCCACTGCCGGCTCCAGCTGGCGCGGTTCGTGCTTCGCGAGGATCTCGCGAACCCGCTCGCTCGCCAGGTCCATGGCCGTCTTCGAACCCTTCTTCTCCCAGGTCTCCCGGGTATCCCTTCGCAGCAGCTTCGAGAAGAAGTATTCCTGGCGGCAGTGCTCGGCCGTGTGGATCTTGTCCAGGTACTGGCCCTGCCAGCCTACCTCCTTGATCAGGTCCAGGGCGAGGGTCTCGTCGTTCACCTCGATCCCGCGTGCCAGCCGGAGTGCCATCCCACAGAGCGCGTCGTCCAGGACCAGCAGCGGGTGGCTCGCGGCCATGCTCGACTCGATGGTGCCTCCGCAGGTGATGAAGTGGACACCGGCCTGGACGGCGGGAAGCAAGGTGCCGGCCCGTTCCAGCATGCACTGGGCGTCCAAAGTATTGGAGGCCGTGGCGCCGCCGACGCTGCGGCAGGGGACACCGTAGTAGCGGGCAATCTGCGCCACCGCGGCGGTGATCAGGCTGGTCTCGATCGATCCGAGAGCGACGTTTCCGGTGACCATGTCGGTGATGGTGGAGACGGTCCCGTACAGCACCGGCGTGCCCGGAGCGATCAGCTGAGCGAGGGTGAGGTGGGCGAGGATCTCGGCGTTCTGTGGGCCAGCAGTCCGGCCAGCGTCGCGGGGGCGGTGGCGCCGGCCATCGCTTCCGGTGACATCGCCAAGGGCTGGCGATACTCGGCCCAGACGTACATGCCCTCCAGCTGGAGCTTGATCATCTGGAGCGGATTCATCACGGAGCAGATTCCGAACATACGCGGGCGTTTCTTCAGCTCCTCCTTTCCGCCCACCACGATCGAAGCCATCCGCATCATGTCCTCGCTGGGCATGACGCCGTAGGTTCCCATTCCGAAGGATTTGTGGGAGTTCTGTGCCCAGGCCACCATCGCCTCGGCGTGGATGGTGGTCATCGGGACGTCGTTGGGCCAGAGGTCCATCTGGCTGTTGTCGATGTGATCCAGTGCATCGATCAGCCGCAGGTGGTTGCGGACGTCATCCAGCGTGGTGGGGCGGACTTCTCCCGTCTCCGTGTCCACGATCTTCGTCGGGGTGCCCAGCCCGGCGAAGTTGATCCGGTCGGTTCCGATCTCCATCTGGAACTCCGGATCCGCGCCGTACAGGGTGAAGCTCTTCGGTGCATTCGCGAGGGCCGAGCGCACGACCTGTTCGGGAATGCGCACCGAGCGGGCCGCCTCATCGACGTGCGCTCCCGCCTCTCAAAGGTGTCCCTCGCCCTCTTGAGGTCCACCCGGAGCCCCACGCTTCCCAGGATGTTCATGGAGGTGGCGTGGATCTGCTCGACCTCTGCCGCGCTCAGTACCTCGAAGTGTGCCGGTCTCATCTCGCTCCCTCACTGCTCGTCATCGCACTGCAGGCGTCCGGTGGACGATACCCCGCTCCGCCGGCGAAGGCCGGCACCGGGGACCACTCTGACTCGCTTCGCTGCAGGCTCGTAAGTCACTGATTTCCCTTGGCTCGGGGCTTTGAGACCGCTCTCTTCCAGCCGTGGGCGGAACGCCCGATTTCTGCCCGGACCGGGCTTTGTTAGAGTCAGACGACTCGTTCTTCAAGGAGGTACATCATGGCTGGAGCGGAAGGTGACCGCCTCATCCGCGTCGACATGTCGAAGCAGACGGTATCCATCGAACCCTTCCCCGAGGAGTGGAAGCGCCTGGGCGGACGGGCACTCTCGGCCAAGATCCTGGTCAGCGAGTGCGATCCCGCCTGTGACCCTCTCGGGCCCGACAACGTGCTGGTGATGGCGCCCGGCCTGCTGGCCGGGACGGCGGCCCCGACCTCGGGCCGTATCTCCTTCGGCGGCAAGAGTCCGCTCACAGGCGGCATCAAGGAGACCAACTCGGGCGGCAACCCGGGTCAGCACCTGATGAAGCTCGGATACCGCGCCGTGATCGTGACCGGGAAGCCGGCGGATCCCGAGAAGCGCTACGGCCTGGAGGTCACGGCGAAGGGCGCGGAGATCGTCGAGGCCGACGATCTCAAGGGCCTCTGGAACTACCCGCTCTGCGAGAAGCTGTGCGAACGGTATGCCAAGACGGCCTCCTTCATCTCGATCGGCCCGGCCGGCGAACTTCAGCTCACCGGAGCCTCGATCGCGACCACGGACCAGGACCACCGCTATCCCAACCGCCACGCCGGCCGCGGCGGGATGGGCGCGGTGATGGGGAGCAAAGGCCTCAAGTACGTGGCCGTCAATCCGGGCAAGACCCGCATGCGCCAGGCCGCAGACGCGCGCGGCTTCACCGCCCACAGCAAGAAGGTCGCCAAGGAGTACCTCGACGGCCCCAAGATGTTCCAGGGAGGGACCAGCTCCTTCGTCGGCATCGCGAATGCGCTCAACTGCTTCCCGCACAAGAACCGCACCGAGGGTCAGTCGCCCGACGTCGCCGGCCTGGAGGGCCAGCGCATCATCGAGAGCTTCGCGAAGCGCGGCGGCCGCATGCACAACTGCCTTACCGGATGCGTGGTGAAGTGCAGCAACGTCGTCCACGACGCCGATGGCAACTACAAGACTTCAGGTCTCGAGTTCGAGACGCTGACCCTCTTCGGATCGAACCTCGCCCTCAAGAGCTGGGAGGACGTGGCGGAGATGGATCGGCTCTGTGATGACATCGGCCTCGACACCATCGAGACCGGTGCCGCCGTCGGTATCCTGATGGATTCGGGCGGCCTCGAGTGGGGCGACGTAGAGGGTGTCAAGCGCGTGGTCCGGGAGATCGCCGAGGGCACCGAGCTGGGCAGGGCGCTCGGCAACGGCGCCGCCGCGACCGGCAAGATGCGCGGTCACCATCGGGTGCCCGTGGTCAAGGGCCAGGCGCTTCCGGCGTGGGATCCGCGGCCGCTCAAGGCCACCGGCGTCACCTACGCCTCCAGCCCGATGGGCGCCGACCACACCGCGGGGTTGATCATCAACCCGGGCCTCCAGCCGGAGGATTTCGCCCGGGCCTCTCAGGAGTCGCAGCTGGTGAATGCCGTGTGCGATTCCTCGGGCTTCTGCCAGTTCCTGCAGCCCACCATGGACACGATCCGCGAGGCGATGGGACTCTTCCTGGGCGAGGAGATCAGCCGCCAGGAGATCGCGGATCTCGGGCTGGCAGTGTCTGCAGGACGAGTGGGAGTTCAACCGCCGCGCGGGCTTCGGCGTCGCCGACGACGATCTTCCCGCGTGCCTGCGCGACGAGGGGGTCGGCCCCGATCACGTGCTCAAGTTCGACGTCAGCACCGACGTCATCGCTCAGGCGAAGGTTCGCTTCCCCGTGCGCGACGAGCTCTTCGTGGAGGTGAAGGCGGGGGGCTGATCAGAGCGGACAGACCGGCGCGATCGACGCTCAGCGGGTCCCGAGGAGCGCGCCTGCCGTCTTCTCGATGGAGGCGATCAGGCCCTCCGCGTTGCCCGCGAGCGCGAGCGGCACCAGGCGCTCGACGCCCACGTCCTCGAAGCGGCGCACGGTGTCGGTGTCGAGGGGCACCGACGGTGTGACGCTGATCTCGAGCGGCCCCAGCTCCGGGGGGCGCTCGACCTGCTGCTGCGCCGCCCGCAGTCCCGCGACGCAAGTCGCCGTCGCGTCGACGTCGAGTGCGAATCCATACCAGCCGTTGCCTTGGCGCACGGCTCGGCGCAGCGCAGGAGGGCTCATCCCGCCGACGACGATCGGCGGATGCGGCTCTTGAACCGGCCGCGGCTGCGCGTCGATACCACCGAACGAGAAGAAACGGCCCTCGAAGCGTGGCGCTTCCTGGGTCCAGAGCGCTCGGATCACCTCGATGTACTCGTCGGTGCGCTCGCCCCGGTCTTCGAAGGGCGCCCCGAGCGCCTCGAATTCGGGTTGGAGATAGCCGGCGCCGATGCCGAAGACCAGCCGCCCGCCGGAGAGGACGTCGACGCTCGCCAGCTCCTTGGCGAGCACGAGCGGGTTGCGCTGTGGGAGGATGATGATCCCGGTGGCCAGCAGGAGCGTTCGGGTGTGTGCCGCCAGGTGGGCGAGAGAGACCGCCGGGTCGAGTAGCCGGGTCTGCGCGGGTAGGGGGGAGGGCGGCACCTGCGGATCGGGCAACACCACGTGCTCTGCGGTCCACACCGATTCGAAGCCCGCTTCCTCGGCCGCCTTAGCCACCGAAGCGGCCGTCTCCGGATCCGCACAAGGACCCAGGTTGATTCCGTAGAGGCCGAGCTTCATTCACCTTCCTCCTGCGATGCGGCTACGGCGTGGATTGCGGGTTGTTTCCGTGACTCAGTCGGGAAAGCCGAACCTCAGAACCCCATGTAGTGCACCAGCTCCTTGGTCATGTCCACCAGATCCTCGACGTAGACGAACTCGTCGGCGGCGTGAGCGCGGAGATCGGTCGCCCGGATCGGTCCGAAGCCTGCCACCTCGACCTTCTCCGGCTGGAGCGCGCCGATGACGAAGCCGAGATCGGTCGATCCGCTGATGCCCCCGAAGAGGAAGTCCCCGTAACCCTTGACCGCTCTCTTCGCCTTCATCGCCTTCTTCGTCGCCGGAAGGTCCGGATCGCACTCCATCGGCGGATACGAGTGGACGACGCGGTGCGGCTGGCGGTGGCTGTGTCCCGTCGGGGGCTGGAGGAGCTGGTGGCCGATGGGATGGAGGAGTGCACCGAAGCCCGCTGGGATGGCACCGACCAGCGGGTGCGCTGCGAACGGGTGACACGCCGGCGCCCTGGTGCTGGAGCGCCGGCCCTGGCCCCAGGCCACAGGGGAGCCGGTGCAGCGGGCCCTGCTGGAAGGGCTGGAGCGGCTGGGGCTGGACGTGCTGCCCCTGGAGCCGTCCCAGCCTCCAGCTTCAGCAGCGCCTGACCCTGGCCCACCGGCATCTGGGGGGTCCCTGGCCCGACCGCTCGCCGCAACGGCTGCGGCAGGATCTTGAGCAGTGGCTGGGTCCCCACCTGGCCGGCCTGCGCAGTCTTCAGGATCTGCAGCGGCTCGACCTGGCCGAGATTCTCTCGGGAGACCTGGACTGGTGCCTGCGACGGGAACTGGATCGCCTGCTGCCCCTGATTCAATCAGTTAATTATGTCTCATTCTCAATATATTGCTATGACGATTTCAACATTCAGTAAACATCGGGCGCTTATCAGTCATCCGTCGATCCTCCGGGCTAGCCACACCGTCCGGATCCGCTGGGCCTGCTCGACTGCATTCTGCGGCAACAGGGTGCGCCAGCCTTTGTGTACGCCGGCCTTGAGCGCAATTCGACCACCTATCGTGAGCGGGATAAAATAGCGCGGATACTCGATCCGCTCGAAGCCCAGCCGACGCTTGAACTCAGCCATGCTGCTGTCGATCTTGCCATAGTAGCTGAACTTGCCGTAGTGCAGGTACCTGATGCCTTTACGGTGACAATGCTGGGCCGCGTGTGCGATGAGCGCGATTATCGGACGCTTGTCCTGGTGGGCAGACAAGCACAGGATCTGCATCATCCGCGCGGCATTATCGACATAAACGAGCTTGACGAATCCGACCAGCTGATCGCCGAAATAGGCGCCAATGAAATCGCAGCGGTCGAGATAGCTGCTATTTTCCAATCGCACCCGCGCAATATCCTTGCCATAATGCCAGAAAGGGCGGCCTTGGCGCACGGGGGCTTCGTCGTAGATTGATTTTATGCCTGCGACTAGCTCGTCATCGAAGGGAACGATGCGGACACTGATGCCCTTCTTTGCGGCACGTCGGGTGTTTTTCCTCGCCTCCTGAGGCAGACCCTCCCACCAGGCCTTGTAATAGCTGGTGTGGATTACGGCGGCGTTGTCGAGCTCGTAATGGAGGCCGGCGTGCGGCGGGCCGCCCTCGAGCGGTCCGGAGAATGCAAAAATGTCGGCGGCGAGACCGCTCGCCCTAAGCTCCGCCACAAATGCGGCCGGATCCGGGACAAGCTCACCCTCGAGCCAATCCTCGTCGCGGAACATCGCCATGCGCGGCCAGCGCCCGACGCTGATGAGCTCGCGACCTCGGACGATTTGGGAAGGTACGGTGTAGGAACGACCGCGAATTCTGTACTCGGTCGTCCGAGTTTGCATGCCAGAGCCGCTGCTGACCATCCCGTTCACCCTCTCATCTGCCTCGATAGTCTTTGTCTGTTGTCCAACCGACGCTCTCGTCAGGCCAGCCCCAGAAGCCGTCGCAAGCGACCCAGCTGCTCCCTGCGATGGAACGCGATCAGCTCCGCGGGAACCGGCCGAGGCGTACGCACCATGGCGGCCCAGAGATAGCCTGCGATGAAGCACGTGCCGGCGGCCACGTAGGGTCTCGATCGCATGTGATTGATCCCGCGCAGCAACTCCCATGCCGGGTGGCCGCCGACGTAATACGCCTTGCGGCCGTAATGAAACCGCGCCTTGAGGACACCACTGTCCGCGGTGCCGATCTGTCGGTGGTGGAGAAAGGACTTCTGCGTGAACGTCCTCGTCTTCCAACCCTTCATTCTGGCTGTAGTCACAGCAATCCAGTCAATAGCTCCACCCTTGATGGGCTTGTAGCCGCCCACCTCCTCGAAGCAACAGCGGCGGAAAAGCTGGCAGCCGCCGGAGACGTGCTCGAGATTTGCGCCTTCGTGGGAGTAGGCGTGGCGATCCGGACGTGTTGCATCCTCGAAGTACGGTGTGCCAGCAACGCCGAGATCAGGATCGGCAGTGAACTGATCCAGCAGAAACGCGAAGTAATCCGGGTCGAACGTGATGTCAGCATCGAGAATTCCAATGATATCATAGTCCAGGCCGGCCAGCCGCTGGAATCCTGCGCCGACAGCATGCGCTTTGCCCGCGAAATCCCGCTCGCGTCGCTCCGGCAGACGTACCAGCTCTATCCACTGGTAACGCGTAGCCGCAGCGGTAACGATCTCGTCTGTAAGATCGGTCGAGCCATCGCTGACGATGATCCAACGGATTGGACGCATGGTCTGCGCGACGACCGCCTCGATCGTACTACCGATCAGTGCCTCCTCGTTCCTGGCGGCCGTGACGAGGACATAAGCAAGGTTCGAGGTCATTCGGCCTCCGAGCGCGAAGGGGAATACGGCGACGCGGGCGGCACGCGCGCTGCCAGGTGAGCCAGCGCCTTGAACATCGTGCCCTGGCCCCAATGGAACATTGGTGTGCGGATCTTCATCCAACCCAGATCCCTATAGTGGAAGAACCCCTGCCAATCCTGCATGCCCGCGATGGTCGAGGCCGCTACATGGCTCGCGAGTGCGAGGGCCGCCGGGTCCCTGTCGGAGAAGAACGAAAGCGTATCAATTGTCTGCGCGGCGCACTGGATATCGATCGGCAGCAGCCGATCATGCATGTACCTGACCCTGCCATCCGGCTCTATGAAGTGGCGCTTGAAGTAGGCGTAGCCGCTGTCGAGCGCGCCATCGAAAGAGCCGTCGCCCGTGCTGTCTCTATATCGCTTCAGGCTGTCGAGGTTGTAGCCGGTGTGGAAACTGTCGATCCAGTGGTATTTCCGCGCCTCGCCGTAGAACCAGCCACCATCGTCGTTCATGCGCAAGCAACTGTAGAGCATCGCTTGCCTTGCGACGTCGACGAGCTCGGTGCGCCCGGTGAGGCACCCGACACGTGCCAGCAGCGCCGCGCCCAGCATGTTCGAGTTGTGGATGGAGACCTGATCGAATGCGACGTAGCTCAGGCAGTGACCAACGGGTGTTTCCTCTCGCGGCAACTTCAGAATGAAATCGCAGACACCGGCGGCCGCATCCAGAAATTTCGCCTCGCCGAAGGTCTCGAACGCCTCGACGAAAGCCTGGCCGATCAGCCCGCTCCACACGATCGTCGGCTCGCCTTTCGGGATGCGACCGGCGCGAGTGGTGAAGGTGAACGCATTGCCCCAGCACAGGTCCGAATAGCCAGGCGAGCGGTTAGCCAGCAACCAGTCGAGGCACATGCGCGCGGCATCTGCATGATGCTGCTCGCCGGCGGCGCGATACCGATGCAGGTGCCCCCAGGCGAAATAGCCCATTCCCTTGGTCGAGGTGTGGGGGCGAATTCCAATCAGGGGCCGAATATTGAAAGGTGTGCGCAGCACCGCTGCCGTTAGGATGCGTTCGAGCATGCGCGAGCCAAACGTCGCTCTGCGCAGGAACGACAGTTGTCCGTCGCCAGGGTCGTATGCCTTGTAGCCGCGGGCATGCACCCAACTGCTCAACCTGTCCAGGCTGGTCTCGATCTCATGGCGCGGCAGCGTGTTGGCCGGCGTATCCGATCTGCCTTCTGCAATCGTGCTCATGAGCCGGTACCTGTCGCAACGTGCCTGTTCGCGCCGGCGTGTCCAATTAGTCCATCTACGAGCTGCAGATAGTCGGCTTTATGCCGATCCCAGCAGTGCAAGGCGGCATACTGCAGCGCCCGACGGACCATCGTTGCGCGTGCGGGCTCGTCGGTAAGAACCTCGAACATTGCTTGTGCGAGCTGTTCGTCATTGCCGGATTCGAAGAAGCGAACGATCTCGTCGTCGAAGTAGTAGCGATCCACCCTCGTGGCGGAGACCACGACAGGAACACCAAGCGACATAAACTCCATGATCTTGGTGCTGTAGGCCTCGTTGCCAAAGAGTTCCGCGCGCTTGGGCACGACGCCAAGATCGGCATCGGCCATGACGCCAGTGATATCCCGCAGTGCGAGCGGCACGAAGAACTTCACGCTGTCCTGAAGACCGAGTTGCCCGGCGAGTTCGATGAGGTCGCGCTTGCTGCTGCCGTCACCGTATATGTGGAAGCGGGCATCCGGCAGTCGCGCGCGAAGAAGCGCAAATGCGCGGATTGCAATATCGAGTCCCTGGTGCCACTGCAGGCCGCCTGGGAATATGACGAGCGGCCCGCCGGTGCGCGCCCGTCGCGGTTGCGGCTGAAATATGGTTCGGTCCACGTGATTGATGAACACGGAGCACTTGTGCTGTGGAGCTGAGCGGGCCGAGTATGTCTCAAGCCACAAGTGGTTGGCCAGGATCACATGATCGGCAAGCCCTGCTGAGAACCGCTCGACCCATCGTAACGCGCGGACCAGCAGGGAGCGCTGGCCGGCGCCGAACTTGCTGGCGAAGAACTCCGGCACGATGTCGTGGATGTCCAGAATGACACGGGCGCCGCGGCGCCTTGCCGGCAGCGCCGACAGAACCAGGAAGTCCGGAATATTGTGGACGTGGACCAGGTCGAAAGCCCGCTGGCGGGATGCCATCCACCTGGCGGACACCAGCACAAAGCGGAGCAGCGGCCACAAATAGGACCAGGCAGACCCTTCCTCCTTGCCGAAGCGATTCTGAAATCCGATGCACAACGACGCCATTGATGACCTCGGTCGTGGGCAATTCCGGCGAACGCCTCAGCGCCAGCACCTCGACCGCGTCGCCTCGCGAGGCAAGAGCCTCGGCATAGCGCACGACGCGATTGTCCGAACTCGTAGAACGAGTGCGAGATCATGCAGACGCGTACTACCGCCCGCCGGCTCGGGGCGGATGCGTCACGGCCCAGGTCCTCAGCTTGCGGAGCAGGCTCACGGCTCGCGAATGCTCTCATCCAGGCCTCGCATAATGGGATAGAGGAAATAGGAGATGATCGTGCGGTCGCCGACCTTGATCTCGCAGGACACCGTCATGCCTGGCAACGGCCGGAACCCGGCAGGCACCTGACGCAAGGCAAGTTGAACAATGCTGATCCGTGCCCGGTAGTGGGCCTCTCTTGTACCCGGAGCCGCCTGGGGATCCTGTTCGGCCGGGAACGCATCCCGGCTGATGGTGCGGATGATGCCGCTAGCGGTGCCATGCTGCTGGAAGGGAAATGTGTCAAACTTGATGCGAACTGTCTGGCCGGTGGCGACCTGCCCGATGTCTCGCGCGGAGACGGACACCTCAGCCTCGAGCGGCGCGTCGAGAGGCACCAGCGTCATCAGCGGTTCAGCCTCACGCAGGACAGAGCCGACTGAGCGCTTGGCGACTTCCAGTACGACGGCATCGACCGGCGGCCTCAGCTCCACCAACTGCTGTCTCAGCTCCGCCTTCTTGATCTGCTCGCCGATCGTGCTGCGATCTTCTCGCGCCTTGATCAGCTCATCGAGGGTCTGGCGGCGAAACTCCTCCTTGAATTCGTCATGCTCGGCCGCGGCCTTCTGCGCAGCATGTCGCAGCTCGACGATCCTGCCACGCATGCGCGTGACGCTTGCCTGCACCCCCAGGCGCTCGTTGACGGAGACGAGCAGGTTGAGGCGCGAGCCGCTGCTTCTTGCAAATAGCTCCTCGCGCATACCCTCGATCTCGCGCATCGTGGCGAGTCGCTGCTCCATCATCGGCAGCTCGGCAGTGGTCGTTACAAGCTCGGCCTCGGCTTTCGATTTGGCCTGGGCGAGGCTTTCCAGCCGCGTTTCGAGACTTGCCCGGCGCTGGTGGAACATCCGGGTCTCCAGGCGCTCCGCCTCGGTCAGCCTGCCGCTTGGCCGGTAGGGCTTGGCGGCCAATTCGGCAGTCAGCCGCGCGATGCGCGCATCGAGGACACGGGCCCGGCCTCGGAGCTGCTCAAGGTCGGACGCTGAGAACGTCGGATCGAGGCGTGCGAGCAACTGTCCGGCGCGCACCACCTGCCCTGCGGCAACCTCGATGGAGCGGACAATTGACGTCTCGATCGGTTGCACAACAACATTGGCCTTCGTGGTGATCAGTTTGCCAGGCGCGACAACGATGCGGTCCACGTGCGAAATCGACGCCCAGGTAAGGGTCACCAAAATTAGAGCCAGCAGAAGCCACAGCGTCGTGCTCGCGCCGCGGGGACTGCCGGTCTCGTCGAGCTCGACCGTATCGAGATCAAACTCACGCCTGGCCGGCAATCCGCCGCCAGATGTCTCGATCCGCTGCAACGCCGTCGCCTGACCGGCCGGCCCCGGCGGCGCGGCACCCGGCTCACCTGCCCTACTCATGCGCTCTGCCTGCTCTGCTGGTTCCACAGATGGTGATAGGTCATACACCGCGACAACAGCGTGTCGTGGTTGGCGATATCGACGACACGACCCTGGTCGAGAACGAGAATGGCGTGCGCAGCGGTGAGCGACGAAAGCCGGTGCGAAACGATGATCACCGTACAACTCTTGGCGATTGCCGCCAGGTTGTTGCGAATGATCGCCTCGCTCTCCGGATCGAGCGCGCTCGTTGCTTCATCGAAGACCAAGATGCGCGGATCGGGCAGAAGCGCGCGCGCGATCGCGATGCGTTGGCGCTGGCCGCCCGACAGGTTTGCGCCATTCTCCTCGATGACCGTGTTGAGGCCCTTCGGCAAACGCTGAATGAACTCCTCCGCGCCTGCAGTTCGGGCAGCCATCGCTATCTCCTCCAGCGTCGCATCGGGCTTAGAGACAGCGATGTTGTCACGTACCGTGGCGTGGAACAGGAAATTGTCCTGAAGAACGACACCGATGGACCGCCTGAGATGCGCGAGGTCGAACTCTCGCACGTCTGTGCCGTCGATGCGGATGATGCCCTGCTGGACCTGATGAAGGCCCGTCAGCAGTCGCATAATCGTTGTCTTGCCGGAGCCAGAGCGGCCGACGACGCCCATCACGCGCCCTTGCGGCACCATTAAGCTGACGTTGTCGAGCGCCGGTGGGCGATCAGGCCGTAGCGGAACGTGACGCCCTCGAATTCGATGTTTCCATGCAGATCGGGCCTCAATCCACCCAGAGTAGTGGGCTGCTCGAGGCGCTGGTTCATCACCTCGCCCAGCATACGGACCGAAAGCGCCTTCTCCTGGTATTCGTGAATGGTATTTGCGATTTGCACCAGCGGGCCCGAGACCCGCCCGGCCAGCATGTTGAACGCAATGAGAGCACCGACGGTCAAGGTGCCGGCGAAAACCATCGAGTGTGCCAAGGCACATGATAGCAACGCTGCATCAACCGCTCGGTAAGCTGGACAATCGACTGCGCAACCGTCGAGATGCGCTCGACGCCAAAGCGCATCTCCACGGCGGCGACAGCCGGCCTTCCCAGTTGCGCCGCTGCAGCGGCTCGAGCGCCAGCGTTTTGATCGTCTGAATGCCGTGCACGGCCTCGACCAGCAGCCCCTGACGCTCGGCCTCGGCGGCATAAGGCGCATTCAGCCTGCGGCGGTAGGGAATGACTCGGATGCCGACTATGAGCATCACCAGGAGCGCGAAGCCGAGCACGACCATCGTCAGTTTGGTGGAGTAGAGAAAGCAGGAGCGGGATGAAGACGACGAGCGAGAGCGCATCGAGCAGGGTGATGAACAAGCGGCCGGTCAGAAACTCGCGTATCCGCTCCGACTGCTGGAGATGCTTTATGACGACACCGGCCGAGCGCTGCTCGAAGAAGCCGACGGGCAATCCCAGCAGGTGACCGAACGTGCGCGAACCCACGCGCATGTCGATCCTGTTGGTGGCGTAGAGCAGAAGATAACGACGCAGAAACGTGAATACCGAATCGAACACGAGAGCGACGATGATGCCCACGGCCAGCACCTGCAGAGTGGCGTAGGCCTGGGTGCACGAGCACCTTGTCGACCATGATCTGGAAAAACAGAGGCATCGCAAATCCCAGCAAATGCAGAACCAACGCCGCGACTGCCACCTCGCCGGAACAGGCGCCGCTCGCGCATGACCTGCGGCAGGAACCAGCGGAAGCCGTAAGGCTGATCGGCGTCCATGATGCCGTAGGCGCGGTGGACGAACACCACCCTGCCGCCCCAGCGGGTTTCGAGCTGCTCCCGCGTCACCTCGATCGGCCCGGCCTGATCCGCCAGCGGATCGAAAACAATCAGCGAATCCGGCTCGGCGCCATCCTGCGCCGAGAGACCAATGATGATGATCCAGTTGCCGTTGATGAGTTGGGCCAGCAGCGGGAACGACCGTCCGCCAGCGACAACCCTGCTCCAACTCAACTTCCCGACCCTCGCTTTCAGCCCGGCGTTCCAAGTCATCCTGGCCATCAGACCGGGCTCGACCGGCTGCTCGGGCTCGACACCATAGTCGTGCGCCAGCTTATCCGCTGGCAGATCGATGCCGTGGTGGCGTGCGACAGCACTCACGCATGCAAGGCCGGTGTTCAAACTGTCTTTCATTCCCCGACTCTCGGGCACCCACTTTGCGCCGTCGACACCGCCCGACGGCTGCGTGATCGCTTCCAACCCCGCGGCGGACCCGGCATCATCTGCGGCTCGATGAGGGTCGATCTCCACTGTCGCACGATCCTGCGAGAATTGGTTTCTGGAAAGAAGTGATGGTTACCGCGCTGTTTGCGGCCCAGAGGCCGCAAGGACCATGCCATCGCGTGCAGCGATCCTCGTAACTGTGCACGCCTTAATCAGGCTGGCATTGGATCGTTTACGACGGTATGCGATGATGTCACTTGTGGGAAGGAAATCACGCTTCAACACGGGCGGAACGGCAGTGAACGACTTACTAGCCAGGATCAAGGATCTGCAGCGGGAACTGCAGTCGGAGAAACTGCAAAAGTTTCGTCGCAGGGTCTCACTCGGCGACCTGCTGACAGACAGGGCGGAGAATGCGGCAGAATGCGGGTTCGGCGAAGGCACGACCTGCTATGACAACGTGCTGATCCTCGGTGACGTCAAGGTTGGTTGTCAAACCTGGATCGGACCGGGGGCGATCCTCGACGGTCAAGGCGGCCTCGTAATCGGCGACCACTGTGCCATCTCCGCCGGTGTGCAGATCTACACTCACCACACGGTGCGCAAGTCAGTTCAACTCGGCGCGGCCAAAATGGATGTGGCGCCGACGCGGATCGGCAACGGCGTTTACATCGGGCCGAACTCGATCATCCAAATGGGCGTGACGATCGGCGACCGGGCTGTGATCGGCGCGATGTCGTTCGTCGACCGGGATATTCCGGCGGGAGTGAAGGCGTGGGGGTGTCCGGCGCGCGTCACCGGCCCGATCGATGACTATACCTGATCATCTAGCGTTTGCAGACGATTCCACCTCTGGTGGGTCCCTGCCGTTAACGAAACGATAGCCGGCCGGTATGGACTTCCGGACCGGCCGCTGCGGGATTCCCCGGATCGACCGGCGGCCAAGCGAGGCTACCGAACCATTGCGGTTTCGCTACCAGAAACAGGCTGGGAGGCAATGGTGCGGAATGGCCTGACCAGTCCTGCTTTCCGGTAACGGACCACCAATTGCCTTCGATAAGCGTCGTTCCGAATGGAGTTGTGGTGCGGTCGACATAAAGATCGCGGGGACCACCGTTCGAAAACGGGATGGCCGCCGGCGGATGTGTGCCAGAAAAATACGGATTTCCGACATCGGGAAATCCGAGCCGCAACAGCGTGCTGCCCGACCAGTTGCTGCGCGCCGCGTACTCGTAGGTGCTCGGTGCGCCCCTAACTCCGAGCACGTTGCCGACTATCGAGAAATACAGATTGCGCCGGTCTATCTGAATTGCGGTTCGATGCGTGGCGTGGCGCCATCTGTTCGCACCGGCGATCAGATTGCGAAATAGCACGAAGTGCGAAGCGCTGCCATGATAAGCTTCCGCTCCGAACTTACCGAGCACGTTGCCTTCAAAGAGATTGTACTGCGGATGCGGCGTATGGCTGCCAATGTCAGCGGCCATCGGTCCGTGGTGCCTCGATTCCGGTGGATCCGTGTAGAACGAGTCGACACAATAGTTATAGGCGACGACGTTGCCGAAACCGCCGGAGTAGTTGGCGCTGGCTCCGCCGTCGCCGATATTGATGCCGGGGAATCCACCGGCAGAGCAGATGTTGTCGACGACGAGGCTCCAGTTGACATCCGAGATCAGGTCCAGACCCTGGGAGTTCGGACCACCATTCGACTGCTGCTGCAGCCGATTTTTCCTCAACTCGACGTGGCCGGACCATGCAACCAGAACGGTGTGCTTGGGCATGTTGGAGAAGTCGGCGCCTTTCACCCAGGCATTCCAGGCCGAATATATCTCGATGAATGCACGAGGCTGCGACCCCGTTCCCACGAACCTGATGTCCTCAATGCCCACATCCCTGACCACGTCGGGGAACCACGACATGCGGGGCGCATTGCGATAGTCGATCGGAAGCGGCGGGCGGAAGCGGACACTACCGCCGGCATTGGCCTCGACGAGATGCAGCGATGCGCGCGAGCGCAAGCTGGCCCCGCCCTTGTTCCAGACCAAGGGGGCTGTATCTACCTCATCCAGCATGATCATCATGCCAGGGCGCAGAGGGATCTTCGAATCATGGCGGATCGTCGTGCTTCCGCGGTACGCCGCCGGAAGCGAAATATGGAACTCCGGATTATTCTTCGGCGGAGGCCATGGCATTGCTCCGGTCACCAGAATGGCGCTAGAGGACAACACGTTGAAAACGGTAGCGGGTCCCGCGCCGCGCACCGTAATCCCCTTGGTGATCTTGAGGCGACCATCGATCCTGTACTCGCCCGCCGGCACGGCCACGACCTGCCCGGGGCGGCAATTGTCAATTGCACCCTGGATGACTGCAACAGCACTCTTGCGACCCGTCCGATCGACAGTATACGGTGGAATTGCAAGGTCCGCGCATACATCGGACCTTCGTGGAATGCCCCCTTCAACTCCGGCATTCTCCCAGGTGCCTGGCAGCGGCAATCGATCCGCGGCAATGACGCCCAAAGATGAAACGAGCGGTGCAGGCGGCGGCTTAGAGGTTCGGTCGCGGCTCTGGGCCTGGAGGGGCGCAAAGAGCCCCAGCGCCAGCGTGCCAAATACGGCGACAAAGAAAGAGCACGGAGCAGATCCGGTCATTCAACACTCCCGCGGGGTCTGAGCGGGCGTCAGGTTGCGGCCAGCACCGCCTTGCGCAGTGCCCGCACTACCAATTCCGCTTCCTCGTCCGTCATCTGAGCAAACAAAGGAAGCAAAATGCAGCTGTCCTGCGCCGCCTCCGAATGGGGCAAGTCGAAGCGCAGCGGGAGATCGCGATAGGACTTCTCGCGGTGGATGCACATGATGCCGCGGCGGGTAGAGACGCCATGGTCGAGCATGTGCTGCATGACCGAGCGTTGATCCACGCCGTCCGGCAGACGGACGCAGTAGCTCTGCCAGTTAGAGCGCGCCCATTGCGGCTCATGCGGGGGCGTGACACCCGGCACATCTGAGGCGATGAGGCGCCGGTAGCGCGATGCGAGACTGCGCCGGCGCTCCACGATCGTTGGCAAGCGCTTCAGTTGCTCGAGCCCGACTGCCGCTTGAATATCCGTCAGCCGATAATTGTAGCCGACCACAGGGTAGCTTTCGAATATCACATGAGCGCTGGCGTGGCGGACTGTGTCCGGAACACTCATGCCGTGCTGACGCAGGAGGCGGAAACGTGCATCCCAATCAGCGTTCCTGGTCGTAAGCATCCCGCCATCGCCGACGGTGATGACCTTGCGCGGGTGCAGCGAGAAACATGCGACGTCGCCATGCGGGATGCCAATCGACTGCCATGCGCAGTCGCAGCGGATCTCCGAGCCGATTGCGCATGCCGCATCCTCGATGACCGGCACGCCGCGCGCCTCCGCGATCGGCAGGATGCGGCGCAAGTCGGCAGGCATCCCCATTTGGTGCACGACCATGATCGCCTTCGTAACAGGTCCGATTGCTGCTTCCAGGGCATCGGGGTCCATGTTGAAGGTCGACGGCTCGATGTCGACAAAGACCGGAGTCGCGCCGCACTGGCGAATTACATTCGCGCAGGCGATGAACGTGTGACTGACCGTTATCACCTCGTCTCCGGGCCCGACGCCGGCGGCGAGCAAGGCCAGATGAAGCGCGGTGGTGCAGTTGGAGACTGCAACTGCATGCGGCGCGCCGGACAAACGGGCGAACTCCGCCTCGAACGCTCCAACGCGCGCGCCTTGCGTCAGCCAGCCGGAACGTACGACCTCGGCGGCAGCCGCGGCTTCCTCCTCACCGACAAGCGGCTTTGCAATCGGGATCATCATGCACTCGCCTTGGGAATATTGATTCGCTCCTGCCGCCACCAAACGACCAGCTCTTCCAACCCCTCGGCCAGCGGGATCGTCGTATCGAAGCCGATCAGATCGCGGGCAAGTGTCGTGTCCGCCAGCCGCTTCGGCACCGGATTGACCCCGCGCTCTTCCCAGAAGATCGGCTCGATATCGCTGCGACCCATTACGGCGGCCAGCTGCTTTGCCAGCTGATAAAGCGACGTCTCCGTGCCGCTACCGACGTTGAGAGCGACATCGCTGGCCGGCGCGGCGGCCGCCAGAATGTTGGCGCGGGCAACATCGCGCACATGCAGCAAGTCCATCGTCTGCTTGCCATCGCCGAAGATGATAGGCGGCTTGCCGGCATCCAGTCGCTCCATCCAACGGATCAGGACCTCGGTGTACTTACCGTAAATGTCCATCCGCGGTCCATAGACGTTGAAGTAGCGCAGGCAGACGTAATCAAGGCCGAACATGTCGTTGTAGGATCGCAGGAGGCCCTCGCCGAAGGTCTTGGCAGCACCGTAGAGCGTTCGATTTGAATACGGATGGTTCGAACTCGGTCGTCGGGAACTCGTGCGCTATACCATAAACGGAGGCGGAGGAGGCCATCACGACTTTCTCGACGCTTGCCAGCCGGCAGGCCTCGACCAGCTCGAATGTGGAATCGATCATTACCTCGATCGCCGCGCGCGGCTCTGCGGCGCAATGCGTGATCCGAAGCGCAGCCTGATGGAAAACGATATCTGCGCCCTTCACCTGCCCGGTCAGCAGCGCTGTATCGCGAATGTCACCGTTGATCGCGGTGATGCGACCCGTCGGAAGCGCCGCGTGGAGGTTTTCCATGCGTCCGCGAACCATGTTGTCTATGATGACAACCTCGCGAGCACCGGCCTCAACCGCGAGGTCTGCGATATGGGAGCCGACGAATCCTGCGCCACCGGTGATGAGCACGCGCTTGCCGGAAAAAGCACTGTTGACCGGGGTGTGCAGCGCCTGGACGTGCTCAGCCATATTATCCGCCATATTCAATCTCCCGATTTGCCCTCAAGCACGACCTGCACGAATCATGCCTTGACTACATTTCCCGCCGCACCGGCGCGCACGCAGGCATTCCTGGTGTCGACGACCAGCCGCGCATTGTCGGCGATCATCCGATAATCGATCGCGTCGTGGTCGGTTATGATCAACACGGCGTCATAGTTAGCAATAGCTTCCGGCGAGAGCGCGATGGACTTGCGACCGGCGAATTCGGGATGCTCGCGAAGTTGCGGAATCTCCGGCACGAATGGGTCATACACTGCGCAGCGCGCGCCTTGCTTCTCGAGCAGCTCAATCAACTTGAACGAGGGGCTCTCGCGGGTGTCGTCGACATTCTTCTTGTAGGCGAGGCCGACGACGAGAATCGACGAGCCCTTCAGCCCGCGGCCGCTGATCTCATTAAGCGCGTCGGCAGTCTTAGCCACCACATACTTCGGCATCGCAGTATTGATCTCGCCGGCGAGCTCGATGAACCGCGTCGGCATGCCGTACTCGCGGGACTTCCAGGTCAGATAGAAGGGGTCGATCGGAATGCAATGACCACCGAGGCCGGGCCCCGGATAAAACGCCATGAAGCCGAACGGCTTGGTCTTGGCCGCCTCGATCACCTCCCAGACGTCGATACCCATCTCCGCGTAGAGAACTTCAATTCGTTGACGAGGGCGATGTTCACGGCCCTGAATACATTTTCAGTGATTTTTACGGCCTCGGCCGCTTCCAGGCTGGAGACCGGCACGGTACTGGTCACAAACGAGGCGTAGAGCGTATCGGCGAGGCGTGTTGCATCGTCGCCGTCGCCTCCCACGACCTTGGGAATTGCGCTCGTCGAGAAATTTGCATTGCCGGGATCCTCTCGCTCGGGACTGTACGCGATGAAGAAGTCCTCGCCGCTGCGTAGGCCGGATTGCTCGAGGATCGGCTTGATGACATCACGCGTCGTGCCTGGATAGGTGGTCAATTCCAGGATTACGAGTTGACCGCGTCGCAAATGCGGCATGATCGCGCGCGCGGTCTGCTCGACATAGTACAAGTCTGGCTCGCGATAACTCGTCAATGGCGTCGGGACACAGATGAGGATCGCATCGGCGGCCTGCAGCTCAGCGAAGTCGCAAGACGGTATAAATCGGCCCGCCCCGCACGCTTCGGCGAAACGGCCAGCTGGCAAGTGACTGAGATAAGTCTCGCCGTTTCTCAGCGCATCGATCTTCCTCGCGTCGATATCGAGACCGATGACGTTGAAGTCGGCATTGAGAAGAGCGCCGGCCAGCGGCAGGCCGACGTATCCAAGACCGATTACTGCAACGACGGCATTGCGCGTTTTGTAGCGGGTGACGATGGCGTCGACGGATACTGCCAACTTGCGGTCAGACACGGCGGGCTCCAAGGTGATGCAATTCGGCTATGCCGGCGCTGGACGGATCAGGCAGCGTTTTGTCCGCGATGCTCTACTGCGACAGCTTCCTTCACCGCGGCAACCACGGTCTCGATCTGCGAGCGGTCCAGCTCGGGGTAGATCGGCAGCGACAAGGTCTCATTTGCGAGCGCCTCGGTAACGGGGAATGCGCCGACGCCGTAGCCGAGGTCGGCTTGTACGCGCTGCAGGTGAACGGGGCGCGGATAATGGATGTTGGTCATCACCCCGGCGTCATTCAGGCGGCCTTGCAACCAATCCCGCGACTGCGAGCGGATCGCATACACGTGCCAAACGTGCTCGAGGTCACGGGCCGGCGTCGGCGTCGCAACGCCGCAGCCGGCGAGCAGCTCCTCGTACTGACACGCGACCACCTGCCGTTTGCGGGTCCACTCGGGAAGGTGCCGGAGCTTCACGCCGAGAGCGGCGCCCTGCACGCCATCCATTCGATAGTTGAAGCCTGGGTGATCATGGAAATATTTCGCCGACTGGCCCCAGTCGCGCATCTGCCGCAACTTCAAGGCGATCTCGGCGCTGTCGGTCACGATCCCACCACCTTCGCCGCAGGCACCGAGGTTTTTTCCCGGATAGAAGCTGAAACAGCCGATGGCGCCGAAAGTGCCGGCACGACGTCCGTCGAGCTCGGCACCGTGGGCCTGGGCCGCGTCCTCGATGACAGGAATTCCATGCTTGTCGGCAATCGCCATGATGGCCGGCATGTCCGCAAGGCGTCCGTGCAGATGGACTGGCAGGATCGCCTTGGTACGCGGCGTGATCGCCTTCTCCAGCAGGCCCGGCTCCATGTTCCAGGTAACGGGATCGATGTCGACGAGAACCGGGCGTGCGCCGACATAGCGGATGGCCGAGACAGTCGCCACGAATGTCATTGAAACGGTGATGACTTCATCGCCCTGGCCGATACCGAGCGCGAGCAACGCAAGGTGCAGCGCCGACGTGCCTGAATTGACGGCGATCGCCTCCCTGGCGCCGCAGTAGGTGGCAAAGTTCTGCTCGAACTCGGCAACCTTGGAGCCGAGCACGAATTCGCCCCGGCGCATGACGTCGATGACGGCGGCCTCGATGTCGGCCCCGACACTCTCATACTGCGCCTTCAGATCAAGAAATGGAATCATGATGCTCTCCGGTACCCTGCAAGCTCGATGGGGGCGCCGCGCTGCTGCAGCGACATCGACGCGGCCTCCAGCATCTCGACCACGCCGAGACCGCTGTCTCCGCCAGTAATCGGGCGCGTGCCGCTGGTGATACAGTCGACGAAATGCTCGATCTCGGTGAGGAGCGCCTCGCGAACGGCGAGCTGCGGCGACCAAACGTCACCCAACCGATACGACATGCGAGCCTGCTGCTCCTGGGCACCGGCCAACATCTCGAGGTCGACGCCACGGTCGTAGACTTTGATCTTCTCGGACGGCTCGAGGTCGTTGTAGATAATCATCTTCCTGCTGCCACCGATCAGGGTCTGCCTGATCTTGGCCGGCGCAAGCCAATTCACATTGAGATGGGCGACGGTCCCGGTATCGTAGTACAATAAAACATGCGCGATGTTCTCGGGCCTGCCGGCAATATGACGACTGCCGCCAGCGGAAACGGCCGTCGGCCGTCGGCCGATTAGATACTCGAGAATGGAAAAATCATGCACCGCGAGATCCCAGATCACGTTGACATCGCTCTGAAAGAGACCGAGGTTCACGCGCGTCGAGTCGTAATAGAAGATATCGCCGAGAGAACCGTCGGCGATCAGATCGCGGATCTTCATGACGGCCGGCGTGTAGACAAAGGTATGGTCGACCATCAACACAAGACCGCGCTTCTTGGCCTCGGCGATCAGCAGGCGCCCCTCCGCTGCAGTGCGCGTCATCGGTTTCTCGACCAGGACATGCTTGCCGGCCTGAAGCGCCGCCAGCGCGATTTCAAAATGCGTGAAGACCGGCGTTGCGATCAGCACTGCGTCGATCGACCCATCGGCCAGAAGTGCCTTCCAGTCCTGATAGAGCGATACGCCGGGGTGCCTCTTCTCGGCCCTCGCCAGAGCCGCGGGCGACATGTCCGCAATTGCGCCCAGTGAGGTGCCGCTAGCCTCGGCAGCATTGCGCGTTAGATTTGGGCCCCAGTAGCCATAGCCAATAACACCGACCGAAATCATGATACCTCGCGCGTTTCTCAATCCCGGCATCGGCTTTTGCCGAACGCTGTTCATCTGTCGCCTGACTTATTCGCAAACCATCGTCTAGCAACTCGCGCGAGCAACCAGCGGGTTAGTCCTTGATCTTGAGAGTTGCGTGGAAATTTCAGCTGCACCCTGTTACGTCTTACCTTGCTATTTTCATGCCGCACGGTCGAGGGTTTGATTAATCATTGGTAAATGAAAAAGCATGGGATCTATGATCACTTTTGGTTCGCGTTCTCGATGATCCGGCAATCGCAGGCAAAATGCTCGATGATGTCTTCAATCCGGCGGAAGCAGGCCTCGTAGATCTCGGCGCGGGCGCCATGCGGATCTGCGATGTCGCTCCCGCGGCCGCCGGGTGCAGCGAGATCCGAGAGGAGAATGATCTTGCCGTCGAGCTTCGGAAACCGGCGAGCAAGCTCCTCGGCCTGGGCCTCCTCGAAGCATACGACCGCGTCCAATTCTCCGCCCTCTCGCAGAGCTCGCTCGATACTGCGAGATCGAAACCTTGAGGCGGCAAGTCCACGTTCGTTGAGGAATTGCTCAGCTCGAGCGCTGGTGCGCCGTCCGGTAATGGGAAGGAGCCCTGCGGAGCGCACATTGACAAAGCCATTTGCTCTGAGCAGCAACTCGGCTACCGGGCTGCGATTGATGTTGCCCTTACAGACGATCAAAAGACGGCTCGCCCACGTCAGACATAGCCCATCAGGTTGAATACGGGAGCGACTATTAAACCGACGGAGAAAGCGAACTCTCAGCTGACGAAATGTCGGCGCAAATTGAAGAAGTGCCGGAATGGGATCATTGAAACGTTCTGTTTCAAGACGCTCCTGACCGGCCAGCAGGCGACACAGGGCTCTGGAGACCGATGCGATTGCCTGTATTGCCGAATCCCGCTGCAATCTGCCCACCGACAATTTGATTGATCTCCTGAAGTTCCGCGTGAGCATGCTACGTGGGGGACCAGCCACAGTAGTAATTCGGCGGCCTTCGAAGGCATCGAGCAATAGTTGCGCAAGCTCAAGACCAGCAGCAGATGCTGATGCGAGCTCAGCACCAGGTCGGGCTGACAGCCCGCAAATTCCCCAGCTGCCTTCGACCTTGAAGAGCTGAAGGGTGATGAACCCCGTCCAATTCAGGGTGCGCACAAAAGATTGCCCGATATCCATTACCTCCGAGCGGGCAGGCGAGACTGTCCGAACTGCTCCGTGAGCAACGGAGGCCGTGGCAAAAGCGCCGAGAACCGACCCCTTGAACGTGCACAAGCTTAAGTCGATCCGCCTACCGTTTGGCGGCCTCATCAGCAGGACATCGCCACGAGGCAGGTCGTCACGCAGCTTCGCATCCAAGGCCTCGGTCGAGCTCACAGTCCTCGCCGTAAACAATTGCGGCTCGTCATCGACAATACTGCAGGTGACCACAGGCTTGACGAGACAGGGAAGCGCTACCTCAGACGGCCACCCTTGTTCTGATGCGACCGACGCTGGCGGACGATCAACGCCCAATGCGTCAGCGAGGTCGAGCACCGCTTTCGCGTCGCGCGCGGTGGCGTAGGATTGCGGCGCCGGCCCCAGGATCGTGAGGTTCGAAGCCAGCGTTTCATAAGAGGCCGCCACCAACTCACACGCGACTTCGCCAACAGGAAGCAAATAATCATAACTGCTGCTAGACGCATGCGCGATCAATGCGGACAGAAAGTCGTGGACGCCAGATTGTGGATCACCCAAAAATATGCGGCGCGAGCAGAAACGAGAACAATCCGCCAAGGTAGGATCCGCGCCGACGCGCAACGATGTTACTTGATGTCCGGCGCGCGCCAGCGATCTGCAGGCAGCGAGAGCAGCCTCCTCATCGGAACCCAGCAGAAGAATCGACCTCGATTGCAGAGCCATGCGCAGCGCGGTGGTTAAGTGGACTTGAGCAACTGGTTTCTGACTGTGTACCAGCAGTCCATGATGAACACTCTCCAATCCTCCCGCCGCCAATTGTACAGGGTAGTGTTGGCTCCGAAGCAGCAGGTTGCGAGCAAGGTGCGCCAAGCCGATGGCCAGTGGCGGACAGCGCGCGATCGTGGGCCCCGCATCACAAATGCTAGGTGCATCACCTCGCGGCCTAGGTTGCGGCACTCTATTCCGTCAGAGGCGACTGAGGCGCTGATCGGTAACAGAGCGGGGTCGATGGCTTGCTTGACCGTCCAGGCCGGATACTCGAGGCTTTGCCTACGCGACAGGGCCATGCTGCCCCATGCGCGTCCGTTGAACTCAACGAACCAGCTGCAACCATCGTCTGTACGCAGCATCTCGACCATAAACATGCCACGCCATCCGCACAACCGGACGAACTTGGCGATCGGCTCCCGGACATCATCGGGCACGCTGCGCGATATGCATGCGCTGGAGCCCGAGCCATGAGGGTTCATCATGCGCAGCCTGCGGTGCGCACTCCAGGCAAACACGCCGTGCTCGGTTGCCAGTCCAAATACGCCTTCGCCTGTGCCCGTAAGAAAGGGCTGTACTGTCATCGGCAGGCGATCGTCGATCTGGGCCAGCGCCTTCTCCAACTCATTTTCGTCAGCGCAGATGTAGTTGCGCCCCTTGCGGAGGCGGGCGTCGCAATACGTCGTGGCGAGTGCCGGCCGGAGGATAACGGGAAACGCCTCGACTGCGCCGGCAATCTCAGCCTTGGACCGTACGATGGCTGTTGGCGGAACGGCTAAACCAACTGAGGCGGCGAGCTCGAACTGCCGGCGCTTGTCGAGAGCGAGCTCAGCGCGATCACCTGTGGGGCCCGCAACTACCCACTCAGTGCGGGGCCGGACCCGGTCGCAAAGCCAAACCGAAGCGTCGTCCAGCGGCAGCAGAACGCTTCGAACTCCGGCTGCGCAAACATCGAGCACTCCCGCGAGATCCGCCAGCGCGGCGGTGCAATCCTTCTCGGGCGGAGTGATCTCCATAGTCTCGACATGATGGCTGTGGCGCAAGGCCGCCTTCTGGCCCTTGCGTGCGAAGGCCACGACCCTGAAGCCCGCATCCACAAGACTCCAGGCAACCTCTGGTGCCGACAATGCTTCAGCAAAGCCGATTGCCACAACCATTTCCGAGCGACCGACAAGCATGACGCTGTATCCCGAGTTGGCACTATCGCTCCTGCACCGGATTCAGGCCGACCAGCGCCAGAATTCGCCCGACGTGGTCGCACAGCTTGATGCAGTACCTCATGAAAACGTGCTGCCCCAGAAGCAACGCGATCGGCAAAAAACCGACGTACAGCGGTATCGCAACAACCGACCGCAACATCAGCGCCACCTGGCCGCCCGGATGCTTCAATATATTGCGTCCACGAAGCAGAGCACGCTTAAGCATATACTTGCGCCGCCACCGCTCCTTAGGCACGAGCTCGACCACCGCACCCTCATTGCACCATCGGAATACGTTTCCCGCCCGCGTCATGCGCATGAAGAAGTCCTTGTCCTCCCCCCCCGTGTCGAACTGAGAATCGAAAACGAAGGGGGTGCCAGCAATTATCCGGCGCCGGAAGAGAACATTGCCTGTCCTGCACTCGTCCCAAGGCATGATCCGACCGGTCGGATGCTCCGGCCGGTCGCAGAAGCCTCCGTCGATGATCCATCGTGGTGGCGGCTCGTCGAAGTACGGCCGCACCGGACCAAGAACACCGGCTGCATCGAAGCGCTCGCAGGCCGCAAGCATTTCCGTCAACCAATCATGCTCCGGCAGCTCATCGTCATCGACTAGGGCAACGTAGTCACCGCCAGCGTGTCGCAGCGCCTCGTTGCGTGCCAAGGCAATATTCTGACGCGGCTCGCAGGCGTAGATGATCGACAAGCCGTGCACCTCGGCCGCATTACGGACCACCTGCTCCGCTGTTCGCGCGACATCATTATCCGCAACGACGATCGAGATCGAGAACCGCCCGGCTGTGTCGAGGCTCGCCAAACGATTCAGCAGCCGCTCAAGTAGAGCGGGGCGCTTGTATGTGCAGATGCAGACAGTGATCGCCGTTGCCTTCCCATCTTCGGCACCCGGTAAGGGGGTTGTGGCTACGTCGCTCATAGGGCCGAATACTCCAGTAGCCCGACGGTCGACAGCGCCTCCGCGAATGCATCGCTCATGAGCAGCTCAAACTCCGGTGCCTGCTCCGGATGCGTCATCAGCTCGACCGTCGCATGCTCAGCAGCCGCCATGACGCGCTGCAGCCGGTCAGGCGCCAGATGGTTAGACAGCGCATAGAATTGATCGGTCACGCGGTGGCGGTCGAGCAGCCTTCCGTCTACGATTTTTCTATACCAACGGTTCAGGAGGCTCTTTTCGTTCGACCCAAAGGTGAAGCTGCGCCTTACCCTCGTGCCCTCCGGCAGTAGACGTTGCGCAATAACGTTGGTTGCGAGGTGAAAATGCTGGTGGCCATCGAGATGCGTGGGTGCGCAATCGTAAAGTCTGTGAAATTCTGCCAACTGTGCCTCCACGACCAACCTGAATTGGGTCGCGAGGAACGGATTGAAAACGACGAGCGCGTACTTGTACGCCTTCAGAAAGCCTCGGACACGGTCCTGGGCCTCCCGAACTCTATCGGGTACGCCCTCGCCAGAGAAGGCTTCCGATAGATTTACGTGCAGCCCGACGTCGAGGCCGCGATCAAGAGCCAGGTGAGCGGCTCGCTGCGAATCGACCATGAAAACCATGCTGCTCGCCGAAGAAATACGTCCTCGCGCATGACAAGCGATGGCCGCGTCCGTGGCCGACCTTGTTCTGCCTAAGTCATCGGCATTTACGATGAGCATCTGTAGTCATCCAACCAGGAAGCCATGAAAAATCCAGCAGAAACGCACGGTATGACCGACCACGTACACGAGCCGAATGGGCTGTAGTAGACGCATCCGGATTGATTAACGCCGCCAAGTCATCCAATAGACACTTTCTTCTGGGCTGCGGCGCGGTCGCGGACATCGCCGATGACGCGGGCTGGGACGCCGACAACAAGCGCGTGATCAGGAACATCGGCCGTGACGACCGCGCCTGCTCCCACCAGCGCGCCTTCGCCGATGGTGACGCCAGCGACGATCGTGGCGTTCGAGCCGATCGAGGCTCCGCGCCTGATCAGCGTCGGCGTGCACGTCCAGTCGCTTTCCGTCTGCAGTGCATTGCCGCTGGTCGCGCGCGGAAAAATGTCGTTGGTGAACATCACGCCGTGGCCGATGAACACCTCGTCCTCTATGGTCACGCCCTCGCACACAAACGAATGCGACGAAATCTTGCAGCGCGAGCCGATACGGGCATTCTTCTGAACTTCAACAAAAGGGCCGACGCGGCTGTCGTCGCCGATCTCGCAACCGTACAAATTCACGAGATCTGGATGCGTGATGAGAACGCCGCTGCCTTGCGTGACGTTTTTCAATGGCATTCGCTTAACTCCAGTTGCGCGAAACCCGGCTGCGAGGTGACTGCCCGCAATCACGCCTTCGCAAGCTTCATGCCGCCGGAAGTCTAGCGAGGACCGGAACGCCAGTCATCGCTTCGATGTCGTTGCTGCGGCGGATGGTCGAGTCGAACAGCTCGGCTAGAAATACCATCCCGAACGCTGCCGCCAAACTCGCGGCGATCGCACCCAGAATGATCTTCAAGGCGGAGCGCTCGGGAAATTCCGGGTCGCGCGGCGGATCGATCAGCTTGATGCGCTCTGGCGCGCCCAGAAGACCGGGCGTGCTGCCGCCTACAGGCGTGACGAATCGCGCGGAATAGGTCTGGTAGGATTCGCGTGCGCTGTTGACCTCGGCGCGCAGTGTCTGTAGCCGGCGGTCGGTCGCAGCGCCCTCGCGAACCCGGCGCTGCAGGTCGACTGACTCTGCCTCGAGGCGCATGACTTGTGCCATGAGCGAGGCATGACGCGCTTCAAGCTCCCTGAGAGCAACCTCCTGTGCGGGAGTCGACGCGATGTCAGAACGGGTATCCTTCGCCTGCTGCCCGTCAGGTGACTTGGATTGCGGCTGCGATCGAGCGCGATCTGCCGCGACCTGGCGGCGCTGCACATCGACCTGGGCCGCGAGCGCGGTCAGCTTGGCCGTCCCGGCTGCAAGGTCTCGCTTCGTCCGGTCAAGCTGGGCCTGCTCTGCCTGGATTGCAGCAGCCGGCCGCAGCGGATTGGACGCGAGAAACTGCGAATATTTTCGTTGCGCCTCATCGACCTGCGCTTTCTTTCTCGCCAGCAGCACCTGTGTCGCGGTGAGCGCGTCCTGGGACGAAAGTAGCGCTTCGAGAAAGTGCGATGTCACGATATCAAGCTTCTTGCCCAGCCCATCCGGACTGTCGCCTGCCAGGCTGAGCTCCAAGAAGTCGTTGCCAACTAGGTCGAGAGAGAGAGCTTGGGAGAAGCCCTTCAGCCATGCCGCCGATTTCCTGCGATCGCGCAAGACATCTTCGCCAGCGAGGTCCTGCACCACGCGGTTCATCACGCGATCGCTCTTGAGCAGCGCGATGAGCCCGCGAAAACGCTCCTGGATCCTGCCGACGCCCTCGTTGCGGGACAGCGGATAATCCCGCGCGTTCTCCTGTAGGAGCAGAAGAGACTTGGCAACGTACGTGCGGGGGCCGAACTTTGCATACGCCAGGCCAAGCGGAAGTATGATCAGGATCGGCACGATGAAGAGCCGGCGCCGGCGCCACAGCGCATGGAATGCTAGCAGCAACAATGATGAAATGGACTGGTTCACGTTCGAATACATTCCTCAAAGTGGTGACGCGCCAGAACCCGGCGGAACACTGCACTATTCCTGCGCTACGACGACTATATCTCCGGGCTTCACCGGAGACATCGGCTCGACCATCCCACCTGCAGCACCCTCGGTCGATTGCCGAACGATCTTGTAGCTCAGCACAGCGAACTTCGGCGCCTTGGCGGCGACAAGATGGCGGGCCGGCTCCTGGCCAGTGAGCTTGCGATACCTGTCACGCGCGCCGACCATCTCGATCTCGAGGCGCGCAATATCGCGACTGATATTGATGATTTGTTGATCCAGCTCAGCCCGGAGACCGTATTCCAGATTAACCCTGTCCTGCTCGAGTGCAGCGAGCGTCGCTTGCACGCGGGCAATTCCGACCGCCACAGTCATATTGCGATCCTCGAGTTCCGCGACCCTGGCGTACTCCTCCATCGAGCGATCCGCCCGCACGATGCCTTTGGCCTGTAAGGCTTCGATCTTGGTCTTGTGGTCCATGCGCGCGCCGAGCCGGACCTTGAGGCGTTCCTGCTGGGCTGTAAGACCTGTCAGCTCGCGTCTCGCCATTTCCGTGGCGCGGGCCAATGCCAACTTCTTGGCCTCAGTCACGGCTCGTCGGCTGATGAGAGCTGATCGCTCTGCATTGATCACCTCGGCAGCATCAGCCGCGCCGACCAGGTCCAAGAGCCGCTTCGGTGCCTCAATGCTCGATTGGCCGGCGCGCTCTGCTTTGAGCCTTGCCAGCTTGGCGAGGTTGCGCATCTGGTCGGAGGTCGCCTTTTGCAGGTCAACGACAATTGAATCCTCGCCAAGCGGGGCACCACCCTCGCCGCTTGTCCGGAACGTCCCGCCGGCGAGCGCGACGACATGGAGAACAGTCATGCCAGGTCGCCACGGGTAGGCGCCGGGCCTGGTCACGAAGCCAGTGACGAACACCCCGCGATACTCGACGATCTCGACGCTGACGTAGGTCTCTTTGCCACTGATGCGGGCAACGCGCCGCGCCAGCAGTTTTTCCAATCCGACTGGACTGAGGCTCGCGACATCGATACGGCCGAGCACGGGAACCGAGATCGTTGCATCGGCGGCGACGCGATACTCGCCGGTGAGGTCCGCGTAGCCCTGGAAGCGGATCGACAGGCGCTCAGCATTGGCGAGCTCGATATGGGGCGTCGCGCCTCGAGATGTCGCAGCAGCGTCTGCGGCGCCGGCGGCAAGCGCTCCGATAGGCGCAGCAAGCGCTGTCTGAGCCAGCGCCGATGTGCCTGCACCGGCGATCTCGACGGCCGGCAGCAGCAAGCCGGTCACCAGCAACGCCACGGCCGAAGACACCGGACGGTTTAACATGTTCGAGAAATCCCGTGGTTCAGGCCAAAGCCCGCTCGGCTACTAACGAACAGAAGCTACACCAAACGGCGCAGTCTGTCAGATGCTCAGAACGCTCAATGTTAACGCTCACCACAAGGACGGTTTTTCTCGAAATCATCAAGCGTGGCAACAAGCAACAATCAGGCGCTCTTTCTTAAGCATCCGCGCAGAAGGTTCGGGCGCGCATGGCGAAAGGGTTTGATTCCTGCAAGTATCCGTTGAATTTTATCTGCTGAGCATCGCCGGGGGATCGGCAGTCCACGTTAATTCCAGTTAGACGGGTGACCGAGCAGGTGCGACGGAAATGATTCGATCCTGGTTAGGAGCGGTTGAGCAGGTGATGCTGGCTGCAATAGATAGCAAGGCCCGCGTCCTGGGGGTCCTAAGCCCGGACTCGGGATCCGGCGTGAGCACCCTGTGCCGGATGCTGGCCGAGAGCCGATCCAGCTCAGGCGCCAAGACGCTGCTCATAAACCTGACGCAGTACAGCGACGATACCGACGACGACTGGACGCCGGCCAGCGGCGCGACGCAACTCGTGCAGCTTGATGCGGCTGGCTACGACGTACTCACAGCCCGCCCAACGCGAGCAACCCGAGCGGCATTCAACAATGTCCAGAGCCTGCGAGAACTGGTCAATGACGAACTCGCCAGCTACGAGGCGGTGTTCGTGGACTTGCCTCCCGTGCTCGATCAATCGAGCAACCAGATCAATCCGCTGGCGGCGGCGCGCGCCTGCGATGCCGTTGTGATGGTTTGCATGCCTGGACGGACGACGCACCACCGGATCAAACGGACGATGGAGATGATGGAAGCCGTGGGCGTGCAACTCGGTGGCACGGTGCTCAATGATCTGCGTAACCCGACGCTGGGATCGGAGCTGGCGGGCGCGGCCCGTCGGCTGGGAAGGATTTTGCCCGGACTCGGGGCCTCGCTGGAGCGCAATGCACTGGCAAGCAGCTTCCTCAACTCACGTAGCTGAGCCAACCGAGCCGAAACAGCAACGGCCGGACTCTGTCCGGGCACGCACGAAATTGACATGCAGATTGCAGTGCTGGGCTCAGCGGAAATTCGGCGAGCCGTTCAGCGGCGGCTCCGCGGTCCGGGACGACGACGGTGCCGGCTGCATCTTGATGGCACCAGCCTCGACAAGTCCCGTCTGAACCTTCTTCATCAGCTCGGCCGTGTTGGCAAAAGCATCGATCGGCATGATGATCCGCTGCCGAAATTCCGCCTTCGGCTTGTTGCTGGCGTCGCGATTTGTCGGCGACAGGCTGAAAAGGTCGATCCGAACGACATTGCCGGTAACCGTTATCTCCCCGACGCCGTCAGCGTAGATTTCGTCGTGCATGGAATTCTCCGTTACGCGGCCAACGGGTTGAAGACAACGTCGACCCAGTAATTGGTGCTGTTGAAGCTGTTGGCGGGGAACAGCGAGTCGGAACCATAGGCATAGACGCCATTCCCACCGGCGCCGGCGACGAGATTTCCGCTCGTGACATCGCTCGTGAAGTATCCAGAGGTCGCCGAATAGAAGCCCGAGGTGTGGTAGGAGGCGACGTATGTCGTATCCGCACTGATTGCCACGGGCGTATCCAGCGCGACGGTCTGCCAGCCACTTGCGGACTCGTTGGCCGAGTCAGCCGATGCAATCAGTGTGCCAGTATCGGTCCATAGGTTCACCTGATGCGGCCCGACATTGCTGGTGCCCTTATAGAACTGGATGGCCGAGATGGTGCCGGCCACGTCCGCCTGGAACCGGACGCCGATCTCGATCGAACTCAGGATCGTTGACATTGGCGATGGCCGGCGTCGCGGTATCCGCGAACAGGCCTTCGCCGGACGGCGGGGCGCCGACCTCGATGCTCACAGTCGCCGTTGAGCTGCCGCTGATGCCGTCCGTCACCTCGTAGCCGAACTGGGCAGTGCCCGTGAAGCCCGCGTCCGGCGTGAAGGTGATGGTACCAGTCTGGGAATCGAACGCGGCAGTGCCACCGAATCCGGAGGTCACGCCGACGATGGTCAGAGGATTGCCGTTGACATCGGTATCGTTGGCCGTCACCTCACCGGAGGCGAGCGACAGCGGGACATTCTGCTGCGTGGTGAAGCCGCCGTCATCAACCGCGACCGGCGGTGCGGCTGCAAACGGCTCGAACATCACATCGACCCAATAGTTCGAGCTGGAGCCTGCGGCAGGGAAAGCATTGGCGACATCGTAGGCGTAGGCTCCGCCGATGCCGGTCAGCGAACCGGAGGTGAGCGGCGTATCGTAGTAGGACGCAGAATACGAATAGTTGCCGGAGCTCAGATAGCCGGCAACGTAGGTCGTGCCAGCGGTGATATCAACCGCGTTCTGGAACAGGACGTACTGCCAGCCGCTCGAAGTCTCGCTGGTGAACGTAGCACTGGCCAACAAGGTGCCGGTGCTGGTCCACAACGAACCGACGTGGGCACCCGTGTCGCCTGCCGCCTTGTAGAACTTGATGCCCGAGATGGTCCCCGATTGCACTGCGACGAATTGGACGCCGAGGTTGACGCTCGAGGGGTCGCTCGCTGCCGGGCCGCCGGGGGCGTCACCGTATGCGAAGAGACCTTCCGTCGTCGACGACGGCAATACGATCACCTCCACCGACGCAGTTGCCGGTGCGGTATTGCCGTCGGTGACCTCGTAGCTGAACCTCGCGGCCCCGATGTGACCAGGCGTTGGTGTGAAGACAACGTCGCCGCCGACAAGGCTTACCGTGCCGCCAACCGGCGAGCTGACGGCGCTGACGGAGAGCGGATCGCCGTTGGGATCGAAATCGTTGGCGACGAGCTCTGACGGAGCAAACGACAGCACCCCGTCCTGGGTGACGGTATAGCCATCGTCGTTGGCAGCTACCGGGCTACCCGACGGTGTGAATAGCACGTCTACCCAGTAATTTGTGTTGTTGTAGGATGACGACGGGAAGGTTTCCGCCGAGCCGTAGGCGTAGACGCCCGCCGCCGTGCCCGTCGAAAGGAACGTCGTCGCGTACGGAACGTCGAAGAAGCCGCCGGTCGAGGCGTAGTTGCCACGACTGAGATAGCTTGCAACGTATGTCGTGCCCGCGTCGATAGCGACGGGGTTGTCGAATACGACATACTGCCAGCCGCTCTGGGTCTCGTTGACGAACGTGCCGCTGGCTAGCGCCGCACCGGTCGCGGACCACAGCGTGGCGGTATGGGTACCGACGTCCGAGGCGCTCTTGTAGTACTTGATGCCGGTGATGAAGCCGGAATCCGCCGCCGTGAATACGACACCGAGGTTGACCGAGTTGGGATCGACATTCGACGGCGTTGCAAGCGTGGTGGTGTGCGAGAAGAGGCTCGCAGTCGAGGCCGGTGGCAAGACGGTAAGCGACACTGTCGCGGAGACCGGCGGATTGGTGCCGTCAGTGATGCTGTAGTCGAAGCTCGCGCTACCGATGTGACCGGGGGTGGGCGTGAAGAAGACTTGGCCCGAAGTCGAATCGTAGGCGACGGTGCCGCCAATGGGGTTCGCGACATCGACGAACGAGATCGGATCGTTGCCGGGATCCGTGTCGTTAGCCATCAGCACGCTGGTCGCGATGCCGAGCGGCGTGTCGGCATCAGTGGCGAAGCCGCCGTCGTCAAAAGCTATCGGCGCGCCGGTCGGGGCGAAGAGCACATCGACGAAGTAGTTGGTGCCTCCGGATGCGGTGGCAGGGAACAGCTGCCCGGCTCCGTACGTGTAGACGCCGTCGCTGCCGGTCAACGCGCCATTGGTAAATGGCTGACCGAAGAAGCCGGTCGTCGCGACATACCTGCCGTTGCTCAGGTAGCTGGCGACATAGCTCGTATTGGCCGCAATCGATATGGGGTTGGCAAACAGAGCGACCTGCCAGCCACTCGGCGTCTCGTTCAAGAAAGTCGCGGTGCCGAGCAGGGTGCCGCTGCTGGTCCACAGAGACGCGGAGTGCGTGCCGGTCTCGCCGACCCCCTTGTAGAACCTAATCCCAGCAATCGAGCCCGATTCGCTGGCGACGAAACGGGTGCCCAAGTTGACGGGGCTCGGATCAGAGACTGAGGGCAGCGCGGGCGTCTCGCCGGACGTGAAAAGACTGAAGGCCTCGAACGCAGGAACCACGGATATGTCGACGGATGCGGTCGCGATCGCCTGGCCGTCCGTGATCGTGTATTCGAAGCCTGCCGAGCCTAGAAAATCAGTGTCTGGTGTAAACAGTATGGTTGCTGCCTGCTGGTCGAAGACCGCGGTGCCACCGATGATGTTCGATATCCCAGCGATCCAGACCGGTTCGATGTCGGGATCGCTGTCGTTCTGCAGCAATGCGGCCGTGGCAATGGTCAGCACCTGGTTCTGCTGAGTAACGACGGCGTCGTCGACCGCGACAGGCAACTGGTTATTGGCATTGCCGGATGGCACGAACAGCACGTCGACCCAATAATTTGTCTCGTTACCGGGCAGGGTGGGGAAGGCAGGCGTCGAGCCATAGGCATAGAAAGACCCGCCGGCGACGCTGAGCGGACCGCTGGAATAGGGCGTGCCGAAGAAGTTGTTGGTGGAGGCGTAGCTACCACCGGAGGTATGGTAGCTGGCGACGTACGTGGCCCCCGGCTGGATTGTCACCGGGCTGGAGAACGACACGGTCTGCCAGCCAGTGATGGACTCGCCGGTGAATGTCGCCTGCGCTAAGAGTGTACCGTCTGCCGTCCATAGCGACCCGACATGCTCGCCGCCATCGGCAAGGCCGCGATAGTATCTGATGCCTGCGATCTCGCCGGTCTGGGTCGACGTGAACCGGACGCCGAGGTTCACGCCCGCCGCATCATGGCCGATCGGGTCCGCTGGAATTTGCGTGCTGAACAGGCTGCGGGTGAACGGCTGATCGATGTTGACGGTCGTGCCCGTACCTACCGTCTCGATATTCAGGCTGTCGTCGACGGCGCGGGTTAGAACCGTGTACACACCACCAGCTGTCGGCCTCCAGTTATACGTCCAGTTATCAAAGCCTGTAGCCCGATGCCACCTCGTACCGCCGTCAGTGGAGACCTCGACCGCCGCAACCAGGCCGCCGCCGGTGTCGACAGCAGCGCCCGCAATTGTGATCTCGTTGTAAGCGGGGAACGTCGAGCCGGACGCCAGGTTGAGAATTGTCGAGGTCGGCGCGACCGTGTCGGTCGACTGCGAAGCGAGCACGAGGCTCGCCATCAGCGTCTCCGGTTGAACGCCCATATCGGCGAATAAGTTGACCATCGACTGTTGGATATTGATATCGGTGGGGGTACCAAAGCCGAGGTCGTGATTGTCGTCGAGGCCCCAGGCCCAATAGACGGTGCCGGCGCCGAACACGAGCGCGCCGCTTTCGGCGCGATAGAGTGTAAGCGCGTGCGTGGCTGTTCCGTCACCCGTGATACGGCCATAGTCGAGCAGCTTCGTGTCGATCTGCAGCGTCGTCGATGACAGGTTGATGAGGCCGGCCGGGCGGAAGCCGTTGTCGACGTCGGCGTTCCACTCATAGCCCAGAATGTTATCGGGAAGCGTGTAGAGCTCGCCGGGCTGAAGATCGGCCACCGCGGTGTTCGACCAGAACCGGAAGTTCGAGAGCTCGTAGGGTACCGTGATGGCGTCCTCACGGTAGGAGTCAGCAATGAACAGGTTGCCGACAAGGGCGTTCTCCGGCTGACCGGGACCGTAGACCGGATCGCGCCACGTGGAGCTGGTGTTGGTCGGATCGAGGTCGGCGTCCGACTTGACTTCCTTGTAGAGGACCATCGTGCGGTAGGGCGTGCCTGAGCCGTCGATGCTCGTTTGCCATTCTGTCTTCCAATAGACTTCGTTGCCTGTCCAGAATGACAGGTTGACGCCTGCGTCGCGGGCCGCTTCGACATTGGCGCGCTGCTCCGGCGACCAGTACTCATCGTGGCCGACGGACAAGAAGATCTCGGAGTTGAGCAGCTGGTCGCCATCGCGAGCGACATCAATGCCCGAGATGTAGTTGATGTCGTAGCCGTTCTGCTCCAGCCAACGGATCGCGGGGTATTCGACACCCCAGATGTAGTCCTGCGGGCCAGACGCGAAATTCGGCTCACGTGTCACAAACGGCCGATTATAGCTGACGGCAGACGCGCGCTCGCCTTCGACGCTGAAGTAGAGATTGTAACCGCCCCACCAATTGTAGGCCTGCCAGGTCGTGTCCGCGGTCTGGAACGTGATGTCGCTGGGGTTCTCGTCGTCGCGAACCACGAACGGGATGTGGTTCTCGCCAGCCTCGCCGTCGAGGCGCGTCATATGGGCGAAATAGGCGCCGGAGACGGCATCGGAAGGGACGTCCCAGCTTGCGGAGATCTCCCAGTTGCCTGCGTCGACCAGCTTCAGCTCGGGGTCGAACAGGGGAACCGGCTGGATCTGCGGACTGGCGCGGTTGATCTCGAAACTGTCAACCAACCGCGCGCCATTACCCTGGTAGTAGCCGACCCGGTATACGTCGATGCGGTAGTGTGTCGAATCGGTGTTGATCTTGAAATTTATCGTAGTGCCGTTGTCGACGCTGAAGTCGGTGGCGAAACCCTCAATGTTGTCGTCGCCTGCGCCGTCGATACCCCATACGCTTTCCGGCGTACCCAGCATCTGGTTCTCGATCACGATGCGGTTGGGGGTCGAGGATGCGAGCAACTGCGGCGGCGCAACCGGCGCGGAAGACAAGCTGCCGTCGCCCGTCGGCGCCGCGGCCTCTGGGTCGGCTGCTCCGGTGCCGAAGTCACTTGCCTGCGCAGAGTCCACTGCTGCGCGCCACTGCTCGGACCAGGCGTCAATCTCGCCAGTACCCGCGGTTGAGTCCGACAACGGCGCGATGTCAACGGATGATGGAGCCGAATTGGCAGACGTCGGCTGTCCGCCTCCGTCCTCGTGTGGCCGGCTGTAGCCAAACAGCCCAGACCATGCAGCGCTGGTATGCGGCTGTCCATCTTCCAGAGCGCGGCCGGCAAGTCCGACCTCAGGACGCCCGTGACCGTTCTCTGTCGCTTCCTTCGCGCCTCGCGACCACGACTGGCCATCGTATGACCATGGCGGGGTCCAGGCACTCAAAGGAGTCAACAGTTGCTGCCGCTGCCCTGAATCATCGCGCTCAACCTCCGACCCGCCCGCACGGAGCGACCGCACGTACTGCAGAAGTGAACGCGATCTCAGCGACCGAAACGGATTCATACCCAACTCCCTGAATTGCCGAAGCTTAACATTCCGTGAAGGCCGGCGTGAACGCTGTGCTCGCAGTTGGTTAATTTTGGCGGCACGCGTGGGCCCATTGTGGGCGCATTATGGTTTCTAACCGATTGGGCACCTGCGCTGGCAGGAGATGAATTAATGTCCCGGGGGAGGCACGCCTGCGAGGCACCCGCCCCCGACTAGGGCGGGGGCAGCCAAAACGTCAGGCGGCGGATCGCTCCAGCCAGTGCACCTTTGGTCCAGGCGTCGAGGCCAGACTCTTATGCTATTTAATTCAATCGAATTCGCGTTCTTCTTCCCGATCGTCACGCTCCTGTATTTTTCGCTGCCTCAGCGGCTGCGAACGCCGCACCTGCTTGTGTCGAGTTGCGTCTTCTACATGAGCTTCGTGCCGATTTATATCCTCATCCTTGCGACTACGATCCTGATCGACTACGTCGCGGGCATCCTGCTGGAGAAGACGACTGGCAGACGCCGGTACTGGCTGATGATCATCAGTGTGGTCTCGACGTGCCTCGTCCTGTTCACCTTCAAGTATTTCTATTTCTTCACGGACAATCTGATCGGTCTCGCCGGGCTTTTCGGCTGGAAGCTGTCCGGGCCGACCGTCAACATCATGCTGCCGATCGGCTTGTCGTTCCATACCTTCCAGAGCCTGAGTTACGTGTTCGAGGTGTATCGCGGACAGCAGAAGGCCGAGCGCAGTCTCATTACGTATTCCACTTATGTGATGTTCTTTCCGCAGCTGGTGGCGGGGCCGATCGAGCGACCGCAAAATCTGCTGCATCAGTTCTACGAACACCACAAGTTCGAATACGACCGCGTGCTCAGCGGGCTGAAGCTCATGGCATGGGGCTTCTTCAAGAAACTCGTAATTGCTGACAGGCTCGCCATCTACGTGAATGACGTCTACGCGGCGCCGCAGGAGCACAGCGGGCTGCAGCTGACGATCGCCACGATATTCTTCGCCTATCAGATTTACTGCGATTTCTCAGGCTACTCCGACATCGCAATCGGCTCGGCGCGAGTGCTCGGCTTCCGGCTGATGACGAATTTCGACAAGCCGTATCACTCGCTCTCGATCTCGGAGTTCTGGCGGCGCTGGCACATCTCGCTCTCGGGCTGGTTCCGGGACTACCTCTATATTGCCATGGGAGGAAACCGTTTCGGCGAGCGGCGCCACTTCGCAGCATTGCTGGTTACGTTCGGCATCAGCGGCCTGTGGCACGGCGCGGCCTGGACGTTCGTTGTCTGGGGGCTCCTAAATGCTATATACCTGATCTTCGGGACCATCACGCGGTCGTCGCGCAACGCGCTGTTCCGCGCGATCGGCATTGCCGAGCAATCCTGGCCGCGACGGATCTCCATGTGGACATGCACATTCGCGCTGACCTGCATCGGCTGGGTGTTCTTCCGCGCCCAGTCGCTGGGGGATGCCTGGTACATCGTCACTCACCTCGCGAGCGGCTGGGACTTTGCCCGGATCGGCACCGAGAACTTCCTCATGCGACAAATGCCGCTGGCCATTGCCGGCATCCTGCTTCTGGAGACAATCCAGGTGCTGCAGGGACGCGTGTCGTTCTCAAAACTGATCGGAGCCATGCCGCTGGTACCGCGCTGGGGCATCTACGCCAGTTTCGTAATCGGGCTCATCATGTTCGGCGTGTTCCGGCAGACCCACTTCATTTATTTCCAGTTCTAACGAGACGAAGAGCGCGCAATGCGATTCACGAGCTTAGCGTCCAAAGCACCACAGCCGCCAGCGGGTATGGAATTGATCAGCGACCACTGCGCACAATACGGCGCCGCGGGTGCGCAAGCCAGCCGAGGCCGCTAGACAATGGAACGCGTCACAGCAAGGGAGGCCGCTCAGGGCGGCGAGAGAGTGATGCCAGGTGCGCTAATGCACGGGTGCGCCAGGATTGGCGCGTTCCTGGCGCTGGTCGCCCTACTAACCCTGCTGCTGCAGTGGGCAATAGACCGCGGGCTCCGCAGGATCGACACAGGGGACTTCGGAGTCTGGAATCGGATCGTGAGCGGAGCGATCAACGCAGATATCGTGATCAGTGGATCGTCACGCGCGCTGACCCACTACGACGCAAGGGTTATCGCAGCCGCGACCGGACTTTCAGCTTACAACATCGGCCTCAACGGCTCGCAGACCGATATGCAGGTGGCCCGCCTCAAGACCTATCTGCGGCACAATCGCAAGCCGCGTCTGGTGATTTACAACCTTGATATCTTCAGCTTCCAGACGACCCACGGCGGGGTCTACGATCCGGGCCAATACGTCCCCTATCTCGCGGAGCCGGAGCTCTACGATGCCCTGTCGGCTATCAACCCTGCCGTCTGGAAATCGCGCTTCGTGCCGCTGCACGGCTATGCGGTCGAGGATGGGCGCCTGACGTGGATGCGCGGCCTCTTGCGGCTTGCAGGGAAGAATCCAACAGAAGATCGATTCTTGGGCTTCAAGCCGCAGCATACGACTTGGACCGAGGACTTCGAACGCTTTCGCGCGGCAAACCCCAAGGGCGTGCGATTTGCCGTTGAGCCCATGGGGGTGGCGGCGATGGAGGATCTGCTGGAGACCTGCCTACGGCATGGCATCAAGGTGCTGCTCATCTACTCACCTGAATTTGCGGGCTCCCAACGACTCACACTCGACCGTTCACAGACGATGGCCCAATTCGAATCCCTGGCGCGCCGCCATGGCGCTGCGATGTGGGACTACAGCGGCTCGCCGATATCTGATCGGCAGCAGAACTTCTACAACTCGCAGCACCTGAATGCCGACGGGGCGGACGCCTTCAGCAAGCACATTGCGGCGCGGCTGGCGGCTGGGGCGATGCTGGCGACGATCAAGACTGAAGCGGCCGGTCTATCGTCCGGCACCGAGCCGTAGAGACATTTGGTGCGGGCGGCGGAACTCGATCCCGCACGATGTTGCCATCTCAGGATTCTAAGGTTCCCCGCTATGTCACGTGGGCAGCCGGAGGTCCAGCTTGCCAGCAATCAGGTAAGTGATGGCCTACCGTCCTGATGAAATGAAAATAGTACGCCGATTCCGAGTTCGAGAAGGATCGCGCAGCGGCCGAGGTGATTGGAAAAGGAGAGAAGATCAGTCTCCAGCGCTGGTACCTGATTTGCGGCAGATCGGCACTCATCAGCGTAACCGCCTGCTCCGGCGTCATCTCGTCGACGTGCAGGATGCCTTTGCCTTGGGCGCCGCGCGGCAGCACGCGTCTCATCGCGTGTAGTCATGAGACGCGCACAGTTCTCCCCACCCTGGAGGAGCGGCGCCAAATGCGCCCGGTCCCACACGTCGTCGATCACCATCAGAACACGGCGTTTGCCAATGGCCTCGGCCAACTCGCGCGCCGCAGCGTTGACGTCACCGACCATCGACGGCTTGCCCGTCAGCGCTACGGTAGCACCGGTAATCGCCTCCAGAAGGTTTGGCGTCTGGCCAAGCTCGACCAGGATCTGACCGTAATGAAAAGCGAGCTGTACTTTGGAGTCGCGCGCGACCGCCAGCGCTAGTGTGGTCTTGCCCATGCTCCCGGAACCAGCGAATGCAGTAGTGACGCCGACAGCCTGCCCCAGCTGTCGAGCAGCATGGCGCGCAGGCCGTCCATCTCCTTCGTTCGCGGCACGAAACGCTCTCCGGGCGTGCGTGCGATGGTCGGCATTCGGCGTTGAAGGCTCCGCCCCTTGAGTACATCGACAAGCCGATTGAATTCATGTGCGTTGTCGAGGGCAGAGCTCAGCGCATCGAATTTATAGATGTGGTCGGAGCGCATCCAGGTGGGCAAATTGGCATAGTCTAGGCTCGGGTCGGCGAGCACAGGGCTCACCGCCTTGCCAGTGACACGCCCATGACGCCATTCCTCCTCGACCACCTCGGATGTAATGGCGGCCCGCGTCACCACCAGATGCTCAGCCTGTTCAATCGTATTCCAGAGTTGCACCCGCCAGTCGCCGCTTTGCATAGCCACGAGCTCTTGCCACGGCTCCAGGCGGCGGACTTTCAGTTTGGCACGCAGAGCGTCGGCGACCGTCTGACCGTCGGCGCGGCCGTGAGATATGAAGATGCGAGGCTGCGTCGGCGCTGGCATCGGTGGTGTCCAAACGTCTTTCTGCACCTCAGCTTAGCTGAGGCAGGTTTGCCGGCAAACCGATGTCTGTTGCTGGATCAGGAGCAGGAGAGCGGCCGAAAGCAGTTGAGTTCGGCAGCGGATCACGTTCACCTGGCATAATGGCACCTGCTTACCCATGATCGTCAGCCAAGTTTGAGCCACACGGGTCTGCGATTTTGCTGTGCATTCTGAGGGAGATGGCTCATGGCGCGGAACAAGGTGCAATTCCAGAAAGGCCTTTCGGAGGCTGAATTCCTGCGGCTCTATGGTGACGAGGATGCGTGCCGCGAGGCGCTTTTCCGCTGGCGCTGGCCTGGCGGCTTCGAGTGTCCGGCGTGCGGCGAGCGGGACCATTGCGTGCTCGACCGGCGTGCGCTGATCCAGTGCAACACCTGCCGCACTCAGACATCGTTGACCGCCGGCACGATCTTCGCCAACACCAAATTGCCGCTCACGACTTGGTTCCGCGCCATGTACCTCATCACGCAGTCGAAGCAGGGCATCTCGACGGTCGAACTCGGCCGCCGCCTCGACGTGCGCCAGACCACGGCCTGGGCGATGAAATCGAAACTCACGCAAGTGATGCTTGAACGCGACGCGAAGAAACTGCTCGACGGCCGCGTCGAGATGGATGACGCCTATCTCGGTAGCCGGCGATCAGACGGCAAGACGGGACGCGGTGCGCCGGGAAAGACGCCGTTCGTGGCCGCGGTCGAGACCACCGACGACGGCAAACCGAAACGCGTGCAATTGCGTCGCGTCACACGCTTCTCGAAGAAGGCGATCAAGGCGCTGGCTGGCCGGACGTTGAAGCCCTCGGCGCGCGTCGTCACCGACGGGCTCGGCTGCTTTCACGGGCTCAAGGGATCGGTCGAAGCGCACAACCGGCTCATCGTCGCCCAACTTGGCCACGCCGAGAAACTGCCGCAATTCCAGTCGGTCAACACCGTGCTCGGCAATATCAAGAGCGCGATTACCGGGACATATCGCGCGGTCAGGAAGCACGCCGATCGCACCCTCGCCGAATTCGAATGGCGTTTCAATCGGCGCTATGATCTCGCCGCCATGATCCCCCGCCTCGGCTGGGCCGCAACCCACACGCCGCCGATGCCCCATCGGCTTCTGAAGATGGCTGAGAGTGGTGGGTAAGCAGGTAATGGCATGTCGACCGCGGACGGCCTACCGTCGAAAGCGAAGCTCCGACGGCCTATCGATGCGGAGGTGGAAGCCGCGCTCAGCCACCACCACAGGTAACCCTGTCGTGAGATCGTCGATCACGATAGCTGCTTCGCTCTATCCACGCAGGCATCCTGGTCGGTCTCTTCAACCAGGAGATCGACGATGAACGGCAACGAGCAGAACACCACAGGAAAGCCCGCTCGCCTGCCACCTTAGAACAAGCGCAAGTTGATCGGGGCAAAGCCGCCGCTGCGTGCGAGCCACGTGTGGTCGATCCGAACCAAGATGCAGATGGCCGGCCTTCATGGGGTGACGACGTCGGCAAGGCCAATGCCAACTGCGCTGGCTGCGGTAGCCCGTGGGACAATAAGCAGACGGCACCGGTGGGCTCGTTCAAAACCAATGCGTTTGGCCTCGTTGACATGCACGGGAATGTCTTGGAGTGGGTGCAGGACTGCGGAAAGGACAGCTATTCGGGCGCACCGACCGATGGCTCTACCGTCAGTGAAGAGATTGGTTGTGCTCGCGTCATTCGCGGCGGCTCTTAGCCCAACAATTCAAAGGAATTGCGGACCACGAGCCGCCTCCGCATCAATGCCGACTTCCGGAACTATTACGTCGGCTTCCGTGTCGCCCAAGATCTCTTTCCTGCCAAAACCCCGTAACCCTTATTTCGTTAGTAGCACTCGCGATAGAAGACGAACCTTGAGCCTACCGTTCCGTTCGAGCGATCGCACTCTCGGCACCGTACATGGCGCGGTTGTCAAGTTTGTTTACTTCGAGAAAGACGATAATCCCTCAGGGTTGCCCCTCGATCGAACGCCCGTACGAGACATGCCTATCCCTTTAGATCAGGCGGCGGCGGCTTGAGTTGATCCGAACCAGCGGCATCTGCGGGTATCGTCGACCAGCTTTCGCATCGGTATCGGCGGCTTTGCGAGGAGGCTTTCGATCACGCGTGCCGCGATCCGGCCGACGCCTTTGGTCTTGCGGCGGTTGTGGCGGAAAGCGAACTCGTCGAGATAGGCCTGCAGATGTTTGTCGCGCACCGCGCCGGCATGTGTGCCGATGAGCCAGCGCTTCAACAGCGAGATCGTCCAGTGGCAGGCCTGCACCGCGTCGTGCTCACGGCGCTCGGCCTTGGTCTGCACGACGGCGTCGTGGCTGCGCTCGCCGAGACTTTCCTCGTTGTAGCCGGCATGCCCGTCGGTCACGACATGCGCGTCGGCCGCGATCTGGCCGGACACGAAACGCTCGCAGGTGCCCGTATCATTGTTCTCGACGTGGGCGAGGCGCACCCTTCCGTTGGCCTCGGCGGCGACCAGCACCAGCTCCTTGTGCGGCCCGCCCTTTCCCCCGACCAGCGCTTCGTCGGTCTGCACGAAAGGGCCCATGGGCTCGCTGTCTGAGCGCACCATCGCCGAGCGCAGCTTGTGCAGCCAGGTCCAGGCGGTCTCGTAGGAGCCGAAGCCCATGATGCGCTGCAGATCCTTGCCCGAGATACCCGTGCGGCGAGCCGAGATCTCGAAGATCGCGCGGAACCACATCTTCAAGGGCTTGCGCGTCTTCTCCAGCACCGTGCCCGACGTCAGGCTCGTCTGATGGCCGCAGTCCGCGCACTCGAACGTGGTGCCCTGTCGGATCGTCCACACGCGCCTTGGCTCTCGCACCGCGCGCACGCCGGCTCGCCGCCCCAGCGCGCCTGCGATCAAGTAGGCGCGGCAGTCCTCCTCGGTCGCGAAACGCTTCTCGAACTCCGTCGCCGTCTTCGGAAAATCACGCCACAAGTCGTTGTGCATCTCGCTCGACATAGCCCACCTCCTGGATGAGCCTCTCCTACGCTATGATTGCGCCGGTTCTAAGGAGATAGGCATGTTTAAGACTGGCTGTTGCGAACCATGCTCAGGGGCATCTGTCCCCCGTATCCCGGGCGGGAGCTGAAAAGAATTGAACTGCTGACCATTCAACCTTGCTGGAGCCTGGCTGCACCATTTTAACCGACTGCTCCCAAGTAACTTTTCTCTTCTGCAACTATGCCGGCTGCCGCCCCTTTCCACTGGACTTCGTAGCCAATTGGAGCGGTAGTGTCGCTGACAGGCGCGGCGAAGGCCGCATGGTCCGCCCCGGGCGGTGAACTCCGGGGCTTGGGGTGGTGCGAGGCTGCGTTTCCTTGCATGGGGGCCGCCCTACATGCCCGTTTGAGTTTTTTGGCTGGGGTGATACCGGACACCCCTCAAATCCCGCTGTACGGCTGGAACGGTGAGCAGCAATCGCTATTCTGGAGGCAGGGTCTCGCCGTCCTCCAGGTCGGCCGCTCCAGGGTGTCGGTGTTCATGGCGTTGAAGTCCTTGCAATTTTTGCAATCGGGGTTACGCGGCGCGGCGGTCTGGCTGCTGCGCTTCCGGTTCGGGCCTTTGATCCGGTGCCGGATCGTCTTTAAGCCGGTCCTCATGCAGTTGGCGCAGCAGGGCGCGAAGGCGGCGGCGGGCCACGGCGCCCTCGGTAATCATTCTCCGTCTGGTGACAATCATCTGGCGGTCTCCGATCAGTTGAAACCCTTGGGGCGCTGGCGGGGTTGTGTGGGGATAGCGGCAGCTTGGCTGGCCTGTTTGAGCTGCGGGCGCAGCGACATGCCCCGCTCGGATATGCTTGCGGCCGAGCTATTCGCTTCGTGGGCGTAAGCCACCATGGCCCGCCAGTATTCCCTCAATTGCTTGGTGCTGATCCCTTGAAGGTCGCGGCCATAGTGAGCCGCCAGCCACTCAGTCGAAACCCGTGACACCTCGTCCTCGACAAGGGCAAAAGCGGCACCCAGCATTGTGCCGGCGCATTTGGCCAAATACGCCTTGGGGTCGGCGCTGCGGTCTGGCGTGATTTCCCAGGCCTCAACCTCCCCGCGAGCCAGGCGCGCTTCCTCGGGGGTAAACTGGTAGCTTGCCATCAACTCATCAGCCAGGGACTGGGGCACGGCCCACCACGAGCCCGTGTGGCGCACGGGGCCGTCCACCTGCTGCCGGGCGGAACCGTAACGCCGCACCAGAACGCCCGTGACGATGCGACGGCGAAGAGCGTCCAACGCGTTGCCGTAGGGTGCCTCCGCTGCGAAGTCGGTCACGAACCCGGCAAGCGCGCGGTTCACGTCGGCGGCGGTCAGGCCCTCGATGGGCGCGGGGTCCATACAGGCACACTTGACCATGGACCCGGTGACATTGGTCCCGGTCATTCCGCCAACACGCCCATGGCTGTGCGCGCGGAATATCTGCTCAAGGTCGCGGTCTGTGGCCTGCTGGGCATCGGACTGGGCCTTGGCGATGTCGCGTGCGCGGAACTTCGGCAGGTTGGCAACGAACGAGGTGCACTTGCCGAGCAGGTCGCCATCACTCGCGTTGTCGTCAAGCTTGGCGACGGCGAGGTTTAGCGCTGCAACGATCTCGGCAGGCTCGATGCCTTGCCCGCGAACCTCGCGGATCGTTTGGCCAAGGGTCATAGCCTTGCGCTTGGCGGTCTTGCTGCTGTGCCTTGCGCATGCCACGGCATCAGCCACGGCTATGGGCAACTCAACGTCCCCCACCATCATAGGGGCATCGAGCAAGCCACCACCCGACGCGTGCAACAGGAGGTCATTGCTAGGCACAACGGTCAGTGCCGTTCCACCTGCCTGCTGATCCTGTTCCGCCTGATCCGATGCAAGGTGATCGTCAGCGGTGGGTTGCGCGTCCGCGCGCAACCGCTCCCCAGGGTTCAGAAGCTCATCAGGGTTAGAAGCTCTATAGGGTTCTCTTGTCTTGCGCGCTGACGCAACTTCACGCGAAATGAAGTTGCTCTCCGGCGCAACATGAACAGATTTGAAGTTGCTCCCTGACGCAACTTCATCATGGGAGGGTACCGTTTCTGGTTCGTAGTCATCGACGTTGAAGTTGCTCCCCAGCGCAACATAAACATCTGTCGCCGCGTGCGCCAACATCTTGGCCATGAGCGCATCGCTTGCCTCGACCATGGCCTCATAGGTGGGGAACTTTGCCGTGCCGAACGTGTAGGCCGCGCCACGCCCCCCAAGCGCATATCCCGTGTTATCGTCGTCACGGAACCACACCACCGCGCGCTTGTGGCTCTTGGTGCGCACGATGTACCCCCGATCCTCCAGGGTTGAGAGATACCGGCTGACAGCATCCTTGCGCAGCCCCAACCCCTTGCAGAGCGTGGTGGCGTTCGGCCACGCCACCAGCCCGTGCCGGTTCACGCATCGCATGATGAACACCAGCACCCGGAGACAGTCCTTGTTTACCTCCGGATCGTGCGAGGCATGGTGCAGCAGTTCCCACCGCACCACGTGGGCGGCCCGTTGCTTCCATTCGCTGGGCGGCAACATGGCTTCGGCGGCGGGTCGCAGTGCTGCATCATAGGCCAACAAGGCATTGATGGACCCGAGCAGATTGCGAACGTCCTCGCGCTCGTCGGCGGCACGCGCCAGCTTGCTGTTTGGCTCCAGCAGGGACGCATAACCGGCAGCGATGGCCTCGACATCGGCCTGGGTCGGCGCCACGTCGTCGGGGTGCTGCGGTGGCGGCGCTGCCGCATGCGCTGCATCGAACTCGGCCTCGGCAATCTCGGTGTCCGCTTGGTGCTGAAACGTCATGCGCCAGCCCTCCCCCGCCGATGGTGAGGATGGCCGAAGTTGCGCCGCTTGGGGCGCTGATCGTTGTTGCGCGTCGGCTGCTTCGCGGGCCGCTGGTGCCGCAGGAAGTACAGGGCTCGCGTTCCCTGTTCGTCGGTGTGCTGTCTCTGATCTACCTTGCCCTGCTGCTCAAGGCTCCGCAGCTGCTGCTTGACGGGCAGCTTGGCTTGGCCGGTGGCCGCCATCAATTCGGGCCACGACTTGGGCCCGGTGCGCAGCTGGGCAACGATGGCCGCGCGTAGCGCCTTGGTATCGAGTTCGCCGCTGGTTGCGGCATTGGCATCCGTTTGCATTTATTTGCTCCCATTGGAAACGGGAGGCTTGTCAAACGCCGCGAATTGTTTTACGAGATACGGGCTTTTCGCGAAGCCTCCATGATTACGCAAGCGCCCGGGACCAACCGGGCGTTTCGCATTTCTATACACCGCTTCGCCCGCTGCGTCCCCGAGCACCGCTGAGGCAAGCGCGCATAACGTCTTGCAAAAATTGCAATTTCCAGCCTCGCCCTCGCACGCTCAACCGACTTCACCACCGGTGGGCCATTGCACGCCCTTCGCTAACTCGTTGGAATGCAAAAGGGTCGCATTTTGTTTTTGTTGCATAATGCAATTCGTTGCGGAGAAAGCACAACAGCGGGCAAAACAAAGCCGCCATTCACGCGGCGGCCTGCTTGCGTTTCGATGCTGGATTTTGTTTTACGCTGCTTTTGCGGCGTGCCTTGGCAGCATGATGCGCTGGTCCATCACCCCACGGCGGTCCAGCCACAAGGCATGCATGTTATCTCTTGCGTGTACCTGCTTACCCACCACTCTCAGCCATCTTCAGAAGCCGATGGGGCATCGGCGGCGTGTGGGTTGCGGCCCAGCCGAGGCGGGGGATCATGGCGGCGAGATCATAGCGCCGATTGAAACGCCATTCGAATTCGGCGAGGGTGCGATCGGCGTGCTTCCTGACCGCGCGATATGTCCCGGTAATCGCGCTCTTGATATTGCCGAGCACGGTGTTGACCGACTGGAATTGCGGCAGTTTCTCGGCGTGGCCAAGTTGGGCGACGATGAGCCGGTTGTGCGCTTCGACCGATCCCTTGAGCCCGTGAAAGCAGCCGAGCCCGTCGGTGACGACGCGCGCCGAGGGCTTCAACGTCCGGCCAGCCAGCGCCTTGATCGCCTTCTTCGAGAAGCGTGTGACGCGACGCAATTGCACGCGTTTCGGTTTGCCGTCGTCGGTGGTCTCGACCGCGGCCACGAACGGCGTCTTTCCCGGCGCACCGCGTCCCGTCTTGCCGTCTGATCGCCGGCTACCGAGATAGGCGTCATCCATCTCGACGCGGCCGTCGAGCAGTTTCTTCGCGTCGCGTTCAAGCATCACTTGCGTGAGTTTCGATTTCATCGCCCAGGCCGTGGTCTGGCGCACGTCGAGGCGGCGGCCGAGTTCGACCGTCGAGATGCCCTGCTTCGACTGCGTGATGAGGTACATGGCGCGGAACCAAGTCGTGAGCGGCAATTTGGTGTTGGCGAAGATCGTGCCGGCGGTCAACGATGTCTGAGTGCGGCAGGTGTTGCACTGGATCAGCGCACGCCGGTCGAGCACGCAATGGTCCCGCTCGCCGCACGCCGGACACTCGAAGCCGCCAGGCCAGCGCCAGCGGAAAAGCGCCTCGCGGCACGCATCCTCGTCACCATAGAGCCGCAGGAATTCAGCCTCCGAAAGGCCTTTCTGGAATTGCACCTTGTTCCGCGCCATGAGCCATCTCCCTCAGAATGCACAGCAAAATCGCAGACCCGTGTGGCTCAAACTTGGCTGACGATCATGGGTAAGCAGGTGCGTGTATTCCTCGCCTGGAGCCGCTGCTTGATAACAATGTGCGCAGCGAGAGCGTCACGCGCTATGCGAGGGAAATCGGTAGTAGGATCTGGATCGTCTCCCTCTCCTTCTTCAACTTCAATCTGCCAGTAAACGGCGCCATCGTGTGCAATAGCCAGGTAGCGAACCTCCCCAAGCAGAGAAAGGTAGTTGCTGACTGCACTGTTAATCAGAGGTCGACGTGCCCCACTGATCCGATGTGCAGTCGCTACTATGTGTGGACCGGTGCGTCGCAAGTGAGGACAAACCCCTGTCGCATAGACAAGGCACTCAAAATGCCCGATTGGCTCTGTCGAGAAGCCCACAGAGAGTTGCGTAGCATTCAGAATTACGCTGTCCGATCCATCATTCCCCATACCCATGTCAACGCCACAGAGGTGACAGAGGCTCTTTTCGTACACATCTACGATCCTTCTCGGGTCTATCGACGCAAGATCAATTCGGCCGTCGGCAAACCTCGCTGCCACGTAAGGGGCAGGTAAATCGCCAACGCGATCCATTCGAGACCAACTACATGGGCGAGGCATTTTGTAAGGCTTCTTCCGCTTTTTCGGTTTCATCGCTAACCGCCGTTCTGTACGTCATGACTTCCCGACGGTTCGCGAATCGCGACGCCGAGTTCGGCGTGAGTGATGCCGCACACGCGCGCTAACAACTCCGGTTGCCAACTCTCTGAACTACTGGACTGATCGTGCCCCAGGCACATGAAGCCCTGCACGCTGCGGGCGGTAGGCAAGAGGCAGGGGATGCTCATGCCGCACCGCCTTTGCGGGCCTTCTCGCGCGCCTCCGCCGTGTTGCTTGCTATGCCGTTGTCAAGGAACGCCAGCACGGCCTCGCCCTTGTAAAAAATGCGGCGTCCCAGGCGCGTGAACTTGGGGCCGTCACCGCGATGGCGCATCACAGCAAGGGCGCCCGTTGTCAGGCCGGTCATGGCCTCGATGTCCTCGGGCGAGTAGAAACGCTGAGGTTCGAAAAAGCACCCGCCGGTGGGGCGCGGCGCCTCTGTTGCAGTCTCGGTCATTGTCGCCTCCAGAAACGAAAAAGGGCCGCGTCCCGCCTGCTAAGCGGATCGCGGCCCTGATCGGATGATTGGCCTTGAGCGTCTGGTGCCCCATTCCACGAGCGCATTGTGCGCGAGGTGGGCGGGAGACGTTAGCTCTGTAACGATATGTAATTTGATTCGAGAGGCATGTAAACCACTGAAAGGGTTTGCATTTTGCAATAGCTAGTGGACGATGCGAACCTCTTGGGCGCCCTTCTCCGTGTGCTGAGCCAGTCGCCCGCCAGTATCGTTGGACGCGGCCACCGCCGGTTCAATGAGCACGCGGGCATAACGCTGGGTGGTGCGCGGGTCAGCATGCCCCATGATGCTCTGAACAAGCTGCAGTGCCGCGCCGTTACTGACTGCCGATGTGCCGAACACATGGCGGAAGTCGTGCATGCGCAGCCATGGCAGACCCGCCTCGCGTTTCAAGAATTCCCACGTCTTGCGAGGGTCGCTGACGGGCTTGGCCGGATCCGTGCCCTGGAACACGAAGGGACTGGGGAACCCAGGACGTAGCGCCTCGAGCTCGCGGATAATGGCCACCATCGGCTCATTTAGGGGTAGCGTGCGGGGACCTGTCTTGCTGTCGGCCAGATCGGCATAGGGCGCGGCAACGTCGAGGTGCAGTTGATCCCAACGTAGCGCGAACACCTCTTGCTTGCGGTGCCCCGAGAAGAACAGCGCCCTGATGGCGCCAAGTGCCCACGGTGTCGTGCGCACACGTGCCTTCTCGAATGCCCGTCCCAGCGCGCGCACCTGCTCGTCCGTCACCCTTGGCAGCCGTGACACCTCACTGTGACGGGTCAGGCCCTGACTAGGATTGTCGCCCTTGGGTCGCCATTTGTGCACGGCGCAATAGGCGTGGAATTTGCTCAGCACCGCCAGCACCCGGTTGGCGGTGGCGGCACCGGGCTCGGTGGCTTTCTGTGGCGCTTCGACGGGCAATCCTGCCGCTACACGCTTGGCCTGGGCGCGGGCCAAGCGGTCAGCCTGGACTTGTGCCGCTCGCTTCATGGCGCGCGCTGCGATGTCCTCTGCCGCCTCCGATGTCAGCGCGCTGAGAGGCTTGCGACCAATCACCGGCTCGATGTGGACGCGCCAGAGATCCCGGTATTGCTCCTGGGTCTTTGGCTTCTTGCGGGCGATGTGGTTGGCATCAAATCGCGCCCAGGCGTCCGCCACGGTCATATCATCGGCCTTGCGCTTCGTGGCCGGGTCAATGCCGTCCTGGGCGTCGGCATACCACCGCCGTGCCATTTTGCGGGCCTGCTCCACGGTCATGGCAGGAAACGAGCCAATCTTCGACTTGCGCGCCACACCACGCACCCGGAAGGACAGAGCGAAGGTCTTGGCGCCTCCGGGGGTGCAGCGCACGTGGAACCCCGGCACGTCGCTGTCCCATAGAACTACGTCACGCTCGCCTGGGGTCAATCGCTCGACTGCGGTCATAGTGAGCTTCTGGGCGTTCTGTGACTTGGGCATGTTGTCCTCGCGGTAGCTGCCGTGAAAAAGGGTCTGGGTGCTGCGGTAGCACCACGGTAGCAACGTAACCCAAAAGGACGTAATTTTACAGGGGGCGGATTGTAATGAGAAAAGCCTTAGAATTGAGGCTTTGCAAGCGGATAGGGCGAATTGGCAACCGGGTTCAATCATCACCCGGCTATTTTGTAATCAGGGGGTCGGGGGTTCGAAGTCCCTCAGCCGGCACCAATGAAATCAATAGGTTACAAAGCGGTCTCGGCGGCAGATTTTCACCGAGGACGCAATTAGGACGCGCCTCTGCGCGCCCAATCCCCTTTCGCATTGTACCGTCAAAGTCACCTCTCCACCCCTAACGATGCTGATGCTGTGGAGATCAGGGGGTCGCCAAAGCGCATCCGCGTCCTACCATGGTCTGCCTCTGACGAAGGAAGCGCCCCCCCGTTGTTAGACCAGCGGCGCCCTCTCCGTGACGGTCATCGCGTCCCCGCGTGTGCGACCAGCATCCGCGACATGCCGCGCGCAAAAAGCGCCCCAATCGGAGCGCCATCACTTTCGACGGTCATCGCCTCTCCAGGCTGTACCGTGGCCTGATCCTCACCGGTTAATCCGGACCGGCAACATCGATGCCCGCCGATGCGGCAGCGTCTGCCGATCACCATCCAGCCGCTCTGGAGCCCTCACCACCGCTGCAACGCACACGCTGACGAGACTGCTCTGTATACACCTCGCGCCATCATCTTCGTGGACATTCTCCGGGGTCGCATGGGCAGAGCCCCCGCACGGCAAGCCCGCAGCAGGCGTCATTATGATCCACCGTACGAATTCACCACGACTAACTGTTATGCACGTTGCTCTGTTATCGGATGAATAGCACATGTGTCCGAAAGACAAATTGACCTGCCCCTGAAGTTTCATCCAGCCGTGGATAGAGTCTTTTGGGTTGATACGCTGTCGTCTGGGTGGTGAGCAACAGGCCGGGCTGCGGAGACCTCACATATCGCAGCAGGCCGGCCTGTTGCGGTGGTTGTTGTGGCCGCCAGCGCTGCTGCGAATGCCGCTGGCGTCTGGTAGCCGAGCGCCGAATGCGGGCGTTCGGTATTGTAGTCGGCGACCCATGCCGCGATTTCCGTGCGGGCGTGACCGAGCCCGAAGAACAGGCTCTCATTCAACAGTTCGTCGCGCATGCGGCCGTTGAAGCTCTCCGAGAAGGCATTCTGGATCGGTTTGCCCGGAGCAATGTAGTGCCAGTCGATCCGCTGCGTGGAGGCCCACGACAGAACGGCATTCGACGTGAACTCGGTGCCGTTGTCGGACACGATCATGCCCGGTCGGCCGCGCCGCGCCATCAGTGCCGTCAACTCGCGAGCCACGCGGGCGCCCGAGATCGACGTGTCCGCGATCGAGGCCAGGCATTCCCGCGTCACGTCGTCGACGATGTTGAGGATGCGGAAGCGACGCCCGTTCGCCATCTGGTCGTGCACGAAGTCGAGCGACCAGCGGGCATTGGCACGAGCCACGACCAGGATCGGTGCGCGCATCCCCGTTGCGCGCCGCCGAGACTTGCGTTTCCTCACGCTCAAGCCTTCCTCCCGATAAAGCCGATAGATGCGGTTGCGGCCCGAAGCCTCGCCATCACGACGCAGCAGAATGAACAGTCGTCGATAGCCGAAACGACGACGATCGTGCGCGAGATCGCGGATCCGTTCCCGCAGTGCCGCGTCGTCGGAACGGCGCGATCGATAGCGATGGCTCGACCGATAGACGCCGAGGATCAGGCACGCCCGCCGTTCGCTCAAGCCGTGGCTCGTCACGGCTTGTGCGACGACGTTCCGTCTCACGGCGGGCGTCACCATTTTTTTGAGGCGACGTCTTTCAGAACCGCGTTGTCCAGCATCGCCTCGGCCAGCAGCTTCTTCAGCTTCGCGTTCTCGTCCTCCAGCGCCCGCAGACGCTTCGCGTCCGAGACATCCAGCCCGCCGTACTTGGCCTTCCAGTTATAGAACGTCGGCTGGCTGATGCCATGGCGGCGGCAAACCTCCGCCGTCTTCGCCCCCGCTTCCTGCTCGCGCAGGATCGCAATGATCTGCTCTTCCGTGAACCGGCTCTTCTTCATCGTCCGTCCCTCTCTCGGGTGCGGACTCTACCTCAGACTGGAGGAGTTCTGCAGGGGCAGGTCATCCGCTAGAAAGAGCTGGCGCTGCGGTATCAACTCGCCAAAGTGGAGCAGTGCAATGGGAGTATCCGCATCATTGGAATTTGCACCGTCGCCAACCTGACCATTAACATGTTGGGCGCAGAAAGCGGCAGGTCAGCCGCGTCGACACCATGTCCATCATTGCCGTCGCGCCAGACCTTGCCGGCCTCAGGCGCTGCTCCCGACGCCTCGAGTGCTACCAGGAGCTCGCGCAAATGGTTTGCCGCAACCAAACCGTCATCCGTCTGACATTCAACTGACTTCTCCTTGTGTATACTCAACCTCATGACCCCCGCTGGTCAGAAGCTACAGCTCCGGTCTGCTATTCGGCACAAACGACTGTGAAAGTGTCACACTATGCGCAGTCTTGATTGTATTGGACCGATGCCAGAATTGCGATGAACACGGATCAAACATGCATGCAATCTCAAATATATACGACTATATATTGCTCTCTATAATTGCATCCATACGCGGGTTATGAAGCTTCCTGGTCTTACACCAGCGGTTATTGCGGACCATCACAGGAATGGCCTACTCAGGCGCAACTCGGCTATTGGATTGGCTCGGGAACGAAATCAAAAGGGTCGAATTCTGCGGTGTGTAACCGCTCGAGGCCCCATAGCCGGCAGCGGCAACTTCGGCCTTCCGGCTCACAAATCGTAGAACCGCCAAGCGTAGGTCCAGGTTTCGGTCAGCAATTTCGAGCCCGACCGGAGCGCGGCCCTGATGACGCCGACCTTGTCCTTCTCGAACTGCACGTCGAGCATAATGCGGAAGCCCTTGAGCGCCGGATTCGGCACGACGAATGTCCGCAGCACGCGCGCGGCAAGCGCCGAGGCATCGACCTGCACCAGCGACGGCTGCTGCAGGAAGTAGTCTATCTCTCCACCGGCGAAGTCGATCATCAGGCGTCGCGTCAGCACCTTGTCCTGTTCGGTCGAGCCAAGCGCACGGGCCGGCGCCGAGAACGTGTTGACGGCATGGCCAAGCGGATGCAGCTCAAGCCCGGCCTCAACGGAGCGCATGCGATAGGAGAATGCCAGCTCCTTGCCGGCTTCGAGGGGTGCCTTGGGCACGAATGCAGCCACGATATTGTCGGCCGTCTCGTCTGCGGTGGCCAGCTCGACCAGCTCGACGACGCCGTTACCCCAATCGCTCGTAGGCTCAATCCAATAGCTCGGCCGCTGCTCATAGTTCAGCTCTATGTCCTGGTAGCTGTCGAACCTGCGATCGCGCTGCATCAGGCCGAAGCCCCTGACGTCCTTCGCCTCGAAACGCTGGACCTCCTGTATCAATGGGTTCTTCAGCGGGCGCCAGACCCACTCGCCGCTCGCCGTGTGCATGAGAAGCCCGTCCGAATCGTGCAGCTCGGGACGGAACTCGTCGTACTTGTTGCGGTCGTTGAGGTGGCGATCGTTCTCGCCCAGGAAGTACATCGAGGTCAGCGGCGCAAGGCCCAAAGCATCGATAGACGCTCGAGCAAAGATCCGCACACTGACATCGACGCTGGAGTGTGGGCCGGGCCGCACCACAAAGCGGTAGGCGCCTGTGACCGACTGACTGTCGAGCAGCGCAAGGATGACCAGTGCGCCGTTCTTATCGCCTTCTGTATCGATCCAGAACTCGCGGAAGAAGGGGAATTCCTCCTTGTTGTCGAGCTTGCCAGTGCCAATCGCAAGCCCGCGGGCGGAGAGCCCGTATTTCTGGCCGCGCCCCAGCCAGCGGAAATAGCTGGAGCCGACGAACGAGATCAACTCGTCGTCGGTCTTGGGGTCGTTGAGCGGATAATGCACGCGGAAGCCGGCGAATCCGAGACTGATCGGCAGCTGCCTGGGTAGCTGCAAAGAGCCGTAGTCAAATAAAGCGGTCGAATAGGGGATCGGCGAGGTGATGCCTTCGCGCGTGACGTTGACGGTGACCGGCCGCTTGAACAGGTGGCCGAGGTGGAACAGCTGGAGGCTGTATCTGCTGGTACCGCCACGCAACAGGGCCTTTTCTTGCCGAAACCGAATCTGTCGCCACTTGTCCCAATCCATCGCCTCGAATACGGCGGGCAGCTTCGGCAAACGGGCTTCGTATGGGCTGGCCGCCAGCCGGCGCGCTCGTGCCACGACGTCCTCGAAGCCGAAGCCACGACCCGGTTTCGTGGCCGGTGCGTTCTGGGCATATGCCGATACACTGAGGCCGCATAACGCCGCCACCGCGGCGAGGCCGGTGGTAAAGGTGCGCCGATCGGGGCTGGACATGGCGACGGCCTCTATTACTCCAGTGCCATTCAAAGTCAGCGGCACGAAAGACCACTTGCATGCCCGGGTCAATGCAATACTAGGGTGCTGCGACTAGGCGCTACCCCGGGTCGGCAGGGCGATGCGCAATGAACTTGTGAGCTGCTGGCGGCCCACCCATGCGCTTCAGCAGAATGCGAGTGCAGCATGACGAATTCCAGCTTGAATTACCGAAGCCGAATGCGGTTCGCGCTGTTTGCGCTGGCGCTGCTGGCGATACAGCCTGCCGGGCTTGGGACGCAGGTGGTTGCGCAAACGGCTGATAGCACGGATGCAGGACCGGATCTCCTCGCCGCAACAGTCAGTGATCTGGCGCGCGAGTTGGCTGCAAAACCTTACAAGCTGCCGGTGCAGTCGCCGCTGGGAGCGCTCGAAAATGCCTCGCCGGAGGATGTGGCAGGGGTTCGCTTCCGCACTGAAGACATGATCTGGGGCGGCGACAACCTGCCTTTTGTCATCGAGCCACTGCATCGCAGTCGCAGTCAGCCAGGCGACGTCGCGCTCTTCACGGTGGAAGGCAAACTACGAACACCGATCACTTACGATCCGGCCAAATTTGAGTTCGGCAACCTGAAGCCACCGCCCGCCGCGGCGCAACTCGGCTTTACCGGCTTTCGCGTTCATGTCCGCAATAGCGATGGTACGCTACGAGCCGTCGCCAGTATTCGCAACGCCGCGGTGCTGTCTGCTATTGCACGTAACCAGGAGTGGGGCGCGATCTCTCGTCCTCTGGCTGTGCGCTCAGCCGACCAGAAGTCGGAGGAAGCACCGCATATCCGCTCGATCTGGATCGAGAAGCCAGGGCCTGCGGCCGCAGCGCTCATCATGCATGCACTGGTCGACACACCGAGCCTTTCCGGTGCGTTTCATTTCTCCCTGCGCGCCGATGATGCCACCGTGATCGATGTAGAGTGCGAGATCTTCACGCGACGCAAGGTGGAGCACTTTGGCCTCACGCCGATCCAGGCGACGCACTTGTCCGGGCCACTCGGCCGGCGCGGCATCGACGATGTCAGGCCATCGGTTTTCGAGGTATCGGGCGTGCAGATGTTGTCCGGCAAGGGCGAATGGATCTGGCGGCCCGTGGCAAACCGCGAAAGGTTGCAGATCTCTGCCTTCGTGGATCAAGATCCGAAGGGCTACGGACTGCTGCAGCGCAACCGGAGCTTTACGGCATTCCTCGACGACGAGAATGCATGGCAACGCCGGCCTACGGTCTGGATCGAGCCGATCGGAAACTGGGGGGCGGGCGAGGTAACACTGATGGAAATTCCTGCCGCCGCCGCCTATAACAAGAACATCGCACTCTACTGGCGCCCGAAAATGGGACTTGCTGCGCGCTCCAAGACCTACTTCGCATACCGCCAGATATGGAGCTGGCAGCCGCAATATCAATCAGATGGCGCGATCGCCACCCACTCCGGCACCGGCCGCGTCCCGGGCAGCGCATCGGAATTCAAGCGCCGCTTTCTGGTTCAGTTTTCCGACAAGCGCCTATCGGCGTCTGCCGGCGCACAGGAGATCACGCCAAATCTGTGGGCCTCGGCCGGCAAGATCACGTCCGTGCGTATATTCAGAACACCCGAAGACGGGACCATGCGCATCATGTTCGACCTCGACGCCGGCAGTAATCCACTTGTGGAATTGCGGCTCGTCTTGCAGCAAGGCGCCACCCCGGTGAGCGAGACCTGGCTCTATAGATGGACCCCATGACCTCGCCCGGCCGTCCTCCAAATCAGAATTCAATGTTGCCAGGCGTTCATTTGTTTCGCGATGTCGATGCCATGGCCGCCATGCCGCCGCCGGCCACGCTGACAATGCCGGAGCAGTCACTGTTCCGGTTCGACCAGTCAGCGGCGCATCAGCCGCGGCAGCGACCATTGCAGTGGCGGACCGCTGTTGCCCGACTTGTCGTTTTCGGTGGCGCCTTGGCCATTACTGCATTTGGCGCATACGAGATGTACGGCGTCGTCTCGGTCGGCGATGTGACGGCGCTGGAGTGGGCGCTGCTTGTGCTGTTCGTGATCAATTTCTCATGGATCTCGCTGGCGCTGACCAGCGGCATTGTGGGCTTTTTCGCATTGCTGGCGAAACGTCGGCAGCCAGCGACACCGCCATTGACCAGTCGCACCGCCGTTGTGATGCCGACCTACAATGAGGACCCGGCACGTGTGTTCGGAGCGTTAGCCTCGATCATCGAGGATGTCGCCGCAGGTCCAAACGCAGATAGTCTGCGCAACTTCGACTGGTTCGTGCTGTCGGACACGACCGATCCGAACGTATGGATGGCGGAAGAGCGCGTGCTGGTGGACCTGCGTCGCAGGCTTGGCGACAAAGCAACTGTCAACTATCGCCACCGCCCGAAGAACATCGCGCGCAAGGCCGGAAACATTGCCGATTTCGTTTCTGGCTGGGGCGCAGCCTACGACCACATGCTGGTGCTCGACGCCGACAGCCTGATAACTGCGGATGCCATCGTCACGCTTGCCGCCGCAATGGAGAACGATCCAGATGCGGGTATCATCCAAACTCTACCGCTGATCATCAACCGCAATACCCTGTTCGCGCGGCTGCAGCAGTTTGCGGCCCGCATCTACGGTCCAGTCATTGCGACCGGATTGGCGGCATGGTCGGGACGAGATGGCAACTACTGGGGTCACAACGCCATCATCCGCACTCGCGCCTTTGCCGAGAGTTGCGGGCTGCCGGATCTTTCAGGGCGACCGCCGTTCGGCGGTCACATCCTGAGCCACGATTTCGTGGAGGCGGCGCTGATGAAGCGGGCGGGCTGGGGCGTCTACATGCTGCCCGACGTCTCCGGAAGCTACGAGGAGAGCCCGCCGACGCTGGTCGATCTGGCGATCCGCGACCGGCGCTGGTGCCAGGGCAACCTGCAACACATCCGGGTGCTGCCGGCGAAAGGCCTGAAGCTCGCCAGCCGCCAGCATCTCATTACCGGCATCATGAGCTATCTCGCCTCGCCAATCTGGATGGCACAGCTGATCGTTGGCATCGTTCTGGTCCTGCAATCGCACTATGTGCGGCCCGAATACTTCACCAACGAGTTCGAGTTGCTACCGGCGTTTCCCGTTTTCGATGCCGAGCGTGCACTGCGTCTCTTCGGTATCACCTTGGCCGTCCTGTTGGCACCCAAGCTGCTTGGACTGCTGCTAGCGCTCGCCGACGCGGCGGTTCGGCGCGGCAGCGGTGGCGGCTTCAGAATGACCATCTCTACACTGATCGAGGTCGTCTTCTCGGCACTGTTGGCTCCTATCATGATGGTCATCCAGACCGGCGCAGTCATTCGCATAGTGATGGGCACCGACAGCGGCTGGAATCCGCAACGCCGCGATGATGGGTCGATCCCGTTTCGCACGATCGCTCGGCGGCATCTATCGCACATGCTACTCGGGCTCGTGACGCTGATTGCCGGCCTATTGATCTCGGCAAGTCTAGTGGCTTGGATGTCGCCGACGATTGCAGGTCTGATGATGGCGGCGTTCCTGTCCTGGGGCAGTGGACAGCTCTCGGCCGGTCTCGCATTGCGGCGCGCAGGCCTGCTGCAGACGCCGGAGGAGGTGGCACAGCCGCCGATTGTTGCGCGTGCCAACCAATGGCGCGATGCGTTGTCTCCCGCAGCTGCGCCCGGCGCCGACGGATTGCGAATCCTGCACTACGATCGCGAATTGCGCGAGTTGCACGCACGATTCTTGCCAACGCCGGTCGAGCGCCATCGCGGCGACATCGATGCGGGGCGCGCCGCGGCAAGCGCCAAGCTCGATGAGGCATTGTCCATCGGTGATGCGGTGGCATGGTTGAAGCCGGTAGAACGCCTGGCCGTGCTCGCCGACCGCACCCTGATCGCGAGGCTCGCCGCCTTGCCGATGACTGGCAGCGAGACGGACGACACGTGCTGAAGATGCTGCATTGGAATAGACGTCGGCTGGCTGGTGTCCGCATGTGGAGGTGATTCGACCGTCCCGGCGTCCCCTTGCCGTGCAGCTCTATGGCATCCTGGCGGACGGATCGGTCGTGCCGCTGTTGGCATCCGCTGGCATGTTCGCGGTCGGCGCCGTCATCAGACGTGTGCCGACGTTCATGTTGCGACGCCCGTGCTCGACCTGAACTGGCGCAACACGCGCTCAAGCACTCGCAGAGACGGAACCCGGATTCGCCTCCGTGCCATCATCGTCCAGCGGCACGATACGGCACATGAGGCCGCGCGAATTGACCGAGCCCGAAATCGGATCGTACGGGCCATCGTAGGTGATCGCCGCGTTGATGTTGACGTCGAATGCGCCAGAGCCCGGTAGCAAGCTGCCCGGCCGCCACCAGCCCATGCCGGTGCTGACGACACCCTCGGGCGTGGCCTCGGTGATCTTGATGCGCGCCTTGCAGGAGCCGGCAATGCCCGGCGTCTCGATCCTGACCCATTGCTTGTCGGCAACCCCAAGCGCACTGGCATTCGACGGATGCACGAGAATTCTGGGGTCCGGCGACAGCTTCCTCGCCCACGGCTGATCGCGGAAGCGCGAATGGTGATACGTCTTCTCCCGATCGCCGGTCAGCAGCGTCAGCGGATAAGCGCTCTTGACCTTGTCAGCCGCCCCGTCGCGTGTCGGGGCAACGTAGTCCGGCAACGGATCACCTCCAGCTGCAGCGATCGCCTCGGAATAGAGCTCCACTTTGCCGGTCGGCGACGGGAAACGGCCGAAGTCCTCATGCTTGTAGGGGTATGTCGCAAAGCCTGTCTCGCGCAGCTCCGCGAGCGACACACCGCTCTCGCCGAGCATGTGCTGAAGGAACGCGTCGGTGTCCGCCCAGGGCAGGAAATCCGCTGTTGCGGCATTGCGGCGCTGCATACGCTCAAGCAATGCCTTGGCGATCTCCAGGTCGCTCAGCGCCTCTCCGCGCGGTGCCATGGCGGCCTGCGTCATCGCGATCGCCGGAGCGCCTGGCTGAAGCCTTATGTCGTCCTCCTCCAGCGCCGTCGTCTTCGGCAGCACGATGTCGGCGAGCTCCGCCGTCGGCGTCATGGTATCGCTGGCCACCATCAGGAAATCAAGTGTGCGCAGCGCCTCGACCGTTCGCGTCGAGTTCGGATAGGTGATCACGATATTGGCGCCGCTCGCATACATTGCGCGCACGGGGTAGGGCTTGCCGGTCAGAATTGCATCGATCACGGAGGGATTGTGGCAGGAGGTCTGCCAGCCGCGCGGCCCCGCCCACAGCGGATAGGTGCCGGCCCCGATCGTTTTCTCCTCGATCTCGCGCGGCAGGCGGAACGCCGGATCGTGAATGACCTGCAGAGTGTCGAGAAATCCCTTCGGCTTCTTGACGCGCCGGTTGCCGCCCGGCCGATCGACATTGCCGCTGATGCCAATGAGGCAATGAAAGGCACGGAACGTTTGCACACCCGCACTGAATGCGTCGATGCCGTGACCACTGACGAACGTCGACGGCCCATTAGAATAGATGCGGGCGGCGGCAGTGATGTCGGCGGCGGCGACCCCGGTCAAGGCGGCGGCCAGCTCCGGCGTATACCGCTTTACCCGCTCGCACAGGGAATCGAAGCCGTGGGTGTATTTGGCGACGAAATCCTTGTCGTAGCGTTCCTCTGCAAGCATCACGTTGATCATGGCGAGCGCAAGTGCAGCGTCCGTGCCCGGGCGCGGCCTCAGCCACAGGTCGGCGATGCCGACAACCGGCGTCCGCTTGGGATCGATGACGATGATCTCGCCGCCGCGCTTCTTCAGTGCCTTCAGCGCCAGCCATTCGATCGGATCTGCCTCATAGGAGTTGCGGCCGACCACCAGTGCACAGCGTGCGTTGTCGACATCCTCGCCGCGCGTGATGTCGAGCCCGGTGGCACGGCTGCTCACGGCGCGGCAGCCGCCGCACAGGTCCTGGTTCATCATCCAGTTCGGCGAGCCGAGCGAGCGCAGCAGCAGCGGCACGGCGAGGCCGCGGCCGGCGTTGGCGTTGTTGCACACGCCAACCAGCGACAATGGTCCGTATTGCTCTCGCACTGCGGCGAGGCGATCGGCGGCATAGTCGAGCGCCTCGTCCCAGCCGATGCGCTGCCACTTGCCTTCGCCGCGCTCGCCGACGCGCCGCAAAGGATGGAGCAGGCGAGCGTCGGAGAACGTGATGCCCGTCGGCCCCTTGAAGCCCTTGATGCAGAAAGCCCCCTTCGACAGCGGGTGCTCCGGGTTCGGCTTGATGTCGATGATGGCACCATTTCGCACATGTATCAGCGATCCGCAGCCGACCGCGCACTCGCCGCAGGAACTCGGTACGATGCGCGTTGCACCGGATGTTACGTCGGCTGCGGACTGTCTCATGGCGCCTCGCCTGGTAGACTGATCCAATGTGGTGCCCTCAATGGCAGCGCTTTCCAGCCCACCTTATCGGTCGTTGGCCACGAACGTCGACTCCGCCGCCTGGCGCGGTGCACCGAAATTTGTGGCCCTCCTCGTTTTGAGCTACCCGCCCTTGGCAAAAGCGTCCCGCAAGCCGACAGTGCGGTTGAAAACGAGCGCGCCCGGCAGGCTATCCGCATCCAGACAGAAATAGCCCAGCCGCTCGAATTGCACCGGCGCCTTCAGGCTGCCGTCCTCGAACGAACGCTCCACGCGCGCATCCTGAATGATCTCCACCGAATTGGGATCAAGCTCGGCGGCGACGTTGCCTGCATCGGGGTCTGGCCGTTTGAACAGCGGCCCGTATAACCGCACCTCGGCCGGCAGCGACTGGGGTGCAGAGACCCAATGCAGCGTGGCCTGCACCTTGCGGCCATCCGGCGGCGTATTGCCCCCCCTCGTCTCGGGATCGTAGGTGCACCTGAGTTCCACGACCTCGCCATTGGCATCCTTCACCACCTCCCTGCAGGTGATGAAATAGGCATAGCGCAGACGCACCTCCTTGCCAGGAGAGAGACGAAAGAACTTCTTCGGCGGGTTCTCCATGAAATCCCCGCGCTCGATATAGAGCTCGCGCGTGAACGGCACCGTGCGCGTGCCTTTGGTCTCGTCGTTGGGATGGTTGATCGCCTCCATCTCCTCGACTTGGCCCTCCGGATAGTTCTCGATCACGACCTTCAATGGCCGCAGCACAGCCATGCGCCGCTCAGCGCTCTTGTTCAGCAGCTCACGGATCGAGAACTCCAGGAGCCCCGCGTCGACCGTTGAGTTTGCCTTCGCGACACCGATCCGCTTGACGAAATCCTTCAAGGCCTCCGGCGGCACGCCACGGCGGCGAATGCCGGCGATCGTCGGCATCCGCGGGTCGTCCCAGCCGGAGACGTGCTTGTCCCGCACCAGTTGCGTCAGCACGCGCTTCGACAGGATCGTATAGGTCATATTGAGCCGGGCGAATTCGTACTGCCGCGGCCGCGACGGCACCGGAAGGTTCTCGATGAACCAGTCGTAGAGCGGCCGGTGATCCTCGAACTCCAATGTGCAGATCGAGTGCGTGATGCCTTCCAACGCATCGGACTGCCCGTGCGCGAAATCGTAGCTCGGATAAATGCACCATTGGGTGCCGGTACGCGGATGGGCTGCGTGCAGGATCCGATACATCACAGGGTCGCGCAAGTTGATGTTGCCCGAGGCCATGTCGATCTTGGCCCTCAGCACCCGTGCGCCATCCGGAAACTCACCGGCCCGCATGCGACGGAACAGATCCAGGTTCTCCTCGACGGAACGATCGCGGAACGGGCTGTTACGGCCGGGCTCGGTGAGCGTGCCGCGCGTGGCGCGCATCTCCTCCTGGCTCTGGTCGTCGACGTAGGCCTTTCCGTCCTCGATCAGCAGCTCCGCCCAGGCGTAGAGCTGCTCGAAGTAATCCGACGAATGGTGGAAGTGCTCTCCCCAGTCGAAACCGAGCCAGCGCACGTCCTCCCGGATAGCGTCGATGTAAAGCTGCTCTTCCTTGGTCGGGTTCGTGTCATCCATGCGCAGATGGCACCGCCCCCCGAACTCCTCGGCAACCCCGAAGTTGAGACAAATCGACTTGGCGTGACCGATATGCAGAAAACCATTCGGCTCCGGCGGAAAGCGCGTCACCACTTGCCCGGACCTACCGCTCGCCAGATCCTCGCTGACAATGCTGCGGATGAAGTCCGAGCCTGGCTCGCTGGTCTGCTCGTTCGCGTCACGCGTCATAATGATCGGCCTTTCATGCGCTGCCCGATGGGGCTGAGCACGCCTCTGCTGCCGCAACTGCAGCCACAGATCGCGGAGCATGCGTTGCAATTCGGACCCCGGCTCGGAGGCTCAGCCACGACCGGGTCCGAGTCGGTGCCGCCCGTATGTAGTATAACTCGCGTCGCCCTGCGAGCGCTCAGCCACGCGCCTGGCCCGAACATTGCCACATCACAGGCGGTACTGCCCTAGGTAGCCGCCCAGCAACCAGTGCTGCGAGGTCACAAAGCAGCGCGTCTGCGGCCCCAGGCAGCCAGCTTCCCTGCTCAGGGACACCGCGATAAAGCACTGAAAATAAATAGAAAACAAAACGACATGACATGCTCGCATGCCGAATCCATGACGGCGCCGCGCGGCTCCCCCAATGCCCTTCCTTTCGCCCCATCATTCGCCGCCGCCGCTACGCCTGCGCCTGCTGTCCTCGATCGCGTCGATCAGCAGCTTCAAGTTGCGCGTGTTGGCGCGAAAAAACAGATCGAATAAGACGCCGACGAGTGGCACCGCTCCGCAGGCCGCATCGATCAGAACATTGGCCGACATGCGGGCGACCAGCCAATTGCTGGCGCCCAATTTCCGGGCATCACGAACCAGCTGCAACGCGACGGCAGCCATCACCAGATCGCCGATGATCGGGATCAGGCCGGCAATCGGGTCCCACCCGAAACGGACACGCGTCAGCGGAATGCGAAATTTGCTATCCAGCGCCGCCGCTCGTCTTTCGACCCGGTCGAGCAAAAGCACATATTCGGGGGTGACGCGTTCATCCGGAAGCGGAAGTCGGTAGCGCATGGCTGGTCCGCAAATCGAAGTCGTCGGTACAGTCTCTGGCCCGATCCCGCGCTGGACCAGCTCCAGCACTTGGCTTGTTTCTTTGCCCAGCATCGATCGGCGGACAACAACCTGGAAATCAAGTGCCTGCCTGTCGATGCAGCCAACCGAAGTCGGCGTCGCCGGCATCCTTGTGCTTGTCCCAGTGTTCGAGCAGCTCCGGTGCCTCCTGCTCCAGCCGAGCGGCCATATCAGGTGTCATCGTATCGACCGCCAGCTCCAGGCGATGGCCACTGGGGTCAAAGAAGTAGATCGACTTGCACAGCCCATGATTGGTCGGACCGACGACCGCGATCCCGCCGTCTTCCAGCCGCCGCTTGTATGCGTTCAGCGTCTCCTCGTCCGGCACCTTGAGCGCCAGATGCTGGACCCATTCCGGTGTGTTGGGATCGAGCTGCATTCCCGGTGCTTGCGGAACCTCGAAGAACGCCACGTGACTGCCGTCCTCCATCTCGAAGAAGATATGAATGTGCGGCGACCACTCCTTCGTGGACGGCACACGGTTGTCCGCAATGGCAATCCGGAACGGCAGCTTCAGATAGCGGGTATAGAAATCCACCGTCGCCTTCGCATCCTTGCAGCGGTAGGCAACGTGGTGCAATCCCTTGACGTCAGTCATGCCTGTGCTCCGTAGGGTCGAACTCTGGCTTGCTGTTTGATCCGATATCCGTTGCTCACGAGCGATATGCTGGCAATGCCGGACACCGCAACAGGCGCTTTTTATACCGGCAGCAGTGTACATGCCCCAGCCACGAGCCGCCAAGCTTATGCAGCCAATGCATCTGCGGAAACGATGCCCGCAACAAATGCACGGTTGCCTGGGTGGGCAACGCCCCCTACTCGGAGGCCGTCGAAATCTGACTGCTTATGCCGGCAGTCTGGACGTGGCAGCCTCCTGCTCTCCCGACGTCTCGCTTCCTCCCCCGATTTGAGCGAGAAGCCCCTTCAGCTTTTCACCGGCTTCGTCCTCCAGCGCAGCATGACGCAGCATTGCCACATGGGCTGCCGCATCGGGCCCGACAGGCAGCCGTCGCGCAGCCTCGATAATGGCGGAATAATTGGCTTTGCCGCGCGCATGCGTGTCACCGTAGCCTTTTACCAGCCGCCGACATTCCGCGATCTCGAATGCCATATCATAGCTCTTAGGCGCGAAGTCTTCGATGTCCGACAGCCACGCCTCGAGCCCCGCCTGCTCCTCGGCGTAGCGCAGCGACGAGCGCCGGCGCGGCTTCAGGCTGGCGACAGCAGATAACAACACAAAGCCGCGGATCGAGGTGGTAGTGACGATGCGGCCCGAGCGCGTCATGGCGTTGACGAGGCGCCGAGCCAACCCGTTGCGCTGCAGGAACCGGCCGAGCGGCGCCGGCACACTTTCAGCGATCTCCTGCAGACGTGGGTGCAGGAACTCCGCGATCTCGACAATCTGCCCGTCCCTGGCGCGCACATCCTTGCGCACGCCATCTATTCGGCTGGACCTGATCTTGATCTCGGCGACTCGTATGGTGTCCTCATAGGCCATGCCGAGCGCCAGCCACCGCGCTGTCTCGACCGTCAGCCGCTGCGTGCCATCACCATGAACGACATCGAGTTCGGCAACACGCCCCAGACGCTGTAGATAAAGCCTTGCATAATCCGCATCCTGATAGTCAACAAGGCGGGTGACGCCCTCCACCGCGAACGCGTGCGCCGCAGTCGGCAGCTTGTCCCGGACATCTGCCACAATAGCAAGTGTGGCGGTTGCCAGTTGTGCAGCAGCCGCCGCATCCGGAGCGGCGGACTCCGGGCTTTCCGCAGTGGACCCGTCAGCCTGCCCGGTAACGGCGGCGTCAAACGCTGCCGCGAATGCTCGCTTCGAGGCCTCGACACCGACGCCGCCCCTCTCGATCGCTGCCTCGAACCTGATACGTTCGAACGGCAGTGCCCTGGCGCCGGCCAGCGCACCCAGCATCGCTGCGGAGATCACGCTGCCTGCGCGCTCGGCTATCGCATTGAGGTCGAGCGCGACCAGTCGCAGCGCTGCAATCCGGCTTGCCTCCAGCAGCTTGTCTGTTTCCACCCGGTCGTCGCCCATCGCGAGCCGCTCCGTCATCGTATAGACGCGCGCGGTGGACGTGATGAGTACTGTCCGATCGGGTGTAACGAGACCACGCTGGATGGCTCGCCCCGCTTCCATCAGCTCCGAGGCCAGCACGAGATCGACATCGCCGGGAAACGGCGTCAGCGCCAGTACCGGCTCCAACCCATCGGCTCGTTCCGCCTGAGGAAACAGCTCGATGTAGTAGTTCGTTGCGCCCGTACGCTGAGCGACACCCGGCACCGACGTGAGCTGCGCCATATAGCCTGCCGCTTCCGCCACCGCGATGATCCAGCCGGCCAGCACGCCGCCGCCTTCTCCGCCCATCGCCAGGATGGCGATGCGGATCGAGCGCACGGGATTGGTGGTTGCGGTTTCGCTCATCTCGCCGCCAGCCGCCTTTCCATGTACCGCTGCAAGCGCGGAATCACTGCCGACCGCAGTCGCTGCTTCGCCCTATCCCACCAGGACGGATTATCGATGATGCTGGCGCGCCAGAACGATGGGCACAGCACGGCTGCGTGGGCGACTTCGCCGCACAGACCGCATCCGACGCATGAATTGACAACCTTTGTAACCGGGTCCTTTCGGAGTTTGTCCGGATGCGGCGCAATTGTCAGCGACGGACACCCCGACAACCGGATGCAGGAATGATCGCCGCTGCACGTCTCCGCGTCGACGCCGAATCGCTGCCGCACGACCCGCTTGCCGGCCTTGATCGCCTTGTCGCGCAGCGGCCGCTCGCGACGTTGCCTGTTGAGCATGCACTCCGATTGCGCGACGATCACCTTGGGGCCGGTTTCCTTGGTGGTCAGCGCCTCTTTCAGGGTACGCATCATGCGCTTCAGGTCGTAGGTCGGGTTGATGGTACGTGCCCATCGGACGCCCAGCCCCCTCACGGCCTTCTCGATCGTGTTGCCTGTGGAGCGGATCGGATGCGGATGGTGTGAGGACAGGATGTCCTGCCCTCCGGTCGCCGCCGTGTAGCCGTTGTCGACGACCAGCACAACGTTGTCGGACTTGTTGAACGCGGCATTGCCGACCGACGTGGCGAGCCCGTTATGCCAGAAGCCGCCATCGCCCATCACCGAGATCACCCGCTTGGGCAGCGCCTTGCCGCCATTGGCGGGATTGCCGTTCCACGCCGCAGCCGCGGCCGCACCCAGCCCATAGCCCATGGTGGCAGAGCCGATGTTGAATGGCGGCAGGATCGAGAACAGGTGGCAGCCGATGTCGCTGGAAACGTGATGCGGTCCTGTCTCGCGCTCGACGAGCTTCATGGCGGTGAAGATCGGTCGCTCCGGGCAGCCGGTGCAGAAGGATGGCGGTCGCGCCTGCACCTCGCCATCGAGCAACGCCAACGCGGTCTTTAGTCTGTTGTCGCCGGGAACTGACACTGCCATCTCGACAAGCTCGGGGTGATAGCTGCGTACAAACCTGCCAACGCCGTCGCGCATGACGCCGCCGGTCAGCTCGCCGGCAAGCGGCAGCATGTCCTTGCCGTTGACACGTGTCTGCAGGTCTGCCCGCCGCAGGATCGTGCCGATCCCCTGCTCGATGAACTCCGGCTGCCCTTCCTCCACAATGAGCACCGCGCGCTTGGAGCGGGCGAAGTCCACCACCTCGTCGTCGATCAACGGATAGGTGACGTTGAGCACGTAAACGGGAATCCGCGAGCGGCCGAACGCGTCGGCAAGATCGTGGTTCTCCAGCGCCCGCATCAGGCCATTGTACATGCCGCCCTGAACGATGATGCCGATGTCGCTGACATCACCGTCGAAAACCTCGTTGAGCTTGTGCTCCTTGATGAAGCGCTGCGCCGCTGGCCAGCGCCGGGCAACTTTGTCCTGCTCATGGGCGTAGCTCGCAGGCGGCAGCACAATCCGGTTCGGATCGCGCCGCGGCGCCTCGGCTGCGTTCGCCAGGCTGTACGCAGGCCGCACGTTGTCCTTGGCCTCGAATCGTCCGTAAACATGGCATGCCCGGATGCGAACCTCCAGCATCACCGGCGTATTCGAGGCTTCCGACAGCTCGAAGCCCTTCTCCACGCACTCCACGATCTTCGGCAGGTTGGGTCGCGGGTCCATCAGCCAGATCTGGCTTTTCATGGCAAACGCGTGGGAGCGCTCCTGCATGATGGAGGAGCCTTCGCCATAATCCTCCCCCACCACGATCAGTGCGCCGCCTTCGACGCCGCTGGAGGCAAGATTGGCAAGCGCGTCGGAGGCGACATTGGTTCCCACCGTGGACTTGAAGGCGACCGCGCCGCGCAGGGGATAGTGCACGGAGGCGGCCAGCATCGCAGCAGCCGCTGCCTCGTTGGCGTTCGCCTCGAAATGCACACCGAGGTCGGAAAGAATGTCGCCGGCGTCGTAGAGCACATCCATCAGGTGCGAGATCGGCGCACCCGGATAACCGCCGACATAAGCAACGCCGGACTGCAGCAGCGCCTTCGTGATCGCCAGGATGCCCTCGCCGCGGAACTCCTCGCCGGCTCCCAGCCGAAGCAGCTCCACCTCCTTCTTGAACGATCTTTCGGCCATTGACGTTCCCCTGTTGGGCCTCATTGCCGGCCACGAGCGGACGGACGGCTACGCCCGGTCAACGGACACTCGTGTCTGGCTATACAGCTTCATGTAGCATAGCCCCTGTCCGGCGTGGTGTTGACCACTGAATGCAACTATCCTTGCCACATCTTCAGGTGTTCTGGATCGAGCGCCTGGTTCCACGCGCAGATTGCCGATCCACACTCCAAGTTCGCCCTACGCCATGGCCGCGCTCACAAACCTTTCGGATGTGCCATGAACTCCTCGATGATCTCAGGCGGCGGCTTGACGAAGTCGGATGTCCGGCTCACGCCCAGCCCGGACAAGCGGCGCAGCTTGACCGCCGTCTCCGCCATCTTCACCACGATCGGAATGCCGTTCATCACCGGCGCCCCTTCCACGCGATGGCTATCCAGTTGCGAGAACAGCAACATCGGGATGCCGCCGCCCGGAATGATAACGTCGATGCCCCGCTCCACCAGCGGCCGCGCCTGCTCATCGAAGAGTTGCTGCACTTCGCGCAGTCGCTCTTGCGAGCCGAAGGCTGCCAGGATCTGGCCAGGCTCGAACTGCATGGCATCGACCCCGGTGACACGCTCTCTCAACCCGTACTTGCCGATCTGATGGTGAAACCAGGGGATATATCGCGTGTTGATGGTGACGATGCCGATGCGTTGTCCGAGCTGACACGCATAAAGCATGGAGGCCTCGCCCATGGCGATCACCGGGATGTCGACCACGGAACGAGCCTCGTATAGGCCTGCATCCTGGAAATGACCGATTATGAACGCATCATAACCTTCCCGCTCCGCCTTCACCGCATTGCAGATCACCTCACGCGCACAGCGCCATTCGACAATCGGGTGAGCATAGTTGTCGTGCGGCGTGATACCCTTGATATCCACCGTGGTGCCGGCATCGACGATGGCATCCAGATGCTTGCGCAGATCATCCCAGTACTGGGCGCCATGCTCGTAGTCGACATAGCTTTGGTACCACAGTTTCATCGATCGCTCTCCTTGCCTTCCGTTCACCCAGCGCTTTTCGAGCGCCCCTGGTCACTCGACCGCTCCTGGATGGCGGCCCCACCGCCCTTGCGCTGTGCCTCGACCTTCACGTTGATGGATCGAGAAAACCTGAGCCACAACTTAGCACGATCCGCACCGTCTCCATATTGTGCGCAACGATGCTTGAGGCAGCAACACGGTCCCGCCGCACATCGCCGAACCCCGTCATTGGCGCGACCGCGAACTTTACCCCGACCCAGCTCCCCGACCCAGGCTCGTTGCCCCCGCCCGGAACGATCACTATCATCACACGACCTTCCGAGCCGCCCTCAGCTAAGTCGGCCCAGTTGTGTCAGCAGCGCAACCTGAGATCGCCGGCTGCACGGTCGGCAGGAAAAATCGGCTCGTTTGAGTGGGCCACAAGAGGACCTATCGATGGGCAGCCACACGGGCAAGGCAACCACCATAAGCTCTGTATACACAGCCTTCGCTGCAACCGCTGCGCGCTGGCCTGAAAGGCCGTTCGTCAACGTACTGCCCGAGACCGCGGAAGCTTATGGAATAGCTTGCGGCGAGACATCCTATGCTGCCGCGATGGCCGAGGTCGAACGGTTGCGCGCGATGTATGCGGCCGCTGGCTACGCGCCCGGCGAGCGCGTGATGTTGCTGCTGGAGAATCGGCCCGCTTATGTCCTGCATTGGCTTGCGCTGAATGCACTCGGATTATCCGTGGTGCCGGTAAATCCGGACTTGCGAGCGGCCGAGCTGGAATACCTGGCCGGCCACGCCGAGCCGGTGCTGGCGATTGCCGTCGACCAGAGGGTCGGCGATCTGCAGCGTGCCGCCGCCGCCGCAGGGCGTTCGTTTCCTGTCATCACCCCGCAAATGCCGCCACCCGTCATTCGGCCGGCCCGGCACGATCACGTTGGCAATCCTCATCCAGCCGCGGCGCCGGCTGCCATGCTATATACCTCCGGAACCACCGGCAAACCCAAGGGCTGCGTGCTGTCGAACCGGTATTTCCTCAAGATGGGGGAGTGGTACGAGACAATGGGCGGGGTGTGCACGCTGACCACCGGCGGCGAGCGCATGATTACGCCGCTCCCGCTGTTCCACATGAACGCCATGGCTGCCTCCCTGATGGCAATGCTGACCGTCGGCGGCTGCCTCACCGTGCTGGACCGATTCCACCCGCGAACATGGTGGGACAACGTGCGGGCCGCCAAGGCGACCTGCCTGCATTATCTGGGCGTGATGCCGTCGATCCTGATGAAGGCGCCCCCCTCCCCGCGTGACCGCGAGCACGACGTTCGTTTCGGCTTCGGTGCCGGCATAGATGCCAGTTTGCATATTCCTTTCGAGGAGCGCTTCGGCATCCCGCTGGTGGAAGGCTGGGCGATGACCGAGACCGGGGCAGGAGCCGTGATCCAGGCCAACCTTGAGCCGCGACGGCGCGGCGAGAGCTGCCTGGGCCGGCCGCGGCCGGAGAACGAGATACAGATCATCACCAGCGACGGACGGGACGCCGGCGCCGACGAGCCCGGCGAGCTGCTGGTCCGGCAAGCCGGCCCGGACCCGCGCGACGGGTTCTTTACCGAGTACTTCAAGGATCCAGTGGCAACGCAAGAAGCATGGGCGGACGGCTGGTTCCACACCGGCGACGTCGTCCGCCGCGATGCGGACGGATATATATTTTTCGTCGATCGCAAGAAGAACGTGATTCGCAGGTCCGGCGAGAATATCGCCGCCGCCGAGGTGGAATCGGTCCTCCTGCAGCACCCGGATATAAAGGCCGCTGCGGTCGCTGCCGTACCCGATGAGGTGCGCGGCGACGAAGTGTTGGCCTGTCTCATCGTCGAAGGCGAGCGCAGTGCGCAAAGGGCACGCGGGATCGTCGCCTGGAGCCTGCAGCGAATGGCCTATTACAAGGCGCCGGGCTATGTGGCATTCGTAGACAGCCTGCCGCTGACCGGCACACAGAAGATCCAGCGCGGCGAGCTGAAGACCCTTGCGGCCAGGCTAATGGCCGATCCGGCAACAATCGATACGCGAGCAATGAAAAAGCGACAGGGTGCAACGTGAGCGGATCATATCGGCGAATGGCCTATGACGGCATCGTTCTGGCCGCGCCTGTCACCGTACCCTATCAACGATATTCGATCGAGACTGCACACTGGTGGATTGCCAAGGCCTTGCGCCAATGCCTTAGGACGGTCGGCATTGCCCCCGGCGAACTGGACGGTTTTTCGGTCGCCAGCTTCACGCTGTTTCCCGACACCGCCATCGCACTCACTCAGCACCTGGGGCTTTCCCCGCGCTGGCTCGATCAGATCCCCATGGGTGGCGCCAGCGGCGTAGCTGCCCTCAGACGCGCAGCGCGCGCAGTCCAGGCTGGAGATGCCGACATCGTCGCTTGCGTGGCTGGTGACACCAATCACGTCGACAGCTTCCGCCGCATGCTCTCCAGCTTCAGCCGCTTCGCACAGGACGCGTCCTACCCCTATGGCGCCGGCGGTCCCAACGCGAGCTTCGCACTGCTTACGGATCATTACATGCGCACCTATGGCGCCACGCGCGAGGACTTCGGCCGCATCTGCCTGGCGCAACGCGCCAATGCGCTCGCCAATCCTCATGCCGTGATGAAAACGCCGCTGACGATGGAGCAGTATCTTGGCGCACGCGCCATCTCCGACCCGCTCCACCTCTTCGACTGCGTCATGCCGGTAGCCGGCGCCGAGGCGTTCCTGGTCATGCGCGAGGACGCCGCCCGGGCTATTGGCCTGCCCTTTGCGCGCGTGCTATCCACGATCGAGCGGCATAATGCGTATGCGCAGGATCCAATCCAGATGCGCGGCGGATGGGCGATCGACATCGACGAGCTGTACGCAATGGCCGGCGTGGGAACGGGCGTCATCGACGTGCTTGAAACCTATGACGACTACCCCGTCATCGTCATGATGCAGATCGAGGACCTTGGTTTTTGTGGCAAGGGAGAAGCCCCCGCCTTCATCGCTGCCCGCGACCTCACTATTTCAGGCAACTTTCCCCACAACACCTGCGGCGGCCAGCTTTCGGCTGGCCAGGCCGGCGCCGCCGGCGGCTTCATCGGCCTCGTGCAAGCGATCCGCCAGGTCACCGGCCAGGCCGGACCGACCCAGGTCGACGGTGCGAAAACCGCACTGGTCTCCGGCTTCGGCATGATCAACTACGATCGCGGCCTGTGCACCACCGCCGCGATCATCGCGGGAGACGGACCATGACGACGCCGCTCGCCCCTCCGCCGAAGAAGAACCCGCAGCTCCGCACCCGCGTGCCGACCCGGCCCTCCCATTTCCGCAGCCGCGCCGCGCTCGGCCTTGCCGCCGCCGCTGCTGAAGGCCGTTTCGCGCTGCAGGTATGTGCCGAGTGCGGGACCGTGCAATATCCCCCGCGCGATGCCTGTGGCGCCTGCCTGTCGACCGACCTGCCATGGTCCGACGTATCACCTGCCGGGCCGCCTGATCGCCACCACCACTGTACACACATCCACCAGTACCTACTTTCGAGAGCGGACGCCGTGGCGCGTCGGCACAGTCCGCCTCGATGCCGGCGTTTCCATCATCAGTCACGTGCACGGCGACCTGGAGATCGGCGCCGCCGTCCGCCTCGTCAATCGCCTCGACAAATCGGGCCAGGCGGTGCTGTTTGCCATGCCGGTCGACGTCACGCCAAACATGGAGGACGATGCGCAGATGCGCGAGTTGACTTGCGACCCGAAGTTTCGCCGCATACTGATCACGGATGCGCGCGCTCCCAATGCAAGCGCGCTTGCCAGGGCGTTCTCCACAGCCGGTTCCTCGACCATCTTCGTAGGTGAATCGGAAGCCTGGCGCCCTTATCCCGCACAGGCCGAGTTGCCGACGATCAGGGGCGTCGAGATCCTGCCGCTGGATGTCACGGATACGGCCTCCGTGCACGAGCTCGTCGGCGAGATCGGCGGCAAAACCGACATCCTCGTGAATAACGCGGCCTTCGTGCGTCCCGGCGGCATCCTGGCGCGCGGCGACGTCGTATTTGCGCGTGATGAGATGGAGGTGAACTACTTCGGACTGATGCGGCTGGCTCAGGCGTTCGGCCCCGCCATGCGCGCGCGCGGCGCTGACGGCGACAACAGCGCGACCGCGTGGGTCAACATCATGTCCGTGTACGCCTGGTCCAATCTGCCGGGCTATGGCTCGTTTTCCGCCTCCCAGTCAGCCGCCCTGTCGCTGTCGCAGGCGCTACGCGCGGAGCTGTGGCCCGGCGGCGTGCGCGTCTTGAACGTATTTACCGGCCCCACCGAGGACGAATGGCATCAACCGCTGCCCCCGCCAAAGGTCGCGCCCGACGCCATCGCGCGTGCCATCATCTCCGGATTGGGAGACGGGCTGGAGGACATCTTTGTCGGCGATGTCGCCAAAGACTTCATCGCACGCTGGCGGGCTGGTCCGAAGGTGCTGGAGCGCGAGATGATCGAGAGCGGAGGAGATGGCGCATGAGCACCCCCGCCCAGACAGACGCCGAGCGGCTTGCCGAGCTGGCGTCAGCAATCGCCAATGGCGGTATCGAGATTGTCGACCTCACCCATACGCTCGATCCCGACTTCCCCGTCATTGTCCTGCCGCCAGAGTTCGGTCAGGCCGCCCGTTTCCGCATGGAGGTAGTCTCCGCCTATGACCATCGCGGTCCGGCCTGGAAATGGCACAACTTCACGTGCTGCGAGCACACCGGCACCCATTTCGACGCACCGATTCACTGGATCACCGGTCGCGACCTGCCCAATAATGCCGTCGACACGATACCGCCGGAAAACTTCGTAGGCCCTGTCTGCGTCATCGACTGCAGCGAAGCCAGCACGCGTGACGAGGACTACGAATTGACCCCGGCCGTCATCGAGGCCTGGGAGCTCGAGCACGGCCGCATACCAAACGATAGCTGGGTCCTGATGCGCACCGACTGGTCGAAACGGAGCGGCGCTGCCTATCTGAACATGCGCGACGACGGCCCCCATTCCCCCGGACCAACGCCCGAATGCATCCGCTTCCTGATCGAACAGCGCTCAATCCGCGGCTTCGGCACCGAGACTGTCGGCACCGACGCCGGCCAGGCCGCCCACTACGCGCCACCTTATCCGGCTCACTACTACCTTCATGGAGCAGGACGCTACGGTTTGCAGTGCCTCACCAACCTGCACCGCCTTCCCCCGACAGGTGCCATCCTCATCGCTGCGCCACTGAAGATAAAGCAGGGCACAGGCAGTCCGCTCAGGGTGCTCGCAATGGTGCCTGCCGCAGGCCGTTGAGGCCTCCAGGTCCACTCCATCCGCATGCGTTCATTAGCACCATCTCAACCCCGCTCCGCCTCCCGATCATGCGCACCACTCCAGGATGCAGATCTGCGAAATTGCACAGCGGCAACGCGAGACAGGAAATGCGAAATCCGATCTCCTCAGCTTGAATTATTCTAAATTCAAACACTGCAGGCGAGCTTGACGACCCGCAACCCGACCGTGCAGCTAAGTCGAGGCGCGCAGGGTTGGTGTGGCGGCGCGCGCGAAGAAAAGATTATACCGGCCCACCGCCGCCCAGAAAGAGTCGAGCTTTCGGAGAGCCGGTATGATTGACCTGCTTCGACAAACGGGCACAGCCGCATTGCCGCCCGCCCGATCCGGAGGCTCTCATGCCAATCGCTGACACGTTTCGCCGCTCCCTGGTCGCAGCAATTGGGTTGTCTGCAATCCTGGGGATTTCTCTTGCCGGAACGTCCGCCGCCCAGCCGTCACACGACCCGGCGCAAGAGGCTGTAATAGAATGATATTCGGGCATCGCCCTCGCCACTTATGAGGATTCGCTGTCAACCGCACGCGCACTGAAGGCCTCGATCGACAAGCTCGTCCAGGAGCCGGGCCCGGCGACCTTGACTGCGGCTCGGCAGGCATGGAAGGCCGCACGCATCCCCTACATGCAGACCGAAGCCTTCCGGTTCGGAAACAAGATCGTCGACGAATGGGAAGGCAGAGTGAATGCCTGGCCGCTCGACGAGGGCCTGATAGATTACGTCGACAAGGGCTACGGCACCTCATCCGACAGCAATCGTCTTTACACAGCCAACGTGATCGCCAACCGCAAGCTGCTCGTGGGCGGTCGAGCGGTTGACGCAAGCCGCATAAGCAAGGAGCTCTTGCGCGATACCCTGCACGAGGCCGAGAAGATCGAGGCCAATGTCGCCACAGGCTACCACGCCATCGAGTTCCTGCTGTGGGGTCAGGACCTGAACGGTACCGGCCCGGGCGCAGGCAACAGGCCGCACACGGATTTTGACCCCAAGCGCTGCACCGGCGGCAATTGCGATCGGCGCATCGCCTACCTCACCGCGGCGACAGACCTCCTGATCGACGATCTTGCCTGGATGGTGCAGCAATGGAAGGCAGGCGGTGCCGCGCGCCAGCAGCTTGTCGCCAGGGGTGCTGACGCGATCTCCGCGATCTTCACCGGCCTCGGCAGTCTGTCCTACGGCGAGATGGCGGGCGAGCGCATGAAGCTCGGTCTGCTGCTCAACGATCCGGAGGAGGAGCACGACTGCTTCTCCGACAACACGCACAATTCCCACTACTACGACATCATCGGCATCCAGAATGTCTATCTGGGACGCTACAAGCGCATCGACGGCAGCTTGGTCTCCGGCCCCAGCGTCTCCGACATGGTCAAAGCCAAGTCCGCCGACATCGATTCCCGCGTCCGCAAGGCGCTCGACGATACCGTCGCCAAGGCTGCGGCCTTGAAGCCGCGCGCCGAGACCAAGGAGGCCTACGACCAGATGCTCGCCGACAACAACGCGGAGGGCAACGCCGTCATCGAAGCCGTGATCGGCGCGCTCATCGCCCAGACCAAGGAGCTCGAGCGGGCGATTGCCGTCCTCGGATTGAAGTCGATCAAGTTCGAGGGCTCCGACAGCCTCGATGATCCGGGTAGAGCCCTCGGCAAGAAGAAGTAGCGCACACATGTCCAATCGGCGGTCCACAGCAGCACGCATTGCCCGTCCATTCCCGCTGGCCGTGGCAGCCGGCTTCATCGTGATCGCAGCCGGCAGCGCAATCTCCCAAAGCCCGATCGGCGGCGGATCGCAGGGCGGGCACGCGTCCACCCGAGCCGCCAAGTTGGAAGCAGGCGAACTCATGCCGGGGGGCAACGCAACGACCCGCGTCGCCACCGCGACAGCAGACGCATTTTCGCAGTTCTCCGCCAACATGGCCTTCGCCAAAGAGCTCGATTTCAAGATCGGCAACGCGATGTTCCGAAGGCAATGGGTATCCGCGCCATCTTCCACTCGCTCCTCCAGCGGTCTCGGCCCCCTCTACAATGCCCGAGCCTGCCAGAGCTGCCACCTGAAGGACGGCCGCGGTCACCCCCCGCGCGGCCCGGACATCGCCGACCGCTCCGTCTCGATGTTCCTGCGGCTGTCGATCCCTCCGCAGACGGACGCCGACCGCAAAGCCATTGCCGACGGTCGCATTGCCGTCGTACCGGAGCCGACTTACGGCACACAATTGCAGGAGCTCGGCATCCAGGGACACCGCGGCGAAGGCCGCATGATCGTGACGTACCAGGAAATCCCCGTCACCCTTGACGGCGGCGAGATCGTGCACTTGCGCAAGCCGACTTACACGATTGCCGACCTCGGCTATGGCCCCCTGCATCCCGGCACCATGCTGTCTCCCCGACTGACACCGCAGATGATCGGCCTTGGCCTGCTCGAGGCTATTCCTGAACAGGACATTCTAAACCGGGAGGATCCTGACGATCGCGACGCTGACGGCGTATCCGGCCGCGCCAACCGCGCCTGGTCGGTCGAGTACGGGCGGGTCATGCTTGGCCGCTTCGGGTGGAAGGCCGGACAGCCCACGGTCCTGCAGCAGTCTGCCGAGGCGTTCGCTGGCGACATCGGTATCGGAAACTGGATCGCCCCCCACCATGCCGGCGATTGCACAAGCGCACAGAAGGCGTGTCGCCAAGCCCCCCATGCCGGATCATCGAAGTCGCCGAATGAGGAGATAAACCGCAAGATGCTGGCGCTCGTCGGCTTCTATGCCCGCAACCTGGCCGTGCCCGTGCGCCGGGATCCCTCGTCCCCGGCCGTGCTCGCTGGCAAGCAGCTCTTCCGTGCGATCGGTTGCGCCTCCTGCCACACGCCCAGCCATGTCACGGGCCAGGCACTCTCCCGATCCGCACCTGAGGGGACAGCGCATTTGGCCGTATACGGATTTGCTGTTGCACGACATGGGTGAAGGGCTCGCCGACGGACGGCCTGAAGGGCGTGCCAGCGGACGCGAGTGGCGCACCGCTCCGTTGTGGGGCATCGGCCTGACGCAGGTCGTGAACGGCCACACGTTCTTTCTGCATGATGGCCGGGCCCGCAGCGTGAAGGAGGCCATCCTGTGGCATGACGGCGAAGCCCGGAAATCCCGCGACGCATTTGCAGCGCTTGCCGCAAAGGACCGGGCAGCGCTGCTGGCCTTCGTCAATTCGCTGTAAGGACAGGTCCAATGTTCACCTCCTGCCGTCGCGCCGCCCAATCAATCTGCACCCTCGCAACGTCGCTTTTCGCTATCGGCCCCACCCTGGCGCAGGCACAGTCACAGAAGCCATTCGATCATGCCGCTCTGGCAGCCACCGCGCTGGAGCGCCACATCCGGCCTGGTTACGCGAGCCTGGCCGCGGCAGCTGTCAAGGCAAGGCAGAGCGTCGGCAAGGATTGCCTTGCAGCTGGCGCGGCATCGCGCAAGCGCATCGGAGCGGCCTACGACCGTCTCGTCACGGCCTGGGGCCGCGTAGAGCATATCCGCTTCGGCCCGATCACCACACAGAACCGCTTGGAACGGATCATGTTCTGGCCTGACCGCCGCGGCATCGGCGCAAGACAGCTGGCACGCGCGATGACAAGACGCGACGAGAGCATCCTCGATCCGTCCACGCTCGCCACCAGGAGCGTAGCCCTGCAGGGATTGACGGCGCTCGAGTTCGTTCTCTTTCCCCGCAACGGCTGGCGCGTCATCGACGCTTCCGAACGCGCTTACCGTTGCCGCTTCGCAGGCTCGATCACAGCCAATCTTGTGACGATCTCGAAGCAGGTATCCGACGACTGGGCAGGCCCGGACGGTTTCGCAAACCACTGGCTGCGACCAGGACCCGGCAATCCGCATTTCGTGTTGGCTTCGGAGACGACCCTGGCACTAGCCAAGGCTTTCAGCGAAGGCGCGGAGCGCGTCCGCGACGATCGCATCGGTGGCCCTATGGGACTCAACCCCGAGCGACGAAAAACGCCAATCGTATTGGCCACAAGCAATCGCACGATGCATCTGGTCCTCGCCAATATCGATGGGCTGATGGACCTGTTCGAGGCAGGCGGCATCAGCAAGGCCATCCTGGCGACCAAATTCAAGGATCCCCGCATCAATCCCGCCGCCAATCTGAAGCTCATTGCTTCCGAGCTGAATAAGGCTCGCAATCTGGCCCGACAGACGATTCGGGTGCCAAAGCCGTTCGAATCGAGTGCAGTACAACCCCGGCTCATCGCATTGGGATTTCCACTGAAGAACGCGCGCATCCAGACCGCAGCACTGCTCACACTGATCGCGGACCTCTCATTCGGATTCAATGCATCAGATGGTGATTGAACGACGATCGTTTGTGCTGGCAGGAGCCTGCGCCGCGGCTGGATTGGCATTGCCCGCTGCGGCAGATACCCGGTCACTCCCGCGCTATGCTGCCGCGCGTCGCGCTCGCGATGGCACCTATTCGGTCGGCATTTTCGACGCTAACGGCCAAGACCTTCGCGCGATCCCCTTGCCCGCACGAGGACACGACCTTGCGATCTGCCCCTCGACCAGCCGCTGCGTCGCTTTCGCCCGCAGACCCGGTACATTCGCCGTCGCATTCTCTCTCCGGGCTGCTGATCAGCCGATCGCCTTCTCCACCGTCGCCGACCGCCATTTCTACGGACACGGCGTATTCTCCCGCGATGGACGGCTGCTATTTTCCACCGAGAACGATTTCCAAAGCGGACAAGGCGTAATCGGCGTCTACGATGCCAGCGACCGCTTCCGGCGCGTTGGAGAGTTTCGGTCCTATGGCATTGGCCCGCACGACATGGCACTCATGCGCAACGGCTCGACCCTTGTCGTCGCCAACGGTGGCATGCGCGAGCACCCGGATTTCGGTGACGGGCGACGCGTGCTCAACGCAGGCGCACTTGAAACCTCGCTTGCATACATTGATGCCGGCTCTGGCGACCTGCTCGAACGACACGATCTTGCCAAAGGCAAGCCAATCTCCCTGCGCCATCTCGACGTTGGCCACGATGATACGGTGATCATAGGCGCACAACTGGAGAAAGGCGCCGAGCCCGGCACGCCAGTAGCCTTCACACATCGCCGGCAACAGCCGATGGCGGCATGCAGCCTGCCGCAACAGCTCTTGGTCCACTTGAAAGGCTACATCAGCTCGGTCGCCGTCGACCGTTCCGGCCAAATCGCCGCCCTCACATCCTCGCGCGGCGCTGTCGCGGTGCTGCTCGACCTCAAGACCCAACGCTTACTGAGAACCGTCACAATGCAGGACATATCCGGCATCGCACCAGGCTGCGGCACAAGAGATTTCCTGACGACGAGCGGGCATGGCGTCATTGCTCGCGTTTCGGCCGACGTTCCCACCCGGACAACAGTCTCCCGAACCGCATGGCAATGGGACAATCACGCAATTGCCTTTTCTGCCCCGCAACTCAATCCCGATAATCCGATGTAGTTTGGCGCGCCTGACTTTTGGTACCCGGTTGCGGCTGCACTCGAAACCATAATTCAGTCGCGCCACACGAGGGATGACAGCTCTAACACGTTTAAGGTGTTGCCGGATTTTGGTATAGGACCTGTCATCGAACCGCCTCCTTACACCTTTGAACTGTTCTAAGTCCAATGAAGCCCCCGGTGCTTGACTAACGGGTCGCGCACCCTGTCAATGCCCCGCCCGTGTGAAAAACCGCCATCCTACCGAGGGAGCAGCCCGCAGCCGTCATGCCAAGTTGGGTCGAACAGCGCGCCCCGTTCCTGCCGGCCGCAATGGGTTGGAAGCTCGCAGCCGTGACGACACTGGCACTGGTTGGCGTGCCGGTAGCCTCGTTGATGTTCATCGCGGCACAGGGATCGGGCGAGCTGTGGCCACACCTCCTGTTCACAGTTTTTCCCAACACATTGCGGGAGACCCTCATTCTGCTCCTCGGCGTGGCCGTCCTCGTCGTCACGATCGGCACAGGCCTGGCCTGGTTGCTGGTCGCATACGACTTCCCCGGCCGCCGTATCTTTGACTGGGCATTGTTGCTGCCGCTCGCCGTCCCGACCTACATTATGGCCTACGCCTACCTGGAGATTCTGCATCCGATCGGACCGGTGCAAAGCTCCCTCCGCTGGGTTTTCGGCATTTCCAACCCGCGCGAACTTTGGTTTCCGGAAATCCGCTCCCTCGGCGGCTGCATCCTCCTGTTCAGCTTCATTCTCTATCCGTATGTCCTGCTGCCCACCCGAGCCATGTTCCTGATGCAGGGAGCCAACCAGATCGAGGTGGCGCGAATGCTCGGTGCTTCGCGGAGCCGCGTTTTTTTCACGGTTGCACTCCCGCTGGCGCGGCCCGCGATCGCGATTGGCACCAGTCTGGCGCTGATGGAAGCCCTGAACGACGTCGGCGCATCCGAATTCCTGGGGGTGCAGACGATGTCGGTCGCCGTCTACTCGACGTGGATCAACCATTCCAATCTGGCCGGTGCCGCCCAGATCGCGCTGATGCTGCTCTCCGTCATCGTATTGGTTGTAGCGATCGAACGCTGGGCGAGACGAAAGCAGCGCTTCGCATCCGCCGGTCACCGCATGAAGCGTGCAACCCCGCAGCGTCTCACCGGCTGGCAGGCCGCTGTCGCAATAACCGCCGCATCCCTGCCTGTCCTGTTCGGATTCGTGCTCCCTGCCTCGCATCTCGCCAACGAGGCCATGAAGCGGATAAGCTTCGCTGGGGTATCCTGGCGTATCGGCCAGGAGATCCTCAACACCGTTCTTATTGCGTCGCTGGCCACATGCACGGCATTGGCCCTCGGCCTTGTCCTCTGCTACGCCGCGCGCGTTTGGCGGCGTCCCGAAGGAAACGCACTCGTTCCACTCGCCAGCATCGGCTATGCAATCCCGGGGACAGTTCTCGCGATTGGCCTCTTGGCTCCACTGGCGGCCCTCGACGGCACCCTGGCCAACGTCCTGAAGCATCTCCTCGGCGCCAACACCGGGTTGTTGCTGTTCGGGTCTGGCCTTGCGCTGATCTACGCTTATACCATTCGGTTCTTGGCCATTTCGGCCGGAGGCCTCGAAGGCGGGTTCGGGAGAATTTCGACGTCACTCGACGACGCGGCCCGCTCGCTTGGAAAATCGCGGCTTGAGACACTGGCCCGTGTGCATTTGCCATTGATACGGCCTGCTGCGGGCATGGCGGCCCTTCTCGTATTCGTCGACTGCATGAAGGAACTGCCCGCAACGTTGCTGTTGCGCCCGCTGAATTTCGAGACGCTGGCCACGCACATATACGGTGAAGCGATACGCGGCACATATGAAGAGGGTGCAGTGGCAGCACTTTGCATCGTATTCGTCGGCTTGCTGCCCGTCGTATTGCTTGCCCGCGCGAGCAGACGCCCAGCCCTGGCCCACAAGGTAACCGGCACCCCCACGCCCCTCGTTCCGCTCGATGATGCCCCACCGGAAGAAATCGCGTTTGCCGAACCCAAAGGCAGGGCGGGCCGGCCCACATGAGCAAACGCAACGATAGGCCTGAAGCCGTCACAGCCCCCGCCCTCCAATTCGATCACGTCAGCTTCAGGCAGGCTGACGTGCAAATCATCGATGATATCTCGCTGTCCATTGGGACAGGCGAGATCGTATGCCTGCTTGGCCCGTCCGGATGCGGCAAGACGACGTTGCTCCGCATCGCCGCCGGCCTCGAACGCCCTACCTCTGGCCTCGTCCATCTCGGCAGCCGGCTTCTCGCCGGCCCCAGGGTATTCATCGAGCCTGACCAACGCGGCGTTGGCCTGATGTTCCAGGACTATGCCCTGTTTCCGCACCTGACTGTGCTTGGCAACGTGATGTTCGGATTGGGCAACCGCCCGCCGGCAGAAGCCCGCAAGTTGGCCATGCGTGAATTGGCACGGGTCGGACTTACGAACCATGCCGAAGACTATCCGCACATGATGTCCGGCGGCGAGCAGCAACGCGTTGCCCTGGCCCGCGCCCTCGTGCCCAATCCGACCGTCCTGCTGATGGACGAGCCGTTTTCCAATCTTGACCAGCGAATGCGGGAGAAAATCCGTGAGGAAACGGTAGCCTTGGTGCGCGAGCAGGCGCAGACCGCCGTCATCGTGACCCATGATCCGATCGAAGCCATGGCCGTTGCCGACCGTATCGCCCTTATGCGTTCCGGGCGGCTGGTCCAGACGGGCACGCCAACCGAGCTGTACTTCCGGCCGCGAACGCTATATGCCGCGCGTTTCCTGTGCGACATGAACGAGATCCAAGGCAATTGCCGAGACGGCAAGGTCGATAGCCCGATTGGAGCGTTCGCCGCGCCGGACCTCCCGGATGGCCCCGCAGTCGTGTGCGTCCGTCCCCAGTCGATAACGATCATAGCCGAAGGAAAGGGCCATCAAGGCTTCGTGCAGAGCGCCCGCTGTCTCGGCGAGACGATCCACCTGACCATGGCGGTCGATGGCCTGGCTTCCCCCCTGCGCATCAGCCGCCCAACCGGCTGCGGCAGTCTGCCGGCCGCCGGCCCCGCCACATTTGTGATCGACGAAACCTCCGTTCTCGTCTTTCCGGCCTCCGAGGATGAAGCGGGCTCCTCGCTCACCTCCCCGTAGCCGCAACGAGCCGGCAAAAACCGCTCCCGCCCGGACCATACCATCGCCTCGCCCCACACCGCGATCTGCAGCCAATGCTGCAGCGCCGGCTCGCTATTCACAAAAGCAGTCGCGGTAACCACAGCGCAAGCCCCGGAAACGCCACCAGCAATGCGATAAGCAGCAGGTCGATCAGCAAGAACGGCATGATGCCGGCGTACATGTCCTGAATGCGGATATCCGGCAACTGCGACTTGATGACGAAAATATTCATCCCGACCGGCGGCGTGATCAGGCCTATCTCCGCCACGAGAACCACGAAAATGCCGAACCATACCGGGTCGAAGCCCAAATCCTTCACGATCGGGAGAAATACCGGAACCGTGATCAGCATCATGCTGATGGAATCGAGAAATAGACCGAACACGATATAGATCAGGACGATCAGAGCTATCACCGCGATCGGCGAAAACCCCGCCGCCTCGATCCACTTGCCCAGTGCCGCAGGAATTCCCGAGAACACCATGAAGTAGCCGAACATGAATCCGCCCATGATGATCACGAACAAGGAGGCGGAGGTTCGAACGCTTTCCACCAGTGATTCGATCACGATCGAACGCGTCAGCTGGCCGGTCAGTGCCGCAATCAATATCGCGGCCAGGGCACCCACTGCCGCTGCCTCCGTCGGGCTGAACCAGCCCAGATAGATCCCGCCGACGGCCAAGCCGAACAGCATGGCGAGTTTCCACAGACCGCTGATTGCCAGAATGCGATCCATCACCGGCCGGCTCGGCTGTACCGGCAGCATCGCAGGAAACATCAGGCCCATGCCCATCAGCAGGAGAACGTGAAAAAGCGCGAGCAGCAGTCCGGGAATCATTCCTGCCGCAAATAGCGCCGGCACGCTCTCCTCTGCGATGATCGCGTAAACGATCATGATGATCGATGGCGGGATCAGGATACCGAGCGTACCGGCGGATGCCACGGTTGCCGTTGCGATCTTGATTTCATAGCCATGCCTTTGCATCTCGGGAACTGCGATCCGCGAGATCGTCGCAGCAGTGGCAAGGGATGAGCCGGAGATTGCTCCGAACCCGGCGCATGTCATGACGCTGGCAATTGCAAGCGATCCGCGCACCCCCGAAAGCAGGGTGTTGATGGCATCGAACAGCTCTCGGGCCATCTTCGTCTTCGCCGCGACGGTGCCCATCAGGATGAACAGTGGCAGCACCGTCAGCGAATAGTTGCGTCCCAGATCGAGCGGCGTCGCCCCCAGCGCCACCAAGGCCTTGGGCCAACCCTCGATTGCGGCATATCCGACGGCACCCACCAGTCCCAGCGCGACGCCGACCGGCAGTCGCGCGACGATGAGAACCACGAGCGCCACCAGCCCCAGTGCGCCGATTGCTTCCGGTCCAGGCATCAAGTGGAAGCGCTCCCAGTCCCATCCTTGCCTGGCCCAGCCTTGACCAGCAGCAGCAGCAGCTCACCGGCAAAGGCAACAGCGAATCCGATCAGGATCGCCGCCCAGAACAGCACGATCGGCAACGCCAGCTGCATTGTCTGGTCGTCATATTTCACCGCTTCCTGCGCATTGACGGCGCCTTGCACAATCAGCATGCCGAGATAGACCAGCGTGGCTAGACCCGTTCCCACCGCCAAGGCGCGGGACAGCGGGCGGCTCAATGCACCGTCGATAAGACTGACGACGATGTTCTGCTCCAGCACGAACGTCGCGGCAATCGCCAGAAACACTGAGACGGCGAACACCAGCACGACGATCTCAACCACACCTGGAATGCGCCAGTTGGGATCGATCGCGCGCAGCAGCACATCTGCCACCGTCAGCAGCATCATGGCTGCGAGCGCGCCCGCTGCCGCGCGCTCCAGCCAAACGGCCACAGCTATGATGCTCCGGGAGAGCATGCCGCAGCTCTAGTCCTGGCAGAAGTTGGTCGACATCGACTTGGTGCGGGCAACCGCCGCCCTTATGTCGGCCAGTGCGGCTGACGCCTTGATCCCCTTCTTGTCCAGATCGCTCACCCAATCGGTGATTACCTTGTCTCCCACCTGCTTCATGCGGCCGAATTCGGCCTTGGACAACCGAACGATCGTAGTGCCGCCCTTGATCAGTGCTTCCCTCGACTTGCCGTTGACGGCATCCCACGCTCCGCCGACATCCTTCTCCCGCCCTTTGATCGTCTCACTGACGACGCCTTGCAGCTCGGGCGAGAGTTTGCGCCACGATGCCTCATTCATGATGAAACCCAGCGAGGCCGTATAGGCATACGTCTCCGCGATGTACTTGGTCACCGGCCCCAGCTTGAAAGACGTCTCCCCGGCCGGGAAATCCATGAACGTTCCTTCAATCGTCGCCTTCTGCATGTTCTCCGCAAGCGCGGTCGGCGGCAGTGAGACCGGCTTGGCACCCAATGCCTGCACGAAAGCTCCGATCGTGCGCGAGGCAGGGCGAATTGCGAGCCCCTTGAAGTCGTCGATCGATTTGATCTGCTTTCTCGCCGTCCAGATGTGACCGGGCACGTGCGCATGAAGCTGCAGCACCTTCACACCCTCGTGCTCCTTGTCGAAATATTTCGCACGCAACGCCGGATCGTTCAGCACCCGTGATGCATGCTCACCGCTGCAGAACATGAACGGCAGGTTCGTCAGCTCGGTGAGTGGAAAACGTCCCGGCGTCCCGCCGTGCAGGAACCACGTGATATCGGCCTGCCCGCGGCGAGCGATGTCGTAGTACTTGGTGATCGGCCCCAGCTGAGAGCTGGGAATGATACGGAAACTCAGCTTGCCCTTCGACTTCGCTTCCATTTCTTTCGTCCACGCCACGATCCATTGCGACACGGGGTGCGTAGGCGCCGCGAAATGCGCGATCGTAAGTTGCGTCGACTGCGCTGCCGCCTGCTGCGCCATCGCCATGACCGCAAGCGCCGTCGCCGCTCCTATCGCGCAACGAACCATCCTGACATGCTGGGAATTGCCGATGCTCATTTTCACGCTCCGGTCGCTGGCCGATGTGGAACAACGCGGCTACCACGTCCTGGCAGCCGGAAAGTCAAGCTCGATATGCCCAATCGTGCAGCCACCGATCGGGCTGAACCAGAAATTGGGTTGGCGTAGCTAAGCAAAGTAAGTCCACCATCTCTTCAGGCTAGTCCGCGTAAAACTGCGTTTCAAGCAATTCTTGCCGGCAATTCTTGTTTGCCAGCGAGCCGGAACGCGCAAACCCACCGTGCAGTCACAAGCATATTGATCTTCTGGCCTGACCACCCCTACGATGAGAAACACCACGGCTCATAAGCTACGGCGCAATCGGCAGGAGACCTCCCGATGGACATGATCGTACGCAATGCACGGCTTGCAGAACGCGACGGCACCTGGGAGATCGGCATTCGAAATGGCAAGATAGCAGCCATCGAGCCAGCACTCCCCGGTTCGGCCGGACAGGTGATCGATGCCGCTGGCCGCCTCGTTGCCCCGACCTATGTCAATGGTCACGTTCACCTGGACAAATGCAACCTCGGTGACGTTATGCGCCCCAACGAGACGAACAGTTTCCAGGAGTGCCTGGAGATCACCTGGGAGCACAAACGCACCTACACGGTCGACGATATCGTCGAGCGCGCCAGTCGCGCGATCCGCGAAGGGATTGCCCACGGCACGACGGTGTTTCGCGTATTTGCCGACGTCGACAGCATCGGCGGCCTGCGACCGCTGGAAGGCATCATCGCGCTGCGCGAGAAATGGAAAGACATCGTCCGCATCGAAGCCGTTGACTTCCCCCAGGAAGGCATTGTTCGAGACCCGGCCACGTTCGAACTGATGGAGGAGGGCATGCGGATCGGCGCCGACGTCGTCGGCGGCCTGCCCTGGCATGAGCATCTTGATGAGGATGCCCGCAGCCATATCGACTTCTGCTTCGATCTGGCGAAGAAGTACGACAAGGACATCCACATGCTTGTGGATGATACCGACAACCCCAATAGCCGGTCGCTCGAATACCTGGCCGTGAAGACGATGCGTGAGGGCTTCGAGGGTCGCGTCTCGGCAAGCCACTGCGGGGCATTGGCCTCCTACGATGAAGTGCACGCCAACAAGGTGATGGATCTCGTCGTCCGTGCCGGCGTATCGATCTCCACCAACCCGCATATTTCGCTCGTCGCCCAGGGCCGTTTTGATCAGGAGCCGATCCGCCGCGGCGTCACCCGCACCAAGCAGCTCTGGCGCATGGGAGCAAACGTGTTCTCCAGCCAGGACGACGTCAACGACCCCTACTATCCCTTCGGCCGCAACGACCAGCAGGAGGTCGCTGCTTACGTCTGCCACAGCTGCCACATGACGTACCCGGATGAGATCGCCGCGGTTTTCGATTTCGTCACGACCAACGCCGCCGAGGCATTGAGGCTGGAAGGATACGGCATGGAAGTCGGCTGCGCCGCCGACCTCAACATCCTGGCTGCCCCGACGATCCAGCACGTATTGCGACTGCAGCGCCCGCCTGCCTACGTCATCAAGGCAGGCAAGGTGCTGGCAACCAATCTGGTGGAAACGAAACTGTCGATCTGATCCGCTAACCTTTCGCCTGCCTTACAGTTCCGGAAGACTGTCGCATCGGGCTCGTGCCGCATGTCGCCCAGGCCGCACAGCCGCAAGCCAAACTGGCAGCGACCGGCCGGGCATCATCTGGCCTCAGTATTGGCCGCGCGGCTCCAAACCCAAGGCCATCTGGCCGTACATGGAGCCAACCGCGTCCCAGTTCAGCGAGACATGCCTGGCGATCGCGTTCACATCTCTCCACGCGCGCTGAACGGGATTCGCCAACTCCAGACCGTTGCCGCCGCTTGCCGCGTTGAGTTCGTCGACAGCGCGCAACGCCAGCCCCACAGCGAAAGCCTGCCCCCGCCTGTTCGTGATGCGCTGGTGCACCGACGCCATGCCCTGCTGGCGAACCTCCCGCGCGATATCGCCCAGATCCCGCAGAAGGATCGTGCGGGCCGCGTCGACCGCAGCCGCCGCATCCGCAATCCGTATCTGAACAGTGGGAAACTCCGCCATTCGGTTGTTCCCGCCGGTCACCGACCCCCGCGTGATCCTGCCGCGCGTCGCTTCGATGAAATCGTCTATCGCCCCGGCAGCCGCGCCTATCGCCGTCGCGGCAAGACATGCCGAGACGTGGCAATATACCGGCACCGAGAACAGACTGTTCGACGAGACCTTGCTGCCGGGCGTGCATCCCGCGGCCGCATCCGCGAACGTGATCATTCGATGCGCAGGCACATGCACGTCATCCAGCACGATGGTCTTGCTGCCCGTTCCCGCCAGACCGTTCACATACCAGGTATCGTCGATCGCAAACTCGCTCGCTGGTACCAGAAGGAACGCCGGTTCGCTCTTTCGCCCTTCACGCTCCGGCAATCGCGCAGCACAGATGGCCCAGTCCGCATTGTCACAGCCGCTTGCGAACGCCCACCGGCCACCGAGGCGAAACCCGGATCCCGCAACCCCCGCTTCCGTCGTCGGCGCATAGGATCCGCACAACACGGCATCTGCGCTGCTGCCCCAGACATCGGCCTGTGCCTCATGCGGGAACAGACCGACCATCCATTGATGCGCCGCGAGCAGTCCGCAAACCCACGCCGTCGAAGGGCATGCTGCGGCCATATCCATGATGATTTCGGCCAGAGAGTTCGAAATCGCATTCATGCCCGCCGAACTGCGAGGGCTGCACCATCCGGTAAAGCCCGGTCTCCCGCAGCGCCTCGACGGTCTCGCGCGGCACACTGCGCGCCTGTTCGGCGGCCAGGGCGCGCTCCCGTATCGCCGGCAGCAAGGCCTTCACCCTGCCCCGGATTTCGCCCGCCCTTCCCACCTTGCTGCTCTGAGATCCTTCCATGCCGAGACCTCGCAACGTCGATTGCAATGCAGCGAACCTCAACCCGCCACGAGCCGGAACTGCTCCCACTCGGTCGGCGCCTGCCGAAGCATCGCACTCCAGCCTCCCGGCGGCAGAGCCGATTGCTGCGCGATCCTGCGCCCACCGAAACCGAACATGCCGCCCTCGAACGCGAATGGAAACGGAGAAAGACTGTACACGCCTGCTTCAACCGGCCGGATCTCCACGCTCGTATCCTCGCGAAGCGCTCATCGGCACATTCTCGAAAGTCTGCGGACCACGCCCGCATTCATGAATGCGGTTGAAATAGAGTGCGAGCGTATCGATGAACTGCAGCTGCTTGTAATTCTGGAACAGCCGCCGCTCGTCGATCCACCTGGCTGTCTCCGGATCACGCGCCAGTTCCGCCTTGAGCCGCGCCTGCCTATCGAGCTCGCCGCTGAGCATCTTGTCTGTCAGCGGACGATCACTCTGCGGGATCTTGTCGATCAGCACCAGATCGGACAGGCCGTAGCGGCCATTATACAGGCCCCAGCTGTGCATGCTCGAGATCAGACCGCAGAAGGCATGCTGCCGCTCGTTGAAATCCGGCGACTTGCGCGACGTCACCGTAATGTATTTCGGCGGCGTCTCGACCAGGTTGTAGGGCAGCCCCGTCTTGGCGTCGATGACTGGATCGCGGTCGAATTCAGCCCATCCCGCATCATGATGCGAGATCACATAGGCCATCTGGTCGAATGGGTCGAGCCGCTCGAATTGCTCGTTGCCGAACGCATGCGCGAACTGCTGGCAAAGCGCAGTGTGCTCGTACATCATGATCGCCAGCCGCGGCGTTCCTGCCGGCGCGGTTTGGAGGATCATCGCCAACCTCCTGCGTTTGCTGCTCTTGGGGCCCGAGCGATCAGCCCGTGGCGCGGTGCCCATCAAGCTGCCATAGTGGCTCACGGCGAGCCAGTGTAAAATCCATGCAATCCGCAAGTCCAAGCGAGGAACAAGAACGATGGTCGTCGATCAGGAAGACGTTGTCGCCGAGGTTACTGCCGCCTTCAATCGCTACGAAAAGGCTCTGACTACGAACGATGTCGCCACCCTCATCGAGTTGTTCCGCGATGATCCCCGCACACTCCGGTACGGTGCCGACGAGATCCTGCACGGGCACACCGAGATTGCCGCATTCCGCACCGCGCGCAACCCCGTCAACCCGGAACGCAGTCTCTCACGCACCATCATCACGACGTATGGCCGCGACACTGCCGTTGCCTCGACCCTCTTTCGCCGCCCTTCGCAGCCGGGCAAGCTGGGCCGGCAGATGCAGACCTGGGTTCGCTTCGACGAAGGTTGGCGCATCGTAGCCGCCCACGTCAGCGTGATGGACGACCCCGGCTGATGCGGCACAGAATGGGGCAACTCACTCCGTATGCCCGCGTTGCGCCGCTTGAATTGCAGACCACACACGATTGGCGGTGAGCGGCATCTCGATGTGCGTCACACCATACTCCGACAGGGCATCGACCACCGCATTGACGACCGCCCCCAGAGCAGGCGTTGTCCCGCCCTCTCCCCCGGCCTGATACCGAACCGATGCGAGGCCGCGGCAACCTCCATCAGTTCGCTCTTCATCTGCGGCAGCATGTCGATGCGTGGAATTGCATAATCCAGAAAGGAAGCCGCAAGCGGTTGCGCCGTCTCGCGATCAAACCGGATTGTCTCCAGCAACGCCTGTCCCGCGCCCTGCGCAACCGCACCATGCATCTGGCCATGCAGGATCAAAGGATTAACGGCAAGGCCGACATCGTCGACCCCTGTCCAGGCTACAATCTCCACCGCCCCCGTCTGCGGATCGACCTCCACCTCGCATACATGCGCACCGTATGGAAACGCGCCATCCCTGACGGTGATGTCGCCGACCCCGACCAGACCATCTGCGGAACTCCCTGGCCCCGCGGCGGCTGATCTCGCCGCAGCTGCTGCCTGTGCAAGCGTGACGCTACCTCCACCACTGACGCCGAACACCCCTCCGACGAACTCGACCGCTTCGGTATCCGCTTGCAGGATGCCGGCCGCGATGACCTTCCCCGCCCTGATGACGTCATCGACCGCCTCGCGAACCGCCAGGCTGCCCAACCGCATCGACCGCCCGGAATGCGAGCCGCCGCCCGCCAGAACTCTGTCCGTATCGTGACCAATGAATGTCACCTGATCGAATGGAATACCGAGCCACGCCGTGACCAGTTGAGAAAAGCTCGTCTCGTGCCCCTGCCCGCTGTTCATGATGCCTAGCACGACCTCCGCGCTGCCGTCGGCCCGAACCGTGATTTCCGCCCTTTCGCGCGGTGTCCCGCCGGCACCCTCGATGTAGTTCGCCAGCCCGATGCCGCGCTTCAACCCGCGAGCCTCTGACGCTGCCCGCCGCTCGCCGAACATCTGCCAGTCCGCCAGCGAAAGCGCACGGTTCATGCAGCGCTCGTACGCCCCGTTGTCATAGGTCACCCCGACCGCGTTCGTGAAACTCGCTTCATCAGCGGGGATCAGGTTTCGCCGCCTGAGCTCGATCCGGTCGAATCCATGCGCAGCAGCAGCCATGTCGATCAGACGCTCGATGACGTAGATCGCCTCCGGCCGGCCGGTGCTGCGATATACAGTGGTCGGAACGGTATTCGTGAGCACCGCTCTTCCCCGGAAGTGCAAGGCAGGCATCCTGTAGACGCCCTGCATGATGCTCAGGCCTTTCCGCAACGGAGCGAAATAGGTCGTGTACGCACCCACATTGCTGACGTTGCTGCCGCGCATCCCCAGAAATGTTCCGTTCTCGTCCAGCGCCAGCTCCGCCTCCACCGCCAGGTCACGGCCCTGATATTCCGCCAGGAAGCACTCGTGCCGGCTTCCGGTCCACTTCACCGGCCGCCTGAGACGCCGCGCCGCCCAGGCCACGACACCGGCCTCCGCCGCAAACGCGTTGCGCGTACCGAAATTACCGCCCATGTCGCCACACACGACCCGCACCTGATCGACCCCGATGCGGAGCACTTCGGCAAGTTGCCGTCGAACCCGGTCGATACCGCGGCCCGACCCCGCATGCAGCACCACCCGTCCGCTATCAGCATCGTACGCGGCGATGATCGAGCGCGGCTCCATCGGCGTTCCCGACACGCGCTGCACCCACGTGGAGAGCCTGACGACGTGCTTCGCGGCTGCAAACGCCCGCTCCGTCGCCAGCCTGTCCCCAACCTCACAATCGAGCGCAACGTTACCCGCGCACTCCGGCCAAACCGTCGCCCCGCCAGGCATCACCGCATCCAGCGCGCTGGCGATTGCCGGAAGCGGCTGATAATCAACCTCGACGGCCTCTGCCGCATCAACGGCGGCCTGCCACGTCTCGGCCAATACCACTGCAACCGCTTCTCCCGCGAACCTGACCGTCTCCCGCGGCAGGATATGATGGTTGGTCCTGAACGGCTCGAAGTCCTCAGCCAGTCGCAAGGTGACGTCGGGCGGCCCGGTCCAATCGGCCCCATGCGGAATTGGCGCCAGCCGATCTGCCGCTGCGTCCTCCCCCGTCAGTATCGCAATCACACCGGCACTGGTCGCGGCTCCACCCGATCTGATCGCGCGGATCCGGGCATGAGCGTGCGGGCTGCGGACGAAAACCGCATGCACAACCCCATCGGGCGCCAGGTCGTCGGTGAACCGCCCCTGCCCGGTCAGCAGTCGGGCATCCTCTTTTCGCGGCACAGGTGCGCCGATCCCGTAGCCAGGTGCCCCTGCAGCAGCCACCATCACGCCCGCTCCCCGAATTCGACAGTTTTCCGTTGCCCCACGCAGCCTGAACCGCGATAAAGTGAAACATCAGTTCATTTTACGCAATCGGCACCATGGCCGGCCGGCTCCTTTGCGGCCCCATGTAGCCAGGCGGAGAAAACGCCATGAACAAGCCCAAGCTTCCAGCTGCAGCCCGTCTCGTGGACGAGATGCGCACGCTATACGCAGAAAATCTCGACGAGGCGGAGCTGTGGCGGCGAATCGAGCAGGCCATGCGCCGCCTGCTTGCCGACCCCGGCCTGCAAGCCTGCGCGCAGGGTTGGCCGGCAACCGTGGAAAGCGCTCCGACCGTGCGAAATCTGCTGTTCTACGAGGATCCGGACTACGGATTCGTGTTCAATGCCACAGTCCGCCAGCCCAATGTCATCACGAACGTTCACGACCACGGCAACGTATGGACTCTATACGGCCTGATCGAGGGTAACGAAACGATGTACCGCTATGAGCGTACAGACGATGGCGACCCGGACAAGGGACCAGCGACACTGAAACAGATCGGCTGCCACGCAATCGGGCCCGGTGATATCGATATCGTACCGCCGGGCAAGATCCATCAGGAGCATGCAGGCCCGCAGCGCAGCATCGCCTTTATCGTCCGCGCACGTCGACCGGGCACGTTCCCTCAGCACTATTACGATCCCAACTCCGGTACCGTCACGATTACGAACGGTCCGCAGCAGATGCCACTCGAACTGGGATGACCGGCCGGCATGTAACAAGCCCGCCTCGCCGCGTGCTGCTGCACGTAGCGAGGTGCAGGCTCAAGCAAGCGCGTAGGGGACTTGCTCTGGGCCCCTGATCACAACCTGAGTACCATCCTGCAGATACCGGAACTGCTCGAAGGTGCCAGACCGCTGCGATCGCACAATGACGGCGATCGACTTCTCGTCACCCGCGTATTCGGAGTGAATCAGGCGCGGCGGCACCACATCCACATCGCCCGGCCGACAGATGACCGACTTCGTTTCCTCGATCTCGAAACGACCGTCTTCTCCCTGGCTCGCGCCGTAATGCACGATACGCTCTTCGCCCGATAGAACGCCGTAGATCGTCCACGCCGGCCCATGATCGTGAATCATGGCAGAGCCACCCGGGTTCTTTATCAAGGCATTGATCACGAAACCGTAGTCGGGATCCTCATAGAACAGAAGGTTCGACACCCTGTCCGTCTTCGGATTGAAGCCGGTGACCGGCCAATCCCTTGCGTGTGCCTTGACCTCGTCGTCCGCGATCAGCGTACGTAGATGCCGGCGGCATGCTTCCCACCGTTCCGTCTCCGGCACCCCGGCTTCGAACAGCCGCCGGATCTCGGCCACAAAAGCCTCTGCCGCCGGCAGCATGGGTCGCGCCATTTCCCCTGACATTCCATCAACCTCCTGCAGTCTCGAGACACCCTGCCCCGCTCAGCCGCGCCCCTTGCTGCGCGACATGAATTGCCGTCTGACTTCCACCATGTGATTGGCGATCGCCGGATCGTAATCCACCTCGGTCATCGGCTCCGGATCCCAGTAGTTATACGCATCGACACCACGCACAAGCGCGGCCGTCTTCTTGCCGTCGATCGGGTCGTACATTGTCTCGCGCACATAGGTCGGACAGTAGTGGATCGACAAGCCGATCCGCCGGAAATCCGAGTTGTTCGGCTCCGAAGCGTGCACTGTACATTCATGATGGATCGAGAATTGCCCCGGCTCCAGAGGCATCGCCACGGCCTTGGACTCGTCGACGTCCCGCGTCACCTGCCCCCGCTTCAGGATATTGTTCTCATCCGGCGCGTTGTCGAAATCCGTCTTTGCCAGATGACTACCCGGAATACATTTAATGCAGCCGGACACCAGATTGGACGGCGTGAACGCGATCCACGCTGTCACCGTCTCTTGCGGCTCGATGCCATAGTAGTACGTGTCCGCATGCCAGGAGACGTAGGCCTCCGACTTGGGCTCCTTCACGAAGAACGAGGATCCCCAGCATAAAATGTTCGGTCCGATCAGATCCTCCACTGCATCAAGTAATTTCTCGTTTCGTATCACGCGATTGAGCAACCCGAACGGCATATGCGCCTTGAGCGCGAGACTGCTCATCGCCGTACGGCCGGTGCGCTTCTCATAATCCTCCACGCAGGCCACGCACGCCGCCGCCTCGTCTGCAGACAATGCTGACAGTGGAGAGATAAAGCCGTCTCGTTTGAACTGCACGACCTGATCGTCGCTCAAATGCTTGGGCATGATGTTGTGCTCCCTGCTGCGGCGAACAAAATTCCACGCTGAATTCCGGCATTGATCTGACCATGGTCGAGCCAGTGAAACGCAACCTGTTTTGCTCGATCTTTCGCACACTATCTAGCAGCCCGGCGAGGGTCAACCGATCCCACGCGCATTTTGAAACCATATTTCACGACAGCGTCGGTGCAGCTTCAGCACCGCCGATCACGGTTGTCAGGCGACAGTCTCGCGTCCATAGTGGGGCATCAAAAGAACAGCTGATCGGGAGGAAACAACGATGAAGCTGCCAATCATTTCCGCCACGGCATTTCTGGCGATCTGCTTTGCCCACCCTGCCACTGCTCAAGGCCTTTGGATTGTCGGCACCGGCCCCCAGGGTTCTCTGTCGTTCAGCACAGGCACCGCAGTCGCGCAGTTGATGAACTCAAAGACGGAGCTGAAACTCCGCTCGCGTGCGATGGGTGGCAGCTCCTCCGTCCTGCCGCAGGTCGACGCCAACAAGGTCCACTTCAGTCTCAACAATGCTCTAGAGACGCGCCACATCTACATGGGCGAGGCGAACCTTCAAGGGCAAACCACTCAAGAATACGCGCATCCTTTGCGGCATCTATCCGTTGCGCACCCTTTATGCTGTAGCCAACAACTCCGGTATCAAGGCCCTGGCGGAATTGAAGGGCAAGCGTGTCCCGTCAGAGTTCACGTCACAGACAATTTTCGTCGAGTTGTCGCGCGCGGTGCTCGCCAGCGCAGGCATCAAGCCGACTGACATCCAAGGCGTACCGACATCGAACTACATCAAGGGCGGAGACCTGCTGGCAAGCGGTCGTGTCGACGGCGCATTGGTGGCGCCCGGCAGCGGCGGCTCGCGCAAGCAGCATGCGCAGATGAGCAACGTCGGCGGACTGCGCTTCATCCCGATCGGCTCGGATGTCAAGTCAATGAAAGCCGTGTTCCCGGAGGCTTATCCGCAGAAGGTTCCCAAAAACCCCAAGATCCCCGGCCTGATCAACGACGTCGTAGCGATGGACTATCCCTTCTACATCACAACGAACAAATTCCTGCCCGACGATGTCGCCTACGCAGTCACCAAGGCGATCTACGAGAACAAGGCCGAGTTGCTGAAAGCGGTCCCCGCATTTGGCCGGTTCGACGCCAAGCGCGACATGGGCCAGAAGCACTCGACCACGCCATTCCACCCAGGCGCCGCGAAGTTCCTGCAAGAGGTTGGCATTTGGCAGGGCGGCATAATCATGAAGTAGCAAGCTCTCCTTGGTCACCCGACGGCCCGTCGAGCCAGAGGCGCAAAATGAACGACCAGGTCGAAACGCGCGCATCGACTGCCGAGAGCCGTCTTGTTCGCGGTGTGGTCGACACGCGGCGGTGATGCTCACCATCGTCCCGCTGCTGTGGGCAATGAACGTCCACACCGACTCTCGGCTTCGCCTTCTTCGATCAACAGCTGCTGATCGGAGCCTTCGGAGCCGCCGTCGTCATTGTATTCTTGACCCTCGACATCAACGGTGGACTGGCGGAACGGATTGCCTGGTATGATGTGCTCGCAGCTCTGATCGGAACCGTCACGACGACCTGGATGGTGGTCGACTACAAGCACTTCACCGAGCAGATCGTCGGCTTTGGCGGCTGGCAGGCCATCGTGACCGGCGCTGTCGTCGTGCTTCTCGCGCTCGAGGGCCTGCGGCGCACGACCGGATACACACTTCTTTGCGTTGTCCTCGGCTTCGTCGTCTACATGTGGGTAGCCGATCTCGTGCCCGGGCAGCTGGCTGGCACGCCTGCCAAACTCGACGAGGCCTTCATCTACTTGGGTTGGCAAGCCAATGCCTTGTTCGGCGCGCCCATGAAGATTGCCATTTCCGTGGTCGTCGCGTTCGTGTTTCTCGGCAGCCTGCTCGTAAAGACGGGCGGCGGCCAGTTCATCACCGACATCTCGATGGCCATGATGGGGCGCACGCGCGGCGGAGCGGCCAAGATCGCGGTCGTCGCGTCGGGCCTGTTCGGCACCATCTCCGGCAGCGCCGTATCCAACGTCGCCTCGACCGGGGTGATCACCATCCCGCTGATGAAGAAGTCGGGCTACACGCCGCGTGCAGGCCGGCGCGATCGAGGCGGTGGCCTCGACCGGCGGACAATTCATGCCACCGATGATGGGGGCTGCCGCATTCCTGATGGCCGAATTCCTGGAAGTGTCCTACGCCGAGGTCGTGCTGGCCGCGCTGGTGCCTGCGCTGCTCTACTACTACGCCGTATTCGTCGAAGTCGACCTGATCGCGGCAAAGATCCGGATCGCGGTCGCCGATGTCGAACTCCCGAACGCACGGCGGGTGCTCGCCCAAGGCTGGCATTTCATCGTACCCTTCGTCGTGCTGCTCTATGCCATGTTTGCGTTGGCGATGGAAGCCGAGCAGGCCGCGATATTCGCGTGCGCCGCGATGGCGGTTCTAGGTGCGATCCGCTCCTACAACGGCGAGCGCATGACCTTCACCAAGCTGTTCGAAGCCGTCCGCGATACCGGCAGGGTCATGGTCGAGCTGATCATGATCGTCGCCGCGGCAGGAATGGTCATCGGCATCATCAACTACACGACCATCGGTTTCGCCATCACCGACGTATTGGCGCGACTGGCGACAGGCAGCGTGCTGCTCCTGCTGTTGATTGCCGCCTTCGCCAGCATTCTGCTCGGAATGGGGATGCCGACCTCCGGCATCTACGTGCTGCTCGCCGCCCTCATTGTGCCTTCCCTCGTCGATTCTGGTATACATCCGTTTGCGGCACACCTGTTCATTCTGTACTTCGGCTTGATGTCGATGCTGACACCCCCCGTGGCTCTCTGCGCCTTTACCGCCGCCCCGATCGCCAAGGCTGATCCTATCCGAATTGGCTTCGCCGCAATGCGACTTGGCTGGACCGCCTACGTCGTACCTTTCCTGTTTGCCGTTTCCCCGACGCTGCTCCTGTTCGGCAAGCCGCTCGACATCGCATTCGATGTCAGCACGGCATTCATTGGCATCTACATGATGTCGGTCGGCATGGTCGGCTACTTCACCCGATTACTCTCGGTGCCGGTTCGGGTCATCGTGTTTCTGGCCGGCGCTGCCACGCTGATGCCGGCCGCCGCCGTTCAAAGCCAGCACATCGTCAACTTGGCAGGCTTGGCATTGGGCGCATTGGTGCTGGTAAGCGAATACGTTGCGACCAGGCGCTTACGAGCTCAGCAAACCGCTGCGGAGTAGCAGTCATGCCCGACGACATCTCAGACGACGTCTCCTTGGCAGACAAATGCATCATCGTCACCGGCGCTGCCGGCGGCCTCGGCCGCGCCATGACCGTGGCGTTGGCAACAGCCGGGGCATCCGTCGCCGCCGTCGACGTGTCCGCCAGCGCCTTGGAAGCGCTTGCAGCAGAACTCGCGACCAAATCCCGTAAAGGCCGCATCCTGCCAATCGCGGTCGACCTCGCGGACACACAGCAGTGCACCACTGTTGTGCCAACCGTGCTTGACGCCTTTGGCACCCTGCACGGCCTGGTAAACAATGCCGGACTCGGACTTTCTACAATTCGAGAGGACTACTACCAACGCAACATCCCCTTCTGGGAAGTGCCGGAAGACCGCTGGCAGGCCATCTTCGACGTCAACGTCCGCGCCGCCTACCTCCTAGCAAAGGCGGCGGCGCCCACCTTCCTGGCTCGCAACTGGGGGCGCATTGTCAACGTCACGACCAGCATGGACACCATGATCCGCCGCGGTTGGACACCTTACGGACCGTCGAAGGCCGCTCTGGAAGCACACTCGGCCTGCTGGGCCAAAGACCTCGAGAGCACCGGCGTCACCGTCAACGTGCTGGTTCCCGGCGGCCCAGCCAATACCGGCATGGTGCCGGCCGCGTCGTCACCCAACCGGGCACAGATGATTCAACCTGAAGTCATGCAGACCCCCATCGTCTGGTTGATGTCGGACGCTGCCGCCGGCTTCAGCGGCCATCGGCTGACCGGCACCGGCTGGGACCCTGCGCTGCCAGGACGCGAGGCTGCGGCAAAAGCATCCGCGCCTATTGCTTGGCCCGGCGTAGGGCAGCAAAGCATCTGGCCAGACTTGAACCCCTGAGACATGGAGCCATCGGAATGACGACCGTCGTGACCGGAGCCGGCCTGATCGGCGCCTCATTTGCGCAACACGCCCTCCGCCGCCAGGAACGCGTAATATTCGTCGATCCGATTCCGCGCGGCGACTTCTTGCGCATGAAGCTCGGCGACACCCCCGTCGAGCAGGTTGTCGAGGACGTACGCAGCTTGGAGGGGCTAGCAGACCTGTTCGCGCGCAACAAGGTGGAGACCGTCGTCCATACGGCATCCCTCATCGGCCAGCGTGCCGCCAAGCCTTTACATAACGGCTTCAGCCTCAACATCGGCGGCACCCAGACCCTTGCCGAGGCGATCCGCCTGACCGGTGTCCGCCGCCTCGTCCACATCAGCACATTCGGCGCCTACGATTGGCGACGTCCGATGCCCGAGCCGGTCAAAGAAGATTTCCCGCTTGGCAGCGGCGTCCCATACGGCAACTTCAAGGCCGCGCAGGAGCTGATATTGGAGGCCTACCAGCGGACGTATGGTTTCGAGCTGATCGTCCTGCGGCCGGCGAACGTCTATGGCGTAGGCCACTTCTGGGGCGGCTCCGGCGGTGGCGAGAAGGTCCAGGACCTCGTCAAGGCTGGCTTGACAGGCACCCCCGCTCGCATCCCCCAGGAGCAAACCATGGCCTTCGAATATCTCTACGCCAAGGATGTGGGCAAGGCGATAGACGTTGCTGCCACTGTCGCCATGCCATCCGTCAATACCTTCAACATCGGTACTGGCGTCACCACCACGTTCGACGTCTTGCTTGAGACGCTGAAGCGCAAGCTTCCCCGCCTCGATGTCCAGATCATCCCTGGTAAGTCCCCAGTCTCCCGGCTGCAGCACCTCGATCTCACTCGCGCCCGTGAGCACCTGGGCTGGAGCCCAGCGTATACGCTCGATACCGGCCTGGACGATTACATTTCGGAGCTTGCTGCCCTCCAACACTGAACCTTGCCTTCAACGCCACGTTGACCGCTTCCCCGCCCGCGGTGCAAGATCGCCACCACCAACACGACACCCCAGGTAGGCCTAGGTGAAGCCAGCACCCTTTCGACACTTCGCACCATCCAGCATCGATGAGGCCCTCGCTCTCCTGCATGAGCACGCCCCCGATGCACGCGCTCTGGCCGGCGGCCAGAGCCTGGTCCCGATGATGAACTTCCGGTTGGCGCAGCCGCCGGTTCTGATCGACCTCAACCGCATCCCGGCACTTGCCTATATCCGGGACGCGGGAGATTGCCTCGCCATCGGCGCCATGAGCAGGGAACGGGACATCGAAGTCAGCGACCTCGTCGCCAGGCACGCTCCGCTGCTGCACCAGGCCACGCTCAATATCGCCCACCTCCCGATCCGGCGGCGCGGGACGATAGGCGGCAGCATCGCCAATGCCGATCCGGCCGCCGAATATCCCGCCGCGATCCTCGCGTTGGAAGCAGAGTTGGTCGTGCGCAGCACACGCGGCGAGCGCCACGTCCGGGCCGGCGACTTCTTCACCGGCGTCATGACGACGGTCATCGCTCCGGACGAGTTGCTTGTCGAGATCCGGGTGCCAAAGATCCGCGCTGGAACTGGCACTGCGTTCGTCGAGATCTCTCGTCGCCATGGCGACTACGCGCTTGTCGGCATTGCAGCCCAGATCACACTCGACGGCCCGAATGTAGCAGACGTTCGCCTCGCGGCATGTGGTGCCGGTCCCAACGCCGTCAGATTGTCATCGGCGGAGACCGCGCTGCGCTCGCACGAGCCGACGGATGGTGTGGTGCGATCGGCAGCAGCCGCAGCCGTGCACGACGTCACACCACAAGGCGATCTTCATGCCACCGCTGCCTATCGCAGCCGGCTCATCGGCGTCTTGAGCCGGCGTGCGATCGTCCAGGCCATCGATCAAGCACGGAGAGCGGCATGAGCGAAGTGCGCACCGTCACATTGAAGGTCAACGGCAGGACGATGAGCGGCCCGGCCGAGCCTCGCCTCTTGCTTGCAGATTTCCTGCGGGATGTACTCGGATTGACCGGCACCCACGTTGGCTGCGAGCATGGCGTATGCGGCGCCTGCACCATCATGTTCAATGGCGCCGCGGCGCGCTCGTGCCTGATGTTTGCCGTTCAAGCGGACGGCGCCGAGATCGGTACGATTGAAGGGCTCGCCGCCAACGGCGAGATGCACCCGTTGCAGAAGCTGTTCGCCAAGCACCGCGCGCTGCAATGCGGCTTCTGCACGCCGGGAATGCTGATGACCGCTCTCGACCTCGTCCAGTCCACGAAATCGCTCACCGAGCGTGAGATACGCATCGGCATGTCCGCCGCCCTGTGCAGATGCACCGGCTATGAGGGCATCGTCAACGCCGTTGCCGAATATGCGCGCCAGGTCCACGGCCAGGCGAAAACAACCGGAGCTGAAGCAGATGGCTGACGGTCTTCCTGGATACATCGGCCAGTCCGTGCCTCGTCGCGAGGACAAGCGCCTGCTGCTGGGACAAGGCAAGTTCGTTGCTGATCTGCAGCTCCCGGGCATGGTGCATGTCGCCTTCGCACGATCTTCCCAGCCGCATGCCGTCATCCGGAAGGTCGATGTCGAACGGGCACGCGCCGCCGAAGGCGTTGTGTTCGCCGCCGCAGGCAGCGACGTATGCAGCGAGCTTCCCCCCATTGGCGGGATGCAGGTCGCGGCACCGAAGGGCTGGAATGACCGCGTGCAATCCGACATCCTCATTCCCCCGCAGCCTCTCGTGCCGCAGGACCGGGTGCGCTATGTCGGCGAGGCCTATGCCCTCGTCGTCGCGGCCAGCCGCTATCTCGCCGAGGATGCGCTGGAGTTGATCGAGGCGGAGTTCGACCCTCTTCCCGCGCTGAACGACGCCGAAGCCGCATTGCGCGACGGCGCCCAGCTCGTGCACGACCATCTCGGTCGCAACGCCGCCGCTTTTCTCAGCACCACGAAGGGCGAGGGCGCCGCGGCGCTTGCCAAGGCGCCGCATCGCCTCAAGCGGCGCTTCATTCATCATCGCTACGCCGCCATGCCCCTCGAGTGCAGGGGCGTCGTCGCCGATTACGATGCGCGCACCGACACCCTCACCATCTGGTCGTCGACCCAGGTCGTGCATTGGGTCCGGCGCGAGGTGGCAACAGCCCTCGACATGCCGGAAGAGCGTGTACGTTGTATCGCGCCTGATGTCGGCGGCGGCTTCGGCGGCAAGGGCCATGTCTACCCCGAGGACATTCTGATCGCATGGCTGGCGCGCAAGCTGGGCCGTCCGGTCAAATGGATCGAGGACCGGCACGAGCACATCCTCAATGCCGCTCACTCGCGCGACAACGTCTACGATGTCGAAATCGGCTTCGACGATCGCGGCCGCATCCAGGCTGTGTCCTGCTCCTTCCTTGTCGATTCGGGCGCCTACACACCCGTCGGCGCTGCCATCGCCGGCAATTCGATTGCTCACATGCTGGGCCCCTATGACATTCCGAACTATGCCTGCGATTGCCGTGTCGTTCTGACCAACCGAACCCCGAACGCACCTTATCGCGGCGCCGGCCGGCCCGAGGTGGTATTCGCGATGGAGCGCGCGGTCGACCTCATGGCCAACCACTTGGGCCTGGACCCCGCGGAAGTCCGGTTTCTGAACATGATCCCGGCCGAGCGCATGCCCTACGACGTCGGCCTCGTCTATCGCGACGGCGTCTCCATCGTCTACGACAGCGGCGATTATCCCAAGGCGCTCAGGCGTGCGCTTGACGAGCTGGGCGGTCTTGATGCGATCCGCAAGCGCCAGGCTGCGGCACTGGCTGAAGGCCGCTACATCGGCCTCGGGCTCGGCTGCTACACGGAAGGCACCGGCGTCGGCCCGTTCGAGGGCGCCACCGTCAAGATCGATGCCTCCGGCAAGATCATGGTCGCCGTCGGTGCCTGTCCTCAGGGCCAGGGCCATGAGACGATTTTCGCTCAGATCGCCGCCGACATGTGGAAGGTGCCGATCGATGACGTATACGTCACTGTTGCCGACACCGCGCAGGTTACCCAGGGTTATGGGACGATCGCCAGTCGCAGCACGGTCACGGCTTCAGGCGCGATCGGCCAGGCCAGCGACAAGATCAAGCTCAAGGTCATGGCGATTGCCGGCGAGATGCTGGAGACATCGGAAGCGGATCTTGAATTGCGTGATGGTGGCGTCGGCGTAAAGGGCGCACCGGGGCTGCACGTCAGCTTCCGGGACATAGCCCGCGCCGCCAAGCCCGGCTGGGACACGAAGCGCCCTCCCGGCATCGAGGCCGGCCTGGAAGCGACATCCTATTACGAGCCCCCCACAGTCACTTGGGCCTACGCTGCCAACGCTGCCATCCTCGAGGTCGATCCGGAGACCGGCTGCTTCAAGATCGAGCGCTACGTCGAAGTCCACGATGCCGGCGTGCTGGTAAACCCTGCAATAGCTGATGGACAGGTCAAGGGCGGCTTGGTCCAGGGGCTGGGCGGCGGCATGCTGGAGGAGCTGGCCTACGACGACGACTGCCAGCTCATGACAGGCAGTCTGATGGACTATCTGCTTCCGACAGCCTCCGACGTCCCCCCGATCACCGTCGTCCACCAGGAATCGCCGTCACCACTCAATCCACTCGGCGTAAAGGGGCTGGGTGAAGGCGGCGCCATTGCTCCCCCGGTCGTGCTCGCCAATGCTGTGTGCGATGCACTACGCCCCTTCCGCACAGAGCTCAATGCAACGCCCGTCCGCTGGAGCGATATCGCAGCCGCATTCGATGCCCCCAGCAAGTCCGGAGCCTGAGGTAGATGCCCGACAGCGCGCCGAGCAACCAGACCGGAAATGCAACTGAGGCTTCCGACGTGCTGATCGACATCAACAGCGTCGGCAAGACATTCATCGGGCAGGACGGCATGCCGATCGTCGCCCTGACCGATACGGACCTCCAGATCGGCCGCGGCGAGTTCCTGTCAATTCTCGGCCCTTCCGGTTGCGGCAAGAGCACTTTGCTGTCTTTGGTCGCAGGCCTCATCGAGCCGAGCAACGGCGAGATCCGCATTGGCGGCACGCGTGTCAATGGTCCTTATACGGATCTCGGCTTCGCCTTTCAGAGCGACCTGCTTGTCGATTGGCGCACGGTGCTCGGCAACGTGCTCCTCCAGTGCGAAATGCGTGGTCTCGACCGCCGCAAGCACGAGCCGCGCGCCCGTGAGTTGCTCGCCGCTGTCGGCCTCGAAGGCTTCGAGCTGAAACGTCCGTTCGAGCTGTCGGGCGGCATGCGGCAGCGCGCTGCGCTGTGCCGGGCGCTCCTGCTTGATCCACCTATGCTTCTCATGGATGAGCCTTTCGGCGCCCTCGACGCCCTGACCCGTGAGCAGATGCAGACCGACCTTCTGGCCATGTGGCAGGCCTCCCGCAAGACCGTGCTGTTCATCACCCACAGCATCAGCGAGGCGGTATTCCTGTCTGACCGCATCGTGGTGATGACGCAGCGCCCCGGCAAGGTCCGGGAAATCGTCGATGTCGATCTCGGCCGCCCCCGCGATCTCGATGTGCGCGACACCGCCGAGTTCGGCGCCCTGGTGCATCGCATTCGCCTCATGTTCCAGGACATGGGCGTGATCCACCGGTAACCCCGATATCTACCTCAAGCCCCGCAAGGAGCCCGGACGTGAACAAACCGGACGTGAGCAAAGCGGAGACTGCGACAGCGAACGGCACAACCGGCACCCACCGGCGCCGCGGCGGCTGGCATATCGAGGCCATGTGGATGCTGGCTTCACTCCTAATCGTGCTGGGGCTGTGGGAGGCCATCGTCCGCATTATCGACATACCGACCCACTTGCTGCCGCGCCCCCTTGCCGTCTTGAATGCCCTAGTCACCAATTGGAAATCCATAGCGGTGAACTCATGGGAAACGATCCTCGCCGTGTTGCTCGGCTATGGACTTGCCGCGATAGTTGCGGTCCCGACCGCCGTCGCGATCGTCCTTTCGCCGCAGGTCGAGCGCCTGCTCTACCCTCCGCTGATCGCAACCCAGAGCATCCCGAAGATCGCCCTCGCACCCCTGTTCATCGTCTGGTTCGGCTTCGGCCTCTCCACCAAGGTGGCTGTCACCTTCCTCATCTGCTTCTTTCCAATCGTGGTCGACACTATCGTCGGCCTGCGCAGCATCGACCCTGCCTTGATCCAGCTTGCCCGCTCCATGGGCGCTCCCCCCACGCGCATCTTCATGAAGCTCCGGCTCCCCGGCGCGCTTCCGAGCATGTTCGGCGGCCTCAAGGTCGCCTCCTCACTGGCTGTCGTGGGAGCGCTGACGGGCGAATACATCGCCTCCGATTCCGGCCTGGGCTATATCCTTCTCAGCGCCTCGGGCGAAATGAACACATCCCTGCTCTTTGGCGTGTTGATCGTGCTCTCGGTCCTCGCCATGATCTTCTTCTACGCCATTGAGATCCTGGAACGCCTGCTGATCCCCTGGCATGTCTCCCAGCGCCGACAATCGCACTGACCCCCGAAACCAACCCAAGGAGATTGCAATGAGACACACTCGAACGAGCGTTGCCCTCGCAGCTTCGATCGCAGCCCTGCTGGCTACGACCCCGGCCCTGGCTGCTGACAGTGTTACGCTGCGCCTGGACTGGGTCTACGGCGGCTATCACGCGGTATGGCCGTATGCGAAGGACAAGGGCGTTTTCTCCAAGAACGGCATCGATTTGTCGATCAAGGAGGGCCGCGGCTCGATGACCACATCGCAAACCGTCGGCAACCAGTCCGATGAGTTCGGCACAGCCGACGTCGGCGCGATGATGGTGCTGCGCTCCAAGGGGCTCAAGACGAAGGTGGTCGCCGGCTGGCTGCGCACCGGTCCCAGCGCGCTGATCTTTCCCACGGCGAAGGGCTGGAAGAGCTGGAAAGACGTCAACAACGCGATCATTGCCAACTCTGCGGGCGGCAACACGATCTACCTGTTCAAGGCAGTGGAGAAAGCGCAGGGCCTGAAGGGCAACAAGCTTGTCCTCGTCGCTCCCCCTGCCAAGGTGAGCACAGTGCTATCCGGCAAGGCCGATGGCACGAATTCGTTCGGCTTCCTGCAACAGCCGATCATGGAGTCGAAAGGCACGCCAGCGTCATATCTCAGTTTCGCATCTGCCGGAATCAACGTTCCAGGTCTGGCCATCATTGCCCATGAGGATCTGATCGCGAAGAAAAAAGACCTCGTTCAGCGCATGGTCGCCTCGGCGCAGGAGGCAATGAAGATCGCCAAGGAGAATCCGGATGCTGCCCTGGACTCGCTGTTGAAACTCAAGCCCAGCCTGGATCGCAAGGTTCACCTCTCCATTCTGAAATCGTCGTTCGAGTTGTTCGACAGCCCTGCCGCCAAAGGCAAGCCGCTCGGCTGGACCCCGCCCGCTGACATAGAGAAGGCTCAAGACATTCTCGTCGAGTACGAGCAGATCAAGACCAAAGCACCGATCGCGGACTATTTCACCAACGACTTCATTCGCTGAACCGGAAGGTGATACAGAACAGCGGGCGTTTCCGACCAGCCCCGGAAACGCCCGCCTGCCATTACCGCCACGCGACCAGTCGACGACGTTCTCTAGCGGTCGACCATGGACAAATGCCTCCAGATTTCTGCAGAACACGTCGATCACGTTACACACGCCGATAAGCTCCGCATCACCGACCGGCTCGGCTGCAAGATGTTCGGCCTCATGCGCCTGCCCGACGCAGTTCGGTCTTTGCAGCTGTTCGGCTCCGCGGTCCTGCCGAATCTCGAAGACATCTGACCCGCCGCGCAAGAGGCATCGCAATCAACACAACCGGAGAGGACACAATGAAACGAGCCCTGCTTTCATCCCTCGCGCTTGCCGCCACCACCCTCGCGACCGATCCCGCGGCAGCCCAATACTACAAGGGCAAAACCATCAATATGATGATCAATTATGGCGCAGGCGGAAACACCGACACGGAAGGACGTATCTTCCAGCGCCATCTCTCCAAGCACCTCCAAGGCAACCCGACGATCATCGTCACGCACAAGCCAGGGGCTGGCGGCCTGGTCGGGATCAACTACCTCGGAAGTGGGGCGGTCAAAGCCGACGGCCTCACCATGTGCTTCTGCACCCTGAATGTTGTCGAGCCGCTGATCGGCGGTCCCTCGCTCAAGGTCAAATACGAGGACTTCGAGTTCATCGCCGGCGCCCACCAGTTCATCGTCGCCTACGCCAGGACAGACATCAAGCCCGGCATCAACAAGCCTGCCGACATGGCCAAGGCCGTTGACGTGTTCGGAGCCGGATATAACCCCAGCACCCCCCACGACATGCGCTCCAAGATGTCTCTGGAGCTGATCGGCGCCAAGTACCGCATGGTCACCGGCCATCGCTCGATCGGAGCCATCAACAAATCGATCCTGCAGAAGGAAACCAATTTCAGCCAAAGCTCAATGCCGGCCTACATGGGACAAATCATTCCCAACATGATCAAGACCGGCGTCACCATCCCGCTGTGGTACTTCCCGATCATCGGTCCCGATGGCAAGCCGGCCAAACGCTCCCGCGAGCTTGATGCGCTCAAGGTTCCGCCCTTTGCCGACGTATACCGCGAGGCCCACGGCAAGGACCCGTCCGGCCCGGTATGGGACGCGCTTGTCGTCGTCAACAACCTTGCGACGGCAATGCTCAGAGCCGTGATCATGCCGCAAGGCACCCCGGCCGCGGTTGCCGACGAGATGCGCAAGGCTTTCGTCGCAGTCGGCAACGACAAGGAATTCCAGGCAGAGTATCTGCGTGTCATCAAGATCGAGCCCGAGCTTGTCAGCGCTTCGGAAGGCAAAGCCCTGCTCGACAGCATGAAGTTGGTGAAACCTGAAACGCGGGAAGTGCTCAAGCGGCTGGCCGCATCCAATTAGCTTACGCCTGCATCTGGCGGACGCGGAATCCCCAGATTCTCGCGCAATGTGGTCCCTTCGTAGGCGGTGCGGAACAACCCGCGCCGCTGCAGAATGGGAATGACCAGCTCTATGAAGTCCTCAAGCGAGCCCGGCACGGTCGGCGGCAGATAATTAAAGCCGTCCGCTGCCCCCGTCTCGAACCAGTCCTGCAGCGTGTCGGCAACCTCTTCAGCCGAGCCGACAAGCGTGAAATGACCACGGCCGCCGGCGATCTTCTCGTAGAGCTGGCGGATCGAGAGGTTGTCTCTCCGGGCCATTTCCACCAGAAGGTCGACGCGCGTATTGGAAATATCCGACTTCGGAATCTCTGGCAGCGGACCATCGACTGGAAAGGCTGAAAGATCGTAGGCGATATAATTCGACAACTGCCGAACCCCCACCTGGGGATGAATAAGCCCCTGCAGGCGATCGAACTTCTCCTGCGCTTCCGCCCTCGTACGCCCGACGAAGGCGAGACACCCCGGCATGATCTTGACATGCTCCGGTTCTCGACCGAAGCGCACCGCCCTCGCCTTCACGTCCGCATAGAAGGCTCGCCCGGCCTCGATTGTCGGTGTCGCCGCAAAGATGACATCCGCGGTCTCCGCCGCAAGATTGCGCCCGTCCTCCGAAGCCCCGGCCTGCACCATCACCGGATGCCCCTGGGCGGAACGAGGCACGTTCAATGGACCACGCACACGGAAGAATTCGCCGGCATGATTGAGCTCATGCAGCTTGCCGGGATCGAAAAACCGACCCTCCTCCTTGTCCTGGATGAAGGCGTCATCCTCCCAGCTACGCCACAACCCAACCACCACCTGCGCAAACTCGCGCGCCCTCCGGTACCTGTCGGACTTCGCCATGTGCCGGTCGCGACTGAAATTGGCCGCCTCCGCCTCCTGCGCCGAGGTAACGAGGTTCCAGCCGGCGCGGCCGCCGCTCATGACATCGAGCGATGCAAATCGCCGCGCCAGGCTGTAGGGCTCGTCGTAGGTCGTGGTCGATGTGCAAACGAGACCGATGTGCTTCGTGACGGCCGCGAACGCGGCAAGTTGCGCAAACGGCTCGATCCACGCCACGCGGCACAGCCGGCTAAGTCCTTCCTTGTCCCCTGCCCAGACCGCAGCCGTATCTGCCCAGAATAGCATATCGAACAGCCCGCGCTCCGCCAGCTGAGCCGCTTCTATGTTGTGCTCCAGGCTCCATCCCGCATCGCGCGGCGCTTCCGGCAGGCGCCAGGCTGCAATATGATGCCCCGGTGCGCGCATGAACATTCCGAGCTTGATCTGTCTCCGCATCCTTGATCCCACAAATGACGTATCCGGACTTTGTCTGGCAAACCTCGGGCCAGACCGAAAACGCTGAGACAAGCACGCACGTCAGTGATCGTGATCGTCGTCGTCAGGCGGCGGCCCCATCGCCTCTCGCATGTAGCCGGGTAGATCGTCGGCAATCGACTTGAGCTCCTCGTGCGCGGCCGTCGACGCCCCCGCCGACATCAGCGCTTCCGCCTCCGCCAGCAGCGGTGCAATCTCCGCCTTCGTCAGCAGCCCACGCAGCATCAGCGTCGTCAACAGCGACTTGACCGTCGCGCTGAGCGCTGCAACACGGGCCTCCAACGCTGCGGCGCGAGTGTCGTCGATCGGTACATTCGGCATGGCCATTTTCCTGCATGATGTCACAGGCCCGTTATAACCCGGCACATCCGCTAATTCATCATTTTCCGACCTCGATTTTCCGACCGCGCGATCGATCTGCAAACCTGTCGCGCGAGCTCGGTCCCATGCCATGCCCCGCAAGTGGCACCCCTTATTGTGACCCCCTCTGCGCACTGTTACGTAGGTCTTGGAAACAAATAACAAAGCCGGTCGCCCCATCAGGACGAACCATCGGCGGACAGCATAGGGAGGTCTCGATCATGCACACATCGACCATTGCGCTGGCACTTGCCGCCGGCATCACGGCCGTGACGCCGCTCGTCGCGAAGGCCGACGCGGTCTCCGACTTCTACAAGGACAAGACGGTAACCCTGTATGTCGGCTTCAGCGCCGGCGGCGGATATGACGTCTACGCACGCATACTCGCGAGCCACATGGACCGGCATATTCCGGGCAACCCGAAAATCGTCGTGAAAAACCACACCGGCGCCGGCAGCCTGCGCGTCGTCAACGACATGTACAATATCTTCCCGAAGGACGGCACAGTGTTCGCCACTTTCGGCCGCGGCGCGCCAAACGAGCAGCTGTTCGGAACAAAAGGCGTCAAGTTCGACGCCGCCAGGATGAACTGGCTGGGCAGCCTCAACAGCGAAGTCTCAGTCTGCGTCGCCTGGCATACGGTGCCTGTCAACACATGGGAGGACATGTTGAGCCGCGGCATGATTGTCGGCGGCGTCGGCAAGGGCTCCGACACCGATGCCTTCCCCACCGTCATGAACAACGTACTGGGCTCCAAATTGAAGCTGGTCACCGGGTACCCCGGCGGCAACGACATCAATTTCGCCATGGAGCGCAAGGAAGTGGAGGGCCGTTGCGGCTGGTCGTGGTCGTCCGTTCTCTCCACCCGCGGAAACTGGCTCAAGGAGAATAAGATCAAGGTGCTGATCCAGATGGCCACGGAGAAGCACCCTGACCTGCCCACAGTGCCATTCATCATGGATGTCGCAAAGTCGCAAAGGGACAAGCAGATCCTGAAGCTCATCTATGGTCGGCAATTGTGGGGCCGGCCATTCGCGATGGGCCCCGATGTGCCTGCCGACCGCGTTGCCGCCATGCGCAAGGCGCTCGCCGATACAGCCACGGACAAGAAATTCCTCGAAGAGATGAAATCACGCAAACTCGACGTCAGCCTGCTCGGCGGCGAGCGGCTCCAGAAGGAAATCGCCGAGATGTTTTCCGCGCCCAAGGACGTGGTGGAAGCTGCCGCCAAGGCCACGACCTACACAGGCAACATCCAGATCTCCAAAGCCGTGATCCCTATCGAGACATTCGACGGCAAGATCACCGAGATCAAGAGTGGCGGTCGTTCCATAACGTTCGAGGCCGGCGGCAAGAAACAGAAGTCGCGCGTCAGCGGTCGCAATACGAAAATCACTGTTGCCGGCAAGGAAGCCAAGCGCGACGCATTGAAAGAAGGGCTGAGCTGCAAGCTCACCTATCAGGGCTCCGCCGCCAAGGAGATCGCCTGCCAGTAGGACGCGACCGTTCTCGATCGCCCAGTTGAGCCAACTCGGAGTCGAGTCGGCTTACTGCTTGTTACACTTAGTGATTGACGCTAGAACCTCCCGAAACGGCTTGGCATTGCCATGATCGAAGGCAGGCGGAGGCAACGGTCCTCGCCCCAAGCATGGAGGAGAGGACACAACATGCGAACTTCTACCGTTTCCACCTTGAGCAAGGCCGTCGCTTGCTCGGTTGCATTTGGAAGTTTATTCGGCCCTACGGCGGTCTCCGCCGACCCCGTCGCCGACTTCTACAAGGGCAAGACGGTCGAGATGCTGGTCGGCTATTCGGCGGGCGGCGGCTACGACGTCTACGCCCGTGCCGTGGCCCGCCATCTCGGACGCCACATCCCCGGCAAACCGACCATCGTGGTCAAGAATTCACCAGGCGCCGGCAGCCTGAAGCTGACGAACTGGCTCTACATCGCCGCCCCGAAGGATGGCAGCGCCATCGGCGCAGTCGCCCGTGGCGCGCCATTCGACCCCCTGCTCGGCAACAAGGCCGCCAAGTTCGACGGACGCAAATTCAATTACATCGGCAGTGCCAACGACGAGGTCAGCGTCTGTGTCAGCTGGAAAGGAACCGGCATCAAGACCATCGACGACCTCAAGCGCACGGAGCTCGTAATCGGAGGGACGGGCCGCACTGCGGACACGGATCAGTTCCCCAAGATCCTCAATGCCGTTCTGGGCACCAGAATGAAGATCGTCACCGGCTATCCCGGCGGCAACGACATCAACGTCGCCATGGAGCGCGGCGAGGTGAAAGGCCGCTGCGGCTGGTCCTGGTCCTCCGTCGTCGCCACCCGCGCCCACTGGCTGAAGGACGGCACCATCAACGTGCTGGTCCAGCTGGCGCTGTCCAAGCACCCCGATCTGCCCAACGTCCCGCTGGTCATGGACCTGGCCAAGGATGAGACGCAGAAAAAGATGCTGCGCCTGGTCTTTGCACGGCAGACCATGGGCCGCCCCTTCATCGCTCCCCCGGGCGTTCCGCAAGACCGCCTCGCCGCGCTGCAGCAGGCGTTCATGGCGACCATGAAGGACAAGGAGTTCCTGGCCGACGCCCAGAAGGGCAAGCTGGAGATAGTGCCGGTCGCCGGACCAGCCCTGCAGAAGCTGGTCGACGACACATATGATGTGGACCCCAAGGTTGCCGCCCAGGTTGCAGAGGCGATCAAATAGCCCGCGGCTACGCACGACCGCGCAAGGCGCTCGCCTGCGGATACCCTCCCGGCTTAAGTCCCTCTGGTCCAAGTCCCTCTGGTCCAGACCCTTCTGGTCTGCTAGGCAGCAAAACCAAGGTAGCGCCCGTAAAGGGCGTTGCCGCGGGAAATTAGTCTTGTCGGGAAGGGACGTTCAATGAGCAAGTCAGGAAAATCGAAATCCAAGGGCGCCATCTCGCCGAGCACAACAGCGTCGAAAGCCGTCAACAAGAACTACCGCGGCTGGCAGTCGGACGTCATCGTCGACCTGATCAAGCAGTACGACTTTCCCTACATCACGCTCAATCCAGGCGCCTCGTTCCGCGGACTGCACGACAGCCTCGTCAACTACGGCAACAACGAGCCGCAGATGATGATGTGCAACCACGAGGAGATCGCGGTTCAGATCGCGCACGGCTATGCCAAGGCCACCGGCAAGCCAATGGTTGCCATCGTGCACAACCTGGTCGGCCTTTTGCACTGCAACCTGGCCGTCTACTACGCCTTTATCGACCGTGTACCGATTTTCATCATGGGCGCCACCGGACCGATGGACGAGGCCAAGCGCCGGCCGCACATCGACTGGACGCACACCGCGCTGGTCCAGGGCAATGCCGTGCGCGACTATACCAAGTGGGACTATCAGCCAACGTCCGTACACGGCGTGCCCGAAAGTTTCCAGCGCGCCTACTCGGTGATGATGACCGAGCCCAAAGGCCCGATCTACATGTGCTACGACGCCGGCCTGCAGGAAGCCCCGCTTGAGGATGACGTCTGGATGCCGCCGGCCGATGCCGCGCGCCAGCCATCGCCGATGATGCCCGATCCCGATGCCCTCAGGCAGATCGCCGACAAGCTGCTGAAATCCGACAACCCGCTGTTGATGCCCGAATACGTCGGCCGCCGCGAAGGCGGCTTTGAGGCCATGGTCGAACTGGCCGAAACCGTCGGCGCCCCGGTCTGGGACATCAACAACGCGCTTAATTTCCCCAACCGCCACCCCCTTTGCCACAGCCTCGACAGCTCCATCTTCGAGGACCGCGACCTGATCGTCGGCCTTGACGTGAAGGACTATGAAAAGGCCACCCACAAGCTCAACAACGCGCTGCGAAAGCTGGAGCCGCTGCCGCCGCCCACTTGTGACTACGTCGACATCGGTTTTGCCGAGCTCGGCATTTCCAAGTGGTCGATGGACTACTGCCGCCTGCAGCCCTGCTCGGTGCGCGCCATCGGCGACACCCAGCTCGCCCTCCCGGCACTGACTAAGCTTTGCAAGTCCGCCATCGCCAAGGACTCCAAGCTCGAAAAGAAGATCGCCGCCCGCACCAAGGCGCTCGGCGAGCGCCACAAGAAGACCTGGGCCCGCTGGCAGGAAGAGGCCAAGGAAGGCTGGGACAACGTGCCGATGTCCGTGCCCCGCCTCGCCCATGAGGTCTACGACGTCATCAAGGAGCATGATTGGGTGCTGACCGCCAACGATCTGAAGAAGCAGGTCCGCAAGATGTGGGATTTCGATGCGGCCCACCGCCATCCCGGCACCGAGCTTGGCACCTCCACCCAGATCGGCATCTCGCTCGGCGTCGCGCTCGCCCACCGCGGCAGCGGCCGTCTTGTCGTCGACCTGCAGCCGGATGGCGACTTGATGTTCGATGCCGGCGCGCTCTGGGTCGCCGCCAAGTTCGAAATCCCGATCCTCATCGTCATGTACAACAACCGCGCCTACTACAACGACTGGGAGCACCAGATCCGCATGGCGCGCGTGCGCGGCACCGACGAGAAAAAGGCGCACATTGGAATGGACCTCTTCGGCCCCGAGCCCGACTTCGGCGCGCTCGCCCGCTCCATGGGCGTGTGGGGCGAAGGCCCGATCGAGGACCCCAAGGACGTCCGTGCCTCGCTCCTGCGCGCCATCGAGGTCGTGAAGAGCGGCAAGCCGGCCCTGGTCGATACGGTCACGCAGCATCGTTGATGGTTTGCGCCAGGGGCAGCTCAAGCGGGGCTGCCTCATCTCCTGCACCGACGCGGCACACTCCTTGCATTTATGCCATCAGCATAATGAGCTGCCGCTGGAGGATGCCATGGCCCTCGACCGACCGAATTGCGCCCACTGTGTATACTGGGTTGCCGACCCGACTGTGATCCCTGCCAAAATCGGTCACTGCCGCCGGTTACCCCCAGGTGTCGCCTACAATTCCAAGAATGACACCCTGGTCCAGAAGTTCCCCGTCACCGGTCGCAACGACTGGTGTGGCGAGTGGAACGGTGACGACGCCGGGCTCCTCGAAGCAAAACGCGAGATGATCAGACGCGTCGCTCGCCAGAAGGTCGAGGCGTAGCCGGACGCTGGCACTGTCCCACAACGGAAATCGATGGCGTGCACAACTGCGGGGTTTTCTCCGGCATCGTAATTCATTAGACTGAACAGTGTTCGAAATTGCTTGCGAGCATATGTTCGGAATTGCCCGCTATGTTTTCCTCAGATGACCTCAAGGCAATACTCACGCCGAGGCGGCTGTTCTGGCTTGCCGTCGCGCTGGCGGTGTGGTTCGCCGGCGACTTCGTTAAGGACGTCGCCTCGATGAACCGGTTGCAGGCGCGGGTCAACGCCCTGGTCGAGCACATCGGCGCGATAGACGCCTGGGGCATGAGCAGCACATTCGTGCGGGAGCTGACCGGTTGCAGCCTCAATGCCGCCCCCCGAACCGGCGACCTCGTCAAATGCCAGCCCGATTCCGCTTTGAGCCGCAGGGAGATCGGCTCCGGCCCTCCGCCATCCAGGGCTGTTCGTGTCTGTACACGCACGGAAAATCGATGTCCGTCGCGCGAAGAGATCGCCAGCTGCCTCTCGACGTCCAATGCCCCCTACGTCATCAAGCGCCCGGACTGCCCGCGCGGCACTGACTGCGCACCCGTCATGCGGCACATTTGCGAAGGGCTTCCCGGCTGCGCGGCAACGTGCGTCGAATGGGGGACACCGCCGCCGAAACCGCGGGTGTCGGTTTTCGCCTATCCGTTCGTGGTCGTCGGCGATGCCGTGCAGCGGACCGTTGCCCACGTCTGGCAGCACTCCACCACCGCCGGCTTCCTGGCGCTGGGTGTCGCCTGCCTCGCCGGCGCGATGCTGATGCTGCCATGGTGGGATTTTTCGACGAACGGGCTGTTGAAGGCACTGGTTTTCTCGATCACGGTACCGTTCGCGGGCTCGGTGGTGGCACTCTTGGCGAAGTGGTTTCTGCTACTGGTGGCTCTGACGCTATCGACGGCGATCGCATGGTGGATCTGGCTGTTGGCGACGTTCGGGGCGATCTTCAAGGCCTATGCCGTGTTCAAGGGAGCGCTCTCGAAAGCGGAAACCTGGGACAAGGCAAATTCGACAGCGGCCGGGTCCGGGCGAGGCCCCGGGGAGCCCGTGCCGGCAGACGACACCACCACACCGCCAAGCAAGCGCAAGACAGTTGCCAAACGGGAAAAACCACCAGCTGATCCTGCCAGCGACGCTTAGAGCGGCTTCATTCGACCGGCCTATCGTTGCAGCGATAGGGTCCGCTCGCAAGCTGAGCCGTCGATCACATCCGCAACCGCCTGCGCGCCACTTCAACCGACGTCGCCGAAGCCCACAGGAACACTGCCAGCACGAGAAAGATCGCACCGGCCCCCGTCGCCGCCGCGATAACGCCGCCCAACAGCGGCATCGTCACCTGGCCAAGCCGGTTGCCCGTTATCCTCAGCGACAGCACCACGCCGCGCGCATCAGCCGGCGCGATCGCCATGGTGTTGGAAATGGACAGCGTCGCCGCGATGCCCAGTCCGAAACCGGACGCCGCCACCGCGATGTAGACCACGGCCAGCGGCAGCGGCAGCACGATCAACGCATAGGCGACGCCCGCGCCGGCCATGCTCACCACCGTAAGCGGCATGCGTCCGGTGAGCCGCACCATCGACGGATAGAGCAGCCGCGCCGCCATCGACGCGATCGAGCGGACCATCAGCAGCATCCCGACGTGATACACCCCGACGCCGCGCTCCGTTCCCCACACCGGCAGGTAGATGGCAATCAGGTCCTGTGAGGCAATGATGATGATCGAGGCGAAGATCATGGTCGGCAACCCCGGCATCCTGAGCAACTCCGGGATCGACGCCGTGCTGCCGACCGAGGTCGAGATCGGGCGTGAGCGATCCGGCGTAATGGCATGTGCAGCCGCCAGGCTGAGCACCCCGACCGCCAGCGCCAGCCCGAACAATGGCTCGGTCGGTGGCAGCTTGGCCGAGCCCCCGACCCAGCCCACGACCAGCGGCCCCAGCCCCTGGCCCAGCGCATTGGCCACCATGTAATGGCCGATCACCGTATCGCGCGCCTCCAGCGTGCAGATTCTCACGCACAAGACCTGCAGCCCGATCGCCTGATAGAGAAAGGCGATGCCCATCGTGATCGTGCCCGCCATCAACCAGGGCGCATTTCCCGGCGACAGGTAGAAGACGGCTGCAGCCAGCGCCAGCACCCAGGTTCCGATCTGCGTCGCCCGGGCATCGTTGTTCCGGTCGACGTAACGGCCAACCCAGACAGCCGTGAAGATCGGCACGATCGCATAAGAGCCCGCTATCACGCCGACCCATATCTCCGACAGTCCAAGCTCGACGATGCGGTACGACGTCGTCACCCGGATCAGCGAGATGATCGTCTGCGTAGCCCCCGCCAGCAACAACAGGGGTACAAGCTGCCGGTAATCGATGTCTCCGGCGCCCGTAGACCTGCGCGACTGATCCTGCATTGACGATGGAACTCCGGATTGATGGCGGTGCCGCCGCATGCTGGCCCATTACCCCACCATATACCGTACCGGCCCCCTACCTCCTTACGTCAAGCAGGCATTCGCCTTGGCACACGATCGCACTCAGCTTTCGAACAATTGCGGCGGATCGGCCGCGTCGGCCGGGCACAAGTGATCGACACCGATCCCAATCAGGCGGAAACTTCGCCCGTCAGCCTCCCGCGCCAGCAGCGGCCTCGCGGCCTCCACGATCAGGTCTCTACGTTGTGTTGGCGCCACCAACCGCTTGTTGCGGGTAATGATACGGAAATCCGAAGTCTTCAGCTTCAACACGACAGTGCCGCCCGCAAGCCCCTTGCGCTGCAGCTGTCCCGCAACCCGATCGGCCAGCGGACCGATGGCGGCCTGCAATGCCTCGCGCTCGGCAATATCGTTGCGAAAGGTCGTTTCGGCCGAGATGCTCTTGGCAACCCGCTCGGGCACGACACTGCGCTCGTCGTTCCCTTGCGCGAACTGCGCCAGCCGCCTGCCGAACCTGCCAAAGCGTGCCACGAGCTCCATTTCGCTCATCACCTGCAGATCGCCAATGGTAGCAATGCCGGCTCGCGCCATGCGCTGCTGCATCACCGCGCCGACACCATTGATCTTTTCGACTGGCAGGCCTTCCAGCGTCCGGCGTGCTTCTCCCTGCCCGATGACCGAGAACCCCCGCGGCTTTTCCATCTCCGAAGCGAGCTTCGCCAGAAACTTGTTCGCCGAAAGCCCGATCGACACGGTAATCCCGACCTCCTCTTCCACCCTGGCGGCAATGATGGCCAGGGCCTGTGCGGCCGGCGCATCGCTCTGCCGGCTGTCCGCAGACAGGTCGAGATAAGCCTCATCAAGCGAGACCGGCTCGATGACCTGTGTCTGGGATTCGAATATCGAACGGATCTGGGCGCTGACGTCGCGATATTTTGCCATGTCGGTCGGTACCACGACCGCCTGCGGACAACGCTCCATCGCCTTGAACATCGGCATCGCCGATCGCACCCCAAATCGACGCGCCACATAGCATGCCGTCGTCACCACGCCGCGCCCGCCCGCATGGCCGACAATCACCGGCAACAGCTTCAATTCTGGTCGGTCCCGCTTCTCCACACTTGCATAGAAGGCATCGCAATCCACGTGGGCAATGGCGAGTTCTGCAATTTCGGGATGCACGATAACCCGCTCCGAACCGCATTCCGGACAACGGTCGAGCGGGCTGGCGGGTATCTGACTGACACCCGTAAATTCGCAGCAGTCCCGGCAAAGAACATGGGGCATTTCAAAGCCTGGGAATCATACAGGGTAGAAGCCTGATTGTGCCGCCTCTCCGACCATGGTCAAGCCACTAGTGTAGCGCACCTGACGTTTGGTACCCACTTGCGGCGCACCTCCGAGCAAATGTCAGAACCGGAACACTAGCCGGGAATCACGCCTCACGGCTCCGCGCCTGACAGCCGACTCCCACAAGAGGTTGCGCCAGGGGCGTGCCAGGGGATGACAGGGCGCAATCAGGAAAGTGGTGGGCGGTGAGAGGGTCGAACTCCCGACATCCTCGGTGTAAACGAGGCGCTCTACCACTGAGCTAACCGCCCGACGCTGCCGCGATCGCCGGTTTACCTGCCCGTAGCCGGCCGCGCAACAAAAAGCCGCGCACGATGTCTCCGCCTCGCACGAACTTGCGCCATACGGCAGCGCTCCGGGGCGAGAAAAGCATATCGTGCCAGTGTGATTCAGTTCGGCAAGTTCGCAGACGACCTCGCCTAGAATAACGGCGACCTTCGGAATCGGGGCACCGGACCGCATCAATCAGAACGGCGCCCCGATCGTTGTGGAGCGCCGCTCAAGCAACCGTCGAAGCCTCCCCGCCATCGGCGTGTCGGCACTGAGCGGCATCAGCTACCGTTGCACTTTTCCTTCAGCGTTTTCGACGGCTGGAACTTCGGCATATTCATCGCCGGGATCTGAATGGTCTGCCCCGTCGTTGGGTTCCGGCCTTCGCGCGCCTTGCGCTTGGTGATCTTGAATTTGCCGAGCGGAGGAATCGAGACCTCATCGCCCTTGGCCAAAGTCTTCTCGATGTAGCTGATCATCGCATTGACGGCCACACCAGCCTTGTCCTTTGTGAGCTCAGCGTGCTCGGCGATGGCATCAATCAAATCCTGCTTACTCATGTCAGCCCTTTCTCCCCTCGATGGGTGGAATTAGCAAGTCACGGCACGAACGGCCGCAGCCGGGTCAAGGTCCGGTTGAGACTGGCACCGCGCCGGTGCGCTGCAGGTGCAACAGCGGCAGCACACAACGCCTTTAGTCACTGCCAGTCAAGTGGAAACACCTCCAGAAAGCCCGAGAATCCGGGATAAACTCCATTCGCATAACAGACATATATCGGTTCCGCCATGAATGCCAAAGGCCCCGGCATAACCAGCCGAGGCCTTCAGTGTTTCTGGACCGATGTTGACGCCATCAGAGCTGGATGGCAGGCGTCAAGCGCCGCGACTTTGCTCTAATGAGCAACCACCCGCGACTCACCATCAGTTTCGCCAGAGCTGACCGGCTGCGCCGGCTCGTCATCCCAGCCGATCGGCTCCGGACTGCGCACCAGCGAATGCTTGAGCACTTCATCGGCCCGGCTGACCGGAATGATCTCGAGCGCATTCTTCACTTCATCCGAGATCTCCGCGAGATCCTTCACATTCTCCTCGGGAATCAGCACCTTCGTGATGCCGGCCCTGAGCGCAGCCAGGAGTTTCTCCTTGAGCCCGCCGATCGGCAGCACCCGACCGCGCAACGTGATCTCGCCAGTCATGGCGACTTCCTTGCGCACTGGAATCCCGGTGAGCACCGACACGATCGCCGTTACCATCGCAATGCCAGCGGACGGACCGTCCTTCGGCGTTGCCCCCTCAGGCACGTGCACGTGGATGTCCTTCTTCTCGAACGTGACAGCTGGGATGCCGAAATCCACCGAGCGCGAGCGTACGTACGCGTTTGCAGCCTGGATCGACTCCTTCATCACGTCGCGCAGGTTGCCGGTGACTGACATCTTGCCCTTGCCGGGCATCATCACGCCTTCGATGGTCAGTATCTCGCCACCAACTTCGGTCCAGGCAAGTCCGGTGACAACGCCAACCTGATCCTCTGCCTCGACCTCGCCATACCGATACTTCGGCACGCCGAGGTAATCGGACAGGTTGTCCTTGGTGAACGCTACTGACTTCGCCTCCGAACCGACGATATCGCGCACGGCTTTCCGAGCCAGCTTCGCAATTTCGCGCTCCAGACTGCGCACGCCGGCTTCCCGCGTGTAGCGCCGGATCACTTCTCTCAGAGCGTCGTTGTCGATCGACCACTCCTCCTCCGCCAAGCCATGCGCTTGCGTCTGGCCGGGGATGAGATGCCGCCGCGCGATCTCGATCTTCTCCGGTTCCGTGTATCCCGCCAGGCGGATGATTTCCATCCGGTCCATCAGTGCCGGCGGGATGTTCAGGGTATTCGCCGTGGTCACGAACATGACATTGGACAGATCGTAGTCGACCTCCAGGTAATGGTCGTTGAAGCTCGAATTTTGCTCGGGATCGAGCACCTCCAGCAACGCCGCAGCCGGATCTCCTCGGAAGTCCGAGCCCATCTTGTCGATCTCGTCCAGCAGGAACAGCGGATTTGACCGCTTCGCCTTGCGCATCGACTGGATGACCTTGCCCGGCATCGAGCCGATATAGGTTCGCCGGTGCCCGCGTATCTCGGCTTCATCGCGCACGCCACCCAGCGACATCCGCACGAATTCGCGCCCTGTCGCACTGGCAATAGACTTGCCAAGCGATGTCTTGCCGACGCCGGGAGGCCCGACCAGGCAAAGTATCGGCCCCTTGAGCTTGTTCGTGCGGTTCTGCACCGCAAGATACTCGACGATCCGCTCCTTCACCTTCTCGAGGCCATAATGCTCCTTGTCGAGGACATCCTGGGCCTCTTTCAAATCCTTCTTGACCTTGCCCCGCACCCCCCAGGGGATCGAGAGCAGCCAGTCGAGATAGTTCCGCACGACGGTAGCTTCCGCCGACATCGGGCTCATCTGCCGAAGCTTCTTCAGCTCCGCCAGGGCCTTGTCGCGGGCCTCTTTCGACAGCTTCGTGTTCTCGATCTTCTCCTCGAACTCCGAGATATCGTCGCGCTCGTCGCCATCGCCGAGCTCCTTCTGGATCGCCTTCATCTGCTCGTTGAGATAGTACTCGCGCTGCGTCTTCTCCATTTGGCGCTTGACGCGGCTACGGATCTTCTTCTCGACCTGCAGCACGGAGATCTCGCTCTCCATCAGCGTATAGACGCGCTCCAGCCGCTCGGAGATCTTCGTGATCTCGAGCACCTCCTGCTTGTCGGAGATCTTGATTGCCAGGTGTGAGGCAATCGTATCGGCCAGCTTCGAGTAGTCGTCGATTTGTCCCAGGGTGCCCAGCACCTCGGGCGAAATCTTCTTGTTCAGCTTGACGTAGGCCTCGAACTGCGTGACGGCCGAGCGTGCCAGGGCCTCGATCTCTTCCTTGTCGCCAACTTCTTCCGCGACACGCTCGATCTCGGCTTCGAAGAAATCCGGGTTCTCTGTGTAACGCTTGATCCGCGCGCGCTGGGTTCCCTCCACCAGCACCTTGACGGTTCCGTCCGGAAGCTTGAGGAGCTGCAGCACCGATGCCAACGTACCCATCTCGTAGATGGCATCCGTCTCCGGATCATCGTCGCCGGCATTCTTTTGAGCCGCCAGAAGAATATACCGATCCGTCCGCATCACCTCTTCAAGCGCGCTGATAGAGCGCTCGCGCCCAACGAACAGCGGCACGATCATATGCGGGAACACCACGATGTCGCGCAGCGGCAGCACCGGAAACAATTCCTTGCCGTCTGTTTTGTCTTTTGTCTGCATTGGATCGCTCATCGTTTCTTCTCTCTTCCCGCGACCCGGCCGCTGATAGAGCTCGACGTATGGGGCCGACCGCGCTTGTGTCTCTAGATACGAAAGGTATCAGCGCTCAGATCTTACTTAGCTCTCCGCTGCTTTAGGTCCCGACTGCGGCATCGCCCAAGGTCACAGCCGAGAACCGCCAAAATCCTTATCGAACGGATCAACCACCTCTCGATGTGTGAACTCTGCCGAAGGCGTATTCGGACCCGGCATCCCTTCTCCGCACACACACCGCCTTACCAGGATTTTCCAAGGCGGCTTCCTTAGATGGTAACGACAACCGCACAATCCAATACTCCATGTGACTGTCACATGAACGTTATCGAAGCAGTGCTAGCCGGTACAGATGCTGTCTCTATCCACTCAGCACTCTGCCGTGCATCACGACGCGGTCGAACCCTTCTCTTCCGCCCGGTCGGAGTAGATGCGGAGCGGCTTTGCACCGCCCTCCACGACCTCTGGCCCGATCACGATCTCTTCGACCCCTTTGAGCCCAGGCAATTCAAACATCATTTCAAGCAGGATCGATTCCATGATCGAACGCAAGCCACGCGCACCGGTCTTGCGCTCGATCGCCTTGCGGGAGATCGCGCGCAGCGCTTCCGTGCTGAACGTTAGCTTGATGTCCTCCATTTCGAACAGCCGTTGATACTGCTTGACCAGGGCGTTCTTCGGCTCAGAGAGAATCTGCACGAGCGCGGCCTCGTCGAGATCTTCCAGCGTGGCGATGACCGGCATGCGCCCGATAAACTCAGGGATCAGCCCGAACTTCAGCAGATCCTCCGGCTCGACCTCGCGCAGAACCTCACCCGTCCGCCGCTCGTCAGGACCGATGATCGTGGCGCTGAAACCGATCGATGTCCCTTTACCGCGCCGCGAAATGATCTTTTCCAGCCCCGCGAATGCACCACCGCAGATGAACAGGATGTTGGTCGTGTCGACCTGCAGGAACTCCTGCTGCGGGTGCTTTCTGCCGCCCTGAGGCGGAACGCTGGCAACCGTTCCTTCCATGATCTTCAGCAGCGCCTGCTGTACGCCTTCGCCCGACACATCCCGCGTGATTGAGGGATTGTCCGATTTCCGGCTGATTTTATCGACCTCGTCGATATAGACGATGCCGCGCTGCGCGCGCTCGACATTGTAGTCCGCGCTCTGCAGCAGCTTGAGAATGATGTTCTCCACATCCTCGCCCACATAGCCGGCCTCGGTAAGCGTCGTGGCATCAGCCATCGTGAAAGGCACGTCAAGGATGCGAGCCAGCGTCTGTGCCAGCAGGGTCTTTCCGCAACCCGTCGGACCTACGAGCAGGATATTCGATTTCGCAAGCTCGACGTCGTTGTTCTTGGCCGCGTGATTGAGGCGCTTGTAGTGGTTGTGAACCGCCACCGCGAGCACGCGCTTGGCGTGATCCTGACCGATCACGTAGGAGTCGAGAACAGTCTTGATTTCTTGCGGCGTCGGCACCCCGTCGCGAGACTTCACAAGAGTATTCTTGTTCTCCTCGCGAATGATGTCCATGCACAGCTCGACGCATTCATCGCAGATGAACACTGTCGGTCCAGCGATGAGCTTTCTGACCTCATGCTGGCTCTTGCCACAGAAGGAGCAATACAGGGTGTTCTTTTCTTGCGGAGGCATCAGTTCTCTCTCACCCTTCGCGAGGCAACGCGATGAACCTCGCGGTTTTCGAGCCTGCATTCAAAGGCGGTCACAATCGATGTGACCACATTCGGCGATCCCGACCACTTTGACACTTTACACCACTCCCTTACGACCCACGGCACATGCCGCAGCCCACAAGCGAGGCTCCTGCGGAGCTTGCCACGCGAACCGCCAGACTGGAACAGCTTTCACACCGATCAAGCATGACAGCCGTGCAGAACGGCGAGCCTACCGGCAGCAACGCCAGAATCCACTATACCGATCTCAGCACGCTAGCGGCACCTCGATCAAGGATGGATTAACAGGCACCGGCCGTCTCCGGCGCGGCAAGGAACCTGTTTGCAACATCACTGTGACACAATAGCCCCAACCGTACCACCTCAGAGGAGCAATTCAGGATACGCCGCAGAGCATGGCTAGAATGTGACCCCACAGGCCCCTGAAACGTAAGCTTTATACAGTTGAAGCGCCGCAATAGAAGGCCGATTACTTATCCGCCTTTGACCCCATTGCAATCTCCACATCTTCTCGCTTCTCCAAGAACTTCTGTCGATCAAGCCGAAATCTCGCGATTGATCTGCCGTCATGAAGTAATCGCGATCGAGAGTCCGTTCAATGGCTTCATAGGTTTGAGATGTGTGCTTGACGTAGACTTCATTCAGACGTCGCTTCATCTTAATGATGTCTTCAGCATGACGCTCGATGTCTGAGGCCTGCCCCGAAAAACCGCCTGATGGCTGATGCACCATGATCCGTGCATTTGGCAAGGCATAGCGCATGCCCTTGGCGCCCGCACACAGCAGCAGCGATCCCATGGACGCCGCCTGGCCGATGCACAGTGTCGCAACGTCGGGCTTGATGAACTGCATCGTGTCGTAGATCGCCATGCCAGCCGTGACGACGCCGCCGGGCGAATTGATGTACATGGAGATCTCTTTCTTGGGGTTCTGCGACTCCAGAAAGAGCAGCTGCATGCAGATCGAGTTCGCCATCTGGTCCTCGATCGGCCCGACGCAGAAAATGATTCGATCCTGCAGCATGCGGGAGGGCAAATCGTAAGGACGTTCCCCCCGTGCCGTCTGCTCGATGACCGTTGGCCAGTAGGTGCCAGTTATTGTGCTTATGGGATCGCGCATGGAATGTCCTCGCATGGATGGGCGCTGCCGGCGCCGCGACAACTGCCGTTCTATCCGACCGCAGCCCGAGTCGCACGGGCTGACACCGGGTTATCAGGTCGTGCTTTCGGCAGCGACCGCCGCCTCCGGCGCGTCATCGTCGTCCTCGGGCTTCATCAGTTCATCACGCGGCACCTTGACCTCGGCCGGCTTGGCCTGGTCGATCACGAAATCGACGACCTTCTCCTCGAATATCGGCGCCCTCAGCTCCGCAACTGCTTGCGGGTTTTGCTCGTAGTACTCGAGCACCATCCGCTCCTGCCCCTGGAACTGGCGCGCCCGCTCGATCAACGCCGACCTCAGTTCGTCCTGCGTCACCTCGATCTTGTTGCGCTCGCCGATCTCGCCGATCAGCAGTCCCAGTCTGACACGGCGTTCAGCCAGCTTGCGATACTCCTCCCGCGCGCTCTCCTCCGTCTTGTCCTCGTCAGCGAACGTGCGGCCGGCCTGCTCGAGCGAGCGCGTAACTTGCGTCCACATGCCCTCGAATTCCGCATCCACCAGTGACGGCGGCAAAGCGAACATGTGCTGCTTGTCGAGCTCGTCAAGCAGCGCACGCTTGAGCTTCTGACGGGAAACCTGATCGTACTCCCGCTTGATCTGCATGCTTACCAGCTCGCGCAGATTTGCGAGGTTCTCGGCCCCCAGGCCCTTCGCGAACTCGTCATCGAGCTCAGGTTTGACCGGCTTCGCCACTTCCTTGCATTTGACATCGAAAGTGGCGGCTTTGCCCTTCAGCGCCTCCGCAGGGTAGGTCTCGGGAAAATTCACATTCACCGCACGCTCGTCACCGACCTTGATGCCGATCAGCCCTTCCTCGAAGCCCGGAATGAACTGGCTCTGCCCAAGAATGATCGGCACATCCTCTCCCGAGCCGTTCTCGAACGGCTCGCCATCGATCTTGCCGACGAAGTCGATCGTCACGCGATCGCCATCGGCCGCAACCCGGCCTTCCTCCGCCTCGTAATTGATATTCCGCGCCGCGATCGCCTCCACCGCCTCGTCGATGGCCGCATCTTCAACATCCGCAGTCATCCGCGTCAGCGTAAGCCCCGCAAAGTCCGTAATCTGGATTTCCGGCAGCACCTCGAATGACATGTCGAATGCCAGGTCCGCCTGCCCCTCCAGCACCTTCTCGATCTCGTCGTTGTCCTTCGGCAGCTCGATTTGCGGCGTCATCGCCGGCCGCTCGTTCCGGTCGGTGAGCGCCTGTCGGCTCTTCTCGTCGACGATCTGTTGCAGCGTCTCGGCCATCATTGAGCGGCCGAACAGCTTCTTCAGGTGCGCCTCCGGCACCTTGCCCTTCCGAAAGCCTTTGAGCTGCACGCTGCTCCTTGATCTCTTCCAGGCGCGACTTGAAGCGCTCGTCGATCTCGCCGGCGCCACGACCACGCGCAGTTGCCGCTTCAATCCATCGATGTTGGTTTCTGTAACCTGCATATCCATACTCAAACCCTTGATCCCTCGCCTGCGGCGTCCGCCCGGGGCCCTTGATCGTCGGCCCGGTCTGTTTCCGGTGGTGCGGGCGGAGGGACTTGAACCCCCACGGCGCGAGGCCACCAGAACCTAAATCTGGCGTGTCTACCAGTTCCACCACGCCCGCAATCTGCTGCATCCGCCGGTTGCCGATAATACGCACGAGCCGACCCGGCACGTCCCGTACGAACACAGCTTCGCATGGCGACCTTTCCCCGTAGCGGTCGATCCGCTCGGGGCCATCTGCCACCACCCGTTGCCGGAAGATAACGGACATATATCTGGCCAAGTCGTCTGAAATCAATGCCCCTGTGCGAGGCGGCAACTGATTCGGAGGAGAAAACGGCACGGCGGGGCCAGAACAGGGGAAGCGCTCATGCCAAATCACTTCAGACATGGTTACGTGTCGCGTCTGCTGCTCGCTTTAGGGGGATTGGGGCCGCTCGCACTTGGCACGGTTGGTGCCGTGACGGCAGGCGTCTGGGTATCGCCGGCAGTCGCGCAGACCCGGTCGCTATCTGCTTCTGGCACTCGCCCGGTCCGCTCGCGTCCCCGGGTCGGGCGGATAGAATCCATGGCCGGCAACGCACGAATTGCGCGTGATGGCCCGAGCATCCCGGCTTCGCCAGGCCAGGAGGTTCGTCGCGGCGACCGGATTGAAACGTCCGACAACGCCCGCATGGCCGTCCGTTTCGACGACGGAACCCGTGTTGCAATCGGGGAGCGCACCTCGCTGACCGTTTCCCAGTTCATTGCCGATCAGAGCCGCCGTGCCGGGGCTTTGCTGCTCAGCCTCGCGAGCGGGATCATGCGGCTGTCGGCTGCCCCGCCGAGTAGCCGACAGAAGAAGCGCGTCGAGGTCACGACGACGGCTGCCAGGATCGAAGGCTCGACCTATGACGCCGTGATGTCGCTCGGCGGCAAAGGACTGACGCTTCTATTGCTGGATGGCCGGGCAGAGGTTCGTAACGTCGCCGGCAGCGTCGAGGTCGATAAACCGCGTCGCGGTGTTGTCGTCAGCGAGCCCCAGCAGCCGCCCAGCCGCGCCTCCGGATGGCACCGGGACCGCATCAAGGAGGTTCTAGCCGATGTTGAAGGTCGCTAGAGTGCTTCCGGAAAAGTGTGAAGCGGTTTTCCGATAAGAAGCACTCAGGATTCAAAAGCTTAGAGCCGCCTTCCAATTCCACTTGGATCGGAACGGCTATAGCGTGATGATTCAGAAGTTCGCCTCCACTCTTGGGCAACCGCCTGAGCGAACTTCGGAGATGGAACACCAGGTGATGTGCCTTCAACTCGTCGACAAGCCGCTTTACAATCGAGTTCGCCAATCCCGCCGCCACATTTTGCCACTCCGAACTTGTGTGTCGACCAGATTTATGTTTAGCATCCGGGTCAAAAGGTCAGCATTCCTGTCCTTTGTGGGGCCTCGCGTCTCGCATGATGGAAAAAAGCTGCTGTTCGGGTACGGCACAAGGGCAATCGCAGTGACGGGTGAAATTGAGAGGCACGGCAATGCCGATGCTGCGATCGCATGGCGATCGGCGGCAGCCTCGCACCGCGTTTTGCGAACGCGAAAACGATACTGCCGGTTAGCTGCCGACCTCACCAGTCCTGCAGCAAGCCGGCATCGAGATTGACCAGGGTCCGATCAGGCACCCTGACGGTGCTGCCTCTGCCCGGCCCGCACCAGCGCCGGCCCCACCCGGCAACAAGTAGAACGCGAATTCAAGGCAACGCGGCAGGGCCAGAAGCCCCCGGCCCAGCCCCCGATCCGATACTCTGATGCAGTCAGGCCTCGCGAGGAAACCATGACGATCCCATCCAATCGCGACGATCAACTTGCCGTCTTTCGCGACGAAATGGACGACGACAATCGTGGTTTGTTCGATCCGCGCCGCGAGTTCGACGCCTGCGGCGTGGGATTTGTCGCCAATCTCAAAGGCAATGCCTCACGCCAGGTCGTCGATGATGCCCTGGCAGTATTGGAAAATCTCGAGCATCGCGGGGCAGTTGGCGCCGATCCGCTGTCCGGCGACGGCGCCGGCGTCCTGATCCAGGTCCCGCACGCCTTTCTTGCACGTGAGTGCGACCGCCTCGGTTTCAAGCTGCCCAAGCCCGGCCACTATGCCGTTGGCCACATCTTCATGCCGCACGACCAACGCCTGATGCAGCACTGCGAGCGTGTCTGGGCACGCATCGTCCGTGACGAGGGCCTGGAATTGATTGGGTGGCGCTCGGTGCCGGTCGACAATTCCTCGCTGTCGGAGATGGTCAAGTCGACAGAGCCTGTCCATCGCCAGGTGTTCATCAAGCGGCCGCGCTCGATCACCGATGAGGATACGTTCGAGCGCAAGCTCTATATCGTCCGCAAGATCGTCTCCAACGCGATCTACCATGCCTACAAGGGGCGCGACATCGGCCACTATACGGTCAGCCTGTCGGCCCGCACCCTCGTCTACAAGGGCATGTTCCTGTCCTATCAGCTGAAGGCCTATTATGACGATCTGAGCGATCCTGACCTGACGTCGGCGCTTGCCCTTGTCCACCAGCGCTTTTCCACCAACACCTTCCCGTCCTGGAAGCTCGCCCACCCCTACCGGATGGTCGCCCATAACGGCGAGATCAACACCTTGCGTGGCAACGTCAACTGGATGGCAGCCAGACAGGCCTCCGTTGCCTCTCCACTTTTCGGCCCGGACATTCAGAAGTTGTGGCCGATCTCCTATGAAGGTCAATCCGACACCGCCTGCTTCGACAACGCCCTCGAGTTTCTGACCATGGGCGGCTACTCGCTGGCGCACGCCGCGATGATGCTGATCCCCGAGGCTTGGGCTGGCCACGAGACGATGGATCGCAAACGCAAGGCGTTCTACGAATATCATGCCTGCCTGATGGAGCCTTGGGACGGTCCCGCCGCTGTCGCGTTCACCGATGGCCGCCAGATCGGCGCCACACTGGACCGCAACGGCCTCCGGCCTGCTCGTTACCTGGTGACGACGGACGACCGCGTGATCATGTCCTCCGAATCAGGCGTGCTCCCTGTGCCAGAGGAGATGATCGCCCAGAAATGGCGCCTGCAGCCCGGCAAGATGCTGCTCATCGATCTTGGCGAAGGCCGTATCATCGGCGACGACGAGCTCAAGTCCGACCTCTCTTCCCGCAACCCCTACGAAGCCTGGCTGAAGCGGACGCAGATCCAGGTCGGCGACCTCCCGCTCGCCGCCAAGACCGCCGAGCGCAAATCCAATGTCTCGCTGCTGGATCTCCAGCAGGCCTTCGGCTACACGCAGGAAAGCTTGAAGTTCCTGATGACCCCCATGGCCCATACAGGCCAGGAGGCCGTCGGCTCGATGGGCACAGACACTCCGGTGTCCGTGCTGTCGACCAGGCCCAAGCTGCTGCACACCTATTTCAAGCAGAACTTCGCACAGGTGACGAACCCGCCGATCGATCCGATCCGCGAGGAGCTCGTCATGAGCCTGGTCTCGTTCATCGGTCCACGCCCCAACCTGCTGGATTTGGAGGGAACCTCGAAGCTGAAGCGGCTGGAGGTCGGCCAGCCGATACTCACCAATGAGGATCTCGAGCGCATTCGCCAGATCGGTGAGGTGCCGGACAACCATTTCACCTCCGTGACCATCGACATCACCTATTCCGCCGAGCTTGCTGCCCGTGGCATGTCGGACGCCCTCGACGTCGTTTGCGCCGAGGCTGAGGAGGCCGTTCGCTCCGGCGACTACAACATCATCATTCTGTCCGATCGCGCGATGGGCCCGGACCGTGTCGCCGTTCCCTCCCTGCTGGCAACCTCGGCCGTGCACCATCACCTGATCCGCCAGGGCCTGCGCACCTCCGTCGGGCTGGTCGTCGAGACTGGAGAGGCGCACGAGGTGCACCAGTTCGCCACCCTCGCCGGCTATGGCGCGGAAGCGATCAACCCTTATCTGGCTTTCGAAACGCTGGCCGACCTGCTGCCGAAGCTCGACGAGCAGCTCACTCTGAAGGACGTCCAGAAGCGCTATATCAAGGCTATCGACAAGGGCCTGCTGAAGGTGATGTCGAAAATGGGCATCTCGACCTACCAGTCGTATTGCGGCGCCCAGATCTTCGATGCCGTCGGCCTCCGCACCTCGTTCGTCGAGCGTTATTTTACCGGCACCCATACCCAGGTGGAAGGCGTCGGTCTCGGCCAGATTGCCCGCGAGACCGTCGAGCGCCATCGCCAGGCGTTCGGCAATGTCCCCGTGCTCGCCAACGCACTCGATGTCGGCGGCGAATACGCCTATCGGATCCGTGGCGAAGCGCATGTGTGGCGCCCGACCGTCATCGCTGACCTGCAGCACGCCGTGCGCGGCACAGACGCCGCAGACGCACAGGCCGGTAAGGTTCCGCAAAAGTACCGCGACTACGCCCGCCAGATCGACGAGCAGAACGAACAACTGATGACGCTGCGCGGGCTGTTCCGGATCAAGGACGCCAAGGAGATCGACCGCAAGCCAATTCCGTTGGATGAGGTTGAGCCGGCGGCCAGCATCGTCAAGCGATTTGCCACCGGCGCCATGAGCTACGGCTCGATCAGCCGCGAAGCACACACCACACTGGCCATTGCGATGAACCGCATTGGCGGCCGCTCCAACACCGGCGAGGGCGGCGAGGAGTCCGATCGCTTCAAACCGCTTCCGAACGGCGATTCGATGCGCTCCGCCATCAAGCAGGTCGCCTCGGGCCGGTTCGGCGTTACCACGGAATATCTTGTCAACTCCGACATGATGCAGATCAAGATGGCGCAAGGTGCCAAGCCTGGCGAGGGTGGTCAGCTCCCAGGCCACAAGGTCGACCAGGTGATCGCCAAGGTCCGCCACTCCACCCCCGGCGTCGGCCTCATCTCCCCGCCGCCGCACCACGACATCTACTCGATCGAGGACCTCGCCCAGCTCATATTCGACCTCAAGAACACCAATCCCGCTGGTGACGTCTCGGTAAAGCTCGTCTCCGAGGTCGGCGTCGGCACGGTTGCGGCAGGCGTTGCCAAGGCGCGTGCCGACCACGTCACGATTGCCGGTTTCGAGGGCGGCACGGGAGCTTCGCCGCTGACCTCCATCAAGCACGCAGGTTCCCCCTGGGAAATTGGCCTCGCTGAAACCCATCAGACGCTCGTCGCCAACCGCTTGCGCGGACGCATCGCCGTTCAGGTAGATGGCGGCATCCGCACGGGCCGTGACGTGGTGATCGGCGCCATGCTCGGTGCCGACGAATTCGGCTTCGCCACCGCACCGCTGATTGCCACCGGCTGTCTGATGATGCGCAAGTGCCACCTCAACACCTGCCCGGTCGGCATCGCGACGCAGGACCCGGAGCTCAGGGCGCGCTTCAAGGGCAAGCCCGAGCACGTCGTCAACTTCTTCTTCTTCGTGGCCGAGCAGGTGCGCGAGCACATGGCGGCTCTCGGCTTCCGCACCTTCAACGAGATGATCGGCCAGTCCGATTGTCTGGATAAGGAGCGCGCCATCCGCCACTACAAGGCCCGCGGCCTGGACTTCCGCAAGCTGTTCTTCAAGCCTCAGGTCCCCGAGGGCGTCGCCAGCTATAATTGCGAACGACAGGATCACGGCCTTGAGAAGGTGCTGGACAACAAGCTCATCAAGATGACGAAGGCCGCCATCGAGGGCGGCAGTCGCTACCAGAGCGACCCCAAGAAGCCGGTCGTCATCTCCAACCGCGACCGCACCTGCGGCGCCATGCTATCCGGCGAGATCGCCAAACGGCACGGCCACGACGGCCTGCCGGAGGACTCCATCTGGCTGACCCTGAAGGGCATTGCCGGCCAGAGCTTCGGCGCCTGGGGTGCGCGCGGGCTGACACTCGACCTGATCGGCGAGGCCAACGACTACGTTGGCAAGGGATTGTCGGGCGCCAAGCTGATCGTCAGGCCAGACCCCAAGTCCGGCATCGTGCCTGAACAAAGCATCATCGTCGGCAACACTGTGCTGTACGGAGCCATCACCGGCGAGTGCTACTTCCGCGGCATTGCCGGCGAGCGCTTCGCGGTGCGCAACTCCGGCGCCATTGCCGTGGTGGAAGGCACCGGCGACCACGGCTGCGAATACATGACCGGCGGCGTCGTTGTCGTTCTCGGCCAAACCGGTCGCAACTTCGCCGCTGGCATGTCGGGCGGCATTGCCTATGTGCTCGACGAGAAGGGCGACTTCGACCAGCGCTGCAACCTGGCCATGATCGACCTGTCGCCGATCCCCGCCGAAGAGGAGGTGATGCGCCGCCTCGAAGGCCAGACGGCAAGCCTGGAAAGCCACGGTCTCGTCGATGTCATGGCCGACATGACGCAGCAGGACGCCGAGCGCCTGCATCGCCTCATCACGCGCCACATGCACTACACCAATTCCGCGAAAGCCAAGATGATCCTGGCCGACTGGAAAACGTGGCTGCCTAAGTTCAAGAAGGTGATGCCGGTCGAGTACCGCGAGGCGCTGCAGAAAATGGGCGCCGCCCAGGCCGCGGACAAGACGGGTTTTGACGTACTGGAGATCGGTGTGAAGGTGTAAGCCGGACGCAACAGGCACGGCACCGCACGACATCAGACCATAGCACTGGCCATAACACTGGCCAAAGAAGCATCTGCACCGATCCGACACACGGGAACTGACCGATGGGCAAGATCACCGGCTTCATGGAAATCGAGCGCACAGACCGCAAATACCGGCCGGTCGAGGAACGCGTGAAGCACTGGCAGGAATTTGTCGTGCCACTGGGCGACGAAGCCACGCGCACGCAAGCCGCGCGCTGCATGGACTGCGGCATCCCCTATTGCCACAACGGCTGCCCGGTAAACAATCAGATCCCGGACTGGAATGACCTCGTCTACAATGGCGACTGGCAGACTGCGGCCGAGAACCTCCATTCCACCAACAACTTCCCCGAGGTGACCGGCCGTGTCTGCCCGGCGCCGTGCGAAGCGGCGTGCACCCTCAACATCGAGGACATCCCGGTCACGATAAAGACCATCGAATGCGCCGTCGCCGACAAGGCCTGGCAGGAAGGATGGATCACGCCGCAACCGCCGGAGAAAAAAACCGGCAACAAGGTCGCGATCGTCGGCTCCGGCCCCGCCGGCCTCGCCGCCGCCCAGCAGCTCGCCCGCGCTGGCCACGACGTGCACGTCTACGAGAAGAATGCCAAGGCCGGCGGCCTGTTGCGTTACGGCATCCCCGATTTCAAGATGGAGAAAACCATCATCGACCGCCGCGTGACGCAGATGGAGGCCGAAGGCGTCACGTTCCATTACGGCATCACCGTCGGCAAGGACGTGAAGGCGAAGAAACTGCAGGAACAGTACGACGCGGTGCTTCTCACTGGTGGCTCCGAGAAGCCTTTCGACCTGTTCGCGGACACCGACGGGCGTAATCTCGACGGCCTGCACTTCGCGATGGATTTCCTTCCGCAACAGAACCGGCGCGTATCGGATGAGAAGCTGCCCCCGAAAACAAAGCAGATCAGCGCCAAGGACAAGCACGTCGTGGTCATCGGCGGCGGTGACACCGGCTCGGACTGCATCGGCACCAGCTTCCGCCAGGGCGCCAGGAGCGTCACCCAGCTCGAGATCATGCCGCAACCGCCGGAGATGGAGAACAAGGCTCTGAGCTGGCCGCATTGGCCTCTGAAGTTGCGCGTCTCCTCGAGCCAGGCCGAAGGCGCGCAGGTTGAGTATTCGATCTCGACGACAGGTTTCGCCGGCAAGGACGGCAAGGTCAAAGCGCTGAAGTTCACCCGTGTCGACGCCAAGCTGCAGCCCATCCCCGGCACCGAGGGCGAGATGCCGGCAGACCTGGTGCTGTTCGCCATGGGCTTTTCCGGACCTGACGAGAGCGACCTCATCAAGGAGCTCGACCTCGACGTTGTCCCGCGCGGTCGCTTCAAGGGCCTCGATGCCGAGGACCGCGATTACCGGGTTAAGGGCCACAAGAAGTTGTTTGCAGCCGGCGACATCAGACGCGGGCAGTCCCTCGTGGTATGGGCCATCCGCGAAGGTCGCCAAGCCGCTGCCAGCATAGACCGCATGCTGATGGGCAGGACGGATCTGCCGCGTTAGCGCCCGCTGTTCTCACATCATTCGTCAAACTGGGCCCGGCTGTCATGCAGCCGGGCTTTTTTGCGTCTCCGGCCGATTTCGGCTCCCACCAAGACCAACGTCATCGTGGCCAATAAAACACAATTGAAAAGCAGCTCCCCCCTGGAAAACCTTAACATTCCATTGACACCCATCAAATCCCATGCAATCCCACCAATGCCCATCCGCATGTGGGCAATGGGATAGTGGCAGGGCGCCTTCGAGCGTTGAGGGCCGCACGCAAGAGCGACCGCCACATCCCTTTTTCTTTCGTGACCGCATGGCCTCGTTGGCCATACCGGGGCGAAAGCCGCAGGCGGGGGCATACGACGACCGCCGCCAGCGCAGTGCTGGAAGTGCAGATGGCGGGCAGTTGATGTGGTGTTGGGAGTTAGTTGAGCGGAGGTTGGCGTCAGCAGAGGCGAACAACGCAAGGAATGGACCGCTTTGTCTCAACATTCACGAACAAGATCGACGCCAAGGGACGTGTCTCCATTCCGGCGCCATTCCGCGCTGTACTTGAGCGCGACGCTTACACCGCTGGCGGCAGCGGCGCCGTTGGCATCTACTGCTACCCTTCGCTCGATGCTCCAGCACTCGATGCGGGCGGCGAGAGACTTGCGCAGAAGATCGATCGCCTTCTCGCTGATTTGCCGGACTACTCGGACGAGCGGGACGAGCTCTCTGTCGCGCTCTATGGCGATGTCCAGGTCCTCCAGATCGATGGCGACGGACGCATCGTCCTTCCTGAAGGGCTTCGCGCCCACGCCGGCGTCACTGGCCAGATCACTTTTGTCGGCTTGGGCGACAAGTTCCAGATGTGGCAACCTGAGCGCTTCCACGAGCGCCGCGAACGCGCCAGACAGAAAGTGCAGGACCACCGCAGGCTTTTCGGAGTGGGGCGCCGTCCCGACGATGACGAGAACCGGGGCGGCGAAGGCGGAGCGCGGGAATGAAGGCGAAACGGGGTGGCGAGCCTACAAAGCCGCCCGGACATCAGCCCGGACATCAGGATGACGAGAGGCTGGCCCGGGTGCGAGGCCCGGGCCACCACCTCGCTCGGCCTGAAATCGTCCGACCGCCATGTTCCCGTGCTTCTCGCCGAGGTCATCGCGGCTCTGCAACCCCGCGACGGCGGCAGCTATCTCGATGCGACATTCGGAGCCGGCGGCTACACCAAGGCTATTCTGGACGCAGCCGCAACCCGCGTGATCGCACTCGATCGCGATCCTTCAGCCATCGAGTCGGGCAACGCTCTCGCAGCCAGCTTCGCACCGCGACTTGAGCTGCACCACCAGCCCTTCGGCAATCTGCTCGATGATGCTGCCGACCATCTTGCCACGCTCGATGGCATCGTATTCGACCTCGGCGTTTCCTCCATGCAACTGGACACGGCCGAACGTGGCTTCTCGTTCCAGTCCGACGGTCCGCTGGACATGCGCATGTCGGCCGCGCCTGGCACTGGCACCACCGCCTTCGCTGCGCCTTCGGCTGCGCAGGTCGTCAACACGGCAAGCGAATCACACCTCGCCGACATTCTATTCCACCTCGGCGAGGAAAAGCGGTCGCGCGCCATCGCCCGGGCCATCCTGCGGCGGCGCGACGAAATGCCCATCACCCGAACATCCGAGCTTGCCGGGATCGTCATCGGCGTTCTCGGCCGCGGCCGTCCCGGTGACAAGCATCCCGCGACCAGAACCTTCCAGGCCCTCCGCCTCTACGTCAACGACGAGTTGGGCCAGCTGCTGCGCGGTTTGCTGGCCGCTGAGCTTCTGCTGAAACCGGGCGGCCGGCTAGCTGTCGTCACCTTTCATTCGCTGGAAGACCGCATCGTCAAGCGCTTCATGGCGGCAGTGTCGGTCCGCGGCGGCGGCGGCTCCCGCCACGCTCCGGAACGTCGCACGCCCGAGCCGAGTTTCCGAATCGTTAACCCTAAGCCGATAAGTCCAAAGCCGGATGAGATCGCCCTGAACCCACGCTCTCGTTCAGGGCGGCTGCGTGTCGCCGAGCGCACGCCTGCTCCGGCCTGGGGACCAGATGCCCCTGGCCTCGAGCCGCAAGCACTCGGTCTACCGCGCATCGACTGAGCGTGCTCGATTAGGCAGCAGAAGGGAGCACCGCATGCGGATGGCACCGACAGCCCTTGCCATGGCGATGACCATGGTGACCGCCTATGTCCTTTATGCAGAAAGCATCGATACCCGCCGCATTCAGGCGGAGGTCCGTAATCAGGAACGCCAGCACGAGCAATTGACCGGCGAGATCGCCAGTCTCAAGGCGCGGCGGGCGGAGCTTGCCAGACCCGCCCGCATCGAGCCGGCCGCACGCGCGCTCGGCATGCAGCCAAGCGCCGGCACTTCCTGGGTCGCACTGCAAGACGTGCTGCCCGCCGATGCCTCCACCGCGCCATCTCCTTTGACCAGATGAGCGGGCCAACACTCTGGGTTTGACACAATGGCGCCGGACAGCCCGCACCCTGCCGCCGCCGCCGATCGAGGCAACGGCAATCTGCGCTTCGCACTGTCGGTTGGACTGATAGCCGTTATGGCCATGGGCTTCGGCGCCGTGTCCGTCCAGCTCGTGCGCCTTGCACTGGCGGGACAGGACACACGGCTGGCGATGCAGTCCGCCCAGCCTGTCGTGCATACCTATTCGCGCCCCGACATCGTGGACCGCAATGGCCGTCTGCTGGCAACCGACCTGGCTGCCTATTCGCTGTTCGCCGACCCCCAGACCATACTCGATGCGGACGAGGCCTCCGAGGCACTGACCCGTATCTTTCCGGAATTGAACCGCCGCGAGCTTCGCGCCCAGTTGGCCGACAAGTCGAAACGGTTCGTCTGGATCAAGCGCGGTCTTGCCGCCCCGACAGCCCAGCGCGTCCACAACCTCGGATTCCCTGGTCTGGAATTCCGCACCGAACCCAAACGCCGCTACCCGCAAGGCCGGCTTGCCGGCCACATCCTCGGCAGCGTCAACGTCGACAACAAAGGTATTTCCGGGCTCGAGCGCCATATCGACGTCGCGCTCGGCCTCGAATCGGGCCTTGCCGGTGACACGGACCGGCCGCCCGTGGAATTGACGATCGATATTGGCATCCAGCACGGCCTCGAGGAAGAGCTGGCCACGGCCATGGCCAAGTACGCGAGCCGCGGTGCAGCCGGCGTCATTCTGGACGCGGTTGGCGGCGAGGTCCTGGCCGCGGCCTCGTTACCCGACCTCGACCCCGCCTCGCCGGCGGAGGCATTGCAGCCGGAGCGCCTGGACCGGCTTCACACTGCCGGGTATGAGCTGGGCTCCGTCTTCAAGCTGATGACCGTCGCAATGGTGCTCGAGAACGGCCTCGCATCGCCGACCACGACCATCGACGTCACCACGCCGTTGCAGGCAGGCGCCCATACGATCGTCGATCCGCACCCTTCACCCCGCCCCCTCACTGTCACTGAGATTCTGGTGCGGTCGTCCAACGTCGGCGCAGGCCGTCTTGCCCTGCTCGCCGGCAGCGAGCGACAACGCTCGTTCCTGCAACGGCTCGGATTGAACGAACGCCTCGTCACCGAGGTCGGCATCGCCGCGGCTCCGGTTTTGCCCGAGCGATGGGGAGAAGCGGAGACCGTCACGATCTCATATGGCCATGGCCTCTCAGTCCCGGCATTGCAGTTTGCTGCAGCCACTGCCGCGCTCGTCAACGGCGGCCTGAAAATCACCCCGCACTTCGTGCGGCCGGCACCTGGAACTCAGCCGGCCTTGCCGTCGGACGCGCGCGTTGTGCGACCGCAGGTCAGCGCGATGCTGCGCGACATGCTGCGGCGCAACGTGTCCGAACCCGGCGGTACGGGCCAACGCGCGGCCGTGCCCGGCTATGAGATCGGCGGCAAGACAGGAACCGCCGAAATGGCAATCGGCGGAAACTACCGCGAAACGTCGGTCATATCGTCCTTCGCTGCCGCCTTCCCGATCAGCCGGCCACGATACGTCGTACTGGTGCTGCTGGTAGAGCCCAGGCCCACCGCGGAGGCGGGAGGCCGGATCGTTGCCGGGGCCAATGCTGCACCTCTGGCCGCCGCCGTAATTCGCCGTACCGGCCCGCTTCTCACCACCATTGCCGCCAGCACGCGACCGTGATCCCCCGGCTACGCATCTCAGTTTCGCCGCAGTCGGAGCACAGTGTCTGCCCAACAAGGCCACTTTCGTGCGGATGGTCCGGATGGTGGGCAGATATCGGATGATCGGCGCAGATAAGCGAATTTGGTCTGCCCACACGGCAGCTTGGCTGCTGGTCGTTTTGTGCTGCAATGCCACTTTGCCCGGCATCCTTGCTCCGGAAGCCCACGCGCAGGCATCCGTTTCCCCCCGTGATTTCCAGGTGGGCGAGCCGCACCGTGATGCGGCTGCCGCCACTGATCCGGACAGCAGGCAGAACGCTGCCGGTTCTGAACGCGCGGCCTCGTATCTGTTGTCACTTGCGCGCCGCGACATCCAGGACAAGCAATTCGATATTGCTCAACGCACGCTTGAGAAGCTGATTGCGCGGTATCCGGACGGCACGGCAGCAACTCAGGCCCGGGGCCTGCTGTTTTCGATCTACGCGGCAAGCCCCAGTATCTCGGGTGCCGCAACAAACCTGCGTCAGCCCAGGATCGATGCGATCGGTGCCGAGCCCGATCCCGGCAACGGCAAGCTGCCCGAGGCCAGCAAGACCACCTCCGGCAGCTGGCAAACCTCAGTTGTCTCGATCAGCGCGCTTCAGGACGAGTTCCGCGATACCGTCGGCGACCGAATTTTCTTCAGCGCCGGCAGCTCCCGCCTTGGCGCCCGCGCACGCATCCTTCTGCAGCAACAGGCCCGCTGGCTCGCGGCGCGTCCCCACCTCGGGCTGGTGATCGAAGGCCACGCCGATGACAACGCGGCCGGCAGCGATGATGAGGCGCTATCCGCCGACCGGGCTCGAGCTGTGTACGACCGCCTGATCCAGGAAGGCCTTGCCCCCGGCCGTCTGATGACCCGCTCCTTCGGCACGCGCAGCCGTGTCGCTGTCTGCGACAGCAGCGACTGCGCGGCCCAGAACCGCCGCGTCGTTCTCACACCGCAACAGATCGAGCAACTGAGCCGCGAGCGATTTGGCGAGCCCACGAAAGCAAGCGGTACGCGTGCCCCTGTACCGGCCCCGCCGATAGCCTACCGCCCTGCCGCAGGACCTGCATCGCCCCGATGATCCGGACACCGTGACGCTGCGCAATGGGGCGATACTGCAGCGCCACACCGAAGACAGTTCCGCCGAGCTGCGGCGTTGACAACGCCAGGCAAAGCGAACAAGCGTTGTCACGACAGGTCGTCCAGGTGAGGACGCATTCCCCATTTCACCGCATCGTGGCGATGAGCCTTTAACAACGCAGGTTCGACAACGTAAGCATGAGACGCCAGCGCACGAAGCCTTGGATATTGAGGATGACGATAAAAATCTCCCGCACATCGCTTTGGGCTCCTCAGCGAGGACTGGCAGATAGAATCCGCGTCCAGGCCGCATGCCTGCTCCCGGCCGTGGCTTCTGCTCCACTCGTACTGTTTGTTGCCGCACCGCTGTCCGCGCCCGCAGCGCACGCCCAGTCGACGCAATGGCGCGCCGAAAACGCGCAAACTCAGCCACGCCGCACGACCAGCAATAAGAAGCAGGCAAAATCGCAGTCCCAGCCAGCTGCCAGCGGCGATCTTGCTCAGCGCGTCGAGCAGCTCGAGGAGCAGATCGTCGACCTGCAGGTTGTGATCGGAACCGTCGAATCCCTGGCGAAGTCGGGTGGCGGCCAATCCGCATCCTACGGACGCCCCACTGGTGCTGCGACGCTATCGGGACCAGACGCCGGGCGCATTGCAGCACTCGAAACGCAAATGCAGGCGATGGCCTCGCAGATTGAGCAGATGACGTCCGAGATCCGTGCTCTGCGCGGCGGTGGCGTCGGCGCCCCGCCGCCAGCTCCACCTGCAGGCGGCTGGCGACCGCAGGCAGGCGGCTATAACTCCAACCCGGCCGCTCCTTCACGTGACGGCTTTAGGGCGCCACCCGTTGCACGTGGCCAGGACCCGATTGGTAGCCTGATCAGCAGTGGCGGCAGCGCCGATGATCGCGGTCGCAGCGACTCCTCACCCGCAGCCCGCCAGTCGTACGAGCGTGCGTACGGGCAACTGCTGCAGCAGAATTATGCGGCGGCCGAAGCAGGCTTTACCGACTTCCTGAGCCAGTACCCTGGTGACGAGATGGCCGCAAACGCACAGTTCTGGCTGGGAGAGACACATTTCGTCCGCGGCCAGTGGGATGCCGCCGCGGCTGCATTCCTGAAAGTCGCCCAGCAACATGCGCGCAGCGCGAAGGCTCCCGACAGTCTCGCCAAGCTCGCCATGGCCATGGAGCGCAAGGGTAATCGCAACGCTGCTTGTCGCGCGCTGGCCGAGCTCAATGCGCGCTATCCGAACCCCCCGGCATATGTCAAGAAATGGGAAAAGGCCGAGCGTCGCCGCGCGGGCTGCGCCTGACGAACCAGGTCATGACGCCCCCACCGGCGAGCCAATCGCAGCCAGCCAGCGCGACCAGTTGATCGGCTCGGCTCTGGGCGATTACGCAACCGTGGTACTGGCTGTTTCCGGCGGCGCGGACAGCGTCGCCCTCATGCACCTCGCCGCTCAATGGTCTCGGCACGCCGGAACGGCCTCGCCGAATTTCCTGGTGGCGACGGTCGACCATGGCCTCCGTGCCGAATCCGCTTCGGAAGCTGCGTGGGTGGCGGCAAGGGCCCGGGAGCTTCGCCTCGAGCACGTCACCCTGCCCTGGCGCGGGCCCAAATCAAGCACCGCCGTGCAGGAGGCCGCCCGCGCCGCACGCTACCGGCTGCTGGGCGAGCTGGCGCTGAGCCGCGGCGCACCTCCAACCGCCATCGCCGTCGCCCACCATATGGACGACCAGGCCGAAACCCTGCTGATGCGCCTGGCGCGCGGCAGCGGCATTGATGGCCTTTCGGCGATGCCTCCTCGCCGCCCGATCGAGCCTGGCAGCCCGATCGATCTTGTCCGGCCGTTGCTGGACATCCCCAAGAGCCGCCTGGCTGCCACGTTGCGAGCGGCAGGCGTGCCCTGGCTGGACGATCCAAGCAATGCGCTGGACCATTTCGAGCGGGTGCGCCTCCGAAAGGCGTCGGCTGCCCTGGCAGCCGCGGGCTTGACAGCGTCGAGCCTGGCCTTGAGCGCCCGGCGGCTGGATCGCGCCCGCTCAGCACTGAACCATCTGGCCGGCGAGCTGGAGCGAACGGCAGTCTGCTACCACGACGGTGCATACGCTTCCATCGACGTCCGCGCCTTCACAACCACCGACGACGAAATGCGCTTGCGCCTCCTGCAGCGAGCCATGGCCCGCATCGGCGGCCGCCAGGCACCTCCGCCGATGGCCCGGCTCGAGCAGCTGCTCGCCCGCATCTCAATGGCGCAAGGCTGCCTTTCTGCCACGCTTGCCGGCTGCCAGATCAAAGCGTCGCCATCCGGACTGCTGATCTTCCGCGAGCCCGGCCGCCGCGGCCTGCCGAGCCTGAGCCTGGCGCCGGGAGAGCACGCGAGTTGGGATGGTCGGTTCGAGGTTGGTCTCGCCGCAGACTGCCCCGGCGCAGTCACAGTAAAGGGGCTTCCCCCTTCCGCCTGGACGGAGCTGCGGGCACAGGGCGCGCTGTCGCCGTCCAGCGATATCCCCCGCGCAGCGGCGATCACACTGCCGTCGTTCTGGGACGGGCAACGATTGCTCGCTGTTCCCGGCCTCGACGTGCACTACGCCACCCCGCAGTTCTTCCACGCACGTCCGCTGTCGGCGTTTCAGATGGCCAAGTGATACCGCCCTGCACCTGTTGTCGTCGAACTGCGACCTCCCGCTGGTGGAGGCTGCGCGCACCGGCTAAGCTGACCGAAATATATTTGAGCGAAGCGTTCATCCGTGTTTTGCGGGGACCGAATGGTTGCCAGTCCTTCCGAGCCATTCCCGGATGCTCGACCTCACCGCACAGCAATAATTGTCGTCCACGGCGTCGGCGACACGGCCCCGGGTGAAACCCTCAATTACGTCGTCGACCAGATCGGCACCCACATGCACGGGTTGCGATCCACAGGCTTCAATCGCACGCGCAATCTCCCCGAGCTGCGAGGTCTTCTGGTCCGCACCGATGAATCCTTCCCCGTCCAAGAGCGCGACCTGCGGCTAGGCGATGGCACCGAGGCTACCGCCTATGAGCTTTACTGGGCCGACCTGACCCGCTTGCGTGGTGCAGGTCTTTGGGCCGGACTGGGCGTTCTCCGCACCTTGTTCGAAACCCCTCACGTGGTCGATGCCTTACTGCGCCACCGGCCCGACCCGCTCAGCCGCATCCTCCGTCCGTTGCTCCTGCTCGCCACCAATTTCCTGCGCGGTCCGCTCGCCGGCTTCTGCGCCACGCTGTTCGCCGGGGCCATGATCTTTCTGTCCTACTATTACATTCCCAATCGGGAGCCGCTGAACGCCGTCATCAAGGCAATTGGCGGACCTGCGGAGGCGATTCCCTACTTCCTGACATACAAGGTCTATTTCAGCCTCATGCTGCTGCTGTTCGGCGCCGGCGGATTCTGGCTGTTTCGAGCCTTGCGCGATCGCGACGTCGGATTTGCCGACCTGGGATTGTTCAGCGGCTTGTTTGCGATAACGATCGTGCTCGAGTTGCATTTGCGCTCATTGTTCGCCCCGGAGCTTAGCGCCGTCCTCCGCGACCTCCTGCCAGTCGGTCAGAGTGGCTTGGAGCCCATCAATTGGATGCATTCAGGCCCAGCCCATCTCGCCGCATTCAAACTTTACTATCCGCGCCTCACCGTGCTGTGGCAGATCTGGGCCGGGCTCATGGCCCTCGCCATCGCCGTTTATGTCGCGATGTGGATCCTCGACGTCGTCAATCGCCGCGATGGCGGACCGCGAGGCGCCGGACTGGGCATCGGCCTGGCCGTCATCCAGGCCACAACCTGGCTGGCGACCATTCCCGTGCTTGGCGTCCTCATGATCGACAGCGTCCGCTCCGTGTTCACGAGTGAGTTCGATCGGCAGATGTTCCACGCCGTGCTCCAGGCGATCCAGGCCGTGCAGGACGTGCCGACATCCACCTGGGATCAATTGCTCAATGACTATAATGCATCCGCACGCGGCCTTGACCCGATGATCGGCACCGCTTTGCGGGAGCTGACGCTGTCTTTCCTGTTCAACGGCGCGATGCTGCTGACAATATCGATCCTGGCCGTCCTCTGCCTGTTCGGGCGTTACCTGCACATCCGCCATCGGACCAGAGTAATGGCAAAGGCGCAGATGGACTGGGCCGATGTCGGCAGATCGCTGCCCCGTCTCATCGCCAACACCTGGCTGATCCTGTTCCTGATCGCGCTCGGCGTTACCCAGGCTGTCCTCATTATCACGCATGATTGGAATCAGCGGCCTCCCGCGCCTGAGATTTTCGTGCCGATCGGCCTCGCCATTGCAGGCTTCCTGTTCGTCGCCACGCGCGCCTTGCGGCCCTACATGCCGTCCGCCCTCGGTGGTGTGCTGCACATTGCTCAGGACCTGATCGACCACCACTACCGCACGCGTGTCGGCTTCAGCGGCTATCTCCGGCTGAAATCCAAAGTGCCTGACGTCGAGAGCTTCCCCCGGCGCGAGCGCATTTCCAATCGAATGCATGCCGTGATCGACACTCTGATCCAGACAAAGGATTTCGATGACGTCCTGTTCCTGGCCCACAGCCAGGGCTCGGTGATCGTGTTCGACTACCTGAACGACCTGCACAATGACCCGGCCAGCCATCCAGGCGGCCTGCTACTCGGCCGTTATCGCCCTTATGTCATCACTGTGGGCTCCCCGCTGGGACACTTGTACCGGCACTATTTCGACGACTACCGCCGCCTCGATCAGAGCCTTGCCGCCCTCCGGCCCGCCGTCAGCCGCTGGATCAATATTTACCGTTGTGACGATCCGATCGCCGGCCCGGTCAGGGGATTGGACCCGGACCTGCCGCAGAATATGGCATTGTCGCCCGGCGGCCATCTTGCCTATTGGGCCGAGCCCGAGGTCGCCGCGAGGATTGGCGAGCTGCTGGAACAGGCCGTAAATCGGGATTTGACCGCCTGAACCGCTGCTCCGGCGGGCACCTCGCGAAGATTTCGAATAACGTCAGGCATTACGGCACGGTCCAGGCACGCACTTTGCTTGTCGAAGCCCGATCGATGATAGCTTGGCAAAGCAGCCCGGGGTGCCTATTTTAACCTTGGCTGAAGAGGATGACGGCCCTGGTTGGCTTATCCACGGACTGTTCACGTCTGCACCCGCAGAATGCAAGTCCGGCGCGAGTTGGGACAAGAGATGCAATCTAATTTCCGCAACTTGGCGATCTGGGTGGTAATCGCCCTCCTGCTCGTCGCACTCTTCAACCTGTTTCAGAACCCGGCTCAGAACCGGCGTGGACAGGGCATCAGCTATTCGGAATTCATCAGTGCGGTGGAGAACCGCACCGTCCAGGACGTGGTCATCCAGGGTAGCCGGATCTCGGGCGTCTATCGCGACAGCGGCAATGCTTTCAGCACCTACTCTCCCAGCGACCCTGGCTTGGTTGAGCGGCTGAAAAAGAACGACATCAAGTTCTCTGCCAGGCCCACCGAGGACGAGGTTCCCTCATTCCTGTCGGTGCTGGTCAACTGGTTCCCGATGCTACTGCTGATCGCCGTGTGGGTGTTTTTCATGCGGCAGATGCAGGCCGGCTCCGGCCGCGCGATGGGCTTCGGCAAGTCGAAAGCCAAGCTGCTGACCGAGCGTCACGGCCGCGTCACATTCGAGGACGTCGCAGGCGTTGACGAGGCGAAGGCGGATTTACAGGAGATCGTTGAGTTCCTTCGCGACCCCCAGAAGTTTCAGCGCCTCGGCGGACGCATTCCTCGTGGCTGCCTCCTGGTTGGTCCGCCAGGCACCGGCAAGACATTGATTGCGCGAGCGGTCGCCGGCGAAGCCAACGTGCCGTTCTTCACCATCTCGGGCTCGGACTTCGTCGAGATGTTCGTCGGCGTCGGCGCCAGCCGCGTCCGCGACATGTTCGAACAGGCCAAGAAGAATGCACCGTGCATCATCTTCATCGACGAGATCGATGCCGTCGGCCGCCACCGCGGCGCCGGCCTTGGCGGCGGCAATGACGAGCGTGAGCAGACCTTGAATCAGTTGCTCGTCGAGATGGATGGCTTCGAGGCCAACGAAGGCATCATCATCATCGCGGCAACCAACCGGCCCGACGTGCTGGATCCCGCGCTGCTGCGCCCCGGCCGCTTCGACCGCCAGATCGTCGTGCCCAATCCGGACGTCGCTGGCCGCGAGAAGATCCTGCGCGTTCATATGCGTAAGGTTCCGCTGGCCCCTGACGTCGATGCCAAGGTCATCGCTCGCGGCACGCCAGGATTCTCCGGAGCCGACCTTGCCAATCTCGTCAATGAGGCCGCACTGCTTGCAGCCCGCCGCAACAAGCGGCTGGTCACACAGTCGGAATTCGAGGATGCCAAGGACAAGGTCATGATGGGTGCCGAGCGCCGATCGATGGCCATGACCGAGGAGGAGAAGCTGGCGACCGCCTATCACGAAGCCGGGCACGCCATCGTCAACGTCCTGGTCCCCCACAACGACCCGCTGCACAAGGTGACGATCATCCCGCGCGGCAGAGCTCTGGGCGTCACCATGAGCCTGCCCGAGCGTGACAAGCTCTCCTATTCGAAGCAGTGGTGCGAGGCGCGACTTGCGATGACTTTCGGCGGCCGTGTCGCCGAGCAGCTGATCTACGGCAAGGACCACCTCAACACCGGCGCTGCCAGCGACATCCAGCAGGCAACCACTATGGCCCGCCGCATGGTCACCGAGTGGGGCATGAGCGAGAAGTTGGGACCGTTGCTCTATAGCGAGAACCAGCAGGAGGTATTCCTCGGCCACGCCATCACTCAGCACCAGAATATGAGTGAGGAGACGGCGCGCCTGATCGACGAGGAGGTTCGTCGCATCGTTACCGCCGGCTACGACAAGGCGTGGGAGGTTCTGTCTGCCAATCGCGACAAGCTCGAATCGGTCACGCAGGCGCTGATGGAATTTGAAACTATCTCAGGTGACGAATGCGTCACGGTAATGCGCGGCGATAAGATCGTGCGCAAGGACGACGACGAAGCCACCCGTGGTCCTCTGGGTTCGGCCGTTCCCGCGGCCGGAAAACCTCGTCCGCGCGAGGAGCCCGGGCCCGGTGGCCTGCCCGAGCCGCAACCCCAGTGATCCACTCGACCAACTGCGCCGAGCCATCGTCGGCGGGCGTTTTCAAAAGATGATCGGCCTCAGTGACAAGGTCGCCCGCAAGAGGCGGCCTTGTTGCCATTTCGGCTCCCGCGCTTCCGGGCACAAGCCGATAACCATCGGACGTGTGCGCCGGACAGCGGCAGCAATGTTGCTGAGCCTACGAAAGCCTGGACGCAGCACTTTGACCGCGCGATTGCACCAGGTAGGCGTAGACCGTGTAAACCACCAATGCGACGACGATTACACCGCTCGCCAGCATCGCCAGCCACTTCAGTTGCGTGAACAGACTTGCTGTCTTGACCACATCCTGGCTTACCCGCGGAAATGTCTCGCGCAGAGCCAGAATCGACAGGTTCTCTCCGACGTCGAATACCAGTTGCAGGATCGGCGGCAGCAACAGAAGCTTCCGCGTCACGGCGGACAGCTGCAACGCGTAAGGCTTACCCGGCTGCGTCGCATGGAGAATGAACAGGAGCGAGAACAGCAGCACGAGCAAGGCGAGGGCAACATCGTAGAGCGGAATGAAAGTCGTCGCGTAATAAGCTCGGGCCGCCGGACCCAATGCCCTCAATTGCTCGAACACGGTCTCCGCCGAGTAGCCACCGCGCCGCACATCCAGCAGCAGCGGCTCCGACGCGAAGTACGTCTTGTTCGAGGCCAACCTCAACAGCTCGGGCAGGACTTGGAGCCTGATCGCCAGAAAAGCGGCAACCATGAGAGCGAATGCAACAGCCTCATCCCATAGGCTGACCCAGGCCCCCAGCCCATCACCCTTCGCACCGTTGTCTGCTTCTGCCATGCTGTTGCTCTTCCTTCCACGATCAGTCGGATCACGTTGCATCGCTAACATGCAAACACAGCAGAGACAAAGTCTGACAGACATTGGACAAGTGGAGGCACCGGGAAACCCTCGGCCCCGTTCGACCAGCGCCGCTGCCAGGTCGCTCGCCGGCAACCACCAGGAGGAAAGATAACAGTGTTACGCGAGATCTACGTGCGCCCGGTCGGCCTCTATCCTGCCGCGCAAGCCGATCGTGCCGAGACGCTGCTTGGCGGGCTGAGACTGGCGGGCGGTTGGCTCGACTTCACCGCCATCGAGGTCGTTGAACGCAACGGAGCCGTCCTGGAGCGTCGCCTCACAGGGCTGACCGACTTCATGGAACGCGACTGGGGGCGCCGGACGCTCAATGCAGCCGACATGTTCGAAGCCCTGCAGCAGCCCCGGCCCAGACTTGCAGGTCTCTCCCTCGATCGCCCTCGTCTCATGGGTATCGTCAATGTAACCCCGGACAGCTTCTCCGACGGCGGCAAGCACCCCACGCCCCAGGCAGCCATAGATCATGCGTTCCGCCTGGAAGAGGAAGGCGCCGACATCATCGACGTGGGAGCAGAATCGACTCGACCGGGTGCTGCCCCACTTTCTCTTGATGAGGAATTATCCCGCGCGCTGCCCGTAATCGAAGGCCTCGCCGGCAAGACCCGCGCCCTGATCTCGATCGATACGCGCAACGCCGCGACAATGCGGGCCGCAGCCGCCGCCGGCGCCGATATGATCAACGACGTGTCTGCCCTCACGCATGACCCGGATGCGCTTGCGACAGTGGCTGAGAGCGGCCTTGCTGTCGTGCTGATGCATGCCCAGGGGGACCCGCGCACGATGCAGGACGACCCGCAATATGAAGACGTCCTGCTCGATGTCTTCGACTATTTGGAAGCGAGGGTTGACGCCTGCACGCGGGCAGGCATTTCTCGTTCGAGATTGATCGTGGATCCAGGCCTGGGCTTCGGCAAGACGGTCCAGCACAATCTGGAGCTTATGGCCGGCCTCTCGCTGTTCCATGGGCTAGGTGTACCGGTGCTTCTCGGCGCGTCGCGAAAAAGCTTTGTCGGTCGCATATCCGGTGTGAAACAAGCCGGCGAACGGATCATGGGCTCGGTCGGTGCCGCACTTGCGGCGGCCGTCCAGGGGGCCCAGATCATCCGTGTTCATGATGTCGCCGCCACACGCCAGGCGCTGGCGGTTTGGATGGCCGCAAACGAAGGCAAGGCGCCGGACGGCACCTGAGCACGACCGGAAACAACACCCAGCAGCGATCCGCCGCAAAACACAGCGTCGGGCTGTTGCCCGGAGCGCCCGCAGATAATAGCGTCGGGCTGTTGCCCGGAGCGCCCAACATAAAAAGCGGCACAGTCGCTGGGGCGGAAAAACCCCATCAGCGATCAGCCACTGTCAGCCTTACTGGCTTGGCAGCGCTCAGCCTGCATCTCGCGGGCTACGCGCCTGAGCTCCGTCGAAGACAGACGCGACAACGGCCCGGTCAAGAATGTCCACGCCGGAGCTGCTCGCCTGGCCAACGTCACCGCTTCCATTTCCGGCACATAGCTGCTCCGCAGATAGTGTGCAGCCGGCGAGGCAAGCGCCCGCAATCTCCAGCCGGGCCGATCAACGACCGCGATCGGTACGGTCGCCACGATCTCTTTCCACTGCTGCCAGCGATGAAAGGAAGCAAGATTGTCCGCCCCCATGATCCACACGAAGTGAACCGCCGGATAGCGGCGCGCGAGAAACGCCAGCGTCGCCGCTGTGTAGGGTGTCCGCAAAGCCTCCTCGAACGAGGTCACCCGCATCCGTCTATCGAACGCAAGCCGCCGGCAAAGCGCCACACGTTCACCAACGGCCGGCAATCCATTGTTGTATTTGAGAGGGTTACCAGGCGTGACGAGCCACCACAGCTGATCGAGACCCAATCGGCGCAGAGCCGTCCTGGAAATGAGCGCATGCCCCGCATGCGGTGGATTGAAGGTACCGCCCATCACGCCGACGAGCTGTCCCTCGCGGATCAGCGGCGGCTTTACCCTTATGGAGCCGAAGCTCGATGGAGCGGACTTCTCCGTCATCAGGTGTGGGGCTCCATCCCCGGGATCACAAATATCATTCGTTTGAGCATATCCTGCTTATTCCAGTGTCGGCGCCCGGACACAGCCTGTCCAGTCCTGGCATGATGTGTTCGTTATGATCTGAAGACGGGTCTCTACCCCTATGTCGGCCGGATCTGCCCTGTCCCCCGGACAACGTATTTGAAACTCGTAAGTTGCTCGACCCCGACGGGGCCACGCGCATGCAACTTTCCGGTGGCGATGCCGATCTCCGCTCCGAAACCGAATTCACCACCATCTGCAAACTGCGTCGAGGCGTTATGCAGGACGATCGCCGAATCAACCTTCTTGAGGAACAACTCCGCCGTGCCCATGCACTCCGTCACGATGCAGTCGGTATGCTGGGAACCATAAGTCTCAATGTGCCGGATGGCCTCATCGACACCGTCGACCAGCCGGACGGAGATGATGGCATCGAGATATTCTGTCGACCAGTCCGCGTCGCTGGCCGGCTTGACCCGCGCATCGACTTTCTGCGTCGCAGCATCGCCACGCACCTCGCACCCGGCATCCAGCAGTGCCTTTACCAGTGGTGTGAGATTGTCGGCCGGCGAATTCTGGTCGACCAGTAGCGTCTCCGTGGCGCCGCAAACGCCGGTCCGCCTCAGCTTTGCGTTGAGCACGATCGGCACCGCAATATCGATGTCCGCGCCGGCATCGACATACGTGTGGCAAATACCCTCCAGATGCGCGAACACCGGCACCCGTGCCTCGTCCTGGACGCGAGCGACGAGCGACTTCCCGCCACGCGGCACGATAACGTCGATAGTGCCTCCCAGCCCGCGCAGCATATGCCCGACAGCACCACGATCCGTGACCGGCACGATCTGAATGGCTGCCTCCGGCAATCCGGCGGCGCGCAGGCCTTCGACAAGACAGGCATGGATCGCGCGGCTGGAATGGAAGCTGTCGGAGCCACCACGCAGGATGGCAGCGTTACCCGCCTTCACGCAAAGCGCACCGGCATCCGCGGTCACGTTGGGTCGGCTCTCGAAGATAATGCCGATGACGCCGATCGGCACGCGGACACGGCTTATCTGCAGGCCGTTCGGGCGCTCCCAGTGACTGAGCACCGTCCCGACGGGGTCGGGAAGGCCCGCGATATCCTCTAAGCCTTTGGCGATTCCCTCCACCCGCTTGGCGTCGAGCATCAGGCGATCGAGAAAGGCACCGCTGATCCCTTTACTGTTTGCCGCTGCCACATCCTTGGCATTTGCCTGGAGAATATCCGCAGCGGCACGCCGCATCGCCAGCGCGGCAGCACGCAACGCCTCATTCTTGGCTTCCGTATCCGCGAACGCCAACTCATGCGAGGCCGCGCGCGCTTTGCGGCCAAGCTCCATCATGGTCTCGGCAATCTGATCGGTTAGGCGTTCGGGTCGGTTCATCGGCGAACTGGCTCGCTACGGTCGAATGGCAACCCAGTGACGATAACACGACAAGCAGTCTGCCCGTAAAGACCCGGCCGAAATCGCCCCTGGCCGAATGCCGCAAAGTGCCTCGCGGCGGCTCAGGCCGCCTTCGCCCTGCGCCGGCCGATACCTTCCCCGCTCATGTGGCGGAACGACAACCACGAGAACAACAGGATGTCGAGAATGGCCGCGAGCCCCCCGAACATCACCGCTATGACTTGGAAGGTCGACAGGCCGTCAGGCGAATACTGCCAGATCGCCAGAGCATAGACCGCGACGAGAATTGGCAAAAAGCTGAATACGAGACTCGTATAGACGACACGCGCGCCTTGGCCCGTCGAATGCCGCACCGTGACGAAGCCAGTCAGCGACGTGTAAAGCAGCGCCATGATGCCGATCATCGCGACATTCCACATCGCCCCCTCTGGCGTCGTGCCCGATGACTTCCACATTCCCAGCACGACGGCCATCAAGAATGCCGCGAAAGCAACGGATAAAAATCCCCTGAACATTGCCAACGCTCCCGTTGTCGCTTCGATCCCGTCTTCATTCGAGCATCGTGCTTAACGTGCTTGCTGCACGCTGCCAAGCCGCGACGCTGTGCCGACTTGGCTTCAGACTTTGCAATTCCAGCCGCAAGATTCGAATGAAGCCATCGCAGCAACCACCGATGGACCAAAGCAGGATCGCGTATACCGCACCGGCACAAGGCGCCGCGATGGCAAGGCTACGCCTCCAGCAAAGGCCGCTGCTACGGGCGGCGCACCGGCTAAACCAGGCTGCCGGCCTCTATCCGGCTCCGTGCGACACCGAAGGCCACCGCGCAAGTGGCTTCACCCTCCGGCCATGGCGATTGTGGCCAATCCGCCTCACCTGCGAAGTATCCAGGCTTTCTGCCCGTTATTCACATTGTAACGCGGCCAGTCACTGCTTTTATCCCTGAAACAAGGGCAAAAGCGTGCTGCACGCACCATGCACCCTGTTTGTCCGGATTGTGGGATCGCACTGATGGTCAACAGAGCCGCGCCGTTCATTCTTGCCTTGGCGGTACCGCTGTACGCGGCAGTTGCCGAGCAACAGCCGGCCGATGCCGGCGCCGCTGCGCCAGCGGCGTCGCGGTCCAACGCCGCCATGCCGGTCGACAGCCCCTCGCCAGCCGCGGCAGCGGCGCCGGCCGCATCCGTCGCCTCCGTGCCAATCGCGCCTGAAGAAGGTGCCAGCTCCCGCCAAGAGGCAAAAGGCGAGCCAACGACCGCACCCGATATCGGCGATGAACGATCCGGCAATGCCGGCCCCACTCTCCTCGATCCATCCGCAGCGGGCACCGCCAGCCCCGATCCGCTGACACCGCCGGAAGTCGCCACGCCCCCTCCCAACGCACCAGGCACCCCGTCCGTTACCGATCAGCGCCCGCGGCAGGCACAAATCGATCCGGTCTTGGTTCTGACCCGTGTCAAGATTGGCGCAATCGAGCGCAACGGCCGCGCGGCTGAGGCAGACGATGCAGCAGGCCTCGCTACATATTATATTGACACCGACACCCTATTGTGGACCAACACCGACGGCATCACTCAGCGGGGCCACGCTGCATTGCACGAGCTGGCCAAAGCCGACGACTGGGGACTAGATACCGCGCGCCTTGAGATTCCCACTCCCCCTGCTGCCAACGCACGCGCTGACGAACTGGCCGATTTCGAGATCGCGCTTTCCCGCGCCGTTCTCACCTACGCACGGCATGCGAGAGGAGGTCGCATCGATCCCCGCTCTCTGAGCCCCCTGTTTGATCGCAAGCCACGCGTCTACCTTCCAAAGACCGTTCTTGCTGGCTTGGCCGCCGCCTCGGCCCCCGGCGCCTATCTGCAGGGCCTGCATCCGCGTCACCGCCAATTTGGCCAGCTACGGCAGGCATTGCTGGCCTTGAACACTCCGGTGACCGATACCAGGCCGATCGTACGCCTTCCCGATGGCCCCAGCCTCAAGCGCGGAGACAAACATCCCCACGTAGCGCTGCTGCGCAAGCGCCTGAATTCACCGGCTGCTGACGCGGCAAATTCGGAGATCTACGACGAGGCACTGGCCGCCGCTGTCGAATCTTACCAGAAGGCGTCGAGACTCACTGTCGACGGTATCGTCGGCTCGGGCACGCGCGATGCCCTCAATGGAACGTTACCTCGCTCGAAGGATGATCAGCGTCGCCTCATCATCACAAACATGGAGCGGTGGCGTTGGATGCCGGAAGACCTCGGCCGACTGCACGTATGGAACAATGTTCCTGAGCAGATGGCACGCGTCTACGACGGCGGCCAAGTCATCTTCGAAGAGAAGATCGTGGTTGGTAAGCCGGCGACGCCGACCACGAATTTCTCTGCCGACATGAAATTCGTGATCTTCAATCCGACCTGGGGCGTGCCGGAGGGCATCAAGACAAACGAATTGGCCCCGATGCTGCGTCGCACGACGGGCAACGATAGCTGGTTCTTCGGCGGAGGCGGCGGCCGCACCGCCTCTTCCGTGCTGGAGCGCGCTGGTGGCCTGAAAGTTTCCATCGGCGGCCGCCCAGTCAACCCCGATACGTTGGAATGGTCGAAAATCGACATCCGCCGCGTGTCGTTCACTCAGCCCGCCGGCGGACGCAATGTATTGGGCATCGTGAAGTTCCGCTTCCCGAACAAGCACGACATCTACATGCACGACACGCCGCAACGTCATCTCTTCAACCAGACCCAACGCGCATTCAGTCATGGCTGCCTGCGTGTGCAGAACCCGATGCGGCTGGCCGAGGTGCTGCTGGAGCGCGACAAGGGCTGGAGCCCCGCCACGGTACGCGGCCACGTTACCCGCTCGGCTACGCACGATGTCACATTGTCCACCCCGATCCCCGTCCACGTCGCCTATTTCACCGCCGTAGCCGATGAGCACGGCAAGCTGAAGAGCTACCGCGACATCTACGGCGTCGACAGCCGCGTTGCGTCCGCGCTGGAGGGCCGACAGGTTCGGGTCGCATCGGCTGGCGAGCAGGAAGCCGAAAAGCCAACCGGCAGCCGCAAGGAGCGCCGTCGCGCCAAGCGCGAAAAACGTGCTCCAACCGTCGCTCGCACCGAAACCGGCAATCCGTTTACTGCCGTTTTTGGCAACTGACGAACAGTCTGCAAAGGCGCCGCCGCCGGCAACATCCCGCCGCTCGGCCGCGGCGCCCAGATATCTATGGATGCACGGGTTCCAGCAGCCAGTCGGTGGGAATCTCCCGCCCTTTGCCCTGCTCCATCGCACGACGATAGGCCAACTCGCCCGGATCGATGGCTGTGTTGGCAACGCCGGTCGCGACCGCCACCAACAAAGCCTCGGTAACTTCACGGCCGCCGATGTCGAAGTCGGGCATGGCCAGACCATCCTCAGGCAAGGATATACGATCCGAACACAGACGTTAGAGAAACGATAGCAAAGTCAACGATGCCCCGCTGTGATTTTGCCATGCGGTAACGCACCATGCGCCTTGACATGGCCCTAACGCTTACGCGCGATATCCTGCAATTGCCTGCGCGCAGCATTGAAGGCATCTCGAATGGTCACATAGACATCTTGGTGCGCGCCATCAACCGCCGGCTCCCTGCTGATCGCGATGTCTGCCGCTCCGGGCACAGAAAGATGGATCCGGATCTGGTACGTATCGCCTTTGGTGTGCCTGTGTTGAGGTCGAGCCACCACCACCCGCATCGAAGTTATGCGGTCGTAGAACTGCTCCAGCTTATCGGCCTCATCGCGCACCCGAGCCTCAATCGCATCCGAGTGTCCTATGCCTTCGAACGAAACCTGAAGGGGCGTTTGCATGCAAAACCCTCACTACATTCGTGCGGCTGAACCGCAGTCAGTCGCTGCATGAGCCAACCTTGCAGCAACCACCGCGTGATTCATTGATGCGCGTCATCGCCAGAGGTCGCTGCGACCTCTGCCCGCGGCTCAAGCACCTGCCGCAAGTCACCACCCGCCAATCTCCAGGCTTCCCCCTTTGAGCCGGCCCTTAACTGCGCCTTAACCGCCAGATCATAGGGTCTTGCCGAACATTAACATCTTCGGAGGTCCGGTCGTGAGCACAGCCGAAATAGCCGGCGTCGATGCCGGCAGCCGTCTCGCACGCATGTCCGACAGCGACGTTCTCGCCCTGCGTCGAGCCTACTACAATGATGGAACCATCTCCGAATCGGAAGCCTCCCGGCTTCTCAAGCTTGCGGTAACCTATGCGGGCGAGAGCGACGCCTGGCCGCACTTCTTCATCGAGTCACTGACCGATTTCCTGGTGCATCAGTCAGAGCCCCGCGGCTATCTGAGCGCCGAGCAGGCCGATTGGCTTCTGGCCCGTATCGCCCATGACGGGCAAGTGACGTCCGGACCCGTTCTCGAGCTTCTCGTGAAGATTCTCGAGACCGCAACCGAGGTTCCTGAGAAGCTGACGCTATTCGCACTCGGGCAGATCAAGACGGCCGTGCTCGAAGGCGATGCGCGACTTCTGAGCGCTGCCCCACTGCAGCCGGGCGTGATCGGTGAGGCGGAAGTCGCACTGTTACGTCGTATTCTCTACGCGGCAGGCGGCGATCACAACGCCGCCATCTCGCGCGCCGAAGCCGAGATATTGTTCGATCTCAACGACGCCACAGTCGCAATCTCGAACCATTGGTCGTGGTCCGACTTGTTTGCCAAGGCAATCGTCAACCACCTGATGGCTGCCAACCACTACTACGCCATGAGCCGCAAGGATGCCTTGGGCGTCGCGAGCTGGCTCGAAACGCCATCGGAAGGAACGACGGGCTTTCTTGCCCGCACGTTCACCACCGAGATGCTGACCGCCAAGGGCATGTACGCCGCAATGCAGGATGTAGACCCGCAATGGGGCCGCCTCGCCACCATGTACGAGGACGAGGCTGCGGCGGAGAAGCTGACCGCGGGCGAGGCCGATTGGCTGGCGAAACGGATCGGCCGTGACGGCATCCTGCACGAGAACGAGAAAGCCGTGCTGCGCTTCATTCGCGACGAATGCCCCGAGATCCACGAGGGCCTGCAGCCGCTGCTGGCGCAGATTACGGACTGATGGATTTCTGAACGCCTCGCTGCGCCTGCGCAGCAGCCTGCCCCAATAGGCAGGCCATGGGCAGGCCAGCGAACCGGCCCCCCGCTTCCCCGCGAATTGCTGGCGACGCATTGCGCCGGCACGTTGCCGCCGCGCGCAAGGCATGCGAAATGACTCGCATGCTCCAGAAGCTCTTGATCGCAAATCGCGGCGAGATCGCCGCCCGCATCATTCGTACCTGCCGCCGCCTCGGCGTCGACACGGTACTTGCCGTCTCCGAAGCCGACCGCAGTGCGCCGGCCGCCGCCGACGCCGACGACGTGGTTCTGGTCGGCCCACCCCCGGCGGCAGAGAGCTATCTGCGCCAGGATCGCCTCATCGAGGCCGCGCTTCGCACCGGCTGCAATGCCATTCATCCCGGCTACGGCTTTCTTTCCGAGAACGCCGGGTTCGCCGAAGCGGTAATCCGCGCCGGTCTGATATTTGTCGGCCCATCACCCACTGCGATGCGATCGCTCGGCAGCAAGGCATCCGCGAAGGCGCTCGCATCCAGTTGTGGCGTGCCAGTCGTACCCGGCTACCAGGGCGAGACCCAGGACGCAGCCACCCTCTTGGCAGAAGCTCGCCAGCTCGGTTTCCCCGTCCTGCTCAAGGCCGTCGACGGCGGCGGCGGGCGCGGCATGCGCCGCGTCGATGCCCCCGGCGATCTACCAGCCGCACTGGACAGCGCTCGGCGCGAAGCCCTGGCAGCCTTCGGCAGCGACCGCATGCTGGTCGAAAAGCTCATCGAGCACCCGCGCCATATCGAGGTCCAGGTCTTCGGCGACAGCCACGGTAACGTCGTCCACCTTTTCGAGCGCGACTGCTCGCTGCAGCGGCGCAACCAGAAGGTCGTCGAGGAAGCCCCCGCCCCCGGACTTGCCCCCCAATTGCGCGCGAGAATGACTGCAGCCGCCGTCAGCCTCGCCAGCACGGCCGGCTACGAGAATGCGGGCACGGTGGAGTTCCTGGTGGAGGGCTGCACCGAGGCCGGCGGCCGGACAATGGCGCTGCTTCCACCCGATCAGCCCTTCCATTTCATCGAGATGAACACGCGGCTGCAGGTGGAGCACCCCGTCACCGAGGCGATCACCGGGCTCGACCTGGTCGAATGGCAACTGCGCATAGCCAGTGGCGAGCGTTTGCCTCTGTTGCAGGACGACATCGCGATCAGCGGCCATGCCATCGAGGTGCGCCTCAATGCGGAGGATCCGGCAAGCGGCTTCCTTCCCAGCACGGGCACCGTCGCCGCGATTTCTATCGAGGGCCCAGGCATCCGCTGCGACACCGGGGTGGCCCAAGGCAGCGTCGTTTCGCCATACTACAACTCGCTGCTGGCAAAAATCATCGGCCACGCCGCCACGCGGCGCGATGCGATCGACAAGGTGGCTCGCGCATTACGTGAGGGAACCGTTGCCGGCCCAACGACGAATGGCGCGTTCCTGCTGGCGCTGCTCGGCGACGAGGACGTTGTCACAGGCCGGCTCGAGACCGGACTGATCGGTCGTAAGCTCGATGCACTGACCGCTTCACAAGGCAACCATGAGGCCCGCACCTTGGGCATTGCCTTGGCTGCAAGACGGCTGCAGGAAGGGCATCACGCCAACAGTACGCAAGCACCTGCACTTTCCCCGTGGGACACCTCGGACGCCTTTCAGCTCGGTTGTCCTCGCCGCCTCGTATTGCCCGTCGTCATCGACGGCACACCCGATCAGGTGGAGGCCAATTGGACCGATGGCAACCTGATTGTAGCCTATCGTGGTGCCGTCGCCGAGGCCCGCACCGAGCAACAATTCTCCGGCCGGCTGATCGACTGGCAGGGCGATGTTTTTGTGGTGCATGACATGCACCAGACCCTGGTATCCAGGCCCAGATACGATATCGCTGGAGGCAACGATGAGGCTTGGCACAGCGATGCGGACCACGTGCTCTCGCCAATCAACGGCCGCATCGTGGAGATCACGGTGACGGCCGGTCAATCCGTCGACAAGGGCGCTCGCGTTGCCGTCGTCGAGGCCATGAAAATGGAGCACGTGGTCAACGCGCCGCGCCAGGGCGTGGTGGCAGTTGTAACGGCTGAGGTCGGAGCTCAATTGGCCCAGGGTGCAGTCATCGCAACGCTGGAGCCCGTCGCTGCGTCCAATGAGGCCGAAGGTTGAACGACATGACACTGCACCTGATCAAGCTGAGCGTCGGCACCGACTCGATCGAGGACCTGGCACATTGGCAGGCCGAGCGTTTGCGTCAGATGAAACAGGCCGGCGAGAAACGCCCTCGACTGTTCCATCGCACCGGCCAGAAGCCCAAGCGGGACGCGGAGTTGCTTGATGGCGGATCGATCTATTGGGTCATCCGCGGGACGATCCAGGCGCGCCAGAAGCTCATCGGATTTGGCGAAGGAACGCGCCCGGATGGACGCCCCTGCTGCCTTATTCTGCTCGATCGCACTCTCGTCCCTGTGCGACCGGCACCTCGTCGGGCATTCCAAGGCTGGCGCTATCTCGATGCCGAGGAGGCACCTCCCGACCTTTCTGCGCGGTCCGCAGGTAACATGATTGATATGCCTCCACAGATGCGCCGCGAGTTGGCCGAGCTGGGCCTGATTTGACGGTAACCAATCTCAGCGGTTCAGCACACACGTCGCCGAGCCTCGAACCAACCGATCAGCGCCGCGGCGAGCCCAGCAGCGATCCGCCGCAGAACGGCGCGCTCGCTGGGCCATCAAGACCCCGCCGTCGCTACGCAGCGGCTGGCCACTTGGCCGGATCAAGTCGTGCGCGAGAATGACAGATCAGCAGCGCGCGAGAGTTCTCACGCCGCCTGTTCGCGACGGATAGAAATGCGCTCCGCCGGAAGAACAATCATTACGGTCGTACCCTGACCGGGCATCGAACGCACCTCCAGCGAGCCGCCGTGCGCTTCCGCCACTGCCTTTACATACGCGATCCCCTCGCACTGTGTTCCGGCAGCATCCACTGGCACATCCGTCCCGCTGACCAGTGGCGCCATGCACGCCGCAAAGAAATCGGGATCCATGCCCGGCCCTTGGTCGGTGACGCTTATCGTCAGCATGTCATCCTCGAAGACCACGACCTCCACAGTCACGGCATCACCGGCAGGCGCCACCAACACTGCATTGAGCAGCACCTGCGCGAGAGCATCCACGATTGCCTCCGGATGACAGGCCAAACCAACGTCACCTGGTTCAACGACGAGCCTGATATCCAGATCCCTGCGCTGAGCTGCATCCGCCACCAGTCCGATCGCGCTTGATGCAATTTCCACGACGCATTCATGCCGCTCCAGCGGCGTCAGCCGCTGCGATAGCCGCCTCGCAAGTTCGTGTGCGCCAACCAATGCATCCTCGAGCTGATCGGCATCCTGGAGAATGTCTTCGAGCCAATTCGCCGGCAGGCTGACATATCCCTCCTGGTCACCTGACCTCGCACCTGCGCCTGCCTCGGCCGATAGCTCTCGGATCCGCCGCGTAATCTCCAGGGACGAAGCAACCGCCTGCGAAATGGCGGCATCCTTCAACCGGCTTGCGGCCTCCGCACAGGCCGTCCGCGCCCGCTGGCGCTCGGTCATTCTCGACAGATGCATCAGATAGCGCACCTGGTCGCCGAACGTCGGCCAATGCACCGGCTTGGTCACGAACGACGTCGCACCTGCCTCCAGGGCCTGCTCCAGCGCCGCCCTGTCGGTACGGGACGTCACGACGATGATCGGGATATGGCACGTTCTCGGGTTGGCGCGCATGCAGCGAATGAGAGCAAAACCATCGACATTCGGCATCTGCAGATCAACGATGGCCAACCCGAGCCCCGAGCGCGACAGCAGCTCGAGTGCCATCGCACCGTCCGTTGCCTCGATGCCTCGGCATCCCAGCGCGGAAATCGCCTCGCCGGCAAGCTTTCGAAATATGGGATCGTCATCCGCGATCAGCACGTCCATAGTCGTGCGTGCGGGATCGATTTCGCTACTCGCCATTACATCGCACCGTTCTTCTATTTATGTGCAGTGCGCAATTTCGGATTATTTGGCGAAAAAAGCAAGCCGCGCTAAAGATTATTCCTGAACCAAAACTTAACGCAAAAGAATAGCGAGTTGTCACCAGCCCGATTGATGCGGATCACCCACGCAAGCCAGCACACCGGAATTTTGACCCAACGCCTGGATCCGCGCACGGGCCGCCAGGCGATCGCGACCCCGAAATACAAATCGAGCGTCGAACCGGGGCTCCAGGCTCACACTTGGCAATCAGCCGGCAGATACGCTGCACTACCGCGCCAGTCGCACCGGCATTCCCGCCCCCTTGATGCCATCCGGCACCGGCACGGTCGTATTGCTGTAATTCGTATTCAGAACAAGGTGCGGACCTCCATAAAGACGCATGGTGTCGGCAATAATCGCCGTATACGCCGATTGATCCGCAACAGGAGCATTGGCCGCGACCTTCAGCTCCCCCTTGGGAATATATATCGTCCCCGTCAGCTTTCGCGCGTCATTGCTCAGGATTTCGAACGACGTAGCCGGATCGAGAGAACGGGAGCCGAAGATCACGATCCCGGCAAGCGGCCCGGCAATCGGGCCTTCGAGCGAGATCGTCGAATCGGCCTCGAAACGCAAAGTTGAGTTTGAGCCGGTGAAATAGAGCGCGACATCCTGCCCCGCTAGCTTTCCATGCTCGGCAACGACCAGTGGGCCGTCCTTGAACACATAGATCCCCGCCTGCAGAGTAACGGTCGCCCCGTTTCCAACCTCCAGTCCACAATAGGTACCCGGGGCAAGCATCGTGTCATTTATGACCTTCACAGACTGATCTGGATCGCACGCGCCCACGACGGGCTCCGCCCGCCCCCCCAGCGGATCGTCGAAGCCCGGGCAGTCGGTGATCGGCGCGGGCGTGAAGTTACCCGGCCCGCCGTCCTTGCCACCTCGAGAACAGATGATGTCTGCCTTCAGGACGGCGCTGTTCTTGGCCTTCAAGCCATTGCGTGTGCGTCGAGTTCGAGTACACTGCGCAATTTTGCCCGGTGACCCTGGCCTGATGCTCCAGCGAGATCGTGCCGAGTTCCGCGCCGTTGAGCCCAAGAACACAGATATTCGGCTTGCCAACAACCTCCGCTATAGAGTGCGCCTCAACGGAATTACGGGAGATCGAGAACAATCCGGAGAGAAACGACTCGAACCGCTGCGTGGCCCGCACACTCACCCCGAGTGGGTCATCGCTGGTCGATGTAGCCACCACCGGAACGTTGCTGGTTTGGACACCTGAATGCGCCGCCATGTAGTCCTTCACCGTACGATCGACTGCGGCGCTGAGATCATACCTCTGTGTATCCGTGAGACTCATTTCCTTGGCGGCAGCGAGGGATGCCGTGTCCGTCGCTGCTCTCAGCATCGTACGCTGATGAAGATAGTGGAGGTAGTCGATCGGCGCCGCCACCATCGCCAGAACCAACGGCAGCGTTATCGCGAACTTGACCAGGGAAGTGCCGCTACGATCACGGACAAGCCGGTCGAGACCGACGAGATACCTCGCCTGCTCATCCCGTTCGGCCATCATCCTGCGATCATTCATCGTCTACAGGGCTCGTTCTCGGTCCATTGACAGCGGACGGATTCCGCCATCGAGTTTAGTTCCGATGCTGACGAATATAGCTGAACCAATAACAATTAAAATTCGAATTGAATGTGCTGGCAAACAACTTGTGAATGCTTGGAGCAGTTGAAGGCATCTCATCCGCGCACCAGGCACGATACCGCCATTCCGCAATATATTTTTTACCTCTTTCAGTGCCTCCCCATTGAATTCAAGACGCATTGAACAGGTAAACAGACCATGAAATGAGAAAGCATTAACGCCGGCGGCTTAGTCTCAGCACATCGGCGATCGCTGCTGGCGGCGCGCCCAACTGCACCCAAGCAGAGTCTGATGACCGTCCAATGAGCGCCCCTGGCAGGATCACGATTGGAACGAAACTGATCGCGATTGTCGCGACGGCGATCGTGAGTGCTGTTCTGCTGGCATCGCTGGCATCGGCTTGGCGCGAGGCGCAACGGCGCCTCGAGGCGAAGGAGGCCGAGCTATCAGGGATCGCGGCCGCATTGGCAGCCACAGTGTCCGAGCCGCTCGCGGCTGCCGACAAGCGCCGCATCGCCAACGCCCTCAAGGGGATCGGGGCAATTCCGGGCATCACCTACGTGCAGGTCCAGGACGGCAACGGAAGTCGCGCGTTCCAGTTCGGAACCGGCATCCTGGTCCACAGGCAGCAACACCGCAGCCCACCCGGCCAGCGCCCGGACGCCTCGCCACTCAGCCTGTCGACGAGAAAAATCGAAGCCCCGGTCGTCTACGCCAGCAGGCGGATCGGCACATTGCAGATGATCGCCGACATTTCCGACCTGCGCATGGCATTTTTCGAAAGCCTCCTCGCCGCGCTCCTTGCCGGCATGACATGCGCGCTGGCCGGTGTTTGCCTCGCCTTGTACCTGCGCCGCTCTATCACGACACCGATCGCTGCGCTGACAGCAGCCATGCAACGCGTGCGCGATACCAAGGATTTCAGCGGCGAGGTCACGAGAACGAGTACCGATGAGACCGGCGCAATGGTCGACACATTCAACGACATGCTGCGCGAAATCCGGACTCGCGACCAGCAACTGGCGCGCCATCGCCAGACCCTGGAGGCTGCAATCGAGGAGCGCACCCGCGAGCTTGCTGCAGCCATGCGCGCCGCCGAGCAGGCCAACGCGGCGAAATCAGACTTCCTTGCCACCATGAGCCATGAGATCCGCACACCCATGAACGGAATGCTCGTCATGGCTGAGCTTCTGTCCTCGAGCGATCTCGCGCCTCGGGCCAGGCGATACTCCGACGTGATCCTGAACTCAGGACGCACGCTCCTGTCGATCATCAACGACATCCTCGATTTTTCGAAGATCGAGGCCGGACAGATGCGGCTGGAGGCAATACCCGTCGATATCAGGCAGCTTGTCGACGACGTATTGCGATTGTTCGCGGAGCGGTCGAATGCCAGCGGACTGCAACTCGCCGGACACGTTGCCTTGAACGTGCCGGAGGCTGTGACCGGCGACCCGGTACGCTTGAGCCAGATCTTGTCCAACCTCGTAAACAATGCGCTCAAGTTCACCGAATCCGGCGGTGTGGTCATTAGCGTCACCCAGACGCAGAGTTCGGTAGCAGCAAACGCAACCGCCACGCTCCGTTTCAGTGTCGAGGACACCGGAATCGGCATCCCGCGCGACAAGCTGGACGATATCTTCGAAGCGTTTACGCAGACGGAAACGTCGACGACGCGCCGCTATGGAGGCACCGGCATCGGCCTGGCCATCTGCCGTCGGCTCGTTTCGGCCATGGGCGGCCAGATCGGCGTCGAAAGCGAGCCTGGCCGGGGCTCGACGTTCTACTTTGTGCTCGAGGCCCCCGTCGTGCAGGATGTGGTGCAGGAGGCGCCGCGGATGCCGAGGCTCGCAACTGCCAGGACACCGGCCGTCGCCCTCATTATGGATGAGGGTCCAGCACGCACCGCCCTTGAGCGCGCACTGAAAGACCTTGACGCAAACCCCGTCGTCTCGCCCGATGGCTGGCCCGATGGCTGGCCCGACAAGTCGGATGTGAGCCCGCTCCTTGCTATCGCGACACCGCACGTGCTGACGTCATCCATGAAGTCACGCTTGCCGGCCGATTGCCCGGTTCTCGTCGCCGCGCCATATGGCGATCCGGACGGCAAGGCCGCGATCGAATCCGGATTGGCGGATGGCCTGCTGGAAACACCGATCGGCGTTAAGGACACCATCGCCACCCTGCAGCTCGCCCTCCAGGGGCTCGAAGCGCTTCCCGCCCGTACCATCTCGAAAGTCTCCAAACCGACATCGCAGCCCCCCGGATTCGTCGGCACCCGCGTCCTTGCCGCCGATGACAGCCCGGTCAACCGGGAGGTCTTGACCGAAGCCTTGCAGCGGTTGGGTGTCGAGGTGACCAGCGTGGCAGACGGTGCTGCGGCGGTAGAGGCGATCCAGAGCGCGCGGACAGCAGGCAATTCCGGCTTCGACCTCGTCTTCATGGATGGCAGCATGCCCGTCTTGGACGGCTTCGAAGCGGCACGGGCGATCCGCACCTGGGAATCCGAGAACCATCTCCCGCCTGTCCCAATCGTTGCGCTCACAGCCCATGTTGTCGGCCGGCAGAAGGAGGCTTGGCGCGATGCCGGCATGCAGGACATCGTGCACAAGCCATTCACGCTGGCGACCATCGCAGCTTGTCTTGAGCGCTGGGTCGGCGAGCGGCGCGATCAACCCGTCGGTCAGCCAGTCCCCGCTGAAGAGCAACCTCAGAACCATCGCGATCTACTTATCGACACAGGCATACTGGCGGAAATCAGAGATCTACAGTCATCCGGCGACGACCTGGTCGGCCGCATCATCGATCTCTACCTCGAGCACGCGCCTCAGTTGCTGGACGCGCTGATTGAAGCCCTACCGAAGGGAAATACGGACCAGATCGCAGACGCGGCACACGCGCTGAAGTCGGTGTGTAGAAACATCGGCGCGGTCCGGCTGGGCGATGCGTGCGACTTGATCGAGGAAGCAGCGCGAGCCGGCGACACGACCGAGCTCGCGGCCACCGACGCACATGCTCTTTGCGCAACCTTCAACGCAACGTCTGACGCGCTGAAGGCCCTGGCTGCGACCGCGCAAGCCGCCGCCTGATCTCTCCTCTCCCGTCCAGCCCAACCGCCGGTTTGACCTGAATCTGACCTCGCTCAGCTCACCCGGCAACCACGTCCAACGCATTTGACAGCACGCTCAAAAACGTCCTTCATTGGTCGCCGCCGGTTGACCGGGTAAATCGGCGAACGAAATCCAATTTCAGTTGCACCTGATGGCCGCGATCTGGCAGGAGTGCGGATGACGGCGGGAGGATGTGTAATGAGCACTGCAGCGGCGGAGCTTGAGACGGTCGAGCTGCAACAGCAGCCGCTGCGCTTCGGCATCACAGGCTCAGGTCGCAATATACTGTTCCTGTCTTCCGCGCTTTGGTTTGCTCCCGACGATGCCTTTTCGCAAACCCTGGGGCAGTTGGGACGCGTGACGACGCCGATCCATCCTGGCTTCTCCGGAGGGCCGATCGCCGCTCATCTGACCAACGCGGACGACCTTGCCTACCTTTACCTCGATCTGATCGAGACAAAGCTGAAGGCTTCCGATGGCAATGTGGTCATCGTCGCCGGCTCTTTCGGCGCCTTCGTCGCAGCCCAGATGGCAGTGAAATCCTGCGAGCGGATCGCCGGGCTTGTGCTGATGGACCCCGCGGGCGTCAAGGCAGGCGGCCGCAGCGATCGCGATTTCGTAGATCTGTTTGCGCACCCCGATGCCGATCTTGTGAATTGGGCTTTCGCCGCTCCCGAGCCCCACCATGTCAATCTGCGCGAGGTGCCCGAACATATTGTGACGGCCCGTGTGAATGCGCGCGAGGCACTCGCCCGCTATGCTTGGCAGCCGTTCATGCACGACCCGAAGCTGCCCGCACGCTTGCACCGCGTATCGGTTCCCACGCTTGTTCTTTACGGCGCCCGCGATCGCATCCTCTCACGCCCATGCGCCGAGCTCTATGCGCACCGTCTCCCCACCGGCCAGCTGAAGGTAATCGACAACGCCGGCCATCTGCCGCACGTGGAGCAACCGGAGTCAACGTTGGCCGCCATTGGCAGTTTCCTTGACGCACTGCCCCGCTGACGTCGCGCCGCATCATGCCAAAACATGCTGATAGTGCAGGGAACTGACAAATGCGCGTCTACCACTTTTCCGAGCAACCCTACCCGGAGGCCTGGTCCCCGGAACGGCCAACGCTGAGGGTCACACTGCCCAACGAGCTGTGCCGGCCGGATGAGGCGCACAAGCTTTACCACCGCTATATCGACGAATGGGCGCTTGCTGACGAGCTGGGCCTCGACCTGATGGTCAACGAGCACCATCAGACGGCGACCTGCATTACGTCCTCCTGCACGGTCATCCTCGGCATCCTCGCCCGAATTACCAAGCGGGCCCGCATTCTCATCCTCGGTGTACCGATTGCCAACCGCAACGATCCGGTCCGCATCGCCGAGGAGCTCGCGATGATAGACGTCATATCCGGCGGCCGGCTGGAGATGGGCTTCGTCAAAGGGATTCCCTACGAGATCACGCCGGCCAACTCCAGCCCCTTGCGTTTCATGGACCGGTTCTGGGAGGCGCACGACCTGATCATCCAGGCCATGTCGACGCACGACGGTCCATTCAATTTCGAGGGCGAGTTTTTCCACCATCGCAACGTCAACGTCTGGCCCCGCCCGATGCAGCAGCCTCACCCGCCCGTTTGGGTGACGACAGGCAGCCCGGGCAACGCCAAGGAACTCGGCCGTCGAGGCTACATCATTGCCAGCTTTCTGGGTGGCTTCGTTACGACGTCAGGGCTGCACAAGTCATACGCGGAAGGTTGGAACGCGGCAGGTCGCGGGACCGAGGTCCCTGTCGACCGCCTGGCGTATCTGGCGCTCGCCGCAACCGCATCGACCGACGCCGAGGCACGCCGCCGTGCCGACAAGATAGTAGACTACATCCGCACGACCGCCCAGGTCTCCCAGCCCTTCAAACAGCCGCCCGGCTACTTCCCCCCGGACGGCCTGGTCCGCATGCTGCGCTCGCCGGTAACCGACCCGCGGGCAATCCGTCCGCTTTCGATGCCCGGCGGAGGTCTAGTCCATCCACACCAGGCCTCGCTCGACCAGTTGATCGAAGGAGGCCTCCTGTTCTGCGGCACACCCGATACCGTCTACCAGCAGATCGTGCGGTTCACAGACGGCATCGGCGGCCTTGGCCACCTGTTGCTGATGATGCAAGGCGGAGACTTGTCGCACGAGGACACGGGCGACAACCTGACCCTTTTTGCCAGGGAGGTGATGCCGCGCCTGAAGGAGAGGTATGGCGCAAAACAGATGTTTCAGGCCGCCTGAGAAATATGGCATACGAACTACCTGCCCACCGATTGACTCATTCTCAAGGTTCGGTGTCGACTGGCGATCGAGCATGATCACCCCGGCACGCAAAGCGTGCGGGTTTCAACAGGGAGGAATAGCAGATGAAGAAGTCGATGCTGATGGTGGCTGGTGTCGCCACTCTCCTGACCGGAGGCTTCACGACGGCGCAGGCGGCCGAGCTCAAACTCCTGACCAGCTGGAACAAGAACAACTGGCCGACCTACGCGATCATCGATCACTATATGAAGAATGTGAAAGCGATCGGCGGCGACACGGTTAAGTTCAAGATCAGCGGCCCCGAGGTTGTGCCGCCGTTCGAGCAGCTGCAACCGGTCAAGTCCGGCGTGTTCGACATACTTTTCACGCACGGCGTCTATCACGTCGGCTCCAAAGGCCTCGCTGCGGCCCTCGACGCCATGAAGGCCGACCCCGCCCAGGTACGCAAGGCGGGAGCCTGGAAGTTCGTCGACGAATATTATCAGAAGACGCACGGCTTGAAGGCGCTGGCCTTCACCCCGTCCAGCAATCAGGGCTATCATATCTTCATCAAGGCGCCGCTCTCGAAGGATGGCGACCTGAAGGGCCGCAAGGTCAGGGGTACGCAGACATATCACGGTGTCATCCGCCTGCTTGGCGCACAGCCGGTCGTGATGCCCGGCTCGCAGATCTACTCGGGCCTGGAAAAGGGCGTGATCGAAGGCGCGGCATGGCCGGCGGCAGGCATGTTGTCGATGAAGCACTATGAGGTCGCCAAATACCGCATACGTCCCACATTCGGCTCCAGCTGGCAGCCGATTCTGATCAATCTCAACTCCTGGAAAAAACTCTCCGACAAGGAGAAGGACGTCCTGCTGAAAGCCGGCGAAAAGAGCGAGCTCGAGATGGGCGCTATCGGCGACAAGATTCTCGACGATGAGAGCAAGGAGCTCGCCAAGTTCGGTGTGAAGGATGTGCAGCTTCCCGCTGGCAAGGTAGAGGCCGTCAGGAAAACGTTCGCCGACAGCGTCTGGGATCTCGGCAAGCAATGCTGCGGCGACGCTGCGGCACAGCTTCGGGAGATCGCCAAGAAGGGCGGCCTCACTTACTGACACGGACCATTGTCGCTTCCTGCGACGAACGCACGCCGCGGGCGAGGTCTCGCCCGCGGTCAACGGTTGACCAGAGCGCACCCGCTCACGAAGCCAAGGTTTGAATCATGCTGACCTCGCTCGCACAATTCCACGACAGGTTGACCGAGTTTGGCTATCACCTTGCCTGCCTGGCCATCGCGATCATGCTCGGCTCCTATAGCATTGAGGTTTTCGCCCGCTACTTGCTGAACTGGCCGCAGTGGTGGGCCGCCGAGGCGGTCTCCTACTCGCTGTGCATAGGAACCTTTTTGATGCTGCCCTACGTGACCTGGAAAAAGGGCCACGTTGCGGTGACATTGATCTTCGGTCTCATCCCCAAGCCTGTTGCCAAAGTCGTTCTCTGGTTGACCGTCGTTATGAGTGTCGCCGCGTGTGGCATGGCAACCTGGATCACTTTCGACGAGAGCTGGCGTCAATATGTCGATGACATCCAGATGATCGCCGTGAAGCCTGTGCCGAAGTATCTGATCTCGATGTTCATCCCGTTCGGCTTCGCCTCATCGACGCTTCACTTCATTCGCCACCTCGACTGGAATACTCTCGACCCCGCCGGTCCGACCGGCCAGAGCACCGGGTGAACCATGCCTTGGGAAGTCACACTGCTGACTGCGATCCTGCTGCTGCTCGCCGCGTTCTTTACCGGCGCCCCGCTGTTTGTCGGCTTCCTGCTCATCAATATCGTTGGCGTGCTTCTGGTGGTCGGCCCCGCCGCATTCGGCATGGTCGCGAACTCGATCTTCGACACCACGACAAACGATGATCTGTCCGCGATTCCGCTGTTCATTCTGATGGCGGAGCTGCTCTTCCGCTCCGGCTCGGTGGATGTCCTGTTCCAGACAGTCGACAAGCTGATCGGCCGCATGAAGGGACGGCAGTACGTTCTCACCATCGCCCTGGCTACCGTGTTCGGCGCGTTGTCGGGCATGGCCATGGCGGTGGCCGCGATGATGGCGCGCACGCTCTATCCCAGCATGATGGAACGCGGCTATAATTCGAAGCTCGCCATCGGCAATATTCTGGCCGGCGCCTCCCTGGCTCCCATCATCCCGCCGAGCGTCCTGGCCATCATCATAGGCACGCTGGCAAACGTCTCAATCGCCGGGCTCCTCATTGGCGGCATCCTGCCCGGGATCATGCTCGCCGCGATGTTTCTGGCCTATACCTTGATCCGTGTAAAACTCGACCCGAGCCTTGCGCCGGAAGGCGCCGCCGACGACGCCCGCGATGCGACCTTTGCCGAGAAAATGCAGGGCCTCGCTGCCTGCTTGCCGTTCGGCATCATCATTTTCTCTGTGATGGGCTTCATCTTGCTCGGCATCGCCACGCCGTCGGAATCGGCGGCAACCGGCGTCCTCGGCTCGCTGCTGGCCGCCGCCTATTATCGCCGCCTGAACTGGAAAATGTTCATGGACTCGCTGGGCTCGGCTGCCTTCATCACCGCGATGATCATTATCATCATGGCATCCTCGCGCATGTTCAGCCAGCTGCTCGCTTTCACCGGCGCGACCCGGGAGCTGACCCAGTTCATCGTCGAGCTCGGCTGGTCGCCTTACCTCATGCTGTTCGTGATGATGGCGATACCCTTCCTGCTCTGCATGTTCATCGACCAGATCGCGTTGATGCTCGTGGTCATCCCGATTTATCAGCCGCTGCTTGCCACGCTCGGCTTCGACCCGTTGTGGTTCTGGCTCATCATGCTTCTCAACGTGACGGTCGGCGGCATATCGCCCCCGTTCGGCTACGTGATCTTCGCGTTCCAGGGCGCGGCAGCAGATAAGGTGACGATCGCGGAGGTGTTCAGCGCCTCCTGGCCGTTCGTCTTCCTGTTCATTGTCGGGATGTTTATCCTAGCCGCCTTCCCGCCGCTGGTGACGTGGCTGCCGTCACTGTTGTGACCGGACGAGCGCCCGCAGCCGGACCGGGGTAATCGGCAGCTCGCGCACCGCTCCGGGCCGGCCGATGGCATTGCCGACAGCGATCGCGATCACGGCACCAACCGCATTCGACCCCGCCTCGCCAGCGCCCTTGAGCCCCAACGGGTTCTGCGGACTGGGAGCATCCTCCGTAACCAGCACATCCACCGGTGGCATCTCCGACAACGTCGGCAGCAGATAGTCCGCAAACGTGACCGAGGTCGGCTGCCCGCGCTCGTCGTAGCAGAACTCCTCCATCACTGCCCCGCCCAGCCCCTGCGCCAGCCCGCCGTGAATCTGCCCCTCGATCATCATCGGGTTGACGGCCCGGCCGACATCGTAGGCAACCCAGAATTTCTCGACCGCAATTCCACCGGTCTCCCGGTCGACCTTCACGATGCACATATGGATGCCGTAGGGATAGTTCATGTGCGTGGTGTTGAACCAGGCTTCCGCCGTCAAACCGGGCTCCCGGCCGCCCCGTTGCGCCGAGGCCGGATGCAGCACATGCGCAAGCTCCGCCAGCGTGATGCTGCCGGTGCTTCCTCCGTTTCGGTGACGTACGACGCCATCCGAAATTGTCAGATCCTCCACCCGCGCCTGCAGCAGCTCCGCCGCCATGTCCAGCGCCTTGGCGCGCAGCTTCTCGCAGGCCATCGCAGTCGCGTTGCCGGTCATCACCGTCGCTCGCGACGCAAAAGCCCCCATCCCGTGATCGATGAGATCCGTCCGGCCATGACGCACGCTCATATGCTCGGTTCCCACACCGAGCGTGTCTGCCGCGATCTGCGCCACCACCGTCTCGATGCCCTGCCCAACCGAGGCAGCACCGGTTACGATTTCCACATGCCCGCTGCCGTCGATCGTGACCTTCACGCCATCGAACGGACCCGAGCCCGCTCTTCTCCACGAACACCGCAAGCCCGGCCCCGACCAGCTCCCCCGAGGCACGTCGTTGCGCCACCGCTTCAAGCTGTTCGGGCCACTTGGCGAAGGCCAGCGCTTTGTCGAGCAGCTTCGGATAGTCGCCCGAAGTCGAGCACGATAGGTGTCCCCAACGTGTCGAGCTTCCGGTCGTGCGGCATATCCTCCGGCTGCAGAAAGTTCCGGCGCCTCACCTCTGCCGGATCGAGCCCCAGCCTGCCCGCCACCACGTCCACGATCTGCTCACGCACGAACGTGCTCTCGTAGCGCCCGGGCGATCGATAGGTTCCGCACGGCGTCTTGTTCGTCAGCCGTATATGCCCTTCGACGCGATAGGCAGGAATGCGATAGGGGCCCGGCAGCATCGCCGCCGTCAGGTCCGGCACCGTCGCACCGTGCGTGCGGATATAGGCACCCTGATCCAGCCAGAAGACGTCATCGATCCCGAGAATGACACCATTTTCATCGACAGCAACGCGAACCTTGTGCGTCTGCTGACGCGAGTGGTTCGCCGCGATCAGGTTCTCCCGCCTGTCCTCGATCCATTTCACCGGCCGACGCAGGCGCAGCGCCGCGAGGCATACCAGCACGTCCTCAGGGTAAAGTTCGCCCCGCGTGCCGAACCCGCCACCGACATGCCCCTCCAGCAGATGCACCTTCGACGACGGACGCCCCAGCATCCGGGCTATTGCGTCCCGGTTCCAGTGCGGCACCTTGGCCGCACCATGCATCTCCAGAACGTCACGCGCCGCATCGTAGCGAGTATTCGCACCACGCGTCTCGATCGGCACGCCGGCATGGCGGCCGACCTTCAGCTCGAGCTCTATGATGTGGCTGGCTTTTGCGAAGGCAGCATCGATGTCGCCATACGACTTCTCGATGATCGCCGGTGCGTTGTTGTGTGTTTCATCGAATGCCGCCAGTGGCCCGGCGGCCTCCAGGCACACCGGCAGATCCTCGATATCGACGATGACGAGATCCGCCGCATCCTCCGCGACATAGGCATCGGCCGCGAACACCACCGCCACCTGCTCCCCGACATAGCGCACCCTGTCCCGCGCCAGGATCGTCTGCCGGTAAGGATCAAGACCCGCGACCTTGGTCAAACGGAAATCGATCGGCGGCACCTCGGCGACATCGTTGTGCGTCCACACCGCAATCACGCCAGGCAGCGCGCGGGCTTCCGCCGCATCGATGCCGCGGATGATGCCGTTCGCGGACTGCGCGCGCACCACCCGCATATGCAGCTGGTGCGGGAAATTCACGTCGGCCGCGAACAGCCCCTCGCCGCGCACCAGCGGCGGGTCCTCCAGCCGTTGTATGGAGCGGCCGATGACACCCATCACCGCCCCCGCATTGCAGCCGCCGCCGCGCGTACCGACTTCAGGATATTCTGGTAGCCGGTGCAGCGGCACAGATTGGACGACAGCACCTCGACAAGCTCCTCGTCCGAAATGTTCGGGTTCGCCTCCAGCACGCCGGTCGCCAGCATCAGGAAGCCGGGTGTGCAGAAGCCGCATTGCAGACCATGGTTCTCCATGAAGGCCTGCTGCAGCGGATGGAATTCGCCACCCTTCGCAAGCCCCTCCACCGTGCGCAATTCGTGCCCGTCTGCCTGCACCGCGAACATCAGGCAGGACCGCACCGGCTGCCCGTCATAGAGGATCGTGCAGGCGCCGCACACGCCGTGCTCGCACCCCACATGCGTCCCTGTCAGGCCGCAGTCATCGCGGATCGCGTCGGCCAGCGTACGGCGCGGCTCCACCGAGATGGCATGCGCGGCGCCGTTGATGCTGCAGTGTTATGTCGATCTTGCCTTGGCTCATGCCTGTTATCCCTTGGCCCATCATCCCGAGGCCCATCAACCCTTGACCCGGCTTGCTTCGACCGCACGCAGCGCTGTACGGATCCGCTGCGGCGTCACCGGCATCTCGTAGAACTCGATCCCGAACGGCGAAAGTGCATCACAGATCGCATTGACGACCGCCACCGGCGCCCCGATCGCTCCACCCTCGCCGATGCCCTTGGCCTCCGTGATCGTCGCATCCGAGTAGGTCTCGATGTGGTGCAGCTCGAACGGCGGAATCTCGGCGCACGTCGGCGGCAGGAAATCGGCCAGCGTCGCCGACAGGCATGTTGCCCCGCTCGTCGTACACGATCTCCTCGAGGAAACCGTTGGCGATCCCCTGCGCAACGCCGCCATGGATCTGTCCGTCGACGATCATCGGATTGATCAGACGGCCGGCATCTTCCACCACCATGAACCGTTCCAGCTTGATGCCGCCGGTCTCCACGTCCACTTCCAGCACCGCGACGTGGCATGCGTTCGAGAACGTGCCCGGCGGATCATAGAAGCCGGTCTCCGACAAACCCGGCTCCACCACGCCGTAGAGCAGGTGCGAGCGATGATAGGCTGTTCGCGCCAGTTCCGGGATCGGGATCGATTGATTGGTATTCTGAGCCTTGGCCAGTCCCGGCTCGATCACCACGTCCTCCGGTGACACCTTCATCAGATGCGCAGCGATCTTGATCAGCTTGTCGCGGATCTTCTTCGCCCCCACCAGACAAGCGCCACCGGCAATCACCAGCGAGCGGCTTGCAAACGTGCCCCATCCGTAAGGCGTCTGATCCGTATCCCCGGCAATGACGTTGATCCGGTCGGGCGGCACACCGACCTGGTCTGCGATGATCTGCGCCAGCGTGGTTTTCAGTCCCTGCCCGTGCGGGAACGCACCGATGCGAGCCGTCACGTTGCCCGAAGGATCCATCGCGATCTCGACCAGCTCGTACCCCGGCGTGATCTCCATACCGCGAGCCGCAAACGCCGGCGTTCCATAACCGGTGCGCTCGGAGAACGTTGAAAAGCCGATACCCAGATAGCGACCTTCCTTCCGCATCGCCCGCTGCCGTTCGCGCAGCTTGTCGAGTGGCAGCTCGCGCACTGCAATTTCCATCACCTCGCGGTAGGTGCCCTCGTCGAACACAAGCCCTGTTGCCGACGTATACGGAAACGTATCGATCAAATTCTTGCGCCTGATGTCGATGACGTCGATCCCAAGCCGGCGCGCCGCCACATCCATCAGCCGCTCCATCGCGAACGTGATGACCGGCCGTGAGACGCCGCGATAAGGCGCCATCGGGCAGGTATTCGTCGTCACCCCTCGCGAGACGCAGGCATAGCTCTGCACGTCGTATGGGCCGGGCAGCTCGGCCATTGCCATCAGCGGCTCCACGCCGCATGTCAGGGGATAGCCGTTGAAGGCGCCCACGTTCGCGGCCACGTCCCCCTCGACAGCGATCAGTTTCCCCTCGCCATCGAACGCCCCCTTCACCTTCGCCACCATGTCGCGCGCATGGTAGCCGTTGACGAGATTCTCGCGCCGGTCCTCGATCCAGGCCACTGACCGCCCGGTGAGACGCGCCGCATAAACCACGACGACATACTCCGGCGGCAGCGCCATCTTCTGGCCGAAGCCGCCGCCGACATCCGGCGCGACCACGTGCAGATCCTGCTCCGGCATCCCGACAAGCTCGGCTACTCCGGTGCGCACCACGTGTGGATTCTGCGTCGAGCATGTCAGCGTGATGCGCCCGGTTCGAATGTCTAGGGCAGCATGGGCGGCACGCCCTTCCAGCGGCGTTGCATTCTGGCGGCGCGACGTCAGCTCCAGCTCGACGATATGCGCCGCCGACGCAAGTACCGCATCGAAACCCGCAGTCTTCACCCGCCCCTCGACCAGGACGTTGTGCGCGGCACCGGGATGCACACGCGGCGCCCCAGATGCCAGCGCCGTGGCGATGTCGACCACAGGATCGCTTTCCTCGATCTCCAACTCGATGGCATCGACGATATCCTCCGCCTCGGCCGCCGTCGGCGCCAGCACTGCTGCGATTGGCTCACCGACAAACCGGACGATGGTCTCCGCCAGGACAGGCTGGGGCGTCGCCACATAATCCGGCCGATGCAGCAACGGCGTGATCCGTCCCACATCGGCAAGATCCGAGATAGTCAGAACCATCGCGCCTGCGGGCAGATCTGCCGGCGGCACCACACGCAGTATTCGGCCAGCAGCCACCGGGCTGCGCAAGAACCGAAGCGCGAGGTCACTCGCCAGGTCTGCTGTGAAACGGCCCGCGCCTTGCACCAGGGCGTTGTCCTCCAGCCGCCGGATCGACCGACCAACCCAGCCGCCGCTTGCGGATGCCGCATGCTCCCCGCTCATGCCATGCACCTCGTCAACGCGCGCTTCACCATCGCGCGAACAAGATCGCGGCGATACGCCGGATCGGCCTGAACGTCACTCATCGGATCAACAGCGGCAGCCGCGGCCTCGGCCGCCTTCGCGCACACTGCGGCATCGAGCGATTGACCGGTCACGACGGCCTCGGCTTCCGGTATGCGCCGGGGAAACGGCTCAGCCCCGCCAACGCCGATGCGCGCCTCCACCACCTTGCCGCCGTCCATCCGCAACACCGCCACGCACAACGACAACGCATAGTCGCCCGCCCGGCGGCTGAACTCCTCGAAACCGAACCGAGTTCCGTCCGGCAGCAGCGGCAGGCTTGCCTCCACGATCAACTCGTCGTCGGCGCGGTCGGTAACAAGAAAGCCCTGGAAGTAGTCGGACGCCTTGACCAGCCGCTTGCCGCGACTGCTCTCCAGCAGGATCTCTGCGTCCAGTGTGGCCGCCAACGCGCACCATTCCGAGGATGCGTCGGCATGCGCCAGGCTGCCACAGAACGTGCCGCGCATTCGGATCGGCCAGTGCGCGATCGACCGCACCACGGTAGACATCAACTGGCCCAGCACACCCGGCTCGACCGGATGGTGGAACGCAGCATGCCGCGTCCGAGCACCGATCTTCAGCCGCCCGCTCTCGCTGCGAACGTAATCGAGTTCATCGATCCCGTTGATGTCGACGAGATGTCCCGGCCGCGCCAGACGGAAGGCCATGACCGGAACCAGGCTCTGCCCCCCGGCCAGCACCTTCGCATCCGGCCCATGCTCGGCAAGCATGGCGATGGCATCCGCGGTCGTGCGCGGCGCGTGATAGATAAACGATGCTGGCTTCATGTCGTGCCCCGGTCTGATCGCTCCAGGAACTATCGAGCCCGAAGCCCACCGGTGTCAACGCGGGCGGTTTCCATGATCACCCGCCGTCCCGCCTCTGCTCCAACCGCTTGCACTAAGCAATGGTCCTGAAGCAAACTCCAACCCTCACATTGGCTCCCAGCCACGTCTCGACCAAGGAGGCAATATGTCTATTGTCCGGGCATTCGTCTTTGTTTTCGCATTGCTTTGCGCCTCCAGCCTTCCGGTTGCCGCATCCGGCCCCCTGGTCGACGTCGCCTGGCTGAAGGCCAACCTCGCCAAAACCGACATTCGCATTCTCGATCTGCGATCAGGCGCCCGCAAGACAAGGGCTGACTACATCGCGGGCCACATCCCTGGCGCTGTGTTCACCGATTATGCCAAGGACGGCTGGCGCGAGAAGAACAAGGCAGGTGTCTCCGGCATGCTGCCCCCCGCGGCCAAGCTCGAGCAGCTGATCGGCTCGCTCGGCATCGACAATCGCACGCACGTCATCCTCATCCCGGAGGGACGCAGCGCACAGGACATGGGCGCCGCCACCCGTGTCTACTGGACATTCAAGGTGCTGGGCCACGACCTCGTCTCGATACTGGACGGCGGCTGGACGGCCTGGGCCGCCGTCGGCAAGGACAAGAAACCGCTCCATCCGATCGAGAAGGGAGATAACAAGCCGGCAGCCAAAGTCTTCAAGGCCAGCATTCGGCAGGACTGGATAGTTGGCAGGGCAGAAGTCGAGACAGCCATGGCGGCAAAGCAGCCGCTCGTCGACAATCGGCCACAGCATTTCTATATCGGCCTGAGCAAGAGCCCCGCCGCCAAGCGCCCCGGCACGTTGCCCGGCGCAACAAGCCTGCCCGAAGCCTGGCTCACCACTGACAACGGCGGCAAGTTCCGCCCAAGGTCACAGCTCGAAAAGCTCTACCAGGTTGCGGGAATTCCGACTTCAGGCGCGCAGATCAACTTCTGCAACACCGGTCACTGGGCGAGCCTCGGCTGGTTCGTATCGCACGAGCTGATCGGCAATCGCAGCGCGAAGATGTACGACGGCTCATTGGCCGAATGGACCCAGGATCCGAAGGCACCTCTGGACCAGAAGGTGAAGGTGGAATAGGCGGACGCCGACTTACTCCGGCGCCTCGCTCCGGAAATAGGGCTCCACCGTGCCCTTGATCGTCACCAGGATGGGGTTTCCATGGCGGTCGCGTGCCTTGCCGGCCGCAACCTTGATCCAGCCTTCACTGACGCAGTACTCCTCGACGTTCGTCTTCTCCGCTCCGTTGAAGCGGATGCCGACGCCGCGCATCAGGGCAGCCTCGTCGAAATGGGCACTCGCCGGGTGCACCGACAGCCGGTCGGGCGGTGTCTCTGACATGATTTCTCCGAATAAGAAAATGGGGACAGCCACCATTTTCATCTGATCAATTTACGGCCTGCTGTGTTCTATCGGAAAATGGTGGCTGTCCCCATTATCTCCTGCCTATCCCCATTCTCTTCTTATCTCAAGTCACCCGCATTGCCTTCGCGACCTCGCCCATCGCCTCGATGTCCTCGTCGCCCATGCCGGGGAAGGCGAGGATGCGGCAGGGACAGGATTCCAGTCCCTCGTAGCGCCAGGGAAAGGCGCCGATGAGACAGCGCTGGCCGGCAACGAGCTCGATGTCGCCACCGACGTTTTCAGCATGCAGCAGCCCCTCCTGGAACGCCCAGTTGTGGAACGGGAACATGTTGGCGCGCACCTGGCGGCCGGACTTCTTGTGCTTGTATTCGAATGTGCCGAAGAACTCCGCTGGCGGCTTGCCCATGACCTTGGCGAAGTCCTCGGCAAGATCGGGCCGCATGTTGCGGATCGACGTATTCATCGGATGATCGCAAGAGCCGGTGTCCATCGCGAACCAACGCACCTTCTTCTTGAGGAAATAGTGCATGGTGTCGAGGTTCGGCCCAGGATGATAGCAGAAGTATCGGACGAGATCCTGTTGCGGCTGGCCCTCGTAATGCTTGTGCCAGCCGGTGTGCAGGACGACGATATCGCCCTCGCGAATTTCCAGCTTCGCCTTCGCAAGCGCCCGCTCGATGATATCGGGCGTGATCACAGTCCAGTCGGTGCAATCCGGCGAGATGTCGAGCACGAGCCCCCGGTTGAACAGATAGTCCATTGGCAACGAGGCCATGTCGCCCTTGCGACCGTCGGTTGCGTGCATGCCACCGTCGAAGTGGGTGCCCACATGCAGCGCCGTCTCGATGCGTTGCGCCACGATCATGTGCGTCTGCAGCGTCTGCGCATAGTACATCTTGTTGCCCGCATACCCGACCCAGCCCGGTGTGTGCACGCTCATGGCGTGCGAAAGATCAACGACTTTCATTCTTTGCGTTTCCTCGGCTTGGAGATGGAGTTCCTGTACCATCCTAGAACCGAGCCGGGCGACGGGGCAATCGTCACCCGCCGCGGCGCTTGACCGCCGACGATGAACCGGCGTCCGTTGGCGCCGGAAAATGCCTCGAGCCGGGATGATTGGCGGCGCGCGCACGCATCAGGCGCGCAGCCAGCCGCCCCTATGATTTGCCATCAGCGTTGAGACTTCCTTACGTCCGTGAGCAAGAGCTGATCGAACCAGCACCGGGCAGCATAAGGATACGCACAAGATCCTGACCATCACCCCACGCTGCTGCCCTCATCGCCGCTCCCTTGCTCCACGACCTTCCGCGCCGCCGCCTCCGCCTTGAGCAGGATCGCCTTCTCTCGCTCGCTCACACGTTGGCGCGCGATTTGCCGTATTGCCCGAGCCAGTTTCGAGTTCGCATGCTCGAGCCGATGGAAATCCTCTCGGTAGAGCTTCAGCAACCGGCAGCGGGTAACCGTGCGGAACGCCCCGTGACTGACGTCATGGTTCACAAGTGCCACCACGCCGAAGGCTTCTCCCGTGGTGTAGATCCTCGTCAGCTCAGGCGTCGTCAGCTCGACTTGTCCGGATGCGATGAAGTACAGCGCAACACCAGGCGCGCCGCGCTCGATCAACTCGATGCCCGGCGGCAGATTGTGCGCATGGAACAACGGCATGACCTTCGCCACCTGCGCGTGATCCAACTCGGTCAGCAGGGGGATGCGCGACATCATCGACCACGTGACGACGAAATCGCGATTCCCAACTTCTCGCGCAAATCCAGATGATATGATCGCCACCGGCAGGGCGAGGACGCAAAGGCCAATCACCATCACGACAGCGCCGAACGCCTTTCCCGCACCTGTCACCGGCGCCACATCCCCATAACCGACCGTCGTCAGCGTTGCGATCGCCCACCACGCGGCTTCAGGCACGGAGCCGAACTTGTCCGGCTGCACGTCTCGCTCGATGTAGTAGATGCCGGTCGCCGCGAACATCACGGCCGCCAGCAACAGCAGGCCGGCCCCCAGCAGCGCGCGCCGCTCCCCGTAGATGACCCGCACCAGGGAATCGATCGCAGGCGAATACCGCGACAGCTTCAGGAACCGCAACAACCGCAACACCCGAACGATGCGCAGATCGAGCCCGATCATTTGATGCAGGTAGAACGGCAGTATCGCGAGCAGATCGATCACCAGATAAGGGCGCGCCGCCCAATTCATACGCGCCCGCCAGGCCGGCATGCTTTTCAGGAACGGCACCTCGACTGCAGTCCAGATCCTGACCGCATACTCGACCGTGAAAACCGCTACAGAGAACGCCTCGAACCAGCTGAAGTATGAGCCGTAGGCCGTCTCCAGCGACGCCACGGTGCTCGCTGCAAAAGCCGCTACATTGAGCAGAATGAGAATGACAATGAAAACTTCAAATGCGTGCGCCCACGCATCCTCCTCCTGCGTCCCCTCCACCAACTCGTAGGCACGCCGCCGCATCCTGCTCGACAGGCCGCCCTCCCGCACCGGCGATGCTCTGGTATCAATTTCCGGCTCGCCGGACTTCTGCATACGTTCAGACATCTCAGCCCCTTTTGCGCCCGGCGGCACAATTGGAACGATGAACGCCATATGTTGCCGAATGGCAGCCGACTGCTTGCCCCACTATGACCCGACGCTGCCGAAGAGCGCAATCTGAGCCGTGTTGGCGCGCGACATTGCCCTTGCCATCACGTGAAGAGCCAGCTCGAAACGCCAGCCCGTCGCGCAAGCACCGCCAAATCGGCATCGATCGAGGCCAGCGCAGTCAGTGTGAGATTGACCGGCAGCCACGGTGCACCGCCCTTGCTCTCCCGGTACGGCCGCATCAGCGCTGTCCAGCCCGCCGCATCGAGCGGGCGGGAAGGAATAACCAGTGGCGGCGCCCGCCGCAGACCCTTCTGCCCCGCCATCCACGCATGCGCCGCCTGCCAGACCTCGACAGGTGCCGGCAGATTGTGACGTGCCTTGAGCTGCACGATGTCCAGCACACCTGGCTCACGTGGATGCTGACCGATCTCCATGGTCGCCAGGCGCTGACCGTTGCGCCGCCTGATACTCCACAATCGGCATCGGTCGCGCGCGATGCGGTCGGCAAATTGATCGGCACAGTTGTGCATGCCCTGCGCCTCTTCCAGCAGATCCTGCGCACTGAGCAGCGGCACGAAGTGGAAGCCGCCTGCTTCACCCTCGACCAGCCAGCCGCTGTCGATCACGCCAGCACCGAGCTGCAGCGTAAGCCTCACCCGGTTCAGCCAGCTCTTGGCCGCGCACAGCGCCGTCTCGAAACTGATCTCCGGCCGCCACGGCACGATCATCAGGCCATGCGCCGCCTTGAATGGCTGCCCGGAGAACCAGGCATAGGCGGCGAGAACTGCAAAACTCCGGCGCGGATCCCAATCGCTGTCGACATGATAAAGCGGCTGGTGTGCCAGCCAGACGGCAAAATCCTCGTTCGCGGCCTCGTTGGCGAAGGCCAGCGTCTTCAGCCACACTGCGCTTTCGGCACGCGAGGTCGGCAGGCAGTTGACGATACGGCGCGAGAACGCTTCGGAATGCGGCAAAGCAGGCAGTGGCCCCTGGAAAGCCTCCGCGGGCAGGCGCCGCATCCACATCGGCAACTCGAGCGCGGCAGCGACCCTCTTCAACGGCGCGCCATCCAGCACCAGATCGAGCGCCTGCCTACGCCGGTTCGTGTCGATCGTGCCGTCTGCGATTGCGAACAGTGCGCCTGGAAAGATCAGCGCCAGGTCGATGACGCGGGGACTGGCCTTCAGCATCCGCCGGATGTCACGCCGCACAGGCGATGCGAAACGTCGCGCCAAGGCTTCCGGGTCGATGCCCTGCTCGCTGCCTCCAGCCCCGAGATCCGTCTCGAGGCTCCCCGCAAGTGGTCGGGTTGTCATGATCGACATCCTCCGCACGAACTGCCCGGATACCCGCCTCACCTCGATCGCGGCATCCTGGACAAGTGTCGCGGCAGTTTGCGGCGCCGATAGGACGGCCTTGCGGCATGAGAGACACTGCGGCGCCATCGCGATCCCGGTTCGGTCGCAGCACGCTGGCTGTTCTCCCATGAAACGTGTATTTGAGCCCCGGCAGGTGCTTGCACGAATTTCGCCATCCCCTTATAGAACCGACTTTAATGAACGCCATGACTCCAGAAACGCGCCTGCGGTTCCCGCATCGTCACCTCCATTCCTGCGAGGTGCTGAGCGCTGAGGACATATTGTCCCTCCTCGATGTCGCCGACCGGTTCGCCGAGACCAATCGGGGCATCGACAAGATGACCGACACTTTGCACGGTCGCACCCTCATCAATCTCTTCTTCGAGGCCTCCACACGGACGCAAGCCTCCTTTGAAATCGCCGCCAAACGCCTTGGCGCCGAAGTCCTGAACATGAATGTCGCGACCTCTTCGGTACAGAAGGGCGAGACGCTGCTGGACACAGCCCAGACGCTCAACGCGATGCGCCCGGACATCATCGTCGTGCGTCATCATGCAGCCGGCGCGGTGGAATTGCTTGCCCAGAAAGTCAGTTGCTCTGTCGTCAACGCCGGCGACGGCTCGCATCAGCATCCGACCCAGGCCCTGCTCGATGCCTTGACCATACGCCGCGCCAAGGGCCGCATCGCCGGCCTGATTGTCGCCATCTGCGGCGACATCGTGCACAGCCGTGTTGCCCGTTCCAATATCGACGTGCTGAACAAGCTCGGCGCCAAGGTCAGGCTGATCGCCCCCTCGACGCTGCTGCCGCCCAAGGCGGCGCAGTTGGGCGTCGAGGTCTACACCCGGATGCGCGAAGGTCTTGCCGGCGCCGACATCGTCATGATGCTGCGAATGCAACGCGAGCGGATGCACGGCGCATTCGTTCCGTCCTCGCGCGAGTACTATCATTATTTCGGCCTCGACGAAGAGAAGCTGGCATTTGCGAAACCCGATGCCCTGGTCATGCATCCGGGCCCGATAAATCGCGGTGTCGAGATCGCTTCCACCGTCGCCGACGGCGTTCGCAGCATGATTCATGAGCAGGTCGAGATGGGCGTAGCAGTCCGCATGGCGGTCTTGCAGGCACTCGCCCAGCACCTGCCTAGCCAGTAAGAGCCCGCCATGGCCGATGCCAACCAAGTAGCGCCGAACCCCACGGTGTTCATCAATGCGCGCCTGATCGATCCAGCCAGCGGCCGTGACGAGCCCGGCGGCCTGCTTGTCAGGGACGGCAGAATTGCAGACCTTGGCCAGCACTTGCGCCGCAACGCCCCGGAAGGCGTGCGCGTGGTCGACTGCAAGGGCAGGATCCTGTGCCCTGGCCTCATCGACATGCAGGTCTTTACCGGCGAGCCGGGCTACGAGCATCGCGAAACGCTCCGCACGGCAGGCGAAGCCGCCGCCGCCGGGGGCGTGACGACAATAATGGTCATGCCGGACACCAACCCCGTTATCGACGAGGTTGCCCTGGTCGACTTCATCCGCCGCCGGGGACGCGACAATTGCCGCGTCAACGTGCTCATCGCTGCCGCCCTGACGAAGGGCCTGGAAGGCAAGGAGATGACCGAGATCGGTCTGTTGCGCCGCACCGGTGCGGCAGCTTTCACCAATGCCAAGCGCAGCGTCGCCGATACCCGAGTGATGCGAAACGTACTACTTTATTCTCGTGATTTCGGTGCCCTCATCATGCACCACGCCGAAGACCCTTATCTGACGGGATCGGCGGCCATGAACTCCGGCGCGATGTCGTCCAGGCTCGGGCTTCCGGCCGCTAACAAGATCGCCGAGGTGATCATGCTGGAGCGCGACATGCGCCTCGTCGAGATCACCGGCGGGCGCTATCACGCAGCAACCATCTCGTGTGCCGAAAGCCTGGACGTGATGCGCTCCGCCAAGGCGCGCGGGTTGCCGGTGACCTGCGGCGTATCCATCAATCACTTGGTCTTCAACGAAACCGACATCGGCCCATACCGGACATTCTTCAAGATCAAGCCGCCCTTGCGGGCGGAAGAGGATCGCGCCGCGCTGGTGCAGGCGCTTGCCGCTGGCGATATAGACGTCGTCGTCTCGAGCCACGACCCTCAGGATGCCGACGTCAAGCGCCGCACCTTCGCGGAGGCGGAGGATGGAGCTGTCGGCCTTGAAACGTTGCTGGCCGCTATGCTGCGGCTGCACCACAAGGAGAGGATCGGCCTCGATGTCTTGCTGCGGCCGCTGACGATCGGACCGGCTCGCCTCCTTGGCCTCGAAGCGGGCCGGCTGGAAATTGGTTCGCCGGCGGATCTGACGGTCTTCGATCCTGACCAGCATTGGGTTGTCGATCGTGAGAAACTGCACTCGCGCTCGAAGAACTCTCCATTCGATGAGCAGACGCTGCAGGGCCGCGTGATAACGACGATGGTTGCGGGCCGGCCTGTGTACCCTTACGATTGACGTCGCCGGAATCGTCTTCCAACCAAACAGTTGGCAGACGGGATCCGGCGAGGGGCCTCATCGTAGTTCGGCGAAATGACTGCATCTGTTACCGCGCCAATGCTCTTGGCCATGCTCGGCGGCTACCTGCTGGGCACTATTCCGTTCGGCCTGCTGCTGACACGGCTGGCAGGGCTGGGAGATATCCGGGCAATAGGCTCCGGCAACATCGGCGCCACCAATGTCCTTCGCACCGGCAACAAGGGATTGGCTGCAGCCACCCTGGCGCTGGATGCATTGAAAGGGACTGCAGCGGTCCTTTGGCTGGCACCGCTTATCAACGCACAGTGGGCGGGCTTGCAAGGCCACGAGGCGCTCGCGCTGCAGACAGCGATCGCGGCCGGGCTCGGCGCTTTTCTCGGGCACCTGTACCCGGTCTGGCTTTGCTTCAAGGGCGGCAAGGGAGTCGCGACCTACATCGGCGTTCTCCTCGGCCTGGCCTGGCAGCTCGCGCTGCTGTTCTGCGCGCTATGGCTGCTGACTGCCCTGGTCACGCGCTACTCATCTCTGTCGGCCCTGGTGGCGAGCCTGGTCGTGCCCATCGCTGCATATGCGCTGGCAGGCCCGCTTCTCGCCGCCGCAGCCGTTGTGATGACGACGCTGCTGGTCTGGAAGCATGCCGCCAACATCTCGAGGCTGCTCGCCGGCCAGGAACCGCGCATCGGCTCCAAGACCTGAGAGCCTGACCAGCGTCCGGGGACTTGAAAGGAGTGGGGGAATTGGGCAGGAGCGGGCACAGCCAGCAAGGCGACATCTTCGCAGCCGCTCCTCTGCCCGTGGCTCCCCTCACCGACGCCCAGCGCATCGCCTGTCTGAGGCTGATCCGCTCGGAAAATGTCGGACCGGCGACATTCCGCGCCTTGATCAACCACTATGGCGGAGCCGAGTTGGCCCTCAAGGCCCTTCCAGAGGTGGGCCGCCGTGCCGGCCGCGGCCGTCCGATCCGTGTTTTCGGTCGCGACCAGGCCGAGGCCGAATTGCAGGCGGTGGCAGCGGTTGGCGCTCGCATTCTATTCAATATCGAGCCCGGCTTTCCCGCACCGCTTGCGTTCCTCGAAGGTGCTCCCCCTATGCTCTACACCAAGGGGCGCCTTGAGCTGCTGCAGAAGTCCACCCTGGCGATTGTCGGCTCACGCCAATCCTCGGCCGCCGGCCAGACCATGACAAGACAACTGGCGGGCGCCTTGGGCGCGGCCGGTCATGTCATTGCGTCCGGCCTCGCACGCGGTATCGATTCTGCCGCCCATCAGGCATCGCTTGCGACCGGCACGATTGCAGTGCTCGCAGGCGGCATCGATATGATCTACCCGCCTGAGAACAAGCGGCTCTACGAGGCGATAACAGAAGCGGGCTGCGTACTGGCGGAATTGCCGGTTGGCTACCAGGCCAGGGCCCAGGACTTTCCCCGGCGCAACCGGATTATTTCGGGCATATCGCGCGCCGTCATCATCGTCGAGGCAGCGCGACGTTCCGGTACATTGATTACCGCGAGATTGGCTGGTGAGCAGGGACGCGAGGTCTTCGCGATCCCCGGTCATCCGCTCGACCCGCGTGCCGAGGGCACGAACCAGCTCATCAAGGACGGCGCCACGATGGTCACATCCGCCGACGATGTATTGCAGGCGTTGGGCGAGCAGGACATTCCAAGATCACCGCATCTTGATTCATCCCCTTTGGGACCCCATCCCTCCGACCTCGCTGAGCCGCCTCCTGGCGCAACCGACATCCCCGTGAGCAATGACCACGCCTTGGCGGCGGTAGAGCAGGTCTTAGGGCCCGCGCCGATCAACATCGACGAGGTCGCGCGCGCCACCGAGCTGCCCGTTCGCGTCGTTCAGGTCGCCCTCATGGAGTTGTCACTCGCTGGCCGGATCGAGTTCCACGGAAATCAACTCGTATCGCTACAATCGCGAGACAAAGCTTGATAAGCGCACACCCGCACCACGACCTGCTCAGCCGCCGTCTCCGCGCTCACTGGCCCCAGGCTGCTGGAGCCGGTGCTGAATGCGGGCTTCATCGACAGCCTGCCGCAACAGAGCAGCCAATTGATCGAGCCGGCTCTGCTCTGCCATCTGCCGCAACTCGTCAATCATATCGGTCATATAGTCGAGAAGATCGGCATGCTCGACCTTCGCGTCCTGCCCGTCCCCTATGCCCTCGTCGGCATCATCGAAGCCAACCCTACCGATCAATCCACCCATCGCCTGCCGCCCTTGATCCCGAAACCGCCAGCAATCCAGAATTGATCTAAGCAAATAAATCAATCTTAGAGTGAAAAATCTACAATTCGCGCACAGAAAGTTCAAGCACAGAATGATCGGCATGTGGAAATAGCACACTTTCACTGTTTGACAGCCCGACCCGGATAACCCATGTTCCAGCCGCTGCACGTTGCCCACAGTTGGCCGGGGACTTGTCATGGGGCGAATGCCTTGTGGCGGCGGGCCGGTTCGGGGCAGCACATTCAACCAATAGATACGTTTCAGGCTCGGGTTGATGAACGTCGTCATCGTGGAGTCGGCCGCCAAGGCCAAGACAATCAATAAGTACTTGGGCTCTGGCTACAAGGTGCTCGCCTCGTTCGGGCACGTCAGCGACCTACCGGCGAAGGATGGCTCGGTGGAGCCCGACAATGACTTCGCCATGAAGTGGGAGGAGGATTCCAAGGCCGCCAAGGTCATGCGCGAGATCGCTGAGGCGGTGAAGGGTGCCGACAAAGTCATCCTGGCCACTGACCCCGACCGCGAGGGCGAGGCCATCTCCTGGCATATCCTGCGCCTGCTGGAGAAGCGCCGCGCCTTGAAGAAGGGCACGCCGGTCGAGCGGGTCGCATTCAACGCCGTCACCAAGCAGGCCATTCTTGAGGCTCTGCGCCATCCTCGCAAGATCGACGACCCGCTGGTCTCTGCCTATCTCGCACGCCGCGCGCTCGACTATCTCGTCGGGTTCACGCTCTCCCCGGTGCTGTGGCGAAAGCTGCCTGGCGCCCGCTCTGCCGGCCGCGTGCAGTCGGTTTCCTTGCGGCTGATCTGTGACCGCGAGGCCGAGATCGAAGCCTTCAGGACCGATGAATATTGGACGATCGAGGCTTTGCTGGCCACGGCTAAGAATGAGGAAGTGAAGGCTCGCCTCACCACCATCGCCGGCACCCAGGTAAAGCGTCTCGACATCAAGGACGAAGCAACTGCGCTCGCCATCAAGGCAGCGATCGAGAACAACGAGTTCCACATTGCCTCGGTTGAGAAGAAGGCAGCCCGGCGCAATCCGTTCCCGCCATTTGCCACCTCGACCCTGCAGATGGACGCGTCCCGCAAGCTCGGCTTTTCGGCGGCCCGCACAATGCAGATCGCCCAGCGCCTGTATGAAGGCGTAGACCTCGGCGGCGAAACGGTCGGCCTCATCACCTATATGCGAACGGACGGCGTCACCATCATCCCCGAGGCCGTGACTGCCATTCGCGCCACCATCGAGGCCGAATACGGCAAGCGCTACGTCGCGCCGTTCGTCCGCGAGTACAAGACCAAGGCCAAGAACGCTCAGGAAGCGCACGAAGCTGTTCGCCCGACCGACGTGCGCCGCCTGCCGCAGCACGTTTCCCGCTTTCTCGACAAGGACCAGGCCCGCCTCTACGAGCTGATCTGGAAGCGTGCGGTGGCCAGCCAGATGGCATCTGCCGAGCTCGAGCAGACAGCGGCAGAAATCGAGGTCAAAGGACGCGATGGCAAGCCCTACGGCCTCCGCGCCACCGGCTCCGTGCTCACCTTCGACGGTTTCTTGAAGCTCTATGAGGAAGGCCGCGATCTGCCCACACGCATCATCGAGAAGGGCAAGGAGGATCAAGCCGACGACGACGACGATAGCCGTCGCCTGCCTCCGCTCAGCCAGGGCGACCGCCTCCGCGACCGGGCGATAGCCGCCGAGCAGCATTTCACCCAGCCGCCGCCCCGCTATACCGAGGCGACGCTCGTCAAGAAGATGGAGGAGCTGGGCATCGGCCGGCCGTCGACATACGCCTCCACGCTGGCCGTTCTGCGCGACCGCTCCTACGTCCGCGAGGAGAAGAAGCGGCTCATTCCCGAGGATAAAGGCCGGCTGGTCACTGCCTTTTTGGCCGGGTATTTCAAGCGCTACGTGGAGTACGACTTCACGGCGGACCTGGAGGAGAAGCTCGACCTCATCTCCGACGGCAAACTGGAATGGAAGGACGTGCTGAGAGAGTTCTGGCGCGACTTCACCGGCGCGGTCGAGGAGACCAAGGACTTGCGCGTCGGCGAAGTGCTCGACGCCATGAACGAGGTTCTCGGCCCGCACATTTTCCCCGACCAGGGTGACGGCTCTGACCCCCGGGCCTGCCCCAAATGCGGCGCTGGCCGTCTCTCGCTCAGGCTATCCTCCAAGTTCGGAGCCTTCATCGGCTGCTCGAATTATCCTGAATGCCGATATACCCGCCAATTCAGCGACAGCGACGGCGAACAGTCCAAAGCCGCTACGATCGATGGCAAGGTCCTCGGCCCGGATCCTGAAACCGGCCTTGATGTCACTGTGAAATCGGGCCGGTTCGGGCCCTATCTGCAGCTTGGTGAAGCAGCCTCCAAGGACGAGAAGCCTAAGCGCTCCGGCATCCCCAAGGGCGTCGATATCGAGAACGTCGACCTGCAGCTTGCGCTGAAATTGCTCTCCCTCCCGCGCGAAATCGGCAACCACCCCGACACCGGCGAGATGATAACGGCAGCGCTCGGCCAGTACGGCCCTTACGTCAAGCACCAGAGGACATACGCCAATCTCACTGCCTGGGAAGACCTGTTCACGATCGGCCTCAACCACGCCGTGAGCCTCATAGCCGACAAGGCCTCCGGCAAGGGTGGCCGCTTCGGCCGCAGCGCGCAGAAGCAGGTACTCAAGGATCTGGGTGAGCATCCAGAAGGGGGCAGAATAGAGGTCCTTTCGGGCCGCTATGGTCCCTACATCTCCCACAACAAAGTCTATGCGAACGTGCCCAAAGGCACCGAGCCGGCCGACGTGACGGTGGAACAGGCGATCGCCTTGCTTGCCGAGCGCGCGGCCAAGGGCCCGTCCAAATCGAAACGCAAAGCACCTGCAAAGAAAAAGGCTGCGGCCAGCGAGGACGGCGGGGCAGAACCAGCTCCGAAGAAGAAAGCTGCGGCTAAGAAGAAGGCCCCGGCAAAGAAGACGCAGGCTACGGCCGAGGCGGGAGAATAGTCGCCGGAATTCGTTTCCGCGCTATGGTGCCCTGCTCCGGCCGGAGTCCGGCAAGCGGCATGAGCACCGATGGCTAAACGACCGAAATCTTCCAACCGGACCGCCCCTGCCAGTGGCGATGCTGCCAGCGACGGCCCCGACAGCGACGGCTTGCCTTCACGCGCGGACATTCTGCGCTTCATCGCTGGCGCCGAAACCAAGGTGGGCAAACGAGAGATCGCTCGCGCATTCAATATCAAGGGCAGCGCGCGCATCGGCCTCAAGAAGCTCCTTGCCGAATTGGCGCACGATGGCTCGATCGTCGGCAATCGCAAATCGGTGCGCCGCAAGGACCGCCTGTCCAATGTCGCGGTCATGGAGATCGTCGCCCGCGACGACGATGGCGAGCTCATCGCCGAGCCGGTATCCTGGCCGGACGACACCCGCAGGCCGCGCGCGATCCTGGAGTTCGCGTCCCGCGCCGCCGACGTGACCGCGAATGACCTCGGCATCGGCGACCGTGTGCTGGCCCGGACCCGCACGCTAGAAGACGCAGACGACGATGGGCCGCACTACGCTGCCCAGCCGATCAAGAAGCTTCCGCGCGAGAAGCGGCGGATGATTGGCATCTACCGGTCCGCCCGTGGCGGCGGCATGGTTCTGCCCGTCGACCGCAAAGAGCTGCGCGAGTGGAAAGTGGAGGCCGGCGACGAGGGCGATGCCCGCCCCGGCGATCTGGTCCGCTTCGAGATCCGCGTCGCCGGACGCTTTCGCTCGCAAACCGCGCGCGTGACCGAGACGCTCGGCAACCCTGAGGATCAGCGCAAGATCAGCCTCATTGCGATCCATGCCCATGGCCTGCCGGACGAGTTCCCCGATACAGTCCTGCGCGAGGCCGACGAACTACCGGTCGCAGCCCTCGACGATCGCACCGACCTGCGCAGCCTGCCGCTCATCACCATCGACCCGGAAGACGCCCGCGACCACGACGATGCGGTTCATGCCTGCGCCGATACCGATCCCAGGAACCCCGGTGGGCATGTCGTCACCGTCGCAATTGCCGACGTCGCCCAGTATGTCCGCCCCGGCTCAAAGATTGATCGCGAGGCTGCGGTACGCGGCAACTCCGTCTACTTCCCAGACCGCGTAGTCCCGATGCTGCCGGAACGGCTGTCGAACGACCTGTGCTCGCTGCGCGAAGGCGAGGACCGGCCTTGTCTCGTCGTCCGTATGGTTTTCGACACCAAGGGCAAGAAACGCGGACATACGTTCTTGCGCGCGATGATGAGGTCGGCCGCCAAGCTCAGCTACCAGCAGGCCCAGACTGCCATCGACGGTGAGCCGGACGCCAAATGCCTGCCCCTGCTCGAGCCTGTCCTCAGGCCGTTGTGGAAGGCTTATGCTGCCGTGAGCGAAGCCCGCGATGAACGCGGCCCGCTCGACCTCGACCTTCCCGAACGCAGGATCAAGCTCGATGCGGAGGGTCGGGTTGAGCGCGTCGTCATCCCACAGCGACTGGCGGCGCACAGGCTGATCGAGGAATTCATGATCCAGGCCAATGTCGCCGCTGCCGAGACACTGGAAGCGCGCAAGGCCCCGGTCGTGTACCGCGTGCACGAGCCGCCCTCGAAGGAGAAGATCACGGCCCTGCGCGACTTTCTCGATACCCTTGGCATGAAGGTGCCCGGCACCGGCCAGCTGCGGCCGTCCCATTTCAACCGGGTCCTGACTGAGGCGAAAAGTATGCCGTACACAGATCTCGTCAACGAGGTCGTGCTGCGCAGCCAGGCCCAGGCGGACTACCGCCCGGAAAATGCAGGCCACTTCGGGCTGCATCTGACGCGCTATGCGCATTTCACCTCCCCGATCCGGCGCTATGCCGACCTGCTCGTACACCGCTCGCTCATCAAGGCCCTGAACCTGGGAGAAGGCGGATTGGGGGATGAGGAAGCACGCCGTCTCGTAGACATCTCGCGCCAGATCTCGGAGGCCGAGCGGCGCGCCATGGCCGCGGAGCGTGAGACGATCGACCGCCTGGTTGCCGCGCATCTCGCCGACCGGGTAGGCGCGCAGTTCACGGCCCGTATATCAGGCGTCACGCGCTCGGGCCTGTTCGTGCGCCTGAGCGATACCGGCGCCGACGGATTCATCCCGATTTCCACGCTTGGCGACGAGTTCTTCATCCATGCGGAAGCCGCCCACGCCCTGATCGGCAGCCGCTCCGGCCTCGCCTATCGTCTCGGTGACACAGTCGATGTCCGGCTGCTGGAGGCAATCCCCAGCGCCGGAGCTCTGCGCTTCGAGATGCTGTCGGAAGGCCGCAAGGGCATGGCAGCTCTGGCCAAGAGCCACGGCGGCGCACGCACCGGAAGAGGAAGCGGGCAGTCACGCCGCCCGCCGAGAAACCGCAGACGCTGAACGGTCGAACCGCTCACAGCTTCTCGGCCAGCCAGTCGACCATTCCGGTGCGATATTCGAAAGCGTGGTTGTGGCAGCAGTGCACACCGCCTTCATCCATCCACAGTGTGCCGTTGCTGGCGAGTGCAGCAGCGATCCGTTCTGCCTGGTGCGCCTTGAAGATGCTGTCATGCCGCCCATGCACGACGAGCACCGGCGACTTCACTTTTCCGATTGCCGCCTCGAGGGTTGCAGCCCCCATGTGCGCTTGCGCCTCCTGCTCGTCTCGCGCGCTGGTCGCCCACACGAAGCCGGCGCGGATCAGCCGTGGCATTGTCGGCCAGTCCGTCAGGTCCCAGGCGCCGCCGAAAACGACCGTCGCCTTGATCCGAGGCTCTGCCGCCGCGGCCTTGATCACATAATGTCCGCCCAGACTGCGCCCCAGCGTACCGATCCGGGTCGCATCGATCTCCGGGCGCCCGGCAACTGCAGCAAACGCGGCCAGAATGCAGTCCTCGTAGCCGTCCCGCAGCAGCAGCCGCGGGTGAACTTCACCCTGACCCGGACCATCGAACGCAAACGCAGCCAGTCCGCGACGGACACACATCTCCATCACGGTATTGAAGTCTTCTTTCGTCGAATCGAGCCCAGGCACCAGCAACGCGCACGCCACCTTGCCGCGTGCGTTTGCTGGTAGTCTGAGATAACCCGGCAGCGTCGTGTCCCGATAGCTGAACTCGATACGCTCTGCCGGCGGCGCCATCATAGGGGCCGCATCGCGATAGGCAGCGATCTTGCGGGCCTGCAACCCTGTCTTCACATCCGGCAGATGGAAGGCGACGACCTGACCGAAATGATAGCAGATGGCGGCTCGCACGAGAGCCTCGGAGGCACTGAGCGTGTGCCCCCCTGCCTTCCGCTTGGCCGCCATCTCGACATAACCGTCGCCCAGCGCCGCCCAGGCTTCGGGCCACTCGTCCCAGGTCGAGGCACAGGCGCAAACAGCCAGCGCATCGTTGGGGTCGCCCCCGTCAGCCACCAGCCGCGGCACCCAATAGCGCTGGACCTCGTCGTCATCGAGACGTCGGCCTGTCTCCGTTGTCATGCTTGCATCCCCTGCATAATCGACGGCCGAAGTGTTGCCTGGAAGCATGCATACTGCAAGCGTCTGCGCGCGCCTCCTCGGCGCCCGCCCATCCCATCAGCACGTCAATTGCCCGGCCAGCCTCGATCAATGCGCCCGCGAGATACAGAACGTGACGGCATCCAGCATGGCCTTCTTCGGCTTGCTGTCGCGGAACAGGCCCAGCGCGTCACGCGCCATCTCGCCGTAATGCCGGGCCCTCTCCAGGGTACCATCAAGCGCCTTGTGCTTTTTCGTTAGCCCGATCGCATGCTCGATATCACCATCCTCGATCGCGCCTTCCACCAGCGTTCGCTGCCAGAACGCCCGTTCCTCCTCGCTGCCTCTGCGATACGACAGAATGACGGGCAGCGTGATCTTGCCTTCGCGGAAGTCATCGCCGACGGCCTTGCCAAGTCTCGCGCTGTCACCGGCATAATCGAGCGCATCGTCGACCAGCTGGAACGCAATTCCGAGCGCCTTGCCGTACGACTTCATCGCCGCCTGCTCTTCGATCGAGCGGCTCGCAATCGCGCCTCCAACCTCCGCTGCAGCGGAAAACAACGCCGCAGTCTTCGCGCTGATGATGGCGAGGTACTCGTCCTCTGTCGTAGCCATGTTCTTGGCTGCCGCGAGTTGCATGACCTCGCCTTCCGCGATCACCGCCGAGGCATTGGACAGGATCTTCAGCGCTGGCAATGAGCCGACATCAACCATCATGCGGAAGGCCTGCCCCAGCAGGAAGTCTCCCACCAGCACACTCGCCTGGTTGCCCCACAACAGCCGCGCAGCCTTCTTGCCGCGCCTGAAGTCGCTCTCGTCGACGACATCATCGTGCAGCAGCGTGGCGGTGTGCATGAACTCCACCGCCGCAGCCAGACGGATGTGCCCTTCCCCGCGATAGCCCGCGAGCTTGGCCGAGGCGATCGTCAGCATCGGCCGCAATCGCTTGCCGCCGGACGATATGAGATGGTGTGCGAGCGTCGGTATGAGTTCCACATCCGAAACCGCCTTGTCGAGGATGATGCGGTTGACCCCGCCCATGTCCTCATCGACCAGGTCGATCAGCGGCTGAAGCGAGCCGTCTCGCGAATCTTCAAGTGGGATCACTACCCCCACGGCGCTATCCTTCGATCTGTTGCGTCCTTGTCAGATATAAGCATCTATACCCGATCCAACTTTCCGGCAAATCCGCGCACCATCCGGGCGGCCCGCGAAAGGGACTTAGGCGGTCTGGAGTGCTACGGCAATGCGTGAGCTCATGCGCACCAACGACTTGGTTGTTCTTTCCTTCGCCGAGGTGGTGTTGCGGCAGGCAGATATCGAGCCTTTGGTCATGGATGCCAACATGAGCGTGATGGAAGGATCGATCGGCATGTTCCCGCGTCGCCTCATGGTTATCGAGGATGATGCCGACGAGGCGCGGCGCCTGTTGAGCGATGCCGGCCTTGCCGAATGGCTGATAGACCTCTGACGAAAGCCACATCCTGATGCCCGGCAGCGCCAACCACGATACCACGGATGACAGCTTTCTCGGCGGGTCCCTGCGCATCTTGCAGCCCGCCCGTGGTTACAGGGCTGGCCTCGATGCGGTGCTGCTGGCCGCTGCGGCTCCGGCAGCGGAAGCCCCCTCAAACCTGCTCGACGCCGGATCTGGCGTCGGAGTCGCGGGGCTCTGCTACGCGCAGCGTACGACGTCGAGCACGGTGACGCTGGTCGAGAATGCCCCGCAATTGGCGGAGTTGGCGCGACTGAATATCGCCCGAAACGGCCTCGAAAAGCGCGTCTGCGCCGTCGAGGCCGATATTCTCGCCCCACCGGCGAATCTCGAACAATTGGGGCTCCTGCCGGAGCGGTTCGAGCTGTTGATCGCCAACCCGCCCTTCGACATCGCCGGTCGCGGGCGCGCTCCCCCCGATCCTGTCAAGGCCGGCGCCAACATCATGCCGATCGGCGATCTGGATCGCTGGATGCGATTTCTCGCCCGCATGGCCGCCCCCGGCGGGATCGTGACCGTGATCCACAGGGCCGAAGCTCTCGAATGGCTTCTCGGCGCCCTTGGCTCCCGCTTTGGCGCGATAGAGGTGATGCCGATATACCCGCGTGCGCATCAGTCCGCACACCGCATCCTGGTGCGCGGCAGAAAAGGCAGCAAGGCCCCCCTCGTGCTGCATCGGGGTCTCGTGCTGCATGGCCCGACCGGCAACGACTTCACATCCGATGTTGGCGCCATCCTGCGCCATGGCGCGCCACTGACCTGGCCACCCTCTTGAAGCATCCAGCCGGCCCCGGACATCCGCAACGGTAAAAAAGTGCCGTATCGGCCCGCTCAATCGAACATCGGGGCTGGGCATTGCCGGTCCCATCCGCTAAGTCACCGGCAAACGTTCAGTTTCCCCATCGACCACCATCTCAAACGAGCCAGGGTGCCCGATCATGTGGCCGTTCTCTCGCAGTGCCGTCGTCCCAGTCCTCAGCTTCTCCGGCCCGATCGGAATGGCAACGCCGCTGCGCCCAGGGCTCGGACTGTCGTTGGCGGCCGGTGCCATCGATCGGGCCTTCTCGATGTCGCGGCTGCCGACCGTCGCGATCATCGTCAACAGTCCTGGCGGTTCGCCAGTGCAGTCGAGCCTGCTATACAAGCGCCTACGGCAGATGGCGGAAGAGAAGAAGAAAAAGATCGTTGTCTTCTGCGAGGATGTCGCAGCATCCGGCGGCTACTACCTGGCGGTCGCCGGAGACGAGATCTATGCCGACGCCAGCTCCATCATCGGCTCCATCGGCGTCATTTCCGCGGGCTTCGGCTTCGAAAAAGCGATCGAACGACTTGGCGTCGAGAGACGGGTCTACACAGCCGGAACCCACAAGGGATCGCTCGACCCCTTCATGCCGGTGAACGCGGATGACGTCAAACGGCTGAAGGCGATCCAGCGCGACGTTCACGATGTCTTCATCGGTGTCGTCAAGGACCGCCGCGCCGGCCGGCTACATGCTCCGGACACGGAGCTGTTTTCTGGCGCGTTCTGGTCGGCAGCCAGGGCCCATGAGCTCGGCCTCATCGACGGCCTCAGCGATCTGCGCACCAAGATGCGCGAGATGCACGGCCCCAGGGTGCAACTGAAGCCGGTGCCTATCACTCAGGGTGGTCTGCTCTCGCGTCTGAAGCGCATCCCCGGCGCAAGCGCGTTGTCCGCAAGCCTCGCCTTGGACGCGGCGGGCCACACCATGACCGACGATGTGCTGACCACACTGGAAACCAGAAGCCTTTGGTCACGCTATGGCCTCTAGTGCGTCATCCGGAATTCGGCTTATCGCCAGGCTCCGGACGACGACCCAGCATCGAGGATCGCACTCAATGCTTGGCTAGGAATGCCAACATGGCCTTGTTGAATTCCGGCGCGTTCTCGACGTTCGAGATGTGCCCGGCCGCAGGCACCTTGACGTGCTCCGCTCCCGCAATAGCCTTGGCCGCTTCCCCCAGCACCTCCGGCGGCGCGCCCTTGTCCTCGGTGCCGCCGATGATCAGCACCGGCACCTTGATCTCGCCCAGCCGCGAGCCGAACGCCAACGTCTTCAAGGCCTCGCAGCAGCCCTCGTGCCCAACCGGCGTCGTCGAGCGGATCATGTTACGGACCTTGTCCAGCGCCGGCGGGTTCTTCTCTCTGGTCGCCGGCGTAAACCACCGCTCGATCGTGGGCTCGACCAGCCCCTCCATGCCTTTGGCCTTGGCGGTGTCGATGCGATACTGGAAATAGGCCTGATAATCCGGCGGAGCATCGGGGCGCGAATCGCACGCGATCAGCGACAGCAGCCTGTCGCCGTGGTCCTGCGCCATCCCATAGCCCATCATGCCGCCAATCGACAGTCCGCACCAATGCGTCTGCTTGATGCCGACATGATCCAGCAGCGCAATGGCGTCGGCCATCAGCATCGGGAACGTGTAAGGCCCAGGCGTCGGCTCGGACTTGCCATGCCCGCGGTGGTCGTATCGCAGGATCCTGTATTTGTCCTTCAGTACGTCGACCTGCCCATCCCACAACGACAGATTGTTGCACAGGGCATGAGAGAACGTGATCCAGGGCGCTCCCTCCTTGCCCTCGATCTGGAAGTTGAGCTTGCACCCGTTGATCTCGGCCGTTGCCATCTAACACTCCTGTTTCGGCAAGCATTCCAATTCACACAGCATACGGACAGCACTGCCCGGATGCGTGCAGACACGCCAGAAACCTAACCGCAATCGACCGGCATCGCCAATGCCCGTGGCCACGTGCCGCGCTATCGGTGCCACGATGCTCGGTATGGGCGGCTTTCTCGGCTCCGCTCAGCCCAGTCCCAGCATCAATTCCAGGTTCTGCACCGCGGCTCCCGACGCTCCCTTGCCCAGGTTGTCGAGCTTGGCGACCAGCACGGCCTGCCCGCGCTTTTCGTTGCCGAACACCGTCAACTCCAGCATGTTCGTGCCATTGAGCGCCTCCGCCTCGAGCCGCCCCCCCTTGCGCGAGGCATCCGTCGCCGACACCACCGGACGTATCTGGAACCGCTATAGCGCTTGGCCAGCACTGCTTCCAGATCCTGCCATTTGGCCGGCTTCGCCAATGTGTCGAGATGCAATGGCACACTCACCAGCATACCCTGTCGGAAGTTGCCGACCGAGGGCACGAAAATCGGCCGTCGCGTCAACCGCGAATACTGCTGAAGCTCGGGCAGGTGCTTGTGCTCCAGACCCAGGCCATAAAGCTCGAACGATGGCGCCTTGCCTGCCTCATAGGCCTCGATCATCGACTTGCCGCCACCGGAATACCCGGACACCGCGTTGACTGAAACCGGGTGGTCGACCGCCAGAAAGCCGGCATCGACCAATGGCCGGATCAGCGCAATGCCGCCAGTCGGATAGCAGCCGGGGTTGGCAACCCGTCGCGCCTCCCCAATGGCCTGCGTCTGGTCCGGTGCAAGCTCCGGGAACCCGTATACCCACCCCGCCGCCACGCGGTGTGCTGTTGAGGCATCCAGAATGCGCGGCCCCCCGCCCGGCAACTGGTCCGCCAGCGCGACCGTCTCTACCGCCGCTTCATCCGGCAGGCACAGGATCACGACGTCAACGCCAGACATCAGCTCGCGTTTTGCTGCCGCGTCCTTGCGCCGCCGGGCGTCGATGCTGACAACCTGAACGCCGCCGTGGGCGCGAAGGTGTTCCGCGATGCCAAGCCCGGTCGTGCCGGATTCGCCGTCGATGAACACTTTGGGCTTGACCATGCTGTTCTGAGCCATAGCTGCTTCTGTCGCTGCCTCGGAAAACGCGATCAAAACCCCATTCTGGCGCGTCCCGCAAGCAGATCCGGGAAACCGCGCAAGACCGCCCCCACGCCTGGCTGCGACGAACGGCAGCGCGAGAATGTCCGATACCGGGCATCAACATCTTCGTGCTACTGTCACGTCTACTTTCTTCCCGCAGGCCGCGACAGCGGGGCAAGCTGCCCCGCGAGAGACGCAAGTGTCTCGGCTTCTGTGGTTGGAGCCAGCCATGACTGTCGTCTTCAGCCCTCGCACGCCAGGTGCATCGGAAACCAGCTTTGCCGAGCTTTACACGCCGAAGCTGGTGACGGTGCTGCGCGAGGGCTACACCCTGAACCACTTCCGGGCCGACGCAATTGCTGGCCTGACCGTCGCGATAGTTGCATTGCCATTATCGATGGCGATCGCAATCGCCTCAGGCGCCACGCCTGCACAAGGCCTCTATACGGCAATCGTCGGCGGCTTCCTGATTTCTGCGCTCGGTGGCAGCCGCTTTCAGATTGGTGGACCCGCCGGCGCATTCATCGTGCTGATGTCCTCGGCGACCGCCATCCACGGCATCGATGGCGTGATATTGGCTACCATTATGGCCGGCATGATGCTGACGGCTGCCGGTCTATTGCGATTGGGCACCTACATCAAGTTCATACCCTATCCCGTGACCGTGGGCTTCACCGCCGGCATCGGAGCAATCATTTTCGCGAGCCAGATTAAAGAGCTGCTCGGCTTGCGCCTGACCGAGCCCGAACCTGGCGCCTTGCTGGCAAAACTTCCCGTGCTCTGGCAAGCACTGCCGACAATCGACGGCGCCACCGTGGCGATATCGCTGCTGACAATAGTCATCATCCTCGGTCTGAAGCGGGTCCGGCCGCACTGGCCGGGGATGCTGATCGCTGTCGCCATCACCACGGCAGCAGCCGCACTCATGGCGCTACCCGTAGCAACCATCGGTTCGAAATTCGGTGGCATTCCAAGCAGCCTGCCAATTCCTGCGTTGCCCGCTGTCAGCATGGCGCGACTGGTCGAGTTGTTTCCCGTCGCTGTTGCCTTCGCACTTCTCGGATCCATCGAATCGTTGCTGTCGGCCGTTGTTGCGGATGGCATGACCGGCCGCCGCCACCGCTCCAATTGCGAGCTTGTCGCTCAGGGCATTGCCAACATTTTCTCTGGCCTTTTCGGCGGCATATGCGTCACCGGCACCATCGCGCGCACCGCAACAAATGTACGCGCCGCCGCTCACGGCCCGGTGTCGGGCATGCTGCATTCCGCTTATCTGCTGCTGTTCATCGTTCTCGCTGCGCCGCTCGCATACTTCATCCCGCTGGCGACCCTTGCCGGTGTGCTTGCGCTGGTCGCTTGGAACATGATCGAGAAGCACGCCTTCCTCGCCTTGATGCGCGGCTCGCGCGGCGACGCAGTCGTCCTGATCGTCACACTCCTGCTGACGATATTTCGCGATCTCACCGAGGCAATAGTGATTGGCTTCGCGCTGGGATCGGTGTTGTTCATCCACCGTATGTCGCAGGCAGCTGCCGTGGAGGTTTCCGTCCCCCTGGTCGGCGAGGACAAGGCAGATACCCGAAATGGCGAGCGGCCCCCTTACGAAGGCGAGGCCGCAGACCCCGACATTGTCGTCTACCGCATCACCGGGGCCTTCTTTTTTGGCGCCGCGGCTTCGATAGGTACGGTGCTCGACCGCATCGCCGACACGCACAAGGCGTTGATCATCGACTTCACCGCCGTACCATTGATCGACTCGACCGCCGCCAACACCATCGCAGGCCTCGCAACCAAAGCCGGGCGGGGCAACGTCAAAGTCATCCTGACCGGCACGTCACACGATCTGCGCCGCGAGTTCTTTGCTCACGACCTGAAGCCGCCGCGCGTCCAATACGAGCGCACGATCGAAGCCGCCCTGGCAAAAGTAAGAGCGGCGGACAAATAACACCTAACCACCCTGCCGTACCGGATCGGGCATGCGAGCGTCGGCAGGGCGCAACGCCCCCGACCTTTCGGCCTCTTCCAATGTCCGGGCCAGCTCCTCCCGAGCCTTCTCCGCTTCCCGCTGGCGATTCCACAGCGAGGCATAAAGGCCGTCATGGGCCAGTAGCTCGGCGTGCTTGCCCTGCTCCACCAACTGCCCGTCCTGCAACACCAGGATATTGTCCGCGTGCACGATCGTCGACAGCCGATGCGCGATCACCAGCGTCGTGCGGTTCTTGGAAACCCGGTCGAGCGCGTCCTGGATTTCCTTCTCCGTGTGGCTGTCCAGCGCGCTCGTGGCTTCATCGAGGATCAGAATTGGTGGCGACTTGAGGATTGTCCGCGCGATCGCGACACGCTGCTTCTCGCCGCCCGACAATTTCAATCCGCGCTCGCCGACCATGGTCTCGTAGCCTTCGGGCAGCGCCTTGATGAATTCGTCGATCTGGGCGAGCCGCGCCGCCTCCTCGACCTCCTCCTCGCTCGCGTCCGGTCGGCCATAGCGGATGTTGTAGCGGATGTCGTCGTTGAACAGCACGGTGTCCTGCGGAACCACACCCATTGCCGCTCGCAAGGATGCCTGTGTGACATCGCGAACGTCCTGCTCGTCGATCGTCACCCGGCCACCTGAAATATCGTAGAAGCGCATCAGGATACGCGAGATCGTCGACTTGCCGGCGCCTGATGGCCCGACGATCGCCACCATCTGCCCGGCCGGCACCTCGAACGACAGGCCGCGCAGGATCGGACGCTCCTGCTCATAGCGGAACGATACATCCTCGAACCGGATCGTACCGCCCGCCACCTCCAGCGGCTTTGCTCCTGGCTTGTCCCCGACTTCCGGATTTTGTTCCAGGATGTCGAGCATGTACTCGATATCGAGCAGCGACTGCTTGATCTCGCGATACATCGTGCCCATGAAGTTCAACGGCACGAACAGCTGCAGGAAAATCAGGTTGACCATCGCGAAATGGCCGACCGTGTTCCGTCCCGCGACGACATCCATCGCCGACATCACCAGGCAGACCGTGAGGCCAATCGTGAAGATGATGCCCTGCCCGGTATTGAGCACGGTCATCGACGTGTAGGTCTGGATGCTGGCTCTCTCGTACACCGCCAGGGACTTGTCGTAGCGCGTGGACTCGCGGGCTTCCGAGCCAAAGTACTTGACCGTCTCGTAGTTCAGGAGACTGTCGATCGCCTTGGTATTGGCGTCCGTGTCGCTCTCGTTCATCGTGCGGCGTATCGACATCCTCCATTCGGTCACCCAGAACGTGAACCAAAGGTAGAACACCACCATCACCACGATGGTCGCCGCATAGCGCCAATCGAACTCGATCAGGCACACGCCCACAATCAGCACGAATTCAACGATCGTCGGCAGGAACGTCATCAGCGTCATCCGCGTCAGCCGTTCGATACCGTCGCGACCGCGCTCGAGCACGCGCGTCAGCCCGCCTGTTTTCCGCTCCAGGTGAAAACGCAGCGACAGCCGGTGCATGTGGTCGAACGCGCTGAGCGCCATCTTCCGCACCGCATGCATGGCAACCTTGGCGAACAACCCTTCGCGAAGCTGCATCAGAGCGGTCATGAGGATGCGGGTCAGGCCATAAATAATTGTAGCGGCGACGGGCGCGCCGATCAGCCAGATCGGCACGTCTGCCGGTGTAACCACACCATTGGAAAGCGCCACCAACGCATTGGTCGCCCACTTGAAAGTGAACGGCATGCTCACCGTGACAACCTTGGCAACCAGCATCAGGCCCAGTGAAATCAACACCGTCCGCTGCAGATCCGGCCTGTCGTGCGGCCAGACATAAGGCAACAGCCCGCGCATCACCTTGTAGCGCGACGGGTCTGGTAGCATCAGTTTTTTGACACGGCTGCGCAACGTCGTCAGGCGGGACTCGGGCGCGTTCATCTGCTGCATGCCCGTCGTCTTAGCTGAAGCCCAGACCCTTGTCGACAAGCCCCTGGTTCACCGGCTATCCGCCATCGCCAACAATCAGCTTGGCGGCGGCAGCGCCCGCGCCACCGGCGGCCTGTCCGTTTGCCTCTCAGGCTGCATGCGGGATGATCAGCTTGAGACAAGGCTGCATATTGTCCGGATCGCGAATGACCGAACGGTTTGCTCTCAGCAGCAATTGGAACTTGCCGCCATCATTGTAGTGCCTCTCCGCAATGCCCCGCAACGAGTCACCAGCCTTGACCACATAATGTTGTCCGGGAACAACCTTCAGCCCGGCATCATGACGACAGCTGTTACGCTTCTTCCTCGACCGATATTTGTATCCGGGCTTGCTGGCAGGCCTTCCTTTGCTCTTTTTCGTCCGCTCCTGCTTGGCGCCCAGCCCTGAGCGCGATCCGCGATAGCCGTAGGACTTGACCGGGCGGCGGGAGGCCTTTCGTGGACTGGCGCTGCGCTTACGCACCGTCGTTCTGCCTTTTAGCGCAGACGCACGAGGCTTCGACCGTGATGAGGCGCGCCTGACAACCTTCAGCTTGGAATCGGGCACGCCTGCCGCGACCGTTGGGGATGGTGCCTGCGCTGGCGCAGCCGACACGATATTGACGACTGTCCGCTTTCTCTCTGCCGCGCGCCTGCGGTCGGCCCGCCGCGACCGGCTGGACCGCTTGGCAACCACGGCCTTGCCCACCGACTTGTCCACGGACTTGCCAGTAGACCTGCCCACGGCCTTACCTGTAGCCGCGAGGCGCTTGGCGCCCTCCTCGGAACCGCGCTTCTGCGCGCTATCAGCTTTGGCGACCGGCTCCGCGGTCGTCTTGCTGGCCGCGGCCAAGGGCGCGGGCTTCGGCGTTTCCGTCCGCTGTCTCAGCGCTGCCGCCTGCCGGTCCTGCTCGGCTCGGCGCGCGGCCTCCATCAGCCGTCGCTCCGCTGCCAGCCTGTCCTCTTCCTCTTTCGCCTCCCTGGCGATCCGCTGCTCGCGAGCACGCTCGATGGCCCTGCGCTCTTCTGCGATTTGTAGCCTGGCCAGCCGCGCGGCCTCCTGCTCGCGCGTTGCGGCCCGTTTGCGCTCCGCTTCGGCGCGTGCGGCTGCAATTCGCGCTGCCTCCTCGGTCTTTCGTTTCTCATCTGCCAGCCGACGCTGTTCGGCCTGCCGCGCTGCTTCGCGCTTGCGGGCCTCGGCCTCACGCAGCGCAGCCTCCCGTTTCTGCTCGGCGGCGACCAAAGCGGCGCGACGGCTCTCCTCCGCCCGCAGCCGCTGTGCCGCGGCATCGGCTTCCTTCCGCTCTTGTTCGCGCCTTGCAAGTTCCGCCGCCTGCTGCTGACGTTGCTTCTCCTGAGCGGCCCGCTCCGCCTGCTCGGCCTTCGCCCGCGCTGCAACCTCGGCGGCCTGCTTTGCTTCTGCTGCCTTGCGCGCTTCTGCTGCCTTCTGCTGTTGCTCGCTCTGACGCGCTGCCGCCTCACTTTGCGCCTTCTGCTGAGCAAGCTCGATCATCCGCCGACCCTGCTCCTCACGCCGCTGCAGCTCGGCCTTCTTCGCAGCTTCGGCAAGCTGACGCGCGGAATCAGCACGCCCATCATCACGCTTGGGCGCTGTCGCCGGCACGGCTGCGACCGTTGTTGGCGCACGATCGCGCTCAGCAGGTGCCGCTGGCCCGCCCCCTTGATCCGCAAGCCGCTTCACAATCTGCGAGTTGTATTCACGATTGGCACGACTGAACCACTTCTGCACTGCCACTTGCATCTGCTCGAATGTTCCCGCATCGCCAGACGGCTGCCCAGACGGCTGCGTGGCTCGCGGCTCCGGAGGCGTTGGTTGCACCGAGCGCTGCTCTGCAACCACGGCAGGCGCACTTTCACCGGGCGCTCTTGGCTGCGGCTTCGCCCGACCAGGATCGGGCACGGGTGCACCGACCGGGGCGGCAGGCCTTTCTCCGCGCTGGCTCGCGATGCTTTGCGAGGCCGGTCCGCCGCTGGACAGCGTCTTGACGATCACTCTCTGGTACTCGCGGTTCGAAGTCTCGAGCCACGACCAGAGCGGCGACAATTGACTGATGCTGCTGGTGGTTCCGACAGGCTTCACCGCTGCTTGTGGCTGGGCTTGCGCGATCCGCGATGGTGCCGTCTCGCTGCCGGTTACTTTCGGCATCAGCGTGTCGAAATGCCTGTTTGCATCCCGTGCAAGCTCCCCGGCGCGACGCATGGCGTCGGTCTCACCACCGCGACCTTGAGTCTGCGGCGAGTGAGCCTGTGCATGAGCGGGCTCGAGCCAGGCTGCGAAGGCGAATTGGATCGCCATAGAGGCTGCGCAGACGCTGGCGCCGAGCACCAGCCTCGACAATCGCGAGCACATCATGGCAATACGCCTCCATACCGCCGCCACGGCACCTCTGCCCTGCTCGCCTGCGCGCCAGGGACAGTGCTGAGCCGATCTACCCTACATGGCGGAAGTCTTTGATCCGATTTGCACTCCGCCAGCCCACAGCCCGCACAATAATCACATCTTCCCGCTTGCGCCAACGCCCGGCATCTGCAGCCGTCGATAGGCCCGCCACAAACGCCGCCTAACCGTTGGTATGCTCGCGGATCCGAGCGGCTCTCAACGGCCGGAAAGTGTCCGGCAAGTCCGCTTTATGGCCGGACCGAGCGAGTGGAGCCTAAAATGTAGTTAACTAATTGTTGAGATTGCGGCTCCCGCACATCAAATTGAGAATGCTGGCATTCGCTGCCAGGCCCCCTTAATTGAGGGGACCGCAATCAAAGGGCAATGTATCTCTGGCAACATGTCACCCAAATAGCAGCGACGACCTCGCAGCACCGAAGGTTAATCTCCGCGTCCGCCGGTCGACCGCGGTGCTGTAAACGATCCCGCGGCCGAAAGCAGCGGCTTCGACCCGATGGCGACCGGCTATCCAGAGGAATAACCGCAGGCCACATTGGTGCCTTGGCCCAACCCCATCAGTGGCATTGCACAGAGCCGTCGGCGGCAACACATGACACGAAGGAAGAATAGAAAATACAATGGCAAAGAAGAAACTCAACGGACAAGCAAATCTGGAGGCTGTCCAACGGGCCGCCACCCCCATCCATAACATCTGCGTCTATTGCGGCTCCGGTTCAGGCCGTAATCCTGCCTATGTCGCAGCCGCCCGTGTGCTGGGCAAATCGCTCGCGAAGTCCGGGATCGGGCTTGTCTACGGCGGTGGCAGCCTGGGCCTGATGGGCGAGGTAGCCCGCGCCACATTGAAGAATGGCGGCCACGTCACTGGTATCATCCCGGATTTCCTGAGCGACCGTGAGAAGATGCTGCGCGACGTCCAGGAACTGATCGTCACCCAGGATATGCACGAGCGCAAAATGCTCATGTTCACGAAGTCGGACGCGTTCGTCGCGCTGCCCGGCGGCATCGGCACGCTTGAGGAGTTGGTCGAGCAGTTGACCTGGTCGCAGCTCGGTCAGCACAAGAAACCGGTGATCCTGGCCAATATCGAAGGATTCTGGTCGCCGTTCCTCGAGTTGCTCTCGCATATGCGCGAAGAGGCTTTCATCCGTCCCAATCTGGAGGTTGCCTTCACCATCGTCGACAAGGCCAAGGATATCGTCCCCGCGGCAGTGTCGAAGGCCATCGCCAACGCTGACCAGCCGCAAGCAGATATCGTCGAGCGAATGTAGACATCCCGCGCCACGCTACGGGTGTCGCGAACCCAGCTCGGGCACGAGGAAAGACACACGCGGCCTCGACGGCCATCTCAACGCCACTTATCTGCAGAATGTGGGCATACGCTGCTGGCCGCACCTGTTATCGTGCAACCGGGCGACGCCACAGGCCGAATTTACCGAAGTTGGTTCGCTGCGCCTTGGCCGTCTGCCCATAGCCCGCTCCATTCTTCGTGGGGGAGTGCTGCATCGTGAGCCCGTTCCTGGACGACAACGCACTGCGCAGGCACAAGCTGCAAAACACCCTGCACACCGTGCTGCTACTTGCCGGCATGGGCGGCCTGCTCGCACTTTCGTCCTGGTTCGTGATGGGACCGCAGGGTGCAGGCTGGGCCGCCGTCATGCTGGGGCTGCTGCTGGTGCTGGTGCCCCGCGTGCCCCCCGAAGTCCTGATGCGCGCCTATCGTGCACGACGCGTGCGGCCGGGAACAGGCGGCCAGCTCGATGCAATAGTCGCCGAGCTGTCGACCCGGGCACACCTGCCGGCCACCCCCGCCCTCTATGTCATCCCCAGCATGACCCTCAACGCCTTCGCAACCGGGCGCCCCGAACACGCAACGATTGCGGTGACAGAGGGCCTTCTGCGTCGTCTCACGCTGCGCGAGATCGTCGGTGTCCTTGCTCACGAGATGAGCCACATCCGCAACAATGACTTGTGGGTAATGGGCTTGGCCGACGGCTTCACCCGTCTCGCTCAGGCAATGTCCTATTTCGGTGTTTTCCTGGCTGCCCTCAACCTGATGGCTGCCTTGCAGGGCGAACAGCATACCTCCTGGTGGGGCGTCGGCCTGATGTACTTCGCCCCGGCGCTGACCAGCCTCCTGCAGCTTGGCTTGTCCCGGACACGCGAATATGACGCCGATCTGGAAGGCGCCCAGTTGACAGGAGATCCACTCGGTTTGGCCTCGGCTTTGCGGCGCCTCGATCACCACACCGGCCGCTTCTGGGAGGACCTGATGATGCCGGTCCCCGGTCGCCGCGTCGCCTACCCCTCACTTCTGCGCTCGCATCCATCCACGGAATCGCGCGTGGATCGGCTGGTCGCACTGAGCGGCAAGCCGATGGCCGAGCCCATCGTCGTCGTCGAGGAGCCGATGATCTCGCTGGTCGGCTTCGGCCCGATCCAGATGCGGCCGCGCCACCGCTTTCCAGGCTATTGGTTCTAGTGGCCCGTTGCGCCCAAATCGCGCTCTGGCCGTGCTTCGCGATCGATCGAGCTAAGGCGCGCTTTGATCCGTAGCTGACTCGAACTACAACTGGCCCATGAGCAAATCCGGTCCGACACCGCCACAACCCACAGCCTCGCAGGACGAAGCGCAGCGCCTGGTCGTGGGCATGACGACGGGCGACCGGCGCAGCATTGCCCGCGCATGCACCCTGCTGGAAACACTCAAGCCCGGTGCGCTCGACCTGTTGTCTGCTCTGCAGCCCCACCTCGGCAAGGCTCTGGTCACAGGCTTCACCGGCCCGCCGGGGGCCGGTAAATCGACACTCGTGAACGCCTACATCTCCCACCTCCGCAAGCGCGGAAATCGCGTCGCTGTCATAGCGGTCGACCCTTCGAGCCCGGTTTCGGGAGGCGCGATTCTCGGCGACCGCGTGCGCATGACCGCAGCCGGCGATGATGACGGCGTATTCGTGAGATCAATAGCTTCACGCGGCTTTCTTGGCGGGCTGTCCCCGGCTGCCGTCCGCATCATCGACGCGCTCGATGGTGCAGGCTTCGACCACATCCTTCTCGAGACCGTCGGCACCGGACAGAGCGAGATCGACGTCGCCGAGGTAGCCGATGTCAGAATCGTGATCGCTGCACCAGGTCTTGGCGACGACATCCAGGCGATGAAATCCGGCCACTTGGAGATCGCCGACGTGCTCGTGGTCAACAAGAGCGATCTGCCCGGCGCCAATATCACCTACACGCAGATCAAAAGCATGCTCGCATTGCGTGCAGGCGGCATGTCCCGGATACCCATTCTGAAGACCACGGCAATTAGCGGTGAAGGCATCGCTGATCTCGCATCTGCAGTCGATGCAATTGGCGCACTGCGGATGGAGGTCGGGGGCGAGATCCGCCGCCGCCGCCGGGCCCGCTATCTGATCGCCCGGGCGGCGTCGGAACTTGTCTCCTCGCGCATCAAGGCTGGCGACGGCGAGCAACTGGACAAATTGGCCGATGCCGTCCTGGCTGGCATGATCGAGCCTGGCGATGCCGCGCGGCGCGCGCTCGACCTGCCAGTCTGAATACCGTTCACAAGCACCGCTGTTCACATCGTCGCGCCAAGGGCCAGCCCTGAAGGGATTGCCTTGGGCGAATTCCGGGCGAAGAGGTTCATTTACTTTTAGATAGCAGTTTGGTTGCGGATATCGGCAATCCGCCCACACCATCGGCCATCCGAAGTAGGAAGATATACCGCACGGCGAGCTTGATCTCGCCACAGATCATGGCCAACGTGAGTCAACTTGGCGATGCACGTCTTGAATTTGTGCCAGGAACCCACCTATGCCAATGGATCTGACCGATGGGGCAACCGCAGGATACACCATGTCGCCACGTCGACCGGCAGGATTGACTGGCGTTCTGGCGACGGCACTGCTGTTGTTGTCGGCAAGCGCAGTATCCGCGACCCCGCCAGCCGCGCCCCCTGCGCCTGTTTCACCGCCCGCCAAGGTATCCACCCCCGCCAAGACCGCTGACAAACCGGAAATCACGCTGGATACCTTCCTCGATCGCCTGATGATCGCCGAATCCGGTGGCAGGCTCGATGCGCGGAATCCTCGCTCCACCGCTGTCGGGCCCTATCAGTTCATCGTCAGCACCTTCATCGATGTCGCGCGGCGCAACTTCCCGAAAGAGACGGAGTCTCTGTCAGTTCCGCAGCTGCTGGCCAAGCGCACGGACATGACATTTTCCCGCAAGGTTGCGGCTGCCTACACCCAGGAGAATGCGGACCGTCTGGCAGCAGCCGGCCTCAAAAGCTCCTTCCCCAATCTGCGGCTGGCGTTTTTTCTAGGCCCCGGCGGCGCCATTCGCGTCCTGAGATCCCCGCCCGAAACGCCAATGGCACGGCTGGTGTCGCCGGCTGCCTTGGCGGCCAATCCGTTCCTTTATCGACTGACCGCGGCCGGCCTCGTTGCACGATCGGCTCGCGAGGTCCTGCTTGATCCCAAAACGGCAATAGGAATACCCGGTGACCCAAAGGCGGCCGGCGCAAAACGCACTGGGCCGAGAATTGCCGTTAGGTGCAACCTCGCCAGGCCGAGCTGTCGTAAGTGGCTGGCAATGCAGACCGCCAAGCTGCGCAAGAACGGCGGCAAGCGCGTCAGGGTAGCCCGCAGCAAGCGCTGAAGCGCAACGCCTGTCCCCCGCGAACGGCAACAAAGGTGCCGCCTGCACCTTCCCAATCTCCTGAACGTGTGGACGACTCACGCCGCCACACTGGTCCTCACACCAGAATCGCCCCCTGGTTAGTCGCGATGGACCAGATGTCTTGAGGGAACCTTCCGAAGCGGGCGACCGGATGCAGGCGAAAAAGCGTACACAGAAGCCCTTACAAGCCATCGCGATGGCGACGGCAGGGTCGACAATTTTCCTGGCCGCATGCATCCACGATGATATGCGGCGAACAGGCTCTCTCAAGGACACAGTGCCGGTGCGTCCAACGCAGACGGAATCAGCCGACGTTCGCTCAACTGGCGGCAAACCATCCCTAACCGCAAAATCACGCACGACCGACGCCCAGCACACACGCCGCCCCGCCTCCCGGAAGACGGTCGGCACCGGCAGGCCCGCCATAGCCTCCCAGAGCGAGCCCGCACTGCAGCCGGCTGCCCCTCCGACACCCGAGCGCCCCCCCCAAGAGCCGTCGGCCGATACGCCCCCCACGGCACCGAGCCCACCTCCGCCGCCGGCAGACGTGCAACCGCCTGTAACCGAGCGCCCCGCTGCCCCGCCAACCCCGCCAACGGCTCCGCAAGAGCAGCCGGCCACGCCTCCCGCCGCGCCTGCTGCTCCGCCGACCACGGAAGATCGCCAAGGCGCCGCGCCGCAAGTGCCGGCGCCACAACCGCCTCCCGATCCGATGACACCTGAGAAACGAGCTCAGGTCGACAAAGTCGTCGCGCAAGGGCGATCGATGCTCGATGCGGGACGCGTGCTGCAGGCTCGCGAGCACCTGTTGGCCAACATTTCCCTCGCCCCCTCCGAGATCCTGCACGAGCTCGGCAAGACCTTCGATCCTTTCTACCTGACCAAGCTGCCAACCTCCGACGTCATCGCTTCGCCCAAGCAGGCGGTCTCGCTGTACCGTGAAGCTTTGAAGTATGGTGCCAATGGCGCCAGCCAGGACCTCGAGCGGCTGCTCAAGTCTCGTCCCAACTTGCGTTGAGACCGCTCCAGACAAAACCGCTCCCGACCGCTGGCGCAGCCAACCGCTTCGGTCTAGCATTGATCCGATGTTCACATTCGGACTGAGGGAGTGCGTCGAGATGCTGGAGCTTTACACCTGGGGCACCACGAACGGCCGCCGGCCATTGATCATGCTTGAGGAGGCCGGTCTCGAATACGAGCTCAAGCCCGTCAGCATCCGCGACAAAGCCAACAAGTCGCCGGAGCACTTGAAAATCAGCCCGTACGGCAAGATCCCCGCACTCGTCGATACAGCCGGCCCGGGCGGCCAGCGCGTCTCGCTGTTCGAGTCCTCGGCAATGCTTCTCTACCTGGGCGAACGCTATAATAAGCTGATGGGCGACAGCCCCGCCAACCGCGCCGACGTCTACAAGTGGACGATGTTCTCGGTCGCGACGCTGATGCCGACGTTCTCCATCATGCGCCAGCACAAAGAGCTCGAGGAGGGCGTGCCGGCGATGCTCGATGTGCTTGACAAGCAGTTGGGCCAGAGCGAGTTCCTCGCCGGCTCTTCATTCTCGATCGCCGACATCACCCCCATCACCCGCTTCGTGAGCTTCACCGACCACGAATGGTTCACGTCACGCCCCAATCTCAGCCGCTGGGTAAAGACGGTCTCCAGCCGTCCGGCAACGAAAAAAGCACTGGAACTGCCGTTTGGTTGAGGCGGCCAGTCCCACCGCAGCAGTCCCACCGCCCCTTGACTTCGGCATCAGAGACCATACGTAATGTCACTTAGCGCACTAATTCCGGTGCTCTCAGGGGCATCCCGCCATGAGCTTCAGGCCGCAAGATCGGTGGCTGTCCGATGTCGAGCAGCCAATCCGGTTGACCGCAACAGCTGCAATCCTCGCACTGGTTCTGGCACTGGCGCAGTTGGCTGGTGCCGGCGTGGCTGTTGCGCAGGTGACCACTGACTACCGCCTGGCTTTGACGACCGGTCAGCACGCTGACCGCAACGACACCGGTCCCACCCGACGATCCGAAAGCCTCCCTGGCCCTGCCGGACGCACCTTGTCCGCCGGCAACACAATGCCCGACATTGTGTACTCATCCTCGCCGGACGATCCCGCCCTACCGACCCGCCACCTTGACCGGCTCCAGACCGCTTCCTGCCCGCGCATCGGCCTCCCGGCATGCGCGGCCGCTGCGCCCCCTCGCCACGCCAATTGTATCCGCGGACCGCCAGCCGCCTGAGCGGCTTTCCGCACCGATACTTTCTCCGCACCGAAATCGAATGCCGCGAACCGGCCGCCAGCGAGCGATGCCGCGTCCGGACCATCGGGCGTGCCGACAGCACGTACCGGCTCCTCATCCGTCATGGATCCACTCATGGGCAACACCAGCCATATGCCTCCAGCCCCAAAGGCCAAGGACAACCGCAACCTCAATAGCAACAACAACAGTAAGACCGAAAAGCACGAGACCGAGCCCGAGCTACGCTTCGACGATCGCCGAAGCGCATACCTGATGGTCAGCATCTTTGCGCTGCTCATACTGCTGATCGTCGGCTTGGAATTGCTGCGTCCCCACAGTTGACGCCGCAGGCAGAGGGACCAGCGGCCTGTTCGCCCGTATTGCCGGCGGGCCGCCTCCCCGCGGGCAAGGCCCAGGCCGTTCCCACGGCGCCTGCACGGCCCGCTACAACAGGTGCGAATTCACCGGCACGCCGAGCATGGCGCGGCCGACAAGCTCGAAATTTGCATGATGCGCCTGCACCTGCTGTGTCACCGTGTGGATATCGCGGTAACGCCGCTCGAACGGCCCGTTCTCGAAGATCGCTGCAGTCCCGGCGGCATGATAGGCGAAATCTGCCGCCTCCCGCGCGTTCGTCGCCGCCCAAACCGTCGACAAACGCATCCGCGCCCGCTGCTCCAGCGTGAACGGTTTGCCATCGCTCGCGACCAGGTACAACTCGCGTGCCGTCTCCAGCATCAACGCCCGGGACGACAGCAGCTTGGCCTGCGCCTGCGCCAGCTCAGCCTGCGTCTTGCCGCTGAGCTTGAGCGGCGTTCCCGTTGCCCGCTCCTTCTTCGTCGCCGCCAATTCCATGAATGCATCGAGCATTGCACGCGCAATCCCAAGCGCGATGCCAGCCACGCCAAATGCGAAAATGTTCATGGCTGTGAACTGATAAAGCGGGCCGTGCACGCGCTTGTCCTCATTCGTGTCCCGCCGATAGCTGAAGCTCGATGGCACGAACAGATTGGCGACGCTATAGCTGTCACTGCCCGTGCCTTTGAGACCGATAACCTGCCAGGTATCCTCGACCTTGGCCTGCTCACGCGGAAACAGCACCGTCCGTGCGATCTCCTTGCCGGCATCGTCGAGGATCACCTTGCCGTCCGCGCCGTAGAGCGAGCAGTGCCCCCCGAGCCATTGCGCTTGTCTGTTCCCACTCGCGAAATGCCACTGGCCCGTCACCCGAAAACCGCCGTCGACCGGCACCGCCTGCGCACCAGTGCCGCTCGGCCCCCACGCCAGGATCGCATCGACCGGCCCGAAGATCTTCCGCGCGCAAGCCGGCTCCAGATAAGTTGCTGCAACGGTACACCCCGACCCCTGCGCCACCAGCCATGCAGCGCTGGCATCGGCTTGGGCAAGAGCCTCCACGGTTTCGATGAATGTGGCCGGCGCCACTTCCAGCCCACCATAGGCACGCGGCAACAGCAGCCGGAACAGACGCGCCTCATGCATGCGGGCCAGCAGATCCGGCGCCAGCTTGCCACTACGCTCCAGCTCCGGAGCCGTGGCCTCGATCGCCGAAGCCAGCATCCGCGCTTCCTTCACCGTATCGACCGCATCTGTTGCCGCAGCGGCAACGAGCCGGTCTTCGCGCCCGTTCGTCGCCGGTTGCGTGGTTCCCTCTGCCATGACGAGCCTCCCGGTCGTTCAATACCGGAAAACCTTAGGTTTGACCGTCGAACCTGAGGTTTGCAGGTATCTGCGCGCAGGGTTGGTGTGGCGGCGCGCGCAAAGCAAGAATGATACCGGCCCACCGCCGCCCAGAAAGAGTGGAACATTCGGTGGGCCGGTATAAGTCCCGAAGTCACGCAACAATAACCGACGGTGGCATTTCCACAAATGGCAATGGACTGGCGGCTGCGAACGATGCAGTCTTGCCTGGCGAATGAATCGCAGACTACCGGCCGGGAGGAAATCATGGCTGAGATCGTCGCCGCATTCGGTGTTCCGCACACACCTATGTTTCCTGCCCTGGTCGCCCGCGATGGCCCCGAATGCGAGACCGCCAGGCTTTTTGCCGAGGTCGCGCGCAACCTTGAAGCCGTCCAGCCCGATGTCCTGATCGTCTTTGACAGCGATCATCTCAATACGTTCTTCCTCGACAATCTGCCGACCTTCGCCGTTGGCATTGCCGAGACCGTAATCGGACCCAACGACCACACCGCGATGCCAACCTACACCGTCCCCGTGCACGCCGATTTCGGCGGCCATTTGCACGCGCACGGTCTCGGAGCCGGCTTCGATCTCTCGCTCGCTCAGGACTTCACCATCGACCATTCCCTGCTGGTGCCGCTGCACTTCCTGACGCCGCACATGAAGATCCCGATCGTCCCGGTTTTCATCAATGGCATCGCCCCGCCCCTTCCCCTGTCCAAGCGCTGCCATGCGCTGGGTCAGATGGTACGTGAAGCCGTATCCGCATGGCCCGATCACATCCGGGTCGCCATCGTGGCAAGCGGCAGCTTCTCGCTCGAGGTGGGAGGCCCCCGGCTCAGGCCCGGCACTCGGGCCGGCACGCCAGACCCCGGCTGGGCCAGGCGCGTTCAGGGTCATATGGAAGCCGGACGGGTCAATGATCTGCTGAACGAGGCCACGTCCGACCGCATGCTGGCGGCTGGCAACGTCGGCGGCGAGCTGCTTAACTGGATCGCGATGTTGGGCGCAATCGGAGAACGCAAGCCGACATTCCTGGAGCCGCAGATTTCGCATGGCCATGCCTACGGAGCATGGAGATGGGACAACTGACATGAGCATTTACTGGGTCAACAAGATCTGCCATCGGATTTTTCACGACGATGATTTCCGCCAGGCGATCGACGCCGATCCCGAGGCAACCCTCGCAGACTTTCCCCTCACCGACGAGGAGCGGCGCTTGCTTCTCGCAGGCGAGGTTGGTCGCCTCTACGAATTGGGGGCCAACTCGTTCCTGTTGGGCCACTTGACACGCAAGAACACGCTGGGAGTGACGGTCGACCTCTACAGCGACCGCATGCGCGTGGCCCGCGACGATCGCCTACCGCCGATGGAGCCGGCCGATTATCTGAACACCGGCTGAAAAAGAGACACGCAACCGCGGTTCCCGCTGCAACAGGCGAATGCTTCGCATTGGACGAGAGGTACCGGTTCGCGGTCGCCGGGCAAGACCGTCTTCGCCCCCCGCGATCGAACGATATTGACCGTTGTCAATGCTCGATAGGACGGCCTCGCATCACCTACTTTGGGGTGGCGTCGGCAGGGGCATTTCAATTCGCCCTGTTCCTCGTTGGATGGGCCGGTGCTGCCCCGCCGCGACTTGCAGCATCACTCCCGATCGGCCCCGATGCACGGTCTTGCCCGGCTGGCAGCTCAGGCTCAACCGCCGCCGATCTGGTGATTGATCCACGTCGCGCTGGACTCGACCCCACCGAACGAGAAGAGATGAATACCGACGACATTTGATGTCGCTCCGCTTGCCACCTGACGAGCCACAGCGACAAGCTGCTCCACCGGATCGGTATGCGTGAACAGCCTGACCGCCCCCATGCCCTGGGCTTGCAGTGCCCTGAGGGAGGCGCTGACGCCACAAATCTGGGCATACCTCAGCAGCCGGGCCGGAGTCGTCGGCCCCGGCAACCCGACATAGACAGGAACGTCCGCAGACTGACGTTGAAGGCCGCCGCAGAACTCGACAATCCGGTTGGGCGCGAACGAGAACTGCGTCAGGACATAGCAACCAAGCCCTTGCTCACGCGCAAGTCCGATCTTCTGCCTCAGTGCGTCCGCCAATGCACTGCTGTCGATCCTGGGATGACCTTCCGGGTACCCCGCAAGACCGATCTCGCGCACCCCGCAGTCACCAAACACCCCATCACGGATGAGACTGGCTGCATCCGCGTAAGGTCCCGCCGGTTCAGGCATGTCGCCGCCCAGAACCAGCACCTTCTTGATACCGGCCTCACCGACCGCACGCTTCAGGAAAGCGAGCACCTCCGCACGCGAGCCGACCCGCCGCGCCGCCAGATGAGGCACCGGCTCGAGCCCGACGGCCTTCACCGACAACAGTCCCTTCAGCGTGTTGTCGAGCGAGTGGCGCGGCAGATGGTTCACATAAACGGGCGTGCCGGACGGCAGAAGGTCCGCAATCCGCGCCGCATCCTGAGGCCTGTGGGCTCCCATCTCGATCGAGCTGCAGGCAACCAGGTCAAGCGCCGCACGCTGAACTTCCCGCGAAATATTCGGCGTCTTGGTCTCAGTGGCGCCTGACATCTCGGCTACCCCCTCTTGCGGGACACGACATAGGATTCGTCATTGAACCAAAGGCTGCCGCGCTCTTTCAGCACCTCGCCCGTGGCTTCCAGATACGCCCGCTCGCCGATCGCCTTGTCGAGCCGAGCATCGTCGATCTGATTGACGTAGACGGCAGCATTCCAGGCCGCAAACAGCGTTGATGTGCCGATCGACGACGTAATCTCCGAAGGCAAAGTATGCATGTCGTAGCGAAACACGGCGCGAGCATCGGAATAGGCATTGAAATTGTAGTGTCGCGCATCCTTGCCTAGTTCGGCCTTCACCGCACGCAGAATATCGTGCCGATCATGTTGATACGGATTATCGTCCGGCCACACCTTCTGGATGATCTCCAGCCCCGGGTCACGCCCGCACGAATGTATCCCAAGCAGCCTGCCACCCTGCCTCAGGGCATGTGCCAGCGGCGTAATCACCTTTGCCGCCTTGAACTCTGCCGGCACCCGCAAGCGATAGGGCTGGGAGGCAATCACGAGATCATAATCGGCACGGACATTGCCGCGTCGCGGAATGACGCTGTCCAGCAGAAAACGATAATCCTCTCTGTACAGCACCAGAGCCACTGGCCGCTCATACAGCGGGTTGCCCGTTTTGGCACTGTGCCTGGCCTGCCAGTTCCGCGCGAGAAATGGCTCCAGCGCCGTGATCTGATCACTGAATTCGTTTGACGTCGTCCCGGTCAGCGCAACATCGTGCCAGACCAGCGAATGCGCCGCCGCCACGGATTTTGGCTGCAGCCAGGGTGCCTCCGTATAATACATGTTGGTCACGACGAGCACCGTGGCCGGATGCTCGAAGAAGCGGTCCGCCATCTTGTCGAGCGACAGCCTGACGTCTTCCAGGCTGATCTCCTTGCCGACGACGTAGAAAGGCACGGTGGCAAAGCGGCGATGCATCTCCCGCATCACACGCGTGATGACGGTGCCATCGCCCATTCCCGCATCGAACACTCTGAGCGCAGGCGGCTCCGGATGCAGATGCGACAGCTCCATGCCCACACGCCGCGCGATCACTTCCTTCTCGCCACAAGTGTTGACGAACAGCAGATACTTCTGCCGATTGTCGAAGAAGCGAAAATTCGTTTGCGGCGCCCCGGCCCCGGAGCCCCCACGATCATCCGCGTTGGAGGTGCCTGCGTTGGAGGTGCCTGCGTTGGAGGTGCCTGCGTTGGAGGTGCCTGCGTTGGAGGTGCCTGCGCTGTCCTGTTTGTCTGGCGACATTGCTTTGCCATCGACCCTGAGCAGCGGCTTCAACTCCGGCGGCGCCTCCGGCGCAATCATGCCGTTTCGCTCCATGAACGCCCGCACGCGCTCCAACGTCTCCGGCGTGATGCGTGCGCCGTCCCGCAGTCGGGACACGAACTTGCCGTCGTTGACCGCCCGTCGCCCGAACGTCGATTCCGCCATCCGGTTCTGCCTGCAGAAGTCGAAGATGGCTTCAAGGAGCCCGGCCGCGCGACGGTCCAACTGCGGGCTTGTCGTATCCAATTCACTCGTCATTTTTGGCACCTTGATGGAGCCGCCAGATCGACCGCGCCGGCCAAGCCGACGACCAAGAGATTATGTCGCATTATGTGGGACAGCAACCACAACGATCACAATGGCAAAGATGGGACAAATCCCACATTCACTTGGGAGGCTGAACGAGCCCATCCGGACGGCACCGTGCCGCAGAGGGCTTGCGCACTCCGCCCTGGTCCTATCATTTAGCTGCCGCGGCCAACACGATTGCATGAGCACCCAGCATCGAACCTCCATGATCCGGACGCCAGAAACGCAGCTACGAGAAGGCAGCAGAATGAGCCACCAGACTGCCATGCCCGGCCTTGCATCAGCATTGATCGGCCTCATCGCCTTGACGGCGACCGGCTCACCTGCTGCCGCGCAGGCTGCCGAGGAGACCCCGACCGCCTATAGCTGCACCTTCAAGACCGGCACCTCGCGCAGCTATTCCAAGAGCCGCTTCAAGATAAGGCGTGCCAAGCCTCTCGCGTTCGGCATCGAAGCCATCGATCTTGAGGCACAGAAGGCTTTGCTCTCGACCCCGTCGGGCAAGGGACCGCTCCGCGTTGTTCGCGCGTTGGGCGCCAACCATTTCCTCGAGGTCGTCGCCGAGGGCTATCTCAACATCACGACTGTCTACGCACTCGACGCCAGGAAGCGCGCCTACCCCGCGGTCCATTCCCGTCATATCGGCTTGTTCGGCGAGCCTCTGGTTGCGCAGTACGTCGGCTATTGCACGCAGCCACTTCCAGCCAAGACGCCGGCCGCTGCCCCCAGCACCCGGAAAAAGGAGGGCAAATGAGCGAGATCACCCGCGGATCCGACGGAACGCCGGAGGTGACCATCTATCACAACCCGAATTGCTCCCAGTCGCGGACCGCGCTCGGCCTGATCCGGGAAGCCGGCATCGAGCCGCAAATAATCGAGTACCTGAAAACGCCGCCAAGCCGCTCACGCCTGGAGCAACTCATGCGCGACGCCGGACTGAGCGCTCGCGACCTGATACGCACCAAAGAAAAAACGTACGCGGAGCTCGGTCTCGATGCCTCCGGTATTGGCAACGATCGATTGATCCAGGCGATGACCGAGCACCCGATTCTGATGAACCGGCCGATCGTCGTCTCGGCAAAGGGAACACGCTTGTGCCGCCCCGGCGAGGCCGTGCGCGAGTTGCTTCCCTAAAGCGGCTGCGGTTGAAAGCCAGCGCTCTACTCGGCCGCCGCCTTCACTGGATCCGGCGAACGCAGTGCCTCCAGCAAGGCACGTTCGCGCCCTCGCGTCGCCTGATAGGCAGCATGCTTGACATGCCCAAAGCCCCTGACCTCCAGCGGCAGGGCAGCAAGCGCCTTGCCCGTTTCGTGTGTTGCCGGCGACAACCGTTGCACAAGCTCGTCCAGTATCTGCTCGTAATCCTCGATCATACGCCGTTCCAGGCCTCGCTCGGCGCTATAGCCGAAGATGTCGTAGCGCGTCCCACGCAACGCTTTCCCTCGCGCCAGAACCCTGAACAGCGGCCGCACCAGCCAGCCCGGCAATCGAACCTTGCGCGGATGACCTGTGGTCTTGTCGCGCCAGAACCACGACAGCAATGGCGGCGCCAGGTGATACTCGACACGCCCCACGCCTTCGAAACGCGATTGGATATCGGCATCGAGCGTACCGTCGGTGAACAGCCGCGCGACCTCATACTCGTCCTTGTACGCCAACAGCTTGAAATAGCCCCTGGCCGCCGCCGCCGCGAGGCCCGTCATCCCCTTCGCTTTGTCATGCTCGGCCGCCGCAACCAGAGCAATGCGCTCCCGGTAGCGCCGGGCCAACGTTTCGTCCTGATACGCAGCAAGATGCTTGGCTCGCACCTCGATGATCTGCTCGAGCGTCTGATCGGTGGCATCGACCTGTTCCGCAGCCGCCTGCAAGCCGCCGCCGCGCAGCCGGTCGAACGCGCCACGATCGTGCGCGGCCAGCCGACCGAGCCTAAAAGCCTCGATGTTCATGCCGACCGCCGCACCGTTGAGGCGGATCGCTTCCTCGATGGCGCTGGACGGAATCGGCAACTTGCCGAGCTGGTAGGCATAGCCGAGCAGCAGCATGTTTGCCGCAATGGCATCGCCAAATAATCCGACCGCAGCCGAATGCGCATCGAATGCGGCCAACGGCCCGCCGCGCACCCGCTCCGCTATCGCCTGCCGCAACTTCGCGCCCGGAACAGTAAGATTGGCATTGCGGGTGAAATCTCCGGTCGTCATCTCGTACGTGGAGTACACGA
>CAWGUF010000025.1:0-133811 GCA_963825625.1 uncultured Alphaproteobacteria bacterium | reverse complement strand
GGCCGGTGTTCGATATTTCGGCCTCAGCTTCGAATTACCCTTTCCTACTCTCTGATGATGAGATGATCGATCTAAGCGCAGGCAGGCTTCAAGGCTATCTCGACTCTGACGGGTTGCTGCGAGAATGGACACAAGAATTCGTGCATAATGTCCCCACGAATACGCTTGCGTTACTGAAAGGCCTGAGTGCGGGAATCAGTACGCGAGTCTGCTATGAATTTCGCGCGAATGATAAAGCCCAGACACCAACGCAAACGCTTGCCAGAAACCAAGGTTCATGCCGTGATCTGGCAGTCCTCTTTGTCGACGCTGTTCGCAGTCTTGGTTTTGGTGCGAGAATCGCATCGGGTTACCTGTATGATCCCAATCATGATGCCGTAGGCTCGGAAGGTGCGGGGTCGACGCATGCATGGGCGGAAGTCTATGTGCCCGGAGCCGGGTGGATCGTTTTTGATCCAACCAACCGAAGTGTAGGTGGCTACAATCTGATTCCGGTCGCCGTTGCGCGTCATATCAGGCAAACTATGCCAGTATCCGGCAATTATGTTGGGAGCCGGGATGCGTTCGAAAGAATGGATGTTCGGGTTCAAGTCTGGTCCGAATAGGGGCACACTCTCGGGCCGGTGATTGAAAATCTACCCACTATATTAGGCTGAAAGCAGTCGTCAGTGTGAACCGGCGTGCAATTTTGACCCCCGAATTGGGGTGATCGGCGTGCAAATTTGACCCCACCCCTTTGGCTCTGATGATGGCTCTCGGTGCGTGCGTCGGCACGAGGGCGAGCGGGGGATGGTGACGGTGGACACGATAGCGAAGGTGCGGCGCGCGTTTTTCGTCCAGGGCCGGAAGATCAAGGCGATCGCGCGGGAGCTGCGTCTGGCGCGGAACACGGTGCGCGACATCGTCCGTGCCGAGGACGGCGTGGAGACGGAGCGGCGCTATGTACGGCGCGAGCAGCCTTTACCGCGTCTTGGTCCCTTCGTGCCGGCCCTTGAGGCCATGCTGTCAGCCAATACCGGCAGCCCCAAGCGCGAGCGGTTGACCTATCAGCGGATGTTCGAGGAGCTTCGGCTTACGGGATATCGGGGCGGCTACGACAACGTGCGCCGCTACGCCAAGGCGTGGGCTCAGCGCGAGGGCGAGCGCACAGCGGAAGCCTACGTGCCGCTGAGCTTCGCGCCGGGCGAGGCCTACCAGTTCGACTGGAGCCACGAGCACGTCCTGCTCGATGGCGCGGCGGTGACCGTGAAGGTGGCGCAGGTCCGCCTGTGCCACAGCCGGATGCTGTTCGTGCGCGCCTACATGCGCGAAGCCCAGGAGATGGTGTTCGACGCGCACGAGCGCGCGTTCCAGTTCTTCAAGGGCGTGCCGCGGCGCGGCATCTACGACAACATGAAGACGGCGGTCGAGACGGTGTTCGTGGGTAAAGACCGGGCCTTCAACCACCGCTTCACGAAGCTGATGAGCCATCACCTCGTCGAGCCGACGGCCTGCACGCCGGCGGCCGGATGGGGTGAGGCGGATCAGAAAATGGACGGGAACCATTTTCCCGCCGAACGGGCAGGTCGAGAACCAGGTCGGCGTCGTGCGCAAGCGGTTCTTCGCACCGCGTCCCGTCTTCAAGACGCTGGAGGAGCTCAACGACTGGCTGGCGACCAAGTGCATCGCCTATGCCCAGGCCCAGGCCCATCCCGAGCAGAAAGAGCGCACGGTATTCGAGGTGTTCGAGGCGGAACGTCCGCAGCTGATGCCCTATCGCGGTCCGTTCGACGGCTTTCATGCGACGAGTGCAGCGGTCTCCAAGACGTGTCTCGTCCGCTTTGACCGCAACAAGTACTCGGTCGCCTCCAAGGCCGTCGGCCGGCCCGTCGACATCTACGCTTATGCAGACCGCATCGTCATCAAGCAGGATGGCGTCGTGGTCGGCGAGCATGCCCGCCGGTTTGGCCGCAACCAGACCGTCTACGACCCCTGGCACTATGTGCCTGTGCTGGCGAAGAAGCCCGGCGCGCTGAGGAACGGCGCTCCGTTCAAGGACTGGCCGCTGCCGCGATCGATCGAGAAGGTGCGCGCCAAGCTTGCCGGCTCCGATGATGGAGACCGGCAGATGGTGAAGATCCTGACCGCCGTGCTGACCGATGGCCTGCCTGCCGTCGATGCGGCCTGTGCCGAAGCGCTTGAGGCCAGCATCGCCAGCGCCGACGTTATCCTCAATGCGCTGGCCCGTCGCCAGCAACCCGAGCCGACCCAGCCCATCCAGACGCCTGAACGCCTCGCGCTCAGCCTGCCGCCGATTGCCGACTGTGCCCGCTACGATGCTCTGAGGGCATTGCCTGCCGCAGCCATGGAGGCGGCTCATGGATCGCCCTGAGATCCTCGACATGATGACGACGCTGCAGCTCGCCGGCATGCGTGCGGCCTACGATGAGATCGTCACGACCGGCGTCAAACGCCAGCACGGCGTCGAGAAGGTCATCGGCGCGCTGCTCAGCGCCGAGATCGCCGCCAAGCAGGCGCGCTCCATCAACTACCAGATGAGAATCGCCAAGCTGCCGCTGGCCAAGGAACTGGCCGAGCTCGACTTCGAGGACACGCCGATCAACGGCGATCTGATCGCGCAACTGGCCACCGGCGCCTTCCTCGACGACAAGCGCAACGTCGTGCTGATCGGCGGCACCGGAACCGGCAAGAGCCACATCGCCATCGGCATTGCCCGCAGCATCATCAGGGCCGGCAGGAAGGCGCGCTTCTTCAACGCAGTCGACCTCGTCAACAGGCTCGAGGCGGAGGCAAAACTCGGGCGTGGTGGCCGCATCGCCGACGGACTGACCCGTGTCGACCTGCTCATCCTGGACGAGCTTGGCTACCTGCCGTTCGCGCAGTCGGGCGGGCAACTGCTGTTCCATCTGATCAGCAAGCTCTACGAGCGCACCTCCATCATCGTCACGACCAACCTCGCCTTCGCCGAATGGGCCAGCGTGTTCGTCGATCCGAAAATGACGACGGCCCTGCTCGACCGCCTCACCCACCACTGCGACATCGTCGAGACCGGCAACGACAGCTGGCGCTTCAAGCACCGCGGCTGAGGCGCGCCCGACTTCGATGCGACGCCGGCCAAGCCCTGCGCTGCTCCGCTACGCTCCACAGCTCCGGTCTTGGCCGGCGCAACGAACACGGACAGAAGGGGTCAAGATTGCAGTTCGGTCAGGGGTCAAAGTTCGACGCCGATTGACATCGTCAGGCGCTGAGATCCATCAATTGCCTGATGCGCTGCTGCGATTTTCGCGGTAACGCCCGCTGTTTTGATGTGTATTGAAAGCACATGCCCACTGATCCCACGCCTCAGGATCGCAGTTTGGGGTCGTCGCGAAGATGAGAACGGAGGTGGTCTCAGGGAAAAAGCTGCCATGCATGCCGACCCTGGCCTAAGAACGGGTTTGTTCCGGCGCACTTGGTGATCGTCGCTGCGTCCGGCACGCTTGCCACACAAGTGTTGAGCATGGGCACTAAGTCCGTAGTGGGTCTTGGCCGTTACGAAACGTCCGATCAGAGTATGGCGGTTGCAGGGGCTCGAATGCGGAGCGCATCTTGCCGGCTTCGGGTGCAGATTGGCATCCATGAAGCTGTGACGGCGATCCAGACGATCTCTTGAGCGCAATCTACCAAGATCTGCCGCAAAAACTCCCGCACAGCGGCGATCAGTGGCTTGATTCCGATGATGTTCATGACGCGGGTGAGATTGTAGGCAAGGACGGAAAGCGCCGTCTCTGTCTTCACGTTTTGCAGATGCTTCATCAGGAAGTGGGTTGCGCCCATGCGCGCCTTGATCGTCCCGAACGGATGTTCGACTGTCTCGCGGCGGGTGCGCATTGCCTGCGGGTTCTCATCCAGCCGTCGTTGAACATCTTCGAGAACGTGCTCATGCTCCCAGCGGGTGACGACGCGCTGCGCGGCAGAGGTGCAATGCTTCTTGAGCCTGCAGCTACCACATTGCTTGGTCGCATATCGACGATAGTTTAAATCATTCTCTCTCTTGCGCGAGACGTACTTCAATGCACCCACCTGCCGGGCAGACATAAAGATCATGATCAGGGAGGTATCGAAAGTCGGCTTTGACGAAGAGGCCCTTGAGCTTGTTGTTCGAGGTCTGCGGCTTCGGCAGCGTGACAGTGATGTCGGCATCAGCGCATTCGAGGATTTGCTCGTTTGAGAAGTATCCGCGATCGGCAACGACATCGAGTTTATCAACGCCCAGCACTGTCTTCACCAGCTTGGACATCGGTGCCAGTTGTGAACGATCAGATCCGCTCGTCGTCACCTCGTGCGCCACGATGAGGTGGTGCTTCGTATCAACAGCCGCCTGCACATTATATCCAACGACGCCCGAGCCCCGCCCGCTTGTCGCCATCGAACGAGCATCAGGGTCGGTCATCGAAATCTGCTTATCAGGCTCGGCACATCGTCGTTCATTCACGCCTTCCAGGCGCTCCATTTCATCTTTGAGCTTTGCGATTTTTTCTTTCAGACGCCTGGTGCGCATGACGATGGCGTTCGTCTGTTCCTGGCGATCGGCGCTTTCGAGCTGGTGGATGTAGCGCCCGACGCTTTCCACGATCTGCATCATGCGCCGCTTCATCTTGGCTTCGGTAAAGTTGCGGTCGCGGTTGTTGACGGCCTTGAACTTCGATCCATCAATGGCGACGCTGGCATTGTCGAGCAAGCCCAGCCGTCGACACAGCTCGACGAACTGCGCACAGACTTTTCGAATGGCGGGACCATTGTTCTTGAGAAATTCGGCAACGGTCTTGTGGTCGGGAACAAGGCGGCCAAGCAGCCACATCACTTCAACGTTGCAGCGTGCTTCACGCTCCAGCCGGCGGCTCGACTGCACCGCATTGAGATAGCCGTAGATATAAAGCTTCAGGAGTACAGCGGGATGATACGCGGGCCGGCCGGTTGCCTTCGGATCAATACCCGAAAAGCCAAGCTTGCCGAGATCAAGAGCTTCGACGAACGCGTCGATGGCGCGAACAGGATTGTTTTCGTCAGCCCAGTCTTCCAGGCAATCCGGTAGTAACGTGACCTGATCCCGCGCCTGGCCCTCGATAAACCGCTTCATGCCATGCCCCCGCAAAGCCGTGCGCAAATCATATCAGCATTCGCGTTTCGTAACAGCCAGGGTCAAAAGCTGAATTTTGTGTGGCCTCTCCCAGTTCAGCATGGCCTCTGGCTGCGGACATGATCGGCGGCCGGCGATCCGCTTCAGCGAGCGGCGCGGGACTGTCGGACCAGCTCGACGATGCGCTGCGGGCTGATCGGGGTCTCGGATGATGCGCACGGCGAAGGGCGAGAGGGCGTTCTCCACCGCGCCGACGATGGCGGCGATGGCGGCGATCGTGCCGCCTTCGCCCGCGCCCTTGACGCCGAGCGGATTGAGCGGCGACGGCGTCTCGATGTGATGCAGGTCGACGTGGGCCGGCATGTCGGTCGCCATCGGCATCAGGTATTCGGCGAAACTCGCGGAGACGGCGTCGCCTGATCGTCATGCACGAGGCGCTCGAACAGCGCGTTGCCGAGGCCGTGCGCGACGCCGCCGACGACCTGGCCCTCGACGATCATCGGATTGATGACGCGACCGCAGTCGTGATTGACGACGAAACTCAGGATGCGGACCTGGCCGGTCTCGACGTCGACCTCGACCTCGGCGACGTGGGTGCAGGTGGCGTAGGTCGACTGGTCGGGCTTGAAGTACACGGTGGATTCGAGGCCTGGATCGCGATCGCGCCGGCATCGAGAAGCCGTACATTCCGACCGCAAGATTGGCGATTTCGCGCAAGGTCTTGCGCATCCCGGGCGCGCCCTTGACGTTGACGGCTCCGTCCTTGAGCTCGAGGTCGGCCTCGGCCACCTCCATCATCTCCGAGGCGACCTTCTTGATCTTGGTTGCGACCTCGATCGCGGCGAGGTGCGTGGAGTTGCCGGCATTGACCGCCGAGCGCGAGGCGAAGGTGCCGATGCCAAGCGCGATTGCTCCGGTATCCCCGGTGACCACGGTGATGTCGTCGACGGAGACGCCGAGCTGATCGGCGACGAGCTGGGCGAAGGCGGTCTTGTGACCCTGGCCCTGCGGCGTGGCGCCGGTCGTAGAGCGTGACCTTGCCGGTGGTCGAGACCCGCACCGTCGCGCCCTCGTAGGGGCCGAGCCCGGTGGCCTCGACGGCGTTGGAGATGCCGATGCCGATGTAGCGGCCCTGGGCAAGCGCGGCGGCCTGCCGGGCGGGGAAGCCGTCCGTAGCCGGCCGCGGCGAGCGCGCCTGCACTGGCATTCCGGATAATCGCCGCTGTCGTAGGTCACGGGGCGGCCGTCGCGGAACACGATGCCGACCTTGTAGGGCATCTGCTCGGGCTGGATCAAGTTGCGGCGGCGCACCTCGGCGCGGTCGAGGCCGAGCTCGGCGGCAACGAGATCCATCATCCGCTCCATGGCGAATACCGCCTGCGGACGTCCGGCGCCGCGGACCGGCGTACACGCCGTCTTGTTGGTGAAGGCGACGACGAGCTCGAGGTCATAGGCGGGGAGCACGTAAGGGCCGGGAACGGTCGTCGCCGCGATCCACGGCAGCACGAGGCCCCAAGGCAAGTAGGCGCCGTTGTCGTGCAGCAGACGGCCGCGCAGGCCGTGTAGCCTCGCGTTCTCATCGACGGCAATTTCCAGGTCCCACCACTGGTCCCGCTCCTGATGGGTAACGAGGAAGTTCTCGCGTCGATCCTCGATCCACTTGACAGGGCGGCCGAGGCGGATGGCAGCGGCGGCGACTGCCGCATACTCGCAATAGAACGCGCCCTTGGGACCAAAGCCGCCGCCGACCTCAGGCGCTATCACGCGCACCTGATGGTCGCCATAATCCAGCATGTCCATGAACGCGCGCTTGAGGCGGTGCGCGCCCTGGCAGGCAACATAAGCCGTCAGCTGGCCGGCGATCTCATCCCAACTCGACGACCAGGCCGCGGGTCTCAATGAAGAACGGGCCGCCGCGATGCTGGAACAGCCGTTGCTTGAAGACATGCGCGGCGGTGCGGAACGCGGTTTCGGCATCGCCATAGCGCATCGGAACGCGCGCGACGACGTTGTCGGGGCCCTCGGCGTGGGCCGTCGCGTGTGGATTGTCGAGGGCGTCGCGGACATCGACGACCGGGGGCAGAACCTGCCAATCGACGGCAACCAGCGCGGCCGCATCCTCCGCCGCGTAGCGACTGTCCGCAATCACAACCGCAACGGGCTCGCCGACGATGCAGACCTCGCGCTCGGCCAGGGCGTGCTGCATCCTGACCTGCTTGATGGCGGGGTTCGGCACGTAGAGCGGCAGCCGATCGGTCCGCATCGGCTCGGGGAGATCGGCGTGGGTGAGAACGGCGGCGACGCCAGGGACCGCAACCGCCACTGAGGTATCGATGGAGCGGATCAGCGCATGCGCATGGGGACTGCGCACGAATGCGGCGTGCAGCTGGCCGGGCAGGTCGATATCATCGACGAACTTGCCCTGCCCCTGCAGAAGCGCCGCATCCTCCTTGCGCTTGACAGCCGCGCCGAACCATCCGCCGCCCTGACTGACGCCGGCCTTCTCACTCATCGCGGTGCTCCTCGATGACGTCTAAGCAGACTTCGCCTTTTTATAGCGGTCGCGTGCGTCAAGCGCGGCATCGACGATACCCTGGTAGCCTGTGCAGCGACAGAGGTGGCCTGACAGCGCCTCCCGCACCTGCTTCTCGTCGGTGTCGGGCACGTCGCGCAGATGCTCGGTGAGGGTCATCAGCACGCCAGGGGTGCAGAAACCGCACTGCAGGCCATGGTTGTCGCGCATCGCCTCCTGCAGTGGATTGAGCGTGCCATCGGCCAAGGCAAGGCTCTCGATGGTCTCGATCTCCTGACCGTCGGCCTGCACGGCGAGCATCAGGCAGGAGCGCGCGGTGTTGCCGTTGAGCAGAATGGTGCAAGCGCCGCAGACGCCGTGCTCGCAGCCAACGTGGGTGCCGGTGAGCCGGCATTCGTGACGAATGAAATCGGCGAGAAGCAGACGTGTCTCGACGTCCTTCTCGTAGTCCTTGCCGTTGATCTTGACCTTAATCCTGCGACGATCTGCCATGTCATGTGTCCCTTTATTGTGCCCGACCGAAGGCCCGTTTCAGGGCGCGCTTGACCATGACCTGGCCCAGATGTTGACGGTAGTCCGCCGTGACGTAGGCGTCTTCCATGGCGTCGATCTTGGATGCCTCCTTCGCCGCTTCCTCGGCGAGAGCATCGGACGGCGCCTGGCCGACGAGCATACTTTCGGCTGCACTCAGGCGAACCGGATTGGGGCGCACGCCCGACATCACGATGGCAGCCCGCTTGATCTTGCCGCCGTCGAGTTCGACCAGCACACCGGAGGCAGCGATCGCGAAGTCGCCATGGCGGCGAGAGAACTCCTCGTAGGCATAGCCATGGCCCTTGGGCCAGAGCGGCAGCTCAATGGCCGTCAGCATCTCGTTTTCCTGCAGCGCTGTCGTCATGAACCCCTGACCGAACTCGGCCATCTTTATCTTGCGCTCGCCGCCCTTGCTGGTCGCCGTCAACGTGCCATCCAGCAGCGCCGTCACGGCGACCTGCTCGGCCGAGGGATCCATATGGCAAAGCGAGCCGCCAATGGTGCCGCGATTGCGGGTCTGGCGATGACCGACGTGCGACAGCGCTTCGGTCAGGATCGGGCATGCAGCCTTGACCTCGTCCGAAAACTCGATGGACCGCTGTCGCGTCATGGCGCCCAGCTTCAAGCTGCCGCCATCGACCTTGATGTAGGCGAGCTCGGGGAGCCTGTTGATATCCACGATGTGGTCCGGCATCACATACCGGAAATTCATCATCGGCATCAGCGACTGGCCGCCGGCCAGTACGCGGACGTTTTCGAGCGAGCCCAGCATGTCGGCCGCCTCGGCTACCGTCTTGGGGTCGTGATAAGTGAATGGCGCCGGCTTCATGCCCTGGCTGTCCCTCTTGCTCGATGTGCGCTGAACCTCGGCCCGGAACGGGCGAGGGGATTCTCGTGCTCCCGCGCTCCCTTGACAAGGGGGTGCGGGCGCGGCGACGCTTGAGCATAGACGAAAACGAATTCCGGTTTCAACTGAGCACGCGAACATGACCCAGCCTGTGACGATGAGAGCCGTAGAGCCGTCTGCCCCCGGGGGGCCCGATGTGCTGACGGTCAAGGCCGTGCCGGTGCCCAAACCGGGTGCGGGGCAGGTGCTTATCCGTGTCGCGTGGGCCGGGGTCAATCCGCATGACATCGGCCAGAGAACGCGCGGCAGTCCGCCGCCGGGCCAGACCCCTGTTCTCGGGCTGGAGGTCTCAGGGGAGATCGTCGATGCGGGGGATGCGGCCGGACGGGCCCGCATAGGCAAGACGGTTTGCGCGCTGGTGCAGGGCGGCGGCTACGCCGACTATTGCCTCAGCCACGAGCCCTTAGCCTTCGATCAACCGGCACGGCTCGATGCGCGCCAATCCGCAGCCTTGATGGAGAACCTGTTCACGGCCTGGTTCAACATGTTCGACATGGCTGAATTGAAAGCCGGCGAGCGAATGCTTGTGCACGGCGGCACCGGAAACATCGGATCGACCGCCGTCATGCTTGCCAGGCTGATGGGTGCGGAAGCCTTCGCTACCGTCGGGACGGAGGAAAAACGCAAGGTATGCGAAGGACTGGGGGCAACGCGCGCCATCAACTACCGGGACGAGGACTTCGTCGAGGCCATCAATGCGCTCACCGGCGGGCAGGGCGTCGACTTCGTGTTCGATACGGTAGCTTCTGGGTATGCCGAAAAAAACCTCAAGGCGCTGAAACAGGGCGGACGCGTCGCCTATGTGTCGGGCGGCAAGCAGGGGGCGGCAGCTGTGCCCGTCAGCGCCATCATGGCCAAGCGGGCGAAGGTGATGGGCTCGCTGATGCGGGGCCTGGAACTACCGTTGAAGCTGAAAGTGGCCGCTGCGCTGAAGGAGAAGGTGTGGCCGGTGCTCGGCAGCAAAATCACGCCGCTGATCGACAGCGCGTATCCGCTGGAGCAGGCAGCAGAGGCGCATCGACGCAGCGAGAGCGGCGAGGCCATGGGCAAGATCCTGATCCGGGTTGGAGGGTGAGGCAACGTATGGCTACGGAGACGAAAGCAAAGACTGCAGACGCAGATCGCGACGTGCCGGCAGAAGAGTGGACAGTGCCGGGCGCCGTCATGACGCTGGAGAACGGCGAAGTGCGGCTGCGCGGCGGCAAATGCACCCAGTGTGGCGCACAGGCGTTCCCCAAGCAGCCGATATGCCGGCAGTGCTGGTCGGAGGACATCGCCGACGATCCGTTGCCTGCTACCGGCACGCTCTATGCCTTCACCATCGTGCACGTGGCGCGTAAGGGCTGGCGGACACCCTATGCGATTGCCTATGTCGACCTCGACAATGGCGTCAGGGTGTCGGCGCCGCTGGATTGCGACGTCTCCAAGCCGCCGGCGTACGATAGCAAGGTAAGGCTGAAGGTGGGCGAAATCGGACGCACGCCGGACGGCAGGCCGATCATGAGCCATCAGTTTGAGGGGTTTTAGTTGCGCCGTGCGACTCCCCTGCGGGGAGCCGGCCGCGAAGCGCGTGGTCGCGAAGCGCGTGGGAGGATTGAGATGAGCAAAGTCGCCATTGTCGGTGCGGCGATGTGCCGATTCGGGCGCTTTCCCGACAAGTCGATCCAGGATCTCGGCTGGCCGGTGGTCAAGGCCGCGGTGCAGGATGCCGGCATCGAGCCCGCCAGCATCGAGGCCGCCTACGCCGGTTCGGCCTACGGTGGCCGGCTGGTGGGACAACGGGTGCTGCGGCCTCTGGGATTGCTGGGTCTACCGGTGGTCAATTGCGAGAACGCATGCTCATCCGGCGGCACTGCCTTCCGCGAGGCATGGCATGCGATTTCGCAAGGCCAGTGGGATTGTGCGCTGGTGATCGGGATCGACAAGCTGACCGCTCTTGGAGGCGGTGTGCTGCCGGGGCAGCCCGATGACTGGGATGTCAATGTCGGGCTTACGATGCCGGCGCTCTATGCCATGCGTGCAGGCCGATACATGCACGAGCACGGCGTTACAGCCGAGCAGCTTGCGAAAGTCGCCGTGAAGGCACACAAGCACGGCGCGCTTAATCCGTATGCGCAATACCAGAACGAGGTAACGCTGGAGCAGGTGGCGGAGGAGCGTCGCATCGCGGAGCCGTTTACGCTGCTGCACTGCTGTCCGACTGGGGATGGGGCGGCGGCGCTGGTGCTGGCCTCGGAGAAACGGGTGCGGGAGTGGGGCATCGCGTCGCCGGTGTGGGTCGCTGCCTCCGAGCTCAACTCCGGCCGCTACATGACGGGCTTTCGCGACATGACGGTTCCGGAGATCACGGTTCGCGGCGCGGCCGAGATCTGGGAGATGTCGGGGCTCGGGCCGTCAGACATCGATGTCGCGGAGGTGCACGATGCGTTCACGATCGCCGAGCTGCTCTATTACGAGGCGTTCGGCTTCTGCGGCAAGGGCGAGGCCATGACCCTGTTGGAGAGTGGAGCGACCTCGCTTGGCGGGCGAATCCCGGTCAACCCCAGCGGGGGGCTGCTCTGCAAGGGGCACCCGGTTGGAGCGACCGGGGCGGCTCAGTTGGTGGAGCTGACGTGGCAATTGCGCGGCGAGGCGGGCAAGCGGCAGGTCGAAGGGGCGAAGACGGCATTGGCACACTGCACGGGCGGCGGGATCGCCGGCCTCGATCACGGGGCGTGCTCGATCAACATCCTGACGCGGTGACGCCTAAACCAGAGCCGGGCCAGCCCCTGGCCCAGGCCCAGGCCCCAATCCCTAGCCCAGGCCGCCCGATGCCTTGACCCGCGATTTGCCTTTGGGCCCGGCGACGAGCACGTGGCGATTGGCGCGATCCTGAATCCACGTCATGAAGACATTGAGCATTGCGGCTATCGCGAAGATGATGATGATAATCGCGTACATCGGCGCGATCCTGAACTGCTCATAGTAGATGCCGACGCGATATCCGAGACCGGCATCGGCAAACTTCAGCTCAGCGACCAGCACGCCAATCACCGTGATCGCGACACCGAGCCTGAAGCCGGTGATGACGGGATTGACCATCGCGGGCACGTAGATCTTGCGGATCATCTGCCAGGTCGAGAGGTTGAAGCTGTGGCCAACCTTGAGCAGCACCTTGGGGATCAGCAGCATGCCAAGCACAGTGGCGAACACGACGGGGAAGAATGCCGACAGCGCGCCTTTGGCAATCTTCGATTCGATACCGGTTCCGAAGACGAGGAACAGAATCGGCAGGAAGATGATCTTGGGTGTGGAGCCAATGGCGTTGAGATAGGGCTCCAAAGCTCCACGCAGCAGGGCATTGCTGCCCATCGCAATGCCCATGGCCAGTGCAATCAGCGCACCGATGACAAAGCCCAACGAATGGGCAACGGCCGTCGCGCGCAAGTCCTTATAAAAGGACGCGGACGACAACTCCTCCCAGATCGCCACGACGATTTTCAACGTCGATGGGAGGACATCGCCATAAAGGATGCCCATGCGTCCGAGAGCAGCGAGGCCTTCCCATGCGCAGAGCGCCGCGACAATGGTGAGGAGACGGATGAGGAATACGGACTGCGCCTGCGAGCGTTCCGGTGACTTGGCGGCCGCCTCAGCGCGGCCTGCGATTACGCCGGTCTGAGCCATTTCTCAATCCTTCCGAAGCCCCAGTAGAAAAACACGCTGACGAGGATCACCGTTACGATGCTGGCGTAAGTGCCCGGCGCATCGAACCGGGAGTACATCTCGGACACGATGCGGCCAAGACCGCCGAAATCGATGAGGTACTCGAGCGCCACGATGTTCACGAGCGTGTACATGACGCCGATCTTGATGCCGGTGAAAATCGATGGCACTGCAGCGGGTAGCTGAATTTTCCAGAACAGCGTCCGGTTGGAAACGTTGAAGCTGCGGCCGACGTTGAGCAACGTGCGCGATACGCCAAGCAGCCCCTGACGCGTCTGGATAATGATCGGGATCGCACCAGGGATAAAGCCCATCAGGATAAGTGTCAGATGGGTGCGGCCGAAGATGACGAGGAACAGCGGGTAGAGCAGAACCGTCGGGGCCGCGAAGGCTGCAGCCAGCCAGCCTTCATAGGCCACGCCGAATTTGGTGTTCCGGTACAGGAAGTAGCCGAACGGGATGCCGACAAGCAGCGCCAAGCTGGTTGCAGCGGTCGTCATTCCCAGCGTGACCAGGAAGTTGCCCACCAGGTCCATTTCCGCGTTCACATCGCGGAAGGCCATGAACAAGGCAGACGGCCGCGGCACAATGGTGGGTATGATCCAGCCCTGGGCGACGGCCAGCTCGATGATGCCGAGGAAGACGGCGAGCCCGAGCAGGCCGACGATAAAAGGCGATTTGAGCGGATTGCCCATAGAGGCGACCTCTCACGCGCGTTGTGACTGGACTATCGTGTGCCTCAGGGCTTGTTGCCCATCGGATGCACGAACTCCTTGAGCTGCGCTGCCGTCAGTGGCGTTTTGATCTTGTTGGTCTCGTGCGCAATCTTATTCAGCTTGTCGAGACCAACAATCGGCGAGGCCGTCGTCCACTCGTACGGGATATCCTTCACGACCGTCTTGACGTTATTAACGTCGAGCTTCCAGCGCTTGGCCCAGCTCTCGATACGAGATGGATCGTTGTAGGTGACCTTGTGGGCCTCCTCCATCGCCTTCATGAAGCGCTTGGCCACTTCCCTGTTCTTGTCGAGCCAGTTGGCGTTGGCCGCGATCACGCGGATGGTGACGTCGCTGAGCGACTTGGCCTGAGCGCCGGTGCCGATGATGCGAACCTTGCCCTCGGCAACCAGGTCCTTGTTGAGCGGGAATACGGACCAGCCCGTCGACACCTGCCCCGACATAAGCTGGGTGCGGGAGGCCGCGGGGCCGCCGACTCTTCACTTTCTTCCCCTTGATCCCGAGCTCGCTGATCAACGCAATAGACGTGAGATCAGTTGTCGAGCCGGGGCTGGAGTAGACGAATGCGTCGCTTTCCTTGAGATCCTTGAGCGATTTGATCGGGCTGTCGGCCTTCACGTACCAATAGAGATCGCCGACACCCCTGATGTTGCTGCCAAGAGCCCGGACGGGCGCTCCACGGGCGTAGGCGGAGATCACGCCGAGAGAACCATTACCCCATACGATATCCTGGCTGCCGGTGATGACCGCCTGCAACGAGTCGGCGCCGCCGGAACCATGGATGATGGATACCTCCAAGCCGTGCTTCTTGAAGATGCCCGTTTCTACGGCAGTGTAAGGCGGCTCTGTCTCGAAGATGACCTTGGTCGAGTTGACGAGGCGCACCTTATCGAGTGCCAGGGCAGGCCCGGCCAGGCAGGCCAAACCGGCCGCCGCGAGCGCAACTTTCTTGAACATTTTTTTCTTTCCTCCCATTCCAGTGATCGTTTTCAGGACGGTTCATTTACTGACACAGTAGCGCAAACCCCGCATGATCGCGATTGCGAATATTACCTGGAGGCGATAGCCGCCTCCGCTTCCTGCATGCCGCGTGAGGCTTCCTCCCGCAGCAGCGTCCATAACCGGCCGACGTAGGCGCCGAACTCGGGCGTGGAGATGACCTCCGATGAGCGCGGGCGAGGCAGTTCGATATTAATCACCTCTTTGATGCGCCCAGGCCGGAATGACATGACGACAACTCGGTCGGAGAGCTGCACCGCTTCGGTAATGTTGTGGGTGATGAGCAGCATGGTCTGGCCGAGCGCGGCCCAGATCTCCAGCATCTTATCGCCGAGCAACATACGGGTCTGTTCGTCGAGCGCGCCGAACGGTTCGTCCAGCAGCATGATGCGCGGCTCGTAGGCGAGCGTACGGGCGACGGCCGTGCGCTGCTTCATGCCGCCAGAAAGCTGGGCCGGATAATGGTTCTCGAAGCCCTCGAGCCCGACAAGCCTGATAAAGTGGCGCGCGCGCTCCTCGCGCTCCTTGCGCTTGATGCCTTCGACCTCGAGTGGGAATGCGACGTTCTCCAGCGTCGTGCGCCAGGGAAATGTCGAATTCTTCCTGGAAGACCACACCGACATCCTTGTGGGCGCCGTCGACCGGGTGGCCATCGATCATGACCGAGCCCTCGTGGTCCTCAATCAGCCCGCCGATGATGTTGAAAAGCGTGGACTTACCGCATCCGGATGGACCGATGATGGTAACGAACTCGCCCTCCGCGACGGACAAGTCGACGCCGTCCAAGGCCTTGACCGGGGTCGCCCCGCCAATGTCAAAGCTCTTCGATACGCCGGTGATCTCAAGGATACCCGCCATGCCTCCCAGACCTCGCATATGCTAAGTGTTGGTGCCGTCAGCGGTGACACGGACGCTCGCTAAGGCTTTGTTCATTCTTGTCTCCGACGTTATCGCAATGGCTGAGAGCCGACAAGTCGAACCGTTGGCCGAACCGTTGGCCGAACCGTTTGACCCCAGCAATGTCGCGGCGGCAGCCACGCCGATGGCCAGAGTGAACGCTCGGACCTATTTCGGCCCAAAAGTGCTTGCAGGTTAATGGCTTGGCACCCGATCACTCGGCCCGAGGGGTTGGCCGTGCCGACGGGGGGCTTGCATCCGAGGGGACCATGTCGAGGGGCAGTCCAAGCGTGCTGGCCGCAGTGTGCGCTGCCGCAGGCATCGTGCTTTTCGGCACGTCGACGCCCAGCGCCGCGCCGCCGCATGACCGCACGATCTCGATGCGCAACATTCATACCGACGAGACGATCACCGTTACCTATAAAAAGGGCGGCAGATACGTCCCTGAGGCCATGAAGCAAATCAATTGGATCATGAGGGACTGGCGGCGCGATCTCGCCACAACGATGGACCCGTCCCTGATCGACCTGATCTGGGCAATGCATGCCGAGCTCGGCTCCCGTCAACCGGTCAACGTCATTTCCGGCTACCGGTCGCCTGCGACGAACGAAAAACTGCGCAACACCAGTGGCGGACAGGCGAAGAACAGCCGGCACATTCTAGGAATGGCGGCCGACATCCAATTCCCTGACGTCCCCGTGCGCAAATTGAGGTATGCCGCGCTCATTCGCGAGAAGGGCGGTGTGGGCTACTACCCAACCTCAGGCACACCATTCGTGCACGTCGACACAGGCCGCGTGCGCGCCTGGCCTAGATTGCCGCGACATGAGTTGGCACTGCTGTTTCCCGGCGCGCAAACGAAGCATCAGCCAGCAAGCGGCGGGCCACTGACACGCGCCGACGTGCGCGAGGCACGTACACATCACACCGATCTCGCAGTGCAGGTCGCCGCCTTCCATCAGCAGCGCAATGCCCGGTCCCGGCCGCCGACCTTCGCAGTCGCCGCTGCCGATTTCGCAAAGCCGACCGCGCCCGCACCAAGACCCGCAGCGCGGCAGGTGGCAGCGCTGCCGCCGCCGGCAACGACCGTTGAAGCGCGCCGCCCGCCCCGCCTGGTGGAACCGCCAAAGCTGGCAGACAGGCCAGTCCGGCTTGCGCCCAGGCCTACCGATGCCGATCGCCGGCGCATGACCCAGCTCGCCGTGTTGGCGGCGCTGCCGGCCTCAAGACTGCCGAGGGCTGAGGAGACGGCGGCACAGCCTGCGACCGCTGCCCGCCCTGCCAGCTTGGAAACCGACCTCCCTGGGCCGAGGATGCAGGCTAAACAGGCAATCGGAACCGAGGCAGCGGCGAGGCGTGCATCCCGGTCCGCGGCAGATGCCGAAAATCCTCGACTGACATTCGTCTCGGCGTCTGCCGCCACCGCGCTCGGCCGCCATAGCGGATGGGCTTCCGCGCCGGCCTGGGACCCGGACCATCCGGAGGAAAGCGCCTACCGCCCCTTCCCTCTTGCACCGTTCCTGACCATGTCAGCAGGGGGCGAGGCAGCGGCGGCGCATTTCGTGCGACCGGACTTTCTGCGCATGGCTGAGCTGTTCGATCCATCACGCGTGCAAGTGCCGCTGCGGCTGCGGCCGGGGCGGCATGTTGCGAAGCTGATCTGGGCCGAGGACGCGACCTCGGCAGCGGTTCCCGTCAGCCGATTGGGAAGCGAGGACAGAAGCGCAAACACAGCCGTTGCCCTGCACCGGGTTCGGACACAGGATCAGCCAAGACCGCGCCGCTGACCTTCCCGAAAGCGTGCGCGAGAGCACGACGCGTGTCGGTATGCTGGCGCCGGACCACGCCGATCCATGCGCAATTCCGGTTGCTCGCTCCTCTGGCCGCAGGAAGGGGCGCTGACTGATTTTCTGTGAGCGGGCTCGAATACCGAGGCTACCTTGGCCCGCTGGCCCAAGCCTGTGGTGAGGTGATCGAGGTGTGGATCGCCGCAACATCGATACGGCGGTAGATTCGTCGAACCACGGCCTCTGTGCGGCTGTCGGATGACCCGATCACGACCGTCGCGGATGGTGCGAAGACGTCCGCAACGACAGCGTCATCGCGCATCATGTGCGAAAGACAGGACAGCCCGAAGTCGACACCGAGACGCTTACCGGACGCCACTTCGATCTCCTGGCAAACGACATCCAGAGCAGCGTTTGGCAAAACGGCACTATTGATGATGACGACGTGGAAAGCTTCCTTCATGGCGAGCGCCTGGCCGATGCCGCGGCTTGCATGGCGCACATGGATTAAATCGCGGCGGCCATCGGCTGTCACAGGTGTGTCCACCGCGATGAGCGTCAGGTCGGTCTCCAGCACGGCTGCGATGAGATTTCTGAGTCGCGCCAACCAGGCTTTTTTCGGCGCCCTTGGAGATCAGCTCGTTCAGTTTGGTGTCTGGGACCGGGGAGCAGCCGGCGCGGAGGTCTGCGACCTTCCGGGCGGAGATGTCGACACCTACCATCCGGAAACCAAGATGAGCGAAGCAACCTATCAATGCCGTCCCCATCCGCCCAAGTCCGATCACGCTGATGGACGGCCTGCCGGCATCCTCGACCGGCTGCACCGGGCGGACTGCCGATGCCGTAAACTCGCGATAGTACTGTCCCGTTGATGGCATCGCCGATCCGCCGCTCGTTACGCCGCTCGTTACAAATACTCGCCGCCTCGTGCCCTGGTAGCCAGGCCGCCGACTCTCCATGAGTAAGGAACCGACAGTCCGGCTGGCTCATTGCGCATTCTGGCAAGAGGAGGTCGAAAAGCGCTAAAACCTTTCGAGAAAGATTTATCTATCGTGGTCTTGATCCGCCCCATCATGCGCCGGCAAACGCTGCCAGCTTGCCCGGGCCTGGCATGGCCATTGGTTGCAAGCGCTTCAATCCGGGGCCGGCGCGCGGTAGGGTTGCAGCAGCCCACGTCAGTGGACGCAACACATTCGGGCGCGCAGGAGGGCCAAGATCATGGACGAATCCACAGATCCAAGACCGTCATCCATCAGAGCGATGCTCAATTACGGCGTCGATACGGGGGAGGTGCCAGTCAACCAGACCTTCGACGAGGGTGGCCCTTCGCGCTTCATGGCTGGTCGACTGGCGGCCCACGAGATGGAGATCGCGGATGCCAGGGCGATCCGCGACCGGCTCACATTGGATGGGAATGGCTTCGTTCTAGTCGACCATCCGACTGAGGTGACGGACTTCTATAGCGCAGATCAGATCCGCGACATCTACTACCCGGAGATGACCGAACTGGTCGCAGCGCAGAGCGGCGCGAGCCGTGTGGTCGTATTCGACCACACGTTGCGGCATGGCGAAGAAGCGGAGCGAACGGCCCGAAAGCTTCGCGAGCCAGTCCAGCGCGTGCACAACGACTATACCGAGTGGTCCGGGCCGCAACGCGTGCGCGACGTCATGGGGGACGAAGCGGACGACCTTCTCAAGCGGAGGTTCGCCGTGATCCAGGTCTGGCGGCCGATAAACCGGCCCGTGGAACGCGACCCGCTGGCATTTGCCGACGGCAGATCGGTGGCCTTCGAGGACTTCATCATATCGGAGCGGCGCTACCCCGGCCGCGTGGGGCAGACCTATCTCGTCAAGCAAAACCCGGCACACCGCTGGCTCTACGCGCCTGCGATGCGCCGCAGCGAGGCCTTTGTCTTCAAGGTTTACGATTCGGCAAAGGATGGGCGGGTCAGATTTACCGCGCATACCGCTTTTTCCCACCCCCATACGCCGGTTGACGCCCCACCGCGGGAAAGCATCGAGATCAGGACACTGGCTTTCTTCTGAACCGCCGGGTGGTGCCCCAAAAACCTTTGGCGCTCGGCGTTGACCCCTGGCAGGGCCTCCGATATACACATTTTCGCGCACCGCCCAGGGTCCAACCCCGGGCGGTGTCATGTGTTTGCACTGCGTCGGCTGAAATGGCCCGGAATGTCCGGACCTGCGCCGCCGCCCAGCGCCGACTATATCGACAATGAATACGGTGCCGGCCGCAGTCGTGCTCTCCCCGTAAGCAGGGATGGGTCACCTCTCCGGCCCAGGCACCTTACCAACACCGCTCAAAGAGGGCATCCGAGGACACAGAATGGCCAACACCAAGTCAGCCAAGAAGGCGGTACGCAAGATCAAGCGCCGCACAGAGGTCAACAAGTCGCGCCGCACGCAGATGAAGTCGCAGGTTCGCGCAGTCGAGGAGGCAATCGCCGCCGGCGACAAGACGGCGGCACAAGCTGCGCTGAAGGCGGCCGAGCCGGTGTTGATGAAGACTGCGCAGAAAAGGATCATCCATAAGCGCACTGCGAGCCGGAAGGTCTCGCGACTGGCGCACCGCGTCACGGCAATGGCCGGCTGAGCGACCCTGGATTTGAGAGCCCGGCCCCTGCGCCGGGCTCTTTGTTATTGGCGACCCGGTCGTGGTGTCGAAGGAGGCTGCCCCTTTCAAACCATTGTTTATCTAGCTTCTTTGCGAAAAACAGCTCCGCACGCCTGGATGCAATGAAAAGAGTTTGCGCGTTCGATTGTGACGGTATGGCAACAGCCATGCATGGGCCTGGCAGGCCATGCCGAACCGGCTACGAACCGAAAAAGGCCGTGCGATGAGGCGTCTGCTGGTCGAACCGTCACCGGAGTCCCTTGCAGCACACCGCCCGGGTGCCGCTGACCGGCCCAAAAAAACACTATTCACACAGACGTCGCAATGGTCTCAGGCTGGCGATGATAGAGGCGGCTGAATCATTAACAGTTTCCTAGGCTTTCCCCAGAAATCGGTGCCGACTCCCTATTTTTTCCCCAGACCACCCCCTCGAAAACCGGCTCATTTCCGTCTTTCCACCCCCACCTTGTGCATATTGCATCCGGGGCGCCGATGTGGTTAACAAAGTCTTGCGGGCCGGCCTTGGCGTATTGGTCCGAATAGAGGGACGCCGAGCCAGTATCCTTGGCGTGCGAGATTAGTAAATCGTTCTCGGAGGTGTAGAGTTGCGTGGTGCGTCGTGCTTTAATGCGCGGCGTGCTCCTGTAAGTTGCTGTGATTTTTCGCGTTCTGCTACCGATATTCTGTGAAAGTCTTCCCGTTGCTTGTGGAACGTTGTTCCATCAGCAAAGGCACAGAATGGAGGCGATGGTGGCGGCCATTGGCAGAGCGCGCAGAGGAGGTTGCTTTGGGTTCTGAAGATGCGGGGGCATCGAGAGGCGTCGTGATCGATGACGTTTCGGTGCAGCAGGTTTGGGAACGGCTAACGGCCGATCCGCGTGCGGCGATGGTTGATGTCCGCACACGTGCCGAATGGGCTTATGTCGGCGTACCCGATTTGTCGGTGATCGGAAAGAGGCTGCTCCTGCTCGAGTGGCAATCGTTTCCTGATGGTAGCGTCGACCCGCAATTCGCCAAACGAATGTCGGCGCTGCTGGTCGACTGCAATGTCGACGTAGATGACGAGGTTTTCTTTATTTGTAGATCCGGGGGGCGCAGCAAGTCTGCGGCCCGGGTAATGACGGCTGCGGGATTCAAACGCTGCCGCAACGTGGCGGACGGTTTCGAGGGGCCACTCGATCCGAACCGGCACAGAGGCCGGCTAGGGGGTTGGAAGTCGGCTGGCCTGCCTTGGGCGCAAAGCTAGGCGCGCCTTCAGTAGCACCGAGATGACCAAACGAACGTCCGCATGCGGGCGGCGTGCGGCTGGTGTCGTCCTGGATGCAGTAAATTCAAAACATGCGGGGAACTCAACATGGGTGGAAGTTCAAAATCAGGGTCGCAATCTGCGGCCGGCACAAATGATAGCGAGGGCGTCCAGGCGGAGGACCAGACGATGATGCAGTCTGAAGGCCAAGAGCAGCGTACAGCAGGCGGGGTAGTAGGCGAGGCAGTAGGCGAGGCTGGTGGCACTACAGCCATGGAGATCAAGGGACGGGGACAAAAAACGCGCTCGCTGCTTCGCGGCATGCTGGGTGATGAGATTTTCTCGAGCTGGTTCAATGCAATGGAGCTCGAGGCCTTCGACGGGGAGACCGTGCGTCTGTCGTTTCCTACGAAGTTTCTCAAGAACTGGGTCCAGTCGCACTACGTCGAGCAACTGATCGATGCCTGCGCGGCGGAATTCGAAGGCGTCACGGCGGTTGAGGTCGTCCTGCGCCAGCCTGGCACGATCAATGCGCGCCCTGCAATGGAGTCCGGTCTGCGCGAGACCCGCAGCGACTCGGCGCCACCACCGCCGGCTGCCAACAATAGCGTGCGTGGCACCGGAGCAAGCCGGCCCGCGGTGCCACAGCTGGGACGGAACTCATGTCGGCGGGTTCGAGGGCTCACCGCTCGATCCGAGATACACGCTGGACAGCTTCGTGGTTGGTGCATCCAACCGCATGGCGCATGCCGGCGCCACGCAAATCGCCGAGACGGTGAAAGCTGGCTCGACGTCGAGCATCAATCCGCTGTTCATCCATGCCTCGGTGGGCCTGGGCAAGACCCATCTGCTGCACGCCATCGCCTGGGAAGTGCAGCGGCGGGCGCCATCGGCGCAGGTGTTGTATCTGACCGCGGAGCGGTTCCGCTATCAGTTCGTGGAGGCGCTGCGCAGCTCGGATCCGTTGGCTTTCAAGGACAAGTTCCGATCGATCGACATCCTCCTCATCGACGACCTGGAGTTTCTCCAGGGCCAACAGACGGAGCAGGAATTCGATCACATCATCAACTCTCTACTGGATGGTGGTCGGCAAGTTGTGGTGGCGTCCGCGCGACCGCCGAGCCAGATGGACAAGCTCAACGAACGGATGCGCTCGCGCATGCAGCGTGGCTTGGTCACGGAGATCGGGGCACTCGATGCGGAGTTGCGCATGAAGGTGCTTGAGCGCCGTCTGCAGGAGAAGCGTCAGGCCGATCCGTCCTTCGAAATCGGCCGCGACGTGCTCTCCCTGCTGGCAGACCGGCTGACCGAGAGCGGACGGGAGCTGGAAGGCGTCATCACGCGCCTGCACGCCACATGGCAGTATATGCGTATTCCGATCACCCTAGAGGTCGCAGAGCAAATGATCCGCGACTTGGTGCAGGGCGTGGACAGCAGACGCATCAAGATCGAGGAGATCCTGAAGGTCGTGTCCCGGCACTATGGCGTCTCCAAGAACGACATCCTGTCGGAGCGCAGGCATCGGTCCGTCGTGTGGCCACGGCAAATCGGAATGTATCTGGCCAAGCAGCTGACCTCACGGTCTCTGCCCGAAATCGGCCGGCGCTTCGGGGGTAGGGATCATACTACAGTATTGCACGCAATTCGTAAGATCGAAACGCAGCTCAGCGGCAACCCCAGGCTGAAGGACGAGCTGGAGGATCTGAAGAAGCTCCTCGGCGGTCTTTGACAGAATTGCACGCCGGCTGACGTCGGCGCCCTAATTGGCTCGGGCGGCAGGATGCGATTTGTCATCCTGCCGCCGCTTCATCTGTGGCAACATGTGCCATCGCGGCTGTCTGGCACTTGCCAAATCCTGCGGCTTGGGCTCAAGTTGCACTTACTCGAATCGCATCGTCAAGCATTTCAGGCTCGTGCTGATGTCCCCAAAGGCTGGGATGCGATTCGGCGTCTCTTGCGCCCGGGCCGGCGGCAGTCGGGAGACGCGCCTGTCACCTGAATCGAAAGGCGGCATATGCGGATTGTGATCGAACGCGGGGATCTTTTGCGGGCCCTCAGCCACGTGACGAGCGTGGTTGAGCGGCGCACGACGATCCCCATCCTGTCGAACGTCCTCATCAAAGCGCACGACGGCCAACTCGAGTTCAAAGCCACTGACCTGGAACGCGAGGTGACAGAGCAGACGGCGGCAAAGGTCGAACAGCCAGGCGTCGTAACGGTGCCTGCGCACATGCTGCACGATATCGTGCGGAAACTGCCCGACGGGGCGCAGGTCGAGCTGACGCGAGACCCCGAGCGGGACAGGCTCACGCTGTCCTCCGGCCACGCGCGGTTCGCGCTGCAGACCCAGCCTGCCGAGGATTTTCCGGATCTGGCCGTGGGTGAGATGACACATACCTTCGAGATCGGTGCGGCCGATCTGAAGCGGCTGATCGACAAAACCCGTTTCGCAATCTCTACGGAGGAAACGCGGTACTATCTGAACGGGATCTATTTTCATGTCGCGTCGACCGGCAACCTGCCGACGCTGCGGGCGGTGGCGACCGATGGGCACAGGCTTGCGCAAATCGAGCTGCCACGACCTGCCGGCGCCGACGACATGCCGGGCGTCATCATTCCGCGCAAGACGGTGCACGAGCTGAATCGACTGATAGAGGATTCGAGCGCATCGGTGACGGTTGGCGTGTCTCCCTCCAAGATCCGTTTCGAGGCTGGGACAGTGACGCTGACCTCTAAGCTGATCGACGGGACATTTCCCGACTATGCCCGCGTCATACCGCAGGGCAACGACAAGGAGCTGAAGGTTTCCAACCACGAGTTCATAAGCGCCGTCGACCGCGTCTCCACGATCGCCAGCGAGCGCGGAAGGGCCGTGAAGCTCAATATAACCGGCGACAAGCTGGTGCTGTCGGTCTCAAATCCGGAAGGCGGCAGCGCGACGGAAGAGCTGGGCGTGGAGTATCAAGCCTCGCCTATCGAAATCGGATTCAACGCACGCTACCTGCTCGACATCGCCGGACAGCTGGAAAGCGATACCGCCGTGTTCAAGCTTGCCGATCCGGGCTCGCCTACCATGGTGCGTGACGGCGCCGACGAGGGGGCGCTTTACGTCCTGATGCCGATGCGGGTGTGAAGCTGGGCGGGTGTGATGCTGGGCAGGTGTGATGCTGGTCGAGGTGTCGACCGGTGACTGAGGCTGCAAACATCCCGGCGGATAACGGTGCACGCATAACGGAAGACGGCGTGTGCGCCACTGGCCGGTTATGGATCGAGCGGCTGACCGTCACCGATTTCCGCAGCTATACCAACGCCGTGCTGCGAGCTGGCCCGGAGCCGGTCGTGCTGCTGGGCAGCAATGGCGCGGGGAAAACCAATCTGTTGGAAGCGATCTCGTTGCTGGCGCCGGGGGCAGGCCTGCGCCGGGCAGCGTACGACGAGATGGCCCGCTTGGGAGGTGCCGGCGGATGGGCTGTTGCTGCGCGAATCAACACGCGCGGCGGCCCGGTCGACATCGGCACCGGGCAGTCCGCCGATGCACGCAACGAGTCCGCGGCGGCGAGATCGCCAAGATCCGGCCGAATGGTTCGTGTCAATGGCGAGGCAGCCAGTTCCGGCGCACTCGCCGAGCTGGTGGATGTCGTATGGCTGACGCCAGCCATGGATGGCTTGTTCACAGGACCGGCCGCGGATCGCCGCCACTTCATCGACCGACTGGTGCTCTGCTTCGATCCGGCGCACGGGACGCGCTCGAACCGGTTCGAGCGCGCCATGCGTCAGCGAAACCGGCTGCTGGAGGACGAGCGCCCCGATCTCGCTGTGCTCGATGGCCTCGAGATTCAAATTGCGGAACAGGGTGTTGCGATTGCGGCGGCACGCCTGGAAGCGGTCTCGGCGCTTGGCGCGGCTGCCGTCGCACGCCATGCGCGGGCCCCAGCGTCGCCGTTCCCGTGGTTTCGGATCGCACTCGAGGGTACGCTCGAAAGCGAGCTTGCCGCTGTACCAGCGGTGGAGGTGGAAGATCGCTACAGAGCACGACTGGCGTCGGCTCGAGGTCGCGACCGGGCTGCCGGTCGAATGCTGGAAGGGCCTCACCGCAGCGATCTCGCCTTGGTGCATGGACCTAAATCGATGCCTGCGCGTCTGTGTTCCACCGGCGAGCAAAAGGCCTTGCTGACCGGTCTGGTGCTGGCGCATGCCGGGCTGATCGCAGAGCGACGGGCGGGCGTAGCGCCGCTGCTCCTGCTCGACGAGGTGGCGGCCCATTTCGATGAGGCGCGACGCACGGCGCTCTACGATGAAATTGCGCTACTCTACACCCAGGCATGGCTGACGGGGACCGACCGGACGGACTTTTCAGGTCTTGCCGGCCGCGCGCGGTTCGTGCGCATCGAGGACGGTGTGGCGAAGGCGGAATAGGCGGCCGGCCGCACGCATTCCGACCTGTCACGGGCTTTCACTCAATGCATTGAATTCTGTTGAAAAAAATCGCGAGAATCCCGGAAGATTCGGCATCTTCCGCAAGCGTTCGTTGGCGTGCCGTGCTATATTGACTCGCTTTACCAGACACCCATCAGGGATACTATAGCGCATGAGCGATACGCCGGCGAAAACGCAAGCTACGCCAACAGATTATGGCGCCGATTCGATCAAGATGCTGAAGGGCCTGGACGCCGTCCGCAAGCGCCCCGGCATGTACATCGGCGATACCGACGACGGTTCGGGCCTGCACCACATGATCTATGAGGTCGTCGACAATGCGATCGACGAGGTGCTGGCCAACTTCGCCAGCCGCTGCGAGGTGACGCTGAACCCCGACGGCTCCTGTACGGTGCGCGATGACGGGCGCGGCATCCCGACCGGAATCAAATCCGACGACGATCATGACCCGAAGCGCTCGGCGGCGGAAATCGTCTTCACCGAGTTGCACGCGGGCGGCAAGTTCGACCAGAATTCCTACAAGGTTTCCGGCGGCTTGCACGGCGTTGGCGTGTCTGTCGTCAACGCGCTGTCAACGTGGCTGAAGTGCCGGATCTGGCGAGACGACAAGGAGCATCTGATCGAGTTCCGCGATGGTGTGGCGACCGCGCCGTTGAGTGTGGTTGGGCCGGCCAACGGCGAGCGCGGCACCGAGGTCTCGTTCCTACCCTCAACCGAGACGTTCCACAACGTTACGGAATTCGATTACGGCACATTGGAGCATCGGCTGCGCGAGCTGGCATTTCTCAACTCCGGTGCCAAAATCGTGCTCACCGACGCCCGCCATGCCGACGTCAGGACAGAGGAGCTGATCTACGAGGGCGGTACTGCAGCGTTCGTGCGCTGGCTGGACAAGTCCAAGCACGGCCTGATCCCAGAGCCAATCATGCTCGAAGGCGAAAAAGATGGAATCGGCATCGAGATCGCGCTCTGGTGGAACGACAGTTACCATGAGAATGTGCTGTGCTTCACCAACAACATCCCGCAGCGGGACGGCGGCACGCATCTGGCGGGCTTTCGTGGCGCACTTACGCGGATCATCAACAAGTACGCTGAAGAAAGCGGCATCGCCAAGAGAGAGAAGGTGTCGCTGACCGGAGACGATTCACGCGAGGGGCTCACCTGCGTGCTCTCGGTGAAAGTGCCGGATCCGAAATTCTCGAGCCAGACCAAGGACAAGCTCGTCTCCTCCGAGGTAAAACCGGTGGTGGAAAGCGTCGTCGGCGACCACCTCGCCGCGTGGTTCGAAGAGCACCCCAAGGAGGCGAAGGCGATTGTCGGCAAGATCGTCGAGGCCGCGCTGGCCCGCGAGGCTGCCCGCAAGGCGCGGGAGCTGACGCGGCGCAAGGGGGCGCTCGACATGGCCAACCTGCCGGGCAAGCTGGCAGAATGTCAGAGCCGCAATGCCGCCGACACCGAGTTGTTCATCGTCGAGGGCGACTCGGCGGGCGGCTCGGCCAAGCAGGGACGGAACCGCGAGTTCCAGGCAGTGCTGCCGCTGCGAGGCAAGATCCTCAACGTCGAACGCGCGCGCATGGACAAGATGCTGTCGAGCCAGGAGATCGGCACACTGATTACTGCGCTCGGTACCGGTATCGGCCGTGGTGAGGATGGCGGTTTCAACCTCGAAAAGCTGCGCTATCACAAGATCATCATCATGACGGATGCCGATGTCGACGGCGCCCATATCCGCACGCTGTTGCTCACGTTCTTCTACCGCCAGATGCCGGAGCTGGTGGACCGGGGACACCTCTTCATCGCTCAGCCGCCACTGTACAAGGTGTCCAAGGGCAAGTCGGAACTCTACCTCAAGGACCAGATCGCACTCGAGGACTATCTGGTCGATTCCGGCTTGGAGGACTGCGTGCTGCAAATCGGCACAGGCGAACGGCGGGCTGGCCACGACCTGGCCGACGTCGTTGTCCAGGCCCGCCGCTTCCAGAGGGTGATGGACGGGCTGCATTCCCGCTATTCGCGCATCGTGGTCGAGCAGGCCGCCATTGCCGGAGCGCTAGATGCCTCGATCCAGGACGACCGCGCCCGCGGCGAGGAAATTGCGACGGAGGTCGCGCGGCGCCTGGACATGGTGTCGGATGAGACCGAGCGCGGCTGGGCCGGAAAGCTGGCAGACAACGAGGGGCTGATCTTCACGCGGGAAGTGCGCGGCGTGAAAGAAGCTCACGCGCTCGATCGGGGCTTCCTCGCCTCCGTCGAAGCCAGGCGATTGCACGAGCGGCACACACATCTCAAAGAGGTTTACGAAACTCCGTCGACGCTGAAGCGCAAGGACATGGAGACGACGATCTTCGGGCCGTCCTCGTTGCTGCAGGTGATCTATGATCAAGGGCGGAAAGGCTTGTCGCTGCAGCGCTACAAAGGGCTGGGCGAAATGAACGCGGAGCAACTTTGGGAGACGACGCTCGACAAGGACGGCCGGACGCTGCTGCAAGTGAAACTTGGGGATCTGGCCGAGGCCGACGAGATCTTTTCCAAGCTCATGGGCGATGTGGTCGAGCCACGTCGCGAGTTCATCCAGGAGAATGCGCTCAACGCCAGCGTCGACGCTTAGCGACAGGACGGGTGCTGGCGGGCCATATCGCGGGACGGTCAGGCGTGCGGCTTGGCCAAGAGCGAGGGCGTGGACGTGGACTAGGCAAACAAAAACGCCGCCGGTGTGAAGGCCGGCGGCGCATAATTAGCATGTTGGTCGAATCAGGTTGGAGCCGGCCTCATTCGTCGCCGGCATCGTTCTGCTTGTCCCAGATGCACTGGGCCCACTCGGCGCGGGAAACCTGATCGCAATTGACGGCATAGTCGTCGGCAAGCGCGGGGGCGGCAATCGATACCAGCATTGCTGCCGCAAGCGCGATGAAGATATGGCGGGTCATGATCGTGGCCTCTAAGGTTGAAATAGGTATTATTTCTTAGTTGATACCCTTATATCCTCGATTTGCCACGTCGGCGCAAGACGTGTTCACCGGCATTTGAACACCTGTGAACCACTGGGAGCGATTCTCGCTGCGATGGGGGCCACGTGACGGGCGTCGTGGAGGGCGTCGTGACCGGGGCGTCGTGACCGGGCCACGCCATATCGCTACTCGGGGCGACCAGCCAGGGGCTTGCGGCGCCACGCTTCCGGAATAACGCGGGCTGGGCGCCGTTGAGCCAGGATTGCCTCATCGATCAGCTGATCGATGGCGTTCAGCGCGAAATTAATGGTGTCCTCGTCAACCAAGCGGCCCTCTTTTACCTTGGTGGCGATTCTTCCGATAACGACCTGCTTGCCCGGCACCACGCGTGACAGCGTCGAGTGAAACGCCTCGTTCAGCCAGGCCTGGGCCCGCGCGCCGCCGAGCGGCGAGGTGGCCGTTGTCATCACCTTCACCGGCTTGCCGGTCAGTGGACAGGAATAGCCGGGGCGGGACGCCCAATCGATGGCGTTCTTCAGGACGCCGGGTATGCCGTGATTGTATTCGGGCGAGACCACCACGATGCCGTCGCAGGCCCGTACCAGCGCCCGCAACTCGGTGACGGCCGCCGGCGGCTCGACTGGCACCTCGCCCTCGTCATCCAGGTCCTCGTTATACAGCGGGAGGCGGCCGACATCGAAAATATCCATGCTGATGTCCGGCGCCAATCGATCGGCGAGCGTGCGCAAAACCGCTGTCGCGTTGGAGGCGCGGCGCAGGCTGCCCGATAGTCCGAGCAGGCGATAGCGTTGGTCGGCTGGCACGTCCATGAATACCTCGGTGAGACTCCCTGCAGCCCGCGCACAATCGGCAGGCTGTCTTCGCCGGTCAAGCGACAAGGATCGCGATGCTGATCGCCACCAGGAACCACAGCACGACAAGCTTGAACAGGTCTGCCGGCAATTTGCGGAACAGCCAGGCACCGAGCCATACCGCGAGGACCGAGGGTATGAAGAAGGTAACCGTATGCGTGACAACGCGCATGTCGACGACACCGACGGCCAGCATCGACACCAGCACCGCGAAAGAGGTGAGCGCCAGGACTACGACGATATTGGCACGATGCACCTCGGGCTGCTCGGGCAAGGTGATGAGATAGAGCACCATCGGCGGCCCGCCAATTCCGGCAACGCCATTAATAACGCCGCCGAGCATGCCTGCGATGGAACTGGGCCAGACGCCGCGCGGTCCGGAATACTTCCAGCCGCTCAACGTAATGAGCGTCAGGCTCAGCACCGTGGCAGCGATGATCTTCTTGACGATCTCCTTGTCGAGCGAGACCAAAATGGCGGTCCCGATCGGGGTGCAAAGCATGCTCACCACGACCATCGGCCCTGTATGTCGCCAATTCGTCAGCCGCAGCGCGCCGGGAAGCAGCTGAACCGTCGCCACGGCGCCAAGCATCACCATCGTGCCAAGTGCCTCGATCGGGCCCCAGATCAAGGCGAGGAGCGGCACCATGATCAGGCCGGACCCGAAACCGGCAAAGCCGCGAACGATGCCTGCCGCTACGACGACGGCCAACGCGAGGGAAAACTCGAGGGCAGAATAGATGCCGAAATCCAATGGTCCAAAAGCCACCACCCCTCCTGCGCTCGCAGCCGTGCGACCAACAATGTTACGGTAAAGGACCGGCGGCGGCTATGGGCGATTCAGGTTGCGAGCTCGCGACCGTTGGCAACCGACAGCTCAAAGGCTGCCGCCAGCAAGGCTTTCGTGTAGTCGGTCTGCGGCGCAGAGAAGATGCGGTCGACGTCGCCCTCCTCAACCACCTTGCCATGCCGCAAGACGATGACGTGGTTCGACAATGCGCGCACGACCTTCAGATCGTGAGAGATGAACATGTAGGCCAGGTTGTGCCGGCGCTGCAGATCGCGCAAGAGATCCACGATCTGCGCCTGGACGGACATGTCGAGAGCGCTCGTCGGCTCATCCAGCATAACGAATTTCGGCTCGAGCGCCATGGCGCGGGCGATCGCGATGCGCTGGCGCTGGCCGCCGGAAAACTCGTGGGGATAGCGATCCTGAGAGGCCGGATCGAGGCCAACCTCCTCCAGCGCCTGCCCGACGCGAGCGCGGCGCTGCTGCGGGCTCAAGTCAGGTGCCAGAATTTGCAGGCCTTCCTCGATGATCTGGCTCACCGAGAAGCGCGGCGACAAGGAGCCGTAGGGATCCTGAAAGACGATCTGCATCTGACGTCTGAGGGGGCGGAGCTGGCTGGAGCCGAGACCATCGATGCGCTGGCCCATGTAGACGATAGGACCAGTGGAGGAAATCAGACGCAGGATCGCCAGTCCCAATGTGGTCTTGCCGGAGCCCGATTCTCCGACGATGCCCAAGGTATGCCCGGCCTGAAGCTTCAGCGAAATACCATCCACGGCCTTGATGTGGTCGACGGTTCGGCGCAACAGTCCGCGACGGACAGGGAACCAGACCTTGAGGTTGTCAGTCTCCACGACGGTTGGCGCAGCGGGATCCGCGGCAGTGGCCTCGCCCTTCGGCTCCGCCTGCAGCAGGTGCTGCGTATACGGATGGCGTGGCGCCTCGAAGACCTGCGCAGCCAGACCATCCTCCACGACCTCGCCCGACTTCATCACGTAGACGCGGTCGGCCATCTTGCGGACAATGCCGAGATCGTGCGTGATCAACAGCATGGCCATACCCAGCTCGCGCTGCAACTCCTTCAAGAGCTGCAGGATCTGCGCCTGGATGGTCACATCGAGTGCGGTCGTCGGCTCGTCGGCAATCAGCAGGTCCGGCTCGTTGGCGAGGGCCAGAGCAATCATCACGCGCTGGCGCTGACCGCCGGACAGCTGGTGCGGATAGGTGGCCAGGCGCTTCTCGGGCTCGCGGATGCCGACACGCGTGAGGAGCGCGAGCGTCCGTGCGCGGGCCGCCGCTGCGTCGAGACCGCGATGCAGACGCAGCGTCTCGCCGATCTGCTTCTCGATCGTGTGCAGCGGGTTCAGCGACGTCATCGGCTCCTGGAATATGATGGAGATGCGCCGGCCGCGAATCTGGCGAAGCTGGGCCTCGTTGGCCTTCAGCATATCGCGACCGTCGAAGAAGATCTCGCCGGATGGGTGTGAGGCGGCGGGGTAAGGCAGCAGGCGCAGCACGGAAAGCGCCGAGACGGACTTGCCCGATCCGGATTCTCCGACGAGGGCCACGGTCTCGCCCCGCTCGATGGAGAACGAGACGTTACGCACCGCGTGCGTGAGAGCGCGGCCGGCGCGGAAGTCGACCGAAAGGTCGCGCACCTTGAGCAGGGTCGAGGCAAACGACATCCCAATCACCTCACAGTTGCTGATTGGCGGTCGCCGCGGGCGGGCTCGGCAGATGCATTGTCCGAAAGCGTATCCTCACCCGGCGGTGGTGCAAATGCCTTGCGCGGATCGAATGCGTCACGCACCGCCTCGCCGACGAAAATCAGAAGCGAGAGGATCATCGCAATCGATACGAAGGCGGTGATGCCGAGCCATGGCGCCTGCAGATTGGCCTTGCCCTGGGCCAACAATTCGCCCAGCGACGGCGAGCCCGGCGGCAGCCCAAGGCCGAGAAAATCGAGAGCGGTCAGTGCCGTGATCGAGGCGGACAGCTTGAACGGCAGGAACGTCAGCGTCGCCACCATCGCGTTCGGCAGCAGGTGCTTGAACATGATCATCCAGTCGCTCAGGCCCAACGCCTTTGCGGCTGTAATGTACTCGAAATTGCGCCCGCGCAGGAACTCGGCCCGAACAACGCCGACAAGCCCCACCCACTCGAACAGCAGAAGCACGACAAGCAGCGTCCAGAAGCCCGGCACCAGAACCGAGGAAATGATGATCAGGACATAAAGCACGGGGATCGACGACCAGATCTCAAGGAACCTCTGGAAACCGAGGTCGATCCAGCCGCCGAAGTAGCCCTGAACAGCGCCTGCAGTGATGCCGATTAAGGAGGACAGAATGGTCAGAACCAGGCCGAACAGCAGCGAGATCCGCAGCCCATAAAGCGCACGCGCGACCACATCGCGGCCTTGATCGTCCGTGCCGAGCCAATTTCGATTGCCTAGCGTATGGTAGCGCGCCAGCTGGTCGGCAGGCGCATCGCATAATTGCGCCCGCGTGGCCCATGGCGGCGGTGCAGGGAAGCCAAGACAGCGGCCTTCCGCATTCCTGACGCCGGGATGGTCCTTGTTGATCGAGCCGTAGGAATAGCGAATGGGCGGCCACAGCATCCAACCGTTGGAGTTGATCTCCTCCAGGATCTCGGGATGTTTGTAGTCGGTGATGGCCAGGAACCCGCCGAACTTCGATTCGGGGTAGTCGACGACGACCGGGAACAGGAACTCGCCCTTGTAGCGAACGACGATGGGCTTGTCGTTGGCGATCAGCTCCGCGAACAGGCTGAGGATGAAGATCACGAGGAAGAACCAGAGAGCTCCAATAGCCGCGCCGGTTGACTGAGAATGCCTCCCACCGGCGCCGCCAGATCGGCGTCCTGAAACTTTCGACGAAAGGCCCCAATACCGGTACCCGGCTGATCAGCAACCGCCGCGGCTCGGCCGGCTCCTGTGCTGGCTGGCGCGGTTGCGGGAGTGGCGTCGCATCATCCATTGCCTCACGCCTCCCTGCTCTCGAAGTCGATGCGGGGATCGACGAGCGTGTAGACGAAATCGGTGACGATATTCACGACGAGGCCGAGCAGCGAGAAGATGTAGAGCGTGGCGAACACGACGGGATAGTCCCGATTGATGATGCTCTCGAAGCCGAGCAGCCCAGACCATCGAGGGAGAAGATCGTCTCGATCAGCAGACTGCCGGAGAAGAACGCATGGATGAATGCGCCCGGGAAGCCGGCGATGATGAGCAGCATCGCGTTGCGGAACACGTGTCCGTATAGCACCTGCCGTTCGGACAGCCCCTTTGCGCGAGCCGTGAGCACGTACTGCTTTCGGATCTCATCGAGAAACGAGTTCTTGGTCAGGAAGGTCGTCGTCGTGAACGATGCCAGGGCGATCGCTGTAAGCGGCAGAACCAGGTGCCAGAAATAGTCGGTGACGCAGCCGGCGTCGAATGTGCATTGCCAGAAGGTGTAGCTCGTGATAGGCATCCGAGTGCAGGCCGCGCGACTGGGAAGATCTGCATGAAGGAGCCGCCTGCGAACAGCACCAGCAGCAGCACGGCGACGAGGAAGCCGGGGATCGCATAGCCGATCACCAGCACGCCGCTCGTCCAGGTATCGAACCGCTCGCCATCGCGCACCGCCTTGCGGATGCCGAGCGGGATCGAGATCAGGTAGGTACAACAGCGTCATCCAGATGCCGAGCGAAATCGAGACCGGCAGCTTCTCCGTGATCAGTTCCAGCACGCTGACATCGCGGAAATAGCTCTTGCCGAAATCGAACGTCAGGTAGTTCCTCATCATCAATCAGGAAGCGCTCGTGAGCGCGGCTTGTCGAAGCCGAACTGCTTCTCGAGCTGCTTGATGAACTCCGGATCGAGACCCTGGGCACCGCGGTACTTCGAGCCGCCGGCATCCTGCTCGCCGGCCTGCACGGTACCGGCACCCTGACCGGCGATATCCGATTGACCGCCGCCGATGCGCGACGTGGCTGAGACATGTCGGTGCCGGTGATCTGTGCGATGACGCGCTCCACCGGGCCGCCGGGCGCAACCTGCACGATGGCGAAGCTGATCAGCATGATGCCGAGCAGCGTTGGGAATGATCAGCAGCAGGCGCTTGATGAGGTAGGCGACCATGTTTCGCGTCGTCTGTGCGGGTTCTTGTTGTTCGGGTGGCCCGCGCGGGGTCGGACCGTTATCGCGTCATGCTGATTGCGCGCGGGACGGCGGCGGCGCGTCCAGTCTGGCAGCTTTCGCTGCGTCATACCACCAGGTATCGATCACGCCGCGTCCATATTTCGGCTTGATGGCCGGGCGCGGAAAACTTGTTCCAGTAGGCAATCGTGTGGGCGCCTTGTACCAGTGCGGCACCCAGTAGTGACCGGCGCGCAGCACGCGGTCGAGGGCTCGGGTCGCGACGACAAGCTCGCTCGCGTAGCCTGGCCTCCAGACCTTGGCCGATCAGCGCGTCGACGACTGGATCCGCGATGCCGGCAAGATTGAAGCTGCCGTCGATCGCCGCAGCCTGCTGCTCCGAAGTAGCTGTTGAGCTCGGTCCGGGCGTCAGGCGCAGTACGAAGCGCTGGGTGAGCACGTCGAAGTCGAACGACTTCAAGCGCCGCTCGTACTGGGCGGCATCGACACGGCGGATGGTGGCGTCGATGCCGAGCAGTTTGAGGTTGCGAACGTAGGGGCTGGCGATCCGATCCGTGGTGGGATCGGTCGAATCAGAAACTCGACGTCGAGCGTATCATTCGCGGGCATTTCGCAAGCGACGGCCGCCTTCGCCAGTCTTCCAGCCGGCCTGCCTGCAAGCAGCTTGACGCGCCTCGCGCAGCAGCTCGCGGTCGGTGCCGGAACCATCTGTGACGGGCGGCGCGTAGGGCGCGGCGAACACGCTGCCGGGCAGCGCGATCGCGGAAGGGCTCGAGCAGCGCCAGCTCCGCTGGCGAGGGCGGGCCGACGGCCTTCATGTCGGAGTTCTCGAAGTAGCTCGCGGTGCGCGGTATAGAGGCCATAGAACAGGTTCTTGTTGGTCCATTCGAAATCGAAGGCGAGGTCGAGTGCCTGGCGCACGCGCATGTCCTTGAACTGTGGCGCGGCGGGTGTTGATGAAGAAACCCTGGGCGCCGGACGGGCTGGCATCCGGCAGCGTCGAGCCGCACGATGCGTCCGTCGCGCACCTGCGGAATGTCGTACGCGGTCGCCCAGTCACGCGAGGTGAATTCCTCGCGAAAATCATAGTCGCCGGCCTTGAAGCTTTCCAGCTGCGCCGTACGGTCGCGGAAATACTCGTAGCGGATCTCGTCGAAGTTGAAGCGGCCCGCGCATGACCGGCAAGTCCTTTGCCCAGTAGTCGTCGCGGCGACGGTAGATGACCGAGGTACCCTGCTTGAACGAGGCGACCTTATAGGGCCCGGAGCCGAACGGCGGCGTCAGCGAGGTCTCCTCGAAATTGACGTTCGCATAGTAGGCCTTCGATATCACCGGGAGACCGGCAACGATCAGCGGCAAGTCGCGCAGCTGCTGGCCCTTGAACGTATAGACGACGCTCAGGGGGGCGTCCGCCCGACAACCGTTCACATCGCGAAGCACGGTGCGGTAAAGCGGGTGGCCCTTGGATTTCAACGTATCGAAGCTGTAGCAGACATCCGCGGACGTAATCGGAGACCCGTCCGAGAAGCGCGCCTCGGGCCGCAACTCGAAACGTGCCGACTGCTTGTCGGCTGCGACATCGACCGTGCGCGCGATCAGTCCGTACATCGCATCGGGCTCGTCATCGGCGCGCGTCATGAGCGTCTCGAACATGAGCTCGGTCAGCCCCTGTGCGGCGTCGCCTTTGAGGATGAATGGGTTGAAGCTATCGAATGTCGTGCGCGCTCCGCTGCCGACCAGCGACAGCCTGCCGCCTTTCGGCGCGTCCGGGTTCACGTACTCGAAATGCTTGAAATCGGGAGGATATTTCAAGGTCGCCGAACGCAGATACGCCATGGCTCGGCGAGGCATTGGCCGGCGCGCAAAGGACGGTTCCGGCGATGGCGGCGGCGATGGCGGACAAAGACGCGAACGCCTTGAGTTTGGAGACCCTCAACATCGGTGTTTCTCCCTCCCGGGCCGTGCGGCGGCCAGCTACTGCGAACGCTTGGCGGAAAGTGCGGAATTCGGCCGCCTTGTCGAGCCACCAGACGCGCAGAAATCCCGGCTCTATCGACGGCAGCCTGGCAGGGTGGGCAAACCGGTCCCAATACGCGATGCGATCGTACGAGTAGTGCCAGAGCGGGACGAGGTAGTAGTTCCACAACAGGACGCGGTCCAGCGCCTTGGTTGCTGCCACCAACTCCGTCCGGTCCTTGGCGAAGATGATGCGGTCGATCAACTTGTCGACTGCCGGATTCCTGATGCCCAGCGATGTTCCGGCTACCTTCCTGGTCTGCGGCATCGCTCGACCAGTAGAAGCGCTGCTCGTTGCCAGGAGAGATCGACTGGCCGAACACACCGATCACCATATCGAAGTCGAACGAGCGCACGCGCCGCTGGTACTGAGCGGTATCGATCGTGCGGACGGTGGCATTGATGCCGAGCTTGCTGAAGTCGTCGATGTAGCGCAGCGCGTGGCGTCTCGAACGTCGGCGAGTATGAGCAGGAATCTCGACGGTGAGCGGCTGGCCGGCCGGCATTGGTGCGGGTGCGCCCCTTCAGGTTCCATCCGGCCTGCTCGCAACAGGCGCGAGGCTGCCGCGAGGTTCGGGCGATGCTGCCGGTCGCTGCCGCCGACCGCGTTGTCGTACGGGTGGTAAACACCTCGGCGGCAGCTGGCCCTTCGAGCGGCTCCAGGATCGCCAGCTCGCGGCCTTGCGGCAAACCGGTCGCCTTGAGCTCGGAGTTCTCGAAGTAGCTGCCCGTCCGCGTGTACTGTGAATAGAGCAGCTGCTGATTGATGCGCCTCGAAATTGAAGGCGAGATTGAAGGCCTGCCGCACCCTGCGATCCTGGAACTGTGGACGGCGCAGGTTGAACACGAAACGCCTGCATCGGCGCGACGCTCGCATCCTTGGCAGCCGCTCGCGCTTGACCAGGCCGCGTCTTGACGAGCGGGAAAGTCGTATCGGTCGCCCAGGCCTTGGCGCTGTTCTCCGTCCAGAAATCGATCTGGCCGGCCTTGAATGCCTCGAAGGCGGCCGTGCGCTCCCGGAAGTACTCGAACTTCAGGATCGTCGAAGTTCCATTGGCCGCTGGTCACCGGCAAGGTCCTTGGCCCACCAGTCGGCGACGCGCTCGTAGGTGATCGAGCGACCGCGATCGACCGTCCTTGATGCGGTAGGGGCCGGAGGCGAGCGGCACGTCCAAGGTCGACTTGGCGAGGTCGCGCTGCTCGCCAGCCTCGTTCTTGGCCTGCCAGTAGTGCTTCGGGATGACCGTCATCTCGCCGACGATGTGGGGCAACTCGCGATTGCCCTTCACGTCGAAGTGGAACGTGACCTGGCGCTCACCGGTCTTCTCGCCGCGTACGACGTTCTTGTAGTACGCTGGTACTGCGGGTTGGCCTTCTTCAGCGCCTCGAGCGAGAAAATCACGTCCTCGGCCGTGATCGGCTTGCCGTCATGGAAGCGGGCGCCCGCAGCGCAAACCGAACGTGACCGAGGAATAGTCGGGCGGGATACGACACCCATTCGGCGACGAGACCATACTCGGCTGTCGGCTCGTCCGGGCTCGACGTCATCAGGCGATCATAGATCAGGACCAGGCCGGCCGCGGGCTCACCATTGATGGTGAAGCTGGTTGAGGCTGTCGAACGAGCCTTCGAGCGCACATGCGGATCGTGCCACCCTTGGGCGCAGCCGGATTGACCCAATCGAAATGCTTGAAGTCCGGTCCGAACTTCGGGATCGCCGATCAGCGACAACGCATGCTGGCGGGGACCGTTTGGGCTGCTCGGCGCGGCCATCGCGCCCGACAGCGGCAACCTGCGGCCACCAGAAGTACGGCTAGGCCAAGAAGGCAACGGCTGACACGATCGTCAATGGCGGGGCATCGATGGTCATGTCGGGGGCTCTCGCTTCCTTCGTTACACGGCTCAATCACAGCTCAGCAGGCTCGGCCTGTCCGTACACGTTCGCGTGTCGCCATGGAACGTGGCTCGACGCGATACGGCCAGTCGACCAGTCGTTACGGCGATCAAATAAGACAAGACCCCGCCAACATGGTGGCGGGGTCGCAGTTATCTCGGATTTGTGAACAAGAAGCGGCTGAGAAGTTACCCCTATGTCGGGGCAGCGCCGGTCAGGGCAGCGGCGCCGGGCTGTCGCCTTAGCTGCGCAGGTAGACGAGGAGATCGGCCAAGTCATCGTTCGCCTTGATGCCCGGAAAGCCATGCGATTGCCGGGAACCGCCTCGCGCGGGTTGTGCAAGTACTTGGCGAGAAGCTTGTCGAAGTCCCACTTCGCTCCTTCAGGCCCTTGAGCGCGGCGAGTAGCTTGAAACCGCTCACCGCACCGCACATCACGACCAACGATGCCGAACAAGTTGGGGCCCTGCCGCGTCTTGCCGCCCTTGTCGAGGTGTGGCAGGAGGCGCAGCGCTTGTACGTATCCTGGCCATTCTCGGCGCTGGCGCCCTTCAGCAGCGCCGACGACGGTCGCGGGCTGAAGCTGCGGCGCGGCAGCGGCGCGGACGCCCGATGTGGGCGCGGCAGTCACCGGCAACTCCTAGCCCGGCTTTCGGCGTGATCGCCATGGCCGTGCCCGCCCTTGATGAGTCGGCGAAGGTACTGCTGCCGAATGCCAGCAGCATAGCCGCCAGCACCGCCCCGGCGATCTTGTTGAACTCGAAGCTGTCCATGCCCCCCAATCCTCCAGCGACAAGTGCTCCCATGGCCAGCCGAAAGCAGGCCTTACTGGAAACCTGGTAGCGCATTGCGCCGGAGCCGCTTGCAACGACGCAGCCAAGCACCGCGCATATATCAACCCCTTCCCCTTGCCACTCTACGCACGACTGTTCTAGTGGCAGTCCCCGAGACCAATTGTCACCTACCGGCAATTGCTTGACCCGGCAGACCATTTTCGGCGGCGAAAGGTTGTGCATGAGCGAGACGATCATCCTGATCCCCGCCCGGCTGAAGGCGACCAGGCTGCCGGACAAGCCGCTGGCCGACATCCACGGACAGCCGATGATCGTGCACGTCTGGCAGCGTGCCATGGAGGCCGAGGTCGGGCGGGTGGTGGTGGCAACCGATACGCAGGAGATGATCGCGGGGCGATCCACCGGGCCGGGGGCGAAGCCAGTAATGACGCGGGCCGATCATGCGTCGGGCTCCGACCGCATCTTCGAGGCGCTGCAGCATCGCCGACCCGGAGCGCCGGGCAGACCGCATCGTCAATCTGCAGGGCGATCTGCCGACGCTGGAGCCGCGGCTGGTGAGGGACTGCCTGGACCCGCTCGAGCGCGCCGGACGTCGACATCGCAACGCTCGCCGCGGTCATTACCGAGGCTCACGAGCGGACCGCACCGAGTGTCGTCAAGGTTGTCGGCACGCCGGTCGCCGGACACTGCCCAAACGCTGCGGGCGCTCTATTTCACGCGGGCGACGGCGCCTCATGGCGAGGGCCCGCTGTACCATCACATCGGTATCTACGCGTATCGGCGCGCAGCGCTGGAGCGCTTCGTAGCGCTGCCACCTTCGCCACTGGAATTGCGGGAAAAACTCGAGCAGTTGAGAGCGCTGGAAGCGGGCATGCGCATCGACGTCGCTGTCGTTGACACCGTACCGCTGGGTGTCGATACTCCGGCCGATCTCGAAAGAGCCCGGCAACTGCTTGCCCATGAATGATAAAGTCAGCGACCGGCCGGAAATTGGCCGAGCGCGCCGAACGACTGCGAGCCGCACAACGTCGTCAGATCCCAGATCCGTGTCAAATCCCAGATCAGAGCCAGCGAGCAAGGGCGGCGCCCAGCCTGTAGGCCGCATTCGCCTACCAGGGCGAACAGGGCGCCAACTCGCACATGGCAGCGATGGAAGCCTCTCCGGATCTGGAGCCGCTCGCTTGCGCCACGTTCGAGGACGCGATCGCAGCGGTCAAGTCGGGCGAAGCCCAGCTACGCCATGATCCCAATCGAGAATTCGGTCGCGGGCCGCGTCGCCGACATCCACCATCTGTTGCCGAATGCCGGACTGTACATCGTCGGCGAGCACTTCCTGCGTGTCCGGTTCCACTTGATGGCGCCGAAGGGGGCGACACTGCAATCGCATAACCGACGTCTACAGCCACGTGCACGCACTGGGGCAGTGCCGCAAGATCATCCGCAAGCATCGCCTGAAGGCGCACGTGGCCGGCGACACGGCGGGCGCCGCGCGCGAGGTGGCGGAAGCCGGCGACCTGACCCGCGCGGCGCTGGCGCCACCGCTGGCTGCTGAAATCTACGGGCTCGACGTGCTGGCGCAGGACGTGGAGGACGAGGCGCACAATACGACCCGGTTCGTGCTGCTTGCGGCAGAGCCCGACGACGCAGAGCCCGGCGAAGGGCCGTTCATGACGACCTTCATCTTCCGTGTGCGCAACGTGCCGGCTGCCCTCTACAAGGCACTCGGCGGGTTCGCGACCAACAGCGTCAACATGACGAAGCTGGAATCCTACCAACCGGAAGGGCTGTTCAACGCCACGATGTTCTTCGCTGACATCGAGGGCCATCCGGCGGATCGCAGCGTGCAGCTTGCGCTGGAGGAGCTGTCGTTCTTCTCGGCGGAGATCAAAGTGCTTGGCACCTACCACGCAAGCCCGATGCGGCGGCAGATGGCGGAGCGCAACGGCGTGCCGGAATAGCTGCCGGCAGGGAGAGGGCAGCATCATGACGCCGTTTCGGCCGGGCTTCCTGCCGATCAGCGAAATGTGTAGGGAACCACGAATGTCCGTTGATCGATATCAGCCTGCGAGGGCGGTCGCGGGAAGGTGATGCGGCCGATGGCGGCCAGGGCTACCCTGTCGAGTTGGCTGTTGCCGCTGGCTTTCATGACCGTGACGTCCTCGGCTTTGCCGAGACGTCCCACGACGAAGCGCAGGGTGACGCTACCGCGCCGACCTGAACCTTTCGGTTTCGACCGCGCAAGAGCCAAGGCCACCTTTTTGGCATAGGCCCGCATCGTTCCGGCGCTGGCGCGAGGGGCGACGGCCGGTCGAGCTGGCGGTGCGGCCGCGGCCGGCGCTGGCGGCGGCGGCTCAGGCTGCTGCAGCACAGGCTCGGGATCCCGCAGCGGTTCGGGCAGCGGTTCGGGCTCGGACTTGAGGGGTGACGGAGCAGCGATTTCCGCGGCCTTGTCCATTTCTGCAGGCGGCGGCTCGGCTTTAGGCGGTGCCTCCGCGGGTTTCTCCGGCTCTACAATTGGATCCGCCTCGGTGTGGCGGGGGGCTTCGACCGGCTGTTCGGCCGGCGCCGGCTGCGCTTCCGGCTCGACAGGCGACGGATCGGCCAACGTCGCGTCGACGCTTTGATCGACGCTTGCGAGCATCGGTGCATCCGGAACGCCGACGGTGGCGGGTGCGGCCATCACGAGCGAGACCGTCACAGCCTCCAGATGCGTGCCACCATCGCCAAGGCGATCGAGCTGCGATGGAACGGCGAGCAGCAACAACAGGCCGTGAGCAATGACTGCCGCGAACAGTGCCGAGATCTGAAGCCCGCGTTCCGCAGGCTGATCGGGCGCGCGACCAGACGCGCCGGGGACCAGCAAGACCGGCACCGCGACCTGACCTTCCTGCGATGAACCTTCGACACCGTCACTCATCTGCAGACTCGCCGCGCTGCACCCTGCCACCCAAGCATATATGCAATGTTGTAACATTACGGCAACTACAGAAAACAAACTCACTCACAGGGATGAACCTCGGCTAGCCTCAGCATCTTATGTAATAATATAACATTCACCTTCGGGCATACGTGTAACACGGAGGGTGGCATGCCGAGAGGCAAATTCATTTCGGTGGGCAGCATCGCGGCCGCGGTGGCAGGGGTTGCAACGCATGGCGGCACAGTCACGCCCGCTGCTGCACAGACGACGCTGCCGGCGGTGGTGGTCACTACGCCCTCGCCAGTCATTCGTCCTGCCCGCAGACCGCCTCCCGCACCGACCGGTACCGCCGCTGCGACCTCGGCACAGCAGACCGGCCCGGCCGAGCCCACGATTCAGCCCCCTGCCGCCGGGGAGTTTCCTCCGGGAATCCTGATTGTGGCGGAAGAGGCTTTCGTGCCCGTCACCATCGTCCCGGGCCAGGAGGTCCTGGCTCAGCAAGGCGCAAACCTCAGCGATGCGCTCCAGCACAAGCCGGGCATTACCGGCTCGTCGTTCGCACCGGGCGCCAGCAGGCCCGTGATCCGCGGCCTCGACAACTATCGCGTCAGAGTACAGGAGAACGGCATCGGCGGTGCCGACGTTTCCGCACTCTCGGAAGATCATGCGGTGCCGATCGATCCGTTCGCAGCAGATCGCATAGAGGTCGTACGCGGTCCGGCCACCTTGCGCTTCGGCAGCCAAGCGATCGGCGGTGTCGTCAACGCAAGCAACGGGCGCATCCCCGAGTTCGTGCCCAGAAACGGCGTGATTGCCGAGATAAAGGGCGGGCTCTCCTCGGTTGACGATGGACGCGACAGCGCCATGCGCGTCACGGCTGGTGCCGGCAATTTCGTGGCGCATGCGGATGGGTTCCGCCGGCATGCGGGGGACTATCGCACGCCACAAGGACGGCAACGCAATACCTTCGTCGACGCCAATGGGCATGCCTTCGGCGGCTCTTTCGTGGGCCGTGACGGTTTCGTCGGCCTTGCATTCTCTCGCTTTGCCAGCAACTACGGCATCCCTGGAGGCGAGGCGGCCGAGGACAGCAAGAACATCGACCTGGAGCAGACCAAGCTACAATCGCGCGGCGAATGGCGACCGGCCGGCACGGGCGTCGAGGCGGTGCGGTTCTGGTTCGGACATTCGAACTATCTGCATCAGGAGATCGCTTTCCACGATGGAGAGCGCGAAATCGGCTCGCTGTTCAAAAAGCGCCTCACGGAAGGCCGTGTCGAGATTCAGCATACGCCCGTCAGCTTCGCTCTGGGCCGGTTGACAGGCGCGATCGGGCTGCAGGCAAGCGGCGATAACGTCGAAGGCCAGAGCTTCGAAGGCGACAGTCTGCTGCGGCCCGCCAAGACCCGCAGCTTCGCTGCATATGTCTTCGAGGAGCTGCAGCCCACCTCCAAGCTACGTCTGCAAGGCGCTGTACGTTATGAGGATACCAACGTGGAGGGCACCGGCATCGACGTGAACGATCCGGGCATCCCGGATGTTGTGGCCAGCCGCACGTTCCGGCCGCTTTCAGGAAGCATTGGCGCACTCTACGACCTGCCTGCCGGCATGGTGTTGCGATTGACCGGACAATACACGGAGCGCGCGCCGGATGCGGCGGAGCTTTTCTCGCGCGGCCTGCACGAGGCGACCGGGACTTTCGAGATCGGCAATCCGTTCCTGACAACAGAGATAGCCCGTACGATCGAGTTGGGACTGCGCCGCGCGCAGGGCAGCTTCCGGTTTGATGCCAGTGTGTATCGCACGCAATTCGACGGCTTCATCTTCAAGCGCCTCACCGGGCAAGGCTGCGGCGAGGAGATTGCGGATTGCGAGTTTCTCGGTGGCACGGAGGACGAGCTGAAGGAATTGCGCTTCTCCCAGCGCGATGCCACGTTCACAGGTGCGGAGCTGATCGGCCAGTACGATGTCGCCCGCATCTGGCGCGGCGTCTGGGGCATCGAGGGGCAGTACGACTTCGTGCATGCACGGTTCTCCAATGGTGAGAACGTGCCGCGCATCGCACCACACAGGCTCGGCGGCGGTCTCTTCTATCGTGATGCCAATCTGCTGGCGAAGGTCGGCCTGCTGCACGCATTCGAGCAGACCAAGATCGGAGCCGGCGAGACGGCGACAGCCGGCTACACGCTGCTCAATGCCGAGCTGAGCTACACGACATCAAAAAAAGATGCCGGTCTCGGACCACAGTTCACGTTCGGCATCAAGGGCGACAACCTGCTCAACGACGATGTGCGCAACCACGTCTCCTTCAAGAAGGACGAGGTGCTGCTGCCGGGCGCGAGTGTGCGGGTGTTCGGCTCCATCAAGCTGCACTGAGGGCAGATCAGCGCGGTGGCTGGCGCTGGGACGGATTATACCGGCCCGCCGAAAGCTCGCCTCTTTCTGGGCGGCGGCCGGCCGGTATAGGTTTTTCTTTGCGCGCAGCCGCCACACCAACCCTGCGCGCGGGTACCTGCAAACCTCAGGTTCGACCACAGGTCAAACCTAAGGTTTTCCGGTATTACCGGTTGAAACGGGCTGCGCTGTGGTTTGGGCATTGCCGGCGCAGTCCGCAACTACGAGGGTGGGCGTAACCAACTTCGCGGCTGCCGGACCGAACTCGCTTGCGAAGGCGCGATAGGCAGCCATCTGGTCGCCCTTGGCGGCCGGCTGCTCCATCTTCAGCGTGCAGCCGACTGGTGCAGTGCCGGAGAATGTCACGGCTGCAGGGGTGGCGAAGGCGAAGGCGCTGAAGTAGGTCGCATCGTAGACCTCGAACCGGAAGCTCCTGTCCGCGAGCGAAACGGGCCTGGCAAGGTTGATCGCGAAGCGCAGGACCGGAATTCCCTCCTCGAACGACATCTGAATGTCCGTGGCCGAACGCAATTTCAGCTTTCGCTTGCCGTGGCGGGCGACAGTGAAGGCATGGAAGAGCTTCAAGGTGGTATCGGTTTCGGCGACCAGCTTCGTCAGCTCGGCGCCCTCGATCCGGCCGTTCCTGTCGGCATCGTACTCTTCGAGGATCGAAGTCAGGTAGGCTTTGTCGAAAGTCCAACGGTGCAGGAAGCTCGTTGCCTTTCCGCTGTGGACCACGACAGCAGTCTCCACCTTGATCGTGACGTGCGGATGCGCTGCCGTTTGCGCCGCACCGAGGAGGGAGGCAAGCGAAAGAATGAGCAGTCGCGCGTGCGCATGAGAGACCATGATCTTATCCGCCAATCGACAAATCCTCTGGCGGTAATGCGCTTGGCTCGAGGCAGGCTCAAGAACGGGCCGTAACTTTGGGTTAACACGCCGGATGGCAGCGTGCTCATCATCTGCGTTGTGGCGCAGGTTGGACGCCGCGTGCATTGTGATCATGTCCGGCGCTGACACCGGTTCTGAAACCAGTGCCGATGTGCGGCTCACGCGAACCGCACCTTCGCAGCAGCAGAGAGGGGCCGCACGCATGCAGCTCAATTCCGACTTCTCACAGCGGGTGGCAATTCACGCCGCCAGTATGCCGTGGGTCGCCTCACCGATGGCGGGCGTGGAGCGGCGCATGCTGGATCGGATCGGCGACGAGGTGGCGCGGGCGACATCCATCGTGCGATACGCCCCCGGCAGCCACTTCTCGGCGCACGTGCACGCTGGCGGCGAGGAATTTCTCGTGCTGGAGGGCGTGTTCCAGGACGAGCATGGCGACTTCCCGGCCGGCAGCTACATCCGCAATCCGCCGCTGTCGCAGCATACACCTGGCTCGGAAGCGGGATGCACGATTTTCGTGAAGCTCTGGCAATTCGACCTTGCCGACCGTACGCATGTGCGCCTCGACACAGGCAAGATGACTTTCCTACCCGATCCGCATCGCGCCGGCGCCGAGGTGATGGGGCTCTACCGGGACGCCAACGAGGACGTGCGCCTGGAGCGCTGGTCGCCAGACGCCCAGATTCCGCTCGATACGGACGGCGGCATCGAGGTGCTGGTGATCGAGGGCGCGTTCACCGAGGGAGGCGAGACTTTCGAGCCGCAATCGTGGCTGCGGTTGCCTGCCGGCGCGCGCAGCGAGGCTCGGGCAGGCAAGAGCGGTGCCAAGGTCTGGATCAAGGCGGGGCACCTGTCGCAACCGCCACAAGCCCCGAAGGGATAGCTAGATCGGGATCACCAGCAGCGTATCGATGCGCTTGGAATCGAGGACCACGGCCCGCTCGGCGAAGCGCAGCTCGCCGCCGTCGTCGACGATGCGATCGATATAGCGTCCGGCCGCGAACATCGTCATGGCGCCATCAGCCATGGTTCGCACGACATGAAACGTCGACTGGCAGCGAACCTCGCCCGCTGCCGATGCCAACAGCTTCAGAGCGCCGATGCTGTGGCAATAGACGTGCGGCTCGAAGATGTTGGCGGTGCGCATGGCAACGATGCGATCAGCCAGCATGCCACGGCCACTGCAATAGATCAGGCTGACCGGCAGGCCGAGGTCGTGGTTCTCACGGGTGATGACGCGATAGCTGCCAGTCTCGGTGAACAGCTCCGGCCAGTCCTCCAGCCGGTCCTCATCTATCGCATGCACATAGTCCGCCTGCAGCGCCTCGATGCGCAGGCGTAGCAGGAGGGCGTCGGCGTCGGTCATCGCGGCGTTTCCGTTTGCAGTCATATCTCGATCAAACGCCCATGCACTCGCGCCACCCCTTCCAGAAACCGCGAACGGCGGCCTCCGTCACGCGGCTGCCTTCCGTGCCTTCGATGGTGCGGCCACCCATCGGCATCACAGTCTGAGCGGACGCGTCGGCCTTAGCGGCCTGCTGAACCCAGCCGCCGACACACCATCCTCCATCGAGATGAAGCCAGCCGGGCCGACGAGATTGTTCACCTTGAGGACGCGATGCTGCAGCATCTCCTCGTCGTCGTCCTCGAAGCCGAGGATGGTCCAGAACAGCTCGGAGCGATCGACGCCGCGCGGCACCAGCTGGCGCACCGCCAGATTGTTCAGAATCTGCTGGATCGTAAGCGACGGAAACACCGTCTGGATGGAGTTGGTGACGAAGTCGCCAAGCTCCAGCTTGTGCTCCATCATCGTGGCATCGTGAAGCTTGTAAGAGTCCTTGAACGAACGGACCTTCTCCTTGCCGATCACGTTGTCGGCTTGCGGATCGTTGCGCTCAGTGTAGCTCAGGTGGTGCCAACCGCTGTCGGAGATCTTGATGCCGCCGCCCATGGTCGGGCGCACAACCCCGAACGTGTTGTGGAACACGTGCAGAAGGCTGGCGTGATAGCTGTCCTTGATGTTCTCGGAGTAGAGCTTCCAGTTATTGGGCAGGATCTGGCTGTGATAACCGAGCACCTTCAAGGGCTTGATCAGCACCCGGTCGATCGCGGCGATGAGCTCGGCGCCGATGTAGTCGCGGAACGGCGGCGTCGCATCGGAGAACGTGCCGAAGATCATGCCGCGATAGGTCTCCAGCCTGAGACGCTGCAGGCTGTTCTGGGACATATCGAATTCGTCGGTGAGCCCACCCTTGCCGGCGACGCCGCGGCTGAAGGCAACGCCGGTCAGGTTGCCGCGCAAGTCATAGACCCAGTTGTGGTAGACGCAGGTCAGCTCGCGCACATTTCCGCGCGGCTTGTAGCAGACGAGCGATCCCTTGTGGGCGCAGCGGTTGACCATCGCGTTGACAGTTCCGGTCTCGTCTCGCACCACGATCACGGGTGTATCGCCGACAAAGGTCGTCTTGTAATCGCCGGCGTTTGCGACCTCGACATCGAGACACAGGAAATTCCAGGTCGGGCCCCGGAAGATGCGCGCCTGCTCGGCCGCATAGATCGCGGCGTCGGTGTAGACCTGGAACGGCACGCGGCTGACATCCTCCGCCGGCCAAGCGAAGCCATTGGGCGCGGCTGCCGCCGGCGCGGACTGATCGAATGCGGGCGTATCCATCATGTCTCTCCGGTTCGGCGTCGCTACCTGATTGTCACCAAACTAGAGCGATTTCCCGACTGGTATCAACCCGGTTGCCGGAAGATATGATCGCGGCAGAGGCAATCGTCGGGCCGCCGATGCCGGCCGGCGGCCCTTTCGATGGCGCTCAGCCCACGCGGGAGGTCAACTCCTGCTCGGGATTGGCGCCGATCTTGTGAATCGAGAGGTCCGCGCCCTGGCGCTCGTCGTCGGCTGTCATGCGCAGCCCCATCAGGATGTCGACCAGTCCATAAACGAGAGCGCCGGCAACATAGCCTGCGGCTGCGCCCATCAGGCTGCCGACCAGCTGCGGGGCAAAGCCGACACCGCCGAGGCCGCCGAGCGCCTTGAGGCCAAAGATCCCGCAGGCGATACCACCCCACAGCCCGCAAAGACCGTGCAGCGGCCAGACGCCCAGCACGTCGTCGATCTTCCAGACGTTGGTCATGTGCTGGAACGCGTAGACGAAGATCACGCCGGCAAGCCCGCCCGTGATAAAGGCCCCGACCGGGTGCATCACGTCGGAGCCGGCGCATACGGCAACCAGACCGGCCAATGCGCCGTTGTGGACGAAACCCGGATCGTTGTCGCCGGCGATGACGGCGGCGAGGATGCCACCACACATGGCCAGCAGCGAGTTGATCGCGACGAGACCGGAGATGCCCGATACGCTCTGGGCGCTCATCACGTTGAAGCCGAACCAGCCGATGCACAGCATCCAGGAGCCTAATGCCAGCCAGGGGATCGAGGACGGCGGGATGCCGAGCGATCGACCATCCTTGCCATAGCGGCCAAGCCTCGGTCCAAGCCTGCGGACAGCGGCCAGCGCAGCCCAGCCGCCGAATGCGTGCACGACGATCGAACCGGCAAAATCCTTGAACTCGGCGCCCAACTGGGCGGCGAAGAAACCTTCCTGCAGGCCGAAGCTCTTGTTCCAGACTATGCCCTCGAACAGCGGATAGCACAGCCCGACGAGCAGGGCGGTTGCCGCGCACTGGGGGCCGAACCTCGCCCGCTCGGCGATGCCGCCGGATATGATCGCGGGCACGGCCGCGGCAAAGGTGGCGAGGAAGAAGAATTTGACGAGGCTGACGCCCTGCGGCCCGAAGCCCTGACCGCCGCCGGCCAACGTCTCAGCCGAAAAGGCGAACGTCACCCCGTATGCAATCGTGTAGCCGACCAGGAAGTAGCAGACGGTCGAGATCGCGAAATCGACAATGATCTTGCACAGCGCGTTGACCTGGTTCTTGTGGCGGACAGTGCCGACCTCCAGGAAGGCGAATCCGCCGTGCATGGCGAACACCAGGATTGCCCCCATAAGCAGGAAGAAGACGTCCGAGCCCGCTTGCAGCTTCTCCATATGATTTGACTCCCACCCCGTAGCCCTATTTTTGAGCAACTCGCCTTGTTATCGGCCGAAATGCCCGTCAGAGCGTCACAAGATCAAGAATCGTGCCAAATTGAACCAGTCCGCCTATTCCCATACGTATCAGATAGATACAAGCCGCTTGACGCTGTGCGGCCCCGTCATGTCTGCTTATTTTTTGTGCATTTCCAGGTGCGCATCTGCCGCCTCGACAGGCACGGCAGAGGCGAGTCGCTGCCGTGACGTGCGGCTCGCTTCACTTATGAGAGCAGCGCAAATGCAAAGCAGCCGGGCGATAGGCCCGGCTCCCTGGTTCCATTGGCAGTTCGAACAGCCGAGACGGCTATGCAGCCGGATCGTTATCCTTGCCGGGCTTTTCAGCCGCATTCGACGTTGCGGCGAGGGCGGGCTTGCCTTTGGTGGACGATGAGGCGGTGTCGGATTTGAACACCAGACTGCCTTTGATGCGGGCACCTTCCTCGGCCGAGAACGACTTTTGCACGATGTCGCAATCGACATCGGCGGTGCGCTCCAGGCGGACGCGGTCAGCATCGACCTTGCCCTTCACCTTGCCACGCACGATGACCTCGATCGCGTTGATGCCGCCCTCGATGGTGGCGTCTCGATCGACGATCAGCAGGTTGCATTTGATGTTGCCGAGCACCTTGCCCTTGACCATCACGTCGCCGTCGCTCTCGAGATCGCCTTTCATGGTCAGGTTCTCGTCGACAATCGAGTGGTTGGCCTGCGCGGCCTTCGACGCAGACGGCATCGTGGCCATGGACTTGATGTCGCCTGCTGCAGCGTGACCAGCAACAAACTCGCCGTTCTTGTGGCCGTTCGGAGCGTGGTCGTGATCGGTCTTGAAAGAATTGAACATCGCCTATCCTATCCATCTCATTTTGCGACTGATGGAGGGCGTGTCTGCAAGGCTCGTACCGAAGCCGAAGCGCCATTGGTCAAATGGTTAAGGGTTGGTAACCAGCAGCGGGGCTAGGCGGGGCCGGTCCTCTGCCCTACCGCGCTGCACTTCCTCACTCTTCCTCGGTTTCATCAAGGGGCTCGGGAACGGGCTCGGGCGGATCACGGCCAATGCCAACGCAAGACGGCCTCGATTGCCGGCGGCAGCGGCAGCAAGGCGAGGACGGCTTCGGTCTGCAGCGTAAGCAGAATTGCGCCGATGACCGAAACGACCGTTCCAATGATCACATTGCGGTCGAAGACCTCGTAGTCGCGCGTGAGAATCCAGGAGAAATAGATCCGGAAGATCACCTGGATGCGCATGATGGGCGCGACGACCGAGACCGGCGCAATGGCGAGCGCCATATACCGGAACATCTGGCTGAGAAACACCATGAAACCGGCGAATGCGAACCAGCTCGCGGCTTTCTGCTGCACCTCCATCACATGCCGTACCTGGCCCAGGGCAAGGATGATCGCAATCATCACGACGGCGGCGGCAATGTAGGACACGAGGCCGCCTGACATGCTCTGGGCGATCGTCGCGTTCTCCAGACCGGCGCGCACGCAGATGGGGCTCAGGCCATATCCGAAAATGGAGAGGAACGCGAAGGTGTAGCCCTCGGCGTATCGGGGCTCGAACGCGCGCTGCGGGCCGGAGCCGGCGCCGGGGGACGCGGATCCGCTGGCCGATTTGCGGGCCTCAACCTGGGTCGATATCCAGGGACCAAGGACCAGCAGAACGATGCCGATGATCTTGATCGGTGTCAGGACCTCGCCGAGCAGCGCCAGCGCAAAGACCAGCGAGACCAGGAGCTCCCATTGCTGAATCGGACTGGCGAGATTGGTGCCAATCGCGGCGATCGCCCGATAGTTGCAGTAGCGCCCGAATACGAAATGCAGGAAGCCGGCCATCGACAACCACGCAATCGCGCTCCAGGAAAACGCGCCGACATGGCGGACGGCCTCGAGGCCGCCGAAGACCAGGGCCGCAATCAGGAACAGCGGCACACCCAAGGGCACCGTGATCGCCATGCCCTGGATGACGCTGCCGCTCAACGTGGCGCGGCGCGTGGCTGCGTTATTGAGGCCGAACAGCGCGGCCCCAATCAATGCCAGTAGTCCACCCAGCACGTCGCGTTCCCCCGTCGATTCTCCTGCGTGAAGCTCCGCTCCACACGCGGCGGCATCTTATGGGTGCGCATCCCAGGGCGCCAGCGGCCGCACGGTCGCTGGCGGTGGATAGGGATGCCGCCGGAGCCAGGGCGCACGCGCAACTCTTGCCAAAGTGCTGCGCTTCCCTGAAAACGGTTGCGATCATCAGGCGACCGCTGCCGTCGCCTCACACCGCGAGGACTCCAAGGTTGGCACAGATTCTGTCACTGGCCGAAGCAATCAGGGCCAACGTGCGCGAGGGCGATACGCTGGCCCTGGAGGGCTTCACGCATCTCATTCCCTATGCTGCAGGGCACGAGATCATACGGCAGAGGATCGGCAAGCTGACGCTGGTGCGGATGACGCCAGACATCATCTACGACCAGATGATCGGAATGGGTCTGGTCAAGAAAATGATCTTCTCCTGGGGCGGCAATCCCGGCGTGGGCTCGCTGCACCGGATGCGCGAGGCCGTCGAGAAGGGCTGGCCGCAGCCGCTGGAGATCGAGGAGCACAGTCACGCCGCGATGGCCAACGCCTACGAGGCCGGTGCGGCGGGGCTGCCGTGCGCGGTGTTCCGCGGCTACATCGGCGTCGACCTGCCCAAAGTGAACCCGAATATCCGCTTCATCGCGTGTCCGTTTACCGGGGAGAAACTGGCGGCGGTGCCTGCGATCCGTCCCGATGTCGCCGTCGTTCATGCGCTGCGCGCTGACAGGCGCGGTAACGTGCTACTGGAAGGCATCGTCGGCGTGCAGAAAGAGGTGGTGCTGGCGGCCAGGCGCTCGGTGGTTACGGTGGAGGAGATCGTCGACGACTTCGGACCCAGGAACGCAAATGCGATCATCCTGCCGTCGTGGGCCGTCTCGGCCATTGCCTGCGTGCCCGGCGGTGCATTCCCGAGCTACGCGCACGGCTACTACAAGCGCAACAACAAGTTCTACATCGACTGGGATGCGATCAGCCGCGACCGGGACACGTTTGCGACGTGGATGGACGAGAACGTCATGAAGGCCGGGCCGGAGGCGTTCGCCGTGCATGGCAAGCGCGCTTGAGCGGCGAGCTGACGCAAAGCCGAAGTAGAGTTTCCACATAGCACGCATAGATACGATCCGTGATCCACGCTAAGGAGTTGGCGCGACACGGCGGGACTGCGCCGTTGTCATCGCTGCTCTTGGAAAGGGATCACGATATGAAAGTTGCCGTCATCGCATTCGCCGCCTTGTTTGCCGCCGGCACTGTTGCCACCGCTCAGACCAATACGCCACGGATCGACAAGCGCCAGGTCAATCAGCAGCAGCGCATCGACAAGGGCGTGTCGTCCGGCAAGCTGAATGCCAAAGAGGCTGCGCGGCTGCAGAAGGGCCAGACCCGGGTCCAGAAGATGAAGGACAAGGCGAAGGCCGACGGCAAGGTATCGAAAGGCGAGCGCAAGGCCATCCGGCAGACGCAGAACAAGCAGAGCAAGCGCATCTCCAAGCAGAAGAACGACGCGCAGACGGCGAAATAGCAGAGTAATCTCACAGAGATCTTGCCCGGGCGGCGCACCCGCGCCGCCCTTGGTGCGCCGGCGTTCCGGCTGGCAGAGAGGTCAGCCGGGCTCCGAGGCGGATCGGTGCTCTTGCCAGACGGGCGTGCGTTGGCCATACCTTCTGGCAGCTATTGTCAAAAATTGGTAGCGCCGAATGACGAGCACGCCCTACACCCCATCCGACATGATGACGATCGCTGCCGCGCGCGCGCTGAAGTCGTCAGACATCTGCTTCGTGGGCATCGGCGCGCCTTCGGCGGCCTGCAACCTGGCACGGCTGACGCATGCGCCGGACATCACGCTGATCTACGAGTCCGGCACACTGGAGACCAAGCCAGATGTGCTGCCGCTGTCGATCGGCGACGGAGAGCTATGCGACACCGCGCTGACCACAGTGCCGGTGCCGGAGATGTTCCGCTACTGGCTGCAGGGCGGGCGCATCACGGTGGGTTTTCTGGGCGGCGCGCAGATCGACCGCTTCGCCAATCTCAACACCACGGTGGTTGGCGACTATGCCAAGCCGAAGGTGCGGCTGCCGGGCGGGGGCGGGGCGCCGGAAATCGCTGTGCATGTGGGCGAGGTATTCATCACGATGGCGCAGAACCCGCGCACGTTCGTCGACAAGCTGCCGTTCATCACCTCGCTCGGTCACGGCACAGGCGGCGACGATCGGTTGAAGAAGGGCGCCAAGACCAAGGGGCCGACCAAGCTCATCACCGATCTGTGCGTGATGGAGCCGGATGCAGCGTCGAAAGAGATGACGGTCGTGTCGATGCATCCGGGCGTCACGCGCGAGGCGTTGCAGGAGGCGACCGGCTGGCCGCTGAAATATGCGGCAAGCGTCGTGGAGACGCCACCACCGACCACGGAAGAGCTCAGCACCTTGCGGGATATGCAGGCGCGCACGAAGAAGGCGCATGCGGGAGGTTAGGCGCCGACGCGGCGGGCGAAGTCCTCGTAGCCGAACGAGCGTACGACGCGGTAGCTGCCATCCTTGTCGAGCACGGCCAGATCAGGCAGCGGCGTGCCGTTGAACGTCGTGTTCTTGACGAACGAGTATTGCGCCATGTCGCCGAAGACCACGCGATCGCCGATCGCCAGGGGCTTTTCGAACGAGTACTCGCCGATAACGTCGCCGGTCATGCAGGTCTTGCCGCCCAGGATGTAGCCATGCGGGTGGACGCCCGGCTGGGCCGCACCCACCACTGGCGGCGTATAAGGGACCTCCAGAACGTCCGGCATGTGGGTCGAGGCGGAGGTGTCGAGAATGGCGATGTCCTTCTCGTTGTGGTGGATGTCGAGCACGGTCGACACCAGCCAGCCGGCATCGACGACCAGACCCGCGCCAGGCTCGAGGATGACCTCGACGCCGTGCTGCTCGCGGAACCGGCGGACGGCAGCGATCAGCCTATCCACATCATAGCCGGGCTTGTTGATGAAATGCCCGCCGCCGAAGTTCACCGCCTTCACCTGCGAGACGTATTGCGCAAAGTTTTGCGACACGTGCTCGATCAGGCCGACGGAGCCTTCGGCGAGCGACTCGCACAGCGCGTGGGCGTGCAGGATGTCGATGTCGCGCCAGGGCAATTCGTCGAGCGTGTCGCGCGGCGCGCCAAAACGCGAGCACGGCGCGCATGGATCGTAGAGCGCACCGCCCAGGGTCGCGTTGGAATAGCCGGGATTTATGCGGATACCGATGTGCTTGCCGCCAGCGGCCTTGACCAGCGGCAGGAAGCGGCGGAGCTGGCTGGCCGAGTTGAAATAGATATGGTCGGCGATCTGGAGCAGCCGGCGGACCTCGCCTTCGGAGAACGCGGGCGCGTAGACGTGGACCTCCTTGCCGAAGGTCTCCCTGCCGAGGCGGGCCTCGTACTCGCCAGAGGCGGTGGTGCCGTCCAGAACCTCGCGCATCATGGGAAAAACGGCCGGCAGCGCAAAGGCCTTGGTTGCCAGCAAGACCTTGCAGCCAGCCTCGCGCCGAATCCGGGCGGCCGTGGCCAGGTTGCGCTCGAGTGCGGCGGCGTCGATGACGTAGGCGGGCGTGACGATGTCGGACGGGATCTGCGGCGGGGTCATTGCTGCGGCGGCCTCGTGGCTGGCGGACAACTTTCGAGAGGCACCAGATAAGCTCCGGCAGCCCGTTGGCAAGGCCTAAACGCCTAAACGCCGAAATAGGCGGCCGTCACCGCCTCGCGGGTCAGATCGGCAGCACGGCCTGCCAGCGCGACACGACCTTCCTGCAGGCATACCGCGCGTGAGGCTGCCTTCAGCGCCTGCTCAACGTCCTGCTCCACGATGACGACAGAGATGCCATCCGCAACGATGTCGGGCAGGCGCTGATAGATCTCGCGGACGACGATCGGGGCGAGGCCCAGGCTCAGCTCATCACATAGCAGCAGGCGCGGATTGGACATCAGGGCGCGGCCGATGGCTACCATCTGCTGCTGACCGCCGGACAAGGCCGTGCTCTTGGCCGACCGCCGCTCGGCCAATTGCGGAAACAGATCGAACACCCGCTTGATCGACCATGGACCGGGCCGGCCGAGCTGACCGCCGATCATCAGGTTCTCTTCCAGGGTCAGGGACGGGAACAGGCGACGACCTTCCGGCACCAGAGCAATGCCGCGCTCAACGATACGATGGGCGGGTAGGCCATCGATGCGCTCGCCGGCGAAGACAATTCCACCCGTCTTGGATTGGATCAGGCCGGCGATCGCCTTCAACAATGTGCTTTTTCCTGCGCCGTTCGCTCCGATAACTGCCACGACCTCGCCTGCACCGACCTCGAAATCGAGCCCGTAGAGCGCCTGGAAGTCGGCGTAGAAGGCGTCGAGACCGCGCACCTGCAGCAGTGCATCACTCATCGGCCGGGATCCCCATGTAGATCTCCTGGACGCGCGGCGACCGCACGACCTCGGCGGGAGACCCTTCGGCGATAATCTGGCCGCCGTGCAGCACCGCCAGCCGATCCACCACTGCTGCAAGCGCGTGAACGATGTGCTCGATCCATATGATCGACACGCCATCGGCCTTGAAGGACCTGATCAGCTCCACCAGAGACAGGCACTCGTGCTCCGTGAGGCCGCCCGCCACCTCGTCCAAGAGAAGGACTGTGGGATTGGTGGCCAGGGCGCGCGCCAGCTCGAGCCGCTTGCGATCAAGCAGGGTCAGCGAGCCCGCAAGCCGGTTGGCCTTTTCAGCAAGGCCGCAGCGGTCGAGTATCTCGCCACAGTATCCGTAGACCTGACTTTCGCGCCGGCCCTGGCCGAACGCGGCCGCAACCACAAGGTTCTCGAACACGGTCATGCCCGAGAACGGCTGTGGCACCTGATACGAGCGGGCGATGCCGAGGCGGCAGCGATCCTCCGTCGGCAGGCGCGTGATATCGCGTCCCTCGAACAGGACGCGGCCGCCGTCCGGGGCAACGGCGCCGGAGACGATGCCGAACAGCGTCGTCTTGCCGGCTCCGTTCGGGCCGATGATGCCCAGCGACTCGCCCATGGCGAGAGCAAGGTTGATGTCCTCGGCAATGATGATGGCCCCGAAGCGCTTGGATATCCGCTCGAGGGACAGGACAGGAGCCGGCGCAGCTGCCATCGCAGGACACTATTCTGCCGCGCGGGGCTTGGAAACGAAGGCTCTTGCGACGCCCTCGGGGTCGGCCAGTATGGCTTTGAGGTAGGCGCGCGCCACGTCGTCGGGATGGGTCTTGTGGGTTTCCCAGTCGCGCAGCGTGTCGAGCGGAATCTGATAGCGCTCGGCGAACTCCTCCTGCGACAGTCGGAGGCGCATGCGAACGAATCGCGGGTGAGGCCCGCGCCGGGCGCGCGCCAGAGCTTCTTCTGACAGCGGTTGTGCATCGGGGTCGGAAAGCGCCGCGGCCTCGATCTCGTCGTCCGTCATGGCGTCAACGGCGGACCAGTCCATAGGGTCTTTCATGGGACGCGTTGTCCCGTCAGGGAGCACTTCGACCAGCGATCCATCAGGCAAGACTCTCGCCACGATAGTAGGCATTTGCCTCTCTTCGAGTTGCCGGGCGGGCGGATATCAGGCGTACCCGATCGCCTTGATAAGAGTACGAAACAAAGATCACTTTAGCATCCACTGACCCGACGATGAAGTAACGATCCTCATCGTAGCTTGAATCGGAGTCAAAATCAGTCTGGCTGAAGTCGTCGTCGAACACGCGTCGTGCAGTTTCAAAGCTGATGCCATGATTTTTCAGATTTGCTTCAGCCTTGAAGTCATCCCAGACGAATTCGTCATCTTCCACGTATCAATCTCCCCCAACGGACCCGACTTCTTGATGATGAAAGCACATCATAACAGCGGGCCAGCCGCTGCGACTTTTTGCGAGATCCATCATAGGGGAGCCCCGGCCAGCGTGGCCGGATAAAGCCTGCGGATTGTTTTGTGAGGCCCCCCACGCCGTGAAGGCGTGGGGGGATATCGAACGGCTTACCCAAGCATCTCCAGCTTGCCGCCGACAGGGATGTTGGGGGCCGTCTTGTTGGTCGTGATGACAAGCTCGGCGCTGCCGGACGCTCCGCGCTTCCACTGGCCGGCGACCAACGGTGTCTTGGTGACGTTCTTGACCGGGCCCTTGCCCCAGCCGACCGGGCCGACGATGGTCTGCGCGTTGGTCGCGACGATGGCGTCCAGGATCGCCTTGGGCTCCAGCTTATTCGACCGGCCGAGCACGTCGAAGGCGACCTCGAACAGCGCGTGCTTGAAGCCGATCGGCTGCGTCCACGGGCGCCTGGTCGAGGCCGTATAGGCATCGCAGAGGGCCTTCGCGTTCTGTCCCGTGAGCGAAGACTTGAAGGGATGGTTGGGCGACCACCACACCTCCGTGGTCAGGCCGTTGCCGCGCGCGCCGAGCGAGTTGACGACGGACGGGAACAGCAGCGCCTTGGCAACCGTCACGATCTTCGGCTTGAAGCCCTGCTGCGCGGCCTGGCTCCAGAACGTAGCGAAATCGGGCGGGATGAACACACCCGTCACGATCTCGACGTTGGCGGCCTTGAACGCGGCGATCTGCGCCGTGAAATCGTTCGACAGGAGCTGGAAGCGGCCGGGATCGACCAGCTTGTAGCCGGCCTTGGCGAGTGCGGGCGGGAAGCCGCGCTGCTTGTCGCCGAATGCGTTGCCATCCGCGTCGTTGGAGAACATGCCGCCGACAACCTTGTTGGTCGGCGCTGAATCCCAAAGCGCGGTGAAGGAGCCGAGAATGTCCTCCAGGCCCCAGAAGAAGTGATAGGTCCAGGTGAAGCCCTTCTTGGGGTCGCCCTTGCGCCCGAAGAAATACGGCTGCCACGGACAATCCGTGGTGATGCAGGGCACCTCGTTGACCTCGGCCTGGTCGGCGACCGGGTTCGTCGTGTCAGGCGTGGAGGCGGCGACGATGAGGTCGACCTTGTCGCGCAGGATCAGCTCGGAGGCGACCTCGGCAGCGCGGCTGGCATTCGACTGGCTGTCCTTGGAGATGATCTGCACGGGATAGGTGCGGCCGGCCGCCTTGATGCCCTTGGCGGTGAGCTTTGCGATGCCATCGAGCACGAACGGATCAGCCTCGCCGAACGCAGCGAGCGGCCCGGTGCGTGGGGATACGTGACCGATCTTGATGACCTTGCTTTGCGCGTTGACCGGGATCACGCGCAGGATCGCCGGGGCGGCGACAGCGGTGGCAAGGCCGCCCTTGACGACGGCGCGGCGGGACGGGGTGGTTCGTTTTTGGGTCATTGTTGGTTTCCTCCCGGGTTGCAGTCTTCGAGTTCGGCTGGCTTCGTGGTGCCGTACAGATCAACTTGGACCATGCGAACGCTCGATTGTCTTGCCCTGTGCATCGTCATGAAGGCAACGGATCATATGCTGCGACCGTCAGACTAGACGATATCTTGCGTCTTTGTGCGACTGACATATCGATTAATGCCCGAAACTCTGGGCTGAAGTTTAAATACTCGGTTCTGAGAAAATACGACGACTCCAAGAATGAAGTGTGGAAACTCAGGTTTGTCGCAGCGACTCGGCGCCACTGCGGTGCGTTCGAGATCAGCACAATCTCTTCCATCGCATTCAACACATACAGCACAAACCAAATGTAGTGTGGTCCCCGCACCGGATCGTCGTGCAGGCCATCAATTGGCCGAGCGTAGTCGGGATGCGTCATTGCGAGTTTCATATATTCGGCCAGCAACTGCTTTGCATGTATCTCTCGCTGTACTGCACGCTGGCTGGACACTTGAAGGATAGCACCTATGGCTGCAATGATCGCTGCAAGAACGCCCGCAACAGTGGCAACATTAGCCGCTACAGCCCAAGTCTGCGTGTCTATCCCGAACATCTTATGTTCCTCGACAATTCGTGATGCCATGCAAAGCATATCGCGGTCTCTTGCTCAACATTTTGAGCTGCACCTAACAACTGACATTAAAACTGTTTTCGAGTCCTACAAGCTTGCTTTGACCAAAACTTTTGCGGTGGGTTGGGATCAAGCCCCTCGCGATTTCTTCAGGTGCGCCACGACCTTGGCGCGTAGTTCGGCTTGTTGCTCGGGGCTCCATTTGCGGAAGCCTTCGCCGGACTTGAAGCCGAGCTTGCCGTCTGTCACCAGCTTCTCCAGATAGGGCGAGGGGCCAGGGCGGCTATCGATGGCGGGCAGAACCGTCTGATGGATGGCAAGCGTGAGGTCGGTGCCAACGAGGTCGGCGTTCTCTAACGGGCCCAGCACGGCAATGCGGCGGCCGAAGCTTGCCTTGATCACCGTGTCGACCGTCTCCGCGTCGCAGATGCCATTTTCGACAAGGCTGATCGCCTCGCGCCACAGCGCGTGCTGGAGGCGATTGCCGATGAAGCCCGGCACGTCCTTCTTGACGTGGGCCGGTGTCTTGCCGGCGTCCTTGTGCAGTTTCATCGTGAAGTCGACTGTCGCCTGGCTGGTCCATTCGGTCTCGATCACCTCCACCAACGGGACCAGAAACGGCGGGTTCCAGAAGTGGGTGCCGACGGCGCGATCACGGCGTTTCAAGCCGCGCATGATGTCCGTGATCGGAATGACGGATGTGTTGGAGGCGAGGATCGCATCCGGCCTCGCCGCCGCCTCGATTTCGGCGAACAGCTTCTGCTTGAGCTCGAGCTTCTCCGGCGCCGCCTCGACGATGTAGTCGGCGGCGCGCACGCAATCGGCCAACGCCGCGACCGGTGTAACGCGCTCCACCGCCTTCGGGTCGTCGTCGAGGTCTTTCAGATTGGCGCTGATGCGGTCCTTCGCACTCGCAAGCGTTTCGGCGTGCGGGTCGGTTATGGTGACGTCGTGACCAGCGAGTGCGAACACCTGCGCAATGCCGTGGCCCATGAGGCCGGCGCCGATGACTGCTATTCTTGGCTTGGACATTCTTGCGCCTCCGGAAAATGGGGACAGCCACCATTTTCCTTGCCGGGCATCGCCTTTCGAGGTGCTCGTCGAAAATGGTGGCTGTCCCCATTTTCAGCCTCCCCATTTTCAGCCATGTCAGCCGGCCGTATAGCCACCGTCTGCATACAGAATATGTCCGGTGTAGAAATCCGACGCCGCCGAGGCAAGGAACAGGAGCGGGCCCGCCAGATCCGAGGGCTCGCCGAGGCGGCCCTTCGGCACCCGGGCCAGGAAGCCCTTGCGCACGTTGGTGGCGTTGTCGTTGTCCTCGTACATCCACTGCGTCAGCGGCGAGCGGAACACGGTCGGCGCGATGGCGTTGACGGTGATGCCGGTCGGCCCCAGCTCGCAGCCCAGCGCCTTGGTGATGCCGTCGATGGCCGACTTCGACGAGCAGTATGCGGTATATCCCGCCGGGTGACCGAGCAGACCGCGGGCCGACGACATCAGGATGATTTTGCCGCCCCCTTGGCCAGCTTGACCTTGCGCCAGCATCTGCTTCGTTGCGGCGCGGGCCATCAGCCAGGACTGCGTGACGTTGGCATCCATGACATCGAGGAAGCGATCCGGCGTCATGTCCTGGATCTTGGCGACGTCGTTCTTGCCGGACGCCACGCACAGGATATCGATCCGGCCGAAGCGCTTCACCGCTGCAGCAACGATCTGATCGCAGTTAGCCTCACTCGTGGTGCGTATCGCGAGGGTTTCCACCTCGGCACCCAGCGCCTTGCATTCGGCCGCGACCTTCTCCAGCTCGGCAGCATTGCCGGTGGAGATGAAGAGTTTCGTGCCGGCGCCGGCGAGCACCTTGGCAGCCAGCGCCCCGAACGCGCCCGATGCGCCGGTGACGACTGCCACCTTGCCCTTCACGTCGAACAGCGAGAGCGGGTTCTTCAGCCAGTCTGTCATTTCAACCTCCCACACGAAAAATGGGGACAGCCACCATTTCGAAACGCTCACCCAAAGGTAGGACTTGGACAAGGAAAATGGTGGCTGTCCCCATTTTCCCCGTCCATGACAGCTGCGCTGCTACTTGGGCATCTCGACGGCGACGAGCATGGTCACCACATCGTTGCCGCGATTGATGATCTCGCGTGTCTCGCCGGCCGCGATGTAGCAGGAATCCAGCGGTTTCAGCACCGTCTCCTTGCCGTCGACGATGACGGTCAGCTCGCCGGCGAGGATGGTGTAGGTCTTCTCCACCGGTCCTGCATCGGGCCCGGCGCCGCCGCCGGGCAGGAAGTGCGACAGGCCGACGGTGAAATTCTTGATGCCCTCGTCCTTGTTGATGAGGGCAAACGATGTGTAACCACGATGGTTGGCGGCCTCGTAGGTCTTGGCGTCCTTGAAGCGTTTAACTTGCATCAGAATTTCTCCCCGGTTTCGATCTTGTAGGTGCCTTTGGGGTCGGTGATGGCGACGAGGCGGATGATGCAGCCGTCGCCACGGTCCCAGTTCCACGGGAAAAACGCGAATGTGCAACGCCGACCCGTCACCTTGTCGAGGTCTCCACCGACATTCTCGATACCGAGAATCCCGTTCTTGAACAGGATGCGATGGACCGGCTCCCATTCCGGGAAATCATCCTTCCAGTCACGACCGCCAGACCACTCCTTGTACTCTTCTGCCAGATGCGGATGCAGCGGGCCGTTGCGCTGCGGGCCGATGGCGGTGGCGAGTGGATGATCGTTGGCCTGCGTATCGTGGCCGACCACCTTGACCTTCTTCTCCACGAACCAGTTGCCTGCCGACGACACGAAGCCGGGGCACTTGCAGAAATATTCCTCGCTGTCATCGTACTTGTGATGCCAGCCAGTGTTGACGATCACGACATCGCGCGGGCGCACGATCTTGCCGGCTGCTTTTTCCAGATCGTCGTATGTAATCGGCTCCCACATCTTCTTGGGGATCGAGATGACGATGCCGGAACCGAAGAAATGCGGCAGCGGAACCTCGTCGATGAACGGCGTGCCTTCGACCACATGGGCAGGCGCGTCGATGTGGGTCGTGTTGTGCATCGAAGTGGTGATGCGCTGGGAGAGCACGCCGGACTTGGCGTGGTAGTGGATGCGCTCGATCTTCACATCCTCGAAGTAGGGCCAGTTGGGCGACTGATACCCGAACCTGTGAGAGAGGTTGTAGAATTCGAGCCCCATCGTGTTGTTGAGGTTCTCCTCCATCTCCACGCCGCGGATTTTCTGGACCATCGCTCACTCCTCCCTGGCCGCTCACCGCGCATTGCGGTTGCAGGCATATGTCCTGACATGTGGGACATTTGTACCGTGTTGCGGTAGGGTCGGCAAGGCGCGGACATGCAAAATCGATCCACTAACATACCGGATGAAGGCACCGCCTCGGCAACCCGAAACGCCGCTGCTCTCGAAACATTGACCCGAAGTGACTGGCTTTGCACCGGCATCTGGTTGAATAAGACTGCAAGCCTGTACCGGCCGCTCGATATGACGATAGCGGATAGGTATCGGCTTTCGCATGCCCCGCAGCAGGCGAACAGCAACCCGGCAGGCGGTGCCTGCACCAGGAACAGACGACGAGGACGCCCGCGCAAGACACCTCATGACCGCACTCGCACTCGCCTATCTCGCCGGTCTCATCACCACGCTGAGCCCGTGCGTATTGCCTCTGCTACCACTGGTGCTGGCGGGTACGCTTGCCGGTCATGGCCGGCTGGGACCGATCGCTTTTGCGTTGGGCATGGTGCTTTCGTTCACTTTAGTGGGGCTGTTCATCGCGACAATAGGACTTACATTCGGAATATCATCCTCGCTCCTGCGCCAGCTGGCTGCCGCGGCCTTTGTCGTGATGGGTATCGTTCTTATAGTCGGACCGCTGCAAGACCGGATGTCGACCGCAACGGCCGGGCTCGCAACCAGGGCAGGGCAGATTTCCGGCAGCATCAACCCAGAAGGGCTGGCCGGACCATTTCTCATCGGCTCCTTGGCCGGTGCGGTGTGGTCACCGTGCTCCGGACCCTCGCTTGGCGCAGCAATCGCCTTGGCCACCGAAGCAGGCGGCCTGGTGCCGGCCGCCACCAGGATGCTGTTTTTCGGTCTGGGCGCGACAACCGTGCTGATGCTGCTGGCCTATGGCTCACGCAGCACGATCATGAGCCGCCGCAACGCACTGATTGCCGCCTCGAGCTGGCTGAAGCCGGCGGCGGGCATCGTCTTCGTGCTGGTAGGGGTCAGTGTGATAGCCGGATGGGACAAATGGATCGAGGCCCGGCTGCTCGATGTCTTCCCGGCCTGGCTGAATGACTTGCTGACGCGGTATTGAGCGGCAGAACGCGACACATCGATCTGATGCCGTGCATCACGTCCCGGCGAGGCCAACTTGCGCCAGCGAAACAATCAATCTCCGGATAAAAACGACCAGCGCTTCAGCCGTCGTGCTCTTCTTTGGCCAGCAGCGCCCAGGGCCACGCGACCGTCTCCGCGGCTGGATGACGCCGCCGACGCTCATCCCACAACACCAGCAGGCCGGCGGCGATGACGATCGCAGCTCCGATCAGCATGGTGACCGATGGCACCTCGGCGAAAAGCGTGTAGCCGAGCAGAATGCCGAACAGCATCGAGGTGTACTCGAACGGCGCCACGGCCGAGGCATCGGCATAACGGTAGCATTCGGTCAGCAAGAGCTGCGCGATGCCGCCGAGCACGCCGGACATGATGAGAAGCAAGAGCGTCACGTTGTCGGGCATCCGCCAACCAAAGGGCGCCGTCAGCACAAAGCCCAGCGAGCACAAGGCGGAGAAATAGAAAACCACCGTGGACGTGCGCTCCGCCCGCACCAGGCGTGCAACCACGACGGAGCCCAATGCTACCGCCGCAGCGCCGGCAAGCGCGCAGACTGCTCCGATCACCTCGCCTTCGGCCACCACACCGCCCTTCAAGACTGCGAGGCGCGGCCACAATATGACGAGTACGCCCGTCAATCCTACGAACACCGCCACCAGGCGATGCGAGCGTACCGCCTCCCCGAGCAGAAACGCCGCAAACAAAGTGACGAACAGCGGCATGGCATAGCCGAGAGCGATGGCATCGGGCAGGGGCAGCAGACCCAGAGCAGCGAAGTTCAGGATCATGGCGACGAGCCCGATGGAGCCGCGCCAGAAATGGCCCCAAGGGTTGCGTGTCGCCATCGCCGACATCAACTCGCCACGCCAGCCGAACACGACAACAATCGTGATGAGGGCGAAAAACGAGCGGAAGAAGCAGGCCTCGGTCGTTGGCACAACCTCCGAGGCCGCCTTGACACAGGCGCCCATCGCCGTGAAGCCGAGAACGGCGGTGATCTTCAGAAGAATGCCAAAGGCAGGATTGGCCTGCGCTCCGGTCACGCCTTCTCCTCCAGGAAGGCCATGACCAAGTAGCGAGCAATGGCCTGTCTACCGGGCCCGAACAGACCTTCGGGATGGGTCCCGTCCAGCATCGAGCGGGCCTCTTCTCGGCCGAACCAGCGCGCCTCCGCCAGCTCCTCGGGATCGATGACCAGGCTGGCGCCCGTGGCCTGGCCGATACAGCCGATCATCAGCGAGTGGGGAAATGGCCAGGGCTGGGCGGAGTGAAACGTCACTGGACCAACACCGATGCCCGCTTCCTCCATGATCTCCCGCCTCACCGCATCCTCGATATCCTCGCCAGGCTCCAAAAAACCGGCGAGCGTGGAAAACATCTTGTCGGGAAAGCGCGGGGCGCGCCCCAGCAGGCAACTGTTGCCGTCCGGATGCAGGATCAGCATGATCACGACCGGATCCGTGCGTGGATACTGCTCGCTGCCGCAGGCCCAGCATTTGCGACGCCAACCGCCGTCGCGCGAATGTGTGACGGCGCCGCAGCGCCCGCAGCAACGCGCGTTGGCGTGCCAATGAACCAATGCCTTGGCCTGGCCGGCCAGCGACAGCTCGGCTGTCGACATCGCTCCCTGGGCAGCCAGCGACCGCAGATCGACGGCCGGTCGCATCATTCCCAAGGCGACAAGGCAACTGCGAACGCGATGATCGCTAAATGAGAGCGCGAAACGGCCCGCTCCAGTCGACCGGTCGATGCCCAGAAACAGCGGCGATTGCCGGCCCAGTCGCGTGCGATCGAGCTCGGCGCCTGAGAACCAGCGCAACGCAGCATGCGTTCTGTCCTCGCTGGAGACGATGACCGGCCGGTCATCGGCAAGGACGAGATAGCGCGCGTCGTCCCGATCGGCGAGCGCGGTCAAGTAGGCCGTATCCCCCCGCATATGGCTTTGGCGGTCCAGTTCGGTGGTGGATCTCAGTGTCGGTCGCATATCGTCACCTCAGTCCCGGCCAGACTAACGCAACGGCCTGCCTTTGCCGATGCCTTCGTTAAAAGCGCAGACGCAGCAGGCCACGGCACCAACCGAACGCATGAGCCAGCCGCATCGACCGGACGTGAATAAAGCCCCGTCGATACCGCAAGACCGGGCGGCCGTTCGGCGCGCAGGCCGGCTTGCCTCAGCGGGCCCAGATGGTGGGATCGAACTGCCACACCAGAGCACGCACGAGCAGCGGCCGCAATGGCTTCAGTCGGGATGTGCACTTCCTGCTGCACCGCAACATTCGCACCAGGCATCCGCTGCTTTTTTACTCTGTGAAACAGAACTGTATTCCGGCAAGCTGGATTGCAGCGCACACGGAATCCTTCTAGTACTAGTCGCCAAGTCATGCGGATTGGAGACTGTGCAGCATGCTGCAGTAGCGTAAAAGCGGACTGAGATGAGCTTGAATTATCAGTCGAGAACGGTTGGATACGCGCAGGCCGATCGGGACACTCAACGACAGCACGACAGGAGATGCCCATGGGCATGATGCAAGAATTCAAAGATTTCGCAATGAAGGGCAATGTCGTCGACCTCGCAGTCGGCGTCATCATGGGCGCCGCTTTCGCGCCGATTATCTCTACGCTGGTCGATGGCATCATCATGCCGCCGATCGGCTACATGATGGCTGGTATCGACTTCTCGAACCTGGCGATAACGCTGCCGACGCCAACCGGCCCGGGCGTGCTGATCAAATATGGGTTATTCCTGAATGCGGTCATCAAGTTCCTGATCACTGCGTTTGCAATCTTCCTGCTGGTCAAGGCCATGAACCAGATGATGAAAAAGAAAGAGGCCGAGCCGGCTCCGCCGCCGCCGTCCGAGGTCTACCTTAAGGAGATCCGTGACGCACTGGCCGCCAGGAAGTGAGGCTGACCGCTTCATAGCCACTGGATAAGTTGGCCATTGGACACGTCTGGGCGGCCCGCGGTGGATAACACGGCGGGCCGTTCTCGTTTCAGGTCGCCAGAGTTGCCGCAGCCCGTCCCGCGATGCGCCCCGTTACGAAGCACTCCGAAATGTTGCCGCCGGAGATGTAGAGGTGGCCGTAGGAGCTGCCGAGCTCGCCTGCCGAGAACAGACGCGGAATGGGCTTGCCCCAAACATCGATGATGCGCTGGCCGGCATCGTGCACCGGTCCGCCCTGTGTGTTCGAAACGACGGGCCATACCGGCGCGCCATAGAACGGCGGGTCCTTCACAGCCAGCATGGAGCCAGGCGGGCGGCCGAAGTCGCGGTCGCCGCCGGCGGCAACGTGCTCGTTCCAGCGACCAATCGAGTCCACGGTCGTCTGCGGATCGAGGCCAAGGATGCCGGCAAGCTCGGCGATCGAGTTGGCACGCTTGAGGATGCCGGACTTGATCTCCGCGGAGTTGTCGGGGCTCCAGTCGTAGCGCAAATCCTTGTCGTTGGAGGTCGGGCGACCGAGCGGATACAGCTTGCGGCCGGTCTCATCCGTGATGAAGTAGGCCGGAATACGCGGGTAATCCTGGATCGTCGGCTCGTAGTAGTGCAGCGGCCGGTGGCCGGTATCCTGCAGGTAGGGGTGGTATTCGTTCATGAACCGTTTGCCGTAGCGGTCGAGCAGGATCCAAGCCATTTTCACCTGACCTTGCTCGATGACACCGGTCTCGTCGCGGCGCGGCACGAAACCGCCATCGGCGGCGCCGGGCACCCAATCAGGCAGGCGCTTGACGCGGATGGCGTAGGGATAATCCGGGTCGGAGCTCTTGAAGCCGTAGGCGCCGTGGAAGTGCCACATGTGCCAGAGCTGGGCGCCAAGGTCCTGTGACATCACGATGCCGTCGCCGGTGTTGTAACGGGCGGCGGCAGGCAGCACGGGCTTGCCCTCCCAGAACTGCTCCTGGAAATTGCGATTTCCCTCGAAGCCGCCGCAGGCGAGGATCACACCGCGCCTGGCTTTGATGCGGGACGTGCCGTTTGGCCCCTCCGCGATCAGGCCCAACACCTCCCGGTCTGCGCCTGGGGCAATGAGCCGGACCGCGCGCGTTTGCAGCCGGATCTCGATGCGCTGCGCGGACAGATTGTCGTCAAGCACTTTGAACAGCAACGGACCGCCAGGCGCGCCGTTGGCCCAGGGATAAACGGCGAGGGCGGAGAAGTTCGGAATCGAGCGGATCGTGGTCTGGTAGAACGAGTTGACGCCGGGGAACGGGTAGTTGGCCGTGGTCTTGCCCTCCTCACGCGTGGTGGCGACCTCGGCGTCGTTGATGCGGGCGAGATCGCGGACATAATCCTCCTGCTCGCCCATGCCCTCGGCCAGCGTCCGCACCACGTCGTCGGGCGTGCGGCCGCCGTTGGTGGCCGTGAGGTATTGGTAGGCGCCGTCCACGTCGCCGGCGCATCTGACGGCGCCATACGAGCAGATCGAGATGCCACCCGGCACTGCCGTCTTCTCGATGAGCAGTACCTTGGCGCCCGCTCGGCTGGCCTCGATGGCCGATACCGAGCCAGCGAAGCCGTAGCCGACGACGATGACGTCGAACTCCTCGTCAAATCGGGTCTCCGGGACGACCGCGCTGGCGCTCATCTTTCACCTCCTGATGGAACAACGTTTCAAGCCGGATTGAGGACGATGATGGCCAGGGAGTCAATGTTGCCGTCGCCGGTGGGGATGCTTCCAGCATCCGAAGCCTCGCGCAGATTTTTTCCAAGGCCCCGGGAACCTTCTCCGTGTGCCGCGCAACCAACCTGTATCGCGGACGTCAAAAGCGGCCCGCACCAGGGCGGCCAGCCGCCGATCGAGCGGCTCGGCCCGCAAGCGCACACGGGAGAATGTCATCATGTCGATCCTGAACACCCATCTCGCATCAGCAACCAGCATTTCCGTGCTGGCGCTCGCGGCAGTCGCCGTTTCATTCACCGCCTCCGGCGAGGCGATGGCCAGCGGACTGAAAAAGCAGGTTGGAGGGCAGGTGCTGCGCAGCGCGCGGGTTGCCAAACCCTCCAAGCCGGATATGCGGCAGGCTGCTGGGCGCACGATGCGCACGATGAACCGGGGCACGGTACTGCGGGCTCTTGCCGGCAAGGGCGGCAACCTCAGAGGGATTGGTGCCAGGACGATGGCGCCGCAAGGGGCGGTGAAGCCCAACGCGGGCACGCACGCCGCCGGACGCAGCAACGGCTTCCGCATGACCGGCTCCCACTTCAGACGCCAGCTTCTGCTGCCGAAAACTCCGACCAATGCCGGGCGCAGCCCTGCCGCCGGACAGGCCTTGGCCAGGGCGCTGCGCAGCGGCACGCGGCTGCGGCTGCAGCAGATCAAGCCGAACTTCGCCCTTCCGACCGAGCGGCCCGCCTTCCGGACCTTCGCCGGAGCCGCAGGGTCCGGGCAGGCCGGGGTGAAGCCTTCAACCACCGGCAGGACCATCGTGGTCGGGGGCAAGGCTGTACAGATGACCTCGGCGATAAAGCCGCTGCTCAATGGGCAGATCCGGGCGAATGCGTTCGGCAAGACGCAAGCGCCCAAGACCGGCGGCCAGATCGCGGTCGGCGGCTACAAACTGCCCTACGACGAGTTCCGCGTGAACAATCAGGGCTCGGCCGGCAAGGTCGACACCGGACGGTTCGTGAAGCCTGCCTTTTCCGGCGTGGGCGCCGCCATCATCGCGGCCGGCGGCCTGAAGCTCGACGGCGGCAAGCTCGGCACCATCCGCGACAACGCCGGCGGCAAGCTCGGGAATACGCAGGGTGGGGTTCAGGGCGGCCTCAACGAAAAGGATGGTTTGACCGTGCTGCCTTCTGGGCAAGCCAACGGTTCCTCTTCCCATCTGGCTGGCCAACACAACGGGGGCCTGCCGAACCCCACGGACTACAACAGCGGTGGGCGGGCACACGGCGCGGCTGTCGCCACAGCAGTCGACCTCATGCAATCCGGCGTGCTGTCCTCGCAGGGTGGGGCGGCCGGCGGCAGGGCAGGCGGGCGCGGCTCGAGCGGCAACAACGGCAGCGCCGGAATAGGTCGCATTACCGGGATCCTGGGCGCGGGCGGCTCGTCCGGTCCGCCGCCGAAAGGCGGCTCGCAGGGTGGGCAGAACGTGATGACCACCCCGCTGAAGTTCGTTGATTTGCTGAAGAATGAGAAGACGCCGGGCAACCATTCAACTCCAAGTGGCGGCTACATTGTTATACCCACTCCGGGCGTGCGAGGTGGCTATACTGCCTACTTTTATAACCAAAGAGGTGAGACTACCGGACAATTGACCCACATTCCCGGCGAAATGGACACTGCAGTTCATTATGAGGACATGTCCAACTCGGCAGTGGAACCTGACAATCCGGAAACTCCGCTCGTTGAAGGCGAGGAAATAGAATTCACTCCTGGTCAGCCAGAGCCGGCAAATTCGGGGACCACGACGCCGGTCTGCGAGCCAGGCATGGTCGACTGCACATCAGACAGACGGGACACCTCCCGCGCGGTGGAAGCCATCGTGACGCGCGAGCCCAACGGGCAGCCGTCGCCGCACGAGGCCGGGCCCCAGCAGGCCGGCGGCATTGCCGGGATGGCCATGGCCCGTCATCAGGGCAGCAGAGGAAGCACTGACTGCAGGACGATGCATTGCAATGAGGAAGGCGCGGATGCGCACGGTTTCGATAGCCGCAGCGGAGGCATGGAGGCGGCAGTGCGGGCGCTCAACGCCACCGTCAATCCCGGTCCGCGGCCCTGAACGCAGAGGCTGAAGCGCTAGTCATCGACCAACGCGAGAACAAGGAGCGGGGCGAGAAATCGTCCCGCTTCGCTTTTGCGCGACTGTCTCTACAGCCAGCCCTTGCGGCGGAAATAGGTGTAGAACGCCAAGGCGGACAGCACCATCAGGCCGAGCGCGAACGGATAGCCGAACAGCCAAGAAAGCTCCGGCATGTGCTTGAAGTTCATGCCGTAAATCGACGCGATCAGGGTCGGCGGCATCAGCATCACGGCGGCTACGGAGAACAGCTTGATGATCTGGTTCTGCTCGATGGTCACCATGCCGACGGCGGCGTCCAGCATGAAGGCAATGCGCTGGGCGAGATGATTGACGTGGTCGGTCAGCGCCCGGATGTCGCGCGCCTCGGTTTTCAGCCGCTGGCGGATTGATTTGGCATCGCTGCGCTCGTTGGCCACGTAGGTGAGATAGGTGACAACGCGATCCAGCGACAACAAGCTTTCACGGGTTTGCGAGGAGATCTCGCCGACGCGACCGATCTGGCGCAGCAGCGCCTCGAAACGAGCAGAGCGGGATCGCTTCTTGTCCTTCGTGACGAAGATCGTCTGGGCGATCTTCTCAGTCTCGGCCTGCAGCCGTTCGATCAGGTCGGCCTCGCGGTCGAGGATCGCCTCGAGCAGGCCGACCATGATGGCAGTTGGCGTATCGCAAGCGACATCGCGCTTTTGGGCCCGCGTCAGAAACAACGGGAAGGCCTTGGGCTCGGCATAGCGGACGGTGACGAGCTGCTTGTCAGTGAGGATAAAGGTGACGATGGCGGTGCGCGGATCGGGGGTATCCACCGCATAAAGGATCGTCGCCGTCATGAAGTGCGCGCCGTGCTCTGCGTAGAGCCGGCTCGACACCTCGATCTCGGACATCTCCTCGCGCGTCGGGACTTCGATGCCGAGCATCCGTTCCACCGTCGCTTCCTCGGCCTTGTCCGGATTGAGGAGGTCGATCCAGACCGCGCCGATCGCGTTGTCTGCATCGGGGCGGGCGATCAACCCGCCAGGTCCGTGGTCGTAGATGGTGATCACGCTGGGCTCCTCGGTCGCAGTCAGTTGTCATCGGCCGCCATCGGCAGGGGCGTGGCGCGAATGTAACACCCGCGTCGGCCACCATGCTGGTGTTGTCGCGCGTGGGCGCTACACTCTTGGCCAGAGGGAACTCAACAAAACGGGGCGAACATGTCGCTTGGAATTCGGCTGTTCATAGGCTTCATTTTCACGCTGATCGGTCTGTCGTTCCTGGCGACGACAGGGACGCTCGTCTGGGAATTCTGGAACGACCGGCAATGGCTGACGCTCGCCAGCTTCTACAGTCATCTTTTCATATTCTTCCCAACTTTCGGAATCGTGACACTGATCGCGTTCTATATGCCCGCCTGTGTGTTCACCGACATGTACCTGCGCCATATCCCCTGGGGGACGCAGCGCTACGCCGTCGGCTTCCTGGTGGCGGTGGGGCTGTCGATCGTCATCGCCAACATGATGGTCGGCAGCAAGGAGCGCTCGGTGTTCGAGATCAGTCCGGCCCGGCTGGTAGCGGATGCGGGGGAGCCGCGGCGGTGTGCGCAGACCACGGGCCAGTGCAGCCGTTTGCCCGTTCTGGTCGCCGTCGACAATGTACGGCGCGTCAGCCAGCACCGCATCGGCCTCAACGATCTCGCACGCGATTGCCGGCCCGACGCGCTGAAGGAGGTGCTGCCGGAAGAACTCAGCCGCAAGCGCTATTGCTTCGTGACCACGCGGCTGCCGTCACGCATTGGAGACCTGAGGCCCGATGACAGGATCACCGACCGCGCCTGTTGCCAAGCACAGCAGCGGTTCGTCGCGGCCGTCAATGCGCTGCATGCAGAGCCCGACGGCCGAAGCATCACCAGCCTGGTGCATACCGTGCTGTTGCCGTTCAAGGTGTTCTTCGGCCTCATCCTGCTGATCATCAGCGTGCTGCTGGCGCTGCGCCAGGGCCGACTGGAGCTACACTACAAGCACATGCTCGACGGCATCGAGAGAGGCGTTCTCATCGGGGCCGCGGCGATGGTGATCTATCCCATCATGAGCCATGCCTTCCTGCAGTCTGCGGCGCTGCTGTACTTCGGTGCAGGGCCCTCCGGCGGGTTCCGATCGACGGCGCCGCTCATCAGCTTTGCGCTCGGCGCCTGGGGGCTGCTGCTGCTGTTCTTCTTCTGGGGGCGGCGGAACGAGGAGGTGCAGAACCTGGCGCGTATCGGCGGCATCGTCGGCAGCGCAGTCGCGATCGTGAAGTACGAGCAGATTATCGACTTCTTCGTCCTCCTGTTCGGCTCGGGTGCAGGCCCCACGAACCTGATCCTGCTTTGCGGCGCGGCGGTCGTTGCGCTGGTGATGCTGGCGCGGATCACGACGCAGGAATTCCAGGAGGCCGACGATATCGCGGAGCAAGAGGAGGAAGGAGCGCCCCGCGACGAGCAGGCCTGACGGTTGGGCGCGGCGGGCCGCTCGCCGAAGCGAGCCAGCTCCACCCTTCGAAAGCCTTATGGCATCGGAATGCCGTCCTGCTTGACCGGGACGTCATAGCCCCGTTTGACGGCAGGACGCTCCGCGATGGCGCGGTACCAGCGCACGACGTTCGTGTACTCACCGAGGGTCGGCAGGTGCCATTCGAAGCGCGAGACCCACGGCCATATCGCGACGTCGGCGATGGAATATTCCGGGCCGGCTACGTACTCCACCTCGGCAAGCCGCCTGTCGAGCACGCCATAAAGACGCTTGACCTCGGTGGCGTAGCGCTCCTCCGCATAGGGCGCCGCGCCTTTCTTCTGACGCAGAAAATGGTGGGCCTGGCCGAGCATCGGGCCGAAGCCGCCCATCTGCCACATCAGCCATTCCATGGTGCGCCAGTGGGCCTCGCCGGATGCCGGCAGAAGCTTGCCGGTCTTTTGCGCCAGGTAGATCAGGATCGCACCGGATTCGAACAGCGACAGCCCGGTGTCGCGATCGACGATCGCCGGGATCTTGTTGTTCGGGCTGATCTTGAGGAATGCGGGCTGGAACTGCTCGTCCTTGCTGATGTCGATGGCGTGCACCTGATAGGGCAGGCCCACCTCCTCGAGCATGATCGAGGCCTTGCGGCCATTCGGCGTGCCCCACGTGTACAGATCGATCATTGAAACATCTCCCATTCTCGGTAGGGATCGGCGCAGACAGGCTCAGCCCGCTCCGAACTGGTAAGCGTCCATCGACAACACACCGTATTCATAGCTGGTGTGCAAGCGGGTAACCGGCTCGTCCTCGTCGGATGCTCCCATCGCCACGAACAGCGGAAGGAGATGATCGTCATAAGGATGATTGTCGGTGGCATTAGGCGCGATGTTGATGGCATCGAGGACTTGCTCTCGTTCGCCCGTGGTCAACTTCTCGTACATCCAGTCGACGAAGCGCGTCACCCAGGGGTGGGGTGGATTGTCGAGCCCGTCGCGCTCGATGGCGCGCAGATTATGGGTGAAAGAGCCCGAGGCGATAATGAGCACGCCTTCGTCGCGCAACGGCTTCAGCGCCTGGCCGAGCCGATAGTGATGACGGGCATCCTCCATCGGCTGCATGGAGACCTGCGCGACAGGGATATCGGCATTCGGGTACATGATGTGCAGCGGCACCCATACCCCGTGATCATAGCCGCGGTCCGGGTCCTCTTCGGTTGGAAGCCCTGCGGCCTCCAAAAGCGCGGCCGCGCGCCGGGATACGAGCGGCGCACCGGGGGCGGGATAATTGAACTCGTACAGGCGCCGGTTGAAACCGCCGAAGTCGTAAATCATGGGCGGTTCAGCCGTCGTCGCGTAGGCCGGCCGGTGCGTGCAGTAATGAGCGGAGACGATCAGAATCGCTTCCGGGCGCGGCAACTCGGAGCCGGCACGGATGAGGAACCTGTACGCCGGTGTCTGAGGCGTGATGGCCAAGTTGGGGGAACCGTGCGAAATGTAAAGAGAAGGAAGTCGCATCTTCTTACGTGCCTGAGTTTGGGCGGCGTTCCATGATTGCGAAATGTCTAGCCCGATTTGTCCGCCGGGTCGAATTTGGCTGATGCTGGCAACCACGGCGGCAGCTCAACACAAGAACCAATCGCGCTATTGCATTTCGAACAGCTCCACGATGCGGCGCCGCTGTGCAGCGTCGGGCATCCTGCCGGTTCCGGCCTTGGCGTTATCGCGCATGTGCTCGGGCTTCGAGGTGCCTGGGATGACGCACGTGACCGCTGGATGGCCGAGCACGAACTTGAGCATGATCTGGCCCCAGCTCGCGGCGTCGAATTCGGCCGCCCAATCGGGAATTGGCTGACTGGCAATGCGCTGCAGGACGTCGCCGCGGATGAACGGCAGATTGACCATGACGGCCACGCCCTTGTCGGCGGCGAGCGGCAGCAAGCGCCGTTCCGCCGCACGGTCGGCGACCGAATAGTTGAACTGCAGAAAATCGATGGGCTCCTTGTCGATCACGTCGGCAAGATCGTCGAGTGCGTCGTCGGTGTAGTGCGTCATACCAACGTAGCGGATGCGGCCAATCTGCTTCCACTCGCGCAGGGTCCTCAGGTGGGTATGCCAGTCGACGAGATTATGGATCTGCATCAGGTCGATCACGGGTGCCGACATCTTGCGGGCGGAGGCTTCCATCTGCGCGATGCCCGCGCGTTCACCCGTGGTCCACACCTTGGTGGCGACGAATGCCTTCGGGCGTGCGCCCATCTCGTCGAGGAGACGACCGACAACCGCCTCGGATCGGCCGTACATGGGCGATGAATCGATAATGCTGCCCCCGGCCGCGAACATCTCCTCCAGCACCTCGCGGCGCTGGTCCAGCGGCCCGCGGTCGGCAGTGACGTCAAATGTGTTGGAGGTGCCGACACCGATGATTGGCAACGCCTCGCCGCTGGACGGAATGGGACGGGTCAGCATGCTTTCCTCCGTTGTCGCAGGGCGGGTGAAGCCGGGCCGCCTCAATCCTCGATAATCTGACCGCCGTCGTAACCACAAGCGATCCGGCCAAGGGCGGCGCGGCCCTGGTCGGACTGCAGCCAGTGCAACAGGCGGTTCACGTCTGTTTCGCTGTCCAGGCCGCGGGCGCGGGCGATGATCGCGGCCAGGCTTGCCGGATCTTGTCCGGGCAGACCGGCCAGGAAGCCGGCGAGCAACTCGCGCGCCAGCCCATGATCCGGGTGCAGCTCGTTTTCGGGTGCGCGGCCGATCTCGTACATATGGCGGACAGCGCCCCAGTCCGCCCGCTGCCTCGGGGCGCGGGCCAGCACGTCCCCGGCCTCGTTGGCGACATAGAAGCGGTTGAGCTCGTCAAACAGCGTGAACGTGTAGCCGTTGGCGAGCAGGATCGACTCCCATGCCTGCCATGCCGGCTCATTGCTGCCGGGCTCGATGGCCTCTGCGACCACGACTTTGGGGCGGTACGTCTGCCAGTCGTTGCCGGCCAGGACGTCCGCCTCCGTGCCCTCGACGTCAATCTTCAGAAAGTCGATCGTGCCGACATCGTGCGCGCGACAAATCTCGGCCAGCGTGCGCACGGGCAGACGTACGCTTCGATAGCCGGCACCATGCTGCCCGGCGGCGCGGGCATGATGCTCAACCGTCGTCGAAAGCCCATGCAGACGCTCGACGATGTGGAAATCGATTTCGCCGTTCTGACGGCCGACGAGGCCGTCAAACACGATGTCACGCGGTCGGATATGGGCATACAGCGCGGCGAGCCCGGGTTGCGGCTCGACGCAGATGCCGCTCCATCCGCGCTCGTAGAACCAGAACGATACGTTGTCGGCTACCGGATGGCCCGCTCCGACGTCAATATAAAAGCCATGCGGCTTCGCTCCGAGCGCCAGCCACAGATGGTAGTCCTCGAGGTTCTGACTGTATGAGAGCTCGGTCACGGCCGCCACTTCAGGAAATTCGCAATCAGCATCAGGCCCAGGCGCTGGCTCTTCTCGGGATGGAATTGTGTGCCCGCCAAGTTGTCGCGCGCCACCATGGCAGTAACGGGGCCACCGTAATCCGTTTCGGCCACGACGTGGTCCCGGTTCTCGGCGCAGAGGTGATAGGAATGCACGAAATACGCATGCCACCCATCCGATCCGGTTTCCATTCCGGCCAGCAGGGGGTGGGGGCGCAGGACGTTCAGGGTGTTCCAGCCCATGTGCGGGATCTTGAGTGATGCATCGGTTGGACGGATCGCCGTGACATCGCCAGGGATCCAGCCAAAGCCGGCTGTCTCGCCGAACTCGAGCCCGCGCGTCGCCATGAGCTGCATGCCGACGCAAATTCCCAGAAACGGCCGGCCTCTTGCGATGACGGCCTCATCTATCGCGGCCAGCATGCCGGGGACCTGCTCGAGGCCGCGCCGGCAGTCGGCGAATGCGCCCACTCCGGGCAAAACCACCCGGTCTGCGCCGCGGACGTCCTCGGCGCGCGCACTCACCTCGACGCTGGCGTCCACCGCACACTCGCGCACCGCGCGCTCGAACGACTTGTGCGCTGAATGCAGGTTGCCGGACCCATAATCGACGATGACGACGCGTTGCCTCATGCTGGGTCTCATGCTGGTTCGGAGCGCTCCAATTACGACCGCCAGAAAGACAGCCGGCTTCGCCCCATACCGCGTGCGGGACCGGCAAATCCACCGAGGCTGCCGGCCAGCTCCGCCATGCCCCCGCGGGAGCTGGACAACCGGTTGCCGTCCTGCATCCCCTGCGATCTGAACCAGTTGTCGAGAAAGCGGCGCTCGCACTCTTCTTGCGTGCGGCCACTGACCGTGCCGAGCTCGCGCCAGCCTTTGCGGTCGAGCGCAAAGCGGCGAATGCTGCTGGCCTCGAAGCCAATGATGAGGTGCAACGCAGCGACGAGCAGCGTTGCCCAGCGCACGCCACCCCCGGCGACGAGTGCCAAACCGACGAGAAACACCACAGCCACGACATAGCCGGCCAACGGCAGCCACATGGCGCGCAAGAGCATCCACAGCGGCGCGAATACGGCAGCGATCGCGGAGAAGCCGTCACGCACGAAGGTCAACCTTTCCGCCCTGTCGAGGGCGTCGGCATCGCTTTCTGGCGGCTCGTGAATTGTGCAGACGATCATGTCGGTCGGTTGGGATTGGGGGACGGGCCGGCGGGCGGATCCAGATACAGGCTGAAGTGGCAGGGCAGGACTGGCTATAGGCTGCCCTTGGTCGAGGGCACCCTGCCAGACTGGCGCGGATCCAAGCTGACGGCCTGGCGCAGCGCGCGAGCCAGCCCCTTGTAGCAGGTTTCAGCTATATGGTGGTTGTTCTCGCCGTACAGCGTCGCGACATGCAGAGTAATGCCGGCATTCTGGGCGAAGGCCTGGAACCACTCGCGAAACAACTCCGTATCCATCTCTCCCAGCTTCGGGCGCGAAAACTCTACCTGCCAAACGAGGTAGGGACGACCCGAAACATCGATGGCGACGCGCGTCATGGTCTCATCCATCGGCAGGTGCACGTCGGCATAGCGCGCAATGCCCTGCTTGTCGCCCAGCGCCTTTGCCACGGCCTGGCCGAGCACGATGCCGCAATCCTCGGTGGTGTGATGATGGTCGATGTGCAGATCGCCCTTGGCCTGCAGCTTGATGTCGATCAGCGAATGGCGGGCGAGCTGCTCAAGCATGTGGTCGAGGAAACCGATGCCGGTCTTGATATCGTAGGCGCCGCTGCCGTCGAGATCGACCGTGGCCTTGATCTCGGTTTCCCTGGTCTTGCGCTCGATGGTCGCCTGCCGCTTCACGACACCGTCCTCATGCCTTGCCTCGCGAGTGTCATGCGTTTAACAGCTAGATCGCCTTTCCGATAGGGGGCAGCACAGTTGCAGGCGCCTTGTTCGGTCACGCGGGCGGCTCTCAGATACAGGCGGCTTGCAAATACCAGTCCGGCTACCGACATTGGGCGTTAAGTTGCCATGACACACCACGACCCCTACTCTGCGGCTGCCTCGCACGGGCACGGTACCTGGCACGGTACGACGATCCTGACGGTCCGAAAGGCCGGCAAGGTCGTGATTGCCGGAGACGGGCAAGTGAGCCTCGGCCAGACCGTCATCAAGTCGAATGCCCGCAAGGTCCGGGTGATCGGCAAGGGCGGTGTCATCGGTGGATTTGCCGGGGCAACAGCGGATGCGTTCACGCTGTTCGAGCGTCTGGAAGGCAAGCTCGAGCAGTATCCGGGACAGCTGACGCGGGCGTGCGTGGAGCTGGCCAAGGACTGGCGCACCGACCGCTATCTGCGGCGGCTGGAAGCGATGATGCTGGTGGCCGACCGCGACGTCACCCTGGCGCTGACCGGCACCGGCGACGTCCTGGAGCCGGAACATCATGTCATGGGCATCGGATCGGGCGGCAACTATGCGCTGGCGGCCGCGCTGGCGTTGATGGACACGGAGGCGGACGCCGAGACTATCGCCCGCAAGGCGATGGCCATTGCGGCCGAGATTTGCGTCTACACCAATGCCAACGTGGTGATCGAAAGCCTAGAGTCGGGCGGATGAGCGCCGCTGCCCCCGCGATCTGCTTCGAGCCCGTCCGCCCATGCGATTTGGATCTGCTGGCGGGCTGGCTCAGGGCGCCACATTTGCGAGAGTGGTGGGGAGACCCGCAGACAGAGCTCGGCCACATCCGCGACATGGTCGAAGGCCGCGATACGACCCGGCCCTATATCTTCCACGTGGATGGCGAACCGCTGGGCTACATCCAGGTCTGGTATATCGGCCACCACCAGAACGAGCCGTGGATCAGGGATCACCCATGGCTGGCGGCGCTGCCGGCCGATGCCGTCGGCGTCGACCTGTCGGTTGGCCACGAAAACCGGCTGTCGCAAGGGATCGGAAGCGCCGTGCTGCGCCGATTCGTCGAGATGCTGCGGGCGGAGGGCCACAAGACCATCATCATCGATCCGGATCCGACGAATGGTCGTGCCGTCAAAGCCTACGAAAAGGCGGGCTTCAGGCCGGTACCTGACCTGATCGGCAGGACGGGAGACTGTGTGATCATGCGCTACGAGGACAATGTCGGCTGAGCAGGGATGCCCTCGCCAGGCCAACCTACATGTAGTACGGGCTCGACCAACTGCAGGGTTTAGATTTGGTCACCATGAGGCAGGCGCCGAATTTCAATTCCGGGTTGTGGGTAGCGGCGCCAAATACCAACCATACTCCGACCAGGATGTGGACAACGCCGAAGAACTGCGCGTCACGCCCAACGAATGGTCCGAAGCGACGGTCGCCGAACGTCCCGATGTGCACACCATAGGCGCCTGCGGCAAACAGCAGGGTGGCCAGGAAAAGCAACATGGAGATCGCGTTCGACATGGCAGCAAGCTTAGCCGGTCAACATTTAATGCCAGCCTAATCGCTTGAAACAAATGACCAACCTGTCGATCGAGCACCATGAACCGGCTTGCATGAGGGGCCCTATGGCGACCGCATCCACCCTTGCGCCGCTGCGCAAGCACAGCCATGTTTCGCAGTCAGCGGCTCACCACGTGTGAGCCTTCAATCGCGCACCTCCTCTTCCGGACACCTCATGACCAACTTCTCTCCCCGCGAAATCGTATCCGAGCTCGACCGCTACATCGTCGGCCAGGCCGATGCCAAGCGCGCTGTTGCCATTGCTCTGAGGAACCGCTGGCGGCGCCAGCAGCTCACGGGTGAGCTCAAGGAAGAGGTGCTGCCGAAAAACATCCTGATGATCGGTCCCACCGGGGTCGGCAAGACCGAGATTTCCCGCCGCCTGGCAAAGCTTGCCGGCGCCCCGTTCATGAAGGTGGAGGCAACGAAGTTCACCGAGGTCGGCTACGTCGGCCGCGATGTCGAAAGCATCGTCCGGGACCTGGTGGAGGTTGGACTGGCCCTGGTGCGCGAGGTGCGCCGGAAGGAAGTCCGCGTGCGGGCGGAGAAGGCCGCCGAGGAGCGCGTGCTCGATGCGCTGGTCGGCGTTGGCTCCTCGCCTGCTACGCGCGAGAGCTTCCGCAAGAAGCTGCGCAGCAACGAGATGAACGACAAGGAGATCGAGATCCAGGTTGCCGATTCCGGCAGCGGCTTGCCGATGTTCGAGATTCCCGGCCAGCCCGGCTCGTCGATGGGCATGATCAACATCTCGGACATGCTGGGCAAGGCCCTGGGGCAGCGCACCAAAACGCGCCGCGTCACTGTCAAGGACAGCCACGACATGCTGATCGCGGAGGAGAGCGACAAGCTGCTCGATCAGGACCAGATTGTCCAGGAGGCGCTCAAGGCCGTGGAAAACGACGGCATCGTGTTCCTCGACGAGATCGACAAGATCTGCACTCGCTCGGAGAACGCCCGCGGCGGCGTGGACGTGTCACGCGAGGGTGTGCAACGCGACCTGCTACCACTGATCGAGGGGACGACCGTCGCAACCAAGTACGGTCCGGTGAAGACCGATCATATCCTGTTCATCGCGTCGGGCGCGTTTCACATCGCCAAACCGTCCGACCTGCTGCCAGAGTTGCAGGGCCGACTGCCGATCCGGGTCGAGCTGCAGGCGCTGACGCGCGACGACTTCCGCCGCATCCTGACGGAGCCGCAGTCCAGCCTCATCAAACAATATATTGCCTTGATGGCGACCGAGGGACTGACGCTGCAATTTACCGACGATGCCATCGACGCGCTGGCCGACATCGCGGTGCAGGTGAACGCGAGCGTGGAGAATATCGGTGCGCGGCGGCTGCAGACAGTGATGGAGCGGGTGCTGGACGATATATCTTTCGATGCCTCGGACCGCTCCGGGGAGTCGGTGAAGATCGATCGGGCCTATGTCGAGCGCAGCCTGGGCGATCTGGCGCGCAATACCGATCTGTCGAAGTTCATCCTGTAAGGTCACAGCCCTGCAGCTGCTCTCTGCCTGACGCCACGCCACGCCGCGGCGCAAACCGGCACCGTATAACTGCGTATACACCGTGATCCGGCGGTTCTCACCCGCAACCGAATTCGGGCGTCTCACGAAGAGTTTTTTTGTCCGGCACCGGCGTGTGGGGCTAGTAACGCGATCGTCGTTGGCAGCCAGCAAAGCGGGAGTGATGATCGACAGGTCGGAACAGGGGCGGACAGCCGTCGGAATCATCTGCAAGACGCCGTTGGCCGGCGCGAGCAAGACGCGCCTTGCAGCCTTTGTCGGGGCGGAGGGCGCGGCAGAGTTGGCCACGTGCTTCCTGCAGGACGTTGCTGCGGCGATCGAGGCGGTGCCAGCCTGTAGCGGGTTGATGGGATATGCCGTCTACGCTCCGGAAGGCACGGAGGCAACACTGCGTCCGCTGCTGCCGGCATCGTTCGGCCTGTTGTGCCGACGCGGGGAAACGCTGGAGCACGTGTTGCTGGGGGCTAGCGAGCATCTGCTCGGACTGGGCCACGATGCGGTGGTCCTGCTGAATGGCGACAGCCCGACCTTGCCGCCGCTCACCATTGCCGCCGCAATGGCCGCACTCAGGCAGCCAGGCGACCGCGCGGTATTCGGACCGGCAAGCGACGGCGGCTACTATCTGATCGGTCTCAAGCGGGCACATGCAGCGTTGTTCCACGACATCCCATGGAGTAGCGCTACCACGCTGAGCGTGACGATCGAACGTGCGCGCAGTATCGGGCTCGATGTCGCGCTGTTGCCGATGTGGTACGACGTCGACGAAGCCGAGACCTTGCAATTGTTGCTCGACGAGATCGCTGGAAGACCGCTGCCGTTCGATACAGGCGGACTGCAAAGCGGACCGGCAAGGGCAACCCGCGATTTCGTTGCTGCCCGGCCATGGCTGGCCGACAAGCTTGCGCCCAGGGGCGGTCGAGGCGGCGCAACATGAAAGAGAAAGCGGCGGACCCGATCGGCCAACGAAAGACGCTGGTTCTGCTTGCTCTTGTCGGCTGTGCTCTCGTGCTGCTGACCGCCATCGGGCCACCACTCAACCTGCGTTATGGCATGGTGGCGCATTGGATCATTTTCGCCATGTCGGCGGCTGGCGCGATCTGGGCGACGTTTGCCTGCGATAGGCTGGATGCGCGAACCGCGCTGCCAATCATAGCGCTGGCCGCGATCAGCATGCGCCTGTTGCAGCTCGGCATCGACCCCTATCTGTCCAGCGACGTCTACCGCTACGTCTGGGATGGGCGCGTTCAAGCCGCCGGCATAAATCCGTATCGCTACATCCCCGCCGCGCCAGAGCTGGCCGGTCTGCGCGACGCCGCAATATATCCCAATATAAACCGTGCCAATTATGCGCCGACGATCTATCCGCCCGCCGCGCAGATGTTCTATTTCCTGGCGACACGGTTCGGCGAGAGTGTGCTCGTGATGAAGCTGGCGCTTGTCATGTGCGAGTTCGCTGCGATTGGCGCGACTCTGGTGGTGCTTGGCCGGCTGGGGCTGCCTGCCACCCGCGTTGTTGCGTTCGCCTGGCATCCGCTACCTGTCTGGGAGATCGCTGGCAGCGGTCACCTGGACGCCGTGATGGTTGCCCTGCTGATGCTGTCAGTGGTGGCATTCCTCAACAAGCGTACGCTCGTTGCTGGCGTGATCACGACGGTGGCCGCCCTCGTCAAGCCGACTGCACTGCTTGCACTTCCCGTGTTCTGGCGGCCGTGGCGAATGGCATTGCCAGCAGTAGTGGCAGCGACAGCCGTACTGCTCTACCTGCCCTACATCGCAGTCGGCTGGAAGGTGCTGGGCTTCCTGCCGGGCTATGTGGCCGAAGAGGGCCTCAGCCGCGGGCATGGCTTCCATCTTCTTCTGGTGGTGGAGAAGCTGCTCGGGCACATCCCGTTCAGTGGCGCCGTCTATGGAGCGTTGTTCGCCCTCGTGATGCTTGCCCTGGCGTTCTCGGCATCGTTCCGGCAGGACAGGTCACCGGCTGCGAGCATCGCATGGCTGGCCATACTGCTGACCGCTTTCATGGTTCTGCTGACGCCACACTATCCGTGGTACTACCTGCCTCTGGTGCCGATACTCGTCATCTATCCGTGGTCGTGGACGCTGTGGATCCTGACAGTCGCGGGCGTCCAGACCTACAATGAGATTCCGGGCGACCAGCTTCCGGACTATGGCCTGCGCCAGGTCGTGTTCAATCTCCTCGTGCTCGCCGCATTGGTGCGAGATATCCTGAAGACAAGACGCACGCCCGAAGGCTGCCGCAAGGGAGTTCACCTGCCATGAGTGCGACTACGCAAGTGCAACGGGCGATCGACCCACGCCGTTATCATGAAGCGGCGGACCCCGCGTTTGCCCCGATTGCACAACAGCTGCCAGTGTGCCTGTACCTGGAGACGACCAACCGGTGCAATCTTTTGTGCACCACGTGTCCGCGAACCTACGAGGAACTCGAGCCACCGGCCGATATGAGCTGGGAGCTGTTCACCTTAATCGTCGACCAGGTGCCCGGCCTGGCGCGCGCGGTACTGCACGGCGTCGGGGAACCGATGCTCGTGAAGGATCTGCCGCGGATGATCCGCCACCTGAAAGATCGCGGTGTCTACGTTCTTTTCAACACCAACGGCACGGTGCTGACGGCCAAGAAAGGCCACGCGCTGTGCGAGAGCGGCCTCGACGAACTGCGCGTGTCGCTGGACGCCGCCGATGCAAAGACATTCAAGCTGATACGCGGACGCGACTATTTCAACCGTATCGTGCGCAATGTGCGTGCGTTCGTGGAAATGCAGGCGCGCGAAGGGCTGGAGCTGCCCAAGGTGTCGCTGTGGCTGACCGGGCTCAAGGAAACGCTCGAAAGCCTTCCGCAATTCGTGCGCATCGCGCATGATATCGGCGTCAATGAAGTCTACCTGCAGCGACTGGTCTACTTCGAGAATGATGCGATCGGCATGGCCCGGCCCGACCAGGCGCTGTTCGAGAAACTGGGCCGGGAGGAAGCCGGCTATATCGCGGCGGCAGAAGCAGAGGCCAAATCGCTCGGCATCGCTTTCAACGCCTCCGGCGCCAGCGAGCCAGGCACCAGCCTCAAGCGTGCGGCTGATGCCTCGCCATGGTCGTTGTGCCGGCGTCCGTGGGCAGTGATGTATTTCACCGCGAATGGGCGGGCGCTGCCATGCTGCATCGCGCCGTTCTCGCAACGCGGCTACGAGCACTACACGCTGGGTGATGCGACGCAGGAGACCCTGGGGCAGATCTGGAACGGTGCTGCCTACCAGGACTTCCGCAAGGCATTGAAGTCGGGCAACCCGGCGGAAGCCTGCAAGAGCTGCGGGCTCAGATGGAGCCTGTAGGGGCACAACCTCGCACCAACCCGGCCGCTAAGGATCGAGTTGGTGCCGTGGTTCCCGTCCTGGACGAGGAAGATGCCATTGCCGGCGTGGTGAAAGGCCTGCTGGACAACGGGGTCGGCCATGTCGTCGTGGTCGACGGAAATTCCAAGGATAGAACCGCAGACCGGGCCCGCGCAGCAGGTGCTGACGTGATCGTCGAGGCGCGGCGTGGCTATGGCCGGGCGATGATGAGCGGCATCGCGGCGCTGCCAGATGACATTACCATCGTGTTGTTCTTCGACGGGGATGGCACCGATCGGACCGAGATGGTTCCGGACGTGCTGGCACCGATACAGGCGCGCCGTGCAGACTTCGCCCTCGGCTCGCGGCTGGCAGGCGAGCGCGAGGCGGGCAGCCTCGGCGCGGCGCAGGTCGTGGCGGGGCACATGGCGGGAGTACTGATCCGCCTAGTCTACGGTGCACGGTTCACGGATATGTCGCCATTCCGCGCGCTGCGGCGGGAGACGCTCTCGGACCTCGGCATGAGCGAAGAGACGTTCGGCTGGAACCTCGAGATGCAAATGCGGGTCGCAGCGGCGAAGCTTCGAATCGTCGAGGTGGCTGTCGGACAGAAACGCCGACAGGGCGGCGTATCGAAGGTCTCCGGCGACCTGCGCGTCGCATTGCGCGCCGTCTGGGTCATCGCGCGGACATTCGTGCGGCTGGCTTGGGGGCTACGGCGCAGGCCATAGCACCAGGCGCGTGCCGGACAACTGGCGACGGCTACGATAGCGAGCGCAATTCGGCGGCGAGCTCGGCAAAGGTGCTCTCGACGTAAGACACATTCGCCCATGGCCGCTCCCGCAACACCAAGGCGAGCTTGCGGGCCTGGGCGGCGTCGTTGCCGAACAGGATGATACGGCGGTTGAAGTCGTCATGGGGCAGTCCGGGAATGGCTGCGCGCGAAGTCGGGTCGATCGCATCGACCGGGCAGCTGCGACCGCGCGGCAGGGTGCCGACGCTGAATTCCTCCGCCGAGCGGGCATCGAGCATCACGACCGTGTCGTCATGGTCGAGCACATGCTCGATCCATGCCTTCCCCACCACTGTCGGGCCTCCCAGCGCGCGCCACACCGATATGCCGAGCTGGTAGCGTCTGACGGCGGTGAAGCCAGCTTCGGCGAGCTCCTCTCCCAGGCGGCGGCTCTGAAGGCAGTGGGGACCGTTGCAATAGACGATCAGCGGCGTGGACGTATTGCCATCGACGACGCGGCGAACAGCCTCGACCTGCTCTGGCGGCGGCGTGTCGAGGCAGACGGCACCTGGGATGTGGCCGGCGTCGAATTGAGGACGCGGGCGCGAATCGATGACGAGGTCGCTGCCGTCCTCCACAATGCGTCGCATTTCGTCGGTGCTGACCTCCGGCGTGCGCGGGGCGACCTCGGCCAGCGTGGCGTGCAGGATATCGAGCGGGGCTGTATCGCTTGCGTGCATGGTCATGGGTGGGCTCGGCCGCTGAAATCGATCATCTGGTCGATTGAGGCCGAGATGGGCAGGTGTGTCAATCCAGGCCCGCTTCGCGCGCGCGGATCATGGCGGCCGCCTTTTCAGCGATCATGATGGTCGGAGCGTTTGTATTCGAGCCAACGACATTCGGCATGATCGAGCAGTCCGCCACCCGCAGGCCGTCGACCCCCTTCACGCGCAGCTCGGCGTCGACGACCGCATCGTCATCGCTGCCCATGCGGCATGTCCCTGCGGGATGCTGGGCCGTCTCGCAATTCCGCCGTAGAAACTCCTCGATCTCGGCATCGCTGGCGGTAAGCCGCCCTGGCCTGACCTCTTCGGCGATGACGCCGGCCAGCGGCTCGGTGGCAAAAAGGCGCCGGACCGCTTTGACGCCGTCGCGCAGGATTTGCAGATCACGGGTATCCTCGAACAGGTTCCAAAGGACGCGGGGCGGCTGGTCCGGATCGGCTGAACGCAGCGTAACGTGACCGCGACTGCGCGGATGCAGCACCGCAATTCGGCTCGAGAAGCGATGCCCGACCGGCTTGCGGAGGCCGGGAAACCAGACGTGGGATTCGGGGGCGACGCTGCTCACCAGCAGCTCGATGTCGGGCCGCTCGCTGTCGGGCTGGGTCCGCAGAAAGCAAACCGACTGGATCGGAAGACCCGCGAAGCATCCCGTCTTCACCGCGAGCCAGCGCATGGCCGATGCCGCCAGTCGATCCACGCGCAGGTCTGCGTCGAACGAGATGGGCTGGGAGCAGGTGAACGTGATGAAGGTGTTGACGTGCTCCTGGAGATTGCGGCCGACATCAGGACGATCTGCAACGACCGGAATGCCGTGCTGCCGCAACATGTCGGCAGGGCCGATGCCGGACAGCATCAGCAAATGCGGCGAATTATATGTCCCACCGCAAAGGATGACCTCCCGACGGGCATGCGCCGCCCGCTCGATGTCGTGCTGGTGAAATGCGATGCCAATCGCCCGCCCACGCTCTATGACGACGCGCCGGACCGCAGCGTGTGTTCTGACGTCGAGATTGGGGCGGCGCAGTGCTGGGCGCAGGAAGCTCCGTGCGGTGGAGGCGCGCCGGCCATCTGCAATCGTGAACTCCGCGGGCGCGATGCCTTCGGCGGTGGCGCCGTTGTAGTCGTCGATGCGGGGGTAGCCAAGCTTCTCGCCGGAGGCTGCAAGCAGGTCATATAGTTGGCTGCGGATTGCCGGAGGCGCTGTCCTTAGGGGACCATCGGCACCGTGATACTCGCTTGCTCCGCGCCAGCTGCCTTCCGACAGCCTGAAGAACGGCAGGACGTCGTCGTATCCCCAGCCTTCAAGGCCCATCTGTCGCCACTGGTCGTAGTCCAGCGGATGGCCTCGGGCATAGATCATGGCATTGATGGAGGATGTTCCACCCAGCACCTTGCCGCGCGGGAAGGGGATGCGGCGATCATAGCAGTGGGGCTCCGGCTCCGTCCGATAGTTCCAGTTCGTCTGCGGACGCCGCGACATGGGGCGCATGGCGAGCGGAATGTGGATCAGTGGATTGGAATCGGGTCCACCGGCCTCGAGCAGGAGCACGGTCGTGTCCGGGTCCTCACTCAGCCGGCTGGCGAGCACGCAACCGGCTGAGCCCGCGCCGACGATAATGAAATCATATTCCATAACTGCCCTGACCATTGCGCCGGCCATCCACCAAGCAAGAATGAGCGTTGAACCCCGATGCGACGAGGGGCTATCATATGAGACTACTCATTGCAGCGATACGTGCAGCGTTATTTGGGTGGAGGCAGGAATGTCAGCGACTCGTTTCGCGCCGATCGTCGGCGAACAGGTCTGGTCATCGAGCGATTTCGCCGGCCGCACCGACTGGATCTACAGGCTGTCGGAAGCGGCGCTGGCCGATATCGCTACGGCGGTGAGGCAGGTGCGCGAGCGAGGCGGCGCCCTCGACGATGTCACGCGCGACGACTTCAACCTGCCTTCGCTTGCCGATGATCTTGCGGAGATCAGCAGAGTGCTTGGCCAGGGACGCGGCTTCGTGCTGATCAAGGGGCTCGGCGAGGCTGGCTACTCGGAGGACGAGCTGGCCATCGCGTTCTGGGGCATCGGTACGCACATCGGCACCGGCGTCTCGCAAAGCTATCACGGAGACCGGCTGGGGCACGTCCGCGACATCGGGGAGAAGGGCCGCTACTATACCGTAGGCGGAGAGCTGGAAATGCATATGGATCCGACCGACGTCGTCGGGCTGATATGCGTGCAGCCTGCGGTCAGTGGCGGACTGAGCCGGATCGCAAGCTCGCTCAATATCCACAACATCATTCTTCGCGAACGGCCCGACCTGATGGAGACTCTTTACAACGGCTTCCTCTACCGGAGACGCGAGGCGGATCTGGCTGGCGCCGTGAAGGGATTCAATCAGCGCATTCCGACCTTCGCCGAATTCGCCGGCTCTGTGGTGTGCCATTATCTGCCGCTTTCGATCCGAAATGCGGCGCAGAACTATGGCGCCCAAATGACAGCTGCGGAACGAGAGGCACTGGTGCTGGTCGATGAAGTCGCCCGGAGGCCGGACGTTCGGCTGGACATGGATTTCAAACGCGGCGACATCCAATTCCTGAACAACCGCATCACCCTGCACTCGCGTACGGATTATACGGACCCGCCTGATGAAGCACTGAAACGCCATCTCTTGCGACTGTGGCTGATGGTCGACTCGTGGCCTGCTCTGCCGGCGCATCTGCGCATGCAGGGGGCCACTGATCGTGCCGGCGGCGGCCTAGCCAAGGCTGCAAGCTGACGCCGCAGCGAAGGTGTCGGAGCATCAGCACTCGCCATTTTCAGACAGGGCAGCTTCGGATCCGGCTATCGCCGGATGCGCACGGTGCTTTACGTACCGTGAGTGCTGCCGTGGAACAGCCGCGCAGCGGGATACGGCGCCTTGATCAATCGCTGGTCGTGGCTGTAGCCGATAAAGCGATCGAGGTTCTTCTGGTTTGCGGCAAGGCCGTTCGGCCAAGGATCGGGACCGAAGTCCGCCTTCTCGCCTTCGAAGGCAAGGCGGGCATCGGCGAGCAGCGAATAATTGGAGTCATCGTAATAGGCATAGGCCTGCTGCTTGGCGTCATCGAACATGGCGACAAGGTCGCGAGGCAGCTCGGGATGCTTGTCGGCCAACTCGCGCTTCATCACCATGAGATGCATGATCGGCCAATAGCCATGGGTCTTGAAATAGCGCACCTCCTCCGCGCGCACGTCGGGGAAAAGCCGGCGGTAGTCGGCTGGCCGGGCGAGCATCGACTTGCGTGGCTGGGGTGAGATGAGCGCGTCGATCTCTCCGTCGCACAACATGTTGCCGATGTCCTTGTCGGCGCCGATGACGCCGACCTTCACGTCGCTGCCGAGATCGACCGGCACAAGCTCGGCACGCATGCAGTGCCATTCGATCGTCTTCCAGTCGACGCCATAGTCCAATTTCAGATCGCCCTTGCCGAGCACGCTCATGGTGACCTGGAATGCGTGGACACCGACCTTGCGGCCATTAAGGTCTGCCGGCTTCTCAATACCCGACCGCGCAGAAACGTAGACCTGGCCCGCTGTGAAGAAGCGGCGTGGAAATATCGGAAGGCCGACCAAAGGCAGGTCCGGATTGCGGTCGACCGCCATGATGAAGCTCGACAGCGACATCTCCGCTATGTCGAACTCCTGGCGATTCAGCATGCGCTCGTGCCGGTCGGTGCCATCGCGGAATGGCAGGCTCTCGCCAACCTCGAGCGGGGTGAAGGTGATGCCTTTCGGCGGCGTCACCGTGCCCATGAAGAAGGGGACGTGGCGGTCGTAGCGATTGAGGGCAAGGGTGAGGTTCATGGGCGGCACTCTTGTTCTCATCTCCGATAGGTAGACAGGCTCCAGATTGCCGGTTTTGGAAACGAGATCAAGCGAAACGTGATGGATGAACCACAGCGCTGTTCAGAGATTCCGACCGAAGCGCGCATGGTACGCAATAGTCGATGACAGCGTTGCCAGATTTGACGTTTACAGACGGATAGGCTAATCCTTGCCAAGATGGATACGTCTGATTTGGGGGCAAGAGTTGAGTAATGCAGGATATATTTTGGGACCGGCTTGATAACTTTCTGGTCCACCTTGGCACCCTTCCGGCTGGTCAAGTTTCCGCGCTGGCTGACGCTGCAACCGCTATTGTTTCGTTTTTGATGCTGCTGATTGTATGGCAAAAGCTCAGTAAGTTGAATGAGGGCAATAAGAATTTAACATATCAGAACGTCTACGAGCGGATGATCGAGATCGATCGATTTTTTATTGACCACCCGAATCTGAAGCCTTACTTTTATTCTAATAAAGAATACAAAAGCGAGAGCCAAGAAGTCAAAGATCAACTGCTGTCCGTTGCTGAAATGATGGTTGATTTTTTTGACAACGTGTACTTCCAGCAGAATAGCATGAGAAAATCAACCTTCAAAGCCAAAGCGTTTTATTTCGGGGACGTTTACAACAACAGTCCAGTCATTCGCGACTACCTTCGCCGGCCGGGACTTGAGAATTGGTATGCAAAAGATTTTCTCAAATTTTTGAAGCAGCAGGGTGATATTGTCCAAAAGTATATTGAGCAGCATCCTGACATCAAGAGGTAAGCCCAGTCGAAAAATCAACTCATCGCTTGACCCTGCTGGTGTCGTTCAGGTTTCGGGGCAAATAATGCCGATTATGATCGATCCTGAAAATACGACGGCTGCATTATTGGTCAGCAAGGCTGTGTAACCTTGCATGAGACTCAAGCAAAAGACGTATCCGACTTTCGGATCGACCCAACACACCCATTAGTCAAGAAGGTCACGCCCACGGGCTTGCACCCTGCGGCACAAAAACGATATCCGACCCAATTTCTCCGTATCGCTTTGAGTTTCGGCTTTGACCGGGAAGCAGTCGCGCCCTAAAAAGCACTTCTAGGTCCTAAATCCAGGCGAATTCAAACTCCCAGCATGCGCCTTGCGTTGCCCGACGCGATGTCCGCCTTCAGGCCCGCCTCCATCTCGACGCTGTCCATGAACGCTCCCGCCTCGACCGCATCCTCGAACGGATAGTCGGCGGAGAACATCACGCGGTCGCGACCGAGCGCAGCGATGGTGCAAGCGAGCGGCTCGGCGGAGTACATGCCCGACATCGTCACCCAGATATTCTGTCTGATGTACTCGGACGGCTCGCGCTGAAGTTTGACGTTATACAGCTTGGCGCGGCTGTCGAACCGCCACAGCAGAAAGGGCAGCGTCTCGCCCAGGTGACCAAGGATCAGTTTCGCCTTTGGGAAGCGATCGAAGGTGCCGCCGAAGACCAGCCGCAACGCATGACTGCCGGTCTCAAAGCCCCATTCCCAGGTGGCGCGGCGCAGCCCGTGGGTGCCGTCCAGCACGGGAGCGGGCACGACCGGGTCCGCCGGGTGGATGTAGATCGGGGCGCCGAGCGCCTCGGCACGCTCCCACAGCGGGTACACGGAGGGATCGTCCAGATAGACGCCATGCGTGTGTCCGTTGATCATCGCGCCCTTGAAGCCGAGCTGCGTGACGCAGCGGTCCAGCTCGTCGGCCGCGGCTTTGGCATCCTGAACGGCGAGATGGGCGAAGCCGGAGTACCTGTCGGAGCGTCTTGCCACCTGCTCTGCCAGATCATCGTTGGACTTGCGCGCGGCACGCACCGCGGTTGCCGCGTCCTTCTCGGCCTGAACACCAGGACCGGCGATGGCCAGGATCGAGCGTGAAATGCCCGCCTTGTCCATGATATCCAGGCGCTCGCCGGAATAATCCATCAGCCGGCCATAGAGCCTGTCGCGCACGGCGGCCGGAACATCCGTCATGGTCGGCAGCCAGTAGTCCTCCATGCCCGGGGTTAGGCAATGCTCCTCGAGTGCGATCTTCGCCGGCATATGCTCCTCCCCAATCCAGCAGCGACGATAGGCTGCTGTACCAAAATGTGGGCTTTGCGTATCATCATGCGAAATGTCCGGCAAGGCAGGCGACGGCAGCCATGAAGCGCGAAGATATGACAACGGCGGCACAGCAGGGCAGTAGCGACAGAAGCCAGGTGCAGGTGATAGCTCGGGCTGCCGCCATCATGCGCGCGCTGGAGGACGCGCCGCGGGGGCTCAGCCTTGGACAAATCGCGACCCGCACAGGGCTGGCCCGCTCGACGGTGCAGCGGATCGTGGCCGCGCTGGCACACGAGAAGCTGCTGATCGCGGCCTCGCCGGAAGGCCGCGTCAGGCTGGGTCCAGGCCTGTTGCGCCTTGCAGCGGCGGTGGACAGCGATTTCGTGGCAACGGCCCGGCCGTTCCTGGTTGCACTTTCGCAGCAGCTGCAGGAAACGGTGGACCTGGCGGCGGTGCGTGGCGACCATCTGGTGTTCATCGATCAGGTGGTGGGGTCGCAACGGCTGCGGACCGTGTCGGCAGTGGGCGAGAGCTTTCCTCTGTATTGCACGGCGAACGGCAAGGCCTGCCTGGCGGAAATGACGAATGCGGATGTGACGGAACTGGTCCGGGGCGGGCTGGCCGCGCGGACGCCAAGCACCATTACCGACATGGGCCGCTTGCTGGCCGAGCTGGACGAGATCCGCCTGAGAGGCGTGGCATTCGACCGCGAGGAGCACTCGGAGGGAATCGCGGCGGCGGGTGTTGCGCTACGCGATGCACTGGGCAACCTGGTTGCGGTATCCGTTCCGGTGCCGGCAGCAAGGTTTGCGGGCAATGAGGCAGGGATTTCAGATAGTCTTTTGCGTATGCGCGATCTGATGCGAGCGCGGCTGTCGGAATAGATCCGAGCACCGAGCGCGAGATCGCGACGGCATCACTCGATGCGTATTTCCACCTTGTCAGCGGCGAGCGTATAGCCGGTGTCGGCAAGCCCGGTGAACGAGGTCTCGGTGGCCAGCTTGCCGGTGACGTACACGGGCTCGAACATGCTCTTGACCTCGAAACCATTGTCGAGCTTGACGTAGATGATCTGGTTTGCAGGCGGCGGCGGGACGTGGATGCAGGCCCCGACAAACGGCACCAGCAGGAACTCCTTGACGCGCGTGGCATCGAAGTCGAGTGGAACGACGTAGCCGCCGATCTTCACGCGCTTGCCGTTCAGACTGTCGACAACGGGCGCCGGCTTCGACAGCCGCTCGGACTTCTGCGACATCCAACGGCCTTCCGGCCGCGGCGGCGGGGGCGGGCCGGCATCGACCTGGCCAGGCGCGGAATTGATCTCGGCGGGGCCGCGGGAGAAGAAGGTTCTCAGCTTTGGCCCTGATGACGGCGGCGCGGGCGGGACGAGATCGGCCCACTTCAGCGTACGGACCGCTTCTGTGGCGTGCCCGGTTGCAGGCACGCCAATCGTGGCGGGGGCGCCGAACAGCGCCATGAAAAGCAACACGCACGGGCCGCCAATGCACAGCAAGCGGCTTGCGCTTCTCTTGGATACGGCATTCGATCCAGCAAGCATCGTCATGTCCTTACCGTCATACCGTCGGCCAGCGACAGCCTGTAAGCCCTTGCGGCTGGTATCAGTCCGGCAATGCAGCCGGCCAGCACGATGCCAAACAGCGCGCCCACCTCAGACCATGTCGGTGCGGCTATGGAGAGGTGCAATCCGTACCAGCTATCGATCAGAGGTCGCAACAGAACAAGCGAGATATAGAGCAATATCGTGCCGAGGACCACTCCGGCCGCGGTCAGAGCCGTGGCTTCGGCCGTCAACAGCCCAAACACCGTGGCCGGGCGGGCGCCCACCGAGCGTAAGATCGCCATTTCCCGCCGCCGCTCATTGAGCGTCGTCAAAATCGTCGTCATCATGCCAAGCAGCGCGGTGGCCACGACCATGGCAGAAATCGCGGCAAGCGCCGTCTCTGCGACACCAACCAGCCCCCACAATTCCTGCAAGGCGGCGCCCGGCAGGATCGCCGACAGCGGCTCGTGCGGGTACTCGTTTATGGCGCGCTGCAGGCGAAAGGTGGCAAGGCGGGACTTGAGGCCGATCAAAGCCACGGTAATCGCCTTCGGACGCAGATCCATGCGCCGTACGTCATCAGCGGAGACCGATTGGCCGGGGACGCGGGCTCCACTCTGCCAGTCGACATGGATGGCCTCGATCGCCTCCAGGCTGACGATCACGGTGCGGTCGACGGGCGTTCCGGTGGCGGCGAGGATGCCGCTGATCCGAAACGGCTTGTCGTCGTGCTCGACGAACGAGACGGAGCCCAGGCCGTGGCCGATCACCACCTTGTCGCCGACCTTGTAGCCAAGCTCGCGCGCCACTGCGGCACCGATCACGGCATCGAACAAGTCAGTAAAGGGTTTTCCGGCGGCGAAGGTCAGATTGCTGGTGCGCCGGTATCGGTAGCGCGTGAAGAACTCCGTTTTCGTTCCCATCACGCGAAAGCCGCGATGACTGTCACCCAACGACATCGGTACGGCCCAGGCGACTTCCGGCTGGCCGGCAATTTCCGAGTAGCTTTGCCAGCTGATGTTGTTGGTGGCGTTACCGATGCGGAAGACCGAGTACAGCAGCAGTTGAATGGAGCCGGAGCGGGCGCCAACGATCAGGTCGGTGCCGGATATCGTGTCTGCGAAACTGGCGCGGGCACCGGTGCGGACCTTTTCGACGCCGAGCAGCAGCATCACGCTGACGGCAATCGACAGAACCGTCAGCAGCGCGGTGATGCGGCGATTGAGCAGCGACTGGAGCGCAAGGCGCAGCATGATCATGTCGGCGCCCCCGCGGAGCGTTCGGCAATCGCGGTGTGCGTCGAGCTGACCAGGATGTCGTCGAGCCGCAGCACCATGTCGAACCGCGCACCGAGTGTCTCGTCGTGACTGACCATCATCAAGGTGGCGCCAGCGGCGTCGACCTCGGCGAACAACAGCTCGAGAAAAGCCCGTTGTCGATCACGATCAAGCGCGGAGGTCGGCTCATCGGCGATAATGAGGTCGGGGCGGCCGATAAGCGCGCGTGCGGCCGCGACCCGCTGCTGCTGACCGACACTCAGATTGGCAGCATGGCGCGATGCCACGACGCGGTCGTCAAGGCCGAGCCTGTGCAGCAAGCGGCGGGCTTCCGCCTCTGCCGGCCCGGTGGCCAGCACGCGCTGACGACGCGCCGGTGCGAAGCTGAGCGCCAGAAGGACATTGTCGACGGGCGAGGCATAGGGCAGCAGATTGAACATCTGGAAGATGACGCCCATGTGCTCGGCCCGAAATCTGTCACGGGCTGATGCGGAGAGCCGCGTGGTATCCTGACCCAGGACAGTGACGTGCCCACTCTGTGGGGCCAGGATGCCGGCAAGCAGTGCAAGAAATGTCGACTTGCCGCTGCCGGACGGCCCCAACAGCAGCACCTTCCGGCGTGCCGGCAAAACGAAATCGTCGACCGCAAGCTCGAACGCATCGGCGCCCGGCCAGCGAAACCGCACGCCCTTCATCTCTACGACAGCCGAAACGCCGCTCATTGCTCTCCCGCCGCAAAGCCCCTGGCCGTATCGGACCGGCCAGCAACAGCCTACATCAATCGGCCGATATCGACGCGGGGCTTCGTGCGTGTGACCTTGCGCTTCGACTGGCCCTTCGGCGAGACGATTCCCACGGACAGCTCTTTTGCTCCGGTGAACGTCTTGAAGTAGGGGAAGCCGATAACCTTGAGCTGCGCGGTGCTCGCGCACGTGAAAGCGTAGTTGGCGTGGAATTCGGAATGCTCCTTGTCGCCACCTTCGAGCCTGACCTCGGCCTTGGTCTGCTGGCAGCCGGCCTGCGCTGCAAACTGAAACAACTCCCCCGGCTTCGCCAGCTTTGCCTTGGCCTCGGCAATCGCCGCCTTCTGCTTTTCGGTCTTCGCGGCGTGCTCGAAGCCAACGATGTCGGCTCCCGGCACCTCGAGCTCCATCTCGACCTTGCCGGCTTCGATTGCAATGTTGAGCTTGCCGTGGCCATGGACATGAGCGCCATGCTGCCGATGCTTATGCTGCGCGAAAGCCGAGTGTGCCGTCATCAGCACCGCAAGGGCCGCGATGGCCGCGATGGTAACGGATCCGAGAGGGAGCTTCATGGCACGTGTTCTCCTGTGAAGGGCCCCATAACAACCCAGCAAGTGTAATACTATAACGTCAGGATCATGGCGAGAGGGAACCGCCCGTCAATCAGCGGCATGCGCAAACGGCCCCCACCACCGGTGCCTACTTCCCTTCTGCCGCCGTTCCTGCGAGATAGTGCGCCAAACGAGCAGAGCAAACAGGCCAAGGGTAAGCGAATGGATGGTGCAACAGAAAAATGGTCCGGCCGGATCGAGGACGATGCCCTGCTGCGCGGCCAGGGCAAGTATGGAGACGACTTGAAACCTGCAGGAACGCTCGCCGCAGTTTTCGTCCGGTCCCAATATGCACACGCCAAGATCAACGGAATCGATACGACCCAGGCTGCAGGGATGCCCGGCGTCGTGGCGGTTCTGACAGCAAAAAGCCTCGAAGCGGCAGGCCTTGGGTCCATTACAGGACCGGCGCCGATCCCGGATTGGACGGGGGCTGCGCCGAACGTGCCATTTCGACCTGCTCTGGCGACCGACCGTGCCATGCATGTCGGTCAGCCCGTGGCGCTGGTGGTTGCCGAGACCGAGGCGCAGGCACTGGATGCGGCCGAGACCGTCGCGATCGACTACGAGCCGCTGGAGCCGGTCGTCGATACGGTCAAGGCTGCGACCGGTGCGCCACAACTGTGGCCCAACGCGCCTGGCAATCTCGCCCTGGACTGGACTGCGCCCAACGACCCGGACGGCGCAAAGCACAAGGCCGTCGACGCGCTGTTTGCCAAAGCGGCGCACATCACGAAGATCAAGCTCACAAACCAGCGCATCGCGGCGGTTTCCATGGAGCCGCGGGTCGCAACCGCGAGCTACGATGCCGCCGCAGACAAGTACACGCTGCGGGCTGGGACACAGGGCGTTGCCGGGATCAAGATGCAAACCGGCATGGCGATGAAGCTGGGAAGCGACAAGCTGCGGGTTCTGACCGACGACGTCGGCGGCGGGTTCGGCATGAAGGCGTCGGGCTATCCGGAATATCCCGCGCTACTGCTGGCGGCCAAGCAGGTCGGCCGTCCGGTGCACTGGGCCTCGACGCGCTCGGAAGCGTTCGTCAGCGACAACCAGGCGCGCGATCAGATCTTCGATGCGGAGCTGGCGCTCGACAAGGACGGCAAAGTCCTCGCGATGCGCATCGACGTGCTGGCAAACCTGGGGGCCTACCTGACCGGCGTGGCGCTCTACTGCAATACCGTGCACCTGTCGGGCTGCCTGCCGACCGTCTACGACATCCCCAACATCGTCATGACGTCCAAGGGCGTGTTCACCAATGAAGTGCCGATCGGGCCCTACCGCGGGGCGGGGCGGCCGGAGATCAACTATCTGGTGGAGCGGCTGATCGACAAGGCCGCGCGCGAGATGAAGATTAACCCGGCCGAGATCCGCCGGCGCAACCTGATCCAGCCGTCACAAATGCCGTATCAGACCTTTGTCGGGGGCTCTTTCGACAGCGGTGATTTTCCCGGCGTGCTCGAGCAGGCGCTGGCGGCGGCGGACTATTCCGGCTTCGACAAGCGGCGGGCGGAAGCGGAGGCGCGAGGCAAGAAGCGTGGTCTGGGCATCGGTTGTTTCCTGGAGATCTCTGGGGGACATCTGCATGAAACTGCCGCGATCAAGTTCCCCGGCGGCGGCATCATTCATGCCAGCATCGGCGCCTCACCGCAGGGCCAGGGCCACCTCACCGTGTTTGCAAAGCTGGTTGCCGACCGGCTCGGCCTGCCAGCGTCGGCAGTCCAGATCCAATGCGGGGATTCGGACCGCGACGTACCGGGCATGGGGGCGGTTGCATCGCGCTCGGCAATGCTGGTTGGCAGCGCGCTGGCGGTGACGGCGGATACCGTGATCGAGAAGGGCAAGGCGGCAGCTGCCGTGCTGCTGCAGGCGCCGGCGGCCGAGGTGACGTATGCCAACGGCGACTTCACGACGGCCGGCGGCGGCAAGGTCTCGCTGTTCGAGGTCGCGGAGCGGGCCGCGGAGCTGGTCAGCCAGGGCGCCATCAAGGAGGCGCTGGACTCCAAGGAGGAAGTTCACACCGGCGCGTCGTTTCCCAACGGCTGCCATGTCGCGGAAATCGAGATCGACCCGGACACCGGAGAGATCCAAGTTGTTCGCTACACGGCTGCGGGCGACAGCGGCAACATTCTCAACACCGTCATCCTCGAGGGCCAGGTGCACGGCGGCGTTGCCCAGGGCCTCGGGCAGGCGCTCTTGGAAAGGATCGTGTACGACCCCGACAGTGGGCAGATGCTGACAGGCTCGTTCATGGACTACGGCATGCCGCGCGCCGAGGACATGCCGCCGATGACCGTTCTGCATCATGCAACTGCCTGCACGACCAATCCAATCGGGGCAAAAGGTGTGGGCGAATCCGGAACGACGGCGGCACCGTGTGCGCTGGTCAACGCGGTATCCGATGCGCTGGCTGACGGCGGGGCGGCAAACCTCGAAATGCCGTTGACGCCGGAGAAGGTGTGGCGGGCGTTCAATCCGTGACACCGCGTGAGTTAGACCGGCGCCGGACCGAACCTCGACCTGGAGTCATGCTCGACACAGCTGCGCGCCAGCTGGCGATCATGAACAGGCGCCTGTTGGTATGACGCTACCCTCATTTCCAGCCGAATTGCTGCCAGCCGTGCTCGGCATCGCCGCTATTGCCTTCGTCTCCGGCCTAGCGAGAGGTTTTTCGGGATTCGGCGCAGCGCTGGTGTTCATCCCCGTTGCCAACGCGCTTGTTGGTCCGATCGTGGCAATGCCGCTGCTAATGATGATAGACGCGGCAATGTCCGGGCCGATTTACGCCCATGCCTTCCGGAACTGCGACTGGCTCCAGGTCAAACGCATCGCAATAGGGGCCGTTGTTGCTTTCCCGATCGGCGCACACCTCCTGATCGCGACTGATCCCATCGTCGTGCGCTGGGTAGCGTCCGTGCTCATTCTAGTCTCACTGGTCTTGCTGACGTCGGGCTGGCGCTACCGCGGTCCCCAAACGCCCGCTTTGTGCGGAGGTGTCGGGGCCTTGTCCGGCTTCCTGAGCGGCTTCGCTCAGATTGGAGGGCCGCCAGTCGTCGTGTTCTGGCTCGGCTCGGGCATGCCGGCGGCCAAGGTGCGTGCGAACCTCATCACCTATTTCGCAATACTGATTGCTGTCGGATTGACGATCTTTGCCTGGAAAGGGCTGCTGACACCAAAAGTGCTGTGGCTGGCCGTCGCCGCAGCTCCCTGCTTCGCGCTTGGGATCTTCGCCGGCTCGCTGCTGTTCCCGTTTGCCTCGGAAGTGACATTCCGCCGGATCGCCATGGTACTGATTGCGTTCTCGGCCATTTCGGGCATACCCGCGCTGGATCCTTGGCTGCGAGGCCATTGAGGCGTCGCTTCGCATTTGGGCGGTGAAACTGCGCGATCCCTTGAATCCGCCTGCAATCGCGCGTATCTCCTCGCGTTTGAACATGCTAGCCGGAGGATGTCCGGCTCCTATCCCCGCTACAGGATCATACCCATGGGCTACAAGGTTGCAGTCGTCGGAGCCACCGGCAATGTCGGGCGCGAGATGCTCAATGTGCTGCACGAGCGGAAGTTTCCGGCTGACGAGGTGGTGGCGCTCGCGTCGCGGCGATCAATCGGCGTCGAGGTCTCGTATGGCGATGCAACACTCAAATGCCGCGACCTGGAGACCTACGATTTCACGGGGACAGATTTCTGCCTGATGTCAGCCGGCTCATCGGTATCCAAGGAATGGAGCCCGAAAATCGGTGCCAAGGGCGCGGTCGTGATCGACAACTCCTCGTGCTGGCGCTACGACCAGGATGTGCCGCTGATCGTTCCGGAGGTCAATGCCGATGCGATCGCCGGCTACACCCGCAAGAACATCATCGCCAATCCCAACTGCTCCACCGCGCAACTCGTGGTCGTGCTGAAGCCGCTGCACGATGCTTCGCCGATCAAGCGCGTGGTGGTCTCGACCTATCAATCCGTCTCCGGTGCCGGCAAGGAGGCGATGGACGAGTTGTGGGCGCAGACCAAGGGCAAGTACGTGCCTGGCCAAGAGGTCGAGGCGAAAAAGTTCCCGAAGGAAATCGCCTTCAATGTCATTCCTCATATCGACGTCTTCATGGAGGACGGCTACACGAAGGAGGAGTGGAAAATGATGGTCGAGACCAAGAAGATCCTCGACCCGCGTATCAAGCTGACGGCCACCTGCGTTCGCGTGCCCGTGTTCGTGGGTCATTCGGAAGCCGTCAACATCGAGTTCGAGCGGCAAATGACGGTGGCGGAAGCGCGCTCGATCCTGCGTGAGGCGCCTGGTGTCATGGTGGTCGATAAGCGGGAGCCCGGCGGCTACGTCACGCCGATCGAGGCGGCTGGCGAGTTTGCGACATACGTGTCACGGATCCGCGAGGACGCGACTGTGGAAAACGGCCTGGTGATGTGGATCGTGTCCGACAATCTGCTCAAGGGTGCCGCGCTCAACGCCATCCAGATCGCTGAAACGATGATCGAGCGAAAGATGCTGCCGAAAGCGGCCTGATTGCAGAGGCTTCGGTCACCGCGCGCCAAATGAGCAGTCGGCTACTGCCCCGAGGCGCGGCGGATGGTTGCTGGGCGGGCGGGCCGCAGTCGCGGCCCGAGAGATGCCAGCTGCTTCAGAACTGTTAGCGATCCTTGCGCGCGCCGGGTGGCTGGAGGGTGCCAAGCGTCTTGACGATCTTATTGAGATCCTGAAGAAAACGCTCGCGCTCGGCGGCAGAGAGAACTGCAAGCACCTTGTCGTCGACGCGCCTTGCCACCGGCTCGGTGGACTTCAGAATGCGCCAGCCTTCGTCGGTCAGCTTGACGGCATACGCGCGGGCGTCCTCCTTCGTACGGCGACGCTGGATCAGCCCCTTCTTGAGCATCCGACGAATGATGTCGGCAAGCGTAGAGCGATCAATTCCGGTGCGCTCAACCAGATGGGTCTGGCTCAAGCCCTCATTCTGCGAAACGGTGTGGAGCACCGCAAACTGCCGCGGTGTCAGTCCGCCCTCAGCCATCTCATTTTGGAAGATGTCGCCGGCGCACTGACCAGCGCGATGCAACAAATGGATGGGGGAGCGCTCCAAACGCTCAGCGATCTTTTCCTTTGCCATATCGGATTGTCATCTCCATTCGCCGGTTGAATTCGGCATCGCGCGACCCAGCTACTGCCCGGCCGCCCCACGCATGCAAGCCTTTTTCCAGATAGGAGAAGGTCTTGTATCAATACAAACGTACACACTAGAACCGGGCGGGTCCAGATACAATTGAACAACGTTTCAATATAGCATCTATTCCGAACCCACCCCAAATTTATCGAATGCGCGGTCTGCTCAGCATCAGCGCACGTCATAGGCTTCGGATGCTGCTGTCAGGACGCCTTGTCGTGCTCGTATCGTTTGAGAACGCCGAATTGGGCTATGGCGAATATCATGGTCAGGGGCATGATGCCCCAAATCTTGAAGCTGATCCAAAAGTCCGTCGAGAACGAGCGCCAGATCACCTCGTTGAGTGCTGCAAGCAGGACGAAAAAGCAAGCCCACCGGAAGGTCAGAACCCGCCAGCCGGTGTCGGTCAACTGGAAGACCTCACCGAAAAGGTACTTGAGCAAGGCCTGGCCGAAATAGAGGCCGCCGAACAAAATTACCGCGAACAATAAATTCACGATGGTGGGCTTCATCTTGATGAATAACTCGTCCTGGAGAAACAGCGTCAGGCCACCGAAGACCACCACGAAGAAGCCGGAGATCAGCGGCATCATCGGAATGCGTCCGAACAGCGCCCGCGACGCCGTCAGGGCGATAACGGTAGCCACCATGAAGGCTCCGGTACCCCAGAATATCGCCTTCGAAGGGTCGGCTATGAATTTGCTGGCCTGCGAGTTCACCACGAAGAACACGACGAGCGGGCCAATCTCCAGCAGCATTTTCAGCAACTGCTGGGGAGGGGACTGCCCGGTGGTCTCTCCTGGCCTCGATTGATCGGTCATGAAGCTCGCGTTCCGTTGTTCTTGTCGTCTCGTGGCTCGGATTTACACGCCGTCAACGTCAACCGCTGGCGGCTGGCTTGGCCGGTGCGGCCGGAACGCCCAGGCCATGCCCGGACGCGGAGGACGCGGCAGCCGTCTCGACCAATGTCGGATGCTCATCAATCCTATGCTTCTGCATGAGGCGTGTCAGATACCATGCGTACAGGCCGCTGACAGGCATGATGAAGGCGATCTTGAACAAGATCCAGATGTTGACGCCACTCATCTCTCCAAAGAGCGGCACAGGGTACATTGTTTCAGCGACAAAGACTTGGCGTACGATCTCATTCAGCACCGCCGTGAATACGAAAAACCAGGCGAAGCTGAATGTAAAGCGGTCCCAGCCTTCTTTCGTGTAATGAAACGTGCCTTCAAAGATATACTTGAAGAAGTTCTTGCCCATCAGCAGGCCGCCGAACAGGAATAGCGCGAACATCGCATTGAATATCGTGACCTTGATCTGGACCCACATGGGATCACCTGTCACCAGTGTCATGATCCCAAATGCGATCGTCACGCCGCTGGCAATGACCGGAAACACCGGCAAGCGGCCGAGCACCAGCCGCATCACGATCATGGCGATCACCGTGGAGATGATCAGCGCCCAAGTTCCGGCATTGATCCCAGCCGCCGCGTTGACGATGAACATGGCAACGAGCGGGCCGAACTCGCTCAGGATGTTCACCGTCTGATGGGCATTGAATGGGTAGATGCGCTTCAAGAAGCTCATGACCAGTTGGGCCTTTCTGATGCGTCTGCTCGGACGTGGCCGAAGGACGCCGCCAGGTTGCAGTCCTAACTCGACGCGATTGCGCGTGCAAATTCTTCGGGCTCGAAGGGCTGGAGGTCGTCCACACCCTCGCCAACGCCGATTGCATGCACGGGCAACCCAAATTTGGCGGCAATCGCCACCAGGATGCCGCCGCGAGCGGTACCATCCAATTTTGTCATTACCAGACCGGTAACGCCGGCCTTTTCACTGAAATACTTCCACCTGCGACAACGCGTTCTGCCCCGTGGTGGCATCAAGAACGAGCAGAACGTCGTGAGGTGCGGTGGGGTCGAGCTTCTTGATGACACGGATGACCTTCTCCAGCTCGTCCATCAGTGCTTGCTTGTTCTGCAGCCGGCCAGCCGTATCCATCAGCAGCAGGTCGTAGCCGCCATCCTGGGCTGCCTTCAGCGCATCATAGGCAAGACCGGAGCTGTCGGCACCGACGTCGCGGGCGATGACTGGAGCGCCTGTGCGCTCGCCCCAGACCTTCAGTTGATCGATGGCGGCCGCGCGGAAGGTATCGCCGGCAGCAAGCATCACGCGCCGGCCCTCGGCCTGTTGCAACTTGGCCAGCTTGCCGATCGTCGTCGTCTTGCCGGAGCCGTTGACACCAACGACAAGAATGACGTGCGGCTTCGCCTCCGGCTTGAATTCCAGCGGCTTGGACACCGGCTGCAGCACCTTGGCGACCTCGGCTGCCAGAACGGCCTTGACGTCTTCGGGGCCAAGTCCTTTTTCGTAGCGGCCCTTGGCGAGCGCCTCGGTGATGCGCATGGCGGTCTCGACACCCAGGTCAGCCTGGATCAACAGGTCCTCGAACTCCTGGAGCGTGTCCTCGTCCAGCTTGCGGCGGGTGAATACAGTGGTGATGCCTTCCGCAAGGCGGGAAGAGGTCTTGGACAGGCCCGACCGCAGGCGCTGGAGCCAGGACGGTTTCGCAGCCACCGGCTCGGATGCCGTTGGCTGCGGCGGCGAGGCCGGCTCAACGGCTACCGGTAGGCCGGCGGCATTGGCGGCTTCGGTGTGGGCGGGCGAGGCGTCTTCTTCGACTGTGGGGGTGGGGGCAGGCGCTGGCACGTCCGTGGCTGGCGCTTGTGGGGGCACTTGCGAGCTGGGCGGCGGCTCCTTTGGTGGTGCTGCGGGCTTCTCGGCGCTGCGACCAAACAGTCTGCCAAACAATGAGCGCTTTTCCGTCGGTTCGCTCATCGGCAGGCCTCCGCCAGCAGGTGCTCACCCTCGACAGCGCAGACGCTGAGCCGAAGCGATTCTCCGGGCTGCACGTTCTCCGGCATGTTGGCGACTATCGCCTGTGCGTACTGGGGCGTGCGACAGACAAGGCGACTATCGACGAGCCGCTGCTCCACCACGCCTTCGACGATCGTGTCGACCTGGGCCGCCAGCCACGTCGACATCGCCTGCGAGGCCTTGTCCCGCAATCGTGCCGCTCGGGACTTGACGACCTCACGCCGGACCTGGGGCATGCGGGCGGCCGGCGTGCCGTTGCGAGGGCTGAAGGGGAATACATGCAGATGGACGAGCCCGCAGTCGTCAATGATGGCCAACGTCTCCTCGAACTGCGGCTCCGTCTCGGTGGGAAATCCGGCAATGAGATCGGCGCCAAGCGCCACATCGGGCCGCAGCCGGCGCACTTCAGCGCAGAACCTCACTGCATCGGCCCTCAGGTGGCGTCGCTTCATTCGCTTCAAAATAAGGTCGGAGCCTGCCTGCAGCGACAGATGCAGATGCGGCATAAGGCGCGGCTCCTCTGCAATCGCGGCCAGGAGATGATGATCGATCTCGACCTGATCAATGGAGGAGAGGCGCAGGCGTTCGAGCTCGGGGATGTGGCGCAGGATCTGCCGCACGAGGCGACCGAGCGAGTTCTCGCCGGGCAAGTCATCGCCGTATGACGTTATGTCGACGCCGGTGAGCACGATTTCGCGCGTGCCGCTCGCGACCAGCTCGCGGACGCGGCGGACCACGTCGCCGGCGGGTACAGAGCGCGACGGGCCACGACCAAAAGGGATGATGCAGAACGTGCAACGATGATCGCAACCATTCTGGATCTCCACATACGCCCGGGCCCGGGCGCCAAAGCCGTCTGCCAGATGCGGGGCCGTCTCGCGCACCGACATGATGTCGTCGACCTTGACGCGCGCCAGAGATCCCGCAGTCAACGCGGCAAACGTCGCTGGGCGCACCTTGTCCACGTTACCGACGACATGGTCGACCTCAGCCATAGCCGCAAAGCGGTCAGGCTCGATTTGAGCAGCACAGCCGGTGACGACGATGCGCGCCTCCGGGTGCTGTCGCCTCGCCTTGCGAATTGCCTGAGCGGCCTGCCGCACGGCCTCGGATGTGACGGCACAGGTATTGACGATAACCGTGTCCTCGACGCGGGCACCAGCGGCGTGGCGCGCCATCTGCTCGGCCTCGTAGGCGTTGAGGCGGCAGCCGAGCGTTATGATGGTGGGAGAGGACATCTGACCTGACTGGAGTAAAGTGGGGCAGCCACAGCCCGCCGATGGCTGCTCGAGAGCGTGGACCTGTAGGCAGCCGCAAATCCGGCCGCCCCAATCCAAACCCTCTCGCGTTGCGATTGCGCGCTTAAGTAGGACGCGATCGCCGCCGATACCAGAGGGTATCGTCCGTTTCGGCCGGACGCCCGTCAGATCTTGAATGCCTCCAACGTCTCAGGCGCGAACAGGTCGGCAGGCTTCAGAAGCTTTTTCGACAGACCGCAATCGTGGTGGTACTTCAGGAACGTGGAAAGTGTGCTCTCGTTCTTCTCGAAGCCGTACGGCCAGTAGTCGTCGCCCATGAGTTCGCGGGCTTCATCGACATTGGCATTGAAGAACGGCAGCATACAGGCGTGCGCTGCGGTCTGAGCCTGCATCTCATATGTGCGCTGCTGGGCCTCCATGAACGTCTTCATCAACTCCTGCGCGATCCAGCGGTTCTGCTCGTAGAGGTCGCGCTTGATAACGACTGTATGCATGATCGGGAACATGCCGGTTTTTTTGTAATAATCCTTCTCCTCCTGGGCATAGTTCGGAAACAGGCGGACGACTTTCTTGCCGTCGAACGTCGAAGGCGCGCGGGCGGTGTGCAGAGCGTCGATCTCGCCGGATGCCAGCATCTGCGATAGCGTCTTGTCCTCGGGGATCGGCTGGATCTTGATCTTCGCCGGCAGTTCCAACGATTGCTTCTCCGGACGGCCCGGCTCCTCCTCGCCGCCGGTGAAGTAGTGGACGCTATCGACGGGGACACCGTAATGCTCGTCGAGAATGCCTCGAATCCAAACCGGCGCGGTCATCTGGAATTCCGGCACGCCCACTTTCTTGCCGATCAGGTCCTTGGGATTCTTGATGCCCGAGTTGGCATTCACGTAGATGCATGAGTGACGGAAGAAGCGCGATGGCCAGACGGGGATTGCAACAAACGGCGGCTGCTCGCGAAACAGCGACACCGTGTAGGACGAAAGCGACATCTCGGAGATGTCGAACTCGCGAAACCGGGCTTGCCGGAAGAAGGTCTCCTCCACCGGCATGTCGAAGCAGTTGAGCTCGATGCCCTGGGGCCGGACCGTGCCGTCGAGCACGGGCTTCATGCGATCGTAGCCCCAGACGCCGAAAGTGAGATTGAGCTTTGCCATGTCGTTCTTCCTCTGAGCCTATTCGTTCGCGCAAAAAGGGGGTCAGCCGTAAGTGCCTGCCCCCTCGCGTAGCATGTCTTCCGCTATCAATAGAACTGGTCGAAGTGGATCTGGGTGGTCGGCACCTTGGCGTGGAACAGCATCTTGTGCGCCGCCTGGGCCATGAGTGGAGGGCCGGCGAAGTAGACCTCGTGGTCCTTCAACTTGTCTTCGCCGATAACCTGCAACGCCGCCTCGTGCACGAAACCGGTGAGCCCCGACCAGTTGGTGGCCTCGGACTCATCCACAGCCTCCGAGATCACCGGATGATAGTGAATACGGCTGCCGAAGCCTGCGAGTGTGGAAAGGATGGCCTCGCCGCAAATGTCGCGCCGGCGCCGGCCACCATAGAAGAAGTGAAGCTGGTGCTGCTTCAGCGCATCACTTGCCGCAAAGCCCCGCGCGATCGAAATCATTGGCGACAGGCCGGAGCCGCCGGCAATGCAAACCACATCTCGCGGCGCATCCTCGCGCAGGTAGGCCATGCCGTATGGCCCGTCGATGCCGATGCTGTCGCCGCTCTTGAGGGTATCGAAGAGTTGCGCTGTGCAGGCCCCGTCGGGCACTTTCTTGATCTGGAAGTGGAGCGACCTGCCGCCGTCGGTGTCAGCGACGTTGCACATCGAATAGGCGCGTGCGCCGGTTACCCCAGGCACGTACAGCAATGCGTATTGGCCGGGAAGGAACGGTGCGGGATCGGACACCTCGAAGCGGAACTCACGGATATCGTGTGTAATGTCCTCGGAGCCGACCAGTCGCGCTGCGTTGCGCACCGGCTTATGCTTCGGAATATAATGGTCTCGCAGGTTGACCTTGATGGACAGGTCACCCTTGGTTCTGGCCTGACACCCGAGGTAGCGGTTGCGGGCCTTGTGGCGCTCGTTCCAGGCCGGGGCATCCGCCCGCTCATGAACGACCTCGCCTTCGACCACCTCGAAGAGGCAGTTGCCGCAAGAACCAACATTACATTCATAAGGAAATCCAAGACCTTGCCTGAGCGCGGCGCGAAGCACGGTATCATCTTCCGGGCACTCGTAGCTCAGTTCTGGCTTGGCGAGCTTGATCGTGGGCATCGGGGCCTGTCGTCCTGACTGGGTAGACAATGTGGCGGGCCCCGAAAACTATGGCGTCCGGCGCTGGATTGCAACGGTTGCGGCCAGATCTGGGCACACAGATGGTCAATCCTGTATCGCGTAGGGTGGGGCGGTGCTGCTCGCAAGGTAGATTGCAATTATCAATGGCGACGGCCCGTGGAACTCGAGGCACTGCGAATGGGACTGGCGCAACGCATATTCTGGTTGGCGATCGGGGGCATGGCGCTGGCGTGCGGCATAGCCGGGATCGTGCTGCCGCTGGTCCCGACCACGCCGTTCCTGCTGCTCGCAGCTTTTGCGTTCGCAAGGTCCTCGCCTGCATTACACCGCTGGCTCGTGACACACCCGCGGCTCGGCCCGCCAATCGAGCATTGGCGCGCGCACGGCGCCATCAGCCGGCCGGCAAAGCGGTGGGCAATAGCGTTCATGCTCGGCGCGTTGGGGCTAAGCGTGGCGGCGGGCGTTGCGACGTATGTGATCCTGGTCCAGGCGGCGGTGTTGGTCGCGGTCGCGGCATTCATCCTGTCGCGGCCCGATGCACCACGGGCCGACGAGTGAGAGCAGCAATCCCGATCAGGATTCCGCCAGGGGCCGCATGACTGCCCACAGCGCGTTTTTGGTCTCGAAGCCTATACCCGGCGCGTCGGGCATGCGGATGCGTCCGTCCACGACGGCGTGTCGCATCCGCGAAGCCGCCGAACGGTGCGAACACGTCCGGGTAGCTCTCGTTGCCGCCGAGCCCCAGTCCGACAGCGATGTTGAGCGCGAACTGGTGCCCGCCGTGTGGTACGCAGCGGCGCGGCGACCAGCCGTGGGCCTTCAGCATCTGAAGCGTGCGCAAGTACTCGACGAGGCCATAGGACAGCGCGGGGTCGAATTGCAGGACGTCGCGATCCGGGCGGAGGCCGCCGTAGCGGATCAGGTTGCGCGCGTCCTGCATCGAGAACAGGTTCTCGCCGGTGGCCAATACGCCGGAATATTCCTGAGCGAGAATGGCGTGCGGCAGATAGTCGAGAGGGTCGAAGGGCTCCTCGTACCATTTGAGCCCGAGCTCCTCCAGCGCGCGGGCGTAGGCGAGGCCGGTCTCCAGCCCGAAGCGGCCGTTGGCATCGACCGCGAGACGCGCGCCATCGCCTCCCAGCAGGGCCAGCACAGCCTCGATCCGCTCCATATCATCGACCAGTGAGACACCGCCGATCTTCATCTTGACGGTATCGTAGCCGCGATCGAGGTAGCTTTTCATCTCGTCGACCAGCTCCGCGGTGCCCTTGCCCGGATAGTAGTAGCCGCCTGCCGCGTAGATCCAGGCGCTGTCATCGGCAGCGCCTGGGTTGTATCGATCAGACAGCAAGCGCCAGAGCGGAACGCGGGCAGCCTTGGCCACGGCATCCCAGATCGCCATATCGAGCACGCCAACCGCCACGGAGCGCTCGCCGTGGCCGCCGGGCTTCTCGTTACGCATCATAGCCGTCCAGGCCTTGGCAGGATCGATGACGCCGCTGGTATCCTGCAGGGCTTCGGGCGGGGCGGCCAGGAGGCGTGGGATAAAGCGATCGCGCAACAGGCCTTGTTGAGAATAGCGCCCGTTGGAGTTGAAACCGTAGCCGATCACCGGCCGCCCCTCGACGACCACATCGGTCACGACGGCGACGACGGAGGCCGTCATGGCGGAAAAGTCGATGAAGGCGTTGGCGATGCCCGAGGAGATCGGGGCCACAATGTCGCGGATCGCTGTAATGCGCATAAAACTACTCTATTGCGTGCTGTCGGGAGCGAATGCGCCGGCCGTTGGGGGTGGTAACGATTCTGCAAGGATGTGCCAGAGTTGTTTACCAGATCGACCCATAATCAAAGAACGGCTTCCCATTTCAGTGCACGGGCGACACTTCAACAGATCCGGATATGAGCATCCAAAATCTACGCAGCCGCCTAAGGGGCCTCTACGAGGGCGATACCTTCCGCGCGCATCAATTCCGCTACGGCATCCTGGCATTCGACATCGGCACGGTGTTGTTCATCGTTGCGACGTCGTTCCTTGAACGTACGGCGCTGCTCGAGACCATCGACGTTTTCATCGGGCTCGTGATTCTGGTCGATTTCGGCTGCCGCATGCTCATCTCCAGAAAGCCCCTGAAAGAATTCCTGAACCCGTTAACCTGGATCGACCTGCTCGTCATTGTCTCGTTTCTGCTGCCGATCACGGGCGAAGGCGGCGGCTTCCTGAGGGTGCTGCGAACGCTGCGAACTCTTGCACAGCTATCAGTTGCTGTGGCGGCTGCGGGCCGACAGCCGCTTCTTCCGCCGCCACGAGGAAGTGCTCTTCGCGGCGACGCATCTGTGCGTATTCGTCTTCGTCATGACCGGCCTTGTCTACGAGACGCAGCGCTTCACCAACGCGCAGATCGCAAACTACGTCGATGCGCTGTATTTCACGGTAACGGCACTGACCACCACTGGGTTCGGCGACATAACGCTCACCGGTACCATCGGGCGACTGCTGTCGGTGATCATCATGATCTTCGGCGTCACGCTGTTTCTGCGGCTGGCGCAGGTGCTGTTCAGGCCCCACAAGGTTCGCTTTCCCTGCCCGTCGTGCGGGCTGCAACGGCACGAGGCCGATGCCGTGCACTGCAAAGCCTGCGGCTGCACCCTCAACATCCCTGACGAAGGTGATTGAGCGGTTCAGCAGGCGCCGGGTTGCTGCCAACTCGAGCTTGTATGAAACCCGGTTTCAATCAATCGATCCGGCATTCCGAATATTCTGGCGGATGGCAGCAACTGTCCTTGCCCCCGCAGCAAAAACGGTGCAGCCTGCGGCAAAGGCCCGAAGAAGGGGTCAAGTCTGCCTGTCGGGAGGTCACGATGCGCTCGAGAATTCCAGGCCTATGCGCGGCCCTTATCGCCGCTGCACTTGTTTCGATGCAACCAGCCCAATCAGCCGAAAAGGTGAGAGTCGGTCTCGCGGTGCCCGCCTACGTGCCCTATGCTCCGGTCTATGCGGCGCAGGAGCTCGGACTCTACAAGGCCAAGGGGCTCGAGGTGGAGCTGACGGTGTTCAAGGGCGGGCCGGGCGCACAGGAAGCATTATCGGCAGGGGCAGCCGATATCATCAGTTTCTTTCCGCCCGGCGTGGCACTCGCGATCAAGAAGGGTGCGAAAGAGAAGATCGTCGCCGCTGCAGGGGCGCTCACACCGCACGGCTGGCATATGCTGGTACGCAAAGATTCGAAGCTGAAGAGCCTCAAGGATCTTGCCGACGCGAAGGTCGGCATCACCGCGAAAGGGGCAACTACCGACTTCTACTCGCTGTGGGCAGCGCAAACAGGCGGCGGCAAGGTGCGCAACATACCTCTCGGCGGCCGCGGCATCATGCCTGCGCTCAAAGGCGGTGACATCGACGCGGCTGTGCTGTGGCCGACGCTGACCTACCGGCTGATCCAGGACGGCGAATACAGATCAATCGTCGATTTCGGCAAGGCCATGCAGCCGAACCTGCCGGAGGTGTGGGTTGCCTCGGACGACTTCATTGCAAAGAAGCCCGCCGCGATCAAAGGGTTCCTTGAAGCGGTCATGAAGGCCACCAGGCAGATGCAGGGCGATCGCACGCTGGCACTGAAGCTCATCAAGTCCTACACGAAGAGCAAGGACGACAAGATCGATGCCCAGGCCTACGAGGCGATCACCAAGAATGCCAGCACCGACGGCATGATCGATGCGCCGACACTGAAGCGCTCGCTGGATCTGGCCGCATTGGGCGGCATTTCCGACCTGCCGGCAGCGGATCAGATCTTTACCTCGAAATTCCTGCCGGTGAAGGCCGACTGAGAGCGTCGGGGCGGCCAGAGTCCGCCCCCCCGGCTCAAACCAACAACCCAACCGGGAGCTGATGGCTGAGACGCATGCGCCGCCGGGCTTTCATCTATCAGATGCTGTTCCTTGCGGCGTTCCTGTCAGTCTGGGAGCTGGCCAGCCGCAGCGGCCTCGTCGACGCCGAGCAATTGCCGCCGGCGACGCAGGTGGCGGCTGCCATCGGCATGCTGGTGCAGGATGCCGATTTCCTGCGGCATGCCGGGGACACGCTGTTGCGGGTGGTGGTGGCCTACGCAATCGGCGCGCCGCTGGCGATCTCGATAGGGCTCGTCCTGGGAGAAAAGCTGCACCTCGGCGAGATCTTCAACCCCTTCATTCATTTCGTGCTTGCCGTGCCGCAATCGGTCTTTCTGCCAATCTTCATCCTGCTGTTCGGCATCGGCTTCATCGAGAAGATCGTGTTCGGGATCACGCACATCCTGTTCGTCGTGATCGTGAACACGGTGGCGGCGGTGCGCAGCGTACCGCAAGCCTATGTGCTCGCTTCGCGCTCGTTCGGCGCATCCAAGGCACAGATCTATCGGCACATCTACCTGCCGGCGATGGCTCCGCTGCTGGTCACCGGGCTCAGACTCGGGATGATCTTCAACATCATTGGGATCCTGCTGGCGGAGATGTATGCCTCACGCTCGGGGCTGGGGCAGCTCATCTACCAGTGGGGCGAGGAGCAACTCGTCACGCAGCTCATGGCGGCGATCGTGATCGTCTCCGTGGTCACGATACTGATCAACGAGTCGATGCGCCTGTGGGAAGCCCACTCGGGGCACTGGCTCGAAGCGGCAGAGAGCGGCTGATGCCGGAACCCGTTATCACGGTGTCAGACGTCGGCAAGACCTATGCGGCAGCACGCGCGCCCGTGGTGGCATTGAGCGGCATATCGCTGGCCATGCGGGAGGGCGAGTTCGTATCGATCGTCGGTCCGTCAGGCTGCGGAAAGTCCACGCTGCTTCAGATCCTCGCAGGCCTGATCGAGGGCTCCGAAGGCACGGTGCTGGTGGATGGTGTCCCCGTGACTGCACCGATGCCCGAGAAGATCGCGGTCGTGTTCCAGGAAGCCACGCTGCTGCCCTGGAAGTCGGCGGTGGCCAACGTGTCTTTTCCGCTGGAACTGCGCGGCACGCCGAGTGCCGAGGCGACAGCCCGAGCGCAGGTGATGCTCGAGCTAGTGGGCCTAGGTGACTTCGCCAATCGCTACCCTCACGAGTTGTCCGGCGGCATGCGCCAGCGGGTCTCGATTGCCCGCGGCCTCGTGCAGGACCCGCGCATCATCCTGATGGACGAGCCGTTCGGCGCGCTCGACGAGCAGACCCGAACGAAAATGGGGCATGAGCTGCTCGACATCTGGCAACGGACCAACAAGACCATCCTGTTCATCACGCATAGCCTGACGGAAGCCCTGTTCCTTTCCGACCGGGTGCTGGTGATGAGCCACCGACCGGGACGCATCCTGGAAGAGATCAAAGTGGAGCTGCCAAGACCGCGCGACTACGACATCATCGGCAGCGAGGCGTTCGGTCGCTATCGCAACCGCATCTGGCAGCTGATCGCCGGCTCCGAAACCGCTTCCGCGCAGGAGGCGCCCGGGCTATGAGCCGTCCGACCCTCATCCGGCTGGCCATCATTGGCGGCGCTCTGGTCGCGTGGGAGCTGGTGCGATGGTCCGGGCTGGTGAGCCCCATCGTGCTGGCAGCGCCCAGCGATATCTTGGCCGCCTTCCAAAAGTCAGGTGGCGAGTTCCTGCAGGCATTCCAGGTCACGCTGTTCGAAATCGCGGTGAGCCTCTTGATCTGCTGGGTGGTCGGGATCAGCTTCGGGCTGCTGGCCGGCTCGGTGCCCATTCTCGGAATGACGGCAGGGCCGATCCTGGCATCGCTGTTCGCCATTCCGCTCATCGTCTGGTACCCGCTGTTCATGGTCTGGCTCGGCATCGGGCCGGCCTCCAAGATCATGTTCGCGGTGGTCTCCGGCGTGTTTCCGATCGCGATCAACACGATGAACGGCGTGCGGCAACTCGACCGGAAATACCTGCTGCTGGGCCGTTCGCTGGGCGCGACGCGCGCGCAGATGGCGATACGGATCATGCTGCCGCTGGCGCTGCCTTCGGTGATGTCCGGGCTGCGGATCGGCAGTGCGCTCGCCGTCATCGGCGTCATCGTCGCGGAAATGCTTGCGTCGCTGCAGGGGATCGGGTTCTGGATCACCTATCACCGCACACTATTCAATACCGGTCACGTCTATCTCGGCATCCTGCTCGCGCTGACTTGCGCGCTGCTGGTGAACTGGGGCTTGTCGCGGCTGGAGCGCCGGTTCGGGCAATGGCAAGACCTGGAAAAAACCGAAAGCTAGGAGTTCGTGGCCATGACATCCTGGATGGTCGGCGTCGATACCGGCGGCACATTCACCGACCTCATCGCGATCGACCGCGGGAGCGGTGAGATCCGGCGCGCGAAAGTGCTGTCAAATCCGGCCGATCCTTCAACTGCCGTGCTCGATGCCATCGACAAGCTGATCGAGACGGGCGTGAAGCCGGCCGAGATATCGATGCTCGTGCACGGTACGACGGTTGCGACGAACGCACTGCTGGAAGGCGACGGCGTGCCGACCGGCCTTGTCATCACACGGGGCTTTCGCGCCGTCTACGAGGCACGCGGCTGGTCGCAGCCGTCCGGCGCGGATCTACTCGACACCTTCTACCAGAAGCCGCCGCTGTTGGTGCCACAATGGCTGACGGAGGAGGCGACGGAGCGGCTCGACTTCGAAGGCAAGGTGGTGACGCGGCTCGATGAGGCCGCACTTCGCGAGAGCATCCGTAGACTGAAGGCTAAGAACGTCTCGGCAATCGCCGTGTGCCTGCTATTCTCGTTCATCAACCCTGCGCACGAGCGGCGTGTCGGCGAGATCATCGCGGAAGAGGCGCCGGGCGTGCGTGTCTCGCTCTCGTCCACGGTGCTGCCGGTGATCCGGGAATATCCGCGACTTTCAACCACCGTGATCGACGCCTTCGTCGGTCCAAAGATCGAGACCTATCTGCTGAGGCTGGAAGAAAGACTGAAGGAACACGGCCTGACAACGCCGCAACTGTTCCTGATGCAGTCGAATGGCGGGTTGATGCGGATCTTGCTGGGCGCGAAACATCCCAACCAGACACTGCTGTCTGGTCCGGCGGCGGGCGTCATCGCCGGCGTCGAGCTTGCGAACGCAACGAAACGCGCCAACGTCATCACGTTCGACATGGGCGGCACCTCCACCGACATCAGCGTCATCGCGCAGGGCCGCGTGCTGGAGACGACGCAGGGCCAGATCGCCGGCCAGGACATCGGCACGCCGATGCTGAAGGTGCGTACACTGGGCGCCGGCGGCGGCACGATCGCGTGGATCGGCAAAGACGGCCTGTTGAAGGTGGGCCCGAGAAGTGCTGGCTCGTCGCCGGGTCCGGCCTGCTACAGACGCGGCGGCAGCGCGCCAACGGTTACCGACGCCAACGTCGTGCTCGGCGCGCTCGACCCCGAGACGGTGCTGGCGGGCAGCATGCGCCTCGACGCCGAGGCCGCGCACCGCGCCATTGCCGCTGTCGCAGGTCCGTTGGGCCTCGATGTGATACAAGGGGCGGCCGGCATCCTGAAAATCGTCAATACTCAGATGGCTGTCGATTTGCGGCTTGCCCTGCAGGAGCGCGGGCAAGACCCGAGGCGATACGCGCTCGTTGCATTCGGCGGCGCCGGACCGTTGCATGCGGCGGTGCTTGCCAAGGCCGTCGGCATTCCGGAGGTGCTGGTGCCGGCTTCGCCCGGCCTCAATTGCGCGATGGGCATGCTGCAAACGAATGTGCGCCACTCCTATCTGCGCTCCGAGGTCGGCATGCTGGCTCGCTTCCCGCTCGCGCGCATGAACGAGATCTTCGCGGATCTGGAGACGCAGGCGCTGGAGGAAGCGCGCGCGGAAGGCTTCTCGCCACATGACGTCGTGCTCAGCCGTCTGATCGACATGCGCTATCCGCATCAGGGCTATACGCTGCCTGTGGAGGCGCCACGCGATGCAACGGAGGATGACAAGCCGGCATTGAAGCGTGCCTTCGACACGGTGCACGCGGAGGTGTACGGCTCGGCGGCCGACGAGGATGCCGAGATCGTGACATTCCGTCTGCAATCGGAGGTTCCGGTGCCACGGCCCAGGCTGCCGCTGCTGGCGGCGGATGACGGCAAGCCTGACCGCGCCTTGAAGGGACAGCGGGAGCTCTACGATCTTTCCCGCGATCAGTTCCTGACGGCGTCGATCTACGACCGGGCAAGGCTGCTGGCCGGCGACATGATCAGGGGGCCGGCCATTATCGACCAATTCGATTCCACAACCATCGTGCCGGATGGCTGCACGGCCCTGGTGGATGAAACCGCAACTCTGATCATCAAGGCGTGCTGAGAGCGTGCACGAAGGGGCTTGTCCATGAGCGTCGATCCCGTAACGACCGAAGTCATCGCCAGCCGGCTGCGCGAGATCGCGGCGACGATGGAGCACGTGCTCTATCACAGCGGCTATTCGCCGATCCTGCGCGAATCGAAGGACGGCACGGCCGGGCTGACCGACACCGAAGGCCGCGTCATCATGCTGAGCGGCGGCCTGCAATATCATTATACGGCCTACCATCGCGCCGTGCAGGCGGTGCTGGCGGCATATCCGGCCGAGACACTCAGAAACGGCGACAGCTTCATCACCAACGACCCCTACAAGTGCGGCAACCCGCATGTGCCGGACTTCACCGCAGTGACGCCGATCTTCCATAAGGGGTCGTTGATTGGCTTCGGCGTGAGCCTGGCGCACAAGTCCGACATCGGTGGGCTGGTGCCCGGCTCCTCCGGCGCGGGAGCGCGCGAGATCTACCACGACGGCGTCGTGTTCCCGCCGGTCCTGTTCCAGACAGCCGGCGGGATCGAGCGATCCGTGGAGGCCATCATCCGCAACAACAGCCGCGTGGCGGAGACGGTTCTGGGCGATTTGCGGGCACAAGTCGGCTGCACACGGATCGGCGGACAGAAGCTCGGGGCGCTTTGCGAGGAATACGCGCGCGAGGACGTTATCGCCATCATGCAGGCGCTGATCGCGTTGACGGCCAAGCGCTTGCAGCTTGAGCTTGCCGAGTGGCGCGACGGCACGAGCGAGGCGGAAGGCTTCCTCGACCATGACGGGGCGGTTAAGGACCGGCCGGTCAACATCAAGGTCAAGGCGGTAAAGCGCGGCGATCGGTTGCATCTCGATTTCACCGGCTCCGCGCCGCAGACGCTGGGGCCCGTCAATCTGGTCGCTCCGATCACGCGATCGGCCGCGATGATGGCGGTACTGTCGGCGTGCGATCCGACGATCCCGGTCAATCATGGCCTCGACGAGGCCGTCGACTTCACACTGCCGGAGGCGAGCGTCGTCAATCCGCAGCATCCGGCGACGGTGAACCACTATTATCCGACCGCGCACCTTGTCTATGCGACAGTGCTGTCGGCGCTGGCCCGGCTCAACACCACGCGGGCCGTGGCGCCATCCGGGCTCGGTTCCGGCGCAATCACGGTGGGGTATCGCAAGGCGCGCACGGGCAAACCGACCGTGCTCTACGAACTGTTCAACACCGCGCTCGGCGGCACCAGCCGGCACGACGGCGCCTCGATCATCATGGCGATGAACCAGTTCACGCCGGGCGCACCGATCGAGGTGTTCGAGAGCGAGTACCCGATCCGCATCCGCGCGTTCCAGATCCTGCCGGACAGCGCCGGCGCGGGCACGTTTCGCGGCGGCGTCGGCTACATCCGCGAGTTCGAGGTGCTGGAGGACAGCATGCTGACGGTGCGCTCGGCCAATCACAAGTTTCCTTCGCAGGGCGTGGAGGGTGGCGCGGCACCCCGCGCCTCCAGCGTGATTCTCAATCCGGATACGGAGCGCGAGGAAGAGCTGGGTGCGATCGAAGTCCCGGGCATTGAAGGCCGGAGATGTGATCCGCTTCATTCGCTCAGGCGGCGCCGGGTTCGGTCCGCCGGAGACGCGCGCGCGCGAAGCCGTGGCCGAGGACGTGCGCAACGGCTACGTCAGCGCGGAGGCGGCGGCGAAGGTGTATGGCTGGCGGGGCGAATAGGACGAGGCCAACGGATCGCTGCGTAAAATTCGGGACAGCTCGATTTATTCTCCGACCGGGTCGTCACTGTAAACACCACCGGATAAATCGAGCTGTCCCGAATTTTGTGCCGTCACCCGAAATAGCGCTCAAGAAAAACGCGGTAGACGTCGGTCAGGCGCTCGATGTCGGCCACGGCGCAGCGCTCGTCGACCTGATGGATCGTGGTGTTCAGGAGGCCGAACTCGATCACCGGGCAATGGAAGTGGATGAAACGGGCATCCGAGGTGCCGCCGCCGGTCGACAGCCGCGGGGCCTGCCCCGTCACCTCGCGCACGGCTGCCGCCATGGTGTCGACCAGCGGACCGGGTTCGGTGCGGAAGACATCGCCGGTGCCGGAGAACGACAGCTCGAAGCGCGCGCCCAACTCCGCTGCAACCGCATCACAGATGCCGCGGACATGGGCCTCCATTTTCGGGCGCGTCCACAGATCGTTGTAGCGCATGTTGAGCTTGGCGCGCGCCTCCGACGGGATGACGTTGGTGGCGGTGTTGTTGACGGAGATGACCGTGGCCTCGAGGCTCGACGGCTCGAAGTGCTCGGTGCCATCGTCGAGCTTGGCACTGCTCAGCCGGTCGATCATGCGCGCGAGCTTCGGAACGGGATTCTCTGCGGAACGCGGGTAAGCGGAATGGCCCTGCTTGCCGTGCACCACCAGGTCGGCATTGAGGCTGCCGCGGCGGCCGATCTTCATCTCATCACCGAAGACGTCGCGGCTCGAAGGCTCGCCGACGACGCAGGCATCCAGGCGCTCGCCGCGCGCCTGCAGCCAGTCGAGCACCTTGACAGTGCCGTTGATGGACGGGCCCTCCTCGTCGCCGGTGATGAGCAGCGAGATTGCGCCTTCGAGCTGGCCGCCCCGCGCGGACAGGAATTGCAGGGCGGCGGCCGCGAAACAGGCGCAAGCGCTCTTCATGTCGACGGCACCGCGGCCCCACAGCACGCCGTCGTCGATCTGTGCGGCGAATGGCGGATGCGTCCAGGCGCTCTCGTCGCCGGGCGGCACGACGTCGGTATGGCCGGCGAAGCACAAGTTCGGGCCGCGCGCCGGATCGCCGAAGCGGGCGTAGAGGTTCTCAACATCGGGGGTGCCGGGAGCGGAGAACGTCAGGCGATTGCACTGGAAGCCGGCCGGTTGCAGAACGTCCTGCAATGCCGTCAGCGCGCCGCCGTCCTCAGGCGTGACGCTGCGGCAGCGGATGAGCGTCTGGGCGAGAGCGAGCGGTTCGATGGTCGGCATGTGCAATGTTGGTCCTGAGACGGCTGGTGGGCGGGCTAGACGCCCGCACCGGGGAAGCGGTCGAGCGGGTCCGGACCATATCGGTTCGGTCCCTCGGTGCCCTTGTAGAGGCCGTTGTCAATCAAAGTCCACACCGAGTAGATGAGCATCGAGGCAAACACGAGCTTCTCCGGCAATGCCATGGTGCGGGGGTCCAGCAGCAGGCCGTTATGGTGGCATATCACCATGGTCGCCATCGAGACGAACAGCACATAGCCGGGCCAGGGCGGCCAGTCGCGATCATTGAAGCGCTTGATGGAAATGGCCGCCGTCGGCCAGCTGATGGCTAGGCTCCAGATCGTGTTCGCGAGCGAGGGCGTCTTGATCTTGCCTTCGGATTGCACAAGCGCATCAGGATCGAGCAATAGCGACACCGGCACCGAGATGGCGGTCAGAGCGACCAGACCAAGCCAGAACATCAGGCGGCTAATGCGTCCCGTGGGCGAGAGAAAGAAGTGTGTCAGCGTCATTTGATCTACTTATGGCGATCGGCAGCTGCCGGCTGTGGGACGGACCTCGAACCGCGCGATTTCAACTGGTTGCCGCAACGGGTGCATGGCTAGTGTTCCGGTTCTGACATTTGATTCCCGGTTCCGCACCATTGAGAGCAAATGTCAGAACCATAAGGAGCACTAGCAAGATTATGTTTCTAGTGTAGCTTTTGCACCTGACGTTTGGTCTCGAGGCGAGCGCCAAGCGGGTACCAAACGTCAGGTGCGCTACACTAGGCAGCAAAGCATACATCAGCGGTCTCATACCAGATCAAGCCCGCGAACGGCCACGCCCGAGGCGGGAACGGCACGGCTGGCAGCGAACAGGTTTGACGCCACGTGCCGACCCATGCAGATCATAGGAGCGAATGCACGCGACCAGCCAGCAGGAGGACGACAGCATGAAATTCGGGCTGTGGGATCACGTCGACCGCTCGGACCGGCCGCTTCACAAGCAGCTCGACGAGCGGCTCGCCTATCTCATTGCGGGCGACGAGGCGGGTTTCCACTGCATTCACATCGCAGAGCACCACGCGACGCCGCTCAACATGGTGCCGGTGCCGGGCGTCTATCTCGGGGCCGTGGCGCGGCTGACGCAACGCATACGTCTGGGCCCGTTGTGCTACCTGCTGCCGCTGTATTCACCGCTGCGCCTGATCGAGGAGATCGGCATTCTCGACAACATGAGCCATGGCCGGCTGGAGCTGGGGGTTGGACGCGGGGTCTCGCCGTTCGAGCTGAACTATCACAACGTCGATCATGCAACGTCGCGCGAGGTCTATCAGGAGACGCTGGAAATCCTGATCAAGGGGATGACCAGCGAGCGGCTCAACCACGAGGGCAAGCGCTACAAATACACCAATGTTCCGATGGAGATCCGCCCTTACCAGCAGCCGCATCCGCCGATCTGGTATCCGTCCTCGACGGCGGAGAGCGCAACGCATGCCGGAGCGCAAGGCTACAACTACGTCACGCTCGGCCCGCGCGCGCTTGCGGCGAAGAACATAGCTGCGTTCAAGGCCGCCTATAGGGAAAGGGGCGGGGCGATGGTGCCGAGCCCGTACTTCACCGAAGGCGTGGCCATCGGCGTCAACAGGCACGTGGTGATCGCCGATACGGACGCCGAGGCGCGGCGCATCGCGGAGCCGGCGCACGAGATGTACCACGCCAGTCTCACCAAGCTGTGGCGCGAGAACCAGACGACGACGCCGGTGGCTTCCGTCAGCGTATCGAGCCTGGATCAAGCGATGGAAAGCGGCGCGGTGATCGTCGGCTCGCCCGACACGGTGCGCGCCGAGATCGAGCGGCAGATCGCGGAGCTGGGCTGCAACTACATGATCTTCGGCATGTTCTTTGGAAACATCGCCTATCAGCACGCGATGCGCTCGCTCGACCTGATGGCAAAAGAGGTGCTGCCGAAGATCAAGCAGGCCGAGGCGGCTGCAGTATAGTGCGACGCGCCTTGCGCAGATGTCTGCCTTGCGGCGATGACCGCGACGTTGGTGATAGATCCGTTCGCTGCTGGCTGCGCGGTTTGTAGGGGAGCGGATCGGCAGGGGCGGCTGGCGGGGGCGAAGAGCGGTCGGCGGGTGCTGACGGCGTCGACCGTCCCTTGAGCTCCAGCCGCTTCATCGCCCTCATACGCATGCGCTTCAGCCGCGCCGAAATCTGCTTGTCGGACCTGTCGGTCATGCACATTCCGGCCGCTTCCAGCGCATAGGGCGTAGCACCGTGGCTTTTCTCGTCCGTGGCCACGATGGGGACGAGCAGGACGTGGTGGCCGGCGGCAGTGAGGGTGTTGGCAAAGCGTTCTTGCTGGTCAAACGGGGTACGCGAGTCGTCCGGATCACCGATAATCAGAATCCGGCGCTTGGGGTCGCTAACGATGCCGGCAATGTGGCGCGAGGGGTCGTAGACGCGCCGGGCGATGCTCTCCTGCGTCAAATTGCGGCCCTTCGCCTTATGACCTTCGTGAGTCCAACGCACGACCTCGAATACGCCGGAGCCTAGTGCAGCACATCTGACGTCGCGGCGGCCGAGCGTGAGGATGCCTGCCCAGATTGTCGAACCGCGCGACTGGCCAACTACGGCGATATCATCGATGCCAAAGCGCTGCTTGAGCGAATCGACAGCCGCGTTGAGGATGTGCATCTCGTTCGGCCTGCCACGGCGCGCGTGATCGCCAGACGACCCTTCAAGGCCGAGGCGGGAGAGGCGCACGACGCGGACCCCGTACCTGTTGGCCAGACGCTGCGCCAGCTTGGGCCAGAGTGCGAGCCTGCGGCTGTTCCATGCCACGTCGGCGAACTTCTCGCGGGGCATATCGCCGGGGATCCAGAAGATCGCGCTGCGAAGGTGATCGGTGCCCTTTGATGAAATGTAGGCGATGCAAGCGCTGCCATGCTTGGTGGACACGAAAACCCGGTCCTCCCTGGCCTCGCAAAGAGATCTGGACCGCCCTTCGCTGACAAGTTGCTCGCCGAAAGGCTTGTCGCGGGCGGTGGCATCAACTGATGGAAAAAGGTTGGCAGCCAAGGACAGCGTTGCCAGACCAAAGCTGCGTACTAATGCCCGCATCCAAGCTCTCGATATTGCGGCGGCGGCGGCGGCCGGTTGGCGACGTCACGTAAAATGTCAGCCAGCCTGCCATCCTGCCTGAGCGCCGTATTTCTACGATCCGCCATCGTACCGAGGAGCCAGCGGCTGGCAAGTGCCTGGGGTCTGGGGTCTGGGGTCTGGAGCCAAGCCATCCCTCAACTCGGACGGCGGACGCGGCTCATCCCACAATCCGGGCTCCGCGTTGCGGTCGCCATCGCGCGATCACGCCTGGCCGAGATTGGAGCGGTGCGCCCAGCCGGTCATGCGCATCTCGATCCATGCCATGATCACGTACATGACGATGCCCTCGATGGCGAGCGCCAGGAGCACGGCAAACACCAGCGGCATGTTGAACTGCGACTGCGCGGCCAGCATGGTGTGGCCGAGGCCGGAGTTGGCGCCCAAGGTCTCCGACATCACCGCGCCGATGAAGGCAAGCGTCACAGCCACCTTCAGCGAGGCGAAGAAATAGGGCAGCGCGCGGGGAATGCCGACCTTCAGCATAATGTCCATCTTCTTTGCGCCGAGCGCGCGCAGCACGTCCTCCATCTCGGGCTCGATGGTCGCGAGCCCGGTGGAGACGTTGACGACGATGGGGAAGAAAGCAATCAGGAATGCCAGAAGGATTGCTGGAATGGCGCCGATCCCGAACCACATGATGAGGATCGGGCCAACGGCGATCTTCGGTATCGCGTTGAAGCCGACCATCAGCGGGTAGAGACCGGCATAGATCGTCTTCGACCATCCAACCAGGATGCCGAGCGCCAAACCGCCGATCACGGCGAGACCGAAGCCCACCAGTGTCGTCCATAACGTCTGGATCGAATTGGTCCAGATGGCATCCCAGAACTGCACGGTGGCGACCGCGATGGCGCTGGGTGCCGGCAGCACGAATTTCGGAATCTGGAACAGGTGGCAGGCCGCCTCCCAGATCGCGAACATCGCATCCGGCGTAGATCCACGGCGCCCAACGGACCCAGTCGATACCCTTGGCCTCGATGCTCTGTGTGCTCACGCTGCAGCCCTCGCCTCGGCGATGTGGGTACGCAATTCGTGAACGATCGCGTTGAACTCGCCAGTGTAAGTAATATCGATCGGCCGCGGCCGCGGGAAATCGATGTCGCGGGTGGCGATGATGCGTCCTGGCCGGGCACTCATCACGAAGATACGATCGGCGAGAAAAACCGCTTCACGCAAGTCGTGCGTCACCAGGATGACCGTCATCTGCTTCTCGGCATGCAGATCGCGCATCACCTGCCACAGTTCTTCGCGGGTGAAGGCGTCGAGCGCGCCGAATGGCTCGTCGAGCATCAGAAGTGCGGGATCGTGGATCAGCGCCCGGCACAGGTTGGAACGCTGCTGCATGCCACCGGAAAGCTGCCAGGGGAACTTCGAGCCGAAGCCGCCCAGCCCCACGAGGCTGAGCAACGCCTCCGCCTTTGCCTCGTACGTCGTCCGTTCACGACCGAGCCTGCGGCGATGGGGCTCGACGATCTCGAGCGGCAGCATCACGTTGCGAAGCGTCGTGCGCCAGGGAAGCAAGGATGGGTTCTGGAATGCCATGCCGGCAATCGACACCGGTCCCGTGACCGGCTTGTCGTCGACCAGCACCTGCCCCTTCTGCGGCCGGATCAAGCCAGTCGTGAGCTTCATCAGCGTTGACTTGCCGCAGCCCGACGGCCCCACAACGGCAGCGAACTGCCCGCGCTCAACACTGATCGACAAACCGTCGACGGCCAGAGTGGCACCGGAAGTGACACCCTGGCCCCCATAGGTCAGTGTAACGTCGGATACGTCGACGAATCCCCCGGCCATGCCCGTCAGTTCACTTTCCGCTCGGCAGCCGGCGGCAGGAACGAAGCATCGAACACGGCTGAAGGCTTCGGCGGATTCTTGAGGCCGAGAGAAACTTTCAGCAGCTCGATCGACTTGGTGAGCTTGGCGTCATCCACGCCGCCGAACCCGTTCTTCTTGACGTTGGGGGTGACGTAATTCTTGTCGATCGACATCTGCAGCCGCTCCAGCTCGACGGCCTTGCTCACAACCTTGTTCCGCTTAAGGACAGAGTCAACGGCGGCGGCTGGGTCCTTGATGGTGTCCTTGACACCCTTCATGAGCGCCTTGAGGAAGCCCTTGACCGCTGCGGGATTCTTGGCCGCAAAATCCGGGTTCACGATGATCGCGTTGCCATAGAGCTCAAGGCCGTTCTCCGCCATCAGGATCAGCGAGATGTCATCGGCTTTCACGCCCTGGCTCTTGAGGTTCAGCACGGAGGAGAACGAAAAGCCGAAAATGGCGTCGACCTGGCCTTGCGCCAGCATCGGCTCGCGAACTGGAAAGCCGACGCTCTTAATGGTAATCTTGCTGTCGTCGATGGCGGCGACCTTCTTGAAGATCGGCCACTGCCCGAATGCGGCGTCCGGCGGCGGGGCGCCCAATGTCTTGCCGGCCAGCGACTTGGGATCGGTCGTCACGCCGCGGCTCTTGCGGCCGATGACAGCAAACGGCGGACGCTCATACATCATCATGACAGCCTTGACCTTGCCGCCGGGCGTCTCGTCCAGAAACTTGATCACGGCATTGATGTCGCCGAAGCCCATGTCGTAGGTGCCGGCAGCGACCCGCGTGATCGGCACTCTCGAGCCGGCGCCGGAATCGATCGTCACGTTCAAACCTTCGGCCTTGTAGTAGCCTTTATCCAGGGCCACGAAAAACGGCGCAGAAGGGCCCTCGAACTTCCAGTCCAGCGTGAATTTGATGTCAGCCGCGGATGCCGCGACCGAGCCGAAGGCCACGACAGAGGCGGCCAGTGCTGAGATACAGAGCGAACGGCGGACGAGCAGGCGCATGTAGAACCTCCCAAGACAAATCAACGACGGGCATCATCGCTACTGTGCTATCCCCGACAGCAGGTATCCGCCGCACACGTACTCGACACTCTTGCAACAATTGTTCTCGCTTGAAAAGCCCGTCGATTAGGCAATTCACCTGGCGGCTTGCCGGTCAATTGTGCAGACTCAATCCGGCAGCCTGTCCACCAGCCGCAGCATGGCGATGCGCTCGATCTGAAGCAGGGCCGTCTCGAATTCGGCTTCCGCGTCGTTTGCGATGCGGGTTTCAAATGCCGCAAGAATTTCTGCCTTGGTCCGGCCCTTCACCGCCATGATGAAGGGGAAGCCGAAGCGATCGACATACGCAGTATTGAGTTCGGTGAAACGACGCCGCTCATCGTCGGTCAACTGATCCAGTCCGGCAGAAGACTGCTCGGCGGTGGAATTGGAGGTGAGGCGCTTGGCCTGTGCCAGCCTGCCTGCCAGATCAGGGTGGGCCTTGATCAAGGCCAGCTTTTCGGGCCGGTCCATGGCGCGCATGTGCTGCACCATGGCTGCCTGCAGGCCAGCGGCGGTATCGCACTGAGGACCCAAGCCTGCCCTGTGAGCACGCTCGGCAATCTGCGGCGTGTGCTCGAAGACGTCACCGTAGACGTCGACGAACAGCGCGCGGGGCATGCGGCTGGGACGATAGCCGCCGGCCGGCGGGTGGTGTCGCTGCCAATGCCGGGCAATATCGAGGCGGGTTGCGACCCAGACCCTCTCATGTCCCTGCACGTAATCGAGAAATCGCGCCAAAGCAGCGGCGCGGCCCGGCCGGCCAGCCAGGCGGCAGTGCAGGCCGACACTCATCATCCGCGGCCTGTCCGCGCCTTCGGCATAAAGAAGGTCGAAGCTGTCCTTGAGATAGGTGTAGAACTGATCGCCGGAGTTGAAGCCCTGGCTGGTGGCAAAGCGCATGTCGTTGGCATCGAGCGTATAGGGCACGACGAGTTGCGGGCCGTGCGAGCCTTGCAGCCAGTAAGGCAGATCATCGGCGTAGCTATCAGCCAGATAGACGAAGCCCTGCTCCGCCATGGCGAGATCGACCGTGTGGACGGAGGTGCGGCCCTGGTAGAAGCCGAGCGGCCGGCGGCCGGAGACCTCGGTGTGGATGCGGATCGCCTCCTCGATGTGGGCACGCTCGTCCTCGGCAGGGAAGTTGCGGTAGTCGATCCACTTCAGGCCGTGACTGGCGATCTCCCACCCCGCCTCGTTCATCGCCGCCACATTGTCGGGGTTGCGCATCATCGCGTGGGCGACCGCATAAACGGTGACGGGCAGACGGCGCTCGGTGAACATCCGCCACAGCCGCCAGAAGCCCGCCCGTGATCCATATTCGTAGATCGATTCCATGTTCATGTGGCGCTGAGCGGGCCATGCTTCGGCGCCGACGATCTCGGACAAGAAGGCCTCGGAGGCCGGATCGCCATGGAGGATGCAGTTTTCGCCGCCCTCCTCGTAGTTGATGACGAACTGGACGGCGATGCGCGCGCCGCCAGGCCATTGCGCGTGCGGCGGGGTGCGGCCATAGCCGACGAGATCGCGTGGATAAGGTGCAGGCATTCGAGCGTATCCTCCGAGGCGGGCATTCGTCCTGTGCCCCGAGCTTGCGCCGGACGCAAGTGTCTGCGATGCGTTGGGGGCAAGGATGACGCGGAGGACCCCGTAACATGGCCAACGGCGGCAGGCTGACAACGCATGTGCTCGACACCGCATCCGGCCGCCCGGCCGCCGGCATGATGATCGATCTGGCGCGACTGGAGCCCGGCGGCGGGGAAACGCTGCTGAAGAGCACGACGACCAACGCCGACGGCAGATGCGACAGCCCGCTACTCGTGGGCCCCGAGCTTGTGGCAGCCAGCTATGAGTTGACGTTCCACGTTGCAGCCTATTTCCTGCACACGATGCCCGATGCGCCGCCCGTGCCGTTTCTGGGTACCGTACCGATCCGCTTCACCGTCACCGACGCGGATGCCCACTACCACGTGCCGCTGCTGGTCAGCCCGTTCGGCTATACGACCTACCGCGGCAGCTGAAATATCAGGAAGGATCTGGCATGCCCAACCGCGATTTCGAGGACCACTGCTGGAAGGACATCGTCGACGCCGAGACACTGGAGATCTACCAGTCCTACAAGCGTGACGTGCTCGTTGGCCCGCGACCGGCGGTACTCGTGATCGACCTCTACAAGAAGGCCTACCTGGGCGGCGCCATTCCGGTGGTGGAAGCAAACCGCACGTACGACGGCTCATGCGGGGAGAATGCCTGGGCCGCTCTGAAACCGACGCAGGACCTGCTCGCCGCCGCGCGCCGCGCCGGCATTCCGGTGATCTACTCGACGCGCCATGCCGATACCGCCGGCGTGAACTCGACAAACCGCAAGAAGCTGGAAGAGGCGGAGGATCTCTATGCCATCCAGCCCGAGCTGGCGCCGCAGCCGGGCGATCTCGTCATCTACAAGGAGCGGGCGTCGGTATTCTACGGCACGCCGCTGGTGGCCCACCTGAGGCGGCTGAAGGTCGAGAGCCTCATCATCTGCGGGGAAAGCACATCGGGGTGCGTGCGAGCGACCACGGTCGACGCCTACTCGCACGCGTTTCACAACACGGTCGTCGAAGAGTGCGTGTTCGACCGCTCGATGCTGAGTCACAAGGTCAACCTGTTCGACCTTCACCACAAGTATGCCGATGTGATGCACGTCGAGGATGTGCTGGCGCACTTGGCGGCGATGGCCGAAAAGCCGCGGGTCTGAGGCGAGGCAGGCCGGATCAGGTCTTGACCGCGAACAGGTCGGCCTGGTCGGCCTCGGTGATCTCCTTCATGTGCCAGGGCAGCCCCTGGTTGCCGATCTCGTCCATGAACGGCTTGGAGGGGAGTTGCTCGACGTTGAATACGCCATCACCCTTCCAGTGCCCCTGGAACAGCATCATGGCGCCGACAACAGGCGGCACACCGGTGGTGTAGGAGACGGCCTGCGCCTTGACCTCCTTGTAGGACTTGGCGTGATCGCACACGTTCCAGATGAAGGCGCGCTTGTTCTTGCCGTCCTTCTTGCCGACCATGATGCAGCCGATCGAGGTCTTGCCGGTGTAGCCCTCGCCCAGCGAGGACGGCGGCGGCAGCAGCTCCTTTAGAAACTCGATGGGGATGACCGGCGTACCCTTGTACATGACGGGGTCGATGCGGGTCATGCCGACGTTCTGCAGCACCTCCAAGTGCTTGATATACTGGTCGCCGAACGTCATCCAGAAGCGAATCTGCTTCAGCCCCCGGATATTCTCGACGAGGCTTTCCTCCTCCTCATGATAGATGAGGTAGGATTTGCGCGGTCCGACCTCCGGGTAGTCGACCATGCAGGCGATGGACAGCGGATCGATCTCGATCCACTCGCCGGCCTTCCAGTATTTGCCGCGCTGGGTCACCTCGCGCAGGTTGATCTCCGGGTTGAAGTTGGTGGCGAACGCCTTGCCGTGGTCGCCAGCATTGCAGTCGACGATATCGATGGTCTCGATGGTATCGAACAGGAACTCCTGCGCGTAAGCGCAGTAGATGTTGGTCTGGCCGGGATCGAAGCCACAGCCCAGGATCGCCATCAGGCCCTTGGCCTTGAACTTGTCGTGGTAGGGCCACTGCCATTTGTAGGTGAACTTGGCCTCGTCACGAGGCTCGTAGTTGGCCGTATCCATATAGTGGACGCCGGCCTCAAGGCAGGCATCCATGATGGCGAGATCCTGATAGGGCAGCGCCATGTTGATGACGAGGTCGGGTTTGACCTTGTTCAGCAGCGCCACGGTCTCGGCGACGTTATCGGCGTCGACCTGTGAGATCTCGATCGGCGTGCTGCAGAGTTTGGCGACGTTCTCACAGGAGACGAGACGGCGCGAGGCAAGATGGATCTTCTTGAACACGTCACGGTTCATCGCGCACTTCTGGGCGACGACTGATCCGGCCGCGCCGGCACCAATGATGAGAACGCTGTCCATCTGAGGGGACCTCCTGGGAAATCGGGCGCCACGGCTGGCGGCCGGCCGGACCGGACCGGACCGGAATGCCGACATAGGGGAGTTGGCCTTCACATACAATATCCCGATGCCGTCCTTGATTTACGCGGGGGGATTTACGCGCGGGGATTTAACCGCGCCATCTCATACGGGCTCATACCGGCACCAGGCGATCGGGCGGGAAGTCGATCGTTACGCGCGTGCCCTCCCGTGGGCGGCTGTCGAAGGCGAGGGTCGCGCCCAGCGCCAGGGCAAGCGCGCGGACCAGCGGCAAGCCGATGCCGGTGCCGCCCGAGCGGCGGCGAAACGGCTCGGGAGCAACGAGCCCGGCGCGGGCACGAGCCAGCTCTGCTTCCGTCATGCCATCGCCCGTATCGGATATCTCGAGCCGAAGCGGCCCCGGCGGCTGGTAGCCTAAACGAATGGAGACGCAGCCGCCCGGCGGCGTGAAACGGATCGCATTCGCGATACTTGCCGGGGTAAACACCGCGTCATAGCCTGGTGCATCCGCTGGCGCGATCGGCTGCAGGGAAATCAGCCGCGCCCCCGCATAACGCCGGAACGGGTCAGGCTGCGTCGCCCAGTCCAGGAACCCCGGCCCCGGGGCAAAGCCCTCGAAGCGATGCTTGGTGGCTTCGTGGTAATCGAGCACCTGGCGCAGTGAATCGGGCAATCCGTCAGTAAATTCGTTCATAGCTGCCATGTGCGGTTCAGTAGCACAGCATTCTGTCTGATCCGGACGTTCACGCGTAAACGCTTTGCAGCCAGCGTCCGAGCACGACTTCCGCAATCCTGTGCAGGCGCCGGGTACGCACCGCCAGGTCAGCGATGATGACATCCGCGCCCTGTACACAGTCAGACGCCTGTTCGATGTCACCGCTAAAACGCTGCGTCAGTCCCTGGATGGAATGCGGCATGATCTCCAGGTGAAACTGTGTTGCCAGGATGTTGCCGACGGCAAACGCCTGGTGCTCGGCACAGCGACCGCGCAGCAATGCCACGGCACCGGGCGGGATGGAGAAGGTATGCGCATGCCACTGGAATACCTCGAAGCGTGGCGGCAGTCCTGCAAACCAGCCGGGCGCGGCATTGTCCACCACCTGCTCCACCGGATGCCAGCCAATTTCCAGCGATTTGTTGGGCATTACGGCACCACCCAGCGCCTTGCTGATCAGCTGCGCACCCAGACATATGCCCAGCAGGGGTATGCCCCGCTCCACCGCGCGGCCAATCAGGTCGAGTTCCTGCTGCATCCAGTCGGTGGGTTCATTGACGTTGCCCGCACCACCCATAAACACCAGGCCGGCCACAGCATCCAGATCGCGCGGCACGTCCACTCCCTGGTCGAGACAGACCACCTCGAACGGGTAGCCACGCGCATTCAGCATGCTGCCGAGGTAACCGGGCGGCTCACATACAATATGTCGAAAACAGCGAACAGGCTTGATCATCGTGGTTACCGGTGTGTTCACAGGCAGTATCCTTGCAGCGTCATACTGCCTCATACCAGCCCGAACCGGCAAACTGCAAATCAGTGAAATCTGTGTGAGTATCCAGCAGCCTGCTGCGACAGCGCATTGCCCGGCAATGCAACAGGCACGCTATACCTGTGCACTGGATGTTTCATGATGCAGTACCGGGTATTACACGACAATGATTATGAGAAGAGTCTTTGCTCCAGAAAATCTGTCGGCGGGAGCAGCTCGTCCCTCGGGAATTTCGCCAGCGTCACCACGCGGGGCGACTCATCACCGATCACCACCTCGGTCAGGTTGAGCTCGTTGCAGGGCCGTGTCGAGTGCTCGTCGATTTTAATGCACATCTTGCTCAGCATGAGTGTGGATTTCTGTAGCCGGATAAAGTCGTCCGGACGTTTGAACACCGAATGTACCTGGTTGAGTGATTCTTCGGGCGCAACCAGCCGTGAATGCAGGAGCGTTTTCTCAATCAATCCCAGCCTTTCCCTGGCTGCTTCCATCTCGGCCGCCACCCTGGGATCAAGCGGACTTTGCTCATGTTTATCACCTGTTTGATGATGCAGGTGCCTCAACCTTGCGTTCAGTGCCTGGCGTTCCTGTTGCAGGCGGTGGTTCTCCACTTTCAGGTGCATGATACGCCCAAGGGCGTGCGTCACCAGTCCTTCAAAAAGACAGCGCTTGAGCCCCTGCCGGGTTTCGAACTCGCTCGGCGCAGGTGCATAGATCCGGTGATCAGAAAAGCTTACCGCGGTCTGCCGTACGTCATGGCTGAGCACATCACCTTCCAGCTCCACACCAAAAACCGTCTTTTCCGACTTGTGCATACACAGCAGCGCATAGCAATGGGAGATATCATAACCACTGCAAGCATGCATGAACTCCCGTATTTCGGAGCTGCGGCTGAAAACCAGCTGCAGATCCTTCACATTCACAAAAAACGCATTGACATACGGATTGGTCACGAAGGTGTTGCGGCTGACCTCGATGGCGGCGGGGATCTCTGCAATTAGCTGCTCGGTATATCCCAATGCTGTGGAGATTGCGCCGTGCAGTTTCCTTTTATATCCACGTACGTACCGTATGGCGGGTCGGTTCCCCCACCACCCCCTCCAGGACCTCGGTGACGCGCGCCGCTTCCCTGCGCCCGGACTCCCTAAGCTCAATTCTCCGACGCATTGACCCGAGTGTGCCGGCTAGCATCTGGTTTACCAAATCCTTCATGGAATACCCCCGGATTTACTGTCAGGGACCAGGCCCACCCGCCCGCTGCTCCTTTTATTAAATAATAGGTCAGTTGCCGGCTAAACTATAAAGTAAGAACGGGGTAAATGCATGCCACGATAGATCCCGGCATTGGAACGGGCATTGTTGCATGTCGGAAAATCAGCGCATGGCTCGATTACAACAGCAACCGGCAGGGTTATCGAAGGGGGGCGAATATGTCTGAGTTATCTACAAGAGATGTGGGTGTCATTATGGCGCTGGTGAAACGATTTGAGGCGCAGCGGCTACCTGTACTCCTGGAACTGAGGAGAAGGTATTGAATAATTATGTACTTAGTGATGCAGACGTCGAATTTCTCGCCCGTGTTATCGATGATGCCTCACGCACCTTGCCGATGACGGAAGGCCATCCGGAACTGCACAATTTTTGCTCCCGTGTCGTCCACCTCTATGACGAGATAACAGCCAATGCGCTGAAAAACCAGGAGTCTAAATCCTAGGCACAACCGGCAATTCGGATCATCGATACCAGATCGGGCACACATTAACCGCGCGCGAGCGCAGGGTTAGCCCGTTTAATCAGCGTTGCATAAAATAATAATGTATTGATGGGCTGGTGCTGTCTGACCTGGCCTGCGCACCGATCTGGCTACGCTCATTGATTGCGGGCCAAGGGTGTGCTGGCGTCTCTCGTTACCACGCACTTTCGTCCAATATCACCGTGAGGGGCTACATGATGTAATTGACCATGAACAGGATCCACGCGCTGCTTACGATGCCCGCCCCGCGATATAGGCCTGCACGGGAGGACAATGCTATGAACCGACATTTGTCAGGCACCGTACTAGCCGTATTGCTGTCGCTTCCGCTCGAGGCAGCTGACCGGATCAGCGAGGACCAGATCCAGCAGGTTATCGATGCCACCGACGCGGCCGCGATGCTCTGCGATACCGCGGGTATCGGGATGTACGTGAGTGACACCTTCGAAAAGGTCATCGAGTTTCAGTACAAGAAATGGATGGTAAAGGTACGCTTGCACAAGGATGATTACCTGGAGCTGATAAACGCTGGCTGGGCGGGATCGAAGCCTACGATTATCAGCGTAATGATACCGAAATACATATCATGCCGGACGGCCAGAGCGGATTGTCCTACTCGACCATCACCGAGAATCTGGTTCAGAACGGTACGAAAATGACCAGTCTGTTCCGCGAGTATGCCACCTACGAGCTGGAAAATGGCAGGCCGGTCATCACACAGATCAGTGGCCACACCCTGGTTGGCGACACAACGCCGCATTGACGGGTACGGCTGCAGCAATCACCACGGCGGCCTGTTACTGTGGATGCGGCAAGTGTTTCCGTCTGTTTTGCAGGCTATGCAGGACCGATTGCACGCTGCGTTGCAACCCGGACATGCGCGCCGGCCACGACTGGATCCCGGGATATTCTGCTGGCGACATGTCTTCAAGCGCGGCCTTGAGGGCTGGCAGGTGTCCCGCGAGGTAGCTTGTGGCGGTCGATTCAGACAGATGCATTTCCATACGGGCCTGCGCATGTCCTACGTTATCAAGACGGCGTCCCAGCAACGGCCACGGGATCATCCCAGTGGCTTTCCATTGACATGGCCTTGTCGATCCAGTGCGCGATACTATCGTCGTTTAACCCGGCATGCAGTACCGCCATCATGCCCGAATGGGTTTTCGTGATAGCCGCACCGCTCTGTGCGGAGAGTTTCCTGACAGCAGGCCAGTACCTCTCACGCAGAAACAGCCGGTATACCGTGTCGGTCGTGATGGCATCGACCACTTCTTCATCGCTGAACAGCTCCATGGCATAGCTGTCTGCCTGTAACTCGTCGAGGCGGACGGCGGCCGTGCTGACGGTCGAGTAGAAGGGTGTATAGATCGAGAAAACCAGGCGTACCGGCAGAAAACCGCTGCCTGTCCTGACAGCGGGTGCCTGGTAATGTGGCCAGATGTCCCGCAGCTCG
>CAWGUF010000024.1:0-18003 GCA_963825625.1 uncultured Alphaproteobacteria bacterium | reverse complement strand
GATATCGGCCTGCCCGAGCTAGAGATCATGAACGGCGACACGGAGACGAAGGTCGACGTTGCCCGGGCACGCGCCGAGCGGCTCATCAGTGAAGGCGCCCAGCTCCTGGTCGGCGCGTTCGACTCCGGCCAGAGTACCGCCATCGCTCAGGTCGCCGAGCAGAAAGGCATTCCGTTCGTCATCAATATCGCCGCCGCTCCGCCGATCACGGAGCAGGGCTACAAATTCGTCTTCCGCAACTTTCCGACCGCACCGATGATCCTCGGGGATGCGTTTGCCAACCAGAAGGAGATCTTCGCGGCGGCCGGCTCTGCGCCGAAAACCGTCGTGTTCATGCACGTCAATGATACGTTCGGGACCGCGATGAGGGGCGGCATCTCGAAGGTGATGCCCAAGTTCAATATGCCCTACAAGATCGTGGAGACGATCTCCTACGATCCGGCTGCCCGGGATCTGTCGGTCGAGGTTGCCAAGGCCAAGGCGACCGGCGCGGAGGCGCTGATGGTTGTCAGCCGCCTCAACGATGCGATCCTGATGACGCGCGAGCTCATCAAGCAGCGCTGGACACCGCAGGCCATCCTGTCCATGGGCCCCGGGTGGTATGACGATCAGTATTTCAAGACGCTCGGTAAGCTGTCGGATGGGCCCATCAGCTTCGTGCCCTGGTATGATCCGAACAAGAAGATGTCGAAACAGTTGGAGGCCGAGCTCGCCAAGAGCCACAAGGGGGTGAATCTCAACACCAACCATATCTATACGTTCGAGGCGCTTCTGGTTGCTGCCGATGCCTTCAAGCGTGCCGGCACCACCGATCCGAAGGCGTTGGCCGATGCCATCCGCAAGACCAACATCACGGACAATGTCTCGATCGGCCCTGGCATCCAGTTCAACGCCAAGGGGCAGAACGACAAGCTCAAGAACGCCGGCATCCAGAACCGCGGCGGCAAGCTGGTGACGGTGGCCCCGAAAGCAGCCTCGAATGCCAACGTCGAGTGGCCGCTGAAGCCCTACAATAACCGCTGAGAGCACGCATTCGCGGGCTGGCGCAGGCGCGAGAGTGCCTGCATGCGAAGCTCCGCAAGATATGGCAGGCGCCGGCCAATAGGCCGGCGCAAGGCCTGGGGGAGGGGCAGGGATGCCGGCGGAAGTCTACATCAACGTCGCCATCAGCGGCCTGCTGACGGGCCTGGTCTATGGCTTGATGGCGCTTGGCCTTTCCGTCATTTACGGCGTGATCCGCATCGTCAACTTCGCCCACGGCGAGATGATGACGATCGGCATGTATCTCGCTGTCTTTCTGTTTACGGCATACCGTCTCGATCCTTTGGTGATGATGGGCCCGATAGCTGCCGTGATGTTTGCGCTCGGCTATGCAATGCAGCGCGGCATAATAAACGCTTTCGTGGACAAGCCCGAGCACAGCCAGTTCATGTTGATGGTTGCGATCGCAATCATCATGGTCAACGCGCTGCTGATCCTGTTCGGTCCCGACGCGCAGAATGTGCAGACGTCGTATGCCTTCGACAGTTTCGCGCTGGGCCCGCTTATTGTGGATGCCAACAAGCTCTATGCCGGGCTCGCCGCGGTCGTGACGGCGGCTGCGCTGCTGGCATTCTTCCGCTTCACCCTTCTGGGCAAGGCAATCCGCGCATGCGCCGACAACTACACTGGCGCGTTGGTTGTCGGTCTCGACGTCAAGCGGCTCTACGCGCTCACGTTCGCGCTGGGCTCTGCCTGCGTCGGGGCTGCCGGTTGCATGATGGTGCTGCTGGTTGATGTCACGCCGCCATTGGGACCAGCCTATACGCTGCTGGCGTTCGTAGTCGTGATTGTCGGCGGCCTGGGCTCGATGAGCGGTGCCCTGCTTGGCGGCGTGCTGATCGGGATCACCGAGGCGCTCGGCGGTCTCGTTTTCAGCCCATCTGCCAAGAGCATGTTCGCATTTGCCATTCTGGTGCTTGTGCTGCTTTTCCGGCCGCAGGGCATACTCGGCCGCAGCACGAGGTGACGCGACGATGCTGAAGCGATTGACCTCCGGCGTCTCCACGCGCGAGCTTGCCGCCCTCGCCAGCCTCCTGGCGTTTCTCCTCGTGGTTCCGTTGTTCGTCAGCGATTACCTGGTCACTGTTCTCATCACGATCCTCTATTTCGCCTATGTCGGCCAGGCCTGGAACGTGATGATGGGATTTGCCGGCCAGCTATCGCTGGGGCACGCGCTTTATGTCGGGCTCGGAGCATATGTTGCGGCAGTGCTGTTCGTCCGCCTTGGTCTCAATCCCTGGCTCGGCGCGCTTGTAGCCGTCGTCATCGCCGTGGCTGTAGCTGCGGTCATTGGCTTTCTGGCCTTCCGTTTTGGTGTCGGCGGCGTCTACTTCGCCATCCTGACGATCGCGTTTGCCGAATTCGCGCGTATCGGCTTCGATCATTGGCCGTTGGTCGGCGGCTCGGCCGGATTCTTCCTGCCGGTCGCGAACTACTCAGGCAACGACATCGTCAATCTCCGCGGTAGTCCGACGATGTTCTACTACCTGGCGCTCGCGCTGACTGCCGCCGCATTCATCTTGTGCCGCTGGCTGCTGACGGGCCGCGTTGGATATTATTGGCAGGCCATTCGCGAGAGCCCGGAGGCAGCCGAAGCGCTGGGCATCGACCTGTTTCGCTATCGCATGTACGCCGTCATGCTGTCGGGCGGCATGACAGCCATAGGCGGGGTGCTGATCGCGTTCTACTACAACAACCTGTTTCCCGAGCAGATCTTTCACATCTCGCAGTCGATCGAGATCATTCTGGGGCCGATCATCGGCGGCATGGGCACCTTGTTCGGTCCGATCATCGGTGCATTTCTGCTCACTGCGCTCGCCGAGTCGCTGCGGGAGGTGATGTCGATTTTCGGCATCGAGCTGCCCGGCGTGAAGCAGGTATTCTATGGAATCTGCCTGCTGGTGGTGGTTGTTTTCCTGCCCGACGGCATTTGGCCGCCGCTCCGGCGCTTACTTGGCTTGAGCGACAAGCGAGGGGGAGGATCCGGATCGTGACGGCGCTCTTGAGCGTACAAGGCATTTCCAAGAGCTTCAGTGGCTTGCGGGCAGTCGATGCAGCCTCTTTCGAGGTCGAACAGGGCAGCATCGTTGCCCTCATAGGCCCCAATGGCGCCGGCAAGACCACCTGCTTCAACATGATCGCCGGCGTCTATCGCCCCGATGCCGGCCAGATCACGTTTGCAGGCCGCCGCATCGACGGTTGGCGGCCCGACCGTATTTGTCAGGCTGGCATCGGCCGCACATTCCAGATCGTGAAGCCGTTCGCCGGTCTGTCGGTGATGGACAACGTCGTCGTGGGTGCACTCAATGCCGGCCCCGACGTCGGCGCCGCCCGGCACAGGGCCGCGGCAATTCTCGACAGGCTTGGACTTGCCGAGAAGCGGGATATGCCCGCATCCGCCCTGACGCTCCCGGACCGCAAGCGCCTGGAGGTCGCGCGCGCGCTCGCCACCGGGCCGAGGTTGCTGCTTCTCGACGAGGTCATGGCGGGGTTGCGGCCGACCGAGGTCGATACCATGGTTGCGCTGTTCCGCGAGCTGAATGCCGAGACCGGCCTTACCATCCTGCTCATCGAGCACGTGATGCGGGCCGTCATGGCACTGGCCGGTCACATCGTTGTACTGCATCACGGCGAGATCATCGCGACCGGTCAGCCGCAACAGGTGGCCACGGATCCGGCAGTTCTGGAATGCTATCTTGGTGCGGAGGCGCTGTGATTCTCGAGGTTGACGGCATCGATCTCTTCTACGGCGACGCGCAGGCATTGTCCGGGATTTCCATTGCGGCCGCCGAAGGCGAGCTCGTCGCAATAGTCGGTGCGAATGGCGCTGGCAAATCGAGCCTTATCAGGGCAATTGCCGGCATGGAGCGGCCCCGCTCGGGCCGTATTCGCTTCCGGGGCACCGATATAACGGGACAGCCGAGCCATCATGTCTGCAATCTCGGTATTGGTCAGGTGGCGGAAGGTCGCCAGGTGTTCCCGACGCTGAGCGTCGAGGAGAACTTGGAGATGGGAGCGCTCCTGCCACGCGCCAGAGCTGCAATGGCGGCAACGAGGGAGCAGGTCTTTCAGCTCTTTCCGCGGCTTGCCGAGCGCCGCCGCCAGCTGGCGGGCACGATGTCCGGCGGCGAGCAGCAGATGCTGGCAATCGGCCGATGCCTGATGGGCAAGCCCGAGCTCATCATGTTCGACGAGCCATCGCTCGGGCTTTCGCCGGCATTGACGCAGGAGTTGTTCCGTACCATTCGCAAATTGAACGAGAGCGGCCTGACGGTCATTCTTGTCGAGCAGAATGTCGGTGCCTCCCTCAAGCTGGCCAACCGCGGCTACGTTCTGGAGAATGGCCAGATCGTCATGCAGGGAGCGGGCAGCGAGTTGTTGTCCGATAACCGGGTGCGGCAAGCCTATCTCGGGATCGACGTCTCCAACCGCACGCCTGCCGATAGTCCACCAGCCGCACCGCCGGTTGCCGGTGGCGGACATGCAGCTGGCAAGGATGGAGGCGATCCGATGCCGCCGTTCAAGCCAATCGCGTTCGCCCCGGCGATGGTTGAAAAGACCGATCTCGCCGACGGCGCGTTTATCCTTCGCTCGCCGGTGCCGCTTGCCGACTTTCTTCCAAGCATCGCTCACATGCTGCAGCAGCAAGCGCGAAGAATACCGGATCGCGCGTTCCTGGCCGAGCGCGACGGCGACGGCAACTGGCGGCGGATCTCCTATGCCGAAGCCTGGCGGCAGGCCCGCGGCATTGGCCAAGCTCTGCTCGATCGCGGCTGCACGCCGGAACGCCCGGCGATGATCCTGTCCGGCAATGGTATCGATCACGCACTTCTGATGCTTGGCGCGTTTGTGGCCGGTGTGCCGGTTGTTCCGGTCTCGGTCGCCTACGCGCTGATGAGCCAGGACCATGCCAAGCTGCGCCACGTTTTTAGCGAGACCACGCCGCGTATCGTCTACGTCTCCAACGGCCAGATATTCGCAAAGGCGCTTGCGGCCATTGATTTGAGCGAGGCGGAGGTCGTGGTCGGCAACACGCCTCCGGACGGAATCGCGGCAACGATGTTTTCCGAGTTGGCCGCCACCCCGCCGGGCATGGCCATCGACCAGGCGTTTGCCGGCGTCGGCCCTGACACTGTCGCCAAGGTTCTGTACACGTCCGGATCCACTGGCATGCCCAAGGGTGTGATCAATACTCAGCGCATGCTCGTCGCCAACCAGACCATGATCGCGCAGACCTGGCCGTTCCTCGCCGAGCAGCCCTTGACGCTGGTTGACTGGCTGCCCTGGAACCACACGTTCGGCGGCAACCACAATTTCAATCTCGTCGTGGCGCAAGGCGGCACGCTGTATATCGACGAGGGTAAGCCGGCGCCCGGCCTGATCGACTCGACACTCCGTAATCTGAGGCAAGTCTCGCCGACCATCTACTTCAATGTTCCTGCTGGTTTTGCAGCCATCCTGCCGGCGCTGGAATCTGATGAGGCGCTTGCGCGTAAGTTCTTCGCCGAATTGCGGTTGATCTTTTATGCCGGCGCCGCACTGTCGCAGGACCTCTGGGAGCGCTTGGAGGCGTTGGCGATCCGCATCACGGGCTTGCGTGTGCCGATGGTCTCCAGCTGGGGCTCGACCGAGACGGCGCCCGCCGCCACCAGCGGCCATATCCTGATCGAGCAGGCAGGCTCCATCGGCCTGCCCCCACCCGGCGTCTCCCTCAAATTCGTTCCGAGCGGCGAGAAACTGGAGATTAGCGTCAAGGGGCCGAGCGTCTTTCCCGGTTATTGGCGCCGGCCTGACCTGACCGCCGCAGCGTTCGACGAGGACGGTTTCTATCGCATCGGCGATGCCGCGCGCTTGGCTGATCCCGACGAGCCCGCCAAGGGCATCTTGTTCGATGGCCGGGTTGCGGAGGATTTCAAGCTGGCGACCGGAACATGGGTTGCTGCCGGCGTTCTCCGCCTCGCGGCCATTGCCGCCGCTGCGCCGGTGATCCAGGACGCCGTCGTCTGCGGTCACGACCGAGACTTTGTCGCCCTGCTGGTCTGGCCCAGCCTTGCCGGAATGAAGGCAGTCTGCCCGGATGCCGCCTTGCACGCCGATCCCGGAAAGCTGATCGCATCGGCGGCAGTGCGCGATCATGTGGCGGCCAGCCTCAAGATCTACAATGCCAGCCAGAAGGGTTCGTCGACTCGCATCGCAAGGGTGCTGCTGATGACCGAGCCCCCGTCCATCGATGCCAACGAGATCACGGACAAGGGCTACATTAACCAGCGTGCGGCGCTTGAGCGGCGTGCCGCGCTTGTCGAGCAGCTGTTCGCCGAGCCGCCTCCTCCCGAGGTTTTGGTGATTGGTTGACCCTTTCGGCGGCACTGTGGTTGTTGTCCCACCGGCGCACCTGCTAGAGCATTTTCCACCAAAGTGGGTCCCGGTTTGGTGCAGAAAATGCGACAAACAAGGGACGCTAGAGCGCTTTCATGATCCAACTGAACTGGAAAGCGCTCTAGCGATGAGCGCCATGTCATTGCTATCGTCTATCGGGAATGCCGCCTATGACCTCGCCAATACGCTCCCAATCGCTGCCCGCCGGCCTGGCCGACCGGCTCGCTTCGGGGCAATTCGTACTGACTGCCGAGATCACGCCTCCGGTCAGTGGCGATGCAGAAAGATTGATTGATATCGCGTTGCCGTTCCGTGGCCTCGCCGATGCGGTGAACCTGACGGATGGCGCCGGCGCGCGCTCGCATATGTGCGCCCTCGCATCCGCAGCCCTGCTCTTGTCCCAGGGCATCGAGCCCATCATGCAGATCACCTGCCGCGACCGGAACCGCATCGCCATTCAGGGCGATATCATGGGTGCGGCGGCGCTTGGCATCCGCAACGTCCTTGTCATGACCGGCGATGATCCCAAGGCTGGCGATCAGCCCGAAACGAAGCCCGTTTTCGACCTCGATTCGGGCCGGCTCATTGCCATGCTGCGCGACATGCGCGATGCCGGATTGCTGCCGACCGGCCGCGCCGTGTCCGGCCTCGATGGCCTGCTGATCGGGGCCGCCGATATGCCGATCGATCCGCCGGCCGACTGGCTGCCAAAGGGACTTGCCGCCAAGCTGGAGGCCGGCGCCCGCTTCGCGCAGACCCAGTTCTGCATGGATACCGCCGTGCTGCGCCGCTATGTGGCTCGCCTCGCCGAGCATGGTCTGACCGATCGCATCAAGCTCATCGTCGGCGTTGTGCCGCTGAGAAACGCCCGCTCGGGCCGCTGGATTCGTGACAACCTTTACGGCTCGATCATCCCGGACGCCCACATCGCCCGCATGGAGGCAGCCGGCGACGCGGACGCAGCCGCGGAAGGGGTACGGATCTGTATGGAAACGATCGAGGAAATGAAGACGATCCCGGGGGTGGCCGGCGCGCACATCATGGCGCCGCGAAATGAGGCCGCGGCGATCGCCGTGTTGAAGGCGATCCGAGGGCCATCGTCATCGGCATGATGGCGAGGTGATGTCTGTACCGGGATCGTTGCTCCCTCAGTTGCCCGGACGTTCAATGCGGTAAAGGCCGACATCGAGTTCGCCGGCCCCGAAGCCTGCTTCGCAGTAGGACAGATAATAGATCCACATTCGCCGGAATCGCTCGTCAAAGCCCATGGCACTCAGGCGCGGCCAGGCTGCGACGAACCTCGAACGCCATTCGGCCAGCGTGCGGGCATAGCTCTCGCCGAACGTTTCAACCGACGTCAGTGTGAGACCAGCGTCGGCGATCTGCTGCTCCAGGATAGGCCTCGTCGGCAACATGCCGCCCGGAAAGATGTAGCGCTGGATGAAGTCGGGTTCTCGCAGATAAGCGGTGAACCGGTCGGGCCTTATGGTAATGACCTGCAACACGGCAATGCCTTCAGGGGCGAGCCGGCGTCGCAGAACGTCGAAGTAGAGCGGCCAATAGCGCTGACCGACGGCTTCCAGCATTTCGATGGACGCGATGCGCTCGTAGGTGCCTTCGACCATTCGATAGTCCTGCAGTCGCACGTCAGCGCGTTCTGCTGCCGGGATGCTCCGGAGCCGTTCGCGTGTGAACTCGAGCTGCCTTTGCGACAATGTCAGCGCCGTCAGCTGCGCGGCCGGGCCTTTGGTCAGCCGCTCGGCAAGCGCGCCCCAGCCGCACCCGATCTCCAGCACACGTTCGCCACCGCTGATGTCCATCAACTCTACGATTCGATCGAGCTTTGCGTCCTGTGCTGATTCCAATGTCTGACCGGCATCCGCCCCGTACACCGCGGACGAGTAGCTCATCCCCTCATCCAGCCAGGTCCTGTAGAAGTCATTGCCGAGATCGTAATGGGCCGCGATGTTGCGACGGCTTCCGCTCAGTGTGTTGGACTGCCGCCGATGGTAGAGCCTTGCGGCCCACCTCAACATCGTTGAGCCCGAGCCGAAGCGTTCAAGCACGGCGTCGTTGACAAGCGCCCAGGCGAACAGGCTTTCCAGGTCGTCGCAATCGCAATCGCCGTCGATGAACGCTTGAGCAAACCCCGTATTGCCACCCATCAGCATGCGTCTGAGCCCACGCCAGCTTTTGACGTCGACGCAGGCATTCGGACCCGGTTTGCTGGAGGCGCAAATGATGTCTTGCCCGATCGGCATTCGAATGGCCAGCTTGCCGGCAGCACACTGCGTTGGCAGTATTTTGCCCAGCATTGCAGCCGCAAGAGAGTGTCCTTGGCTGGGGTGGGATTGGGCAGGAGCGGCCCGAGCGCTGTCTTGTTTCGTGGTCATGTCGTGTAAAATCGCACCGGCGCTTGTTGTTCGTGGACGGATGTTGTCTCCTTCATGGAGACGTCAGCATGTGAGCGCACGACAGTTATCGGGCACTTGGGCGGCGGTGGCTTCTGCCTGAGCCGGATACCCTTCAGCCAAAGCCTCAGGGCTTGCCAATGGATGGCAGCCATGACTTTCAGTGTCAGGAATGGTTGCTGCAGAAGCAGCACGAGCAGGTTGCCATCTGTGATTTCCCTGGCCTCTCCTGACAGTGAGGCCAGCAGCAGCGGCCCCTCCTTGTCGCCGGCGCGGATCACGACCGAGACATCCGCCCCGGGCTCGCTGACACGGAAGTCGTAGGTCATCTCCAGATCCATGAACGGCGAGACAAAAAATTCCTTGGCACAGTGCTGCTTCACGACGCCACAAGACGCATCCGCCACTTCGATGAGATAGCTGTGCCGCTCACCAAAGGTGTTGTTCACCTCCCAGATGATGGCGCGCAGCCTGCCGCCCTCATCGTGGCAGAACATGATGCTCAGCGGATTGAAGCCATAACCGGCGACGCGAGGCATGCACAGCAGCCGCACCGCTCCGGAGCCGATGGCAATCCCCGCGTCGGCGAGCTTGGCCTCGATATATCCGCGCAAGCTTGTGGACGTGCCGTCGCCATGGTCGCGAGCGTGGAAACTGACGGGTGCCGCTCGATTGTATCCGAACAGACGCAGCCTCTGGCCCAGGTCGTCCAACTCATCGAGATCCAGCAGCATCCAGAAGCAGCGGTAGCGCAGCAGATGAGGGCTCGGCCGGAGGCGGCGGTGCACGACATGTCCAACATAGAGGCGGGAGGCTCGGGTCATGCGGCGTTCTCCGACAACTCGCGCATCCCAGCGGGCGTCGGCCCGACGAAAATACGATCCGACTCTCCGCCGACCTGCCACGGCCGCCTCACCCCACCCAATTGCTCGGCGGTCGCCAGTCCGGCCTGCAGGCCGTCCTCGTGGAAGCCAGCACCGAAATATGCGCCGCAATACCAGGTGCGTCGCCGCCCCTGCAGCGACCACAACTGGCGTTGCGCAAGGTGCGCGCGATCATTGTAGAGCGGATGCTCGTAGATTTCCTCGTGCAGGACCAGTCGGGCATCAGGCTCGATCGCAGGATTGAGCGTAACGAACACGTCCTGGTCGGTCTCCAGCCTCTGTAGCCTGTTCATCCAATAGGTCACCGACACTCCTGGTGAAGTGATGCTATCGGCGTCCGCGGTTAGATAGTTCCAGCTCGACCATGCCTTGCGCCGCCGCGGCATCAGGGCCGGGTCGCAATGCAGCACGGTACGGTTCCGGGAATAGCGAAAGGCCCCGAGCACCTGCTGCTCGGCGTCGTCTGCGTCTGTCAGGAGGCCAAGTGCCTGATCCGGATGGGTGGCGATAACCGCATGATCGAACCGCTGCGCTACACCTCCTGCCACCTCTACATTGACGCCGGCCGCGACGCGCCCGACCCTGACGACCCGCCTCCCAAGGCTCACGTCGCCTGAGAAATCGGCGAGCATGCGGGCGACGTACTGGCGGCTGCCACCACTCACGGTGCGCCACAATGGTCGCCCTGAGAGCTTCAGCAGGCCATGGTTCTCGAAAAAACGCACGAACGCGACCGCGGGATAATCCAGCATTGCAGCCGCTGGCGCAGACCAGATCGCACCAGCCATCGGCAGGATGTGATCCTCGCGAAAGGCCCGGCCGAACCCACCGGCATCGAGTAGATCGCCAAGAGACATCGAACCGGCATTTGCAGTGCCGATAAGCCTGGGGGCCTGTTTGTAGAAGCGCACGATGTCGCGCAGCATAGACCAGAAACGAGGCCTTAGTGCATTAGCCGGTTGCGCCAGCAAGCCGGACAGAGTGCCGCCGCCGTACTCGACGGCTCCACCTCTGAGCGACACCGAAAACGTCATGTCGGTGGTGTCAGTCTTCACCCCGAGATGACTGAACAGCGCCGAAAGGTTCGGATAGGCTGGCTCGTTATAGACGATAAAGCCGGTATCGACGGGCACATTCCCACCCACCAGCGCTGCATCCACGGTGTTGCTGTGGCCGCCTGCGCGATCGGACTGCTCAAACAGCGTCACCCGATGACGTTTCCCGAGCAACCAGGCTGCGGATAGGCCGGAAATCCCCGAGCCGATCACTGCAATGGACAGGGGCGCGCCATCGGTCGCGGTCATTTCTCAATCCTAAAGAGGGCGCTGGCCGCCGACCGAGTACACGTGTTCTTGGGTGTGTTAACGAATGCCGTCCGCCATTGGATCACCGGGGCCAGTTCACCGGCCGGCCATCTGCGGCCAAGCACCGGCTTGGCGGGCGGCGTCACTTAAAATAGCTTGGCGAGATGATCCGATTTCCATCAGGCACCGTTTGAACTCACAAACGCATCAGGCTGTTGGGACCGTCGATGATCGCAATGCAGCACATGAGGCAGGAGCCCGATCCGCCCGCAGGAAACGTTCGGCCCGCTGCCCTCCCTCGAAACGTAGTCCGATTGAGACCAATGGCAGAGCCGCAGTCCGATGATTCATCAGGCAACTTGGCCCGACTGATCCAGAGTGTCGCCAACCGGGATCGTGAGGCTTTTGCGCGCCTGTTCGAATACTTTGCGCCTCGCATCAAGGCGATGATGATGCGCGGCGGGCTTGCCGCGGCACCGGCCGAGGACCTGGCCCAGGACACGATGCTTGCGGTCTGGCGCAAGGCCCATCTTTACGATCCTTCGGCGGGCAGCGCGGCAGCGTGGGTGTTCACGATCGCGCGCAACCGCCGCATCGATCTCGTCCGGACGGCGCAGCGCGCACCGCCCGAAGGGGTTGAGGCGGCTGGCGAGCAGATCGACGACCAGCCGCTTCCGGATGCCGCTGTTGCTGCCGCTCAATTGGAGGACAAGGTTCGTTCGGCCCTCCAGCATTTGAGCCCGGACCAGCAGCGGGTCGTAAGGCTTTCTTTTTTCGAGAACCAGTCGCATTCGGAGATTGCCGCAACGTTGGACATCCCGATGGGCACAGTGAAATCACGAATCCGCCTAGCCTTTCAGCGCCTGCGGGATCTGCTTGGTGAACTGCAATGAAGATGAACAACCATAACAGCAAGATCAGCCATCATCCTACGACCGAGACCTTGGTCGAGCTGGTAACCGGTCGCCTCGATGTGGGGCGTTCGATCGTCGTGGCCGCGCACGTGGAGCGCTGTGCGGCCTGCTCCGGCCAGCTTCGCCTGCTGCAGGCCGTTGGCGGCCAGTTGCTGGCGGACGCTGTTCCGCAGCCGATGGCCCCCGATGCTCTCGCGCGCGCTTTCGCCCGGCTTGATGCCATCGGCAAAGAGGAGGCAAGCCTTTCCGAAGCCCTGGCGCCGCCGGTAGATGTTCCGTTCCTTCCGCAGGCTGCACTTCCATACCGGCTTGGCAGTTGGCAATGGATCGGTCCCGGCGTCCATCGCCGCATGCTGGAGCTCCCCGACGACAGTGGCGCCCGCGTGTTCCTGCTGAAAGCGCGGGCTGGCACTCAAATGCCCGATCACACGCACACCGGCACCGAGCTCACCTTGGTCCTGGCAGGTGCATTCAGCCATGCTGGCGGACGCTACGGGCAGGGCGATTTTGAAGAGGCCGATGAGAGCGTCGATCATCAGCCGATCGTCGAGGCTGGCGAAACCTGCATCTGCTTGGTCGCGATGGAGGGCACGCTGAAGCTCAAGGGCCTCGCGGGCCAATTGCTGCAGCCCTTCGTCAGGATCTAGCGGGAGACCTGCGTCATGACCTGGACCGTGCTGGCGACCGCTGTTGCGGCGCAATGGCTGGTGTTTGCCATCATCATGTCCGTTGCCTGGATCGCTCAGCAGCGGACCGGAAACTCCGGCTGGGTCGACGTCTCCTGGACGTTCGGGCTTGGCGCGATTGCCGCCGTTGCGGCGGTGTTTCCATTTTCACCGGACTCCACACCTGAACGCCAGCTGCTTATCTGTGTGCTGGTACTCGTCTGGGCTTTGCGGCTGGGGCTCCAGATTATCCAGCGTACACTGACCACCGAGGACGACCCGCGCTACCGCGATCTCGCCCGCCAATGGGGCGATGCCGCCGGCCCGCGCATGTTCGGCTTGCTCCAGATCCAGGCGCTGGCATCAGTTCCGCTGCTGGCCGCGATCACTGTTGCAGCGCATCGGCCCGCCGGCGAACTTGATCTGCAGGATCTTTTGGGCGCGGCGGTGCTGCTTGTCGCGATCATTGGCGAAGGCGTCGCTGATCGCCAGCTATATGCCTTCAAGCGCTTGCCCGACAGTCATGGTCGGGTCTGCTCCATTGGTCTATGGCGCTATTCCCGTCACCCGAATTACTTCTTTCAATGGCTCGGCTGGCTCGCCTATCCGTTGATCGCCATGGATTTGAGCGGTGGCTACCACATCGGATGGTTGGCTTTGGCAGGCCCGGTCTGCATGTACGTGCTGCTGGTGCATGTCTCGGGCATCCCGCCACTTGAGGCGCATATGATCCGTTCACGCGGCGACGCCTATCGCCGCTATATGTCCCGGACCAGCGCGTTCTTCCCGTTCCCACCCGCGAAATCGGACGAGAATTCACATGAGCATCCTCGCAGCAGCCACCAAGGCATTTGAAACCGTCCCACTGCCTGATGCCGTCTCGCGTCTTGCGATTGGCACCCTGGTTGCGAAGGGAGCGCACAACGCGGCGCAGCCGGCCAAAGGCGCAGCGGCAGCGTTCGCTGCGGCAATGCGTACGCGTCCCATTGCAACCGACACGGCAGCGGCTAATCGCCAGCACTACGAAGTGCCTTCGGAGTTTTTCCAACTTGTGCTGGGGCCACAGCGAAAATACTCGTGCTGCTATTACGATTCGGACGCCGCGACGCTGGCCGAGGCCGAGGAAAGCGCGCTGCAGTTGACTGCCCGAAACGCTGCCCTGCAAGACGGCCAGCATATACTGGAGCTGGGCTGTGGATGGGGATCGCTGACCCTATGGATGGCTCGGCGCTACCCCAATGCGAGTATTGTCGCAGTGTCCAACTCCGCAACGCAGCGCGCTCATATCGAGCACGAGCTGCGGCGTACCGGAATCCACAATGCGACGGTCATAACCGCCGACATGAACGACTTCAGCACCGAGCGCCGCTTCGATCGGGTCGTCTCAGTTGAAATGTTCGAGCACATGTCGAATTGGCATGCGCTCCTGCAACGTGTGCGCGGCTGGCTCAGGGTTGATGGCAGGGCGTTCATCCACGTCTTTGCGCACGAGAGCACCCCCTACGCGTTTGACATCTCCGACGGGGCTGACTGGATCGCCCAGCATTTCTTCACCGGCGGGATCATGCCGAGCCAGGAGCTGATCCATCAGTTCCCGGATCTGTTCGAGGTGGAGGGGGAGTGGCGCTGGAGCGGGAGCCACTATGCAAAAACGGCAGAGCATTGGCTCCAGAACTTCGATGCAAATCGGAAGCGCATTCGTCAGGTGCTGCAGCCGGTCTATGGTAACGACGTGGACCTCTGGATGCGCCGCTGGCGGCTGTTTTTCCTGGCTACGGCGGGATTGTTCGGTCATGGCGATGGCAACGTCTGGGGTATCGGTCACTACCGCATTCGTCCCGCGTGAATGATCCGTGCATTTGGATGCGCGGTGCTGCGCGCAGGTCAACGCGGCCAGCGCGATGCAACGAGATAGGAAAAAATCGAAACCACGCCGCTGATGACGGCGCCATAGACGATATCGATCATTGTGATCTCGAGCGTCCAATTCCTCAGCGTTGCAAAATTGGTCAGGTCATAGGTGGCATAGGCGAAAAGCCCGAACAGACCGCCATGGACGAGGGCGTGCCTGGCGTCGCGCAGTCTCAGTGCCGGCGCGATCGCGAAGATCACCAGTCCGGCCGGAAACAACAGATAGAACGCCACGGCGGGGGCGAGCCGCACGCTGGGAAGCAGTGCCTCCTGCAAGGCAGCTCGATACATGGGCTCTGCTACCAGAACGATCCATGGCAGGTCGATCAGGCCGAACGCTGCCAGGGCGCAGACATAGGCAATCACGTGTCGTCTCATCACGGCCTCGCGCAGAAATATATCCCTGGGTAAACGTTCGTCGCATTCGAACGGATCAATAAATGCACGAAGCGGTGGTGCCGACCAAAAATAAAAAAAAATCCACGCAGTTGCCGTGATCTGTCGTGTGTCAAGTTGCGTTTTTCAGTTCAGCATTTCGAAAAGAAATGTCCGCATCAGCGATGTGCGAATATCGCGCGAAGCGAAAAAGCTGGTGCAGCGCAAATCGAACATGAAGGGTAGAAATAATGTCCGTATTCACCTCAACTCTGCGCATTGCCGCCGTCGGCGCCGCGATGGCTCTGGCCACCCTGCCCGCCCGTGCCGCCGACGACATCGTCGATACCGCAGTGAAAGCTGGCTCATTCAATACGCTGGTGGCCGCGGTCAAGGCAGCGGGGCTCGTCGATACGCTGAAGGGCAAGGGGCCGTTCACGGTCTTCGCTCCCACCGACGCCGCATTTGCCAAGCTGCCGAAGGGTACGCTGAAATCGCTCTTGAAGCCCGAGAACAAGAGCAAGCTTGCTGCAATCCTGACCTATCATGTCGTTCCAGGCAAATATTCCGCGGGGCGGCTGTTGAAGGCCAAGGCCAAGCAGTTCGGCATCAAGTCGGCCCAGGGCAGCAACATCGAGGTTGATACGCGCAAGGGCGTCAAGGTGTCGGGAGCGACGGTGACCAAGCCCGACATCATGACATCCAACGGCATCATACACGTTATCGACACGGTCATTCTGCCGCCAAACAAGCAGGCTTCAAAGAGCAGGCGGGCGCACTGAGCGCCAAGCAGACTTCGCGTCGGGGAATGCCACATTCCCCGACGCGTATGATTGGAATTGGCTAGGGAGCGGCATGCCAAGTGCCGTTGTCAGGGAAGCGAATCGATACCCGGAGCGACATTCTCTCGCAAAACAACGATTGCTCAAGCGAGCAGCCAGCTGGAATTGAATGGGCAGGCTTGCGCTTCACCTCGCGTTACGGCGCCACATCGCAATGGCGCATGCCGCAATGGCACAAGTCGGTGCAACGAGAAATTCGACTGTACCTAGCGTCCACAACGTCAGGCCGGTAATGACAGACCATAGGGCCGGCACCATCATCAGGGGCCAGCGCAACCTCCCTTGTCTGAGAGCAAGCGCGGCGAGCGTGCCGGTCGCTGTCGGATCCGGGGCAATGCCGAACACCTCCGCCGCCGCCAGCGGCCGGCCCATAGCGGGTGCAAGCATCGGATAGGCAATTAGGCTGAACCCAAGCAAAATCAGCGCCGCGTAAACGCTCGCTGATCGCTCATTGCGACCCGGCAGCCGGAGGCCTGGACCTGTTGCGAGGGCAGCCAGCGCGACGCCTTGCAGTGCGAAAATGGGCGCAACATATGGCGCGGCCCAATTGATCGTCGCATAGTGCTGCACGAAAAATGTCCACGCGATCCAGATCCAGACCGCACCCAGGCCCAGTGGCACGATGCGGTCGGCAACACGCCCTGGCCTGAGCACGGCGTAGACGATACTGGTTCCAAGCAGCAGCGTGGCAATCTGGGCCGGCCATACGGCAGCGTTGTGCAGCTCGAACAGCCGGACATAGACCCGATGCGAGAACAGAAGGAAATCGGAGAGTTCGTAGGTCCACCACTCCGACATCAATTCCTCGTCGCAAGGGCTCGCGCTTGCCAGAAACGTTGCGCCACTCAGAGCTGGCGGACGTAATCGGCCATACGCTTGCGCAGCGCCGCATCCGGCATCAGCCCCCGCGCAGCATCCAGGTTCTCCCGCACATGGTCTGCTCGCGTCGTAGCCGGAATCGCGCACGTTACATCTGGATGCGAGATGATGAATTTTAGCAGGAACTGTGCCCAGCTCTTGGCGCCAGTTTCGGGCAACCACTTCGGTAGCGGATATCGCTCGACTTGCCGGATGAGGTCCTTCTGCCGGTACGGTCGATTGACGATGACTGCAATCCCGCGCTCCCTCGCAAGAGGCAGGATGCGCTCCTCGACCTGGCGATCGAGCACATTGTAGGTGACCTGCACGAAATCGAGCGGCCGGGTCGCCATGATTTTCACGAGCTCGCGGTGCCTGCGCCCCTCGGAAGTCGTGATCCCGACGTAGCGGATCTGCCCGCTGGCTTTCATCGCGATGAGCGTATCGAGGTGCTTTTCCCATGTGAGCAGGTTGTGCACCTGCATCAGGTCGAAACGGCGCACACCCCACAGCGCGCGCGACTGCTCGAGTTGCTCGCGGCCCCTCGCGGCATTGCTGATCCAGACCTTGTCGGTAGCGAACACGCGTGGCGGATGCCCCAGCTTGCGCAAGGCATAGCCAATTGTCGCTTGCGCCGACCCATACATTGGCGAGCTGTCGATCATGCGGCCGCCGGCGTCGACAAAGGCGGCGACAACGGCCGCGCACTCGTCGCGCAACGTGGCATCGTTTCCGACGTTGAAAGTGATCCAGCTGCCAAGGCCGACGACAGGCAAGCGCTCGCCACTCGACGGGATGGCCCTGGTGAGGAGCGGTCGTGCCATCGCCGGCTGTGCCCAGGCTGTTGGACCTGCAAGTGCTGCCGCAGCGGCAGTGCCGCCCAGCAGCATGGCGCGTCGTGTCGGTCGCGCGTCTGCCATCTGTTCATCCCCAATCGGCAACACATGCGAGGAGGCGGCCGCGGGCGAGGGGCCACTAGGTCTTGCCATTGTAGCCTTCGATCACCAGCAGATCGAAATCCGCCTTCCCCAGCCGCAACGCTTTCGCCGCCTGGTATTCCGGCGAGCGGTAGCAGGCCAGCGCGGCATCGTAGCTGGGAAACTCCAAGACCACGTGGCGCGTCCGGCCGTGCCCTTCCGTCACCTGATACCGCCCCCCGCGCACCAGATAGCGCGCGCCGAACGCCCCGAAAGCGGCCTGGCTGGCCATCATGTAGGGCTCGAAGCCAGCCGCGTCGTTGACGTCGATGTGCGCGATCCAATAGCCCTTGAGCGGTGCCGGCGCGGGCGGTGTTCCGACTACTGACGGCTGCGCGCCATCATAGCCCTCAACGATCAGAAAATCGCACAGCGCGTGCCCTTCGCGCAACGCATGCGCGCGCGTATATTCAGGCGACGAATAGCCGGCCAGCGCCTCGGCGTA
>CAWGUF010000023.1:0-429179 GCA_963825625.1 uncultured Alphaproteobacteria bacterium | reverse complement strand
TCCCAGCGTATAGAACATCGTGATGTAGGAGATCACCTTGACGAGCTGGTCCTGGCCGTAGGTGTCACGAGCGATTGCGCGTACCAGCGTCACCCCGCAGCCCGCACCCGCTGCCTGCACCAGCCTGCCGACGAGCAGCATCTCGATTCCATCCGCCGCTGCTGAGATCGCCGAGCCGATGAGAAACAATACCAATCCGGACAGCAGCACCGGGCGGCGCCCGAAGCGGTCGGCAAGCGAGCCATAGACCAGCGTCGACAAAGCCAGGCCCACCAAAGCGATGGTGAAGGTCAGCTGGGCCATCGCATCCGATATGTCGAGCGCCTTCTTCACGACAGGAATTGCCGGCAGGAACATGTGAACAGCGAGCGGCCCGATGAAGGTGATGGCGACCAGTGCTACGGCGAAGGCGGCTGTTGGTGCTGGCGTCATGTGTCGTCCTTGTGCGGCAACCGGTCATAACCGCGACACGCCTGAATTTGCAAAGGTATTGACTGATGCGCACAAGAATTGGTGAAGGGAGGTAGCATGAGTGAGAGACCGGTCAGACAGGGCGAGATTGCCGTCGAGTTGCCACCGGCGACAGATGCGGGCCTTTATTTCATCGGCCGCATACGCACGCCCTACCCAACCCCGGCGGATTGCCCGAGCAACCGATTGGCCGCAGGCGATGCGGAGGCAATCGTCGAGGTCGATCCGCTGTTTGCGCCAGCCTTGAAGGATATCGCCCTGTTCTCCCACCTGCACGTGCTGTATTGGATGGACCAGTCGCGGCGCGACATCCTTGTGCAGACGCCGAAGCATCTTCCCGAGCCGCGCGGCACTTTTGCGTTGCGGTCCCCCGTTCGCCCCAATCCCATTGCCATGACAGTGGTGGAGTTGAAGGAGGTGTCGGGCAATCGCCTCAGGGTGAGTGCGATTGAATGCCGGGACGGCACGCCGCTGCTCGATTTGAAACCCTATTTCGCATCAACCGACAGCGTGCCGGAAGCGCGCCGGCCCTGAAGCCGCTGCCCAGAAGCGACAGCCCAATCCAGTCGTGCGATGATCGAAAATTCCGCTTCATTCAGCGATCAGTCCCGCGCGGGGTTCCCGATCTGAATCGCATTGGCAGGTCATCGAAATAGTGTGGCGTTGCGTTCGGAATTGGGCGCAAATCGCCTGCGCAGGGCACACGGAGCGGACGTCCGGGTCGCCACGAGGAAAGGACAAGGCATGGGCTACGAAGCCAGGTTCATGGTCGAATGGGGTGACTGCGACGAGGCAGGCATCGTCTACTATCCCAACTATTTCTACTGGATCGACTGCACCTTCCAGCGCTGGCTGCGATCGACAGGCCTCAGTCACCGCGAGCTGCGTGGCGAAATGGGCAGGGAAGTGCCGCTGATGGATGTCGGCTGCAATTTCCGCAAGCCCGTACGCTACGACGACGAGTTGATCATCAGGGCCGAGATCGTCGAGTGGAAGGAGAACCGCTTCAGGATCGAATACGAGATGTTCGTCGGCGGCGAGCGCATCGGCACCGGCCACGAGTTGCGCGCCTGGGCCAGGATGCTGGAGGATGGCAGGCTGAAGGCAGCGCCCATCGATCCAGGCTTCAAGGCGCGCATGGGCGGGTAGTGTGTGGCTGTGCTCACTCGGCTGCGGCGGCCGGTTGCTGTGGTGCGTCGTAAAACGCCGGATCGAGTTTCGCGATCACATCCTGCCGATCGGCCAGACGTCGCACCTTGCCCTCGAAGAACGCGCCCTGTGCCATCGTCATCGTCTCGTGCACGATCTCGCCATCGACCTGTGCGCTGCCGTGGAGTGCAACATCGACCGAGCATATTGCTCCGCGTACGCCGCCAAACACCTCGATCCGTTCTGCCGACACCGTACCCGTGACGGAGCCTTCCGGCCCGATCACGACCTCTCTGCCCGCAACGTTGCCGCGCACGTCGCCGTCCACACGCAGATTGTTCTTGGAAATGATCGTGATGCCTTCGCCCAGGATCGTCAGGTCGGTGCCGATGATCGACGTCCCAGGCTTGTCTGAGGCTTCGAATGGCGAGGTTGTGCGGGCGGGCAGCGCCTCTGCGGCTGCCTCGGGCGCTTTGTGCCCACCGATCCCTGCATTGTCCTTGCCGGCCTGACCTGCAATCCGCTCGAACATCTCGCAACTCCTGGCGACGGCAACGAGCCTTGGCCGCTCGTTTTCAGGACAACGGCTGCGCTGCGCACCTATTCCATCACGACACGCCCGGCTCACCGCCAAAATTTGAGTTGAAATACGTAAAAATACTGATATGCATGTGGTGCCATGCCCAGTGACCGGAATAAGCCCCAACATGGCGGCCGGCTGCAAGCAGGCGACTCGCGCGGTGCGCGGGTCGGTGGACCAAGCAGTTATACAAGTTTCGTCTTGGGAGGCTCCGGGGTACCGTAGTGCCCCCGCGGTCAGACACCGCAATCCGTCTGCGCGTGCGCAGCCTGCGAAGAGCAGGATCAGATCGGCATGGCGCAAGCCTGAATTGGCTCACTTCAACAGCAAGAGACATTGGCAACGCCGGCGCACGAGGCTGCCCGGCGCAGGCGACGTGCACGCGGCCGGCGGTCGCGAATGCATGCGCATGCGTCGCCCGCCCACCCGGCTATAACGGGATACCAATTCAATGGCGCTCGAAATGCTGACGGCTGCCGGCGAGGCATTCGTCATCATCATGGATCCGATGCGGATCATGTTCTTGTGTCTTGGCGTCGTGCTGGGACTGGTGTTGGGGATCCTTCCGGGGATCGGTGGCCTGGCCGGCACGGCCATGCTGCTCCCCTTTACGTTCAGCATGGACCCATACACGGCCTTTGCCCTGTTGCTGGGCCTGGGAGCGACGACGGCGACCGGAGATCCTATTCCGGCAATCATGTTCGGCGTGCCTGGCGGCGCCGGATCGGCCGCCACGGTGCTCGACGGCTTGCCGATGGCCAAGCGCGGCGAGGCCGGCCGTGCGCTGAGCGCCGCCTATATGTCCTCGATGCTGGGTGGCCTGTTCGGTGCCGCCCTGATGGCGGTCTCGATTCCGATACTTCGTCCGTTGATGCTGTCGTTCGGGTCACCGGAGATGCTGGCGCTGGCGGTGTTCGGCATATCCACAGTCTCGGTGCTGTCGGGGCGAACACCACTCAAGGGCATCGCGGCATCTGGCCTGGGTATCATGCTGGCGATGGTCGGCTCTGATCCTCAAACCGGCACGCTCAGATGGACTCTGGATAGCCTCTACCTGTGGGAGGGCCTGCATCTGCTGCCACTGGTGCTCGGCATCTTCGCGCTGCCTGAGCTTGCCGATCTGCTCATTGCACGGACGGCAATTTCCGCCGAGGTCAAGCACTCGATCAAGGGCGGCATGTGGCAGGGCGCCAAGGACTGCTACCAGAACTGGTGGCTTATCGTTCGGTGCAGCTGGATCGGCGCGTTCTTCGGCGCCATCCCGGGCATCGGCGGCTCGATCATCGACTGGCTTGCTTACGGCCATGCATTGAAGACCGAGCCCGGCGCGCGTGAGACGTTCGGCAAGGGCGACGTTCGTGGTGTCATCGCCTCCGAGGCGTCCAACAACGCCAAGGAAGGGGGAGCACTTGTCCCTACCATTGCGTTCGGCGTGCCCGGCAGCGCCGGCATGGCAATCCTGCTCGGCGCCTTCCTGATCCACGGCCTGGTGCCCGGACCCGAGATGCTGACCAAGCACCTCAACATCACCTACTCGATGGTTTGGTCAATTGCCTTGGCGAACATCCTGGGGGCCGGTATGTGCTACCTATTCTCTCAGCAATTCGCCAAGCTCGCGACACTGCGCTACACGCTGATCCTGCCATCGGTGCTCGGCATCATCTACATTGGTGCATTCGAAGCGAGCCGGAACTGGGGTGACCTTTACGCGCTGTTCCTGTTCGGTGTGCTCGGCTGGACCATGAAGCAGCTCAAATGGCCCCGGCCGCCGTTCATTCTCGGCTTTGTCCTGGGTGACATTCTCGAGCGCTATCTGTTCATTTCGATCGAGCGCTACGGGCTCGAATGGCTGGTGCCGAACTCGTGGGAAAACGTACGCTGGGCCGTCATCATTCTGTTCGCGATGGCGATTGCAGCCCTCTTCAAGCCAGCCATCGATATGGTCCGCAAGCGCGGTCTCACCAACATCTACGGCGCGCCTCAGGTGCTGCCATCCGACCTGTTCGCGGTGTTCTTCGTTGGTCTGGTCGGCGTCATGATGTGGGAGGCATCCGGTTGGAACTTCAAGGCCCAGATCGTACCCATGATCGTCGGCTCATGTGCGCTGACGTTTGCGACCCTCTCGCTGTTTCACAACATCTTCGCCAGGCGCGTCGAGGCTGCGGATCTGGCAGCAGGCATCAACCGCGATGCGGCGGTCCACATGGACGTCGATTCGGGCACTGGACACCTCTCGAACCGGACAGTGCTGCTGCGCGCCTGCATCTTCTTTGGCTGGATGCTCGCGTTCATGGCATCCATGGCGCTGATCGGACTGATCCCGACAGTGCCGCTGTTCGTCATCGCGTTCATGCGTCTGGAAGGTCGGGAGCCGTGGCGGCTGGTGCTACCGCAAGCCATCATCCTGACGCTGTTCATCTGGATCGTATTCGACCAGTTGCTCACGATCCCTTGGCCGCCGACGGTGTTGGGTGATCTCGTTCCGACGCTGAAGGGCGTGATCCCGTCGGTGTAGCGCGCTGCTCATCCGCACACGAGCCATTAGCCATTGCGGGGCTGCCGGAGATCACTCTGGCAGCCCCTTTTTCTCGTCGGCTTGATGGTCGCCATTCGCGCGCCGAATACCTGCGGGGCGCAGCGGCACGAGGCCCCCGATCCGCTGCGCTGCCTTCGCTCGCTTGCCGATCGGCGCGATCAGCTCTTTTCTGGCTTCCACGATGATGACGCCGCTCAGTCTGGGCGACATCCGCGCCCCCATACGCTCGAACACAATGGCCGATCGCATCAGCAGCTTGCGTTGGAAAGGCGGTATGAAGAGTGCTCCGGCCCAATCGGTCGGGGTGAACATTGCATCCGCCAGCAGCCGCTCCAGCTGGCCGCGGCTGTACGGGCGGCCCTGGCCGAACGGAGTGGTGTCAAATCTGGCCCAGATGCTCGAGCGATTGGGAACGACGATCAGCAGCCGGCCTTGCGGCGACAGGACCCGCCACATCTCTCGCAACAGTGGTCCGGGCCGCTCCGCCACCTCGAGGCAATGAATAGCGAGCAGCTTGTCAACCGAGTTGTCGGGCAGCGGCAGCGCGTTTTCTTCCACGAGCACTGTCAGCCGGTCCGCATCGCTCGGCCAGACCAGCGCGCCCTGCGTAGCTGGCATCAGCGCGCCGACGCGCGCAGCCTCGCCGCGGAAGGTGCCGAGGTATGGTGACGCGAAGCCCAGCCCGATCACGGTCTCGCCGCCAGCGCGCCGCCAGCGCGCACGCAGCCGGTGCAACAGCATGCGCCGGACCAGCTGGCCGAGCGGGCAGAAGTAGAAATCCCTGAGATCGGTGACGTCGAGATGCATCTTGAATGCAGCCGCCTGTTACAACCGTGCTGGGATACCAGCGCCGAACAATGCATGGAGCAATCAGCGGGTTGGATCAACTTGCAATCGAGGGCGTGGATGTTAGGTTGCCGCAGGTGCCATGTTCAGCGTGCTTGCCTCCTCTGGCGGCTTTGCCGGGCGCGGGGTTGGCGATCAGAGGCACTTCCGCAGTGAGGCGCGCCTGGTGGCGCGGCTGATTGCGCAGTCCGCTCCCGAGCGCGCCGATACAACAAGGCGGATTTCGGAAACGGCAAACCAGCCGGATGGAGGCGTGTAGATGGGCAAGCTCGAGTTCCACCAGTTTCCCTGTCGCGACGACAACTATGGGGTATTGCTCCACGATCCGGCAAGCGGCACCGTGGCCGCGATCGATGCGCCGAATGCTGCCGAGGTCGCGGCGGCTCTGGCGGAGAAGGGCTGGAAGCTGACCCACATTCTCACCACCCATCGCCACAATGACCATACCGAAGGCAATCTGGCGCTCAAGGAGGCCACGGGCTGCACCATTATCGGTCCAAAAGGCGAGGCCGATCAGGTGCCCGGCATCGACCAGGCAGTCGCTGACGGGGATACCTTCAAGCTCGGGACAGTGGAGGTTCGGGTGCTCGATACGCCCGGGCACACGAAGGGCCACATCTCATACTGGATCCCATCCGAAAAAGTCGCCTTCGTCGGTGATACGCTGTTCGCGATGGGCTGTGGACGGGTGTTCGAAGGCACCCCGCAGCAGATGTGGGCTTCGCTGGAAAAGATTGCGGCACTGCCGCCTGATACGCGTTTGTATTGCGGCCACGAATACACGATGGCGAATGCGAAATTCTCGCTCACTATTGAACCTGAGAACGCCGAGCTTCAGGCCCGCGCGAAGGAAGTGGAGGCATTGCGGGCCCGCGGTGAGCCGACGCTGCCGACGCGTGTCGACATCGAGCTGGCCACCAATCCGTTCCTGCGCGCAGCAAGCCCGGCAATCCGCAAGCGGTTGCAGCTCGAGGCGGCCCCCGATTGGCAGGTGTTCGCGGAAGTGCGGGAGCGAAAGAACAAGGGTTGAGGCGCCGGGTGCGACGATGGCTGATCGCGACGGCCACGTGGCAGGGCACGGTCTCGCAATGACGGCGGACGAGATCATCCGCACCCTGGCGCTGTTGCCGCATCCCGAAGGCGGCCATTATCGCGAAACATTCCGCGACGAGACATCGGCGGGAGTTCGTGCGGCCTCCACCGCAATCTATTATCTGCTCCGCCGCGGGGAGCTGTCGCGCTGGCATCGTGTCGATGCCGCGGAGGTTTGGCACTGGTATGCAGGCGCACCACTGGCCTTGATGACCAGCCCAGACGGACATTCGGCGACACGTCACATTCTCGGACCAGACTTGCGCTCCGGCGCACGACCGCAATATGTGGTGCGCTCTGGCGTGTGGCAGAGCGCATCCAGCCTTGGCGACTACACTCTGGTGGGCTGTACCGTGGCGCCGGGCTTCACGTTCGACGGCTTCGAGATGGCGGACGCGGATTTCCTGCCACAGCCGACGGGTTGACAGTGCCCATCCTGGGCAACGCTGGCGGCGTCCCCACCGGCAGTCCAATGCCCCGCCGTAATGTCTCCACAGTTGTTATTGAATTGAAATAGAAAGATTTGTTGAGGATTTTGCCCGCTGTGCCCCGACCTCCGCTTGCGGGGCGTGTGCGACTCGGAAACAGTGCCACCAACGCGAATAACATCAGTAAAGAGCGGGGGCAGTCCACATGGCGCAGGTGTCGTCCGATCCTATTCTTACCGCAGTGTTTGTCGACTACGACAACATATACCTCTCGCTGAAGAAGCGGAGCGAGGAGGCGGCCAAGCGTTTCGCCAAGGACGCTGCTTTGTGGATCAAGGAGATCGAGAGCGGGCGTATGCTCACGCCGACCAACGCTCCGGTGATCGAACGTCCGCGCCGAATAGTGCTCAATCGCTGCTACGGCAATCCGGTGCCGCGGCGCAATAGCCACGACAATTCGACCGACATGAACTCGTTCCCGTTCGTGCGCCACCACTTCCTGCGCGCCGGTTTCGAGATCATCGATTGCCCACCGCTCACCGCCCAGCTGAAGAACTCGTCCGACATCAAGATGGTGATGGACGTGCGTGACTTTCTCACCCACGACACCCGTTTTGAGGAGTTCATCATCCTGTCGGGCGATGCCGACTTCACCCCGGTCTTGCATCGCCTGCGCGCTCATGCCCGGCACACGGTGATCTTCTCCAATGATTACACGGCCGCGCCCTACCGGGCCATCGCGGACGCCGAGATCAAGGAAAGCCATCTGCTGAGCGCGATCCTCGAGCCATCCCAGCTGGCCGATAGCGCCGCACCCGAGATATCGATTGCCACCAAGCCTGCCAACAAGCTGTCCACTGACCGTCCGGCTGCCAGCGAGGAGCGCCCTTCGGTCGAGCGGATCCGCGCCGAAATCATCGCTACTGTCGTCACATCGGTGCGAGGAGCTGGCGGCCCGGTGCCTCTCGAAGCGCTGGCCGAGCGCACGACCCGTGCGCTGGGCCACGACCGCACGGTCGGCACGTCTTGGGCGGGAGCGGGCAGTTTCCTCGAGTTACTGCGCCGCGGTTTGCCTGACGACATCCGGCTTACGGGCGAGCCGCCATACCTGGCCTACGAGGCTAGCCGCAGCATTGGCCGTGCGCCGCAGCCCCGCCAGCTGGAGTCACGCGAGCCCCCGAAGGTGCCGCCAGCACTGGAGCGCACCGCAGAGGGCTCCGAGACCGGGGCATCTGCAGGTCTACCTCTTGGTCCACTGAGCCGGACCAGGCAGGAGGCACCTCCAGCGACGATGTCGGCGACGCTGCGCGCAGCCGCTGGCTTGTCTCAGAATGCGCCGCCTCGGCAGGCTCCATCGCAGGAGCTGTCTCACAGCCAGCCGCAGTCCGCGAGCGTTGGCTCAGGGATACCGGTTCCTGCTCCGCAGACGCCGATTGCCGCCAGCGTGCCGCAGTCGCGGCAACAGAGCGAGTCAGCGACCGCGATCCAGCAATCCATCGCGCGCATCCATGACGCCTGTCAGGCGCCGCCACTGTCGCCGCCCGAGTATCGCGCTCTGTTCGAGATCATTGCCAACGAGATCAATGAAAACGGGCTGCAGGGCTCGCAGACGCTGAGCAACATAACCGCGCGGGCGGAGGAGTTGGGCATCTCACTCAAGCGCGACGACGTGAAGTTCATCATGGAGGTGGTGAGCGAGGCCGATCCCTGGTTCGAGCAGGGGGCCTCGGCGAATCTCTTCGCCGGCCGTTTCCGCAATTTCGTGGTCGCGCGCTGCCGCAGCCAGGGGCTCAGCCTCTCCAGCGAAGAGCTCGACTTGATCGAGGCTTGGTTTGCGGGCGGCAATCAGGGTCTGCCGCCACAAACCTCACGAGCCCAGAGCGCGGCCGCGGCGGGCACGAGCTGGGAGACCGACACCGGCCGCGAGCCGACCACGGAAGATGCCCCGTCAGAGGAGTTTCCGAAGATTCTCCGCACGCGGCTTCGCGGCTGAGCGAAACAGAACGGATGTGCCCTCACTGTTGCGCCTCCCGCAAGGGAGGCGCCGTTTTTTTTGTTCGGCGCAGTCTCGTTTCATGCCGTCGTGCGCGGGCGTAGCCGAGGCTGGGACGAAGGCGAGCGACGCTGGTTCAGCGAATGAGCTGGCCTTTGGCCTTGCGCCGCAGATACTCGAAGTTCACCACCATCTGTTCGTGCCGACCGAGCTTGTCCTTGAGCAGCTGCAGGTCCTCGGGCGGGAATTCTGGCGCGGGATCGCCGGCCGACTCCACCAGGATCTGGATGCGGCAGGCGTTCTCCAGCATGATTGCGGTGACGACGCAGTCTTCGATCGAGGTTCCGGCAACGGCAACGCCGTGGTTCTTCATCATACAGACTTTGTGCGGCCCGAGCGCGCGGGCGACGCCCTCGCCCTGGTCTTTGCGCCGGATGAGATCGATCGTGTCGGTGTAAGTGCCCGTCTCGTTCACGAACAGCACGGACGGCTGGCTCCAGGCACGGATCGGCCTGCCCGTGGCGGACACCGCGACGGCATGATCCGGATGCGAGTGGATCACGGAGTTGAGGTCGGGCCGCGCTCTGAGGATCTCGGAATGGATGAACACCTCGCTGTGGCGTGGCCCGCTGCCCTCGAGTTTCTCGCCATCGAGATTGCAGGTCACGATGTTGTCCATCGTCATCTCGTCGAAGCCGTGGCTGTGCGGCTTCATGTAGAACAGCTCCGGCTTGCCCGGGACACGCACCGAGATATGACCCCGCGTCATGTCGTGATGGCCTTCACGCTCCAGGATCAGACCGGCATCGATCAGTTTCTGCTTGGCTTCGGTCGGGGTCATTGTTTCCTCCTTTGTATCGTGCTTGCACGGCTTCAGCGCGGAACGGGCTCGCGCCGCAGCGCCTGCGACAATGCCGCGGATATTGCGGTTGCAACCAGCATCACCCAATACGTGCTGTCGTAGTTTCCGCGCCAGTCGAATAGCATGCCGCCGATCAGCGCACCCACGCCGCCCGCCATGTGGTGGATCATCAGGATGAGGCCGCTGATGGCACCGACATTGGCGCCGCCAAAGGCGTTGCGCGCGATAATGGCGGTCAGCGGCGCGGTCATCAGGAAGGTGATGCCGAACATCAGCGCGAACGCTATGACCGAGATCGTGGACTGGTCTACCAGGATCAGCAGGATGGCCGCCAGCCTGACGATGAAGCAGGCCAGCATCGGATCATAGGGTCCGGTTTTATCGCTCCACCAGCCCGCCCAGAACACCCCGGCCAGGGCGGTCAGTCCCATCAGCCCCAGCAGGTTGCCGGCAAGCAGCGTGTCCAACCCTCGATCCTGCGCGAACGCCACGATGTGCGTCGACACGAAGAAATCCGCAAAGCCGCATGTCGCGTAGCTGCCCAGCAGGTACCAGAAGCTGCGCGTGCGTGCAGCCTCGCCCAAAGTCATTCCCGTGCCTCGGTTTGCCGGACCACCCTGGCCGGCAGCGGCCGAACCGCTGTTGGGGGTGCCGCGCGGCAGGGCGAACACCAGCGGAAGCAGCAGCAGGTGGGCGACACCGACCCAGATGTAGACCGAACGCCAGCCGACCGCGATCAGGACCGCGGCCATCCCGGCCACCATCATCAGCTGGCCGACGCTCATGCCCGATACGACGATGCTGTTGGCGAGCCCCGCTTTCGTCGGAAACCAGCGCGTGACAAGCACCGTGACCGGCGCGACGGATGCAATTCCGTTCCCCAGGCCGAACACGATGCCGAACAGGATGAGCGCCTGCCAGGCAGCAGTGGCAAAGCCGACCAGACCGATGCCGATGCCGGCGACCACGAGGCCGAATGCCAGCACCAGCCGGGCATCGGTTCTGTCCATCAGCCGCCCGGCAATGAACATCGAGGTCGCCATCACCACGTAATACACCCCGACGATAAGGCTGGGCATCATCCGGCCCATCTCGAACTCCGCCGTCATGTCCCGCAGCGTCACCGACGCCGCGAATCGCGACCCGCCGCCGAGAAACAGGATCAGGAAGCCCGTCGCCAGCATCAGGATGCCGGCCGTCGATCCGAACTTGTCGTTTTGCATGGTTGGGGTCCGGAAGGCGGGTGAGCGGACGGGGCGGCCGCCAGCAGGCGCACCACATAATCAGCTTTGTCTCGGCAAGAGAAGCGGAATGCAGGCGCGATGCAACTGTCCCCGCCTCCACTCTCCTATCGCTATCCCAGCACGTCCTGCAGCCGGAACAACTCGACCGAGTTCGTTCGTCCGATCTTGCGGCGGTCTGCTTCGCTGATCGGCGCCTCGTCGAACCACTGACAGCCCTGGTCGATGGCCTCGAACGGCCAATCGGTCGAGAACAGGATTCGATCAGCTCCCAACTCCAGCAGTGAGCAGATGAGCGCGCTGTTCGAGAAGTTGCCCGACACGGTGATGTAGAAATTTTCGCGAAAATAATCGCCGAGCAGCCGCTTCGCCGGATACTTCGGCGGCTCGCCCATCCACTTGTTCCGGTTGTCGCAGCGCCAGATGTTGAACGGCAGGCCCTCGCCCATGTGCCCGATCACGATCTGGATCCGCGGGTGGGCGTCGAACAGGCCTGAGCACATCAGCCGCAGCGCGTGCACGGCGGTCTCCTGCCCGAACGCCCAGGTCGGCCCCATCAGCCAGGGATGACCGTCGTAGATCCGTGCGTCTTGCGGCAACGGATTGCGCGGATGCAGATAGAATGGGACGTCCAGCGCTTCCAGCGTCGCCCAGAATGGCCGGTATTGCGGCAGGTCGTAGTAGAGCAGAGCATCCGTACCCGCCGATTGCGAGAAGCCGTTGACGAGTGCGCCACGGAATCCCAGCTCCTTGACGCAGCGCTCCAGCTCCCGCGCTGCTCCCTCCGGGTCCTGCATGGCGAGCGCCGCCAGGCCCTGGAAGCGCTTCGGGTTCTTGGCCACCTCCGCCGCGAGGTGATCGTTCGAACGGCGGGCGACGTCACTCGCCTTCGTCGTATCCGTGATGGCCTGGACCGCCGGTGCATTGAGCGACAGCAGCATCATCTCCAGACCAGACTTGTCCATCTCGTCCAGTCGTTCGCCGTGAATGTCGATCAGCCGGTGCTCCATCGTCGGCCATAGCCTTTCCGAGACGAAGATCTTTGAATCCAGCAGCGTATCGGGGAACGCGAAGTGCTCCTCGAGTGCGATTTTACCTTGCATGCGTTTCCTCCGTGTCGCGTTCAGTCGCGTTTTGTAGCGAAAAACTGCCGAAGCAGGGCTGCACATTCGGTCTCGGCGATGCCGGCATAGACGTCAGGCCTGTGATGGCAGGTGGGATGAGAGAAGATGCGCGGTCCCTGCTCGATGCCTCCACCCTTGGGATCGGGGGCACCATAATAGAGCCTGCGGATGCGTGCGAGCGAGATGGCTGCCGCACACATCGGGCATGGCTCGAGCGTCACATACAAGTCGGCGCCGATCAGACGCTCGCTGCCCACCGCATTGCACGCTTGGCGAATGGCCAGGACTTCGGCGTGTGCGGTGGGATCGCTGTCGGCGCGTGTCCGGTTCCCTGCCGCTGCCAGCAGTGTGCCGTCCGCCGCTACGATGATGGCGCCGACAGGCACCTCGTCCAGTGCCGCCGCCTTGCGCGCCTCCGCCAGCGCCAGTGCCATGCGCTCGGCAGGGAGCAGGGTTGAGTGGCGGTTTGCTGCAGGCGGTGTCATATAGCCCCTTTCGGATCGATCGCGAGACGGCAAACACTCTCATGCGCAAGCAAGGCAAAGGTCAACGCCCAGGTAGGAGTCCCTCCGCCGGTCCCATGCATCGCGGCGGCAAGCCTGCGTTCAGGGGGCCACGCAGCGGTTTCTTCGGCACGCGGGTCGATGCGAAAGAGGCAGCCAAGGCGACTGCCGCCGCCCGGGAAGGCAAACAAGCGCGTCGGGCGAAGGCAGCAGCCAATGCTGCCGCCCGCTCCAAAACTGCCGGCTCGCGCCAGTCGCCCGATCGCGAGGGCCGCCCGGCCAAAACGAGCCCTACCGGCCGCCGGCCGGCCGCTCCCGCGAAGCGGCCATCGCAGAGTGCAGACGTCCGCACCCCGCGGCCTGGCTCCAACAGCCGGCAGCGCCCGGTGGTGCCGAAGCCGGCGAGGCCGCGTCCCGACAAGAAGCGCGAGGCAGGCAGCCCGCGCTCGCGCGACGGAGAGCACGGCGGCGCCCCTGCAGAACCGATGCGGATAGCCAAGGCCATCGCGCGCGCCGGCCTGTGCTCGCGCCGGGAGGCCGAGCGCTGGATTGCGGAAGGCCGGGTCTCGGTCAACGGCCGAACATTGCGAACACCCGGCGTGCAGGTCTCCCCGCGCGACCGTATCGAGGTCGACGGCTCGCCTCTGCCGCAGGCCGAGCCGGTTCGGCTATGGCGCTATCACAAGCCGCGCGGTCTCGTGACGACCCACCGCGATCCCGAGGGGCGGCCGACCGTGTTCGACAATCTGCCGGCGGACCTGCCGCGGGTCATCTCTATCGGCCGTCTCGATTTCAATACAGAGGGTCTGCTGCTGCTCACCACGGACGGCGCCCTGGCGCGCTATCTCGAGTTGCCGGCGACCGGCTGGCTGAGGCGCTACCGCGTCCGTGCCCGCGGCCGGATCCGGCAGGCTGACCTCGACGCGCTGAAGGACGGCGTCACCATCGAGGGCGTCAGCTATGGGCCGATCGAAGCTACGCTGGACAGCGAGCACGGCGCCAATATCTGGCTCACGGTGGGACTGCGCGAAGGCAAGAACCGCGAGATCAGGAAAATCATGCAATACCTGGGGCTGGAGGTCGGCCGCCTGATCCGGGTCTCGTTCGGGCCGTTCCAGCTGCTCGACCTGGCGCCGGGCAAGGCGGAGCAGGTGCGTCGCCGCACGCTGGCCGATCAGCTCGGCCCGCGTATCGGGCGTGAGCTTGGTGTCGTCACCGAGGATGACGACGATCCGCAGCGGGAAACCAGCACGACAGATCGCCGTTCGCCCAGCGGGACCCGGCCTGCCCGCGGCGGAGACAAGCCAACATGAGGATTGTCGGCGGAACGCTGCGCGGCCGCAGCATCGCCACACCCCGGCACGAGGGGCTGCGGCCCACCTCCGACCGCGTGCGCGAGGCCGTCTTCAATATCCTTGCGCACGGCATCGAAGGTTTCGAGCTCGAAGGCCAACGCGTGCTGGACCTGTGCGCCGGGACCGGTGCGCTCGGGCTGGAGGCGTTGTCGCGCGGCGCCGCCTACTGCCTGTTCGTCGACGATGACGTCGAGGCGCGTGGCCTCATCCGTACCAACATAGAAGCCTTTGGCCTGACCGGCGTCACCCGGATCTTCCGCCGCAACGCCACCGACCTCGGCCCCGCCGGGCGCCACGATACGTTCGGCCTGGTGTTCTGCGATCCACCTTACGGCAAGGGACTTGGAGAGCTGGCGCTGGCGAGCGCCACCGGTGGCGGCTGGCTTGCCGAGGGCGCTATCGTCGTGCTGGAGGAGCAGTCCGGCGCAGCGGTCGCTTTGCCGCCGGGCCTCACACAAGTGGACCGCCGCACCTGGGGGGATACCCAGGTGGTTTTCGCTCGCTATACTGCGTGAAATTGCGGTTCTTCGCAGCGGAGTTGGGCTCATGCGCCCGACCTCGTCGTTCGGCCTCCCCCGGTGGAGACGTCCATGTCGGTGCCCAGAGCTATGCAGCCGTTGGTGAGCGTTTGGTCTCACCGCAACTACGCGTGGTTCATGGGCGGCATGACCCCGAACCTCGTCACGATCTGGATGCAGCGCATGGGCCTGCTCTGGCTCGCGTGGGAGCTGACGGGGTCCAATGCGTGGGTCGGCTTGGTCGTCGCGGCGGACTATGCCCCGATGATTGTGCTGGCACCGTTTGTCGGAGCATTCGTCGATCGCGCGAACCCGGTCACGGTGCAGAAGATCACGCAGTGGCTGACGCTGGCGTTGAGCGCTCTGCTGGCAGTGTTCACGTTCACCGGGCTGATGAATATCTGGTTGTTGCTGGCGCTGGTGGCAGCACAGGGCTGCCTGCATCCGTTCAATGCCGTAGCACGCCACGCGATCGTTCCGATCACCGTGCCCAAGTCCGAAATTCCCACAGCGCTTGCCTGCGACTCCGCAATCTTCAACGCCGCGCGCTTCGTTGGCCCGGCCCTGGCTGGCTCGCTGATCCCGTTTTTCGGCGTCGGCATCACCTTCCTGGCCAATGCCATCGGCACCACCAGCTATCTGGCTGGCCTCTATGCCATGGATCTCGCACCACCAGAGCGCAAAAGCAGGGTCCATCGCGGCATCGAAGGAATGCTGAAGGAGATCAAGGAAGGCGTTTCCTATGTTGCCAGCCACCCTGGTATGGGCCCAGTGTTTCTTCTGTTGACGATCGGCTCGATCTGGATCCGCCCGCTGCAGGATCTGCTGCCCGGCTTCGCCGACCAGGTGTTTGCCTCCGGTGCGGCCGGGTTGGGCTGGCTGACCGCCGGCATGGGCGTTGGCGCGATGATCTCGGCAACCGGCGTGGCGATGTATGGACGCACCAGCGGTCTCACGCTGATCTTTCTGCTCGCCTTCCTCGTCAACATGCTCGCCACGCTCGCCTTCATTGCCTCACCCAGCCTGTGGCTGGCGATTGTGGTTGGCACGCTGTGGGGTGGATCGTTGACGCTGATGACGACGGCCACCCAGGCGGTCGTCCAATCGGCCGTCGATCCCGCGCTCCGTGCCCGGGTCATGTCGTTGTATTCGATGATTTATCGCGGCGCGCCGTTCCTGGGAGCCCTGGTCATCGGCGCTGCGGCGGACATCATCGGGCTACGGCTGGCGTTCCTTGCCGCGACGCTGATTTGTGTATTGCCCTGGTTGTCGACGATGGCGCGCCGGCATCAGATGACGCTGGCGATGGAAGGGGCGCCGAATGACCTGGGCGCGCGCATGATGGCCGTTGCGAAGGGCCTCGGAGCGATGCAGTACGAGCGCCTTGCGGATGTGAAGGCGGCAGCGCATGACGGTCGCATCACTGCTCCGCTGCGCAACCTGGCCGGCGCCGGCATCAGTGTGGCGTCGCGCGCATCCAAGCTGATGCGCCGGGCACGCATCCGCCAGCGCACAGGACTGGCGGTGCGGCGAACGCGCATGGCAATGGCCGAGGTCAGGAGCCGCCTGCGGGACCTGCGCCCTGACAAAAGATAGGATGGCAACAGCTCGTGTTGCGACCTGGCTGACGCGCAGACCGGGAACGGGACAGCGAGACCGCCGGCTCGCGCCGAACGAGAGAGGCTGAAATCATGTTGGGTCGCTTGAATCATGTCGCCATCGCGGTACGGGATCTCACTGCCGCGAGCGCTGTTTACCGCGATGTCCTCGGCGCGGACGTGTCACAGCCCCAGCGACTGCCCGAGCACGGCGTCACGGTGGTATTCGTGACGTTGCCCAACACGAAGATCGAGCTCTTGCAGCCGATTGATGCGTCATCGCCGATCGCCAGGTTCCTGGAGCGAAATCAAGATGGCGGCATCCATCATGTGTGTTACGAGGTCGACGACATCATCTTGGCAAGAGATCGGTTGCGCCAGCAGGGTGCCCGCGTGCTGGGAGATGGCGAGCCGAGAATTGGGGCGCACGGCAAGCCGGTGCTGTTCCTGCACCCGAAGGACTTCTGCGGTACGCTGGTCGAGCTTGAGCAATCTTGATCGGGCTGCCGGAGCATGGAGGCGAGCAAACCACATGAGTATCGCGCTGGCGATCGCACTTTATATCGTAATCTGGTGGACACTTCTGTTTGCCGTCTTGCCGTGGGGTATTCGCACGCAGGGCGAGGTCGGTGAGGTCGTGCCGGGTACGCCTGCCAGTGCGCCGGTCAAAACCAGGCTGCTGCGCGCGTTCGCAATCAATACGGTGTTGTCTGCGCTGGTGCTGGCGGTGGTTTGGCTCGTCATTACGCGCGGCTGGATCGACCTCAGCAGGATGCCCAGCCCTATCTGAAGGACTCTCAAGTCGACCGAGCAGCCGTCCTCACGCGCTCCGGCTCAATCGATGAGGCGAGCCTGTCGCAGTTCTGTCAGGCCAGCGCTGCCGGTGCAGAAGCACGCGATCCGGAGCTGCTCGACGACGACGGTCAACCGCCGGTTCAACGCATCTGGCCCCTCCAGCGCCGCCTCCAGCACGCCTGCCGCCATACCTGCGAGATCGGCGCCGAGCCTGATTGCCTTGGCGACGTCGACGCCATCGCGAATGCCGCCGGATGCGATGATCGTCGCCGAAGGGCAGGCCGCTCGCACCTCTTGAACCGCGCGGGCCGTCGGGATGCCCCAGTCGCGGAACGCCTCCGCGACCGCCTGGGCGTCGGAATTTGGCGCGCGCCCAGCCTCGACGGCCGCCCAACTCGTACCGCCGACCCCGGCAACGTCGATGATGTTGATGCCAGCATCGCAAAGCTCCCGCGCAAGTGCACCGGAGATACCCGCACCGACCTCCTTGATGATGAGCGGCACCGGCGAAGAGCGCTGCAGCGTATGCAGTCTGTGCATCAGGCCACGCCAGTCCTTGTCGCCCTCCGGCTGTACGGCCTCCTGCAGCGGATTGAGATGAATGATGAGGGCATCGGCGCCGACCATGTCGACCGCGCGGCGCACCATCTCTAATCCATCCCAGGTGGCGAGCTGGGCGGCCCCGAAATTGGCAAGGATCGGCACGTCGGGCGCTGCATCGCGCAGGTGCCTGCCGAAGCCGCCGGCCCCTTCGCCATCCAGCGCAACGCGTTGCGAGCCGACGCCGAAGGCGATCCTGTGGGTTTGCGCAGCCTCCGCAATCGACCGGTTGATGGCGGCTGCCCGCTCCGGCCCGCCGGTCATCGAGCTGATCAGCAGCGGTGCGGCGAGCTTCCGGTTCAAGAACGTGGTCGAGAGGTCGATCTCGGCCAGCGCCAGCTCGGGCAATGCCACATGCTCGAAGCGGATCTGCTCGAAACCGGTCGCAACCGTGCGGGCGCCCACGTCGCCCTTGAGGACGATGTCGAGATGCTGGGATTTCCTGGTCAGTCCGTCGGTCATTCGCTGGTCCGCGTCGGATCGCTTGGCCCACCATAACAGTGCCTGCAACCGGCTCCATCCTCTACGACATAACAGTCCGCCTGCACATCCCGTTCGATGAAGGTCGGCCCGATCGGCACCTTGCCGTGCCCACCGGGGATATCGAGGATATAGGTCGGCTGCGCCAGCCCCGACACCCTGCCGCGTAATGACTTCAGCAGCGCCTGCCCGTGTGCAATCGAGGTTCGGAAATGGGAGGTACCGGGCGCCCGGTCGAGGTGATGCAGATAATGCGGCTTCACGCGCGCCTCCACGAATGCGCGCATCAGGGCCTCGAGCGTGCCAGCATCGTCGTTCACGCCGGCCAGCAGCACCGACTGACTGACCAGCACCACCCCTGCGTCCGCCAGGGTCGCGCACGCGGTGCGGGCCTCCGGCGTCAGCTCGCGGGGATGATTGGCATGGACAGCAACATAGACAGCCTGCCCGGTGCATCTCAGGGCGCGGGCCATCTCCGGCGTGATCCGCTCGGGCGCCACGACGGGCATGCGACTGTGCCAGCGCAGCACCTTCACGTGATCGACTGCTCCAAGCATGGCCGACACGCTCGCGATACGGCGAGGCGACAAAACGAGCGGATCTCCGCCTGAGAGGATCACCTCCCAGATGCCGGGATCGGACCGAATATAGGCGAGGGCCGCAGCCAGCTCCTCGTCCTTCAGAGGGGCCCCGTTGTCCGGTCCGACACTCTCACGCCGGAAGCAGAAGCGGCAGTAGACTGCACAAACGTTGACCAGTTTCAGCAGCACCCTGTCCGGATAGCGATGGATAAGCCCCCTGACCGCCTCGTGTGTGTCGTCACCGATGGGGTCGGCCAGCTCGTCGGGTCGCTGGTCCAGCTCGCGCACATCAGGCAGGTATTGGCGCGCGATCGGATCACCAGGCGAAGCCGCATCGATCAGACCCTCGACACTCGGCGTGATGGCCACCGCATAGCGCTCGGCGACGCGCTGTAGCTCGACCGCCGCGCTGCCGCTCTGCTGCGCAGTCTTCCGGGGCTTGGCACTGGGACGCTGCACGGGAATGTCCAAAAGGCGGCAAAAGAGAGCGCCGTTACGGCTTCGACGGCGCCTCGACGCGGGCGGCCAGCATCACCAGTGCCAGCAAGGTATAATAACCGATGATGCCCGATAGCTCGACAGTCGTTTGCGCGCCGAACCGCGCCACCGCGGCGTTGTAGGTTGTCTCGGAGACGTCGCGATTCTGCAGCAATTCGGTCGCGAACGCATGCACCAGCGCCGCATCCTTGTCCGCGAACTCCGGCCGCCGGCCTTCCGCCAAAGCCTCGATCTCGTGCGCCGGCACGCCGCCGTTGCGTGCCTCGGGGATGTGCACCGCCAACTCATAGGCGCATTTCCAATGGCTTGCCACCGTCAGGATCGCCACCTCCGACAGCCGCGGCGGCAGACCGGTGCGGTAGCGGCAGAACGCACCGACCTCCTGCACCAGGCTGCACAGCTCTGGGCTGGTCAGCAAGACGTGAAACGGCGACGGCATGCGCCCTTTGCGATGGCCCGCGACCCCATCCCAGACCTTGGCTTGCTCCGGCGTCAGCTCTTCCCGCGTCAGTTCCTTGTAGCGCGCGCCCATGGCGTCTTTCTCCCGTTCGACTGCAAACCGTCGTAGAGCGTGTGACGCGGTTGCGCAACAGCGCCAGTGGCGAGCCCGGCAAGGCCGATGCGGCGGGCGCTGGCCATGCTTCCGATTGGCTCTTGAAGAAATAGCCGACAAGTCTTATTCACCATGCAGCTTCAACACGCTGGCTTGGCACGCGCCAGGCCAGCACTTCTCGTTTATGGGAAAGTCCATCATGGCGAAGGCAAAATTCGAGCGCACGAAGCCGCACTGCAACGTCGGCACGATTGGTCACGTCGACCACGGCAAGACGACGCTTACGGCAGCATTGACGAAGGTTTCAGCGGATCGCGGCTGGACCCAGACGGCTGTTGCGTACGACGAGGTTGCGAAGGCGTCTGAGAGCCAGGGCCGTCGTGATGCGACGAAGATCCTGACGATTGCGACGAGCCACGTGGAGTATGCGACGGAGAACCGTCACTATGCGCACGTTGACTGCCCAGGCCACGCTGACTACGTGAAGAACATGATCACGGGCGCGGCGCAGATGGACGGCGCGATCCTGGTTGTGTCGGCAGTCGACGGTCCGATGCCGCAGACGCGAGAGCACATTCTTCTGGCGCGCCAGGTTGGCGTTCCCTACATCGTGGTGTTCCTGAACAAGGTCGATGTTGTCGACGACGAGGAGCTTCTGGATCTTGTCGAGATGGAGGTTCGCGAGCTTCTCGTGAAGTACAACTTCCCCGGCGATGATGTTCCCGTGATCCGCGGCGCCGCGATCAAGGCGCTGAATGGCGAGAAGGGTCCGCTTGCGGACGAGGCGATCATCAAGCTTTACGAGGCACTTGACACCTACATTCCGCTGCCTGAGCGTCCTCTTGACCAGCCGTTCCTGATGCCGATCGAGGACGTATTCTCGATTTCGGGTCGTGGCACGGTTGTGACGGGCCGGATTGAGCGTGGCCGGATCAAGGTCGGCGAGGAGGCGGAGATCGTCGGTCTTCGCGACACGCAGAAGACGGTAGTGACGGGCGTCGAGATGTTCCGCAAGCTTCTCGACGAGGGCGTTGCTGGCGACAACGTTGGCTGCCTGTTGCGCGGTGTTGACAAGGACGCTGTGGAGCGTGGCCAGGTGCTGTGCAAGCCGGGCTCTGTGAAGCCGCACAAGAAGTTCAAGGCGGAAGCCTACATCCTGACCAAGGACGAGGGCGGGCGTCACACGCCGTTCTTCAAGAACTACCGTCCTCAGTTCTACTTCCGGACGACGGACGTGACGGGCATCTGCACGCTTCCCGAGGGCACCGAGATGGTGATGCCGGGCGACAACTGCTCGATGGACGTTGAGCTGATCACGCCGATCGCGATGGAGGAGAAGCAGCGCTTCGCCATCCGCGAGGGCGGCCGCACCGTCGGCGCCGGCGTCGTCGTCAAGATCGACGAGTAGGACCATGGACGACCTATTCGGCCATTGCGCGGCGCCGACAAAGCCAACATCTGCCGAAATGCGGAACACCGCATTTCGGTGCGGCGCCGGCGTCGTCGTCAAGATCGACGAGTAGGACCATGGACGACCTATTCGGCCATTGCGCGGCGCCGACAAAGCCAACATCTGCCGAAATGCGGAACACCGCATTTCGGTGCGGCGCCGGCGTCGTCGTCAAGATCGACGAGTAGGACCATGGACGACCTATTCGGCCATTGCGCGGCGCCGACAAAGCCAACATCTGCCGAAATGCGGAACACCGCATTTCGGTGCGGCGCCGGCGTCGTCGTCAAGATCGACGAGTAGGACGATGGACCGCCTGTTCGGCCAGCGCGCGGCGCCGACAAAGCCAACATCTGCCGAAATGCGGAACACCGCATTTCGGTGCGGCGCCGGCGTCGTCGTCAAGATCGACGAGTAGGCCACGGAAAGATGTGCCCGGAGGGCTGGCGTGGCCCACACCTATCGACCTTAGGCCGCGCACGCCTCGAACGGCCACTCGGGACTTCAGCGAATGGCAGATGCAGACAAGCGGATCATCGAGCTCGCCGAGGACCGGCTCCGGGTCGCGGAAGAGCTGAACCTCAGCGTCTCCGGCCTGGTTGGGCAAGTCCATGCCTTCGTCGATGCGGGAGACGTGAATGATGCTTGCGCGACACTCGAGAAGATCGACGAGTTGATTAATCGTGCCCGCGGCGCGGCCAACGGCTCCGGCGGGTAAAGGTGATAAGTGGCATCAGCTCGACCTATGATCGTCACGACGGCCAATGACATCCCCGGCAGGCGGGTGGTTCGCGTCATCGGCGTCGTGCGCGGCCTGTCGGTTCGGTCACGGTCAATCGTCGGCAACATAGGCGCTTCGATCCAGATCTTGTTCGGCGGCAACATCACGGTCTACACGCGCCTCGCCGAGCAGACCCGGCAGGACGCTTTCGATGAGATGGTGCGGCAGGCCGAGGAGGTTGGGGCCAATGCAGTTATTGCAATGCGTTACGACGCCAACGAGATCGCCTCGGCCGTCACCGAGGTGATTGCCTATGGAACGGCGGTTGTTGTCGAGTAGCCGCATCCACAGCCGAATCCGATGTCAAGAAAAAGTTTCCATGTGGGCTTGTGCATTGCGGTAAGGCCCTCTATAACGATCCCCTCAAAGCAGACTTCATCAGTGCCAGCGGCTGCATGGCAGGCGGGACGAGCGAGAGTTCCAACGGCCATGGACGGCCGCTGCTGCAGTTTCTGGGGAGTTGATGCGGCAATTCGGTGGATTGGCTGGGCTGAATTCGGTGACGAGCGGCTGAGCTGATGGTCGATGGGAGTAAATTGCTCTGGATATCAGAGGGGTGTAGCTCAATTGGCAGAGCGTCGGTCTCCAAAACCGAAGGCTGGGGGTTCGAGACCCTCCACCCCTGCCAGGTCTGCCGGGGCTTTCGGCGCCGGGTGGCCGTCAGGGATTGGCAGACGTGCCGGACAGGTTTGATGTGAGGCCGCTGGTGTGAGGCCAGTGGTGCCATAATATCTTGTCCCGCGGTGGTCAGGTGCGGAGTGTGAGGCCTTGAGGCGCATTGGCGCGGTGTCGTCCGCAGTCGGGTACGCCGGGCTGATGCATAGGGAATTAGGGAAGTAGAGGGCATGGCGCGACTGAATCCGATCCAATTCGTTCAGGAGGTTCGCCAGGAAGTCGCCAAGGTGACATGGCCGACCCGCAAAGAGGTATGGATAACCACGGTGGCAGTGCTGATCATGGTCGTGTTGGCCTCGATCTTCTTCATGTTGGCCGATCAGCTCATTGCGACCTTGATCGGCTTCATCTTGGGTTTCAACCGCTAGGGATTGCCAGCATCAACTTTTGTCGTTGCCAGCCAACCAAATGAACCAGGATACAATCATCATGGCGAAGCGGTGGTACATCGTGCACGCCTATACCAACTACGAGCGCAAGGTCGCCGAAGCAATTCGCGAGCGTGCGCGGCAGGCCGGGCTCGATGAGCTGTTCGAGGAAATCGTCGTGCCTACCGAGGAGGTGACGGAGATCCGTCGCGGCCGCAAGGTGCAGGCCGAGCGGCGCTTTTTGCCGGGCTACGTGCTCGTCAAGATGCAGATGACTGACGCGGCCGTGGTGCTGATCAAGAATACGCCGCAAGTGACCGGCTTCCTGGGGGCAGGAAACAAGCCGATGCCGATCTCCGACGAGGAGGCTGCGCGCATTCTCCATCAGGTCTCTGACGGAGTGGAGCGCGCCGGTCCCCGGGTCACCTTCGAGATTGGCGAGCACGTGAAGGTGGCGGACGGGCCATTTGCGACATTCTCCGGCACGGTGGAGGAGGTCGATGAGGAACGTTCGCGCCTGAAGGTCGCGGTGTCGATCTTCGGTCGCGAGACCCCCGTGGAATTGGAGTTCAGTCAGGTCGAGAAGGTGCCGGCCTGAGGCCGGTGCGGTTGTGGTGTCGTGATGCTCCGGCCCCGGGCCGGATCATGGCTGGAGCGTGAACGGGCGATAGCGCGTCTGTTTTCGGTCCGGCAGGTGCGGGAGGGCTGAAGCCGGCCCGAGGACCGCTAACCCTGGGTGACCGGTGTGGTGCCATAACGCGGCACAGCGCCGGGCAGCCAAACGATCCGAGCGGATCGAGCATGCGTTAAGGGGAAAACAGGATGGCAAAAAAGATAGACGGTTACATCAATCTGCAGGTACCGGCCCAAAAGGCCAATCCTTCGCCGCCCATCGGACCGGCGCTCGGCCAGCGTGGCGTCAACATCATGGAGTTCTGCAAGGCGTTCAACGCCAAGAGCAAGGACATCGACATCGATACGCCGATCCCGGTCAAGATCACGGTGTATTCGGACCGCTCGTTCACGTTCGAGATGAAGACGCCGCCTGCGACCTTCTTCATCAAGAAGGCAGCCGGGCTGCCTGCTACCGGCAAGCCGGGCTCGGGCTCCAAGGAGCCGGGCCGCAATGTCGCCGGCAAGGTCACGATGGATCAGATGCGCGAGATCGCGAAGCTGAAGCTCAAGGACCTGAATACGGATGATGTCGAGCAGGCCGCCAAGATCATCGCGGGCTCGGCGCGGTCGATGGGCATCCAGGTGGTGGAGTAACGGCAATGGCAAAGGCTGGAAAGCGGATCAAGGCTGCGCGCGAAGGCATCGACCGCAGCAAGGCATATGCGCTCGCCGAGGCGGTGAAGCTGGTCAAGTCGACTGTCTCGGCCAAGTTCGACGAGACCGTTGAGGTTGCGATGAACCTGGGTGTCGACCCGAAGCACGCCGATCAGGTCGTGCGCGGCGTTTGCAACCTGCCCAACGGCTCAGGCCGGTCGATGCGCGTGGCTGTTTTTGCGCGCGGCGCGAAGGCGGACGAGGCGAAGACCGCCGGCGCGGAGGTCGTCGGTGCCGAGGACTTGGTTGAGCAGGTTCAAAACGGTCAAATCAACTTCGATCGCTGTATCGCGACACCGGACATGATGGGCCTGGTCGGGCGGTTGGGCAAGGTCCTGGGCCCGCGCGGCCTGATGCCGAACCCGCGCGTCGGAACCGTGACCATGGACGTGACCGCTGCCGTGCAGGCCGCCAAGGGCGGCGCGGTGGAGTTTCGCGCTGAGAAGGCCGGCATCGTGCATGCCGGCGTCGGCAAGGCAAGCTTCAGCGATCAGCAATTGCTCGAGAATATTCAGGCATTTGTTGACGCGGTCAACAAGGCCAAGCCGTCGGGCGCCAAGGGCACCTACCTCAAGAAGGTGTCTGTGAAGTCGTCGATGGGGCCGGGCATCAGGGTCGATCAGTCGACGCTTGGTGTTGGCTGATGCTTTTGCGGCGGCGCGCGCCGCAAGCTGTCGCGCCGCAACTTTTCGGTTTCTCCTGGCCCGAATGCTTCAGGCACGGATAGACGCGAGCGGAAGTCGAGGTCGCCCAGGTGTGTTGGCTGTCATTCGACAGCGTGTTGGCAAGGCCCGGTCACGGGCCCAGTTTCCGGGCTTCAGCCCGGGTAGGAAGATCCGGTGGCGGGGGCTTGCCGTAAAGGTGGCGCCCGATGGCCGGTCTGGCCTGTCCAAGATTGCAGGTGCGGCATTCGGGCATGCCCGGGTCCGCTTAATTGGTTGGCCTGCATGAGACGGGAGTGAGTGGATCACTGGACCTGACGGCCCTCGCGGCACTCGGGTCTGGCAGTCCAGTTCGAACTCGGCGGTGTCGCCTGGTTTGGACCTCTTGGGGTCGCACCCGCGTACGAGCCTTCTGGGCTGGCACCGGGCGCAGGACAGGTGTTGAAGCGCCGCTTTGAGGGCTGCAAGGTCTCTCTTTGGCGGCAGGGTGCAACCCGCGGATGTCGGATCTGGATCCGGTATCTGCAACCAGGAGTGAAAGCCAAGTGGACAGAGCCGCTAAACAGGCGCTCGTGGTGACCCTCAACGGTGTCTTCAAGGAGACCGGTGCGGTAGTCGTCGCCCACTATTCCGGGATGACAGTCGCCCAGATGACCGACTATCGCAGCCGCATCAAACAGGCAGGCGGAGCGGTCAAGGTGGCTAAGAACCGGTTGGCGAAGCTTGCGCTGAAGGACACGGACGCGGAAGGTATCGCGGATCTATTCAAGGGGCCAACGTGCATTGCCTACTCGAATGATCCGATATCGGCCGCCAAGATCGCCGTGGCCTATGCCAAGGAGAACGACAAGCTCGTGATCCTTGGTGGCACGATGGGCAAAACCGTCCTCGATGCCAACGGCGTGAAAGCGCTCGCCGAGCTGCCTTCGCTGGATGAGCTGAGAGCCAGACTGATCGGACTGTTGAATGCGCCGGCGAGCAAGATCGCCCGCACCATCAACGAGCCCGGCGCACAGCTCGCCCGCGTCATCCAGGCACAGGCATCCAAGGGCGAGGCCGCCTGACGGCGGTCTCACGATGAGCAGTAAATTCGGGACGAACCGCATCAGGCGGACGAAGCGCCCGGAAAAGTCAACGGCCCGAAGGCCAATGTTCGAACTGGAAGGAAAACTGCAATGACCGATCTCGCAAAGATCGTCGACGATCTGTCCCAGCTGACCGTGCTGGAAGCTGCCGAGCTGGCCAAGCTGCTCGAGGACAAGTGGGGCGTCTCCGCTGCCGCGCCTGTCGCGGTTGCCGCTGTCGGCGCGGCCGGTGGCGCTGCTGCCCCCGCCGTTGAGGAGCAGACTGAGTTCACCGTCATCCTGAAGTCTGGCGGCGACAAGAAGATCAATGTCATCAAGGAGGTCCGCGCCATCACCGGGCTCGGGCTGAAGGAGGCCAAGGATCTCGTTGAGGCTGGCGGCAAGGCCGTCAAGGAAGGCATCCCCAAGGACGAGGCCGAGAAGATCAAGAAGCAGCTCGAGGATGCCGGCGCCGCCGTCGAGATGAAGTAAGTCAATACCGCGTGCTGCGGCCGGCTCGCTGAAGCCAGCCGCAGCGCGCGACCTAGAAAGACGGTTTCCCGGAGGGTCTCCTCGGTCGCAAGCGGCCGGCTCTGAGACCTTCCGGTGAGCCGTTTCAAGGGGCAGGGGGCGGCGGCCCTGCCTGAAACCTTTCGAGCGCGGGACCGCTACCCGCCTCTAGAGACGAGGAGCGAACATGGCTGAGACGTTCAACGGCCGCAGGCGCATCCGCAAGCAATTCGGCACAATCGCCGAAGTGGCCCAGATGCCGAACCTCATCGAGGTGCAGAAAAGCTCCTACGACGACTTCCTGATGGTCAGGGAGCCTGTGGGTGGCCGCCCTGACGACCAGGGCCTCCAGTCGGTCTTCAAGTCGGTATTCCCGATTTCCGACTTCGCCGGCAAGTCGATGCTTGAATTCGTGAGCTACGAGTTCGAGCCGCCGAAATATGACGTCGACGAATGCATGCAGCGCGATCTGACCTACTCCGCGCCGCTCAAGGTACGCCTGCGCCTCATCGTGTTCGATATAAACGAGGAGACGGGCTCCAAGTCGGTAAAGGAGTTCAAGGAGCAGGACGTCTACATGGGCGACATGCCGCTGATGACGACCAACGGCACCTTCGTCATCAATGGCACCGAGCGTGTCATTGTTTCCCAGATGCACCGTTCACCGGGCGTATTCTTCGACCACGATCGCGGCCGTACGCATGCCTCGGGCAAGCTGCTGTTCGCAGCCCGTATCATCCCCTATCGCGGCTCCTGGCTCGATTTCGAGTTCGACGCGAAGGACATCGTGTACGTTCGTATCGATCGGCGCCGCAAGCTGCCGGTAACGACGCTGATGTACGCGCTGGGACTGGATGACGAGACCATTCTGTCGACGTTCTACAGCGCGATCCTGGTCAAGGATTCCAAGCGCGGTTGGCGCATGCCGTTCGTGCCGGAGAAGATGCGCGGAACTGCGCCCGTCTCGGACCTTGCCGATGCCAAGACCGGCGAGGTGGTGCTGAAGGCCGGCGAGAAAATCTCCGCGCGTAAGGCGCGCGAGCTGTCCGAAGGTGGCCTGAAGGAGATTCTGGTCTCTTCCGATGACCTCAAGGGGCGCTACATCGCCGAGGATGTCGTCGATATGTCGACCGGCCGCATCTACGCGGAGGCGGGCGATGAGCTCGACGAGAAGATCCTGGTCGAGCTCAAGGAGCAGGGCATCAAGGAATTCCACGTGCTCGATATCGACCACGTGACCACCGGAGCCTTCATCCGCAATACCCTCAACATCGACAAGAACGCCAATAGCCAGGAAGCGTTGATGGACATCTACCGCATCATGCGGCCGGGTGAGCCACCGACGATCGAGGCGGCGACCGCGATGTTCCATGGGCTGTTCTTCGATTCGGAACGCTATGACCTCTCCGCGGTCGGACGCGTGAAGATGAATATGCGGCTGGGCGACCTCAGCGGCTTCACCGCCGCCGAGGACACCGTGCGCGTGCTTCGGCCCGAAGATATCGTCTCCGTCGTCCGCACCCTTGTGGATCTGCGCGACGGCAAGGGCCAGATCGACGATATCGATCACCTCGGCAACCGCCGCGTACGCTCGGTCGGCGAGCTGATGGAGAACCAGTATCGAGTCGGTCTCCTGCGCATGGAGCGCGCGATCAAGGAGCGCATGAGCTCCGTTGATATCGATACCGTAATGCCGCAGGATCTGATAAACGCGAAGCCGGCCGCCGCGGCCGTGCGCGAGTTCTTCGGCTCCTCGCAGCTGTCGCAGTTCATGGATCAGACCAATCCGCTTTCGGAGATCACCCACAAGCGGCGTTTGTCGGCCCTCGGACCGGGCGGCCTCACCCGCGAGCGTGCGGGTTTCGAGGTGCGCGACGTCCACCCGACACATTACGGTCGCATCTGCCCCATCGAGACGCCGGAAGGCCCGAACATCGGCCTGATCAACTCGCTGGCCACCTTCGCCCGGGTGAATAAATACGGCTTTATCGAAAGTCCGTATCGCAAGGTCGTGGACGGGCAGCTGACGAGCGAGGTCGCTTATCTGTCCGCCATGGAGGAAATGCGTCACCACGTGGCCCAGGCCAACGCCGTGATTGACGACAAGGGCAGCTTGGTCGAGGAACTCATCACCTGCCGCTTCCAGGGCGACGTGCTGCTGGTGCCGCGGGACCGCGTCGACTACATCGACGTTTCACCCAAGCAGCTGGTATCGGTCGCCGCCGCTCTGATCCCGTTCCTGGAGAACGACGACGCCAACCGCGCGTTGATGGGCTCCAACATGCAGCGTCAGGCAGTGCCTCTTCTCCGCGCCGAGGCGCCCCTCGTGGGAACCGGCATGGAAGAGGTCGTGGCCCGTGATTCCGGCGCCGCCATTGTTGCGCGCCGTACCGGCGTCGTGGACCAGATGGATGCGACCCGTATCGTGATCCGCGCCACGGAGGAGGACGACCCCTCCAAGCCTGGCGTCGATATCTACCGGCTCCGCAAGTTCCAGCGCTCCAACCAGAACACCTGTATCAACCAGCGCCCGCTGGTTGTCGTCGGCGATGCGGTCGAGGCCGGCGAGATCATCGCTGATGGTCCGTCGACTGACCTCGGCGATCTGGCGCTCGGCAAGAACGTGCTCGTCGCGTTCATGCCCTGGATGGGCTACAATTTCGAGGACTCCATCCTGCTTTCGGAGCGGGTGGTGTCGGAGGACGTGTTCACCTCGATCCACATCGAGGAGTTCGAGGTCATGGCTCGCGATACGAAGCTGGGCCCCGAGGAGATCACGCGCGACATTCCCAACGTCTCCGAGGAGGCACTCAAGAGCCTCGACGAGGCCGGCATCGTGTACATCGGCGCCGAGGTTCAGCCGGGCGACATCCTGGTCGGCAAGATCACGCCCAAGGGCGAAAGCCCGATGACGCCGGAGGAGAAGCTGCTGCGCGCCATCTTCGGCGAAAAGGCCTCCGACGTGCGCGACACCTCGCTGCGGCTGCCGCCGGGCGTTGCCGGCACCGTGGTCGAGGTTCGCGTGTTCAACCGCCACGGTGTCGACAAGGACGAGCGCGCCATGGCGATTGAGCGCGAGGAGATCGAGCGCCTTGCCAAGGACCGCGACGACGAGCTGCAGATCCTTGATCGCAACACCTACGGCCGCCTCATGGAGCTGCTGCTCGGTGAGGAGGTGCTGAAGGGTCCCAAGGGCGCCCGCAAAGGCACCTCCATCTCCAGCGAGATCCTGGATGATATTCCGCGCAGCCAGTGGTGGGAGATCGGCCTCAAGGACGAGAAGGCCCAGGCCGGTCTGGAGGCGATTCAGAAGCAGTACGAGGAGGCCAAGAAGAGCCTCGAGCGCCGCTTCGTAGACAAGGTCGACAAGCTGCAGCGCGGCGACGAGATGCCCCCCGGCGTCATGAAGATGGTCAAGGTCTTCGTTGCCGTGAAGCGCAAGATCCAGCCCGGCGACAAGATGGCGGGCCGCCATGGTAACAAGGGCGTCGTCTCGCGCATCGTCCCCTGCGAGGACATGCCGTTCCTGGAAGACGGCACGCCTGTCGATGTCGTCCTCAATCCTCTCGGCGTGCCGAGCCGGATGAACGTCGGCCAGATCCTTGAGACCCACCTGGGTTGGGCGTGTCGCGGACTGGGCCGGCTGATCGACGACGCGCTCGCCCAGTACAAGAGCGAGGGCCGCTCCGACATCAAGCCGTTACGCAGCACGCTGGAGACGATCTACGGCCCGGCCAACGGAGTATCCGGTCTGGATGGCGCCGAGCTTGAGCTGCTGGCCGGCCAGCTTGTGACGGGTGTCCCGATCGCCACCCCGGTTTTCGATGGTGCGCGCGAGAGCGACATCGTCGAGATGCTGAAGCTCGCGGGTTTCGATTCCAGCGGGCAGGTGTCGCTGCGGGACGGCCGTACCGGCGAGCAGTTCGATCGCAAGGTGACGGTCGGCTACAAGTACGTGCTGAAGCTGCACCATCTGGTCGACGATAAGATCCATGCCCGCTCGATCGGTCCCTACAGCCTCGTTACCCAGCAGCCATTGGGCGGCAAGGCGCAGTTCGGCGGACAGCGCTTTGGCGAGATGGAGGTCTGGGCATTGGAAGCCTATGGCGCCGCATATACCTTGCAGGAGATGCTCACGGTGAAGTCGGACGACGTCGCCGGCAGAACCAAGGTGTACGAGTTGATTGTTCGCGGCGACGATGCGTTCGAGGCAGGCATTCCCGAAAGCTTCAACGTGTTGGTCAAGGAAATGCGGGCGCTGGGCCTCAATGTCGACCTGATGAACTCGGAGGTCGTTCCGGGCGAAGAGGAGCCACCATTGGCTGGTGACGAGCGACCGCAGTTGCCACCCGCCGCCGCCGAATGACAGCAGTCGGGGCTGGTGCCGAAGGCGCCGGCCCCTGCAGGAATCCGCCTGCAGAAATCCAGGAGCTAGCCCCCGGGGCCGGTCCAAGACAGATGACATGACAGGCCGGGCTGGAACCCGGCCGGCACGCAAGGGCACCGCGAAGTGTCGAACCCGTACGGGCTGACACCCTCGCTACAGCGGAGAAGAGCCGATGAATGAGATCACCAACATCTTCAAGCAGCAGCAGGCACCGCTCCCGACCTTCGACCAGATCAAGATTTCGATCGCCAGCCCCGACGACATCATGTCGTGGTCGTTTGGTGAGATAAAGAAGCCCGAGACCATCAACTACCGGACCTTCAAGCCGGAGCGGGATGGTCTGTTCTGTGCCCGCATCTTTGGCCCGATCAAGGACTACGAGTGCCTGTGCGGCAAGTACAAGCGGATGAAATACAAGGGCCTCATCTGTGAGAAGTGCGGCGTCGAGGTGACCCTTGCAAAGGTCCGCCGCGAGCGCATGGGCCACATCGAGCTGGCTGCTCCAGTTGCTCACATCTGGTTCTTGAAATCGCTGCCTTCGCGCATTGGCCTTCTCCTGGACATGACGCTGAAGGACTTGGAGCGCGTTCTGTACTTCGAGAACTACGTGGTGACCGAGCCTGGCATCACTGAGTTCAAGGAAAAGCAGCTTCTGAGCGAGGATCAGTTCAATCAGGCCCTCGACGAGCATGGCCCCGACAGTTTCACGGCAGGTATCGGCGCCGAGGCAATTCGCGAGCTGTTGTCGGGGATGGACTTGCCGCGGCTGCGTGAGGAGATTCGCCAGGAGATTGCCGAAGCGACAACCGAGCTGAAGCCCAAGAAGCTCGCCAAGCGGCTGAAGGTGATCGAGGCGTTCATCGAGTCCGGCAACCGTCCGGAATGGATGATCCTGACCGTCGTGCCGGTGATTCCACCCGAGCTGCGCCCCCTTGTGCCGCTTGACGGCGGTCGCTTTGCGACATCCGACCTCAATGATCTTTATCGCCGCGTCATCAACCGCAACAATCGTCTCAAGCGGCTGATGGAGCTGCGCGCTCCCGACATCATCATCCGTAACGAGAAGCGGATGCTGCAGGAGTCGGTCGACGCGCTGTTCGACAACGGTCGGCGCGGCCGCGTCATCACCGGCGCGAACAAGCGGCCTCTGAAGTCGCTGGCCGACATGCTGAAGGGAAAGCAGGGGCGCTTCCGCCAGAACCTGCTCGGCAAGCGCGTAGACTACTCCGGGCGCTCCGTGATCGTCGTCGGACCGGAGCTCAAGCTGCACCAGTGCGGACTACCCAAGAAGATGGCGCTCGAGCTGTTCAAGCCGTTCATCTACGCGCGCCTGCAGACTCTGGGGCAGGCCGCCACCGTGAAGCAGGCCAAGAAGTTGGTCGAGAAGGAGAAGCCGGAAGTATGGGACGTGCTCGACGAGGTCATTCGCGAGCATCCCGTGCTGCTCAATCGCGCGCCGACGCTGCACCGTCTTGGCATCCAGGCCTTTGAGCCGATGCTGATTGAGGGCAAGGCGATTCAGCTGCATCCGCTGGTCTGCTCTGCCTTCAACGCGGACTTCGACGGCGACCAGATGGCGGTGCACGTGCCGCTGTCGCTGGAAGCGCAGCTCGAAGCCCGCGTGCTGATGATGTCGACCAACAACATCCTGCATCCTGCCAACGGGCAGCCGATCATCGTGCCGTCGCAGGATATCGTGCTGGGCCTCTATTACCTGTCGTTGGACCGCGATAATGAACCCGGCGAGGGCATGGCGCTTGGCTCCGTCGCCGAGGTGCATCACGCGCTTGAGGCTGGCAGCGTCACGCTGCATTCCAAGATCAAAGGCCGCTACACCTCGCTTGACATCGACGGCAACGAGGTAACCAGCGTCTATGGCACCACCCCCGGCCGCATGATTTTGGGCGAGGTTCTGCCGAAGATTCCAGGGGTGCGCTTCGAGTTGGTCAACCAGCTGCTGACCAAGAAGGCGATTTCGAGCCTGATCGACAACGTCTACCGCAACTGCGGCCAGAAGGAGACCGTGATCTTCTGCGACCGCGTGATGTCGCTCGGTTTCCATCATGCCTTCAAGGCCGGTATCTCCTTCGGCAAGGACGACATGGTCGTTCCTGACACCAAGTCGGATATCGTCGATAAGACCGACGAGATGGTGGCCGAGTTCGAGCAGCAGTACAATGATGGTTTGATTACGCAGCTCGAGAAATACAATAAGGTCGTCGACGCTTGGTCCAAGTGCACGGACCAGATCGCCAAGGAGATGATGGATCGCATCTCTGCCGTGCATGTCGACGAGGTCACCAAGCGTACCAAGCCGATCAACTCGATCTATATGATGAGCCACTCCGGCGCCCGCGGCTCGCCCACCCAGATGCGTCAGCTTGCGGCGATGCGCGGCCTCATGACCAAGCCCTCCGGCGAGATCATCGAGACGCCGATCAAGTCCAATTTCAAGGAAGGGCTGTCGGTTCTGGAGTACTTCAACTCCACCCACGGCGCCCGCAAGGGCTTGGCGGATACCGCGCTGAAGACGGCCAACTCCGGCTATCTGACGCGCCGTCTGGTGGACGTCGCGCAGGATTGCATCATCACGACGGAGGATTGCGGCACCGACGCCGGTATCAATATCCAGGCCGTGGTCGATGCTGGCAACGTCATCGTGTCCCTGGGCGCGCGCGCACTGGGCCGCACTGCCGCCGAGGAAATCATCGACCCTGCCTCCGGCGACGTCATCGTCAAGACCGGTGAGCTCATCGAGGAACGTCACGCCGAAGCCATCGAGCGCTGCCAGGTGCAGGAGGTTCGCGTGCGCTCGGTGCTTACCTGTGATACCGAGCCCGGCGTATGCGGCAAGTGCTACGGGCGCGACCTTGCCCGCGGCACGCCGGTCAACATCGGCGAGGCCGTGGGCGTCATTGCCGCGCAGTCGATCGGCGAGCCTGGCACGCAGCTTACGATGCGTACCTTCCACATCGGCGGCGCCGCCAACGTCGTCGACACCTCGTTCATCGAGTCGAACTTCAATGGCAGCGTCAGCGTCAAGCTGCGCAACGTCGTGAAGGACAGCCAGAAGCGTCTGATCTCGATGGGGCGCTCGATGTCGGTGACCATCTCGGACCAGGCCGGCAAGGAGTTGTCGACCCACAAGATCCCCTATGGTGCCCGCCTGCTCGTGGACGATGGCGACACCGTCAAGCGCGGCACGCGGATTGCGCAGTGGGATCCGTTCACACGCCCGATTCTGACCGAGGTCGATGGCGTGGCCGACTTCGAGGACCTTGTCGAAGGGGTTTCGATGCGCGAGCAGACCGACGAGATGAAGGGAACCACGAATCGCGTCGTGCTCGACTGGAGAGCGACCCCGCGCGGCGCCGAGCTGAAGCCGGCCATCGTCGTCAAGGATGCCAAGGGCAAGCCGATCCGGGTCGCGCGTGGCGGCGATGCGCGCTACCTGCTACCGGTCGATGCGCTGTTGTCCGTCGATCGTGGCGCCGAGGTAAAGGCTGGTGACGTGCTGGCGCGCATTCCGACGGCCACCGCCAAATCAGGTGACATTACCGGTGGCTTGCCGCGGGTCGCGGAGTTGTTCGAGGCACGCCGGCCCAAGGATCACGCCATCATTGCGGAAGTTTCGGGCACCGTGGAGTTCGGCAAGGATTACAAGAACAAGCAGCGGATCACCATCAAGCCCGACGAGGAGGACGCAGCGCCCGTCGAGTACCTCATTCCTCGCGGCAAAAGCTTGGCGGTACAGCAGGGCGACAGGATCGAGCGCGGCGAGTATGTCTACGACGGCCATCCGGCCCCCCACGACATTCTCGCCATCAAGGGCGTGGAGGAGCTTGCCAACTACCTGATCAATGAGATCCAGGACGTCTATCGGCTGCAGGGTGTGACGATCAACGACAAGCATATCGAGGTGATCGTCCGCCAGATGCTGCAGAAGGTGGAGATTACCGACGCAGGCGAGAGTGAGCTGATTAAGGGCGAGCACATCGACCGCAGCGACTTCGACGTCATCAATCTGGCGTTGGATAAGGCCGGCAAGCGCATGGCCACGAGCCAGCCCGTGTTGCTGGGCATCACCAAGGCGAGCCTGCAGACGCGGTCGTTCATCTCGGCAGCCTCGTTCCAGGAGACGACTCGTGTGCTGACCGAAGCCGCGGTGATCGGCAAGGTGGATACGCTCGAGGGCCTGAAGGAGAACGTCATTGTTGGCCGATTGATCCCGGCCGGCACGGGCGGCACCCTGCGACGCCTTCGCAAGATTGCCACCAAACGCGACGAGCTCATCGCCAAGGAGCGCGCCAAGGCGGAAGCCGATCGGGCTCTCGCCGGTCCCCTCGACCCAGGTGCGTCGCGGCTCGAGCAGCGTCGCCGGCGCCGGACGCCGGAGGAAGCGGCCGAGTAGCGATTTCGCCGCCCACATCGTCGAACAACAGCAGCCTCGGACCCATGGATTGAACGCCATGCGCCCGAGGCGTTGTGCGTGCGGCGACTCGTCCTGTTGAGCACGTCGGGCGTTGCAACAAAAAAGTTGCGAAAGGGAGAGTAAATCTGTTGACCATGGGGCCGGCCGCCGTGTATACGGGGCCCACTCACGCGGATGGCAGTAGGCCTGTTCCGGCGCCGCACAACGGCGCGTCGGCTTAAACGCTTCCGCACAGAAGCAGTGAAAGTCTGTTATCCATGACCGGTCGCGCGCGATCGGTCCTCTGGTTGTCAGCCGGATCGCGCAAAGCGCGGGGTCCGGCAAAATGGTCTTGAAGTCAATAGTCCCAGGTGCCGTTGCTACGTGCTGGTGCCTGCGGATACAGAGGCGGTACCGATGCCTACCATTCAACAGCTGATCCGGAAGCCGCGCGAGCGGGTGGTGTCCAGGTCGAAAGCGCGTCACATGAATTCGTGCCCGCAGAAGCGGGGCGTGTGTACGCGAGTTTATACGACCACGCCAAAGAAGCCGAACTCGGCGCTGCGCAAGGTGGCCAAGATCCGGCTTACCAACGGCTACGAGGTGATCGGCTACATTCCTGGCGAAGGGCACAACCTGCAGGAGCACTCCGTTGTCCTGATCCGTGGTGGTCGCGTCAAGGACCTGCCTGGCGTGCGCTACCACATTGTTCGCGGCGTGTTGGACACGCAGGGTGTCGCCGCGCGCCGGCAGCGGCGTTCGAAGTACGGCGCCAAGCGGCCGAAGTGATCGGATCGCGCGCAAGCATCATTCCCGTGCCGGGGGCCCGAGCTGCGGACCCGAGCGGGGCTTCACGAGGCCTGGATAAGAGCTCAAGGACTACGCCATGTCCCGTCGTCACAGCGCGGTAAAGCGCGAGGTCAACCCTGACCCGAAGTACAATGATATCGTCATTACGAAGTTCATGAATGCCGTGATGGGCGAGGGCAAGAAGTCGGTCGCCGAGCGCATCGTGTATGGCGCGCTCGACAAGGTCGAGAACCGCGCCAAGCAGAGCCCGGTGCAGATGTTCCATCAGGCGCTGGATAACGTGATGCCGAGCGTTGAAGTGCGGTCCCGCCGCGTTGGTGGCGCTACGTATCAGGTTCCTGTTGAGGTGCGTCAGGATCGGCGGCAGGCGCTGGCGATTCGCTGGATCATTTCGGCCGCTCGTGGCCGTAACGAGAATACCATGGTGGACCGGCTCTCGGGCGAGTTGCTGGATGCTGCCAACAACCGCGGTACGGCGGTCAAGAAGCGCGAGGATACGCACAAGATGGCCGAGGCCAACCGCGCGTTCTCGCACTACCGCTGGTGACAATAGGCCGCCGGAGACTTTCGGGAGACATATGATGGCCCGCGAATACCCCATCGAGGATTACCGCAATTTCGGGATCATGGCGCATATCGACGCCGGCAAGACCACCACGACTGAGCGGATCCTGTTCTATACCGGCATCTCGCATAAGATCGGCGAGGTGCATGATGGCGCTGCCACCATGGATTTCATGGAGCAGGAGGCCGAGCGCGGCATCACCATTACGTCGGCTGCCACGACCTGTTTCTGGCCGGGCCGTGATGGCAGGAAGCGTCGCCTGAACATCATCGACACCCCAGGTCACGTCGACTTTACGATCGAGGTTGAGCGCAGCCTCCGTGTGCTCGACGGCGCCGTGGTGGTTCTCGACTCCAACCAGGGCGTGGAGCCGCAGACCGAGACCGTCTGGCGCCAGGGCGACAAGTACAACGTGCCGCGCATCATCTTTGCCAACAAGATGGACAAGACCGGCGCCGATTTTTTCATGTGCGTCGAGGACATCAAAGCCAAGCTCGGTGCCCGGCCGGTTCCGATCCAGCTGCCGATCGGCGCGGAGAACAATTTTCAGGGCATCGTCGACCTGATCGAGATGAAGGGCGTTATCTGGGACGGTGAAGACAAGGGTGCGACCTACCGCAGTATCGACATCCCCGCCGACCTGCTCGACCGCGCCCTGGAGTATCGGGCCGCCATGATCGAGGCTGCCGTCGAGATGGACGATACGGCGATGGAGGCCTATCTGGAGGGCAACGAGCCCGACAGCGACACCATCCGCAAGCTTCTGCGCAAGGCGACGATTTCGGGTACATTCTATCCGATGCTGTGCGGCTCGGCATTCAAGAACAAGGGCGTCCAGCCCCTGCTCGATGCAGTGGTGGATCTGTTGCCGGCTCCCGTCGATCGCGAGGCCTACGAGGGTACCGACCCGAAGACCGACGAGCCATTGCTGCGCAAGCCCGCCGATTCTGAGCCCCTGGCTATGATCGCCTTCAAGATCATGAGCTTCGAGCATGTCGGCTCGATCACGTTCTGCCGCATCTACTCGGGCAAGGTGGAGCAGGGCATGGCGCTCTCCAACACCTCCCGCGCCAAGAAGGAGCGGGCGGGGCGGATGTATCTCATGCACGCCGACGATCGCCAGGAGATCAAGGAGGCGTTTGCCGGCGACATCGTTGCGCTGCAGGGCCTCAAGGATACGCGGACCGGCGAGACGCTGTGCGATCCGAACCGGCCGGTGCTGCTGGAGAAGATGGATTTCCCCGAGCCCGTCATCAACCTCAAGATCGAGCCCAAGACCAAGGCCGACCAGGAGAAGATGGCGATCGCGCTCAATACCATGTCGCTTGAGGATCCCTCGTTCCGTGTCTCTGTCGACCAGGAATCGGGCGAGACGATCCTGAAGGGGATGGGCGAGCTGCACCTCGACATCAAGGTCGATATCCTGAAGCGGACCTATGGCGTGGAAGCCAACGTCGGCGCGCCGCAGGTGGCCTACCGCGAGACCCTGGCCCGGCCCGCCGAGATTGACTACACCCACAAGAAGCAGACCGGTGGTACCGGCCAGTTCGCCCGCGTCAAGCTGAAGCTGGAGCCGAACGAGACTGGTAAGGGCAATGAGTTCGAATCCAAGATCGTCGGCGGCTCGGTGCCGAAAGAGTACATTCCAGGTGTCGAGAAGGGCGTGCAGTCCGTGTGGGACACGGGTGTGCTGATCGGCTTCCCGCTGGTCGACATGAAGGTGACGCTGTTCGACGGCGCATTCCACGAGGTCGACTCCTCGGCGATCGCATTCGAGATCGCGGGGCGGTCCGCGCTCAAGGAGGGCTGCGAGAAGGGCGGCGTCAAGATCCTCGAGCCGATTATGGATGTCGAGGTCGTGACACCCGAAGACTTCGTCGGCAACGTGATTGGCGACATCAACAGCCGGCGTGGCCAGATTCGAGGGCAGGAGATGCGTGGTAATGCCACCGTTATCCGCGCTTTCGTGCCCCTGGCCAACATGTTCGGCTACGTGAGCCAGCTTCGCTCGATGTCGACGGGGCGCGCGTCCTACACGATGCAGTTCGCCCACTACGCCGAGGTGCCACGCAACGTCGCTGACGAGGTGAGGGCGAAATACGCTTGATGCGACTGCACCGCCCGGCCGGGCCAACTGGCCGGAACGGTGCCGCCGCCTGAGGTCAACAACAGCATAGCGCATGCAGGCGTCCGGTACGGCCAAGTCGGATACTCAACCCGGATAACGGGCCGGCGGTCACGGACAGACGAAAGGAAAGTCCATCATGGCGAAGGCAAAATTCGAGCGCACGAAGCCGCACTGCAACGTCGGCACGATTGGTCACGTCGACCACGGCAAGACGACGCTTACGGCAGCATTGACGAAGGTTTCAGCGGATCGCGGCTGGACCCAGACGGCTGTTGCGTACGACGAGGTTGCGAAGGCGTCTGAGAGCCAGGGCCGTCGTGATGCGACGAAGATCCTGACGATTGCGACGAGCCACGTGGAGTATGCGACGGAGAACCGTCACTATGCGCACGTTGACTGCCCAGGCCACGCTGACTACGTGAAGAACATGATCACGGGCGCGGCGCAGATGGACGGCGCGATCCTGGTTGTGTCGGCAGTCGACGGTCCGATGCCGCAGACGCGAGAGCACATTCTTCTGGCGCGCCAGGTTGGCGTTCCCTACATCGTGGTGTTCCTGAACAAGGTCGATGTTGTCGACGACGAGGAGCTTCTGGATCTTGTCGAGATGGAGGTTCGCGAGCTTCTCGTGAAGTACAACTTCCCCGGCGATGATGTTCCCGTGATCCGCGGCGCCGCGATCAAGGCGCTGAACGGCGAGAAGGGTCCGCTTGCGGACGAGGCGATCATCAAGCTTTACGAGGCGCTTGACACCTACATTCCGCTGCCTGAGCGTCCTCTTGACCAGCCGTTCCTGATGCCGATCGAGGACGTATTCTCGATTTCGGGTCGTGGCACGGTTGTGACGGGCCGGATTGAGCGTGGCCGGATCAAGGTCGGCGAGGAGGCGGAGATCGTCGGTCTTCGCGACACGCAGAAGACGGTAGTGACGGGCGTCGAGATGTTCCGCAAGCTTCTCGACGAGGGCGTTGCTGGCGACAACGTTGGCTGCCTGTTGCGCGGTGTCGACAAGGACGCTGTGGAGCGTGGCCAGGTGCTGTGCAAGCCGGGCTCTGTGAAGCCGCACAAGAAGTTCAAGGCGGAAGCCTACATCCTGACCAAGGACGAGGGCGGGCGTCACACGCCGTTCTTCAAGAACTACCGTCCTCAGTTCTACTTCCGGACGACGGACGTGACGGGCATCTGCACGCTTCCCGAGGGCACCGAGATGGTGATGCCGGGCGACAACTGCTCGATGGACGTTGAGCTGATCACGCCGATCGCGATGGAGGAGAAGCAGCGCTTCGCCATCCGCGAGGGCGGCCGCACCGTCGGCGCCGGCGTCGTCGTCAAGATCGACGAGTAGGACCACAGAATGATGCGCCCGGAGGGCTGGCTTTCCGGGCGCAATTGTTTTCGGCGGTGCCCGTGTCTTCCGGCCCCGCTGTTATCTCGCAAGAGGACACCGATTGCCCGGCGCGGCAACCATGGATACGCGACATGAACGGACAGAATATCAGAATACGCCTGAAGGCGTTCGATCATCGCATCCTCGATGCCTCGACGCGCGAGATCGTGAACACCGCCAAGCGCACCGGAGCGGAGGTGCGGGGACCGATCCCGCTGCCCACCCGCATCGAGCGTTTTACTGTCAATCGCTCGCCGCACATCGACAAGAAAAGCCGTGAGCAGTTCGAGATGCGCACGCACAAGCGCGTGCTCGACATCGTCGACCCGACGCCGCAGACGGTGGACGCGCTCATGAAGCTCGACCTTGCAGCCGGTGTCGATGTCGAGATCAAGCTGTGATGGCGTTGGGAGCAGGCACTTGGGCATAGTGGTTTGGCGGCACCGGCAGGCCGCTTCCGAGTTGAAAAACCCGCCCTCCCGCTGAGAGGATTGGACCCATGAGGTCAGGACTTATTGCGCAGAAAGTCGGCATGACCCGCATCTTCACCGATGCTGGTGAGCATGTGCCAGTCACTGTGCTGAAGATCGAGAAGTGCCAGGTGGTTGCGCAGCGCACCGAGGACAAGCATGGCTACACCGCCCTGCAGCTCGGGGTCGGCATGCGCAAGCCCAAGCAACGTCAGCAACGCCGAGCGTCAGCGTTTCGCCCAGGCCCAGATCGAGCCCAAGCGCAAGCTGGCGGAGTTCCGCGTCTCTCCCGACAGCCTGATCGAAGTTGGCGCCGAGTTGACGGCCGACCATTTCGTGCCCGGCCAGCTCGTTGACGTGACCGGAACCTCCAAGGGCAAAGGCTTTCAGGGCGCCATGAAGCGCTGGAACTTCGGCGGCCTTCGCGCCACACACGGTGTTTCGGTCAGCCATCGCAGTCATGGCTCCACGGGCCAGCGCCAGGATCCCGGCAAGGTGTTCAAGGGCAAGAAAATGGCCGGCCACCTTGGCGACGAGCGGGTGACGACGCAGAACCTTGAGGTCGTCAAGGCCGATGTGGAGCGGGGACTGCTGATGGTTCGCGGCGCCGTGCCCGGTTCCAAGGGCGGTTGGGTGCTTGTGCGCGATGCCGTCAAGAAGCCTCTGCACCAGAATGCGCCCCAGCCGGGCGCCATTCGCCAGGCAGCAGCCGGCGGCGCGGCCGGCCAAGCGGCGAAGGAGTAATCGAGATGCAGGCAAATGTAACAACGCTGGAAGCCGCCCCGGCCGGGACTATCGAGCTTGCCGACCCCATCTTCGGCCTTGAGCCGCGACAGGATCTTCTGCACCGGATGGTTCGCTATCAGACACTGAAGCGCATGGCCGGCACGCACCACGCCCAGGACCGTTCCGAGGTCAATGTCACGGGCAAGAAAATGTACCGGCAAAAGGGCTCAGGCGGCGCCCGCCACGGCGACAAGTCTGTTCCGCAGTGGCGCGGCGGCGGCAAGGCGTTCGGCCCCAAGCCGCGCAGCCACGCCATCGACCTGCCCAAGAAAGTGCGGGCACTGGCACTGCGCCATGCGCTCTCGTCCAAAGCCCGCGCCGGTCGAGCTTGTCGTGCTCGACAAGGCGGAGTCAGCGGACGGCAAGACCAAGACGCTGCGCGAAAGCTTCGCTCGTCTCGAGCTCGATAATGCGCTGATTATCGACGGCGCGGAATTGGAGCCGGGCTTCGTGCTGGCGGCCCGCAACATACCGAATATCGACGTGCTGCCGGTCCAGGGCATCAATGTCTATGACATCCTGCGGCGCAGGAAGCTGGTGTTGACCCGGGCTGCAATCGAAGCGCTGGAGGCGCGGTTCAAATGAGCGATCTGCGAGCCTACGACATCATCATCGCTCCAGTGATCACCGAGAAGTCGACCAGGGCGTCGGTGAACAATCAGGTTGTATTCAGGGTGCGCGGAGACGCTACCAAGCCCCAGATCAAGGCCGCCATCGAGCAGCTGTTCTCGGTCAAGGTCAAGGCAGTGAATACAAGCGTGCGCAAAGGCAAGCTGAAGACGTTCCGCGGCATCCGTGCCCTGCAGAGCGACGTCAAGAAGGCCGATCGTCACGCTGGAGGCTGGCCAGATGATCGATGTGATGACGGGCCTGTAACCGGTAGGAACGATAGTCATGGCACTGAAGACATTTCGCCCGACATCGCCCGGCCTGCGCCATTTGGTGCTGGTCGACCGCGGCCAGCTGTGGAAGGGCGAGCCCGTCAAGCAGCTCGTAGAGGGCAAGTCGCGCACCGGCGGTCGCAACAACACCGGTCGTATCACCACGCGCCACATCGGCGGCGGGCACAAGCGCGCCTACCGGCTCGTTGATTTCCGGCGCCGCAAGTTCGACGTACCTGCCAAGGTGGAGAGGCTTGAATACGATCCGAACCGCACCGCGTTTATCGCTCTGATCGCGTACGATGACGGGGAGATGTCGTATATCCTGGCGCCGCAGCGCCTCGCGCCAGGCGACACGGTCGTGGCCGGCTCTAAGGTCGACGTCAAGCCCGGCAACGCGATGCCGCTGTCGGCGATGCCGATCGGCACCATCGTGCACAACGTCGAGCTGAAGCCCGGCCGTGGCGGCCAGATGGCGCGCGCAGCGGGCAGCTATGTGCAACTTGTAGGTCGCGACGCCGGCTGGGCGGTTCTGCGCATGAGTTCGGGCGAGACCCGGCGCGTCAGGGCGGAATGCATGGCCAGCGTGGGCGCGGTTTCCAATCCCGACAACTCCAACCAGGTCGTCGGCAAGGCCGGTCGCACGCGCTGGAAGGGACGGCGTCCGACCGTGCGGTCGATTGCGATGAATCCGGTCGACCATCCCAACGGTGGCCGTACCAACGGTGGCAAGCACTGGGCGACGCCTTGGGGTAAGCCGACGAAGGGTTACAAGACCCGCAAGAACAAGGCTACGGACAAGTACATCGTCCGCCGCCGTACGAAGAAGTAGGCACCGAAGGAGAACACCCGTGCCACGTTCAGTCTGGAAAGGTCCGTTCGTTGACGGCTATCTCCTGGCCAAGGCCGAGAAGTCGCGCGCATCTGGCCGCAATGAGATCATCAAGATCTGGAGCCGTCGCTCCACCATCCTGCCGCAGTTCGTCGGGCTCACGTTCGGTGTCTACAACGGCAAGAAGCACATTCCGGTGTCGGTCAACGAGGACATGATCGGCCACAAGTTCGGCGAATTCGCCCCGACCCGTACGTTCACGGGCCATGCGGCGACAAAAAAGCCGGCAAGGGCAGGTAAGGGGATCGCCGATATGGGAAAGCCGAAGCGTGAACGAAGCGCTGCCGGACAATGAGGCCAAGGCGATTGCGAGGAACCTCCGGGTCTCGCCGCAAAAGCTCAACCTGGTGGCCGGCATGATCCGCGGCAAACCGGTCAATGCCGCACTCGCCGACCTCGAGTTTTCGCGCAAGCGGATCGCTCAGCGACGTGCGCAAGTGCGTCATGAGCGCGGTCGCCAATGCGGAAAACAATCATGGTCTCGATGTCGACGACCTCGTCGTCGCTGAGGCCTACGTGGGCAAGAACCTCGTGATGAAACGGTTCGCGGCTCGCGGACGTGGCCGCTCCGGCAGCGTCATCAAGCCGTTCTCGCAGATCACCGTCGTGGTCCGCGAGGCGAAGCCCGAGGCTGCAGCCGAAGCTACGGAGGACTGAGCCCATGGGTCAGAAGGTCAATCCGGTCGGCCTGCGTGTCGGCATCAACCGCACCTGGGACAGCCGCTGGTTCGCCAGCCGCGGCGAGTACGGCAAGCTGCTGCACGAGGATATCGCGATCCGCGATCACATCCTGAAGATGCAGCGTCAGGCCGGCATCTCCAAGGTCGTGATCGAGCGACCGCACCGCAAATGCCGGGTTACCGTCCACACCGCCCGTCCTGGCGTGCTGATCGGCAAGAAGGGCGACTGATATCGAGAAGCTGAAGAGTGAGGTCGCCAAGCTGACCAGCTCGGAGGTCCATCTCAACATCGTAGAGGTGCGCAAGCCGGAGATCGACGCCACGCTGATCGCAGAGGGCATCGCGCAGCAGCTGGAACGCCGCGTTGCGTTCCGCCGTGCCATGAAGCGGTGCGGTCCAGTCGGCGCTTCGGCTCGGGCGCCCTCGGTATCCGCATCAACGTGTCCGGCCGGCTCGGCGGCGCCGAGATCGCGCGTACGGAGTGGTACCGCGAAGGCCGCGTGCCGCTGCATACGCTGCGTGCCGACATCGACTTTGGCTACGGCCTCGCCACGCACGGCCTATGGGCTCATCGGTATCAAGGTGTGGGTCTTCAAGGGCGAGATCATGGAGCACGACCCGATGGCTTCGGAGCGGCGCGCCACCGAGCAGCAGGAGAGTGGTGGTGGTGGCCGCCGGCGCGATGGCGAACGTGGCGACCGCCGTGAGCGCGGCGAACGTGCGGGCGACAGGGCCTGAGCGAGTATAGAGCCAGCACCGGCGCACGAAGGTAGAAGTCATGCTGCAACCAAAGAGAACGAAATTCCGCAAGGCTCACAAGGGCCGGATCCACGGTGCTGCCAAGGGCGGCACGTTGCTGAACTTCGGCTCCCATGGCCTGAAGGCGATGGCGCCGGAGCGCATCACTGCGCGCCAGATCGAGGCCGCGCGCCGTGCGATCACGCGCCATATGAAGCGTGCAGGCCGGGTCTGGATCCGGATCTTCCCGGACCTGCCGGTGTCGAAGAAGCCGGCCGAGGTCCGCATGGGCTCCGGCAAGGGCTCTCCGGAACTGTGGGTGGCGCGGGTGAAGCCTGGACGGATCATGTTCGAGCTCGATGGCGTGCCTGATCAGACGGCCCGTGAGGCGCTGTTGCTGGGTGCTGCCAAGCTGCCGATCAAGACCCGGATCGTGACGCGCATTACATAACGGGCGCTGCACCGCGAGACAGACTGAAGGACGATGGCGATGAAGGCATCCGAGTTGCGCGACTTGACGACCGATCAGCTCGATGACGAGCTCGCCAAGTTGAAGAAGGAGCAGTTCAATCTGCGGTTCCAGAAGGCGTCGGGGCAGCTGGAGAACGTGGCGCGGATTCGTCAGGTGCGTCGCGACATCGCGCGCATCAAGACCATTGCGCGCCAGAAAAGCGTCGGCGTGGCCGGCTGAGAGAACGAGAAGGAAGAAGGTCATGCCCAAGCGCATTCTGCAGGGCGTTGTGGTGTCGGACAAGAACGACAAGACCATCGTGGTCGAGGTCGAGCGCCGCTACACGCACCCGCTCCTGAAGAAGACGGTCAGGCGCACCAAGAAATATCACGCGCACGATGAGACCAATGCCTACAAGACCGGCGACATCGTCAATATCGAGGAAAGCCGGCCGATCTCGAAGAACAAGAGCTGGGTGGTCACTGGCGAGGCCAAGCGTTGATCGTCCAGCCAGTCTGCGTGCTGGACTGCTGTCGAGCTGCAGTTGGTCAGACGCGTGATCGGTCGACGAATGTGTGAACGGATAATGGGATTTGTCCGCTACCGGCGATCCCCAGAACGAAGGACTGATGCGATGATCCAGATGGAGACAAATCTTGACGTCGCCGACAATTCGGGCGCCCGCCGCGTTCAATGCATCAAGGTGCTGGGCGGCTCCAAGCGTCGCTATGCCACGATTGGCGATACCATCGTGGTCAGCGTCAAGGAGGCGATCCCGCGCGGCCGCGTCAAGAAGGGCCAGGTGATGAAGGCTGTCATCGTGCGCACGGCCAAAGGCGTTCGTCGGCCCGACGGCTCTTTGATCCGTTTCGATCGCAACGCCGCGGTCCTGGTCAACGCATCCGGCGAGCCGATCGGCTCCCGAATCTTCGGTCCGGTGACGCGCGAGCTGCGGGCCAAGAACCATATGAAGATCGTGTCGCTCGCACCGGAGGTGCTGTAATGGCCTCGCTGAAGATCAAAAAGGGCGATCGCGTGATCGTGCTGAGCGGTCGTGACAAGGGGAAGCAAGGCGAGGTCATCCGCGTGTTGCCGCGCGAGAACCGGGCCTTCGTTCGCGGTGTCAACATCGTGCGGCGGCACCAGAAGCAGACGGCCTCGCAGCAGGGAGGCATTATCTCCAAGGAAGGACCGATCCAGATTTCCAACCTTGCGTTGGAGGATCCGAAAGACGGCAAGCCGACCAGGGTTGGGTTCAAGTTCCTCGAGGATGGCAAGAAGGTCAGGTTTGCCAAGCGCTCGGGCGAAGTGATCCCGGATAGGAAGTAAGTCATGGCCGATAACCAGCAGCAATCGAAAAAGGGCCAGCAAGGCAAGGGCGGTGGCAAAGCCAGGCCGGGCAAGTCCGCGAAGGCGGCGCCCACTGGCGAGCCGCGGTCGTTCGCGCGCCCCAAGGACTACAAGCCGCGCATGAAGACGCACTACGAGGCCGTAGTGCGCAAGGCGATGTCCGACAAATTCGCCTACAAGAATCCCATGCAGGTGCCGCGGTTGGAGAAGATCGTCCTCAACATGGGCATCGGCGAGGCCGTGGCCGACCGCAAGAAAGTCGAGAACGCAGCCTCGGATCTGGCCATGATCTCCGGCCAGCGTCCGGTCGTGACGCGGGCGCGCAAATCCATTGCGACCTACAAGGTTCGCGAAGGCATGGCGCTCGGCGCGAAGGTCACCCTGCGCGGCGACCGGATGTACGAGTTCCTGGACCGCCTGGTCACCATCGCGCTGCCGCGCGTAAAGGACTTCCGTGGCCTCAGTCCCAAGAGCTTCGATGGCCGCGGCAATTATGCGATGGGGCTCAAGGAGCACATCGTTTTTCCCGAGATCGACTATGACAAGGTCGACGAGATCTGGGGCATGGATGTCATCGTGTGCACCAGCGCAGCGAACGACGACGAGGCGCGGGAGTTGCTGCGCCAGTTTAATTTCCCGTTCCGGGTATAGGATCAGTTGATGAAGGACCCTCGATACGGCATCGGCCGGGATCGAAAGACCTTCCGGAGGACTTGATGGCGAAGACCAGTGCGATAGAAAAGACCAAGCGCCGCAGGCGAATGGTTGCAAAGTACAAGGATAAGCGCGCCAAGCTGAAGGCGATCACGCAGAACCGCGAGGTCGCGATGGACGAGCGTTTTGCCGCGCAGATCAAGCTGGCCCAGATGCCGCGCAACTCCTCCAAGACGCGCATCCGCAATCGGTGCGAGCTGACAGGGCGGCCCCGCGCGTTTTATCGCAAGCTTAAGCTTTGCAGGAATCAGCTGCGTGAGCTGGCCAGCCAGGGTCTGATCCCGGGCATGGTCAAGTCGAGCTGGTAAGGAGGCAGGCCACCATGGCGATGAACGACCCGCTTGGCGATATGCTGACGCGTATCCGTAATGCCCAGATGCGCCGGCGCCCGAAAGTGGTGACACCAGCGTCCTATCTGCGCGGCAACGTCCTGGACGTGTTGCAGGACGAGGGTTATATCCGTGGCTACACGCGCATCGACAAGAACAACGGCACGTCCGAGTTCGAGATCGAGTTGAAATACTCGAACGGCCAGCCCGCCATCCGCGAGATCAGCCGCGTGTCGAAGCCGGGCCGTCGTGTGTATCGTCCAGTGCGCGACCTGCGCGCCGTCGCCAATGGCCTCGGCGTTGCGATTCTGTCGACACCGAAAGGTGTGATGCCGGACTGGCGCGCCCGCGAGGAGAACGTCGGCGGCGAGGTGCTTTGCAACGTGTTCTGATGCCGGATGCTGTGCATCAAACCGTGAGAATTGAGGAAAGTCCAAATGTCTCGCATCGGAAAGAAGCCGGTCGAAGTGCCCACCAGCGTGACCGCGACCATCTCCGGCAATGAGGTCAAGGTGAAAGGCCCCAAGGGCGAGCTGGCTTTCACTGTGCCGGCTGAATTGAAAGTCGAGCGGCTGGAGTCGGGCTCGATTTCAATCGCGCCAATTGACGACAGCCAGCGTGCTCGGGCCATGTGGGGCATGTCGCGCACCATGGTGCAGAACCTCGTTACTGGGGTGACCGAGGGCTACACTCAGACGCTGGAGATTCACGGCGTCGGCTTTCGTGCCGCGATGCAGGGCAAGGATAAGGTGCAGATGCAGGTGGGCTTCAGCCACGACGTGGTGCATCCCATCCCGCTCGGTGTCGAGGTCAAGGTCGGCGGCGCCAAGCAGGACCAGATCACGATCACAGGTATCGACAAGCAGCTGGTCGGCCAACTTGCCGCCGAGCTCAGGGCCTATCGCAAGCCGGAGCCCTACCAGGGCAAGGGCGTGCGCTATCAGGGCGAGTATATCTTCCGCAAGGAAGGCAAGAAGAAATAGGATCGGCAAGCCATGGCCAAGCTGTCACAAACTGAGCGCCGCAAGCAGCGCGTTCGCATGTCGCTGAGGAAGGTGGCAGGCGGCCGACCCCGGCTGTCCGTTCATCGTTCGCTGCAGAATATCTATGCCCAGGTGATCGACGACACGGCCGGGCGCACCTTGGCCGCCGCGTCTACGCTCGATAAGGAGCTGCGCGGCGCGATCAAGAGCGGTGGCAACAAGGACGCCGCCGTGGCGGTTGGCAAGCTGCTTGCCGATCGTGCGCTCAAGGCTGGCGTCAAGGAGGTCGTGTTCGACCGCGGCTCTTATCTTTTTCACGGCCGCGTCAAGGCGCTGGCCGATGCGGCCCGCGAGGGCGGACTAAGCTTCTAACGAGAGGATTCACAGGTGGCTCGTTCCCCGGAAAGAGAGCGCGGAGGTCGCGGTCGCGATCGCGAAGAGCGCGATAGCGAGTTCTCCGACAAACTGGTGCACATCAACCGTGTCGCCAAGGTCGTGAAGGGCGGCAAGCGGTTCGGCTTCGCCGCGCTCGTTGTCGTCGGCGATCTGAAAGGTCGCGTGGCCTTTGGCCACGGCAAGGCGCGCGAGGTGCCGGAGGCTATTCGCAAGGCGAACGAGGCTGCTCGTCGCAGCCTCGTGCGCGTTCCTCTGCGCGAGAACCGCACCATCCATCACGACAGCTTCGGCCGGCATGGCTCGGGCAAAGTCATCATCCGCTCAGCGCCCCCCGGCACCGGCATCATTGCTGGTGGTGCCATGCGCGCCGTGTTCGAGATGCTGGGCATTCAGGATGTCGTGGCCAAGTCGCTGGGCTCGACAAACCCCTATAATGTGGTTCGCGCCACCTTCGATGCGCTTAAGGCGCAGGAAAATCCGCGCGGAGTCGCAGCCCGACGGAGCAAGAAGTACGGTGAGATCGCGGCGCGCCGCCGCGATGGTGCTTCGGAGGCAGAAATAGCCCCGGCCGCTGAGGGCTGAGGTCTCACGATCGAACTGGAAAGGTGAAGTGTCATGGCTGGGTCCAATTCCGGCGGCAAGACGATAACCATCGAGCAGACCGGCAGCCCGATCCGGCGCCAGAAGCGGCAGGCCGACACGTTGATCGGTCTGGGCCTGAACAAGGTTGGCCGTCGCCGTACGTTGGAGGACACTCCCGCTGTGCGCGGCATGATCGGCCGCGTCCAGCACATGGTGCGGATCGTGGAGGAGAAGGGGTGAGTGCTGGTGCGCGCCGGTCGATGCCTTGAGCATCGCCGACGCTTGCCGGATACCGGCCACTGACCGCAACTCAATACATATATCACTCACGAGAGAGAGCTATGCGCCTCAACGAGATCAAGGACAATGCCGGAGCGCGCAAGTTTCGTGTGCGCATCGGACGCGGCATCGGCTCCGGCGTCGGCAAGACGGGTGGTCGCGGCGGCAAGGGCCAGACGGCCCGCACCGGCGTCGCGATTGGCGGCTTCGAAGGCGGCCAGATGCCGTTGTACCGGCGACTGCCCAAGCGTGGCTTCACGAAGTGGCGGCGCGCCTCGTTCAACGAGGTGAATATCGGTACGTTGCAGGCTGCGGTCGACGGCGGGCGCATCGATGCCAGCCAGACGATCGACGTCGCCGCCCTTGTCGCTGCCGGCATCTTGCGCCGCCCGAAGGACGGTCTGCGCTTGTTGGGGGACGGTGAGCTTAAGGCAGCCCTCAAGCTTACGGTCAACCACGCCACGGCGACTGCCAAGGCTGCGGTGGAGAAGGCCGGAGGCGCGATCACGCTGATCGAGAAGAAGGTGCTCGCAGCCGACGAGGAAAAGCGCAGGAAGACGGCTGCGAAGAAAGCCAAGGTGGTAACGAAGAAGGGCGGTCAGGAGGATTGAGCGATCCGGAGCCTGGCCGCAGCGGCACATGTCTTCGAGCTGTCGCGTCGGCTCCCGTCCCCCTTACTGATTTCGACGCGCCGGCAATTCGCGCGCTGGGGCACAGACGTTGGTTGGACCCATAGTAGCAGTGTACCAGCGTACATGCAGCGCATCTGCCGGCAGTCTGTTCCGATGCTCGACACGGTTGAATATTGGGTGGGTACAGGCTTTCGTCGCCGTGTCAGAGCGAGACGCCAATTCGCGGTATCGGGATTGTCTCGACGCCGCATAGACAGCCCGCTGAAAACAGCGAGGAGACCTGCAGATGGCATCGGCAGCTGAGCAACTCGCGGCTAATCTCAATCTCAGCTCCCTGGGCAAGGCAGAGGAGCTGAAGCGCCGCATCTGGTTTACTCTGGGCGCACTTCTCGTCTATCGGCTGGGCACATTCATACCGATTCCAGGCATAGACCCGGTCGCGTTCGCGGCCACCTTCCAGCAGAACTCGACTGGTATCCTGGGCATGTTCAACCTGTTCGCTGGCGGCGCCATCGAGCGGATGGCGATCTTCGCACTGAACATCATGCCGTATATCTCCGCCTCGATCATCATGCAGTTGATGACCTCGGTGGACAAGCGCCTTGAAGCCCTCAAGAAGGAAGGCGAGCAGGGGCGCAAGCAGATCAACCAGTACACGCGCTACCTCACGCTGGTTATCGCCACCTTCCAGGCCTACGGAATCGCGGTGACACTGGAGGCCTCTCGCTCGGCGGCTGGCCCGGTTGTCATCAATCCCGGCCCGTTCTTCCAGATTTCCACCGTCATTACTCTTGTCGGTGGCACGATGTTCCTGATGTGGCTCGGTGAGCAGGTCACGCAGCGCGGCGTCGGCAATGGTGCTTCACTCATCATCTTTGCCGGCATTGTAGCGGGCATGCCGCAGGCGCTGCTGCAGCTTTTCGAGATGGGGCGCCAGCAGACCCTCTCCCCGCTCGTGATCATCGCGCTTTGCGTCATGATGCTGGCCGTTGTCGCCGCCATCGTCTTCATCGAGCGCGCGCAGCGACGGTTGCCGATTCAGTATCCAAAGCGACAAGTGGGCAACCGCATGATGCAGGGCGACAGCTCGCATCTGCCGCTGAAGCTCAATTCGGCCGGCGTCATCCCGCCGATCTTCGCCTCCTCCCTGTTGCTGCTGCCTGTAACCGCGGCCCAGTTCTCCGCCGGGCAGGGGCCGGAATGGTTGAACAACACGGTCGCGATGCTCGGCCACGGCCAACCGCTGTATATTCTGATCTATGTCACGCTGATCGTTTTCTTTGCCTTCTTCTACACCGCGGTTGTGTTCAATCCGCAGGAGACGGCAGACAACCTGCGCAAGTATGGCGGGTTCATTCTTGGTCGGCGTCCCGGGGCCGAGACGGCAAAATATATCGATTTCGTCCTGACGCGAATTACGGTGGTAGGAGCGATCTATCTGGCGGCGGTGTGCGTCTTGCCCGAGATCATGACCACGTACTGGGCAATTCCATTCTACTTCGGCGGTACGTCGCTGCTGATCGTGGTCAGCGTGACGATGGACACCGTGGCCCAGGTGCAAAGCCATTTGCTGGCCCATCAGTATGAGGGTTTGATCAAGAAGGCCAAGCTCAGAGGATCGGGGAGAGGGCGCAAATGAACCTGATCCTGCTGGGGGCACCGGGAGCAGGCAAGGGCACCCAGGCCGCTGAGCTTGCCAAGCGCCACGGCCTTGTCCAGCTTTCCACTGGCGAGATGCTGCGCGCCGCGATCAAGGCCGGTACGCCCGTCGGTCTCAAGGCCAAGGCAATTATGGAGAACGGCGGCCTGGTCCCCGACGATATCGTCGTCAGCATCATCAAGGACCGGATCGCCCAGCCCGACTGCGCCGGGGGCTTCATCCTCGACGGCTTTCCACGAACCCTCCCCCAGGCCGTGGAGCTGGAAGCCATGCTCGATGCACAGAAGCGGGTGCTTGACGCCGTCATCGAGCTCAAGGTCGATGACGGCATCCTCGTGGATCGCATCTCCGGACGATTTTCGTGCGCCAAATGCGGTGCCGGCTATCACGATCGGCACAAGCCGACAAAGACGGCTGGAGTTTGTGATGAATGCGGCTCGACCGAATTCACGCGGCGAGCTGATGACAACGCCGTGACCGTCAGCAACCGCTTGATGGCATATTACCGGGAGACGGCACCGTTGATCGGGTACTACTTTGCCAAAGGCAAGCTGCGGTCGGTGAACGGAATGGGAAAGATTCAAGCCGTGCAGAAGGAGGTCGAGGGGGTATTGTCCAGTATCCGCAAATAGCAGGTCAGGTGCGGAGTGAGATGCCGGGCTGTGGCGACAACCCGCCGCTATGGCCAGCTCCGGAATCACCTAATGACACGTTGACGACACGCTCAAGACCGGCTAGAAAGCTGCGTTTTCATGACGCACTCTAGCGAACGCCGGACCCGTAAGCTCTAGCTCGAGGGTCCCGTGCGGCTATCGGCGTTGAGATGTGTCAACAAGCTTGGGCTTTCCGCTGTGCGGCGGAGGCACCTATAAGCAAGAAGCGCACGATTGAGAAACTGAGGATAGCCCCCCGGGGCCGCAGCGTGGCGGTTCGGGGCTAGCAGGAGAAGCCAGGTGGCCCGAATTGCCGGTGTGAACATCCCGACCCAGAAGCGCGTCGTGATTGCTCTTCAGTACATCCACGGGATTGGCCCGAAGTTCGCGAAGGAGATCTGCGACAAGGTCAGTATCCCTTCCGCGCGACGGGTCAACCAGCTGACCGACGCCGAGGTGTTGCAGATCCGCGAGGCCATCGATCGGGATTACGTGGTGGAGGGCGACCTTCGCCGCGAGGTGGCAATGAACATCAAGCGATTGATGGATCTGGGCAGCTACCGCGGTCTGAGACACCGTCGCAAGCTACCTGTCCGCGGCCAGCGGACCCGGACCAACGCTCGTACCCGCAAGGGCAAAGCCGTCGCGATCGCCGGCAAGAAGAAAGTCACGAAGTAACGCTCTGGTGCGCGACACCGACCGGCAGGCAAGGCGGTGCGGCCGCTGAACTGGCGGATGACTGGCGGCGCGCGTCATGGAGCAGGATTTCAGCTCAATCGGATCCGGCTCGATCGGATTCAGATCAATCGAACAGTCCCGCTAAACAGCGGATTTGCGGAGTTCCAGCCCAATGGCCAAAGAGCAGCAACGCGGAAAAGTGCGCCGGCGCGAGAAGAAGAACATCACGTCCGGTGTGGCACACGTCAATGCGTCTTTTAACAATACCATGATCACGATTACCGACGCTCAGGGCAACGCCATCGCGTGGTCGTCCTCGGGCACCATGGGCTTCAAGGGCTCCCGCAAGTCCACGCCGTTCGCAGCTCAGATGGCCGCCGAGGATGCCGGCAAGAAGGCGCAGGAGCACGGCATGAAGATCCTCGAGGTTGAGGTCTGCGGGCCGGGCTCAGGCCGGGAATCGGCATTGCGGGCACTGCAGTCGGTCGGTTTTCAGATCACGTCGATCCGCGATGTGACACCGATCCCCCACAACGGTTGTCGTCCACGTAAGCGCCGCCGCGTCTGATCCGAGCCTGCACCTTGATGTCACCGCGAAGGTGGGGAGGGTCGCCATGCCCATTTTCACCGACGGTCGACGTCGCACGCTGACGGGCTCCGCCCCCAGAGCCCACGGCCTCATGATTGAAGAGGTACTCCGATGGCCAACGTACTGCAGAAGAACTGGCAAGACCTGATCAAGCCGCAGAAGCTGCAGGTCGAGGCGGGTCGTGACAAGGATCGGATCGCGATCCTCGTGGCCGAGCCTCTCGAGCGCGGCTTTGGCATGACGCTCGGCAATGCCTTGCGTCGTGTCCTGTTGTCCTCGCTCCAGGGCGCCGCGATCAAGACTGTGCAGATCGACGGTGTCCAGCACGAGTTTACGTCGATCGCCGGCGTGCGTGAGGACGTCACCGACATCGTGCTGAACATCAAGGAGATCGCGCTGCGCATCCATTCCGATGGTGTCAAGCGCATGGTCCTGAAGAAGGAAGGCCGCGGTCCTATCACCGCCGGTGATATCGAAGCCTCGTCGGATGTCGAGATCCTCAATCCCGAGCACGTGATCTGCCACCTGGATGAAGGCGCGTCGATCCGCATGGAATTCACCGCCGACATCGGCAAAGGCTACGTGCAGGCGGACCGCAATCGCCCGGAGGATGCCCCGATCGGCTTGATCCCCGTCGACAGCTTGTATTCGCCCGTGCGCAAGGTCAGCTATCGCATCGAGAATACGCGCGAAGGCCAGATCCTGGATTACGACAAGCTGACGCTTCAGGTCGAGACGGATGGCAGCCTCCGCGCCGAGGATGCGGTCGCATTGGCCGCCCGCATTCTGCAGGACCAGCTGGCGGTATTCATCAACTTCGACGAGCCGAAGAAGGCCGTCGAGGAGCAGGCTATCGCTGGCCGCCCGGACTTCAACGTCGCACTGCTGAAGAAGGTGGACGAGCTGGAGCTTTCGGTGCGCTCGGCCAACTGCCTGAAGAACGACAATATCGTCTACATCGGCGACCTGATCCAGAAGACGGAAGCGGAAATGCTGCGCACGCCGAACTTCGGTCGCAAGTCTCTGAACGAGATCAAGGAGGTGCTGGCCACCATGGGCCTGCACCTCGGCATGGACGTCCCCAACTGGCCGCCTGACAACATCGAAGAGCTGGCCAAGCGCTTCGAGGATCAGTACTAACATCGCCGGCAGCCGGCTCCCCGCAGGGGAGCCGCCAGCGATAGGCAAGCGAACTCGTCGCTGGCGGCCGGCTCCCGCAGGGGAGTCGCCAGCGATAGGCAAGGAACTCGTCGCTGGCGGCCGGCTCCCCGCAGGGGAGTCGCCAGCGACAACTCAAAAAGGCGAGGCAGCAGAACCTCCCGAAACCAATCAACAACGCAAGCGAAACAGGTAACGACACATGCGACACAGGAAGCTAGGCCGCCGCTTCAACCGCGATAGCGGCCATCGCCAGGCGATGTTCTCCAACATGGCCGCCGCGCTGATCCGTCACGAGCAGATCGTCACGACGCTGCCGAAGGCCAAGGATCTCAAGCGCGTCATCGACAAATACATTACGTTGGCCAAGCGCGGCGATATGAACTCGCGACGGCTTGCCGCCGCACGCCTGCGTGACGACGAGATGGTCAAGAAGCTGTTCGATACGCTGGCGCCGCGCTACAAGGATCGCAATGGCGGCTACAGCCGGGTGCTCAAGGCTGGCTTCCGCTATGGCGACAGCGCCCCGCGCGCCGTCATCGAGCTTGTCGACCGCGACGAGAGCGTCAAGGGCAAGGCCGACAAGGAGCGCGTCGAGCGCGAGCGGGCTGAGGCCGAGGCCCAGGGCGAGTACAACTGACCGATCTGGCCAGAGTTGCACTCGTTCTTGCCGGGCCTTTGCGTTGAGCGGGCCTGGGTCCGGCACGACATGCGTCGATGTTGCATTTCATCCGATCCGCAAGTGATCACCTCTCAGATCCACACGAATTGCGTCGTGATTTGGCCATGCCATCCGCATAGCGCCATAGCAGCGGCGCTAAGCGGCGGCGATAGGTGATCCTGCGCCGACGTGAGCGGCAACGTATGTGACCTTAGTCTAAGGTCAACAATGCTGTCGTGTGCGCTATACCTGCAGCAAGCAGAAATTGAGCCGAGGAGGAAAACACATGCGCATAGTCATCGCGGCATTCGCAGCCGCAGGCGTTGTTGCCGCCGCCAGTCCAGCGTTCGCCAAATGCGACGCTGGCGAGATGGCCATCAAATTCGCCCACGTCGTGAACGGCGAAAAGCACCCCAAGGGCATCGCAGCCAAGCTGTTGGCCGATCGCGTCAACAAGGAGATGAACGGCAAGGCCTGCATGGAGGTGTTCCCGAACTCCTCGCTCTACGACGACGACAAGGTGCTCGAGGCCATGCTGCGCGGCGACGTCCAGTTGGCCGCGCCCTCGCTGTCGAAGTTCGAGACCTTCACCAAGAAGTTCCGCCTGTTCGACCTGCCGTTCGTGTTCGAGGACATCAAGGCGGTCGACGCCTATCAGAACTCCGAGGACGGTCAGAAGCTGCTGCGATCGATGAAGCGCAAGGGCCTGCTGGGCCTGGCGTTCTGGCACAACGGCATGAAGCAGATATCGGCCAACAAGCCGCTGCTGCTGCCGGCCGATGCCAAGGGGCTGAAGTTCCGTGTGCAGCCGTCCGATGTGCTGGTGGCGCAATTCGAGGCGCTCGGTGCCAGCCCGCAGAAGATGGCGTTCAAGGAAGTCTACGGCGCGCTGCAGACCAAGGTCGTCGACGGCCAGGAGAACACCTGGTCCAACATCTATGGCCAGAAGTTCTTCGAGGTCCAGGACGGCACCACCGAGACCAATCACGGCATCATCGACTATCTGGTCGTCGCATCGGCCAAGTGGCTGGATGGACTGACGCCCGACGTGCGCGACCAGTTCGCTCAAGATCCTCGCCGAGGTGACGGACGCGCGCAACGCGGTCTCCACCCAGGTCAACGAGAAGCGCAAAGCAGCCGATTGTCAAAGCCGGCGGCATGATCCGCACCCTGACCGCCGCGCAGCGCCCGAGTGGGTCGAAGGCGATGAAGCCGGTGTGGAAGAAGTTCGAGGGCGCAGATCGGCGCGGACACCATCGAGGACGCGCTGAAATACAACTCTACGAACTGATGTAGATTGACAGCTGCGCGGAACAGCCGGCGCAGTGCAAAGCAAGCGATGAGCTGAGCGGGGCCGCTGTGGCGGTCCCGCTGGCGTCATTGCCGGGGAGGACGCATGACCGATGTCGCCGTCGCGCACGCGCATCGGCCGATTGTCGATGGCATCGAGGAGACACTGATCGCGATCCTGCTGGCGGCGATGACGTGATCACGTTCGCCAATGTGATCGCCCGCTACGTGTTCAACTCGCAACCTGTTGTGGGCGCTGGAGACGACAGTCTTCCTGTTTGCCTGGCTCGGTCTGATCGGTGCGTCGTATTGCGTCAAGGTCAACGCTCACCTCGGCGTCGACGTGCTGGTTTCCACGCTGCCTGCGCGCATTCGCAAGGCGGTGACGCTGCTCGCCGTCGCCGTCTGCCTGGCTTTCTGCGGCCTGCTGCTTTACGGCGCCTGGAACTACTGGCTGCCCTTCGTCGGCGAGCAGTGCCTTCTACGAGGTCAACGATATCAAGATGCCGGGCTTCCTGCAGTTCCTGAGCGGCTGGCTCAACGAGGGTGAGCCGTACGAGAAGCTTCCGCGCTTCATTCCCTACTTGCTCTGCCCCTTGGAATGACGCTGCTGACCTATCGCTTTATCGCAGGTCGGCTGGCGGGTCGCGACCGACCGTCAGGATTTGATCATCGCCAGCCATGAGGTCGAGGAGATGTTCGAAGAAGCGAAAGCGGCCAACGCCGGACAGCCTTCCGGGCAGAGGTGAGCAGCAATGGAAGTCGTATTCCTCTTCGGGCTCGTCGTCGTCTTGCTGATGATCGGCGTGCCGATCGCCGTCGGTCTTGGCCTCTCCTCGGTCCTGTTCCTCCTGCTCTTTTCGAAAGCGTCACTGGCCTCGATTGCGCGGCACGCTGTTCGATGCCTTTGCCGGCCATTACACGCTGCTGGCGATTCCCTTCTTCATTCTCGCTTCGACGTTCATGTCGACCGGCGGCGTGGCGGCCCGCATCATCCGCTTCGCGATCGCCAGCGTCGGCCACCTGCCCGGCGGGCTCGCCATCGCCGGCGTGTTCGCCTGCATGCTGTTTGCGGCGCTCTCCGGATCCTCGCCGGCCACCGTCGTCGCGATCGGCTCCATCGTCATCGCGGGCATGCGCCAGGTCGGCTACACCAAGGAATTCGCCGCCGGCGTCATCTGCAACGCCGGCACGCTCGGCATCCTGATCCCGCCGTCGATCGTCATGGTGGTCTATGCCTCCGCCGTCGACGTATCCGTCGGGCGGATGTTCCTGGCCGGCGTCATTCCCGGCCTGATCGCCGGCCTGATGCTGATGGCCGGGTATTGTGATCGCCTCCCGCTTCGTGGATCTGCCGTCGCAGCCGCGTGCCAGTTGGCGCGAGTTCCTGTCATCAGCCTATGATGCGAGCTGGGGCCTGTTTCTCATCGTGATCATCCTTGGGCGGCATCTACGGCGGCATGTTCACGCCCACCGAGGCCGCTGCAGTGGCTGCCGTCTACGCCTTCATCATCGCCAACTTCGTCTATCGCGACATGGGCCCGCTCAAAGGGGTCGGCAGCGTCAATTTCACATTGTTGCAAAAGCCACAGGCGCTGATCACCGTCCTGTGGCACCCCGATACGAAGAAGACGCTGTTGGAAGCCGGCAAGCTGACCATCATGCTGATGTTCATCATCGCCAATGCGTTGATCCTGAAGCACGTGCTGACCGAGGAGCGCATTCCGCAGGCGATCACCGAGGCCATGCTGGCGGCGGGTTTCGGCCCGGTGGTATTCCTGATTGTCGTCAACATCATCCTGCTGATCGGCGGCCAGTTCATGGAGCCGTCTGGCCTGATCGTGATCGTGGCCCCACTGGTGTTTCCGATCGCCATCGCTCTCGGCATCGATCCCATCCACCTGGGCATCATCATGGTGGTCAACATGGAGATCGGCATGATCACGCCGCCAGTCGGCCTCAACCTGTTCGTCACTGCGGGCGTGGCCGGCATGTCGGTAATGGCGGTAGTGCGCGCCGCGCTGCCGTGGGTCGAGATCCTATTCCTGTTCCTGATCCTGGTGACCTACGTCCCCATCCTGTCGACCTGGCTGCCGACGCTGCTGATGGGCAAGGAAATCATCACGAACTGAGCAATGGCCGCCGGTCTGCTGCCCGGCAGGGCAGGGAATGGCGATGGGCAGCCTATCCGTCGCCATCCTTCTGCGAGCCATCATCCTCTGCGGGAGGCATGGTCAGACGCGCGGCAACGAACCGCTCCAGGTGAATCGCCGGCACCCGATACTCGCGATTGAATTCGATAGCGGCCAATTCCCGCTTGCGAATCCAACGCCGAACGGTCGCCTCCCTTACCTTCAGGAGATTGGCGACCTCATGCACCGTAAGCATCGGTTTGCTGAGCATCACACCAGTCAATTGTCATGTTATTTCAGTTTGCTTCGTCGCTTCATATATCATTGCAGACGTTTAGCGCTTGATATCTGTCAACGCCGCCCATCACGCGCCTGATAAGCATGGCCTGGGATACCCCCGCTCGCGGAGAGAAACATGGCGACCTGCAAAAGCATCCTCGTTCACCTCAAGACCTATCAGGACTGGTCGCCGGCCATCGACGCGGCGATTGCGCTGGCCCAGAAATACGACGCGAGGCTGACTGGCCTCTACACGATCCGGGAGTTGGCGATGATCAAGCTGGTGCTCGGCAGCGATCATCGTGCCGTTCGTGATGCCGAGGCTCGCGATGCACCGCTCGTGGAGGAAGTGCGAAACAAATTCATGGCCGCGTGCGCGCGCGCCGGAGTCACGGCGAGTTTCGATGTTGGCGAGGGCAACGCCAACGAGTTGCTGTCGTTCGCGGGCCGATGCCATGACCTGGTCGTGATTGAGCAATCAGCCAGCGGCCTCGACGGGCTGGGCAACGATACCGCCGAGGAGTGCGCCGTCGCCTGCGGAACCCCAACGCTCATGGTGCCGCGGTCGGGAGACTATGTCGGCATGGGCCAATGCATCGCCATCGGATGGAACCATAGCCGTCAGTCAGCGGCCGCACTGCACGGCGCGCTCGCACTGATCAGCAAAGCGGACCGAATAGTGGTTTTGATGGGTGATGAGCGCGATCCGATGCCAAGCGTGACGAAGCGGCCGGCCGCCGATATCGCCGCCTACCTTCGCAATTATGCCCGCAACGTCGAGCTGAGGCAGCTAGCCGGAAGCGGCGAAGCGACAGGCGCCGCGCTGCAGGCTGCCGCGCTCGACGCCGGGGCAGATCTTCTCGTAATGGGCGCATACGGGCGCTCGGCCTGGCGCGAGTTCGTCTTCGGTGGAACCACAAGAGAGGTCATGCGCCAGCTCCAGATCCCGGTTCTTATGGCGCACTGACAATCATGTGTTGACGGCGCGGCCGAGCAAATCGGCGACCGCCGGTCCTGCCGGTTCTGCCGCGCCAGCCGAGCGCGGTGCGCCTTCGCTGGCCGCGGTCTTCTGTGCTGGCTGCCTGTCGCGGAAATACGGCAGCACTTCCTCCGCCACGGCGGCCTGGTTCTCCAGCGCCATCGCATGCGGCATGGTTCCGAACTGCGTTTTGGTGAGCGAGATGCCGAAGCCGGCGAGATCCTGGTATTCGGCCAGCTTCTCGCGAACGGTGTTGGGACTGCCGACGATCACGATGCCCTTTTCGACCATGTCTTCCGTTCGCTGGAACGCGCCCCGGTATCCCTTGAGCGCCCGCATGCGCTTGATCGATTCCACGCTGGTATAGCCCGGCGGCGCCATCATTGTCGGGTTCTTTGACAGGAAGTAGTTGGCGTAGGTTTCCATGTGCTCGCGGCAGGCCGCAATCGCTTTGGCGTCCGTTTCGCCGATGAAGATGGCATTTGACCAGGCGAGCTGATTTGGCGATGCCTGATAGCCGGCACGCTCCGCCTCCTGCCGGAAGAGGTCGAACGTGGCGGCCACGCCCTGGATGGGCGCCAGCGTCTGGCAATACGTGTAGCGGCGCTCGGCCACCCAGCGGATCGTCGACAGCGACCCGGAAGAAGGAATGAAGATCTCCGGATGCGGCTGGCTGTAGGGACGTGGCCAGGGGTTCACATACTTGAAATTGTAATACTTGCCCTGGAAATCGAACGGCCCTGGCTGCGTCCATGCCTTGATGATGAGGTCGTGCGCTTCGTTGAACCGTTCTTGGCTTTCTGAAGGGTTCACGCCCATGGTGTGGTACTCGACGCCGATGCCGCGCACGAAGCCGGCGATGAACCGGCCGCGCGTGATGTTGTCGAGGACCGCGAATTCCTCCGCAATTGTCAGCGGATTGCTGACCAGTGGCAGGGCCCGGCCCAGAATTGCGATCTTGCCGCGTGTGACGCGGCGCGAAAGCGCGCCTGCCAGTACGCCCGGCGTTGGCATCAGACCGTATGCAGTCTGATGGTGCTCGTTCATCACAACCCCGTCGAACCCGAGCTCGTCGGCCTTCTCCAGCTGGTCGAGATACTGGTTGTAGAGTTCGGCACCTTTGACCGGATCATAATGCCGGTTGGAGAATGTCAGCCATGCAGTGCCGTGGCTCTTCATCGCCTCGACGTCTACGTCCGCGTACGGCATCAGGTGGAAATTGAAGATCTGCATGGCGTTTATCCCTTGTCCTTGATGAAGGCCAGGAGGCGGTCGACGAGGCCGTCCGGCTGCTCCAGCGCGACGGCATGCCCGCAGCCAGGCATGATTTCAAGGCGGGCGCCGGCGATTCGCTCCGCGTAGGCCTTGCCGTGGGCAACCGGGAAGAGTTTGTCATGCTCGCCCCATACGAGCAGTGTCGGAACGCTGATCCTGTGCAGCCATTTGATGAGTTGTGGATCATGCAGGCGCGGGTTCCAGGCCACCCGCGCGATCGTGATGGCATTCGACAGCCGCACGTCCTCCGACTCCGGCGCCAGCAGGCGTTTCGCTGCCGTTGCGGCCGTCTTCTGGTCATGGAAGCGGTCGGCGAGCCCGTCTTCCTCCGAACGCAGGAAGATATCGACCTGGCCCACCTCGTGTAGGCGCAGGCCGGCGGCTCCCACCAGCGTCAGTGAAGCGAGCTTGGCCGAGCACCGGTGCGCCAACTCGGCAGCAATCCAGCCGCCAAGCGACGTACCGGCGAGATGCACGCCGGTGAGGCCGAGCTGGTCGATGAAGTCGAGATAAAAGTTTGCAAGGTCGGACACGCTATCGAGCCATGCGGGCATTCCCGATCCACCGAAGCCCGGATGCTCCGGCACGATGACATCGTAGGACTTGGCCAGACGATCCATGTAGGGCAGCCAGACATCTGAGGCATCAGTGCCCCGCAGCAGCAATAGGGGCGGTCCCGAGCCGTCCCGCATCACGCGTATGCTGCAATTGCAGGACCGGACTTCGACGTTCGATGGCTCTGGCAATGCTGTCGCCTTCCAGTTCGTGAAACGTGGTTTCGGACGTTACAGCGTGCGCGTTGTCCAGTTCAAGTCGCAACGCCCCGCTTTTGGCGGGCAGCTCCGGCTTGCCTACGAGAACCGCGGCCGGGCCGCCGGATAATGCGCCTGCATCGCGGGACGGAATTTCTCCATCAGCGCCCGGTTGAGCTCGACCGGCGGCTTTTGATCGGCTGGCAGCAGAGGACGGTAGCGGACATCCCCGATTTCGGCGGTAAACGTTTCCTTCGCCCGGGCTATGGAGGAAGGAGAGGTAGCGAGGTCGATCAGGGTGGCCGCCAGTGTCTTGGCTCCGGCAAGTGTGCCCTTGTGGGCAATGCTCGATGCGAGCGCAGCGCCGCCTGCCCAATGGTGGTAGGGGACGTTTGGCACATTCGCGGGGAAGCTGATGCGCCCCATCGGCACCACCCAGGAGACATCGCCGCAGTCGTTGGAAGGCGAGCGCTGCGGGGCAGGTCCCTTCAGCGGCGTGATGCGATGGCTGAGACCGGAAACGGGTACGTCCGCGGCGCTCTGCAGCTTGCGGGCAAAGGCCTCCTCCTCTTCCGACCATTCAGGCATCCCGACCAGCTCGATGTTGCGTTGCACCACCTCTGCCAGTCCCTGGTTCGTCCGCACCGGCCAAACCGCGCTCATGACCTCGACGGAAACGGTCGTGTTGGTCATCAGCGCTGCGCCGTCGGCAATGCGGCGACCCTGCTCGAACAGGCGGCCTGCGGCTTCCGCCGTTGGCCCGCGGAACGTCCACCACACGATAGCCTCGGCCGGGATCGTATTGGGTTGATGCCCGCCGCTTGTGATGACGCGCTGCGCGCGCATGTCGGTCTGCATGTGCTCCCTGAACTGCGCCATCCCGACATCCATCAATATCACGGCATCGAGGGCATCGCGCGCCTTCCACGGCGCTGTCGAGGCATGCGAGGTCTCGCCATGGAATGTGAAATATGCGGAGACGGCAGCATAGTGCGTGAGGCCGTAAAGCGTGCGCAATTCGCCGTCGATATGGACGTGCAGCGCGGCGTCCACGCCGGAGAAGTGACCGTCGCGCACGAAATACGGGCGACTGACCAGTTGCTCTTCGGCCGGTGCGCCGAACACCTTCAGCGTTCCGCCCAGTCCGGCTTGTTCCAATGCACGCTTGGCAGCGATTGCTCCGGCCACCATCACCGCTGCGTTGCAGTTGTGACCCTCGCAGTGGCCGGGGGCGCCGGGCACGATAGCCTGGCTCTCGCAGGCGCCGGAGGTCTGCGAATTGTCGGGATTGGCATCGTACTCGGTGTGAACTGCAATCACCGGCGCACCGCTCCCCCAGGTGGCGCAGAAGCCGGTCGGAAATCCCGATAGCTCCCGTTCCACGGAGAAACCGTCAGCCTCCAACAGCTCGATCAGCAGTCCCGCACTCTCATGCTCCTGCATCCCGAGCTCGCCGAAATAGAACAGGCAGTCGGACACTGACGCCACCGCGGCGGCGTTACGATCGAGGAAGGAAAATGCCTGAGATTTTGCGCTGGCGGCTGCGGTCTCGCCTCGGCTCACGGTCGCTCTCCCTGGTGCTCACGAATGCGGCGCCGCCTCGATGCTGCCCCGCATGACGAGGCAGTGCCGACGGCACGGCACCAGTGCACATCGGCCACCGCCTCAACTCACTGCGGCTCCATCTACTTTTTGTGGTAGATGCCGACCTCTTTCCAGTATTTGGCAGCACCAGGATGATAGGCGAGGCCGAGATCCTTGCCCATTGTCTTACGGTCGAACAGCCGCCAGTGCGGGCTCGCCGACTTCAGCTCGTCGGCATGCTCGTAGAGTGCCTTGACGACCTTGTAGACGACATCGTCGGCCACATGCTTGCCGGCCCACAACGTGTAGTCATAGACCATCACCTTGGTCGGTACTGCGAGCCCGGGTATCGCCTTGTCCGGCTGCGCGGTGGCGACATAGGCGCCCGGCAAAACGGTTTGCATCGCCTTCATGCGCGCGGGGCTTTCGTCGATATTGATGTATCGCATCTTGCCGAGCGCGGCCTCGAGCTCCTTGCCCATTGCCGTTCCAAGCGCGATCGTCACGCCGTCCACCTTGCCGACCTTCATCTGGTTCCAGCTGTCCTGGAAGCCGCTGGCCGGAATAGCCTGCACATCGCTCCACTTCAGGCCGCCGTTTGCCAGATAGGCCTCCATGATCAGGCGGGCCAAAGGCTGGGGATTGAAACCGCTGTTGAACCGCCGCCCCTTCATGTCGGAGATGTTCTTGATCGCGCTGGTATCCTTCACCAGCAGCGAATTCCGGAACGGCATCAGCGTCGCGGCGAGTCTCAGGTTCGGATGAGGTTGTTTGGAAAGGTCGTTGCCGCCCTTCACCGACAGCGTGAGCTGCACGATGTTGGCAGTCCCGAATTCCAGCTTGCCGGCATTCACCACCGGCACGGACTGCTGGGCACCGGCATAGGCCTGCGTGCGCATCTGGATGCCGCTGTGCGTGGAGGTGACCTTTGCGATGGCCGCCGAGATCGCTGCCTGGGCGCCGGTGCGGGTCGAGCCGATACCGACTGTCTGGGCCGAAGCGCCGAAGCTCGCCGTGACAATCGCCACAGACGATACCGCAATCGAGTCTGATCATTCTGTATTCTCCTCCCGTTGCTGCTTGACCTATACGGCTCTGTTACTGGTAGCATCGGCGTTCGCCACATGGGAAGGGGGCCGCTCGGCGACCTCCGGCATTGCCGCAATCCGGAGTACGCATGAGCGCAGATACATTGCAGCAGAAGCCCGGCTGGAACGCAGTGACGGTCTCGGCACTAGGGCTGCTCATTACGCTGATTTCTCTCGCTCTTGCCGGCGACGTGCCGATCAGGCTGGGCATCGTCATCTTCAAGGAGCAGGCGCTCGCACTCGCGCTGGGTTGTGGCATTGCCATCGTCTTCCTCACCATGCGCGCCCGCAAGGCGGCGGCAGGCCCCGCGCCGTGGTACGACATCGCTTGCCGCCGTCGTCGGGTTCGCGACCTGCGCATGGCTGGCCTGGGTCTACCCTTCGTTGTCGCAGGAAATGTTCTACCGGCAGTCGGAGACGCTGTTCGCAGGCATTGTCATCGTGCCGCTTGCGCTGGAGGCGTTGCGGCGGTCAGCAGGCCACGCGTTGCTGATAATCGTGCTGGCGTTTCTCGCCTATGGGGTGCTTGGGCATCTCATTCCCGGTCAGTTCCAGGGGCGATCGAAGGATGTCGCTGACATGCTGTCGTTCCTGGCGGTCGACAACGTGGCGATCCTCGGCATCTCTATGACGGTCGTGGTCAAGGTCGTCGTTCTGTTCGTCCTGATGGGGCAGCTCTTGACTGCGACCGGCGGCTCCACCTGGTTCACGGAAATCGCATCCGCACTGATGGGGCGCTCCCGCGGCGGTTCCGCCAAGATCGCCGTGGTGGCATCATCCTTGTTCGGATCGATCTCCGGCAGCGCGGTCTCCAATGTCGTCTCGACCGGGGTGATTACGATCCCGATGATGAAGGAGGCCGGTTTCCAGCCGCGCGTCGCCGGTGCCATTGAGGCCGTTGCCTCCACCGGAGGCCAGTTCATGCCGCCGGTGATGGGGGCTGCGGCGTTCCTGATGGCGGAGTTTCTGGAGGTTCCTTATCGCGATGTCGTCATCGCGGCGCTGCTGCCAGCCGTGCTCTACTATGTGGCCGTTTTCGTGCAGATCGACATCGAGGCCGCGCGCAACAATATTCCGCCGGTTCCGGAGGACAAGATCCCGCCGATCGGCCGTGTGATGCGGGAGGGCTGGCATTTTCTGCTGCCGTTCGCGCTCCTGATCGTGCTTCTTTTCAACTTCAATCGCACTGCCGAGGAGGCAGCGCTTGCCGCAACGCTCTCGATCATCGTGCTCAGCGTTCTGTTCGGGTACCGCGGTCAGCGGATCAGTGCCAGGGCGACATTGAATGCCTTGATCGATGCCGGCCGCGGCTCTGCCGATCTCATCATGATCGGAGCCATGGCTGGCATGATCATCGCCGTTCTCGATGGTTCCGGTTTAGGATTTGCCCTGACGTTCGTACTGCTGCAGATCGGCGAAGGCAGCCTCCTTGGCCTGCTTGTCGTCACCGCGGTCATCTGCATCGTGCTCGGCATGGGTATGCCGACGACGGGCATCTATCTGCTGCTTGCCGCGCTCGCCGCGCCGTCACTCGTGAAGCTGGGCGTATCGCCGATGGGCGCGCACCTGTTCGTGCTCTATTTCGGTTGTTTGTCGATGATCACGCCGCCGGTCGCACTGGCCGCATTCGCAGCTGCCAACCTCGCCAATGCGCCGCCGATGGCGACCGGCTGGGCGGCAACGCGGCTCGGTTGGACCGCGTTTTTCATACCGTTCCTGTTCGTGGCCTCGCCGAGCCTGTTGATGCAGGGCGCCCCTGTCGAGATTGTCCTTGCTGCCGTGACGGCATTTGCCGGTGTCTGGCTGACCTCTGCAGGCTTCATGCGCTATCTGTTCGCGCCGCTCGGGGCCATCAAGAGCCTGTTGTTCGTCGCCGCTGGGCTATCGTTATTCATCCCCGCAAACGCATTCCCCGGCGCGGCCGTGCTGGACGTCGCTGGTGCGATTCTCGGCTCGATCCTGGTGGCCCAGGAGTACGCGCTGCGCAGACGGCGCACATCCTCAGCCGCCTGACAGGAGCCCCTGGCAGGCCCGGCTGTGCGCCCTCAGGCTTCGGACACGACTTCGAACGACTTCGTGTGCGGGTCGAGCCAATGCAACTCGCCCTCCGCGATGGAGAACCAGGCTCCGTGCAATTGGAGCCGTTCGTTTTCGACCGCGTCGCGAATGAACGGAAATGTCGTGAGATTGGAAATGGAATGCTGAATAGCGAGACGCTCAAGCGCTTTTTGCCGGTCGGCCTCGCCACTGGGTTCGTTGCGGGCCAGAAGGTCGTCGCGGATCGGCGCCAGGATGTCCACCCACGGTTGGATGAAGCGGCCGGCAGGTCTGTTGGTCGATGATAGCGCCGCTGCGACCCCTCCGCACATGCCATGTCCCAGAATCACGATGCGCTCGACGGCCAAAGCGGTTACAGCGAATTCCAGCGCCGCCGATGTGCCATGATAGGTTCCGCCGTCCTCACAAGGTGGCACGAGCGCAGCCACGTTGCGCACGATGAACAATTCGCCCGGTGCCGCCGAGAAAATTGTAGCCGGGTCGACGCGGCTGTCAGCGCAGCCGATTACCATCGTCCTTGGGCGCTGCTCCTGCGCCAGGGACCGGTACCGCTCGGCTTCCTGCGCGAAGCGTTCCTGCCGGAACCGGCGATAGCCGGCGATGAGCGCCGACGGTCTGCGTGAGGCTGAGGTCATGGCTTTTCCTTCGCCGTCTTCGGTTTATGCTGCAGCGGCAAAGTCAAGGTCGAGCCCAAACGCCACCATCTGCCGCCGCCCGCGGTAACGCGACGATAAATGTGGTGCCGCAATCACTGTCTGCCAGCGACATGTTGCCGCCGTGCGGCTCGATGAGGGAGCGGATGATGCGCAAGCCCAGTCCGCTTCCACCTTGCTCTCGTCGCGTCGTGAAGAATGGCTCGAAAATCCGGTCGCGATTTTCCGCGGCAATGCCTGTGCCGTTATCAGCGAAAACGATCCGCACGATGTCGTTGTCGCAGGAGACGCTGATTTTCAATTGCGAGGAGCCGGCCTGTACGGCGTTGGATTTCAGGTTTGCAACGATCGCCTCCAGTCCTTCCTCTGCGAGGTGAACCAGGCAGCCTCGCAGCCCGTCCACGCTCAGTGCGAGACTTGCGTCGCTCTCCCGCAGGGCAATCTGCTCCAAGACTTCCGAAACGTCGACAGGGGCATCGAGGTGCGTGGCGGATTTTGCCCGGGCGAGCTGATTGAGCCTTTCCACGAGGCGCCGCAGGCGGTCCGCATCATCATTGATGTTGCGGACGAATGCGGCCCGCTGGTCCTCCGACATCGTCGCCTGATGCTCCCCCAGCAATTCGGCAGCTCCCTTGATGGAGGTCAGCGGCGTCTTGAACTCATGGCCGACATGAGCAGCAAACTGACGAATGAAGCTCGACCGCCGTTGCAGCGCCAGAGCCATGTCGGCGAAGCTGTCGGCGAGCCTGGCGATTTCGCGCGTGCCGGCGTGTCGTAGCGGTTGCAGCGCGTCGATGCGACCGGCGGCCAGCTGGTCGGACTGCCGGATCAGCGCGTCGACAGGTCCGAAGATGGTGCGCGAGGCGACGATGGCGAGGGCGGCGGCTATTGCGACCAGGACAAGCCCTGCCAGCAGCAGGCGCTCGCGCGCATGATACAGCCTGCGCCAGATGTTCTCGGGCGTACGGGACATGTAGGCGATGCCGTGCAGTCGACCGGACGCAACGACGGGATAGGCCGCAAATACTCTGACCTGCGCGCTTCGGCTGATCGATGTAATGGCGGGTTGCAGCGTGTCTGACTCGCGCCTGCGAATGACGCCGGCATAGCGGCCTGTCATCGCCATTTGTATCTCCGGCAATGCGGCAAACGACAGTCCTGCGTCTCCTCGTCCCCCGATGACGACGCCGTTATGGTCCAGGATGCGAAGGCCGGCCAGTGTCACCATCTGCGCGGCATGAAACGTCGTGGCGACGTCCTGGCCTATGGCCTGCATGATGTTGTTTGGCGGCACATCAGCCGCTTCCCCCTCGGGCCGCGGCGGCAGCAGCTCGTCGCGCGCCAGGTCGATGATGGGAAATACCGGCGTGAAGCGCTCGTCACGTCCTGCACCAGGCGCATGCTCCACCGCGCGGCCGTATTGGCTCGCATCCGGCATGTCCTTTTCCACCGCGCGCTTGATCATTGCCGCGACGATGGCGGACTGCGCAATCAGCTCGCTCTCCGTCTCGCGCACCAGTTGGTTCTCGTAGATGCGCATGAACATGAAGCCGGCCAGCGGCAGGGCAAGCACGGCCAGGTTCAGCAGCAGCAGGACTGCACGTACACTGGGGCGGTACTTGCGCCGCACATGGGCGGGCCGCACATGGACGGATTGCTGACTCATTGGCATAGGCCCAGCTTGTAGCCGACGCCGTGCACCGTCTCGATCGCGGTCTTGCAACCGGCGTTGAGTAGCTTGTTGCGGATGTGGCGAATGTGGCTGTCCACGGTCCGGTCGCTCACGTGGATGTTGTCATCGTAGGCGGCAGCCACCAGGCCGGCGCGGTCGCGAACATGATGCGGATGTGCCAGGAAGGCTTCGAGGATTGCGAACTCGGTTGCCGTCAAGGCGACCAGGCGTCCATCGAAACGCGCTTCGTGGCGGTCGCGATCCAGTTGCAAGAGGCCATGCGCCAGAACGGCTTGTCCGCCAGCGAGCTCCGGGTTGGGCCGTGTCGCATCGTTCGCGCGTGCGTCCCACCGCTTGAGGATGGCCTTGACGCGAGCGACGAGCTCACGCGGACTGAACGGTTTGACGACATAATCGTCGCCACCGAGCTCCAGGCCCAGGATACGGTCGACCTCCTCGTCGCGGGCCGAAAGAAACAGGATCGGCGTGTCGGCGCTTCGTCGGATCGCGCGACAGACTTCCAGGCCATCGACCTCAGGCAGACCGACGTCGAGGATCACCAGATCGAAAGTCGCCGCATGGAACCTCTCCAGCGCCTCCCGCCCATCGCGCGCGATCACGGTCTCAACGCCGCCCTGCTCCAGCGCGAAGCAGACGACCTCTCTGATGTGCGGGTCGTCGTCGACCACCAGAATGGTTCGCGCCATCGTTCCCTCGTCAGGTGTCCTCTGGCTCCATTATGCGATTTCCCAAGGCAAGCCAATGGCAGGTTGACCGCCCCTGCGCGGTGCGCGAAGCATCGCCCGCGACCATGGCGGGCCGCGGGCGAGAAAAGGTTGGAATTGGAGCCGCTTGGTTACGAGCTGCGCCTGCGGATGAACCCGGCAGCCAGCCCGAGGATCATCACCATCAGGCCGATCAGGTGCTCAGGCTCCGGCGTTGCCCCGCCGGCAAAGGTGCCGCCGATGGCTTGCAGCGATTGGCCAGGGTTGAGCCCGTTGACCTGGACGAAACGCCTGCCTGCATCTCGTGAGGCCTGGATTGTAGACTTGCCATAGGCTTCGGGCCCGATGCCTTTCACCATCGGCAGTGGAACATCCGAATCCCGCGCCGACGATGGATCTTGATTGACGATCCTGCGCGAGACCGCGACGAACGAGGTCCACTGTGTAACGAGGGCATGGGTGAGGCCAAGGGTGGTAATGCGTTCCCTGATGGCTTCATCGCTGCGGCCGGACGACCGGAGGGCAGAAGGCCGCATCAGCTGGCGCATTTCATCGGCAATCGTCGCGCGCGCCCAGGTCAGCGGGATGGCGCGTGTCTCCTCTCCCGTGGCACCGCCAGGCAGCTGCACGTCGACGGGCATCACGGCATCCCGCCCATTGATCTTGCCTTTGATATTGATGCGGTGGGTGCCGGATCCTACGAAGCGGCCATATATGCGTAGGCTGTCGCCCTGGAAAAGATCCGGCAGTGCCACGGGCGCGACGTCAGATACTTTCAGTGCTCCCCAGTCGATCGAAAGGTCGGTCATGACGGTCGTGGATAGTCTGCTCGCGAACTGAGCCGCCGCATCTTCCACCTTTTCCGTGGGGTCGATGATCCGCATGAAGCCGCGACCCTGATGCGCCATCTCCGCCAGCAGGTAGCGGTTGACGGCCGTGCCGACGCCGAGAACATAGGTCCGCGTCCGGCCTATGTTGCCTGCTACCATGCGGAGGATTTCCTGTTCGTTGCCGACGTACCCGTCGGAAAGGAACACGATCATGCGCTTCGTTCCGGCCGTTTGGGCCATCCCGAACGCCTGGCTCAACGCGGGGATGACTTCCGTCCCGCCACTCGCAGCCAGGCTGTCGACGTATCTGCGGCCTTGCTCCACGTTCCCCGGCGTCGCCCGCACGGGGGCGTGTGTGAACTCGCTTGCGTTGTTGGCGAACCGGATGATGCGAAAATAGTCGTTGGGCGTGAGGGCCGCCAATGCCTGCCGCATGAAGGCCTTGCTGGCGGCAATCGGTGCACCGCCCATCGACCCTGATGTATCGAGTACAAAGACGATCTCGCGCGGCGTCACCTGATCTGGGCTGACATCCGCGGGCGGCTCGAGCATGACAGAGAGGTAGCCACCCGTTGCGTCGCGATGCGTCAACACACTGGTCGCGACGCCGTCGCCGCCAAGACGGTAGTCGAGTATGAAGTCCCGGTTGTCGATCGTGCGGTCAGGCGCGAGCGTGACTGTTCTTTGCGCGTCTTCGCCTTCGGCAGCGATGGCGTGCGTGCTGCTGAGAATGCTTGCGATCGGTATCCCCGCCCGCACGTCGACGCGGATGCTGACGCGATCCGCATCGATCAGTTTAGGAATCGTCAGGCCGGCAACTTTGGGGTAGTCCGGCACCGGACCAAGTGACCACTGGCCGCTGGCCACGCCCTGGGGTCCCACGCCTGCGGGCGTATCTTTCGCAACGGAGCCGGCGGCATCCTTCGGCTCTGTCTCATTACGGACAAGTCGCATGGGCGTATCGTTCGGAATGTAGCGGGGGCCGACCACCAACGGCAGTACCAGGCGATACGCACCATCGACGCGCGGCACGGCTTGTACGTATTTCAAAGTCACCTTGACCGGTTGCCCCGGCATCAGATTGGCTACACTCTGCGTGAACATGTTGGGCCGGTGTTGTTCCAGCAGAGCAGCGGCCTTGCCGGCCGACTTGGCCTCATTGAATGTTCGCCGCGCCTCTTCGCGTCGCTGGATCATGGCTGAAATCACTTCGTCGCCGACGCGCATCTCCATGGCGTGGACCGCAGCGGACCTGTTAAGCGGGAACAGGTAGGTGGCATTGAGCGGTGTGCTCGTTGGATTTGCGAAAGTCTGATCGACAGTGACGGTTGCGATGGCGCCGGAGATGTCGGCACGGATGTCAGTCTTCAAGACCGGAAACTGAACGACGCCGTCATCGGTGACGGCCCTCATCTGGCCGCCGCGATCGTCGTCGGGTGCGCTGGCATGCCCCGGCTGCGGCAATATCAGCAGCGCTGCGAACACGGCGAACACGGTCGCATGCACGATGCGGGGCATCGGATACAGCGCCGGGAAATCAATTGTTGGCATTCGTTGTCTCCCTGATTGAGCTTGATTGCAGTTGCGTCGTGCGGGTGGCGCCGGGACTGGGTTTGGCGGTGGCGTGATTGGTGGGAACCGAAAGAGCGTTGAGGGCGGCGGCCGACCATTGGCTATGGCGCTCTTGATCGATCTCCAGTGGACTGATCCGTTGAATTGCGGTCCACGTGCGCGCCCGGCCGTTCAACCAATGCCAGACTGCGGTTGCGATATTGCTGGTCGTCTGGCCGTCGTCGCCGAGGTAAGTGACATCGACGCGGTAGACGGAGCCGCTGGGCGAAGTGGCCAGATAGACCGCGGTCGGAGCCGGGGCGATCTGCAAGCCGACATAACGTACCCGGAAGCCGAGACCGCGAAGGCATTCATCGGGAGCATGCAGGTGGCGCAGCGGCGATGATGTCCGGATGACCATCAGCGTGTGCGCACCGTAGCGCGCCTTGGCGGCGGCTCCTCCGTATGCGGTGAAATATGCGGCCTCGCGCGGAGTAAGGTCCACCGCCTCGCCCTCGAGTCCGGAGAGCCAGCCGGGCATCTGCAACCGTGCTTCGCGCCTGGCAACATCGATCGGCCGTTGCGGCGCCGATACGATTGCGGTGGCCGCAAGCAGGGCGGCCAGGCCCAGAGCGAGGGCCAGGGCCGGTGACGAGGCGTGACTGCGTCCTGAGGTCTCCAGCCACCAGCCATCGTTGCGGATACTTGTCGGAATTGGCTGCAGCGGCACACCGAGCACCGGGCAGACCTTCGTTTGGCCAGCATGTCTGGTGCAGCGCAGCCAGATGATGATCGGCACCATGGCCATGGCCAGTGCGATCGCCCCGATCGCGTCGTGCCAGGGGGGTGCCATGACATCTATCCCGCCAACCCGGCTGGGATGGGCAAGGCCGACCGCCAACGCCGAGATGCGCAGAACATTCGCGGCGTAGGCGGCGCTCGCCGCCATTACGAGGCCGCACAAGCCGTTGCGCAGGCTCGGCCGCGCCAGACAGGCGGCGAGGCTGAATGCAAGCAGCGACAGAAGCGCGGTACGGGCACCCGAGCACGGCAGATCGACAAGAACGTCGCGGCCATCGAGGATGAGGCGCACACCCTCGCATCTGATGTCCGTAAACATCGTGCCGAGCAGCACGCACGCACCATCGGCCGAAAATTGCTGCAATAGATAGCCGATCGAGCGCTGAACGATGCGCTCCAGCGGCAGCGTGAACGCGAACGAGATCGCAAGCCAGATCGGCGACAATGCGCGGCGACGCTGGTCCAGCCGAAGAATGACAGCCAGTGCGTACACATCAATGATGAGCATGATCGCGCCGATGGTGTTCACCGCGAGTAATTGGCCGGCAAGCCGCACCAGACCCGACACGACCAACAGCGCCGCAGGCAGATGAATGGATTGGCGGTTCGGCGTATCGATAGGGCTGGATGCACTCCAGGCCAGCAGTGCGACGACGGCGAAGAAGGTCAGAGCACCATACGAATCGTAGGCCGGATCCCGCCATGTGGAGATCAGCCAGATCACAGGGTCCGCCGCGAGCACGACCGCGGCAGTCAGCAGCATCGCTGTGGCGAGACTGATCTGCGGCAATCTCCGCCGCATGAGGATCATCGATATGTTGGTCAGGTTCGGCATGGCGCTGACCATGCCGAACGCTTTCGCAGTGACGATGATGGAGCAGCGCAGATTGGCAGGCTTTTCCGTGCAGATTTCGTGCAGACGCACCGTTGCCGGAACGACGTCGTTTACCTGTCGATCTTTGCGATGCCGGCAAGGCTTGCCAGATCGTTCGTCACCCGCATCAACTGTGCGCCGACAGGCTGCTTCGCGTAGCGGGCGGCAGTCGGGCAAGCCGTCCAGTAGGGCTGCCAGACGGCGCTCCACCGCGCGGCATCGACCGGCACGCCAGTCAGTTGCCCGGCGACGGCCACCGGATAGCGGCCCTGTCGCGAGATCCAGGTGGAGACCGCGCGCGCCACCGCCTCCGTCGCAGGACGATTGCCCGGGCCTTCCAGCTGCGCGGCGATCGGCCTGTCCGTCTGTCCCATGAACGAGCGGACCTCCAGCGTCGCGACATGCTCGTTGCCGCGGCGAATGCTGTAGATCAGGCATGCGCCGGCAGCGACCAACTCAGCGTAGTTTGCGACGCAGTTGTTCATTCGCTCACCTTCGTTGACCAGGTCCGACAGCGTGCGCAGCGGCATGAAGCGCAAGCCGCTGACCCGCTGCGGCACGAACCAGCGACCGCTGCCGCCACGATCGTCGCGGCAATGGTCGAGAACGATACGCAGCAGCAGGTTTCGCGTTTCCATCACGGCCCGGGCGAAGCTGATCTCCGCCGTCCACGGACGTTCGATCAGTCCGCGGGCGGTCTCGCCTGCATTGACCGAGTACCACGCGTAGGCGGCCAGCGGCAGCAGGGCCTCCGCCGCAACCTCGTCATCGTGGTAGATGTTCTGCGCCGCGATCCACAGCGCGAATGTCTCTCCACCCAGGGCGTGGGCCTGCAGTACCCATGCCAGCCACATGCGCGCCGCGGCTGCCCCTGTCGGCACATGATTCGAAATGCGGCGGGCGAAATGCTCCGACGCCGGTAGTCGCCTGCCAGCGACAGGGTTTCGCTGAACGCTTCCGGAGGCAGCCGCCTGACCCACCAGGGAATCTGCAGCACCTCGGCAACCTGCCGCAGTGCCGCGCCTTCGGCCACCAGCGCGATGGCATGCCTGCGCAGCTGCAAGCCGCCCTGGCCTGTCGCGAGCACGATCGCGGCGGCGGGAAACGCATAGATGAGATCGCTCAGCTGCTTGGATCCGGTTGCCAGCTTGCGCAAGCGACGTCGATAGCTGCGCTGGTATCGCTTCAGCTGCAGCTCCAGCGGCGGCTTGCCACTCGGGGTTCCGATCCCGGTCGGGGCGGACATGGCGTTCAACTCGCTTTCTACGCGATGAGAGTTCGGTTTGACGTTCGTCGCGCCGAAATGCTTGGGGACAGGACGCCGAGCAGCGTTCGCAGCGGTCAGCGTTCTGACCGTTACAGCGCGTCAATCTGCGCGTGACATGGATTTTCAGTGAGCGGCTCGCGATCCACGCGATCGAACAGGGCACGTCGCGGACCTCAAGCTGAAGTCCGGCGTCTCACACTGCTGTCACTGGAGCGGGATCAGAAGAGCCGCGATGGTCCGCGATCGAATAGCCGCGAGCCATCGGCCGGCATTACCGGCAATGTTCGGATGGCTAGGGGCATCGATGTCCTTTCGCGAGCTTAAGCTGACTGACGGCATTCCGATGCTTCAAATTTTTGGCGAAAGTTTGAAGCTGGCCGAAATCGTCATCATCCCATCTCCGGGTGACGAGCGCTACTGCTCGCGAAGTGAAGCGGCGATTTGAGCCTCAGTGCGACATGAGAATTGGCACGTTCATGTGCTCGAGCACATGTCGTGAGGCGCCGCCGAACACGAATTCCCGAAGCCGGGAATGGCCATAGCAGCCCATGACGAGCATATCGCAACCATCCGCCTGCGCCTTTTCCAGCAACGCTGCGCCGACATTCCCATCGGACTTGATAGTCTGGAGCGGCTCGCTCTTGACGCCATGACGCTGAAGCGTGGCGGAGATGTTGGGGAGTTGTTTCCCCGCGGTCGCAGTCTCGTCGATGGAGACGAGATCGACCCGCTGCGCGGACTGAAGGAAGGGCATGGCATCGTAGATGGCTCGCGTCGCTTCGCGCCGCCCGTCCCACGCCGCCAGGATGCGGGCCGCCGGCATGCGCGCCTGCGGCGCTCGCGGCAGCAGCAGCACCGGCCGGCCCGACTCCAGGATCAGCGGCTCGATGACATCGAGTTGTCCGCTGAGCAGCCACTCCGGGTTTTCCTGCCCGGCTATCACCAGGTCTGCGCTTCGTGCTTCCATCACGACGACACTACCGACATCGCCGAACGGGTTGACGTCCTGGGCGTCGATCTCCCGCCATTCCGCGGATACCCCGGCAGCTTTCGTCTTGCCGGCGAAGGCATCGCGCATGTTCGTCATCTGTGACCGATAGCTGTCGCGATGATCCTCGATGACCGCCCCTCCGCCGCCTTCTGCACCCGGAACGATGATGATCGGCGGCAGTACGCACAATCCGACGAGGTGGGCGCCGAACGTCTTTGCCAGCGCCGTTGCCCCCGCGATGAGACCATCAGCGCGGTGTTCCTCGTTGAGATGAACCATGAGGGTCTTGTAGGCCATCTGCCGCTCCTCGCTCCAAATCTGGTAAGCTTGCTGATTGGAGCCGGCGGCAATCACAATCGCATTGACGGTTGTCAAACCCGGACTGCAGGGGACCAGTGGCGACATTTGCCGTGATGCGTTGTGGTTTGATCTCGATCAATCGTTGCATGAGGCCACGGGACTAGTGTAGCGCACCTGGCGTTTGGGACCCGCGTGCGATTGGGCTCGAGACCAAACGTCAGGTGCAAAAGCTACACTAGAAGCAAAGTATTGGTTGTGTTCTTCATGGTGCTGACATTTGCTCGGAGCCTGGCCGCACTGGGAAGCAAATGTCAGAACCGGAACACTGGCGTGCGTTGAATTGTAGCCGTTCGGCCAATCAGCACGCGGAGCGAGAGATGGAACGGATCGCACCCCGCCATTCTTCCGGTGCAGCCAGCGCGCTGGAGGCCAGCAGGCCGTTGCACGTCAGGAGGGTCGCCATCGAGGCCCCCTGGGGGTGGCTGCAGGCGGGGTGGAAGGACCTTTGGTCGGCACCGTCGATCGGTCTGACGCTCGGTTTCGCCGTTGCCGCAGCTGCGGTGCTGCTCGCCATTGGTCTCAGCCGCACCGGCTGGTTGTCGTTGATGCTGGCGCTGGGCTGCGGGTTCCTTCTTGTGGGGCCGCTATTGGCTGCAGGTCTCTATGATGCCAGCAGGCGGCTGGAGCGCGGAGAGCGGCCCACCATCGGCCAGGCGATCGCCGCAGGCCCCAATGCACGCGGCCAGATCGGATTCTTCGGTTTCGTCTTGTTTCTGATCTTTTTTGCCTGGATCAATGTCGCGTTGTTGCTCTTTATGCTGTTTTTCGGCGACCGGACGCCGCCGCCGCCGGAGTTTTTTGTGAGAGACCTTCTGTTCACGTTGCCCGGCCTCTCTCTTCTGGTGTTCGGCACGCTTGTCGGCGCCGTGCTGGCGGCCATCGTGTTTTCCATCTCAGCCGTCTCGGTGCCGCTTTTGATGGTCGAGAACATTGATGCCGTAAGTGCTGCATTGGCGAGCCTCAAGGCTGTACAGGTGAATACGCAGGCGATGGCGTTGTGGGCGGTTTTGATTGCTGCGTTGATGGCCTTGGGCCTCGTCACCCTGGGCATAGGCCTCATCGTCGTCTTCCCATGGATAGGCCATGCGACTTGGCACGCCTATCGCGACATGATCATCACCGACTGATTTGAGGGGCTTTGCGTTCAGTTTGATGCTGTCCGCCCAACGGCAGCCTTCAGCGAGGTGTGCGGGGGTCGCTGGGCGCCTCCGGCTCATCATCCTGTATCGCGCGCCAGGCGGCCCCTTCCAGATCCTCGAACTGACCGGACCGCAGCGCCCACAAGAATGCGGCGAGGCCAAGTCCGCCAAGTGCCAGCGCGCAAGGGATCAGCCACGCAAGTGCCGTCATCTGGGCTCCTCCAGTCTCACGCTGCCGAGACGAAATGCGTTCATTGTGACGACCAGAGAGGAAGCAGACATCGCTATCGCTGCGATCAGCGGCGTGACCTGTCCGCGAACGGCAAGCGGCACGAACGCCGCGTTATAGGCGAGCGCGATCGCGAAGTTCTGCAACGCCATGCGGCGCGCGAGTTGCGCCACCTGCAGTGTCAGGACGACCGGCGCCAGCATGTGGCCCTGGAATACCGCATCGGCAGCAGTCTGACTGATGTCCGAGGCAGTGGCCGGAGATAGCGAGGCATGTGCTGCGGCCAGTGCCGGAGCATCATTCAGACCGTCACCAAGCATCAGCACTTTGCTGCCCTGGCGTCTCAGATCATCGATACGTGCAATCTTGCCGTCCGGCCGCACGCCGGAACGGGCCGACTCTATGCCGGCCTGCCGCGCCATATCCTGAACGGCCTGTTCGCGATCTCCCGACAGCAGCTCGATCCGATAGCCTCGCCCACGTAGCCAGCGGACCGTCGCGGCGGCATCCGGTCGTAGGCACTCCTCGAAGTGGAACGGGACCGGCCGTTCGTCGGATGCCTGGTACCAGAGCGAGGCAGCACTGCCGTCCGCGCCGACCGCTTTATCTCCGGCTATGCCGCACCACGATGCCGAGCCCAGCCGTTCCTCGCCGCGTTCCGTGACGCGTCGCAGGCCGGCTCCGGCGGTTTCTTTCACATCGCTTGCCGAACCCAGCTCGATGCCCCTGGTCCGTGCCGCTGCAACCAGTGCGCGCGCGTAGGGATGGCGGCTGGCCTGCGCTAGCGAAGCTGCCGCCCCCAGCACGGCATCCGCGATCGGTTCGTGTGCGACGAGTTGAGGTTCTGCCAGGGTCAGCGTGCCGGTCTTGTCGAACACGACGGTGTCGACCTCCGCAAGCCGTTCCAGGCCGTCCGCGGCCTTGACGACGACGCCGCGTGCGAACAGCCGGCTCGACGCCGCGACCTGCACGGCCGGCACCGCGAGCGCCAGCGCACACGGGCAGGTGATGATCAGGACGGCGATGGCCGACGTCAGCGCGGCCTCCCAGCCAGACCCGAGCGCGAGCCAGCCGATGAAGCGTAGCGAGCCCCAGAACGTGAACGGCCGGCGCATAGAGGCGCGCTGCCCGATCCGCGAGCCGGACATAGAGCCCGCGGCTCTGTTCCGCTGCCGCCATCAGCCGGGCGATCTCGGCGATCAGCGTGTTGTCGTCGGTCGCTGTCGCCTCGACCTCGATCGGCTGCGCCGAGGTTGACCGTGCCTGCGTAGACCGTGCGCGCCGGGCAGCACACGGCTTCAGGCGCGTCTCGCCCGTGATCAGGCTATCGTCGACCTCGCTGGTGCCGCGCGCGACGATGCCGTCGACCGCGATCCGCTCGCCAGCAGCAACGAGGATGTCGGTCGCCCGGCATGAGAGCGTGGGCCGGCAGGCGCGCGATGCTGCCGTCCGTCGCTGACGACGCTGGCTGTCATGGCGCGCATAGCCGACGAGGTTGGCGGCTGCTCCCGCCGCTCGCGCGCGCATGGCCGATGTCGAGCGTGCGGCCGATCAGCAGGAAGAACAGCAGCGTGACCGCGGCGTCGAAATAGACCTGCTCGGAGCCGCGGCAGTCTGGTACAGGCTCATGCCAGTCGCCAGCAGCACGCCGAGCGAGATCGGCACGTCCATGTTGAGACGGCGAGCGCTCAGCGCATCGAAGGCAGAACGGAAGAACGGCTGGCCCGCGTAGGCGACGGCCGGCAGGGCGATCAGAGCCGACAGCCAGTGGAACAGGCTTGCGCCGCCGGGCCCATGTCGGACACCAGGCCAGCCCAGACCGAGACCGACAACAGCATGATGTTCGCGGCTGCGAACCCGGCTACGGCAAGATGAGAAATGTAGTCCTTTCCCGGCGGGCGTCGAAGCCGCCGATCCTGCCGCAGCGATGTCGGCGGCGCGAAAACCCTTGCGCTCCAGCGCATTCGCGAGCTCCACGACGCCGGGGCCGCCCGTAGCCGTCACGATGCTGACGCGCTTGGCACTGAGGTTGGCGCGAGCCGACAGCACGCCCGGCAGCGTGGCGACGGCGGTTTCGACCGCGCGCATGCAGTTCGCCGCAATGCATGTTCTCGACGGCAAGAACGTGGATGATCTGCGCCGCATCCTCTTTGCTTTCCGGCTCGGTACGCCGCGCCGGAATGTTCGCAACACCGGTGCCGAGGTTCAGGGCTTCAGCCACAACCGCCTCCTCACGCGAAATGTGTCGACGCTTCCCAGTTGCGTGCGGCGCTTTGCTTCCAGCGAAAGAACCCAACTGCCAGCGGCGAGCTCGCCAAGGGATGCTTCGTATACGCCATCGGTCGTCGCAGCGAATTGAAGCGCCTTGTCGAAGCCTTCAGTCGTCGGACGTCCGACGGTCGCGGTCAGCTCGATGTGTGACAACGGATTGCCATCACGACCTCGCAACGCAACGCGGAGAGGCTGTGCCGCATTCGTCGCGGCGATGTCGATATGCCAGCCGAGCGAGGTCTGGCGTTCGTCGTCGGCAATGCGCTCGTTGTACTTGAGACCCCTGACGTACGGCTCCTTGGCGACGAGCCCTGTGTGGGTGGCGAGTGCCGCGTAGAGAAAAACACCGTTGACGGAGAATATGACGCCGAAGAAGGCAAGCAGTGCGGCGAGCACGTGCCATCCACGGATGGTCCTTCCGCCTGTTCGTTGCTGCTCGGACACTATCATCACGGCCTCCTGAAATCGCTTTCCCGGCTGGCGATATTGCCGCTGGCGGTGTCCCGGATGATGAACCTGAACCGGGTGCGGGTCTCTGTCAGCCGCTCCAGCGCAGTGCTCGGGACCGTCACGTAGACGCGCAGCTCCCTAAGGCTGTCCGGAGCAACCTCTATCTTGGGCTGGGCCGAGCTTTCCATGCCAAGAACGCTGGTTCGTGCGCTGGGCAATCCCTCTACGCCCAAGGTGAAGGTGCGCGGCTCGTATAGCTTTGAAAGGATCTTGACGGTATAGGCGTTGCGGATGCTGCCGTCCGACAAACGCACGAACTGCGGCGTACGCTCCTGCAGCACGTTGATATCGAGCACGGAGCGCGAGGTCGAGCGCCCAAAGAAAAATCGCGCTGACGAGGCCGATCAGACCGAGATAGAGAAGCGTCCGCGGGCGCAGTAGGCGCACTTTGGCGTGTTCGCCCTTTCCGCCGGCCTCCAGATTTCGAAACGTCTCGTAGGCGATCAGGTCGCGCGGGCGGTCGACCTTGGCCATGATGTCGTTGCAAGCATCTATGCAAAGGGCACACTGGATGCATTCCATCTGCGGGCCATCACGGATGTCGATGCCCATGGGACAGACCGCGATGCAGGCCTTGCAGTCGATGCAGTCGCCGCGGCCGTCCCAGCCCTGTGATCTTGCGCAATGGGCCTCGCGGCTCGCCGCGGTGGGCCCGATAGCTCACGAGCAGCGAATCCGCATCGAACATCGCACCTTGGATGCGCGGCCATGGGCACATGTAGATGCAGACCTGCTCGCGAGCGATCCCGCCGAGCAGATAGGTCGTGAACGCAAAGATGCCGAGGAACAGATACGAGATGGCTGGTGCCGTGCCCGTGACGAGCTCAAGTGCGAGCGTTGGTGCGTCTCGGAAGTAGAAAATGAGTGCGCCGCCGGTAGCTACCGCGATGGTAATCCATGTCAGGTGCGTCATGCCCTTGAGGAACAGCTTCCTTGCGCCCCAGGGCTCCTTGTCCAGGCGTATGCGCGCATTGCGGTCGCCCTGCCAAAGGCGCTCCACTGCGATCATCAAGTCGGTCCATACTGTCTGTGGGCAGAAATATCCGCACCACACGCGGCCGGCTAGCGAAGTGACCAGAAACAGCACCAGCGCGGAAATGACGAGGAGGCCGGTAACGAGATACAACTCCTGCGGCCAGATTTCCAGGCCGAAGAAGAACAGGCGGCCGTTGGCGACATCGATGAGGACGGCCTGATCGGGCAGCTCCGGTCCGCGCGGCCAGCGCAGCCAGGGCAGCGCGTAGTAGACGCCCAGGGTAAGCACCAGCAACGCCCACTTCAGCACGCGGAATTGACCATGCGCCAGACGCGGATGGATCTTCTGGCGTGTGGCGAAGAGCTCGCGTTCGCCCGGCCGGTTGACCGCCGTCACGTCGACCGCCGGCGGACCGGCGGCCTGATCGTCAACTGGCGCGATGTAGCTTTCGACGCGCTTGTCCATTGTCCGTTCCGTCATCCGGGTTCCCGGTTCGGCACAGTACTCGGCATGCAGTTCTGGCTATTTCCCGCCACCAAGCGAATGCACATATAGCGTGAGCAGCTTGATCGATGTCGGGTCGAGTCGGGAAGCCCATTGCGGCATCTGCCCGCCGCGACCTGTGCGGATGCTCTCCACGATGTCGCTCTTTGCGCTGCCGAACAGCCAGATCGCATCCGTCAGGTCCGGAGCGCCGAGCTCCTTGTTGCCCTTGCCGTTCTGGGCATGACACGCCACGCATTGCTCCGCATAGAGCTTCTTGCCGCGCTCCGCCGCCGCCAAGTCGCCGCCCGCACGGCCCGCAATCATCAGCACGTATTCGGCCACATCGTTGATCTGCTTGTCGTCGAGCAGCTTGTCGAGCCCGAAGCGCGGCATTGCACTCGTTCGGGTTTCTTTGTGGTCTGACCTTATGCCGACCTGGATGGTCTTCTGGATATCGCTGAGCGTCCCGCCCCACAACCATTCGTCGTCGTTGAGGTTCGGATAACCCAGGGATCCCTGCGCGCCGCGACCGTGGCAAGGAGCGCAGTTCTCCGCGAAGATGACGCGCCCGCCGGCCGTCGCGTAGCGCAGCAACTCCGCATTCGTACGGATCTCGCCAAGCGGAGTCGTATCGATCACGGCAAGTCGTCCCGCCTGCCCCTTCTTGGCGGCTTCCAGCTCCTTCGCGACGGTCGCGCGCTGCGAGTACCCGAGCACACCCTTGGTGTAGCTGTTGAGCGTCGGCCAGGCCGGATAGGCTATCATGTAGCCGATACCCCAGATGATCGACACGTAGAATGTCCATAGCCACCATTTCGGCAGCGGCTTGTTGAGCTCCTTGAGGTCGTCGTCCCATACGTGTCCCGTCGTCTCCGTTCCGGTGACGGCATCGATCTCTTTTTTGCTCATGGCTTGCCCCCGCCCTGCCCGGCATCTGTGTTGAGGTCGAGCGCCTTGCGCTGGGCATCTTCGAAGCGGTCGCGATTGCCCGGCCAGAACGCATAGGCGATGACGGCGATGAACATGCCGAAGAAGAACAGCAGTGATGCAACCTGTGTCACGGCGGCGATGGTGTAGTATGTCATGGTTGCCTCACCTCAGATTTGGGCCGGCTGCATCGAAGCTCGCGAAGTCGACGAGCGTTCCCAGCACCTGCAGATACGCGATCAGCGCGTCGAGCTCGGTTGCTTTGCCCGGTTTGCCGTCGAAATCCGCAACCTTCGACTTTGGATAGCGCTGCTGCAGCGCCCGCGCCTGGCGTGTGTCGGGACTGAGCTGAGCATCGAGATCCGTCTGGGCGTTCTTGATCATTTCATCGGTATACGGTACGCCGACCGTGCGCAGCGCGCTGAGACGAGCCGCAATGTCGGACGTATTGAGCGTCGTCTTGGCAAGGAACGGATAGCCTGGCATGATGCTACCCGGCACCACCGTTCGCGGCGACTTCATGTGCTCGGCATGCCATTGGTCCGAGTACTTGCCCCCCACGCGTGCGAGGTCCGGACCGGTCCGCTTGGAGCCCCATTGGAAGGGATGATCGTACATGCTTTCCGCAGCCAGGCTGTAGTGCCCATACCGCTCCACTTCATCGCGCAGGGTGCGGATCATCTGGCTGTGGCAATTATAGCAGCCTTCCCGGATGTAGATGTCGCGGCCGGCCTGCTCCAGCGGAGTGTACGGCCGCATGCCCTTGACTTTCTCGATCGTGCTTTCGATCCAGAACAGCGGCGCGATCTGGACGATGCCGCCGATCGACACGGCGATCAGGATCGCGACGAGCAGCAGTATGGAGTGTTTTTCCAGCGTCTCGTGTTTCATTGTACCCCCTCCTTATTCCGCAGGCGCGACGCCGCGCAGCTCCGGGGCCGCAGCAACCCGCGGCTGCTCCGCCGCATCGATAAGCTCGTCACCGCGGGCCGTGCGCCAGACGTTGTAGGCCATGACCAAGGCGCCGAGCAGGAACAGCAGCCCGCCGATCGCACGGATCACGTAGAAGGGATGCATCGCCTCCACTGTCTCGATGAAGGAGTATTGCAGGAAGCCGAGGCGGTCGTATGCACGCCACATCAGGCCCTGCAGGATGCCGGACACCCACATCGCAGTGATGTAGAGCAGTATCCCGAGGGTCGAGATCCAGAAGTGCCATTCCACAAGCCGCATCGAGTACAGCCCCCTGCGCTTGCATAGCCACGGCACCAGGCAGTAGATCGCACCGAACGACACCATCGCCACCCAGCCCAACGCGCCCGAGTGCACGTGGCCGATGGTCCAGTCCGTGTAATGGGACAGGGAGTTCACGGCCTTGATCGACATCAGCGGGCCTTCGAAAGTGGACATGCCGTAGAAAGCGACCGATACGATCAGCATGCGCATGACGGGGTCGGTGCGCAGCTTGTCCCATGCGCCTGAAAGCGTCATGAGGCCGTTGATCATTCCGCCCCACGACGGCATCCACAGCATGACCGAGAATGCCATGCCCAGTGTCTGCGCCCAGTCCGGCAGTGCGGTGTAGTGCAGATGGTGGGGTCCGGCCCAGATGTAGATGAAGATCAGCGTCCAGAAGTGGACAATCGACAGACGGTAGGAGTAGACGGGCCGCTCAGCGCGCTTGGGCACGAAGTAGTACATGATGCCGAGGAAGCCGGCGGTCAGGAAGAAGCCTACCGCGTTGTGGCCGTACCACCATTGCGTCATCGCATCCTGCACACCCGAGTAGGCGATGTAGCTCTTGGGCGATAGCCAGGAGACAGGGACGGTCGCGTTGTTCACGAGATGCAGCATCGCCACCGTGACGATGAATGCTAGGTAGAACCAGTTCGCGACATAGATGTGCGGCTCGCGTCGCTTGGCCAGCGTACCCAGGAAAACCAGCAGATAGACCACCCAAACGATCGTCAGCCATAGATCGATGTACCACTCTGGCTCCGCATATTCCTTGGACTGCGTAATGCCTAGAAGGTAGCCCGTGGCCGCCAGCACGATGAACAGCTGATAGCCCCACACGACGAACCACGGCGCCCAGCGGCCGGGCAGGCGCGCGTGGCAGGTGCGCTGAACTGCATAGAGCGAGGTGGCCAGCAGTGCGTTGCCGCCGAATGCGAATATCACCGCCGATGTATGCACGGGCCGCAGGCGCCCGAAATTCGTCCAGGGAAGATCCAGGTTGAGCGCGGGAAACGCCATCTGCCAGGCGAGGATGTCGCCGATCAGGAAGCCGACAATGCCCCAGAACACGGTTGCGATGGTGGCGACCTTTATCGGGCCATCCATGTATGCGTTCGGGTCTTCCGCGGTATTGAAGGATCGGTTCAGGATGCCGATTGCCGCAAGCGCGCCGGCAAGCGCCAGAATGCCGCCATGTATGGCCATCCCCGTATCGGGTGTGAGCAGGGCCACGACCAGCCCCAGTATGGTCAGCCCACCAGCTACCAGCGTTGCCAGGCCGTCGCCCAGCGCCTGCAGCTCGACCCTTGAATTCCCCATTATCAGCCCTCCGCAGCCTTTCCACGTCGCGCGCCTGGAGGCGTACGTCGTGGGCGGAGCGACATTGGCTGTGGCCGGTGTCGTGAAGTTTGATGCGGATCAAATTTCGACTATTGGCGCAGTGGCGCAGCGCCGCAGGGCGGCCGCTTCAGCTGATGCCGGCGGTTGGCGTGGCGCCGACAATCAGGTGCAACAGGTCGACGCAGCGTTGATGGTCGTTTTGTTGCATCCAGGATCTGATTTCGTCGATGTCTTCGGGGACCAGGAGTGTTCTCGCCCTGGGTAGAATGACGGCGTTCTCCCAGTCGATATGCCGCCGCTGCCCCGCGAAATACCCCCGCAGCATATAGCCCAGCATGTCCGGGTTCTTGGCCACGCCGTTTGCTTCGAGCCCCTGCAACTCGTCGACGATTTCCAGCACGAGACCCGAATCTTCGCTGTGCTCTTTCTCCAACTGACGGCACGCGTCCAGGATCGTGTCGTCTCGGGGCGAGCGCCGGCAAAGCACCGGAAAGAGGGCCTGCTCCTCGAGATGGACGTGGGAGCTTGCGCATTTCGCGAGGACATCGAGCACCAGATGAATCATGTTCGCGTCGGTATCCCGCGGCAGCCGGTCGGCAATCTCTTCCAGCCGATCGCAAAATACCATTTGCAGGTGGTGTTCGCGTTCGATCAGGTCGATGGGGTTGGAGGACGCGACGCTGAGTACGGGAAGAGCACCATTGGTGCCGCCTGCTAGCTCGCGGGTTGGGCCAGTCTTCCCCTTCGATTGTTCAGCCATAACCCCTCACACCGTCGCCAATTTAGCCGTCTAGCAGAAAGACTTGGGCCAAATGCAGCTCAGCAGCAGCTAGTCCAATTCCCCTATTCCCATTACCCGGAAAGTCCGCATGGTGCCATCCTGCTCACGGATCGATACGTATTCGCCCGGAACGAACTTGTGTGTATCCAGGTGAAAGCCTGTTTCATCGTGTTCGGGATCGCCGTGTATGTCATAGTGGAACGCCCAGGCGCCGCCACGCTTGTGAACCACGTGGCCGATCTCGTCGGGCTCGCGCGCCCAGAACCGGCGGACACGGCACCTGTCGCGCTGCGCTCTCCAGGCTTCAGTCACGATGTGACCCTCGTCGTCGATTGGCGCAATGAATTCGTAGCCGTGCTCCCGGCTGCCATTGGGGAAATCGTGATCGCGCGCAAGCTCCAGACGCACGACGCGCAGCAGCTTTCTGGCTTCCTCCGCGGACATTGACTTGGTCATGTCGTGAATTCCCTCCAATGCGTTTCGGTTCAGTGCGAAAACAGTACTGGGATCGTCATGTCGCGCAGCAGATGACGGGTTACACCGCCAAGCGCGAATTCGCGCAAACGGGAGTGGCCGTAGCAGCCCATCACGAGAAGATCGGCCTCCAGGTCGATGGACCGCACACGGATCTCCTCGCCGGTCGTGAACTCGGTCAGCAGTGCATGCGCAACGTTGACGTTGATGCCGTGCCTGATCAGCGACTTCTCGATCTCGTCGCTGGTGAAGCGCGAGGTTTCAGGTGCTGCGCTATCGGAGACGGAGAGCAGGCTTACTTTGTCGGCAAGTTTCAATAGCGGCAGTGCATCGGCTGTGGCCCGGGCAGCTTCCCGCCTATGGTTCCAGGCGACCGCGATGTTTCGGGGCAGGCCGGTCTCCCGGCCTTGGTTCGGCACCACTACGACCGGCCGCCCGCTCCCCAGAGCCAGGCGATCGGGGAAGTCGAGGCGCGCTGACAACTGCCAGTTCGGATCCGCCTGGCTGGCAATGACCAGATCCGCAGTGTGGGCATGGTCGATCACCGTGCCTGCCGGATCCACGCTTTCAGCCTCGATCGAGCGCCACTCGCTGACAAACGGGCGTCCAGCCGTGGCCTGCTCGAACACAGACCGGATATCCGCATCGAGACGAGTGAGCGCCGTCCGCATACGTGATGCCGTGCTGGTGCCGAATGGCAAACGGGCAGCCGACGCAAACGTGGGCAGCACGTGCAACCCGATCAGATGTGCCTCGAACTGAGCGGAAAGCTCTACCGCATATTGCAACGCCCGGCGCGCGCGTACCTCACTGTTCAGGTGAACGAGGATTGTCTTGTAAGCCATTGGGCCGCTCCAGCCATGTCGTTGCTGGAATACTGCTGCAGCATGCCCTCCACGAATTTGACGACCGTCAATTGGGCTGCGAACGTCGGACCTGTTGGCTCGCCGATCCTGGCATCGCCTGTAACGTTACGCTGGCTGCGGAAAGACGGCGGTATAGGTTTGATCGTCGATGGAGCGGCAGCCAATCGTAGAGAAATGTCTCGATGGGCCGCCAGTCTGGCAACCCATCCTACAATGATGAGGCTTTCTTCGAGTGCCCGGCCGATCGCGTTGCTTCCAAGCAGAGTGTGCACGATCTGACTGGCCAGCAAGCAGATAATCAGGACGGGTAGGCCGATTGCCAGATAACGCCGTCCGTTGCGAAATAATTCACGCATATCGCGCTCTGTTGCTTTTGCGCGATAATCGAAATAGTTGGAGAATGCCTGAACAAGCCCGCTTTCGGCCGCTTTTTCCAGTTGATCGGCAGGCATATGAATGACAATTCCCAACTGACGATCGCGCGCGATCTCGCGTGCCCATCCGACAATGAAGTCTTCCGCTTCGTGGTCGAGATCCCGATCCCGGAATGGGAAGGGTCCAGCGAATTGAATAGCTGCGAGGTGTCGCGAAGGCGCAATTCTATGAGATCTAAATCGCCGCTGGTGCTCACCGGCTCGCTCCGCATTGACAAGTCAAAGTCTGATCGTGGCCGATAGCCAGAGGCCGCCGAAGCCGGCGGCAAGGGCGAGAGTAGAAACGACCGCCATGCGCCCTCCGAGCCGGGCTCCGCCAGAGACCCAGGCCAGCACGGTCTTGGATAAAGTGTTGGAAGCTGCCGCGACCAGGATTGCGATGCCGGCGGCTGTTTCTCCCAGTTGTTCCGCACCGTAGCGCGCCATTGCCAGCGTGATCGCGTCGACATCGGCAATCCCCGACAATGCCGCAAGGCTGTAGGCTCCGGCGGTTCCGGCGCCAGCCGTGAGCGTTTTCGCCAGCAGCGTGACCATCGTGAGCAGGGCGCCGAATTTGAGCACCGTTGCGAGATCGAACGGATTTCCGACGTTCAGGCGGCTGGTACCATCGGCAGCCGGTACGTTGCGAATGGCAAAGAGGCCGGCGACTGCGAACACGCATCCGGCAAGCAGAAGAGGTAGAGCCAGAAAAGTGAGAAGCCCGCTGTTTATTGCCGCGGCGACGGCGAGGATGCGGCCGAACATCGTGGCATTGGCGAGATGGGCACCGCCGAGAAGAAGCGGCATCCGCTCGGGGTGCTCCCGCGCTAGCCTTGCCAGCGTGACCGTCACTGCAGTCGACGAAACAACACCGCCGGCAATGCCAGTCAGAACGATGCCGCGCTCCTCGCCCGCAAGTTTGACAGCCACATAGCCCGCGAACGAGATCATGGCGATCAGGATCGTCATCAGCCAGAGTTCATACGGGTTGACGGCGGACCAAGGATCGACCGTGCGGTTGGGTAGGAATGGCAGCAGCACGAAGGTCATGGCCAGCAGCACCAGCCCTGATCGCAACTCCGCCCACGTGAGACGCTCAACCCAGCCGTGCAGAACCTCCTTCAATGCCAACAGCGCCGTCGCGGCCACGCCGGACGCCGCCGCCACGCGCACGTCACCGACGAGTGCAAAAGCGCCCAGGCTGAAAGCGAGCATGGCCGCAACGACTGTCGTCGCCCCATAAGTGCGATCGTGGATGCTTTCGCGCAGGCGGAACACCATTATGGCAACTGCAAACACGAGGAATGCAATACCCAGGGCAACGGCGCCGCCGCTCGAGCTGAGCCGCGCGGCAATGCTCCCCCACACGCCTCCCAGCATCGATGCCAGAGCAATCGTGCGCAGTCCGACCGAACGTTCACCGGCTGGCTCGCGCCGCTGCTGCCATCCTCGTTCCAGGCCGATCAGCAACCCGATGCCGAGCGCGACCGACATCCGCTCCAGAAGTTCCAGAGGATCCATAGCGTCCTCGAAAGTTGCAGCCGGCATCGCGCACGCAAATCCACCCGCGATCGATCTGGCCGGTTAGTGTTCAGCAATGCGCCGGTCGCGGCGTTGCGATTGATCAAGGCAGCATCGGCCCGGGCCGATTGACGTTGCCATGAAGTCCGGCGGATCCCAGGACGGAGTGGTGGCGACATGCGCATTGCGACATTCAACGTAGAGAATCTGGAGATCAAGAGCCGGTCCGGTGTGGACTCGACGAGCGTCTCGATATTCTGAGGCCGCAATTCGAACGGCTGAAGGCCGATATCGTCTGCCTTCAAGAAGTCAATGGCGAGCGAGGGCCCGGCGAGACGGAGCGCTCGTTGCGTGCGCTGGACGAGGTCTTACGAGGTACGCGCTACGAGGGCTTCCATATCGCGGCCAGCCATGGCCTTGATGGTCGCGGTATTGCAGACAAGCACAATCTGGTCGTGCTTCTCGCGCTTTCCGTTCCGCTCTCATACCGACATTCGCCATCGCAAGGTTCCACCATTGTCGCATCGGCTGCTGACAGCCGACCCACCCGAAACGCAGTCCCGGTCCGTGGAATTCGACCGCCCTGTCCTGATGGTTGAGATCGAGCTGAAATCCGGGCCATTGCACGTCTTGAACGTGCATATGCGCGCCCCGCTGGCCTCGAGCATTCCGGGCCAGAAGTCGGGGCCATTCGCGTGGAAGAGCGTCGCTGGCTGGGCCGAAGGCTTCTTCCTCTCGGCCATGAAGCGGACGGGGCAGGCGCTCGAATTGCGCTTCGCTCTGGAGGAGATTTTTGACCGGGATGCACATGCCATGGTCGTAGTCTGCGGCGACTTCAACGCCGAGGACCATGAGATGCCGATGAAGATCGTGGTCGGGGCCGAAGAGGACACCGGCAATGGACGGCTCGCCGCGCGGTCTCTGGTGGTTCTCGATCGCGCCATCGCACGCGACCGGCGATTCAGCGTGCTCCACCACGGGCGTCCGCAAATGCTCGATCACATGCTGGCCAGTCGGGCGTTGACCGCGCGGCTCGGCGAGGTCGAGTGCCACAACGAGACCTTGTCTGACGAGCTCGTCGGATACGCCAAGGTCGAAGGCTCAGTGTCCTCCTACCATGCTCCGTTGGTGGCCGAGTTCGACCTCGATTGAGAGCCGGCGCGTTGTCTTGACAGGCGTCAAACCGGAGACGGTCCGATTGCCTTTCACTTGCTGCCACCGGCGAGGCCATAGGTTGGCCGATACCGGCTTACATCGGCTGGAGGACGTTCATGACCTACAAGACCGTCATGGTGCACGTGAACGACGAGCGCCGCGCGGGCCCCCTGATCGACGTAGCGGTCAATGTCGCGGAGCGCGCCGAAGCGCATTTGATCGGATTGTTCGTCGTACCTTCGGCGATTATCGGGGCAATGCCCGGCATTGGTGGGGGTATCGCGTTCGGTTCCGGTCTGGCGGAGAAAGAGCGCGCGGTGTTCCGCGATGCGGCGGCAAGCCTGAAATCCAAGTTCGACGCTGCCGTCAAAGGCCGGCCCGTCGTTGCGGAGTGGCGAACGGTGGATGTCGACGTCGGCCAGCCGGATTGCGCGGCGGTTGCACTCGACCACGCCCGTTCAGTCGATCTCGTCGTCGCCGGCCAGGCTGACGAGTTCGTGGGATTACTCCTTGTTGCTGGACTTCCCCGATCGTCTCGTGATGGAGAGCGGGCGGCCAACCCTCATCGTGCCGTATACGGGCAGATACCCCAGTGTTGGAAAGAATGTGCTGGTGGCCTGGAACGGGCGGCGCGAAGCCGCGCGTGCCGTGTTCGACGCCCTGCCCCTCCTGCAGCAAGCCGACGTCGTGCGCATTCTCTGGGTCGATCAGGATGCGCGTTCGGCTATGCCGGATACCGTGCCGGCTGCCGAGATCGCGGCTTCGCTCGCACGCCATGGTGTACGTGCCGAAGCCGCCAGGACGTCGCTCGGCGATATCGATATCGGCAATGTTCTGTTGTCACGGGTTGCCGATTATGGCGCCGATCTCCTTGTCATGGGCTGCTATGGCCATTCCCGGCTTCGGGAGTTCGTGCTTGGTGGGGCTAGCCGGGGTGTATTCCGGCAGATGACCGTGCCGGTTCTGATGTCGCATTAGCAGAGCTGTGGGGCGCTCCTTATCACGCAACTTCCGGGTGTGAATCCCCGGTCGGTGAAGCATCTTTCAGCATTTGGTAGAGCCGGACGTGCATGCCAGCTACGGCCATGCTAAAGGGCCTTGAAGGGACGGACGCAGACGTGCCGTCCGTCTCGGTAAAGGTCGCATGCCATGCTGGAAGCCGTGCGCTTCAACCTCGGGCGTTTGCTGGAGAGAGACGGCTCACCGCTCGTTGGCGGCGCGGTGGTGGCACTGCTGACACTTGTGGCAGCGTGGGCGGGAAATGCGATTTGGGCGCCTGGCCACAGTGCACCCATCATCTGGCCTGCCTCAGGCGTTGCCATTGCAACTATTCTCGTTACCAGCGGCCCCAATCGCGCGGCGAGCCTCGTCGGCGCCCTGCTCGGTATTCTCGCCTGGGCGGTTTTTAGCAGCCATGACGTCGTCTCGTGCGTACTCATTGTTGCCGCCCATGCGGCTCAATTCGTGCTGATCGAGCGGCTGACGCATTACTGGAGCGCAGCGACATGCGACTTCGCCAGTCTGCGCGGCGTTCTGGTGTGGCTTGCCACGATACTCGCCGGTGCCGCGGTGGGCGGCGCCCTGATGGTAATCGACCTGATCTGGGAGGGCGCCGCGGGCGAAAGTCTCGGACGCGCTTACGGCATCGTGTTTGCCGCCCACGCCGTTGGTATCATCCTGATCGTCCCGCTGGTCCTCGCGTTTGCAGAGGAGTTTCAGCGAAGAACGCTATCGGATGATCGCTTCGCGGAAGGCATATGCATTCTCTCGCTCACCTTTGTCTTTTCCGTTGTTCTGCTTTACCAAACGACCGCCTACGGCGCACTTGCCAGAACGGCGCCGCTGGCCGTCTTCTTTCCCCTGTTGTTGTGGGCGTCGGTGCGATGTCGGCGCTTGTGCTCGGCACAGGCAGCCCTCATTGTCGCAGCAGCCACTCTCGCCGGTCTGGTGGATGGGCGCGGCCCGTTCTCGGACGCGGCCTATCCCGTCCAAGACAATGTGCTCTCCGCCCAGGTATTCATATCATCGACGGTGGTGTGTGCGTTGATCCTGTCTGCCATCATGGCCGAGCGCCGGCGCAGCCAACAGCATCTCAGCGAAGCCTTGCAGCGCAACGCGCTGGCGTTGGCGGCTGGAGAGACCGGCACCTGGTCATACGACCCGAAGTCTGGAATTGTCGATGCCGATGGCCGGGCCCGGATGATCTGGGGTCTTGATCCAGACGGAAGCTTGACCGATACCATCCTTGATCGTCTGGTTCACCCCGATGACCGCGAAATACGCAAGAAGCGGCTGCTCGAGGCGCAAAATCCCGCCGGCGCAGGGCAACTCGAAATGGAATACCGCCTGTCTGCCACATCAGATACACCCGAACGCTGGGTGGTCGTGCGGGGCAGAGCCGAGTTCGTGGCAGGGCGTGCACAATTGATGTTCGGCACGATCCGCGACATCACCGCACGGCGACGGGCTGAGGCCGTGCTCGCGCGCGATCGCAAGGCACTGGAGGAGCTGGTTGCGGAGCGCACAGGTCAGCTTCAGGCAATGCTCGATAGCGCCGTCAGCGCCATCGTGTCCATCGACCAGCGCGGTGCCATCCAATCCGTAAACACGTCGGCAATCAGGCTCTTCGGTTATGATCGGAGCGAGTTGCTTGGTCAAAATGTCAGAAAACTGATGCCCGAGCCCGATGCGAGCAGGCACGACGGCTACATCAAGGCCTATCTCGACACAGGCCAGCGGCGCATCATCGACAAAGGGCGTGAGGTGGAGGCCAGACGAAAGGATGGCTCGACGTTTCCTATTCATCTCGCCGTCAGCGAGTTCCCGGTCGCAGGTCACTTGCACTTCACCGGCATCATCACCGATCTGACCGAGCACAAGTCCGCTCAAGAGCAGCTGCGTCAGACCGAGCGGATGCTCGCGCAGGCGCAGAAGATGGAAGCGATCGGGCGTCTGACGGGTGGCATCGCGCACGATTTCAACAATCTCCTGACGGTCATTACGGGCAACCTGGAGCTGCTCGACATGCAGCTGCAGGATGATGATGCCCGCGATCTTGTCCGCCGTGCCGAGGATGCAGCCCGCAGAGGCGCGCGTCTCACCGAGCGGCTTTCGACCTTCAGCCGGCGCCGTGCTCTCCAGCCCGTCGTCGTCGATCTGAACGAGACCGCGATTGGCATGACCGAGCTGACGCGTCGCGCGCTGGGCGAGCAGGTTACCGTAGGCACTAATCTGGCGCCCGGGCTCTGGCGCACGCGCGTCGATCCCGGAGAGATCGAGAACGCCATATTGAACCTCGCCATCAATGCCCGCGATGCCATGCCGGAAGGCGGTCGCATCGTGTTGGAAACCAGCAACGTCGTGCTTGGCGAAGCTGATACTGCGGGGCTTTCTGAAGCGAAGCCAGGCGAATATGCAAGATTGTCGGTGACTGACACCGGACATGGTATGCCGCCCGAGGTTGCTGAGCGGGCGGTGGAGCCCTTCTTCACGACTAAGGAGCCTGGCAAGGGAACAGGCCTCGGGCTGAGCACCATCTACGGTTTTCTGCGCCAGTCCGGTGGCTGCATGAAGATCGAATCCGCGCCGGGACAGGGTACGACAGTAAGCCTTTACCTGCCTCGCGATCTCAGCGGCGCCGAGCCGGCAGCGCCGCCAAGCGACGTCGCCGCGGCACAATCGCCGTTGGGGGAGTGGGTTCTTGTCGTTGAGGACAATGTCGAGGTGCGCCACCTCGCCGTCCGCCAGCTGCAATTGCTGGGCTACAGGACAATGGAGGCTGCTGACGGACTTGCTGCTCTCGCAATTCTGCGCGGGCAGGAGCACGTTGATCTGTTGTTTTCGGATGTGATCATGCCCGGCGGCTTGACCGGCTTCGAGCTTGCGCGGGAAGCCCGAAAGCTGCGACCTGGTCTGCCCATTCTCCTCGCGTCCGGATTCGCGCCCGAAGAGCGCTCTGACGACAAGGACGCAGATCAAGCAGGTGATGCGACAAAGGACGTTCAGGGTGCAGCTTTCGACGCCGAGGAAATGCCGCCGCTGCTGAAGAAGCCTTACACGCGCACGGCGTTGGCGACGGCCGTCTCCGCCGCACTCAACGGCTGATGCTCAACCCCGCTTGACGTCGGCGGCAAAGACGTAGCCGACGCCGCGTACCGTCTTTATGAAGCGCGGACTGTCCGTGTCCGGCTCGATCTTCCGGCGCAGGCGCCCCACCATGGTATCGATGGAGCGGTCGTAGGGTGACCAATCGTGGCCTTTCAGAAGATCCATGATGTTGTCGCGCGACAGCACTCGCGCTGGACGCTCGATGAACATCAGCAGCATATTGAACTCTGCCGTAGTCAAATCGATCGTGTCCCCGGACCGAGACGTCAACTCGCGCCGTGATGCACATAGCACCATGCCGCCGAACTCGTAGGTCGCCGGTTGTGGCGATTTCGCTGCATCGGCATTCGAGGCCGGGGACATTTGATAGCGGCGCAGAACGGCACGTACACGTGCCACAACCTCTCGCAGATGAAACGGCTTGGTGATGTAGTCGTCAGCACCCAGCTCAAGTCCGACGACACGGTCGACGGGATCGTCTTTGCCCGTGATCATGATGATCGGTACGTTGCAGCCGGCGCGGAGTTCGCGAGCCAGCGAGAAGCCGTCCTCGCCACCCAGCGACAGGTCCAGCGTTACCAGGTTTACCGCCGCCTCGGCGAGGGCCCTGCGCAACGCCTGACCGTCGGCCGCCTCGGAGACACGATAACCCTCGATCTCGAAGCAGCGCCGCAGCAACGTCCTGACCTCCGCCTCGTCGTCCACGACGAGGATATGTGCCGGCTCTTTGCTTTCCATCGCGGGCTCATTTTTCTAAATATTGCATAAGGTTGCGTGGCGCCTTCTGGCAGGTTCGCCCTGTTGCAATCGGTTACAATTCGTCACAATCGCGGCATGCGAGCGTGTCTGACATGCTGTTCTGTGACCTCCGTCAAAGACACTTAGCCGATCTTGAGCAGGAGATCATCATGTTGGCAGCACTTGGCTCCGTGAATCCGGCGCAGACAGGCCATGGATCGACTTCGACGTCGCAGCGACGCAGCGTAGATCTGCTGGATGGGCGCTTGGCAGATGCGCCCGTAAGGAAGCTTTCCCCACGTGAGCATTTGTTCCTGGAGGGGGATCCTCGAACCCACGTTTACAAAGTCGAGGCCGGCACGCTCCTGATCTACAAGATCCTGCCTGATGCCAAGCGTCAGATCATCGACATCGCGTTTCCCGGCGATCTGGTCGGGCTTGGAACGACCGGGGAGCACAGCTTCAGTGCACAGGCCACGGAGCCTGCCCGGGTAAAATGCATCACGTCCTGCCAGCTCAGGCAGTTCGCGGCTCAGGATCCGCAGTTGGGGCTTGAGCTATACGAGGCGGTTGTGCTTGAGCTCGACGCCGCGCGCGGACATCTGATGACACTCGGCTATCGCAGCGCCGCTGGGCGCGTGGCCAGTTTCCTGCTGGCGCTGAGCCACAGGAACGAGCGGCGCGGCCGGGATGCCACGGAGCTCGTGCTGCCGATGCGTCGCGCCGATATCGCGGACTTCCTTGGACTGACCATCGAGACGGTCAGCCGCACCTTCAGCAAGCTGAAGGCGGAAGGCCTGATCGACCTCGATCATGGCGGCTATGTTGCGATCATCGACCGCGAGGCACTAACCGAGATCGCCGATGGCGAGCATCGTTGGAGCTGAGCGGGAGTACGCACCAGGACGATAAGAGGCTGGAGCATGGGCGGATTGACCGGGGTGTTTCAGATGGCCGAGCAAATGGGCCGCTGGGTCGCCACTGCCGGTTTCTCGGAAATCGGCAGTCTGACCAAGGCAGTCGAGTCGCTTATGCAGGTTTACGCCGATACGGCCCGGATTTGTATCGTCGGAACTTCCGACGGCATGGCACGGCTGCGAGCGTTTGTCGAGGACCAGACCCTTGGTGTGCTGATTGAACCCCTTCAACATGTGGAAGTGATCGGCAACCTGAAAGGCGGCAAGGAGCTGGCGGCGGCGCCAGGCCAGTTCGATTCGATAGATTTTGAGGCCGAGCGCCGCACGATGGGTCTGCTCAACGGTCTCGATGATCGGCTCGAGGCCGGCGATGTCGTCCTGCTGGTCGAGGCGCGCAGCCTGGACGAGCTGGCAGTGGTGACGCGCAAACTGCTGCAGCACAGCGCACATCAGGTGCGGATGCGGGAATATTCGTCAGGCTCGCTCGACAGCCGCCGGATCTAAGCTGCCTGGCTTTTGGTATCGATGCGTTCGTATGCAGATGGGAGGCTCGGGCTGAGCCTTCACAATTTATATGAATACTGAGGACAGCCATTTCTGGCTGCCTCCATTGCCGTTCCGGCGGCCGGCAAGCCGTCGCGGCGAGCCTGCCAATTGGCAATCCCGCCGCGTTATTCGCGTATACTTGAGGGAACGGCCTCAGGTTTTCTTGATCTCGATCTTCTTTTCAGCCTTGACGGCGTCCGGCCGCTTTTGCGCAACGATGTGCAGAACGCCTTTGTCGAATTTGGCCTCCAGCTTGTCCTCGTCGATGGTATCAGGCATCCGCAATGAGCGTTCGAACGAGCCGAAGCTCCGCTCGGCCATGAAGTAGTTCTCCTTCTTTTCCTCCCGCTCGCTCTTCTTCTGGCCCTTGATCGTCAGGATGCCATTGGCGAGCGTGACGGACACATCCTTCTCCTCCACGCCTGGCAGCTCGACCTCGATGGTAAGCTGCTTTCCATTGTCGTGAACGTCGAGCTCGGGAACCATCAGCTCTGCGCGCCCCGCACTCGGCCAGCGCCGCGGCCAGTTTGGCCAGCCATGCTCGAAGCGCTCGAACATGCGATCCATCTCCGACCGCATGGCGCTGAACATGTCGACGGGCTCTCGTGTCTGTCCACCATTGGTCTTGGTGACTTCGGAGTTTGCCATTTTCACTCTCCTGGCTGCAATACGCGTTTTGAGGAATATCGGCACGGGCATTCGACCGCGGGGCAGGTCGTCGGACCCGGCTGGTGTCTTGCCTCTAGGCGTTCGATGAAAGTTGGTAGGTTTGCCGGCCCAGCGGGCAAGACGTCGCCCATTTGTGCCGCTGCATTCGCTCTTCGGCATTGACTGCGATCAAGACCGCAGCATCAGCGTCGCGCCGCCACGATGACATGCGCCGGGGCAGGCTCGGCATAAAGATCCTCGACCAGAGACTTGCGGTTCTGCAGCACCGCGCGTTGGTTGATCGAGCCCTTGTCCGTCATCTCGCCCGTATCGATGGCAGGCGCATCCGGCAGCACGATGATGCGTTCAATCCGCGTAGAGCTGCCGGTCGCAGCGGCCGCGAGGGCATCGAGGCGCTCCTGAAACAGGGCGCGCACCTCGACGCTGTCTGCAATGGATTTCGGATCGGGCACACTGGCTTCCAGGCCCATGATGCGACCGCACGCGTCCGGATCGGGAAACACCAGCGCGCTCAGGAAGCCGCGGTCGTGGCCGGCCAGAACGACGTCGCGCACGTATGGCGCACACGCAGCAATCAGTGAGCCGCGCACTCCGGCCATGTTCACCCAGGTTCCGGTGTCGAGCTTGAAGTCCTCCGCGATCCGGCCGTCGAAGCGAAAGCCCTTGTTGGGGTCTGCTTCATCCACGAATGCCAGCGCGTCCCCGATCCGGTAGAAGCCTTCCTCGTCGAAAGCGGCAGCGGTCAACTCCGGCTGCCGCCAGTATCCGGGTGTGATGCTGGGGCCTTTGAGGCGCACTTCCAGTTTGCCATCCGCCGGGACCAGCTTGGCCAGCACGCCGGGCACGGGCGTGCCGATATTGCCGGGACCATCCATCGGCTGGGTCGAATAGAACGCGGCCGGTGCCGTCTCAGTCGAACCGAACCCTGAAATCATCACGATGCGTTCACCGCAGGTCTCGACCGCCAGTTGCTCCAACGCATCCCAGACATGCTGCGCCAGGCCGGCCCCGGCGTATTGCATCAACTTCAGACGGCTGAAGAACGTCCGCCGCAGACGCTCGTTGCGCCGCATGTGCTCGCATAGGGCCTCGTATCCCTTCGGCACGTTGAAATACAAGGTCGGTGCGATTTCCATGAGATTTCGAATGGTCTTGTCCATACCGGCAGGCGTCGGATTGCCGTCGTCGATGTACGTGCTTCCGCCGTTATAGATCGTGATGCCGAAGTTGTGGTTGCCGCCCGCGGTATGGTTCCAGGGCAGCCATTCGAGCATGATCGGCGGCTCGTCCTGCATGAAAGCGAACTCCGAACGGATCATCTCCTGATTGCAGCACCACATCCCATGCGTGTTGATGACGGCCTTCGGCAGCCCGGTGGAGCCGGACGTAAAGAGGAACTTTGCTATGGTATCGCCATTGATCGCGCCTGTCGCAGCATCGACCTCAGGGCCGGCGGGCGTAGTCGTCAGCTGCTCGAAGGTCATCGCCGATGGGGTGTCAGGGGCATTGCGGCCTGCCGCCAGCACGATGCCCGGCTGCATGACGCTGGCCAGCGCTTTTTCGTAAAGGCGGGCGTCCGATACGTAGACGAGACCAGGCTGGAGCAGGCGGAAGATGTGGCGCAGCTTGGCATGGTCGGAGGACAGCAGTGAGTAGGCCGGCGACACCGGCGCGAATGGCACACCCGCGTACATGGCGCCCAGAGCGATCATCGCGTGCTCGATATCGTTACCGGACAGGATCACGATCGGCCGCTCGGCGCTGAGCCCGCGTGCCAGCAGGGATTGGGCGATGTTGCGGCCAATCCGCCTTGCGTCGCCATATGAGAGCTTGCGCCAGTTGCCGTCGGGCCCGCGGTCAGCAAACAGCATGCGGTCGGGATCCGCTGCCGCCCAGTGGTCCAGCCGCGAGGTGAGCGGAAGTGTGACGTCGCCAAGCGGCATCCTGGCGCTGACCAGGATGCTGCCGTCTGCCCGTCGCACCAGCTCCGCATCGCGTTCGCGCATGCGCACGTGACGGTATTTGACTGCTCTCGTCTTATCGTTCATGTCCTTACCCGATGCTTGGCACAGCCAGCCGCTCAGCATTGCCCATTCAGCGTCTTGGGCCTGGAGCCGAGCTTAACACCGACCCGTGCCGCAGGGCCAACCCCGGCAACCGCGGGCCTATGTGGGAGCACGCCATGAACGTCGCCGATCTCGTAGCGATCGACGTCCACACCCATGCCGAAGTATCCTGCCGGCAGCCGCATGACGCCATGTGGCAGCCATATGATGAGGCGGCGAGCAAGTATTTCAAGGTCGGCAAGCGGCCGACCATTGCCGAGACCGTGGCTTACTACCGCGAGCGCAAGATCGGTCTCGTGATGTTCACCGTGGATTCGGAGTTCCAGATCGGTGCCCGCCGCATCCCCAACGAGGAAGTCGCAGATGCCGCGCGCGAAAACGCGGACATGATGATCGCGTTTGCCTCCATCGACCCGCACAAGGGCAAGATGGGCGTGCGCGAGGCGCGCGAATTGATCGAGGCCGGCATCATAAAGGGCTTCAAGTTCCACCCGACCGTGCAGGGTTTCTTTCCCAACGACCGCATGGCCTATCAGCTCTACGAGGTGATCGCCGAGCACAAGCTGCCGGCCATCTTCCACAGCGGACATTCGGGCATCGGCACAGGGATGCCCGGCGGCGGCGGGCTCCGGCTGAAGTATTCCAACCCCATTCATATCGATGATGTCGCCGTCGATTTTCCCGACATGACCATCATCATCGCGCATCCATCCTGGCCGTGGCAGGACGAGGCGCTGTCGATCTGCCTGCACAAGCCCAACGTCTATATCGACCTGTCCGGCTGGAGCCCGAAGTATTTTCCGCCGCAACTTGTGCAGTACGCAAATTCGCAGCTCAAGCACAAGATGCTGTTTGGCTCCGATTACCCGTTGATCGCCCCGGACCGCTGGATCAAGGATTTCAAGGAAGCCGGCTTCAAGCCCGAGGTGCACGACCTGATCCTGAAGCAGAACGCGATCAGGGCGCTGGGGCTCGCGGCCTAGTGTAGCTTTTGCTCCTGACGTTTGGTTTCCAAGCCAGCCGCACGTGAATGCCGGACGTGTGGTGCGCGACACCAGCCAGCACCAGCAGTCCTGCGAAAGGAGCGAGACAAGGCGCGACGGGAATGACGTAGATCCGCACTAGACGGCCCCTTCTTCCTTCAGCCTGGCAATCTCCTCGGTCCCATATCCCAGCCCCTCCAGTATCTCGTCGACGTGCTCGGAATATTCCGGCGCGGCGCGATCGACCTTGCTCGGCGTCCGCGACAGGCGCACCGGCTGCGCCAGCACCTTGATCGGGCCGAGCGCCGTGGATTGCACCTCGTCGTAGACTTTCAGGTGCCGGATCTGCGGGTCGGCGAACATCTGGTCGATCGCATAGATCGGCCCGCATGGAATGCCCGCCGCATTCATCACCTCGATCCAGTGCGCGCCCGGCTGCTTCACGGTGATGGCCTCGATTTCCGCATTCATCGCCGCCAGGTTGGTCAGACGCAGCGCGGGCGATGCGTAGTCGGGATGCTCGATCAGGTCCTCGCGCTCCAGCGCCTTGCAGAACCGGGGCCACATCGGGGGCGTTGGAGCGATGTTGAGATGACAGTCCGCTGCACGGAATACCCCTGTCGGCACGCCCGTGGGATGATTGTTGCCGGCCTGCTCGGCCACCTCGCCTTTCATCAGATAGCGCGCGGCCTGGAAGTCCAGCATGAACACCTGCGCCTGCAACAGCGAGGTGGTAACCCACTGCCCCTTGCCCGAGCGCGAGCGCTCATGTAGCGCGGTCAGGATGCCGAGCGCGGCGAACAGGCCGGACGACAGATCCGCCAGCGCCGTGCCGACCCGCATTGGCCCGCGTCCGGGCTCCCCCGTCACCGACATCAGCCCGCTCATGCCCTGCGCGATCTGGTCGACGCCGGGGCGCTTGGCGTAGGGACCATCCTCGCCGAAGCCGGAGATGGAGGCGTAGATCAGGCGCGGGTTGGCCTTGGCCAGTGTTTCATAGTCGATGCCGAGCCGGTGCTTGACGTCGGGCCGGAAATTCTCGACGAGCACGTCCGCCCCGGCCACCAGCCGCGCGAAGACCTCCTGCCCGGCTTCGGTCTTGAGGTCGATGGCGATCGACCGGCGGTTGCGCTGCAGGTTTTGAAAATCCGGGTCATGCCGGTCCGCGAAGTCGCCGCCGCCTCCGCCGCCAGGTTGGCGCATCTCGACCTTGATGACGTCCGCACCCCAGTCGCCAAGCTGCCGCACGCAGGTCGGCCCGGCCCGGACGCGGGTGAGATCGAGGACCCGCAGGTCGGATAGGGCAGCTGGCGATGGAGCTTGTGCCGTCATTGTGGTTCTGACTCCCGTGCGGGCTTCTCATGTCGTCGTGCATCGGTCACAATAACCGCCTCGAGAGGGAGGATGCACGCACGATGAAGATCAAGGCCGCCGTTTTCCGCGACCAGAGCCTTAAGCCGGTCATAGAGGATCTGGAGTTGACCGGCCCCGGAGCCGGCGAGGTTCTCGTTCGTATCGTAGCCGCTGGCGTGTGCCATACCGATCTCAAGGTGGCCGAAACGGTGGGCCGATCACCGCGGCCCGTGGTGCTGGGCCATGAAGGCTCAGGCATCGTGGAAGCGGTCGGCAAGGGTGTAACCGACATCGCGGAAGGCGATCACGTCGTTATGACCTTCACGTGGTGCGGCACCTGCCCGAGCTGCCTCGATGCCGAGCCTGCCTACTGCTATACGACGGACCACTTCGCCTGCACACGGCCCGACGGCTCGACCTATCTGCAAGGCCCGCAAGGTCCGGTCCACGGCGACTTCTTCAACCAGTCCTCGTTCGCCACCTATGCAATCGGCAAGCGGCGCGGCGTCGTGAAGGTGAGGAAGGATGCGCCGCTGGAGTTGCTGGGGCCGCTGGGTTGCGGCATCCAGACCGGCGCCGGGGCGGTGCTCAACGAGCTGAAGTTGAAGCCGGGCCAGACGCTGGCCGTGTTCGGCGCCGGCTCGCTCGGCCTCTCTGCAGTGATGGCGGCGCGAATTGCCGGAGCGGGCCGCATCATCGCTGTAGACATCCATCCCAATCGCCTGCAGCTGGCCGCCGAGTTGGGCGCCGACGAGGTGATCCGCGCCGGCGACGGCGCGGGCCCGGTCAGGGACCGCATCTTTGCAACGCTACCCGAAGGCGTCGATTTCGCGTTCGATACGACGACAGTATCAGCCGTGATGCGCGAGGCGATCGAGTGTCTGGCCCCGCGCGGGACGTTCACCTACGCCGCTGCCCCAAGAGAAGGGCCGGACCTCAGCGTTCCGATGCGCCCGCTCATGCATGGGCGCAAGATTCGCGGCCTGATGGAAGGCAACTCCAACCCGGATGTCTTCATCCCGCAGCTCATCGACTTCCACATGAGCGGCCGCCTGCCGTTCGACCGGCTGGTGAAGTTCTACGATTTCGCAAACATCGAGCAGGCGTTTCATGACAGCGAGGCCGGCACGGCGATCAAGCCGATATTGCGTATGCCGACCGTCTGAGATGAGGGGCGTCGCGGAAAGCAAGGGACGGTCCTGATGGGCAAGCGCTACGACGTGATAGTTGCCGGCGGCGGACCGGTCGGGGTGGGGCTTGCCGTCTCACTCGGACTGCGCGGCCTGACGGTCGCAGTCGTCGAGCGCCGGATTGATCTGCACAACATTCCCAAGGGCCAGAACCTCACGCAACGCACGCTCGAGCATTTCTGGTTCTGGGGCATCGCGGATGAGCTGCGTGCAGCCCGCGTCATGCCGCCCGAGATTCCCGCCAATGGCATCATCGCCTACGAGAGCCTTTCGACGCCGTGGTGGTACGCGCCGCCGCTGCGCGAGATCGTCAACCAATACTATTTCCAGGCCAACGACCGCATGCCTCAGTACTGCCTGGAGGCGGTTCTGCGCCGGAAGATGGCTGCGACCCCCGGCATCGATCCTCATTTCGGTTGGTCGGTAAAATCGGTCGATCAGGATGCGGACGGCGTGCGCGTCGCGATCGAGCAGGACAGCTCGAACAAGGCTGAGGTGCTCGAAGGGAGCTATGTGGTTGGCTGCGATGGCAGCCATTCCCTCGTCCGTGATCGCCTCGGTATCGGTCGCGGTGGCGAGGATTACGACCAGTTGATGGTGCTCGCAGTGATCCGCTCTCGCGACCTCAGCGACAAGCTGGCAGAGCGGTTTCCGTTGAAATCCACATACCGTGTGATGAACAAGAAGCTCAAGGGCTATTGGCAGTTCTTCGGCCGCGTCGATGCCGACGAGGCCTGGTTCTTCCACTCCCCGGTGCCCGCCGACACCACCCGCGCGAACTTCGATTTCCAGGGGCTTCTGCAGCAGGTCGCCGGCTTCCCTTTCGAATGCACGTTCGACTATGTCGGGTTCTGGGACCTTCGCATCGCCGTCGCCGACCGCTACCAGAAGGAGCGCGTGTTCATTGCCGGCGATGCCGCGCACAGTCACCCTCCATATGGCGGCTATGGTCTCAACAATGGCCTGGAGGATGCCGTCAATCTGGCGTGGAAGATCGCGGCCGTTCTGGAGGGGTGGGGAGGGGCACGGCTTCTCGAAACGTATACGGAGGAGAGAAAGCCCGTGTTCGAGGAGACCGGTCGCGACTACATCGCCGGCCGCATCGAGCTCGACCGCGAGTTCTTCGAAACCTACGATCCGGAATGGGATCTCGCCGCCTTCGAGAAGGCCTGGCACGAGGATCATGCCAGCCTGGCCGGACCGCGCGTGCTGAATTATGAGCCGAATTACGCCGGCTCCTCCATTGTCGCCGGACCGCCCGGCGCCAGATGCAGCGCACACGGCCGCCACATGTTCAAGGCCCGGCCGGGTCATCATCTGCCCTCGCGGTTGTTGTCCGACGGCCGCAACGTATTCGAGGCTCTGGGACGCGGCTTCACTCTGCTGGCATTCGATGCGCCGCAGTCTGCAATTGCGGGCTTCGAGCTTGCTGCCGCCAGCGCCGGAATTCCATTCGACGTCGTCCGCGATGGCTTCGATGGCGGCCGCGAGGCTTACGAGGCGCGGCTGATCCTTGTGCGGCCGGATCAGTTCATCGTGTGGTGTGGCGACGACGCGCCGTCGGATTGGCCGGCGCTGATTGCCAAGGTGACAGGACATTGAGCGGCCAGCCGGCCGGTCGGAACGCAGGAAAGGAAATTGGGCATGGCAAGTGCGGCGGCGAAATGGGATGCAGCCCTCGACGGCTGCAGGATTGGGGCGATCGAGGTGCGGCGCGTCGTTGATATCGCTGCCGGCCTGTACGATCCTGCCATGATGATGCCGGCAACTGCGGGCACTGACCTAGGCCCTCTCGCCAAGGAGCTTGGGCCGCGCCACATTGATCCGGACACACTGCAGTTCAAGCTGAGCTTCCACTCGTATCTGCTGCGGACCGGTAAGCTCAACATTCTGGTCGATTGCTGCTGCGGCAACGACAAGGAGCGCCTGACACGCCCGCCCTGGCATCACCGCAAGGGTGATTTCATCGAGCAGCTCGCAAGGGCCGGTTGCCAGCCCGGAGACATCGACATCGTATTCTGTACCCACCTGCACGCGGATCACGTCGGCTGGAACACGAAGCTGGAGAACGGCCGCTGGGTGCCGACGTTTCCGAACGCCCGCTATCTGATGGGTGAGAAAGAATACCGCCATTGGAAGTCTGAGCATGACAAGTGCACGCCGGAGGCACCGCTGCAGCACGGCTCGTTTGCCGATAGCGTGCTGCCTGTGATCGAGAGCGGACAGGCCGACATGGTGCAGCCGGGCCATGTCATTTCGCCGAGCCTGTCTCTGGAGCTGGTCGCAGGGCATACTCCAGGCCTGCTGGTCCTGAATGTCTCCGATGGCGGTCAGGGGGCAGTGATGTGCGGCGACGTGCTGCATCACCCGGTACAGCTGCGCCGACCCGAGTGGTCGACGGGGTTCTGCTCCGATCCGGTAGCGGCGGCCAAGTCACGTCGAGAGATGTTGGACCATATGGCTGGTACTGGCGCATTGCTGCTGCCGGCGCATTTCCAGCCGCCCGACTATGGCGCCGTCGAGCACGATGGCGAGGCCTACGTGCTTGATCTGTGGCGGCGCTGATTGGCAGGTCGCATCCCGGGCAGCCTGAAGACCTGACAAAGCGCGCCTTCACCCACCCTGTCGTCGTTCCGTTGCCGGACAAAGCGTCTTGTTTACTCTGCCCGGCGTGGAGCCGACTGCGTAGTTGGCCGCGCGCAGTGTTTGCGCCTGCGAAGTTACATTGATTGCAGGCGTCGGCCTGTTCAGCGGCCATCCGCATCGACGTCTGCGCTGCAGGCTCAAGCCTGGGCGCCACCCGATCGCCACCGCGCCATGAAGTCTGGCGAGAAACGCTCCAACCGCTCCGGCGTCATGACGCCGGTGCGCATCAGGTAGTCGTATGCAAAAGCATAGGGGGATAGATCCATTTTCTCCCCCATACGCTCGTACCAGTCGATGCTGCGCTCCGCTGCGCGATCGAGCCGGTCGCGGACCGGCTGGCGTTCTGATTGATAGCGGCGGAAGGCGGCCTCGATATTGTTGCCTTCGGCCATGAATGCGCGCCACAACGCAATCGCGTCCTCCATTGCGAGCCGTGTCCCGGAGCCGATCGAGGGATGAGCGGTTCTGAGCGCATCGCCGATCAGAACGATGTTGCGTACAGACCAGCGGTCATTGGTGACGAGGCGATAGCGCCGCCATATCGACCGGTTCGAGACGAGCGGCTGCCCGCCAAGCGTATCCCCAAACAGCGTCTCGATGTGCCGGCGGCGTTCGTCATCCGACATCGCATACAGCCCGTCTCCTTGCCAGGCTGCGGCATCCGCCTCGGCAACGAACGTGCTCATTCCCGGCCGGTAGCGATAGTGGTGGGCGCAGTAGCAGCCGGCAGCGGACTTTTTGAAGGTCAGTGTGTGCGCCGGGTAGGCATGCGCGACGCCGTACCAGGCATAGTAGTTCCTCAGGTCGGTAATGCGTGTGCCGAATGCTGCGGCATGGGCATCGCGCAATGTGGAATTGGCGCCGTCAGCCCCGACAACAACGTCGCAGTGATCCAGCTCGCCGATCGCCGGCTCCGCGCCGAATGTCATTTCAACGCCGGCGCTGCTGCAGGCGCCTTGCAATTCTCGCAACAGATCGATACGCGCGATGCCGGAAAAGGCGCTGCCGTCGACCACGACTGTTTCGCCGCAATGTACGATGTGCTGGTCGGACCACGATTGCGACAGCGAGCCGATTCCCTCCACCACGCCCTTGTCGCCTTCGCTGATGAACTCCTTCGCCCGCCCCGAAAGCACGACGCCGAAACCGAACGTTACATCGGCCGCATTGCGCTCCCACAACCGGACCTCGTAGCCGGGAAACGCCGACTTCATCAAGAAAGCGAAGTAGAGTCCGGAAGGCCCGCCGCCGAGCACGTGGATACGCATGAGAAGTTAGAACCTGTGCTCGGGTTGCTGGACTTCGGTAGCTTCAGCGGCGAGTTTGTCCGCGATTATCTGGCGCATGCGGACCTTGTCTACCTTGCCGACGCTGGTCACGGGGAACGCATCGATCGGCTCGATCCGCTCCGGCGTCTTGTACTTGGCGAGCCCTTTCTCCGCGACGAAGCGGCCAAGCTCTGCAACTGTCGGCAACTCATGCCCCGGGCGCACGATGATGTAGGCGCAGACTTTCTCGCCGTAGACGTCGTCCGGCATCGCCACCACGCGGACATCCGCAACCGCCGGATGAGCCGCAACGACGTTCTCGACTTCCTCCGCGCCGATCTTCTCGCCGCCACGGTTGATGTTGTCCTTGATGCGGCCTTCGAACGAGTAGTAGGTGCGGCCGTTCAAGGCATGCGCCCGCACAAGGTCGCCGGTGCGGAAGAAGCCATCGGATGTGAAACTTGCCGCAGTGGCATCGGCATCGGCAAAATAGGCGGTAACCGTGCTGGGGCCGAGGAAGCACAGCTCTCCGACCTCGCCGAGAGGGACTTCCCTTTCGCTGCCCGGCTCGAGCAGACGAACCTCGTCCGCGGCGGCGACCGGCCAGCCGACGGTGCCGTGTCGGGCCTGCGCCGTGTCGCTGGGCGCCGAGCCCATCAGCAGGCCCTCTGTGATGCCGAACATGGTGTGCACGTTGACGCTCGTGTGCGCCTCTACCGCATCTGCGCGATTGAGCGAGAAGAATTGGCGAAGCTGGGATAGATCGAACCGTCCGATGTCCTCGAATTCCAGGAGACGGGGCGCAACCGGGCCAATGCTGCCGCTGAACGTGACCGCCCGGCGCTCGACGGTTTCCAGGAAGTCGGTCACGTCGAAACGCGGCATGATGATGCTGGTACGGCTGTCCAGCACCATCGGCAGCACAAGGATCAGCGTGCCGGCATTGTGGATCAGCGGCAAGGTCCATAGCGACTTGTCTTTGCCGTCAAGCTCCCAGCGGCGCGACAAGGCGGCGGCGGAGCCGAGGTACTCGGCGTGGAACCTGGGTATCAGCTTCGGCAGCCCGGTCGATCCGCCGGACATCTGGAACGCGACGACATCCTCCGGATCCGGATCATAGGGCCGAACGCGCGCGCGTGCCTCGGCCGCCGTGTAGCGGTCCGTCAGGTCTTCGAGCGAGAATTCGCCAGGCCCGGCATCTCCACGCAGCACATAGAGATGCGTCAGGCCAGCGACCGCAGCCATGATCTTGCGTGCGAATGCCAGCTGATCGAACGTCGGGTGCACGTCGGCCTGCACGAAGAATGCTTTGGCGCCGGAGCGGCGCGAGAGAGCCTCCATCTCGATTTCACGATAGACCGCCAGCGTGGCAACGGGAATGACGCCGGCCTTGAAGCATCCGAAAAAGGCGGTAAAAAACTCCACGACGTTTCCGATCTGGAACATCGCGCGGTCGCCGGGCCTGAGACCGGTGTCGATCAATCCCGCTGCGACGGACTCGCTGGCAGCATCGAGTTCGGCAAATGTCATGTCGCAGTCATGGCCGATGACAGCGGTTTTTTCGGGCGTGTTGAGCGCCGCGCGCCGCAAGGCGTCGCCGGCCGTGCAGTTGATCCAGTCGCCGTTGGCCAGGAAGCGCTCGCGCTCCTGCTGCGACCTGTATTTCACGCCTTCGATCGGATAGCGCGGCGCCATCTTCGCTCCCCGTAGCGGATTGTTTTGCGCTGCCGCGGACTTGTCGCGGCCTTCCGTCGGTATCACGCGAAAGCGGTTGCGGCAACGGAGGTCGCGACTGTAGTGTCGAATAATCGACGCCCAAGACGGCAGCGAGTTCGAACGGTGGAGATGAGCGTTGGCGGACAATTCAAGCACAGATCCTGGCGCGAAGGGCGCGGCCGGCCCCACGGCGGGATTTCGCAACGCGGAATGGACCATGGCAGGGCTGCCCTCCGACGTGCACGTTACGGTGCACCCGCTGCGAACGTCGGATGGGGCCGCGGTCAACGGATTTCTCTACGCGCGTGCGGATGCGGACACGGTTTTCTGCATCATGCATCCGCGCGAGTTCCTGGCGACGCACTACCTCGTGCCCGAGATCGTGCAGTCGGGAGCGGCTGTCTTCACCCAGACCTCCCGCTCGGTCGGCAACGATTTGCGGCTGGAGCACGAGATTGCACTGCTGGACGTGGCAGCGGGCATGAATTTCCTGCGCGATGCGGGCTTCAAACGCATCGTTCTTGTCGGCAACTCCGGCGGCGCCAGCCTCTACGGCTTCTACAACGAGCAGTCGCTGCTGGCTCCCGAAGCGCGTCTGGAACGTACGCCGGGCGGGCGGCCGACCGGTCTCGCCAAGGCGCGCATGTCGACGGCGGATGCGATCGTCCTTATGGCACCGCACCCGGGGCAGGGCATCATCCTGCAGAACTCCATCGATCCGTCCGTGAGCGATGAAGCCGATCCGCTGTCTGTCGATCCCGCGCTCGACTTTCTGGACGAGCGAAATGGCTATCGGCCCGGCCCTGAAGGTGCCAGCTACGACGAGGCGTTCGTGGCGCGCTACCGCGCGGCGCAACAGGCGCGGGTGGAAAGGTTGGACGCGACGGCGCGGAAGCTGATCGCATTGCGGATGGCTGCCCGCAAACGCGCCAAGGATGGTGGCACCCGTGACGATCGCGTCCGTGGGGCATTCTCACCGGTCATGACCATATGGCGAACGGATGCGGAGCTCAGGTGTTGGGATCTCTCCCTCGACCCTTCGGACCGCCCGATCGGCTCGGTGTGGGGCAAGGATCCGTTTGCGTCCAATTACGGTGCTGTCGGTTTTGCGCGGTTCTGCACGCCGGAATCCTGGCTGTCGACATGGTCCGGCCTGTCGTCCAGGGCCAATCTCCTGCGCACGGCACAGGCGATAGAGCAGCCCTGCCTGGTGTTGGAATATACCGCTGATCCGATCCTGTTTCCCAGCATGGCCGATCAGGTCTGGCAGGCCGTCGGCACGTCCGCCAAGAGCCGGCTCAAGATTCGCGGCAATCATCACGGGCAGGCGCTGCAAGAGGGCGATCGGCCTGGGCGGGAGATCGCGGGAGAGGCGATCCGGTCATGGCTGAGAGAGACGCTCGGTTGAAAATGCAGTCGAACTCTCCGCGCAGCGCTGGAGCACGACGATCGCGAACGTCCACCGGCGCAGAGCGCGCCGCACCGCGACGGGACGTGCTCGCCGCAGAGGTGTTATCGAAGGCGTCCGAGCTTTTCGCCCGCAAGGGTTTTGCCGCCACGAGCCTGCAAGACGTGGCCGATGCGGTGGGGCTCAGCAGAACTTCGATCTATACCTATTTCGACAGCAAGGACGCGCTGCTTTTCGCCCTCGTCGAGGGGGTGACGAAGGAGGCAGGCCAGATCTTCGACCGGGTGGACGCCGATGCCGGCCTGGCAGCTCCCGGCAAGGTCCGCGAGGCGGCGCGCCGGCTGGTATTGTGGGTCACCGATCCGGCCACCAACTTCAAGCTTGTCGATCGCAGCGAGAACGATCTGCCGAAGCCGATTGCGGACGCGCATCGCCGGTCCAAGCGGCGGGTATTGTCGGGTCTCGTCGGGTTGATCGAGGCGGGGGTGGTAAGCGGCGCATTCCGTGCCGTAGAGCCAAGGATCGCCGCCTTCGCCATCCTCGGCATGTGCAATTGGACGGCCTGGTGGTACTCCCCCGGAGGAACGATGTCGCGCGAAGCAATTGCGGACGTCATCGCGGACCAGGCTCTGGCCTCGCTGGTGCGGCCCGCCGATCGCACCGGCACGACGGACATCCGGGAACTCACCGACGCAATCCGCGCCGAGCTGGATCTGATCGACACGTTGCACGGCCCGAAGCCGTAAGGCGATGACCGACGTCCAGGGGCTGATTGGGCCGTGCGGCTCAATCCCCGACAATCGGCGCGTTGGTTGGCAGCAAGGTCAGGCGGTCCGTGCTGAACTCCTTGATCCGGCCGTCCAGGCCAGCAGTCAAGCACCCGAACCAGACGGCCTCTGTAAATCCGGTATCCGCGCGCGTGATGGTCAGCTCGCCGTCGAATTCGATGAAGCGGTAGCCCGCACGCACCGGGTGCACCTGGCAACGCTTATGCTTGCCAGCCGCCGTGACGAGCCCAGCGAATTCAGGAACATCCAGGATGTAGAAGCCTGCCATTGCCCGCTCTCAGCCGGCGTTTGCCAATTGCCGCTCGCGCACGTGGCCGGCCTTGGCGCGCCACAACTGCTCGATCGACGTCCAGCCGCCCTTGGCTTCCAGCTCGAGCGCCGCCTTGATGGTGAGCTCCGCGTCCACGCCATCGAGCGCCTCCGTGGCACGAAGCGGCCGGGTAATCTCCAGCGGATACCAGTTCGGATCGCGGAAATAGATCGAACTCGATGATTTCATGACGGACGAACTGGCTGACCGTGACGCCGTTTGCCTCCAGCCGCTGCTGCCAGGCCAATAGCTCTTCCTCGGTGTCGACGCGCCATGCCGTATGGTTTGCCATCGCCATATATCCGCGTGGCACCTTGAGGTTTTCTGGCTGCTCGGTGCCGATGTAATAGAAGAACGCGATGGTGCTGCTGTTGCCGCTGTCGAAGAAGAAGTGGATGAAGTCGGCGTGATCTTCCTTCTCGCGGCCCCAGCCTTGGGCGGTGATAGCGTGAACGAGCTTCAGCCCCAGCACATCGCGATAGAACTCGACGGTTTCCTTCAGCCGCCACGTCGGGCGTGCGGTATGGTCCACGCCATTGAGCAGAGGACGTCCCGTCAATGTCATCGTGTCAGCCATTGTGCGACCTCGCCGGTTGCTGATCGCCGATACCCTACGGTCGCCGACAGCAATGTCAAGCAATCGACATGCGCGTCGGCGGTTCAGTCCGGGAACAGGTTGCGCGTGGCGACCGGGTAAAGTCCTTCGTGGCCAAGCATCCAGATCGAGAAGCCGTCGTGTCCGAACAGCGGCAGGAAGGCGGGATCGAGCACATTGAGGCCGCCCGTAAATGTGCCGAACGCCGGCAGCAAGAGACGCAAACCATTACCGATGAACGCGGGACGGCGTAGCGTGTGACCATGCAGTGAGAGCTTGGCCGCCGGGTGCAGATGCCCCGCAATCTCGTGGGTCATCCGGCCCGCCGTCGGTTCGTGCCGGAATGTGAGCCCCGCCAGCCGCAACTGTGGCAGCACCCGGCCCCCCAGCACCTCATCGACCTTGGGGTCGTGGTTGCCGGTGATCCAGATCCAGTCGCGCTCGTCCTGCACGAGACGCAGAATGTCGAGATCTTCCCTCGCCATACGGTCTGCAGCCCCCGTGTCGTGCAGGCTGTCGCCGAGCGCGATGACGGTTGCCGCTTCATAGCGGTCGATTGCTTCAGCCAGCTTCAGCAACGTCGCGCGCGTATCGTATGGCGGCAGCAGGCGTCCGTTGGCGGCGCCGGACGAGCCCTTCTCCAGGTGCAGGTCGGCGACGATGAGCGCATTCTCTGACGGCCAGTAGAGCGCGCCGGATTGGTCTGCGACGAAGACCTTGCCGCAAACCTCCACAGGCTGCGAGCCGAAGTCGCGCAGGTCGAAGCGTTCTGGCTTGAGCTGCAGCATGGCCATCTGTCGTCCCCCATCCCCGACCGCCGTATCAGCGCTCGACATGATACCGCAACCGCGCGTGATTCGGCGCGCAACATCGGGCCGCCTGTTCAACCGGAGCCGTTTGCCGCAGTTGAGGTCGCCGCCCCAGCCATCACCTCGCCGATCATGTCCTCGGCCGCTTCGCGCAATAGAGCGTCGCGGGCGCTGCCGGCAACCGATTCGCGTCCGATCTCCAGCAGGATCGGCACCGCGAGCGGCGAGACCCGTTGCAGCGGCCGGTGCCGGATCTTGCCCTTAGCGCGGCCGAGGAAGTCTGCGAGCCGACGGATGTCGAGCAGGCCTGTGGCAGCATCGGCCCAGGCGGCTTCGAGCAGGATGTGGCCGGGGTCGTGGCGGCGCAGCACATCGTAGATGAGATCGGACGAGATCCGCATCTGCCGCGCGGATTTCTCTTGCCCAGGATGGCGGCGCTCGATCAGTCCGGCGATGATCGCGCACATCCGGAACGTGCGCTTCATGAGGCTGGATTCCGCGAGCCACGCTTCCAGATCATCACCCAGCATGTCCTCGTCGAAAAGCGCGGCTGGCGAAATGCGGCCGCATGCGAAGAGCTGCGAAATATCCTCCAGCCCCCAGATCGACAGGCCATAGTCATTGGCGACGAAACCCAGCGGCCGCGCACCAGCACGCTCCAGTCGTCGCGTCAGCAGCATGCCGAGCGTCTGGTGCGCCAGCCGGCCCTCGAACGGGTAGGCGACGAGGTAATGCTTTGCGGCGCGGGGAAAGGTCTCGATCAGCACCTCCGTAGCGGACGGCAGCTCCGAATGCAGCCGCTGTAATGCGAGCCAGTCGGCAACCGGTTGCGGCAGCTCGCTCCACGCCGTGTGGTCGGCCAGCATGGCCCGTACGCGCTCGGCCAGGTGGGTGGACAGCGGAAACTTGCCGCCCGCATAGCTTGGCACCTTGGGATCTTTCGCCGTTGCGCGCGACACGTAGACCTCGATCCCATTCAGGCCTTCGAACCGCACCACCTCACCGGCGAAGACAAATGTGTCGCCCGGTACCATGTCGCCGATGAAATCTTCCTCGACCTCGCCCAGCACGCGTCCGCCCGACAGCGGCTTGTCGGTCTGCCCGGTACGAGCTGCAACGCGGTCCCGGGCCCGCACCAGGCGCACCTTGAGCTTGGGCGCCTCCACGATCGTGCCGGCGTTCAGGCGGTATGTCTGTGCCAGGCGCGGGTGCGATAGCCGCAGACGGCCGTCGTCGGTTGGCCTCAGGCGCGCAAATCGTTCGTAGCTGCGAAGCGCGTAACCGCCGGTCGAGACGAAGTCCACGACGCGATCGAACTGAGGTCGCCTCAATCCTGAATATGGCGCGGCAGAGCGTACTTCATCGAACAGCTCGTCCGGCGAGAAAGGACCGGCAGCGGCGGTGCCCAGAATGTGCTGGGCAAGCACATCGAGTGTCCCCGCGCGAGACAGCGTCGCGTCTTGTGCGCCCGCCTCCGCGGCATCCAGCGCCGCGCGGCATTCCAGCACCTCGAACCGGTTGGATGGGACCAGCAAGGCTCGAGACGGCTCATCGAGCCGGTGATTTGCCCGGCCGATGCGCTGGATCAGCCGGCTTGCGCCCTTCGGCGCACCGACGTTGATGACGAGATCGACGTCTCCCCAGTCGATGCCCAGGTCGAGGGTGGACGTACACACGACCGCCTTGATGCGGCCCTCCGCCATCGCCGCCTCAACTTTGCGGCGCTGGCCAGCATCGAGCGATCCGTGATGCAGCGCGATCGGCAGGTTGTCGTCATTCACACGCCACAGCTCCTGGAACATCAGCTCCGCCTGCATGCGCGTGTTGACGAAGACGAGCGCGAGCCGGTGAGCTTGGATGGCCGCATAGACCTCGCGTACGGCATATCGCGTCGTGTGCCCGGCCCACGGAATCTGGTCCTCCGCTTCCAGAATGCGGATTTCCGGTTTGACCCCGCCGGGCGCAAGCACTAGATCGGCCATGTCGATCGCCACATCCGGCCGGCGCTGGGCAGCAAGATATGCGCGAAGCTCCGAAGGCCGGGCGACGGTGGCCGAGAGTCCGACGGCGAGCATTTTCGGCGCCAGCGTGCGCAACCTCGCAAGATCGAGACCGAGCAGGTCGCCGCGCTTGGAGGCCGCAAGCGCGTGCAACTCGTCGAGAACCACGAAACGAAGGTCGGCAAACAGGTAACTGGCATCGGCGTGGCTGAGCAGCAGGGCGAGCTGCTCTGGCGTCGTCATCATCATGTCTGGCGGGCGGTGGCGCTGTCGTTGGCGCTTACCCTGCCCGGTATCGCCGGTGCGGGTCTCCAGCGAGATCGGAAGTCCCATCTCGGCGATGGGGGCCACCAGATTGCGGGCAATGTCCACGGCCAGCGCCTTCAGCGGCGAGAGATAAAGGGTGTGCAGGCCTGCGCCGTTTCGCTCTTTGCGCGGTGTTGACAGACTCGATCAGGCTCGGAAGGAAACCGGCCAGCGTTTTGCCGGCGCCGGTCGGCGCGATAAGCAGGCTGGGACGCTGCGCCGCTGTGCGTTCGATCAGGGCCAGTTGATGCGCCCGTGGCTGCCAGCCGCGGCGTGCAAACCAGTCTGCAAATGGCGCCGGCAACAGCGCTGACTGAGTACCGACCTCACGCGTTCTTCGCGGCGGCGAGCCCGGGTGCAAAGCCCGTGTTCGAGCTCTGCCCGTGGTTTCGGCCTTGGCGCGCGTCATCGTCGTCCCGGTTTCGTTGCTGTAAGAAGCGGTTGCCTCGGGGAAAAAGTGGGACAGGCAGCCGGTAGTGGCCGATTGAAACCGTCCCCGGCGGCATTGTCAGGGCGGATGCTGTCGCTATTGTTGATGCCTGCACTTGCGTTCGGCAAGACTGTAGTGGAGCGAGACGATGAACACCGACCGCATATTTGGGGGCAGCCCGCTGGGCGTTCTGATCAGGCTGGTACTGATCTCCATCGTCGTCGGCATCGTGCTGTCGGCATTCGGGATGACGCCTGCCGACCTGTTCTATCGGCTCGATATCATAGTGCGCCGTCTCTACGACATGGGCTTCGCCTCGATCGAGTGGCTGTTCAGGTACTTCCTGCTCGGAGCCGTGGTCGTGTTCCCGATCTGGCTGATCCTGCGATTGTTTGGTCTGTTCGGCAGCACCAAGGACAAGCAGCAGTAGCGAGTTCGCGCAGGACGGGACGCGCCGCGGCCAACCGCCCGTGGCGCGCCGTCTCAGGCTGCGACCCATCGTATGGCAGCTGGATTGTGTTGTTTGGCCAGTTGCCACGAAGCCGTTGAGCGATATTGTGAGTGTATCGGCATTATTTTGATGTGCCTCGCAAGGCCAGACAGAATTGTCCGGAATATTTGAAAGTAGAAATTCTAGGTGGTATTGCGTATATCAGATGTAGAATTATGGAGAGGCGTAAGAAATATTTTGACGCCTGATGGAAAGGCTTTTGTTGACATGGATCGTCTTGCGCCTTACCAAAGATCATCCAAAAAGGAGCGCCGGTCCACGCTAGACCGGCATGCATCGCACTTGCCGCAACCCAAGATGGTAATTTCGGCAGTTTGATCGAGTGTTTGTCGGCTGCGAACAGGCCGGCAAGCGATCCGCGGCTGAAGCAAGTGCATCCCCGCATCTTGTATGCCGCCAGAGGCACGATCGGCGATTCCGGCCACAAGTTGGCCGGCTCATTGATCGATTTTCGATTGGGGACCAATGACCAGTTCAACTCATCTCGGCTCCGGGAAAGCAACTTCATTTGCTCATCCGGTTAGCCCCAAGCAAAAGTATGGTGACGATCCGCTCGCCATGCGTGAAACGGATCATTACCGCGAAGAATATGTCCATGAATTCGTGGATAAGTGGGACAAGCTTATCGACTGGGAAAGCCGCGCAAAAGCGGAAGGTGAGTTTTTCATCGAAACGTTGCGCGCGCACGGTGCCAAAAAGATCTTGGACGTCGCAACTGGTACCGGATTTCATTCGGTCATGTTGCGCAAGGCAGGGTTCGAGGTCACCAGTGCCGACGGCTCGCCGGTGATGCTTGCAAAGGCATTTGAGAACGGCCGCAGACACAAGCAGCTGCTGCGCGTCGTTCACGCCGATTGGCGCTGGTTGAACAGGGACGTACACGACCTGTATGATGCCGTCATTTGCCTGGGCAACTCGTTTACTCATCTGCATAAGGAGCGTGATCGGCGCAAGGCGCTGGCGGAATACTATGCGACGCTTCGCCATTCCGGCATGCTGATTCTTAGATCAGCGCAACTACGATGCCCTGCTCGACGGCAAGGGCAAGCCGTCGCGGAAATACTACTATTGCGGCGAGGACGTGAATGCGAGCCCCGAGTATGTCGACGACACGCTTGCGCGTTTCCGCTATGAATTCCCCGACAAATCCGTATTCCACCTGAATATGTTTCCGCTGCGCAAGGATTACGTTGTGCGGCTGATGAAAGAGGTCGGATTCCAGCGCGTTCGTACGTATGGCGACTTCAAGGAAACCCACCGAGTGAACGATGAGCCTGATTTCTGGATTCACGTTGCCGAGAAGGCCTACGAGACAGGAAATGGGGACGCTGAAAAATGAGCAGCGCTTACTCCGAGGTCGTCGAGACGGCTCGCGATTATTACAACTCTCCCGACGCGGATAACTTCTATTTCCATATCTGGGGAGGTGAGGATATTCATGTCGGCCTTTACAACTCTCAGAGCGAGCCGATAGCGGACGCCAGCCGCCGGACGGTGGTCGCGATGGCGGACCGGCTATCCGGCATTGGACCGGCCAGCAGGATCCTCGATATCGGCGCAGGATATGGTGGGGCGGCGCGCTATCTGGCGCGTCGCTTCGGCTGCCGGGTTACGGCACTCAACCTGTCGGAGGCCGAGAACGTCCGCGACAGGGAGATGAACAAGGCAGCCGGTCTCGACAATCTGATAGACGTCGTAGATGGCTCGTTCGAGGCCATTCCTGGCCCTGACGCAGCCTATGACGTCGTGTGGTCGCAGGATGCCATCCTGCATTCGGGCCACCGGGATGTCGTGGTCTCCGAGGTCGCGCGCGTTCTGAAGCCGGGTGGCACATTCATCCTGACGGATATCATGCAGGCTGACGATGTCGATCAGGCGTCCCTCAAGCCGGTTCTCGATCGCATCCATCTCTCGAGCCTGGGTTCGCTGTCTTTCTATCGCTCGGCAGCCGCTGAGAACGGTTTGCGCGAAGCGGGCTTCGAGGAAATGACGCACCAGCTCGTTCAGCACTATTCCCGCGTCGGCGATGAGTTGGCGAGGAAGCGGGCGTCACTGGCGGGCAAGGTGTCCGACGGCTACATCGAACGCATGCTCAAGGGGCTTGAGGCCTGGGTGGAGGCCGGCAAGGCAGGGCGCCTTGTGTGGGGCATACTCCGGTTCGAAAAGACGGGATGATGCCATGCAACTGCGGCGGGAGACGGAACTGAAGCCCGCAACTACCTTGGTGCCGGCCGTCTTCTGGCCATCGGTCGCATTCGTTGCATTGTTTGTTGGGCTGGCGTTCTGGGACCCGAAGTCCCTGGGCGCCGCCTTCACAGCAACACAGGGGGCATTTTCTACCGATTTCGGCTGGTTCTACATCTTGGCCGTCAATTTCTTCGTCGTGTTCTGCATTTGGCTGATGCTGTCCAGGCGCGGACGGATCCGGCTTGGAGGTCCGGGCGCCAAGCCCGTGTTCTCGCGACTGACCTGGTTCTCGATGCTGTTTTCGGCCGGAATGGGGATCGGCCTCGTCTTCTGGTCGGTCGCTGAGCCGGTCTATCACTATTCCGAATTGCCGTTCATGTTCCTGGCGGATGCCGGCGCCGGCGTGACGGGGTTGTCGCCGGAGGCCAGAGCCCAGGCCGCAATGACCATTACGATGTTTCACTGGGGCTTACACGCTTGGGCCATTTACGCGGTGATTGGTCTGGCCCTGGCCTATTTTGCCTACAACCGTGGTCTCCCATTGACCGTGCGTTCCGCTTTCCATCCCCTTCTGGGCGACAGGATCTTCGGCTGGCCCGGCCACGTGATCGACGTCACGGCCGTCATCGCGACGCTGTTCGGCCTGGCAACGTCGCTGGGACTTGGTGCTGCCCAGATCAATGCGGGCCTCGACAAGCTGTTCGGTGTTGCGCCAAGCGTCGGCGTTCAGATCATGCTGATCGCTGCCATTACCGCTGTCGCGATCTTCAGTGTGGTGTCCGGGCTGGAGCGCGGGGTGAGAGTGCTGTCGGAAATTAATATGGTGATGGCGGCCATCCTCATGGCGTTCGTGTTGGCTGTCGGTCCCACCTTGTTCATCATCGATGCAACGCTGCAAAACCTGGGATCTTACCTGCAGAATCTACCGCGCATGTCGACCTGGACCGAGGCCTACAAGGGCTCGACCTGGCAGCACAACTGGACGATCTTCTATTGGGCGTGGTGGATCGCCTGGAGTCCGTTCGTCGGTATGTTCATTGCGCGAATTTCCTACGGGCGCACGGTTTCCGAGTTCATCGCCGCGGTGCTCGTGGTGCCCACCCTTGTCACGCTTGTCTGGATGACCGTATTCGGTGGCACGGCCCTGCACGGCGTGCTGGGCGGCTCCACCGAGATCGTCTCGGCGGTCAAGGCCGACGTGGCAACAGCCATGTTCGCGATGCTGTCCAAGTTCCCGCTCGCCGACATTGCCTCTGTGGTCGCGATGTTCGTGATCGTGATCTTCTTCGTCACCTCGTCCAATTCCGGCTCGCTCGTGATCGATACCATTACGTCGGGTGGCCATCCCGAGCCGCCGGTTTTGCAGAAGATCTTCTGGGCGACAACGGAGGGGGTCGTCGCGGCTGCCTTGCTCCTTGCCGGTGGCCTCAAGGCGCTCCAGGCCGGCGCCATACTGATGGGGCTGCCCTTCGCCGTGGTACTGCTCCTGATGTGCTGGTCTTTGGCCAAGGCCCTCGCCGAGGACCAGGTCGATTAGAGCCGCCTTCCAATTCCACTTGGGTCGGAACGGCTCTAGATGTGGTGCCTCAAGAGGCCCTTCACCTGGCCATTTTGGCTTGATTGATCTGGAAGCCGCCGCGCTGCCCGGACAACTCGAAACGTGCCCCTTCGCGTGCCGCGAACGTCAGCGCTTTGCCGCTGCCTCTGTCGAATGCGATGTTTCCAGGCAGACACGCGGTGTGCTGCACCTTTGTCCTCGGTTCTGAGGTCAGTCTTTTTTCTGCAAAGGTGTAGGCAACCCGGCGTCCACTGTTGTTGACGATCTCGAAGCGGTACTGCAGTCGTTTCGGCCGACCGAACAGCTGCACGGCCATGTATTTCTGCTTTCCGGAAACTTTGGCGATGGCGACTGCAGTTTCCGTGGTGTGCTGCAACAACAGGTTCTTGCGATGGCCGGGAGAGTTCTTCCACCCTTCAACCATCTGCGCTGCCAGCGAATTTGTCGTGAAGCCGCGACTGTCCAGCATCCAGGCGAGGTTCTCCGCGGTAAGACACGCCTCGTATCCCGCGGCCTTGATGCGGTCTGCCGGTCGCCGGCCGTCGGCTTCGTGGCTGAACTTTGGGGAGCCGGCCAGGAACACCGCATACGACCGTGCAGCATCGGCCAACTTGCGGTCGCGGCTCAGCTTTGCCAGCCGGTTCGTGGTGCGGAAATCGTTGGTCAGCGCCACGATGGCGACTTCAGTCTTAGGCAGGTCTGGCAGGTCTGGCATCGTGTCCCGGAGCCCTGGTTATGCATATGAAGTCTGATAGCTACCGATGGCGGCATTGTCATGATGCAATCACGCAGGTAAGGCCAGTAACGGCTTTGGGCGGTCTCCGCGCCGCCGGAGCGTCGCCAAGATCGTTTCCTACCAATTGCGCTTCGGCAGCGGAAGGCTTAGATCACTGACCATGGTCCAGCAATCGATCACCCAGCGGCTTGCCAATCCGACACGCTTCATGGCGCTCAGTGGTGCCGTTCTGCCCTGGTTGTGGACACTGGCAGGCGTGATTCTGGCGGTAGGCCTGTGGATGACGTTTTTCCGCGCGCCGCCTGACTACCAGCAGGGGCATACGGTCAAGATCATGTTCGTGCACGTGCCAAGCGCGTGGCTGGCCATGGCCATATATGCCTTGATCGCCATGTCAAGCTTCGGCCTCCTCGTCTTCAGGCATCCGCTCGCTGACGTATCCGCCAAGGCCGCCGCCCCGATCGGGGCCGTATTCACTGCCCTGGCGCTTCTGACCGGCTCATTATGGGGCAAGCCGATGTGGGGCGCCTACTGGGTCTGGGATGCGCGATTGACGTCGGTGCTGATCCTGTTCTTCCTCTATCTTGGTTTGATGGCCCTACGATCGTCGCTGGAAGATGAGGCCATGGCTGCGCGTTTGACCGCAGTGCTCGCGCTGGTCGGCGTGGCGATCCTGCCGGTGATCAAGTTTTCCGTTGATTGGTGGAACACCCTGCACCAGCCAGCCAGCGTGCTGCGTCTCGGCGGCACGGCGCTGCATCCGACTATCCTGGTGCCATTGCTGGTGATGGCTGCCGGCTTCACGGTGCTGTTCGTGGCCATGCATCTGAAGGCGATGCGCAACGAGATCCTGCGCCGGCGGGTGAAGGCAATGACGCTCGGCGAGGTGGAGCGGCACGCCGCGAGCCAGGCCACAGCGATGACCCCATAGGGAGGCGACAGCAATGGATCTGGGGCCTCATGCCTCGTTCATCTGGTCGGCATACGCCGTCGTAGTGCTTGCAATCGGCGGGTTGATCGGCTGGCTGTTCATGGACGGCAGGCAGCGTGCATTGGAACTGGCAGCGCTGGAGCGGCAGGGCGCGCGCCGCCGGCCGGCGTCTAGCAGTTCGCCCGAGTTGAAGTGAGCGCGTAAAGGTGAGCACGACAAAGCGATGAGCGAAGCGACGCCGGACAATGTTTCAAGAGGCGACAAGGGCCGCAAGTCGTCGTTCTGGGTGGCGATGCCGCTGCTCGTGTTTCTGTCTCTGGCCGCGCTGTTCGCTTATGCTCTTCACACCGGCGATCCCTCCAAGCTGCCGTCGACTCTGATCGGCAAGACCGTGCCGCAATTGACCCTGGCGCCCCTTCAAGGGCTCGTCGAGGCTGGCAGGCAGGTCCCTGGCTTTTCTGCCGCCGACTTGTCGGATGGCAATGTAACGGTCGTCAATTTCTTTGCGTCCTGGTGCGCCCCATGCGTCCAGGAGCACCCGCTTCTGGTTGCCCTGAAACAAAGCACGGGCGTCCGCATCTTCGGCGTGAACTACAAGGATCCGGTGCCGGGCGGGCGGCGCTTTCTCGGCCGGTTCGGCAATCCCTATTCGGCTGTAGGTGTCGATGCAAATGGTCGTGCGGCGATCGAATGGGGCGTCTACGGCATGCCGGAGACGTTCGTCGTCGACGGCAAGGGGCGCATCGTGTTCAAGCACGTTGGCGCCATGAGCAACGCCGACATAGCAAAGCGTATCCTGCCCGCCATTGAGAAAGCCAGACAAGGCGGAAGCTGAGGATCTGCGCATCGTGCCATCGTGCTGTCGCGACGGGCCGCCAGTGTATAAAAATCACCGTCATGGCCGATCCGAGGGCTCGTGAAACGAGACCGAGGGACATGTCGGCCAACCACGCGTGCATCACGCATGCGGATCATCGTCGTGGATAGCCGCCTGGTCCCGAACCTCGGCTGCGCCTCGGCCCGGCGCGGCCATGACGACCGTAATGAAGTCGGGGTGATCGGTCGACGGCAGCTTCTGTCAGAACCGCAGCTCTAGCCCACCGCCGCGAGAAACTCCGCACGCGTATTCGGGTCTTCCCGGAACACGCCGAGCAGGCGGCTGGTTACGAGGTCGGACCCCGGCTTGCGGATGCCGCGTGACGTCATGCAGTGATGTGTCGCTTTCAACACCACGCCGACGCCTTGAGGCTTCAGGACGTCATTGATGGTGTTGGCAATCTGGGCGGTCATCTTCTCCTGGATCTGCAGCCGCTTGGCATAGGCTTCCACGACGCGTGCCAGTTTCGAGATGCCAACCACGCGCCCTGTCGGGATGTAGCCGATCCACGCCTGGCCGATGATAGGCGCCAGATGGTGCTCGCAGTGGCTCTCGAACGGAATGGCGCGCAGCACGATCATCTCGTCGTACCCATCCGTCTCCTCGAAGGTCTTCTGCAGGATAGCGACGGGGTCCTGTTCGTAGCCGGCGAAATACTCTTCGAACGCACGGGTGACGCGGGCAGGCGTCTCGTGCAGCCCGTCGCGATCGGGATCGTCGCCGGTCCACCTGAGGATGGTGCGGAATGCTGCTTCGACCTCTTGCCGCGAAGGACGAGATGCTCGGTCTTGTCTGCCACTAACGCTCAACTGCCGCTTCCCCGTGTTACCGACCATCGATCTCTCCGTCTCGGCCCCATCGCCACCATTTATCACACATGGATAACGCCGCCGGTACTCTGTTGGATCATCCGCCTGCGCCAGGCCTAGTGCAGCGCACCTGACGTTTGGCGCCCGCGTGCGGCTGGCCTCGAAACTGAGCGTCAGGCGCAAAAACTACAATAGGAACGTAGCATTACTGGTGCTTCTTGTAGGTCTGACATTTGCTCGCCACCTGGCCGCACAGGCAAGCAGATGTCGGAGCCGGAACACTAGCGCTGCGCGCGCGAAAGAACCTCCATCAGCTCCGCCACCTTGGCGCGCTGCTCGTCCGCGTCGCCGGAGCGTATCGCGTGCTCGACGCAGTGCGAGACGTGTTCGCGCAGCACCTCCTCTTCGACGCGGCGCAGGGCTGCTCGAACCGCGGAGATCTGGGTGACAACGTCGATGCAGTAGCGATCATCCTCGACCATGCGGGCAAGGCCACGCACTTGTCCCTCGATCCTGCTCAGGCGCTTCAAGGTCGCCGCTTTCTTGTCTGTTTCCATGCTTGACGCATACCCTAAGGGGGTATATCGGTCAAGCTGGTGATACCCCATGAGGGTATCTCATCCCAAACAGGATCTCAGCCATGGCCGACCCATCGCATCACTCATCGTCCAGCAGCTGCCATGGGGAAAATGACGCTGGTAGCCAGATGGCTCGCTTCGCGGGCCCGACGCCGGATAAGGCGATCGATCCTGTCTGCGGGATGACCGTCACGATTGCCACCGCCAGGCACACGCACGATCACGCCGGCGAGACCTACTACTTCTGCAATCCCCGCTGCCAGACGCGCTTCGTCGAAGACCCTGTGCGCTTCCTCGATCCGGAGCGCGAAGGCCACGTGCCGAAGCGGCCGAGGCGGCCGCATTGCCCGCAGGCACGAAGTACACCTGCCCGATGGACCCGGAAATCGTACAGGACGGGCCGGGCACCTGCCCGATTTGCGGCATGGCGCTGGAGCCGATGGGCGCGGCTGCGCTCGATGCCGGACCCTCGCCCGAGCTGATTGATTTTGCCCACCGCTTGAAGATTGGTGCGCTTTTCACGGTGCCGCTGGTGGTGATCGCCATGGGCGGACATCTTGGCCTTCCGGTTGTGGACTGGCTCGGCGCTCGCGGCGCTCAACTCGCGGAGCTGCTCTTGTCGTTGCCCGTCGTGCTCTGGTGCGGTTGGCCGTTTTTCGTGCGCGGCGTCCAGTCGATCCGCAACCGCTCCCCCAATATGTGGACGCTGATCTCGCTCGGAGTCGGGGCCGCATTTCTTTACAGCTTGGTCGCGGTGCTGATGCCGGGCGTGTTCCCGCCCGAGCTCAAAGGCCATCACGGCACTGTCGGCGTCTATTTCGAGGCGGCTGCCGTCATCATCGTCCTCGTCCTGGCCGGCCAGGTCCTGGAGCTGAAGGCAAGGCGAGCGCACCGGGGACGCGTTGCGCGCACTGATGCGGCTGGCGCCTAAGACCGCTATTCGCATCGGGCTGAAGGCCACGAGGAAGAGGTCGAGCTGGACAGGTCGTGCCCGGCGACAAGTTGCGCGTGCGCCCCGGTGACAACGTGCCGGTCGATGGGGTCGTTGTCGAAGGCGGCTCCGCTGTCGACGAGTCGCTTCTGACTGGCGAGCCGATTCCCGTCGACAAGGCCGCCGGCGCCAACGTGACAGGCGGCACCCGCAATACCACTGGCACGTTCGTCATGGAGGCCAGCCGCGTCGGTGCGGCGACACCGTCTTGTCGCAGATCGTCGAAATGGTCGGCCAGGCCCAGCGCAGCCGCGCGCCCATTCAGCGTCTGGCCGACCGTCATCGCGTCCTAGTTCGTGCCCGTCGTGGTGCCGATCGCCGTGCTCGCGTTCATCGCATGGATGCTGTCGGTCCCGAGCCGCGGCTGGCCTACGCGATCGTCGCCGCCGTCTCCGTGCTGATCGTCGCCTGCCCGTGCGCGCTGGGACTGGCCACCCCGATGTCGATCATGGTGGCGACCGGGCGCGGCGCCCGCGAAGGCGTGCTGGTCAAGGACGCCGCCGCGCTCGAGGCGCTGGCCGCGTGTCGACGCCCTGATCGTCGACAAGACCGGCACGCTGACCGAGGGCAAGCCCGGTGCTCACTGACGTCGAGCCGGCCGCCGGCTTCGACGCCAAGATGCTGCTGCGCCTGGCCGCCAGCCTGGAGCGCGGCAGCGAGCACCCGATCGCCGCCGCGATCGTTGCAGGCGCGCGCGAGCGCAAGATCGCCTTGTTGAATCCCGAGGCTTTCAAGGCCGTGACGGCGAGGGCGCGACCGGCGATCGTCGCGGTCAGGACATCGCACTCGGCAATGTGCCGCATGATGCAACGCCTCGGGATTGACATTAAGCCGCTCGAAGGGCGCATCAAGGAGCTTGCGTCGACCGGCAAGACGGTGCTGTTCGCCGCCGTCAACGGCAAGTTCGCCGGCGTGCTCGCGGTCGCCGACACGATCAAGCCAAATGCGAGCGCAGCATTGGCTGCTCTGAGGCGGCGGGGCATCGACGTCGTCATGGCCACCGGGGACCGGACGGAAACAGCCGCCCACGTTGCATCGCAGCTTGGCATTGCGCACGTCCATGCGGAGCAGTCGCCGCAAGACAAGGCGAATCTGGTTGCCCAGCTCAAGGCGCAGGGCAAATCGGTGGCGTTCGCCGGTGACGGCGTCAACGATGCCCCGGCGCTCGCGACTGCCGACGTCGGCATTGCGATGGGCACCGGCTCTGAGATCGCGATCGAAGGGGCCGGCCTGACGCTGCCCAAAGGCGACCTGGCAGGACTGGCGCGCGCCAGACGTCTGGCGGAGGCGACGCTGTCCAACATCCGCCAGAACCTTGCTTTTGCATTCGGCTATAACGCGCTCGGCGTGCCAATTGCGGCAGGCGTCCTGTACCCGTTCTTCGGCGTGCTGTTGTCGCCGATGGTGGCGGCTCTGGCGATGAGCCTGTCATCGGTGTCTGTCATCGCCAATGCGCTCAGGCTGGGACACGTTGATTTGCGCGAGTAGTAAAAATCGGGACAGCTCGATTTATCTCCATCGTCCGTCGATCATGGCCCCGCAGGAGCAGATAAATCGAGCTGTCCCGATTTTTGGCTCAAGCCTCTTCGTCAGCCGAATAGAATTCGATATCCGTGGCCAAACCTTCGAGGGCCTCGCCGGCATGCTCCTCTATGTTGTCGAAGGCGCGCGCCAGGAATGTCGTGAGAATTTCGGGAGTCTGGCGAGCATCGCGCGGCTGCTGATATCCCATCTCGTCGCAGGAGGCGAGCAGGATCAGGTCCGGGGTATCGCGGTGAAACGCCAGGATGCGCGAAGCGTCCCGATCCTGTTGGGGAAACGCGCCGTCCTCGGCGAACACGAGATAGGGCTCGTAGGTGGCGCGATTGGCTTCGTCGCTGAATTCGGCGTCTTTCAGATAATCGGCGTAGGTTCGGGAGATCCTGTGCGGGGCGAACAGGCAGAGTTCTTCACTGCGGCCCGCGTCGCCGCCGCCGACCGCGAAGTGCCCAAACGAGGCGAGAAACGCTCGATAGACTTCCGGCAAGCAGAACCCCTTCTCCGCTTCGATGCGGTCGAGTTCACTCGATGCAACAGGTCCCGAGATCGTGACATTGAACCTGCGCACCGCGTCAATCCAGTCGGAGTCGCAGTCTTCCTCGAACGGTCGCCAACGTTCGAGCGCACCATCGATCTGAGCTTTCAGATCACGAATTCGTTTCTCGATCTCGTTCATTTCCGACCCTTTGTCTCCTGTTTCGCGGTCGAACGTACAGCACCCGGAGTAGCGTGAGACAGCCCCGTTGCCTCCGGGCCCCCCGAAAATCGCGGATGATCGCATCCGTCGTTCGGGCCCGTCCAGTGCCGCCCGGCCTCCGGGCAGCGCCCTCCCTGTGCTTCACGCCGCCCCGTATAGCGCGCCCGTCCGCGTGGCCAGAAAATTCAACAGCGGAATGTCTTCCTGGCGGATGAAACCCGTCGCCGGCAGCAGTCCGTCGCGCACCATCTCCACCACGCCGACGACCGAGGCGGATGTGGTCCAGGCAATGGCGCGGCGGCGGGCGCCCGCAATCTCGATCGGCCGGTAGGCGCGCACGAACTCCTTGCGCTGCAATCGGCCGTCGATGGTGCCCTCCGAGGCAACGTGCACATAGACGACGTCGAGATCGACCGGCGGCTTGGCGTGAACCAGGATGTCGCCGGCCTCCGTCCTCCGCTCACGCATCAGAAGCTCGTGGAAGTAGAAGTTCATCAGCTTCATGTGGCCGGGATAGCGGATCGTCTTGTAGTCGATGTTCTCCACGCGTCCGTGATAGGTGTCGCACATCGTGCCCAGCCCGCCCGATGTGGTGAACGCTTCAAGCGCGATGCCGTCGATGTAGAGCGTCTCGTGCCACTCCATCGCCGACACCCATTTGCGTTCGCCCTCCTCTATCACCTCGCAGTCGTTGAGATACTCGTTGACCACACCCTCAGGCGACCAGTTGAACGCATAGCCCATCAGGCCCGTTGGGTTCTGCGGCAACGCGCCGACGCGCAGTCGGCAGGAGCGGCAATGGTCGAACTCGGCAATCTGGGCTGCGCCGACGATGCCGACGAAGCCTGGAGCAAGCCCGCATTGTGGTGCCATGACGCCCCTGGCGGTGGAGCTGAGCTCGATCACAGCCTTGGTGGTTGGCACGTCCTCGGTGAGGTCGAAGTAATGGATCCCGGCCGCATGTGCGGCGGTTGCCACTTCCAGATTGAGATGATGTGGCAGGCATGAGACGACGGCATCGACTTTTTTCAGCGCCGTCGCCAGCGCGTTCGCGTCGCGGGTATCGAGGCGACCGAGCTGGTAGGGCGGTGGCATGCGCGGTGCCGACAGATCGTAGCCCGTGACATCGAAGCTGCCGTCATGCAGCAGTTGAGCCACGAGCGCGCCGACCTTGCCTAGTCCGAAAACCGCGATCTTCTGCATGATAGTCTACCCCGCCTGGCTTCATGATCCCCAGTGTTACCCTCAGGCATGGCCCGAGCTTCCATCACTCAGATATCGAACTTGATCCCCTGTGCCAGCGGCAGCGCACGCGAATAGTTCACGGTGCTTGTCTGCCGTCGCATATAGCCTTTCCAGGCGTCCGACCCGCTTTCGCGACCGCCGCCAGTGTCCTTTTCACCGCCGAAAGCGCCGCCGATTTCCGCGCCGGAAGGACCGATATTGACATTGGCGATGCCGCAATCCGAGCCGACCGCCGAAAGGAACGTCTCGGCCTCTCGCACGTCCGAGGTGAAAATCGCAGGACGCAAGCCCTTGCGGCACGTCGTTGTGCAACGCCATGGCATCGTCGAGAGAGCCGTATTTGAGCACGTAGAGTATAGGCGCGAATGTTTCCTCACAAACGATCTGCGGTCTGCGCCGGCATCTCCACGATCGCCGGACGGACGTAGGCTGCTTGCGGGAAACGGTCGTCCAGCATGCGGCCGCCACCATGCACGATACCGCCGTCGGCGATTGCTTTGTCGATCGCCCGGCTCCATCGCCTGCAGCGCGGCCATGTCGATCAGCGGGCCCACCAGCGTGCCCTCCTCGAGCGGATCGCCGACCGGCAATCCATCGTATGCGGACGTCAGCCTTTGCATGAGGCCGTCATAGATGTCCTCGTGCACGAAGAGACGCCGGAGGGACGTGCAGCGCTGGCCGGCAGTACCGACAGCGGAAAACACGATGGCGCGCAGTGCGAGCTCCAGATCGGCTGAGGGCGCGACGATCATCGCATTGTTGCCGCCCAGCTCCAGGATCGTCCGGCCAAGGCGCTGGGCAACGCTCGTGCCGACGGCCCGGCCCATTCCTACAGACCCGGTGGCGGACAAGACGGCAACGTCGCCGCTATTGGCCAGCTGCTCTCCCGCCTCGCGTCCGCCGATCACCACCTGGAGCAGTCCTTCCGGCGCATCGCTGCCGAAGCGCGTGATCACCCGATCGCAGATCTTCTGGACAGCGAGCGCCGTCAGCGGCGTTTTTTCCGAGGGCTTCCAGATGACTGGATCTGCCGCACACCAGCGCCAGGGCCGCATTCCAGCTCCACACCGCAACGGGAAAATTGAAGGCCGAGATGACGCCGCAAAGGCCCATCGGGTGCCAGCTTTCCCGCATCGCGTGGCCGGGGCGCTCGGAAGCTATCGTCAGTCCGTAGAGCTGGCGCGAAAGCCCGACCGCGAAGTCGCAGATGTCGATCATCTCCTGCACTTCGCCCAGGCCTTCCTGCCGGATCTTGCCGCATTCGAGCGTCACGAGACGACCCAGGTTCTCCTTCTCGCGCCGCAATTCCTCGCCGAGCAGACGCACGAGCTCGCCGCGGCGCGGCGCCGGCAAACGTCGCCAGGTTTGGAACGCAGCCGCGCCGTCCGCGATCATCGACTGCACACGTTCCGGCGGCGTCGTTTCCACGCGCGCGATGACGCTGCCGTCGATAGGTGTGGTGACGGCCAGATCGCCCCGGGCGATCTCGGCATCGCCCAGGCCGCAAGCAGACAGAATGTCGCAATAAGTCATGCGTCCGCGCCTTTCTTCCCGGTCGCCCCTGCGCCTGTGTCGAGCACCTGATGGTCATCGATGTAGGCAGCGAGGTCAAATTCCGCTACCGGGCACGGGCATATTCCTAGGGAAGCAGGCGCTGGCGCATGGACCGCGGGCGTCCGCTGCTCGGCGCGCGCCCTTGGCCGAAACCTACGGTGCAGCTTGTCGAGCAGGATGTAGATCGCCGGCGTCGTATAGAGGGTCAGCAGCTGCGACACCACCATGCCGCCGATGATCGCCACACCAAGCGGGCGACGCAGTTCCGATCCAGGCCCACTGCCGAGCGCGAGCGGGAGAGCGCCTAGCGCCGCCGCCAACGTCGTCATGAGGATCGGCCTGAAGCGGGCAATACACGCCTCGTGTATGGCGTCCTGTGCCGCCAGTCCTCTGTGGCGCTCGCCCTCCAGCGCGAAGTCCACCAGCATGATGCCGTTCTTTTTCACGATCCCGATCAGCAGCACGATGCCGATCAAGGCCACGACGGACAGTTCCATGCCGGCCAGCTTCAGTGCCAACAGCGCACCCAGGCCGGCCGATGGCAGCGTCGAGATGATTGTCAGCGGATGTGCGAGGCTCTCGTACAGCACGCCCAGTACGATGTAGACCGCGAGCAGGGCGGCGACGATCAGCAGGGGGGCCGCCGTCGCCTGTCCACGGATCGCCTTGAGGTCTCCGGCGGGGTCGATGTTCAGGCTGTCGGGCGGATGCAGTCGCGCAATCGCCTCCATGAGGCGCTGTGTCCCGACCTCCACAGGCAGACCGGGCTCCAGGCCATAGCTTATGGTGACGGCCGGGAATTGGCCCTGGTGATTGACAGTGAGCGGCGACAGCTTTCGTTCGACGCGCGCGACGGCTGCGAGCGGTACCTGCTTGTTGTCGCGACTCGTGATGTAGATGGCGCCGAGGTCTCCCGGATCGCGCTGGAATCTGCGGCTCGACCTCCATCACCACCCGGTACTGGTTGCGTGGCTGGTAGATCACCGAGATCTGGCGTTGCGAGAACGCGTTGTTGAGGGCGTTGGAGATGTCCTGGCTGGTCACGCCAAGCCGCGCGGCAGCTTCCCGGTCGATCGCGACGGAAGCCTCCAACCCGCCCTGCTCGCGGTCGGTGGAGACCTCGATGACACCAGGTACGGCCTTTATCGCTTCGGCTCACTTTCGGGACCCAGTCGTAGATCTGCTCGATGTTGGTGCCCCACAGCGTGATCTGATAATCAGAATCACTCTCGCGGGCGCCGACACGAATGTCGCGCGCTGGCGACACGAAAACGCGCAGGCCCTCGATACCCGCGAGCCGCCGGCGCAGCCGCGCCGCGACGTGTTGTGTCGTGGCACCGCCCCGCTCCGCCTCCGGCTTCAGGCTTATGAACATTCGGCCGCGATTTACGGTGGCGCCGAAGCGGTCCGCCGCCGATCGAGGCCCCGACGCCTGCCACGGCGGGATCGCGCCGCACGATCTCGACCGCCTGGCGCTGCAGGTCGGCCATTGCCTGGTAGGAGATTTCCGGCGATGCGCGCATGCCGCCGAACATCAATCCTGTATCGTCCTGCGGAATGAACCCCTTCGGCATCCTCACGAACAGGGCGACAGTCAGGCCGATGGTCAGAACCATGACGACCAGCATCAGGCCATTGTGGCGCAAGGTGACCTGCAATGTGCGGGCATAAAGCGCAACGACGCCCGACAGCGAACGGTCCACGACCCTGTCGAACAGCGTTGCAGTCGCGCTCGGTGGCCGGCGCACGAAATGCGCACAGATCATCGCCGTCACTGACAGCGACACGATGGTCGAAGCGACGATCGCGAATGCCAGCGTCAACGAGAACTCGCGCAGGAAGCGGCCAATCACGCCATCCATGAAGAACAGCGGAATGAAGGCCGCAAGCAGCGATACGGAAATGGAGATGATGGTGAAGCCGATCTGCCGCGCGCCATCCAGAGCGGCCTGCATTGGGCTCTTTCCCTGCTCCAGGTTGCGGAACACGTTCTCGATCATCACAATGGCGTCGTCGACCACGAAACCGACCGAGACGGCAAGCGCCATCAGCGAAAGATTGTCGATCGAGAATCCGACAACCCACATCGCGGCCGCGGTCCCTGCCAGAGACAACGGCACGGTAATGCCCGCCGCCATCGTCGGAGCGAGCCTGCGCAGGAAAGCGAACACGACCAACATTACCAGGGCGATCGCCAGCGCCAGCGTCATCTGCATGTCGGCGACGCTGGCGCGGATCGTCCCTGTACGGTCGGCAAGCACCTCGATGTCGACGCCTTCCGGAATCCACCGCTTGATCTCTGGAACGAGCCCGATGATGCGGTCGACGGTCTCGATGACGTTGGCGGACGCCTCCTTCGTTATCACGAGCAGGACCGCGGGCTGTCCGTTGTAGGTGGCCGATGATCTTGTGTTGCGCGTGCTTTCCTCGACGCTGGCGATGTCGCCGAGCCTGACCGGACTGCCGTTCGCGGTGCGGATCACAAGGCTTCGATAGTCGTCCGGAGATTTCAATTGGTCGTTGACGGCGATGGCGAAGGCCTGGTTGCTGCCGTGCATGATGCCGACAGGGGCATTCGCGTTCGCCGCCGTCACCGTCTGTCGAACCCGGTCGAGGCTGAGTCCCATCGCCGACAACTTGAGTGGGTCGACGCGTATGCGGATGGCCGGTTGTTCCGCACCGCTGACAGTCACGTCCGCAACGCCTGCGACTTGCATGATGCGCTGCGCAACAACGGTGTCGGCCGCATCGTAGATTTCGCTCGGCCTGATCGTGCGCGACGTCATGGCCAGGATCAGCACCGGCGCCGCGGCGGGGTTCATCTTGCGGAACGACGGCAGCGTCGGCAGATCGCCCGGCAGATCGGCCACAGCGCCGTTCAGCGCGGCCTGCACGTCACGAGCCGCGCCGACGATATCGCGTGACAGATCGAATTGGACAGTAATCCTGGAGTTGCCGAGAGAGTTGACCGACGTGAGCTCGGTCACACCGGGAATCGAGCCCAGTCGCCGCTCGAGCGGGGCTGCAACTGTCGCAGCCATGGTTGCCGGGTCCGCGCCGGGCCGGCTGGCGCTGATACGGATTGTCGGCAGCTCGACGCTCGGCAGACTGGCAACAGGCAGGTCCATCCAGGCCACGAGACCGACGAGCAGCAGGCCCAGCGCTAGCAGCGACGTGCCGATCGGGCGTTTGATGAAGGCGGCGGAGAAGTTCATGTGCCTACTCCGCCGGGGTGCCGATTTGCGTTTCGGGTGGCGGTTGCTGGAAGCCAAGCCTGTTGGCGGCTCCGGCGCGCACCCGCTCCATCGCGAGATAGATGACCGGCGTCGTGTACAGTGTCAGCAGCTGGCTGAGCAACAGCCCACCGATGATCGAGATGCCGAGCGGCACGCGCAGTTCGGAGCCTGCGCCGTGTGATATCGCAAGCGGGAGGGCTCCGAACAGCGCGGCAAGCGTCGTCATCATGATCGGCCGGAAACGTAGCATCGCGGCCTCCAGGATCGCCTCGCGCGGCGAGCGGCCGCGATGCCGTTCCGCCTCCAGCGCGAAGTCGATCATCATGATCGCGTTCTTCTTGACGATGCCCATCAGCAGGATGATGCCGATCAAGGCCACCAGTGACAGGTCGAGGCCGGCGAGCTTCAAGGCAAGCAGCGCGCCGATGCCGGCCGACGGCAGCGTCGTCAGGATAGTGAAAGGATGCACGAGGCTCTCGTACAGCACGCCAAGCACGATGTAGATGGCGATGATCGCTGCCATGATCAGCCAGGGCTGGCCGGCAAGCGATTTCTGGAACTCCGCCGCATCGCCGGCGAAGCTTCCGGTGATCGAGGTCGGCAAGCCGATGCGCTTCTCCGCGGCTTTGATGGCGGCCACCGCTTCGCTGAGCGAGGCGCCGGCGGCCAGATTGAAGCTGATGGATGCGGCCGGAAACTGCTCCTGACGCTGAACGACCAGTGGTGCGGTCTGCCGCTCGATCGAGGCGATGGCGCCCAGCGGAACCTGCTGGCCGGAAGCAGCAGCGACATGGATCTGGGCGAGCGAGGCCGGATCCTTCTGGTACCGCGGGTCCGCCTCGAGCACGACGCGGTACTGATTGGCCTGGCCGTAGATGGTCGAGATCTGGCGCTGGCCATAGGCATCGTTCAGCGTGTCGCTCATGGTCTGCATCGACACGCCCAGGCGTCCCGCCGCGGCGCGGTCCACGTTCACCAGGGCCTGCAGCCCGCCGTTCTGCAGTTCGCTTGCGATGTCTCTGAGGGCCGGCTCGGTGGAGATCTCGGCCAGCAGCCGTTCCGACCATTGCTCGACGTCGGCCTGGAGCGCTCCGGATAACGTATACTGATAGAGAGCCCGGCTGGACTGGGTCGAGATCTGGATATCCTGTACCGGATTGAGATAGACAGTGGCCCCGGGAACGCTGGACAGGCTCGCTTTCAGTCGGTCGACCACATCCGTGATGTACGCGCTGCGTTGGTCGCGCGGCTTCAGCGTGACCGCGAGGCGTCCGGCGTTCGGTGTCGGGTTCATCGTGCTTACGCCGATCACCGAGACGACGCCCGAAACGTCTTTGTCCCGTGCGATGATGCTCGAAACATGTGCCTGGCGGCGCGTCATTTCCGCGAACGAGGCTTCCGGACCGGCCTCCAGCACGACCGAGATGTGGCCGGTATCCTGCAGCGGCAGGAAGCCCTTTGGCATCGCGACATAGAGCCAGATTGTCGCCACGACAGTCAGCGCCGTGGCCAGCAGCGTCGCCGTCTCGTGCCGCAGAACCCATTCCAGCGAGCGCCGGTATGCCGCGATGACGCGGTCCAGTAGGCGATCGAAGCCGGCCAGGATGCCGCCGCGGCGCGCGCTCCCGCTACCATGAGCGGCCAGCAATCGCGAGCACATCATCGGCGTCAGTGTGAGCGACACCACGGCAGAGACCAGGACCGCAATCGTCAGCGTCAGCGCGAACTCGCGGAACATGCGCCCGACGAGGCCGGTCATGAACAGCATCGGAATGAAAACGGCAACGAGCGACATCGTCAGCGAGATGACGGTGAACCCGATCTCGCTGGCGCCGGCAAGCGCGGCCTTGAACGGATGCTCGCCGTTCTCGATGTGGCGGACGATGTTCTCGATCATCACGATGGCATCGTCGATGACGAATCCGGTGCCGATGGTGAGAGCCATCAGCGAAAGGTTGTCGAGCGAGAAGCCGCACAGCCACATCACACCGAAGGTGGACAAGAGCGATACCGGAAGCGCGACACCGGCGATGATCGTCGCCCTCACCGAGCGCAGGAACAGCAGCACCACCAGCACAACCAGCGCCACCGCGATGACGAGTGTCGTTTGGACTTCGTGTATCGAGGCGCGGATCGTATCCGTGCGGTCGTGCACGACGACGAGATCGGCTCCAGCCGGGATCACGCGTCGCAGCCGTGGCAGTTCGCGCTTCAGCCGGTCGACGGCCTCGATGACGTTCGCGCCGGGCTGACGCTGGATATCGATGACGATCGCCGGTCGGCCGTTGTGCCAGCCGCCGACCCGCTCGTTCTCCAGCCCGTCGACGATGGCCGCGACATCCTTCAGCAGCACCGGGTTCCCGTTTCGCCACGCCAGGATCAGGTTGCGGTAGCTTTCGGCGGCATCGAGCTGGTCGTTCGCCGCGATGGTGTAGGACTGGTGCCGGCCGTCGAGCGACCCTTTGGGCCCCGATACGTTTGCCGATGCGATCAGTGTGCGGATGTCTGCCATCGACAGGCCGGCAGCGGCGAGGCGTGCAAGATCGACCTGAATGCGCACCGCCGGCTTGATGCCGCCCTGCACCGTGACATGCCCCACGCCGCTGATCGCGCTCAGTCGCTGGGCAAGCAGCGTGTCCGAAAGATCGCTCAGCTCACGCAGTTCCAGCGTGTCGGAGGTCAGTGCCAGGGTCATGATCGGCGCGTCAGCCGGGTTCACCTTGGCGTAGGTGGGTGGATAGGGCAGATTGCGCGGCAGCGTCGAGGTCGCTGCATTGATCGCCGCCTGCACGTCCTGGGCTGCGGCATCGATGTCGCGATCGAGCGCGAACTTGAGTGTAACGCTGGCGATGCCGTGCGACGATGACGATGTCATCAGCTCGAGCGATGGGATCTGCCCGAATTGCCGCTCCAGTGGCGCTGTTACGAGGTTGGCCATGGTTTGCGGATTGGCGCCCGGCAGTTGGCTGGTCACCTGGATGGTGGGAAAATCCACTTGCGGCAGCGACGAGACCGGCAGTCCGAAATAGCCCATTACGCCGCCGAGAGACACGGCGATGGCCAGCAGTGCCGACGCGATGGGACGATAGATGAAGGGCGTGGAAACACTCATGGCGTCGGGCCGCTCGCTGGACCGCCGTTCACCGGACCGCCGTTTGCGGCAGTGCCATCGCGCGCAGCATCGCGGTACCTGCGCTTCGGCCGATTGTCATCGCCATCGCGCTGCCGGGCCTCTGCTCCTTGTGCGCCGCCCTCTCGTTTCCGCCGCCACTCTCCCTTTCCCTTGCCCTTTCGCTTCGATCCATCCACCGCGCTCGCGGCAGTGGGTTGGGCGGCGCCTGGTTCGGACACCACCACCTGCGAGCCGTTCCTGAGACGCGCAAACCCGGTTGTCACGACCCGTTCCGATGCCGTCAGACCACGCGAGATCACCGCCTCCTTGTCGTCCCGTTGTCCGACCTTGATCGGCCGAATTTCGACCTTGTCGTTCTCTCCGACCACGAACAGGAACGTTCCGTCAGGTCCTTGCTGAACCGCCGATGTCGGTACCAGCACGACCTGCTTCAGCGTGTCGATCCGCAGCCGCGCATTGACGAACTGGCCAGGCCACAGCTGTAGACTTGCGTTCGCAAACTCGGCCTTGAGACGGACCGTTCCAGTTGTCTGATCAACCTGGTTGTCGATGACGACAAGCTTGCCGCTGTCGAGCACGGTCTTGCCGTCTGCGCCCAGGGCATCGACGGCCAACGAATCTTCCGAAGCCGCCCGATTGAGCCGGACGATCTGCTGTTGCGGCAGGTTGAACAGCACCGAGATCGGCTGCACTTGGGTCAACATGACGATCGCGCTGTTGGCGGAGGCCCGCACGACGTTGCCGGCGTCGACCATGCGAATGCCGGTGCGCCCGTCGATTGGCGCGATGATACGGGTGTAGCCAAGCTGCGTTTCGGCAAGCGCGACGGCAGCCTCGTCCGCCTTGACCAGCGCCTCGAGCTGCGCGACCCTGGCCTTTGCGGTATCGATCGATTTTTGCAGCGAGGCGGCACGGCCGAGGCTCATCTGCCGCTGCAATTCGGACCGCGCATCCATCAGCTGGGCCTCGTCCTGAGCCAGCTTCGCCTTGGCTTGTTGCAGTTGCGCCTGATAGATGGCGGGGTCGATCTCTGCCAGCACCTCACCGCGCTTGACCTGCTGTCCTTCCTTGAAGCCTACAGTGACCAGGCGGCCGTCGACCAACGGCTGCACGGTCACGGTGTTGAGCGCCCGAACCGTGCCGAGGCCTTCCAGATATATCGGGACATCGCCCGCGCGAGCCCGTTCGGTGATCACAGGAACGGGACCGCGAGCGTTGCCTTTGCCCTTGAACGCAGCCCGCCGCCCGGTCTCCTGCGGGGGGGCCGGAGGCGTGAGCGCCACATAGGCGACGGCGGCAGCCAGACCGCAAATAGCGGTTATGCCGAGCAGGCGTGTCGTCAGGGTTGCCACGGTCCACCTTTCGCCGAGTGTTGGAGCAGCCACGGTACCGGGACATGATGGGCGACGTCCGATGAACGCGGCATGAGTAGTCTGCAGTGGACTACCTGAGGATGGAAACGGATCAATAGGCTGAGACCCGTCGCTTGCTCTATGGCGAAAGGATGGCAGGCAGCCGGCACCCGGCACGGTCCCGAACCGGGGCAAGCCGGCCTTGCCAGGCTGGCGCTACGAGGATTTCAACCACGAACAACGCCGGCTCAGCTGGAAAACCGAGGCATCACATGCTTTGCGAACAGCCGCATCGACGGTGCGGCCTCTCCAGCTGGGATGTCATAGAAGTTGACCTGCATCGAGGCGCTCTCGAACGGGCCGGTTGAGCGTCGAAAGTCGGCGATCATGTCGGCGATCTCGTCGGGTGTGCCGACCCAGGCGACGCCTTTTTCGCGCTGGCTCTCGAACGTCTCGGCGCGAATGCTGGCGACCATTTTGTCATAGCCGGGGTAGTCCTTGGTCGAGGCGCCTTCCCCCCAGGCCGCCGCGGCATCGCCAAGCGCCTTGAGATATCCATTGAGCGCCGGTCGGCCGATGGCCAGCGCTGCTTCGGTCGTCTCCGCGCAGTACATCGCGAACGACAGCATCATGCGTGGCTCACCTTTGTGGCCGGCCGATTTCCAGGCGTCGCGATAGATGCCCATCAATTGGCCCATCTTCTCGCCGGCGAACGGAATGCCCATGATGTTGTAGCCGTTCTCGCCGGCCATGCGGAACGACTCCTCGGTGGTGAACGTCGCGATCCAGATCGGTGGATGCGGCAACTGGGTCGGTCTCGGCAGCGACGTCACGTCATGGAAGGAAAAGAATTCGCCATCGGACGACGCATGCTCGGTGGTAAGCAGCAGTTTGACCTGTTCAAGGCCCTCGTTGAACCGTCGCCGGCTTTCGTCCAGAGACCGGCCGAAACGGTCGAACTCATGCGGCAGGAAAGCGCGCGCGAAACCGATATCCAGCCGGCCGTTGGAGATGGCATCGAGCATGCCGATCTCGCCTGCCATCTTGAGCGGATTATTGAAGATCGGCAGCATGGCCCCGGTGACTAGGCGGGCAGTCTTCGTACGCTGCGCGGCCGCGGACAGGAAGACCACCGGGTTCGGGCTGTAGCCCCCATAAGCCTCGAAGTAGTGCTCCACGGTGCGGATGTGGCCGTAGCCCAGCTCGTCGGCGAGCGCGGCCAGATCCAGGCTTTCGCGGAAATAATCCGCCGCGGATTTCTTGTCCGGGCCGATGCTGGGAAAGAAGTTGAGGCCGAAATCCATGGTCGCTCCTGTAGAAGGCGTCAAGCCCGGCGCAGGGACACGAGCCGCATCACGTCGCCAACCCTGGTGGCGCCGCTGGCCAGGGCTTCCATCACGGCATCACCATCGGTCAGGCCACCGATGCGGGCATTTGCCCGGAATTTTGCGGCGACGCGATCCGGGTCGTTGGCAGGCAGAGACACCGCCAAGTCCAGCGACCTCCCCGACGTCAGCGTGATTGACATGGTGCCATCGAATGCGGCGCCGAGGGACGCGTCGGATCGGCACATGATCCGTTCAGCCATCCCGCGTGTCTCGGCGTCGGCGATCGCGGCGGCCTCGAGTGCGGCAAGCGTCGGCGTTCCATGCCGCAGCGCGTACGCAACCATGTAGGGCAGGCTTGCGATGGCCTCCAGCGCGTTGCGCGGGCGGACTTTCGGCTCCCTCGGCTCCGCCACGATCGGCATCGCCCAGGGCGCCAGGACACACGCGACGGCGGAGATATCCGCGATGCCGAGGTTGTGCTCGGCCGCGGCCGATAGTGCAGCCTCTATGTATGGGTGTATGACGTGCGCACACGGATAAAGCTTGAATGCTGCCGCTTGCCCGTACCAGATCTGTCCGAGACCTTCGGTAAGCCGATCGAGCCCGGTCGGCACTTCGCCGAGAAAAGCGCCGTAAAGACCTTGTCCGTGCTCCAGCGCATGACGTGGCCCGCGAAATCCGTTCCGGGCGAGGCCCGCTGCCGTGATGCCGCCATGGGCCGACCAGCCGGTATGCAGCCACTTCGACCAGCCGCCATCGGCCAGGAAAGCCATCAATCCGCCGCTCATGCTGGTTGAAAGGCCCATACCATCCGCAAGCTGACCCGCATCGAGCTTCAGCAGGCGGCCGGCCGCAGCGGCAGCAGCCACCGGGCCGATCACGCTGGTGGCATGAAAGCCTCGCGCATGAAAGCCGCGGCCGGCCAGGCGGCCCAACCGCGCAGCCACTTCGTAGCCGGCGGCAATTGCCGTGGTTGTCTCGTCCAGGTCCAGGTCGTGAGCTTGCGCCAGCGCCAGGGCAACGGGAATGATAGTGCTGCCCGGATGCACCACGGCGTCGATGAACGTGTCATCGAAATCCCGGGCGTGGGCAAGAGTGCCGTGCACCAGCGCGGCTGTTGCCGGCTCGCAATAATCACCTGTCGCCAGATTGGTCGCGAGGCCGGGTGCGTCAGTCGCCGCGCTTCGAGACCAGGCAGCCACCGCCGCACCAGCATCGAGCTGGGCCCCCACCGCTATCAGCCCCAGCGTATCGAGAATGCGCAGCCGCGAAAGCCGATGCAAGTCGTCCGGAACGTCGACGGTGCGCAGCCCGGCTGTCCATTCCGCCAATGCCTCAAGCGGCGTCAGTTCGCTCATCGCTCACCAGGCTTCTTTCAGCAGGGACAGCACCTCGGCCTCAGGCATCGGCCGGGGCAGATAGGCCATCATGTAGTCGGACATCGTCAGGTGGGCGATCTCGGGCAACTCGGCGTCCTGCACTTTGACATCGCGCAGGCGAGCCGGCATCGGCAGCTTGCGGACGAATTCGGCCATCAGATCGGCTGCGGCATCGGCAGTGGTCGCGCCCATGGGAGCCTTCCGGTCACCGCCAAGCGCGTCCAGCAACAGCCCCTGGTCCTGTCCGAGACTGGGCATCAGCAGACGCATGCCGGCCGCCAGCAGGATGGTATGGGAGGTCCCATGCTGCAGCCCGTAGCGCCCGCCGACCACGTGCCCGATCGCATGAACAACCGAGACCATGGCGTTGATCGCCGCCATGCCGGACATCGTCGAGGCCATCTGACATGCGGCCCGGGCATCGAGATCGTTGGGATCGGCCACCGCGGCCGGCAGGCCATCGCGCAGCAGCCTTATGGAATGGAGTGCCAGGGCCGTGGAAATGGGATGTCTGTCGCGCGAATAGAGCGACTCGACAGCACGGGCCATGGCCGTCATCCCGGTGGCCGCGGTCAGCTCAGGGCTCATCTCGACAGCCATCTCAGGGTCCAGAATAGCGGCGGCCGGCGTCAGCTTGTCATCCCAGAACAGCATTTTTCGCAGCGTCACGGGGTCCCGGCAGGCGGCTGTCGGCATGACGTCCGACGCCGAGCCCGCCGTGGTCGGCACCGCGATATGGACGGGCGGGCTGCCCTCGATCGGCCGATGAGCCTTCTCGCCGCCAGGACGATAGCTGATCTCGTAGGAGGCAAGGTCGCCGCCGGTGGCGATCATCACCGCCATTGCCTTGCCGGCGTCGATTGCCGAGCCGCCGCCGACGGTAACGAGCGTATCGGCTCCCAGCTCGCGAAAGCGATCCAGTCCGCGCTCCACCATCTCGACCGGCGTGTGCGGACGGGCTTCCGCGAAGACGCCGGCCAGGCGATCGCCAAGCCCAGCCTCCACCTTGGCCAGCAGCCCGGTGCGTTGCACCGTGGAGCCGCAGATGACCATGGCGCGCCTGGTGCCGAAGCCGTCCATCACCGTCGGCAACCTGTTGACAGCGCCGATGCCGAAATTGATCCTGCCAGGCCAGTCTCCGAATCCTACTACTGCCACGCTCATCCACCTCTTGCTCACGGCCTCTGGGCGGTGGAATGTAGAGGCGTTGACGGCCCGCGTCATCCCCGCGATACAGTCCAGGCGCCCATGTCGCGCTTCGCCCAACCATCGCTGACGAGGTACAATCCAGCCTATGGAAGACCAAACCGTGCGGATCGGGATCGACGTTGGCGGCACCTTTACCGACGCCACGCTGATCGACCAGGCGACCGGTCGCATCACATGCGCCAAGGCGTTCACGACGCCCCAGGACCGCTCCGTTGGCGTCATCAATGCGATCCAGGCCGTGCTGGCGCAAAGCGGCCGGCCGGCAACGCAAGTGCGCGAGGTCGTGCATGGCTCCACCACCGGGACCAATGCCCTCATCGAGCGGACCGGCGCGAAGACGGGACTTCTGGTAACCGCCGGGTTTCGTGACGTGCTGGAGATCGGGCGCGTGATGCGGCCCGAAGCGGGCGTGTATGACATCAACGTCGACCGGCCTCCACCGCTTGTGCCGCGCTTTCTATGCCGGGAGGCAACGGAGCGCATGGGGCCGCGCGGCGAGGTGATCCAGGCGCTGGACACCGCGAGCGTGGAGGCGGCAGCGGCGCACTTCCGCGCACACGGAGTGGAAGCCGTCGGGATCTGCTTCCTGTTCTCCTTTCTCAATCCGGAGCACGAGCGCCATGCCGCGGACATCCTGCGGCGCCATTTGCCCGGCGTCGCCATCGGCTTGTCGCATGAGATTGCGCCCGAGTACCGCGAGTACGAGCGTGCATCGACGACGGTCATGAATGCCTACCTGACCCCGGTGATGAACACCTATCTCGACCGGCTCGGGCCGCGGGTGCATGACCTGCTGGGACCGGAAGCGCGCCTGCTCGTGATCCAGGCAAACGGTGGCGCGACCTCGGTCGAGGCCGCGCGGACACGCGCCATCGCGACCGTGAACTCGGGGCCTGCAGGTGGCGTTGTCGCGGCTGCGTGGTACGGCAGGCGGCACAGTCGGGACCGCATCGTGTCGGTCGACATGGGCGGAACCAGCTTCGACATCGGTTTGGTGGAGGGAGGCGCCTCGCAGGTCACGACCGAGGGCAGCTTCCAGGACCTGCCCGTGAAACTGCCCATCATCGATCTCCATATCATCGGCGCTGGCGGCGGCTCGATCGGCTCGATTGATACCGGCGGTGCCTTGAACGTCGGCCCCCGCTCGGCCGGCGCGGAACCGGGACCGGCCTGCTACGGCCGTGGCGGCGAGCATGCCACGGTGACCGACGCCAATCTTGTTCTGGGCCGGCTCGATGCGGCTTCGTTCCATGGCGGGCGCACCAAGCTGGACGTGTCGGAGGCACGCTCCGTAGTCGGAAAAATAGGCCAGCAGCTCGGGCTCAGCGTCGAGGAGGCTGCGCTGGGTATTATCAGGGTCGTGAACGCCAACATGGTGCGCGGCATTGCCGCCGTCACCGTGCAGCGCGGCATCGATGTGCGCGACTTCGCGCTGCTCTCCTTCGGAGGCGCCGGCGGCGTGCACGCGGTCGATATTGCACGCGAGCTGGAAATGAGCGAGGTCATCATTCCACCGATGCCCGGCGTGTTCTCCGCGCTTGGCCTGCTGGTTGCGGATGTTCGCCAGGACTATGTCACGGCGCTGGGCGGTCTGCATGCCAGCGCCGCTGACCCTGGACAGCTGGAGCAGGCCTTTGCGGCCATGGAACAGTCGGCGCGCGAAACGCTTGGCGCACAAGGCTTTGACGAAGGGGCGATGCGCCTGGAGCGCAGTGCCGATCTCAAGGTGGCCGGACAGACCTACGAGCTCAATGTAACGCTCCCCCGTCAAGGGCTGGTCTCGCGTGATGGGATAGCCGCGCTGGTCGAGGCATTCGGGCGCCTCTACCGCGAGCGCTATGCCTTCTTCTTCGAGGGCGAGCCGATCGAGTTGGTCAATCTGCGGCTGGCCGCGTTCGGCCTGAGCGAGGCCGTGGAGCTCGATCTGCGCGCCGGCTCCGGCACCGATCCGGCGGCGGCCAGGATCGCAACGCGCCCGGTCTATTTCGATAAGGCAGGCTTCGTCGAAACGGCTGTGTTTGACCGGGATAAGCTCACCGGCGGCATGGTGCTGCAAGGCCCTGCAATCGTCGAGGAACCTACGTCAGTGTCATTGATTCCGCCTGGCTTTGCCGCCAGCGTGACCAGTGACCTTGGGCTGTTCGTGAAGGTTTGAGGGGCCGATGACCGACATCGTCACAATGCAGGTGATCCGCTACGCGCTGGAGAGCATCGCCGACGAGATGGGCCACACGCTCGTTCGTACCGGGCGCTCCACCATCATCACCGAGATAAAGGATATTTCCTGCGTCGTCTGCGACGAGAAGGGGCAGACGATTGCCCAGGCGCATCATACGCCGAGCCTCCTGGCCGGTTTCGAGATCACGATGCGCGAGCTGGTGAAGACCTACAAGCCGGAGGACCTCAGCCCCGGCGATGTCATCATCACCAACGATCCGTACCGAGGCTGTCAGCACGTGATGGACCTCTATGCGATCGCACCTGCCTTCCACGACGGCAGGCTGGTCGGGTTTGCTGGCAACATCACGCATCACTCCGATCTCGGCGGGGTGGCAGCCGGAGGTGTCGCCGGAGGGATACGCGAGATCTACCTCGAAGGCCTGCGGCTGCCGATGGTGAAGCTGCTGAAGAAGGGACGCGAGGACGCGGAGATCTTCGCCATCATCGCCAATCAGATCAGGGTTCCCGACAAGACGCTGGGTGACATCCGCGCCCAGGTGTCCTCGCTGATGGTCGGCGTCGACCGCATCGACAGACTGCATCGCAAGTACGGCAGCGGAATCGTGCAGCAGGCAAGCCTGGATTTGTTGGATTACTCCGAGCGCCGCATGCGGGCAGGGCTTTCCGGGATCCCGGCCGGCACCTATCACGGCGAGGATGTGATCGATGATGATGGCATCGGCGACCAGCCGATCCGCATCGACGTCAAGGTGACCATCGAGAAGGACCGGGCTGTTGTCGATCTCACCGGTAGCGACCCGCAAGCCGCCGGCAATACCAATTCAACGATCGCGAACACCTACGCAGCCGTCTACTACGTGATGATCGCCGTCGTAGATCCGCACATGCCGCCCAACTCCGGTTGCTACAGGCCGATCGAAATTCGCACGCGGCCCGGCACGATTGTCGATCCGCTCCCGCCCGGCGCGGTGGCCGCGCGCACCAACTGCTCGCAGAAGATCGTGGAGGCGATGTTTCGTGCACTGAGCCAAGCGGTGCCCGATCGCGTCACCGCCGGCGGCCATGCCCAGATCACGACCTGCGCAATCAGCGGTATCGATCCCGCAACCGGGCAGCGCTTCGTGTTCACGGACATCCAGGGCGGTGGCAATGGCGCCCGCGCGACCAAGGATGGCGCCGACGGCCAGGACAGCCACCTGCCGCGGTTCATGAATACGCCGACGGAAGCGGTCGAGATGCGCTTTCCGATCCGCATCGAGCGCTACGAGCTGACACCTGATACGGGCGGCGCGGGTCGCTTCCGCGGTAGCCTCGCCTTGCGTCGCGATATCCGGCTGCTGGAGGGACCGGTGAGCTTTGCGCGCTACGCCGACCGTCACATTCACGCACCGCAGGGCATGTTCGGCGGCAAGCCCGGCACAACCGGCAGGTTCGAGCTAAATCCGGGTCGCAACGATGCGCGGCCGCTCAGGTCCAAGGGCCTCGATACGCTGGAGGCTGGCGATCTTATCCGGCTGGATCTGCCCGGTGCTGGCGGCTACGGCGATCCGCTCAATCGAGATCTGGATGCCATCGACCGCGATCTGTTGGACGATAAGGTCTCGCCCGAGGTTGCGGAGCGCGACTACGATGTGGTGGTTGATCGCAGCCGGCTTGCCGTCGACAGAGACAAGACGGCGATCCTGCGAAGAGGTGCCGGCCGCTGAGCCTACCCGATTGACAGCACCGCACGGCCGCGTTTGACGCTGCCTGCTTCCACGCGTCGATGGGCTTCGGCGGCCTGGTCGAGCGGCAGCACCAGGCCGACGCGCGGCCGCAAGACGCCTGTTTCGAGCAGACTGCAGACATTGGCCAGGATCTGTCCGCGGTCGTCTATTCTGGCATTGATGACGTCGACGCCGAATTCCGCACCCAGATCGATGATCGGTTCGGCATTGAGGTAGACCAGGCGCCCGCCGCGCCGCAGCAGGGGATAAGATGCGGCGTGCACCGCTCCGCCGATCGGGTCGACGGCGACATCGAAGGCCTGGCCGGCGCTGTTCGCCGGTCCGCGGTCGAACGCATGGATTTCGTCAGCACCCAGAGCGCGCACGAATTCGACGTCGCTCGATCGGCACGTAGCCGTTACATGCGCCCCCCGGGAGCGGGCAAGCTCGACGCAGGCACTGCCAACTGCGCCGGCTGCGCCATGCACCAGAATGCGGTCGTCAGCCTGCACTCGACCCGCTTCGACGACGCAGATCCAGGCACAGGTGCCGCCCTGGATCGCCGCTGCGGCTTCGGTATGACTGATGCCGGCCGGCTTGCGAGCGATCTGGTCCGGCTTGCGCACAACGTATTCGGCCGCGGTGCCTGCATCCGCATGCAGGCTGGCGAATACGACCCCGTCTCCACGAGCCCAGCCATTGACACCGGCTCCGCAGTCGACGATCACGCCCGATCCGTAGCGCCCGGGAATCTTGGGAAACGCGATCTCGAAGTGGTGACGGAGCAGGCCGCCCCTCAACTTGCAGTCGCCCGGACCTACCGGCAGCGCGACGACCCGGATCAGGATCTCGTCGCAGCCAGGTGCGGGCGTCTCGATGTCTCTGACGAGCAGGATGTCCGGCGGGCCGTATCGGTCGTAGCAAAGCGCCTGCATTAGCTTCCCGGCCGCCGCCCCACAGCCTCGGGACCGGCGATGATGCCGTCGCTCCGCATGCGGTCTATATCGGTGGAGCCAATTCCGATCTCACGTAGAATTTCGTCGGTCTGCTCGCCGTATCGCGGCGGGAATGGGAATGACTTCGGCGCTCCCGCATAGTCGACAGCCATCGGTTGCAGGCGGACAGAACGGCCATCCGGCGCCGTAGTGGTGGTGAGCTTCGGCGCGATTGCCGGCAGCGCCATGGCTTGCTCGACCGTATTGATCGGGGCGTGCGGGATCTTGGCTGCGCGCAGGTCAGCCGTGATCTCGTCCGTCGTTGCTGCCCCGGTAGCGGCAGCGATTTCCGCGTTGATCGCATTGCGGCCCTTCAGGCGGCCTTCGTTTGTCGCGCGTTCTGCCGTTCCGATCGATTTAAGCCGGGGGATGGAGGCAAGACGCTGCCACATTGCGTCCGAGCCGATTGCCAGCAGAACGGCTCCGTCGCGTGTCGGAAACGCGTTCGTGGGCACATATTTTCGGTGCTCGTTACCCGCGCGGGTCACCTCGGATGGGTCGCAGTCGAAGTCTATCAGCGGCGCAACCGTGATGAGCCAGGAGGCGGCCGCCTGCATCATGGAGACGTCGATGCGGCTGCCTTCGCCGCTCGCTGCCCGCTTGGCCATCGCCATCCATACATGGCTGAACACCTCGTCGCCTGCTTTCAGGTCGACCAGCGGAATGCCCGATAGCGTCGGTGGCCCGTCGACCGCGCCCGTGACCTCCATGTAGCCGACCATGGCCTGAATGGCGGGATCATAGCCTGCGGCATCGGGATGCTCCGGACCCATCGCCGAAATTGCGGCCCAGATCAGGTCCGGTTTGGCCGCACTCAGCGTCTCATAGTCTATCCCGAGTTCGCGATAGCGACCGGGCAGCGTGTTGCAGCAGAACACGTCTGCCTTCAATTCCCGGATCATGCGCTTGAGGATGGTCTGGCCGTCACGCGTCTTCAGGTTCAGCGCAACAGATTCCTTTCCCACGTTTGGCCCGACGAAATACGAGCGCCTGCCTTCGTCGGCAACGACGGAACCGATATAACGGTTTGGATCTCCAGGCAGCGCTCCGCTCCGGTGCGGGGTTGCCTCGACCTTGATGACGCGCCAGCCCAGATGCACGAACCGCATCGTAGCGTAGGTGAGCGACAGGGCCTGCTCCATGGAGACGATGACGCCAGGCTGCATCTAGGCCACCTTCTCCCACAAGTCCGTCGGTTCCTCGAACCTTCCGTAGACGTCCGTCATGGCAGCCGTCATCTCGCCGACTGTGGCGTAGCTGGTCACCGCATCCATCAGCGCCGGCATGACATTGCGCCCCGCCGCCGCCTCTTCGCGAAGCGCCTTCAGCGCGCGGGCGACAGCATCGTTGCTGCGCTCCGATTTCAGCTTTTTCAGCGCGCCGACCTGCTCCAGCGCGCCCGCCTCGTCGTAGCGGTGAAGGTCGACCTGGGGTGTCTCCTCGTCGATGTCGGTATAGCAGTTGACGCCGACCTTGCGGAATCTCGCCCGCTTCGAGCGCGCTGCTGCATGCTCGTAGGCCTGCGCGCGAGACCTCGGCCTGGATCGCGCCCTCGGCGACGGCCTTGACGATGCCGCCCGCGGCGTCGACCTCGGCCATGATCTCGATCGATCTTGCTCTCCATCTCGTTGGTCAGCGTCTCGACGAAGTAGGAGCCGCCGAGCGGATCGACGGTGTCGCAGAGCCCCATCTCCTCGATCAGGATCTGCATGGTGCGCAGCGAGATGCGCGGCGCGTGCTCGGTCGGGATCGTGTAGGCCTCGTCGTAGGAGCACAGCGCCATGGTCTGCGTGCCGGAGAGCGCCGCGACCAGGGCGTAGTAGGCGCCGCGCACGATGTTGTTCTCGGGCTGCTCGATGGTCAGGCCGCCGCCGCCGCCGCCGGCGATCATGCGCAGCCAGCATCGAGCGCGGGTTCTTCGCGCCGTACTCGCTCCTTGACGATCTTCGCCCACAGGCCGCGGCCGGCGCGGAACTTCGCGACCTGCTCGAAGAGGTTGCCGTGGATGTCGAAGTTGAAGGACAGCCGCGCCGGCGAACTCGTCGATGTCGAGGCCGCGCGCGAGCACGTGGTCGATGTAGGCCTTGGCGATGCAGAACGCGTAGGCCATCTCCTGCGCCGGGTCGGCGCCGGACTCGCGGATGTGGTAGCCGCAGACGCTCACCGGGCTGTACTTCGGCGCGTGCTCGGCGCAGTACTCGATCGTGTCGCCGACCAGCCGCATCGACGGCTCGACCGGGAAGATCCAGGTGCCGCGGCCGATGAACTCCTTGAGGATGTCGTTCTGCGCCGTGCCGCGCAGCGTGGCGAGGTCGTAGCCGCGCTTCTCGCGCCATGGCGAAGTACATGGCGATCAGGATGCGGCGCCGCGCCGTTGATCGTCAGCGAGACGGTGATCGCGTTGAGGTCGATGCCGTCGAAGGCCACCTCCATGTCGGCGCAGCGTGTCGACCGCCATGCCGACGCGGCCGACCTCGCCCTCGGCCATGCGGGTCGTCGGAGTCGAGGCCGCACTGCGTCGGCAGGTCGAAGGCCACGTTGAGCCCGGTCTGGCCGTTGGCGATCAGGTACAGGAAGCGCTCGTTGGTCTCGGCCGGCGTTGCCGAAGCCGGAGTACTGGCGCATGGTCCACGGCCGCTGGCGGTACATCAGCGGGTGGATGCCGCGGGTGAAGGGGTACTCGCCCGGCTCGCCGATGCCGCCGATCGCCGCCGCTCGCCTCGACGTCCGCCGCGGTGTAGACCGGCTTGATCTCGATGCCGGACTCGTTGACCACGGGTCGCATCGCCGGCCTGCAGCCGGTCGTTCATGGGTCGCTCCTTGCACGTTCGCTGCGGATGAAGTCGACGATGTCGTCGAGCGGCGAGCCCGTCGGAAAGACGCCGCGAAAGCCGAGCTCGCGCAGCGCGGTCGTGGTCCTGCTGCGGGCATGTTGCCGCCGACGAGCCACAGCTTGTCGCCCAGGCCGTGCGCCTCGCAGCAGCGGCGTTCAGCTTCCGGCAGAGCGGGAGGTGCGAGCCGGACAGGATCGACAGGCCGATGACGTCGACGTCCTCGTCGAGCGCGATGCGCGCGATCGCCTCCGGCGACTGGCGCAGGCCGGTGTAGATCACCTCGATGCCGGCGTCCATCAGCGCGCGGCGACGACCTTGGCGCCCACGTCGTGGCCGTCGAGGCCGGGCTTGGCGAGCGAGCACCTTGATGCGTCTGGTCTCCGCGTCATCGCGCAGACGTCTCCTTCGCGATGATGAGCTTGAGGATCTCGGTCGTGCCGCCGCCGATCAGCGTGAAGCGCACGTCGCGCAGGTAGCGCTGCATCGGGTACTCCATGGCGTAGCCGTAGGAGGCGAGCACGCGCGCGGCCTGGTCGCAGATCGTGCGCCGCCGTTCGGTGGCGAAGAGCTTGGCCATCGCCGCCTCCTTGTGGTGCGGCCTGTCGGCGTCGCGCAGCCAGGCCGCGTGGTAGCACGAGCTGCGTCGCGCGCCTCGAGCGTCGGTGGCCATCTCGGCGAGCTTGAGCTGGATCGCCTGGAAGCGGTTGATCGGCTTGCCGAACTGCCTGCCGCTCGGCGCGCGTAGGCGACGGCCGCGTCGAGCGCGGCGCGCGCGACGCCGAGCCCAGCGCGCCGGTCATGATGCGGATCTCGGCCAGGATCTTGCGCAGGTGCGCCTTCGCCGTCGCCCTCCTCGCGCGACAGGCGGTGGCGTCGGGCACGAAGCAGTCGTCGAACGACAGCTCCGAGGTCGGCAGCGCCCAGACGCCCATCTTCTCGATTGCGCGCCCGACGGTGAGGCCCTTGGAGTCGCGCTCGACCAGGAAGATGGTGAGCTTCTTCTCTTCGCCCGCCTGGCGAAGACGGTGAAGAAGTCGGCCACCGGCGCCGAGGTGATCCAGGTCTTGCTGCCCGTTCAGGACGTAGCCGCCGTCGACCTTGCGCGCGTGGTCGCGATCGACCCGAGGTCGCTGCCGGCGTCGGGCTCGGTCATGCAGATCGTGCCGATCTTCTCGCCGCGCAAGCGCCGGCTTGAACAGCCGCTCGAGGATGTCGGCGTTGCCGAGCAGGTGCAGGAAGTTGGTGCCCATCAGCGACTGCATCGCCGCGCAGCCGGCGAGCGACATCGAGCCGCGCGCGATCTCCTCGAGCGCGAGGCAGAACGTCGGCGAGCTCGCATGCCGCTGCCGCCGACGTCCTCCGGGTAGCGCATGCCGAAGAACCCAAGTCCGGCGAGCTCCTGGAACAGCGCGCGCGGATAGGCGTGGGCCTCGTCCAGCGCCGCCGCCTGCGGCACGATGCGTTCGTCGCAGAAGCGCGCGAAGGTGTCGCGGATCTGTCGTTGATCGTCTGTCAGCTCGAAATCCATCGTCACATGTCTTCTGCTATGGAAGCGACTGGGAGCCTTGCTGCGGTCTCGGCGCCGGCGACGCGGCGGCCGCCAAACCATTCGCCTTCGGTCCGCCGCGGCGGGGCTATGGGCCGGCGTAACGCCCTGCCGTAGCCGGTTGCCGATGTTTGATCTGGCCACCTGGTACGTCCATGACGCGGATTGGAGCGCGACAGATGGCTCGATTGCCGTGCATGCCGGCTCGTACGGGACGCATCAAACATGCTGATTGATCCGCTTTGTATCCAGATGGTGCGGCCACATCTTCTAAGTCGCTCTGCTGATTTCGGCTACGCTGTGGCGTAGCGGAGCGATTTTCCATATCGCGAGCGACAGCACGATGATCGCAGCCATGGCGGACAGCTTGATGGCGTGCGGCGGAAAGATGATCGCAATTGCGCATCCCAGCAGCAGCAGCCGCAGCAGCGGGTTTGCCTTGCGGTTCAGCACGGAGCCATCGAAAGCGAAGATCATGGCCGTCAGCATGCAGAGGGCAGCGGCCGTATCGATCGCGATGTCGAGCGGCGGCCCCTTGAGCAGGAGGCCCGGATTATAGACGAAATAGAACGGCAGCACGAAGCCGGCGAAGCCGAACTTGACGGCGCGGATTGCAATGGCCATCGGGTTCGCCTTTGCAATCGTGGCTGCGGCAAAGCATGCAACTGCGATCGGTGGCGTGATTGCCGACATGCACGCGATATAGAGCATGAACATGTGTGTCTCGAGCACCGGAACATGGAACTTCGCTGTCGAGCACCGGTCCAAGCAGCGCGGCTCCCATGATGTAGACGCCGGTCGTCGGCATGCCCATGCCGAACAGCACCAGCATCACCGCGCCTGCCAGCAGTGCCGCGAGCGCGTTGTTTCCGGCAACGAGTGTCATCAGTAGCGAGAACTTGCCGACCAGGCCAGTAAGCTCGATGGCGCCGATGATCAGGCCGGCCGCCAGCACCGCGGCAACGAGGCTCGTCATGCGATGCGCAGTTTCCGCGCAGACCTCGATGAGGGCAATCGGTCCGATCCTGAATTCCGGGCTTGGGATTGATCCAGCTCGCCAGGAGCGACGGCCGCAGTAGAGCCCGCGGCGACATAGGGAATGGAATAGCTCCTGCGCCAGCAACACGACCAGAACGACGAGGGGAATGATGTTTGGCCATCCCCGGCGCAGAGCATCCCAAAGCGTCGGCATCTCATCTTCCGCCAGCGTACCCTCGCCGAACCGGAGGGCTTCCACGTGGATGAAGGTGAACACGCCGTAGTAGTAAAGCAGCGCACTGAGCAGGCCCGCCATCACGATCTCATGATACGGGATCGATGTATACTCGATCATCAGGAACGCGACTGCGCCCATGACCGGCGGTAGCATCGCGCCCCCGCAGGAGGCCGCCGATTCGATGGCGCCGGCCCGCACTGCAGTGATGCCGGTGCGGCGCATCAGCGGTATGGTGATGGGTCCGGTCGTCACCACGTCCGCGACCGGGCTGCCTGAGACCGAGCCGTAGAAGCCGGAGGACACCACGCAAGCCTTGGCCGGTCCGCCGACAGTCCGCCCGGCAATGGCAGCGGCGACGTCGAAAAACAGCTGGCCGCCGCCCGAGCGCTGGTACATGCCACCGAACAGTACGAACAGAAGAACATACGCACCGGCGACCTGCAGCGGCAGGCCGAAGATGCCGTTCTCCGTCATTGTCTGCATGATCAGAAAATACTCGAGGCCAATTTCCTTGTGATGCAGCGGTGGCGGCAGCAACTGACCGACGAAACAGTAGGCCAGCAGCAGTGCGACAATTGTCGTCAGCCCGATGCCGACGCACCGGCGTGAGGCCTCGAATGAGAGCGCGACCGCGGTTACTCCCACCACTTTTTCGATCAGCGGGATGTCGGTGATGCCGAAGATCACATCGTCATAGAAGCTGTGGTTCGCGATGTAGTAGAGGCCTGTGGCGAGCGCGGCGAGCGCCAGCAGATAGTCGAGCGGGGTGCGCCGCTCGACCAGCTTGGACATCGTCGTCGTAAGGAATACGAGCGGCAGCAGCGCCATATAGACGACAGCCGCCAGCAGTTGTCCGGCGGCGGTGCCGAACATCGCGTACCAACCGACATAGACGGCCAGCGCCAGGAATAGGATACCAACTACCCGGTTTGCTGCGCCCGTGAGCGGCAGCGACGTGCCCTCGCCCAACGCAGTGAAAAACCTGCCGATTATGCTCATAGACTAGGGTCCGCAACCGGTTTCATCAGAGCCAGAGGCCACACCCGCGCTCGGCCTGCCGGTCGGCATTGCTGCCGCCGGTGGCCATTCTGCGCAGGTTTTCCAGCTTACTTGATCCAGCCGCGCTCCTTGTAGTACTTCGCTGCGCCCGGATGCCAGTCCATGCCCTCGGGTTTTTTGACCATCATCTTCTGATCGATCTTCTTTAGCATCGGATGAATGGCGCGAACACGGTCCTGGTTCTCCGCGATCGCCTTGGTGATCTTGTAGACAGTGTCGGCTGGCACGTGCATGCCGGCAGCCATCGTGAGCCATGCCGACATCGTCGGCTTGTCGTTGCCGACGAAAGCGTAGGTCCCCTTCTTCAGCATCGTCGGCTCCAGCTGCACGATCTTTGCAGCGGCCGCGATCTTGTCGGCGTCGGCATCGATCCACGCCAGCTCCCGCGACTTCATGAGGTTCAACATCCGGCCGTCAGGGTGGAAGCTGGAGTTGAAGATCATGTCGATCTTGCCGTCGCGGAAATTTTCGATCTGTGCGCCGGAAGCGGAGTAGATCACCGACCCGCCCCACTTTTCGATGTCCTCGAGCGTGAAGCCGTATTGCTTGAATACCTCCTTGCATGCCTCGATGGCGTAGAGCGTGCCCTTGTGGTTGAGGTTGAGGCGCAGCGGCGGCTTTTTCTTCGCGATATCAGCCAGTGACGTGATGCCGTGCTTGGTGGCCCAGCCCTTGTCGGCGATGACGAAGAACTCGAGCCTGTCGACGAAGGTTACTACCGCGCCGATCTTGCCCTTCATCGGCTCCTTGAACGGCGCTTCACCGGCAAGGCCTTTGCGGACCTCCACCTGCGGCAGCCCGATCGAGATGTCGGCCTTGCCGCTGGAGACCGCCACCATGCCGCCGGCTACAGATGACGGTTTGAAGGTTGCCGATGTTCCCGGATAGGTGTCCCGGTACAGCGCGTGAAAGGCCTCGGCGACGGCCTTGATGAAGCCTCGCGCGCTACCCCCTGTTGTCGTGATCGTTATGCCTTGAGCCACGGCTGCGGCGCTGGTGAGCCCCAGCACAACACAGCCGGCGATCGCCGCCGCTGCTCCCTTCCACGTTCTCATGCGTGTCCTCCAGCTATCAGTAGGTCGACGGATTCATCTTGGTGGGTGCTTTTGAATGCCAGTATGCTTGCCGTCCGCTCTGCCCAGCAGCTCCCGCTGAAGGCATAATGTTGGCCGCTTGGCTTCGCAAGCATGGAGCCACAGCGAACCGGGGTTTCATTTCGCTGTCAAGCGAAGTGGCATTACGCAGTCTAGGATATCTGCTCCATGCGCGGTCCAGGATGTGCATTTGTGGTGGCCTGACAAGAAGCCGCAGATGCTGCCGTCGCAATGCACGCAGACGGCCAAATTGGCGGCAAAGATGAGCGGCGGCGCACGCGCCAGGTTTCGCGCACTCCCCATTTCTGCACAATTCTGCTTGCCAGCAGTTGCGGATTGGAAAAACATTTTATGGGCAAACCGCCGTTCGGGCGGTAGCCGAGGCAGGAGGGTGAAATTTGGTTGGGGCGAGCGACACTGCGAGAGACCGCGTACTGGCTCGCCTCGAGGCGGAGCGCGACGATCTCGTGCGGCTGTGCCTCGCGCTGGGCAACCTGCCTGACTACCCGGGTCACGAGAACACAGTGGCCGACGAGGTTATGGCTTGGCTGCGCGAGGCGGGCCTCCCTGTGCGCAGGCAGAAGGTGTCGGCGACCAGCTGCAATGTTATTGCAACCTTGGCGGGGACGGGAGACCGGGCCGGCGGCGGTCGATCGCTCATCCTCAACGCACACATGGATACCCAGGGTAACGCGCCGTCGGGGGACGAGGAGCAGGTACGTCGTTTGCGCGGGGCCTGGGTTGATCGTGGTCGGTTGTACGGTCGAGGTTTGGCAAATGACAAGGCGCAGCTTGCCGCCACAATGATCGCAGTTCGCGCGATATCGAGCTCCGGGGTCGCGCTGAAAGAAGATCTGATCTTGACGGCGGTAGCCCAGGAAACCTCCGCGCCCACCGATGATCCGCAGGCGCTTCGCGAGTGGTCCGGGATCGGACCAGCCGTCAGTCAAGTTCGTGAGGGATATGGCGCCCGCTGGCTGGTGGAGCATGGAGTGGTGGCGGACTATGCCCTCGTCGCAGAGGTATCCGATTTCACCGTCACGGTTGCGCAGGCAGGATACCTGCGGCTGCGCATCGCCGTGCCTGGCCACGTAGCTTATACCCCGGGGCTGCAGCGGGGAGCCGGCGCGGCGGGCAATCCCAACCCGTTTGAGCGGGCTGCACACGTCATCGTCGCCCTCGAGCAATGGGCACGCCGCTATGAGACGAGCGAGCTGTGGGAGTTCTGGGGCGGCACCATGGTGCCCAAGGCGCAGGTCTATGAGGTTGCAGCCTCCGGACCGGCGTGGACCGAGACCCAGGATTATTGTTACGTGTTTTTCGATGTTCGGATAACGCCAGAGGCGTATCCCACCGAAATTCTGGCGAGCGTGCGCGCGGAAGTGGACACACTGGGGCTGGGTTGCGAGATTGCCGCCTACGATTTTCGGCGCGGATACGAGGCGAAGAACTGCGAGAGGTTGCTGGAGAGCCTGCGGTCGGCGCACAAGCACGTGGTTGGCAGCGATCTGCAGTTCGGCGGTCCGCGAATGCTGAGCATGTGGCGCGACGCCAACGCATTCAACGAGGCTGGAATTCCGGCAATCGGCTATGGCCCGCCGACGCAGGAGGCAATGGGCGCTGGACTGGCCGGCTCACTACGGCCGATCGCTGTCGACGACCTGGTCGCCACCGCGAAGGTCATTGCACTGACTGCGCTCGATATCTGCGGCATCGCTGCAATGGATGAGAAAGTCTCGGCATGAACAATGCGAAGTCGGAGGGACTTGAATGAAGGCGGAGAGATCATGACGCAGCAGACACAGGTCGCCCGGGCCATCGCGGAAGAGCTGGCAGCCTGCGATGTCCGGCTGGTTGCCAGCCTCCCGGACAACTGGATTGCAGAGTTGATCGATACCATCGATGCCGACCAGCGCTTTCGCCACGTTCCGGTCAATCGGGAGGAATCTGCAATCGGGCTTTGTTCGGGCGCCTACATGGGCGCGATGGGTTCGGCGGCGCTGATGGGCGCCTCCGGTCTCATGACCGTGATCTACGCCATCACGAAGATCAACTACACCTACGAGATACCGCTGTTCCTGCTCACCACGCTGCGCGGCGGTTGGGGCGATCATCACAAGCATCACGTATCCAATGGGCTGTATCTCGAGCCGGTATTGCAGGCCATCAGCCTGCCCTACATGATCATCGACGAGCCCAGGGACATCGGCCGCATCAGCCGCGCCTATCGGCATGGGCGCACGTTCTCGCGGCCGACGGTCGTCGCGCTTACACGCGATCTGCTGCGCGGCGCCGGTCAGGGAGGGGGACACTGATGAAATATCTCGATTGTTTCCGCTTCCTCGCCGCGCGCCGCACCGATCAGCTGGTCATTACGTCCGCCGGAAATTCCGGGCAGGCCTGGTGGGCAGCGACGCGGGACAGCGAGGCCACGTTTTATCTCGACGCGTCCATGAGCTTGTCGACGCTGTTTGCCTCCGGCCTCGCCATTGCCCAGCCGGATCTGAGGTTCTGGGCGTTCATGGGCGACGGAGCATTCTGCATGAACCCCGGCATGCTGATGGTGGAGCGGCAACTCGACCTGCCGAACCTGACGCATTTCCTGGTCTCCAACCGCGGCTATGGCGCCACCTCCAACGCGGACCTGCCGAATGCCAGGGACAACGATTATTGTGCAATCGCAAGAGGAATGGGGCTGGAACGCGTGTTCGAGTTCAAGGATCTTGCGACGCTGGAATCCGGCTTCGATGAGGTTGTGCGGCCCAATGCACGCGGGCACACATTCGTGTCGCTCGAGGTGGAGCCGTTCAACGACGCCGAGCAGAAGCTCGAGCAGCCGCCTTTCGATGGGCCGGAGATGAAGTTCCGCTTCGGCAGGCATCTGGAAAGCCGGGTCGATTGCTCAGTGTTCGGATACAAGCTTTGAAGCGGGACGGAATGCGATGAACGATCGACCGGACGAATTGCTCGGTAAGCTGGCGCGCGCCTGCCAGATCCTGGAGATGGAAGGTCACGGCGATTTCTCCCTGGGCCATCTGTCGCTGCGCGATCCCGCCGGTCGCGGCTTCTGGCTGAAGCGCAATCGCTATGGTCTTGGCGAGATCACCGGGCCGGATGACTTCGTGCTGGTCGACATGGACGGCAACAAGCTGGCCGGAGAAGGCGGTTTGCATTCGGAGTGGCCGATCCATTCTGAGATTTTCCGCCTGCGCCGGGACATCGAGGTCGTCGCCCACACGCACCCCTTTCATGCCTGCGTCATGTCGGCTTCAGCAGAGCCGCTGATGCCATTCACTCTCGATGCAGATTATCTGATCGACGTACCCCGCCATGTCGCCGACATTGCGCTGATCAAGACCAGGGAGGAAGGGCTTGCCATGGCGCAGTCGCTGGGGGCGCACTATGCGGTGTTTCTCGCCAACCACGGCGTCACCTTCTGCGGCACGAGTGTGGAGCATGCCACCTGTGTCGGCGTGTTCCTCGAGCACGCCTGCAGGGCCCATGTCGCCGGTGCCGCTGCCGGGTTCAAGGCAACCATGCCGGAGCGCGCCACGCGGGAAAAGCGCCAGTCACAGATGATGACGGCCGTGCACGTCGAGCACACCTGGGCATATCTGGAGCGCAAGCTCGCCTCCACGCTGGCCGGCCGCGGCGAGCAGGCCGTTCTGTACCGGTAGGAGTTGCAGCCGTGCCTGACAGCGACACAGCACCTTCGTCGGCCTACATTGGCCAGCCGTTGAAGCGCCGCGAGGATATCCGGTTCCTCACCGGGCGGGCCAGATTCGTCGACGACGTGTCGTTGCAGGATACCGCGCATGTCGTGTTTCTGCGCTCGCCCCATGCCAGCGCCTTGATCCGATCCATATCCACCCAGCGCGCTGACGACATGCCAGGCGTTCTGGCTGTCGTCACGGCGGCGGATTGGAAAGCAGCCGGCCTCGGTACGCTCATCTGTGTACACCCCATGCACTTCTCCGACGGCCGCCCCATGAACGAGGTGCTGCGCCCGGCCTTCGCCGAGACCCACGTATGTCATGTCGGAGACATCGTTGCGGCGGTCGCTGCAACGTCGCTGGCGGCAGCGCAGGACGCCGCCGAAGCGATAGACGTCGACTACGAGCCGCGGCCTGCAATCGTGGATACCGGCGCAGCGCTCGATGGCGGTGCCGTGTTGGTGCATCCGCATCTGGGTACGAATCTCGTCACCGAGGTGATCAAGGGCGACAAGGCCGCCACCGAGCGGGCATTTGCAACAGCCGCCCACGTCACCGATCTGACACTTCATTCCAATCGGCTGATCCCTGCCCCGCTGGAGCCGCACGCTTTCCTCGCCCGTCACGATCCTGCGGCCGACGAGACGACGGTCTGGGCGACGAACCAGATGCCTCACATGCTGCGGCAATGGCTGTCGCATCACACCCTGGGCATTCCCGAGCACCGCCTGCGCGTCATTGCGCCCGACATAGGCGGCAGCTTTGGCGCCAAGGGCAGCTTCCTGCCGGAAGTGTCGACGGTTGTGTGGCTGGCGCGGCGCCTGAGCCGTCCCATGAAGTGGACAGCCACGCGCTCCGAGGATTTTCTCACGCAGACCCACGGTCGCGATCACGTCACGAAGGCACGGATGGCTTTCTCTTCAGACGGCACGATCATCGGTATGCAGGTCGATACCATCGCCGCGCTTGGCGCCTATTTATCGAATTTCGCACCATCGATCCCTGGCAATTCATACCCTCAGACGATTACCGGCCTTTATCGCACCCCGGCGCTCTACCTTACGGTACGCTGCGTCTACACCAACACCGTGCCGGTCGGACCCTATCGCGGCTCGGGCAGGCCCGAGGCAGCGCTCGTCAACGAGCGGCTGCTGGAGAACGGTGCCCGCGAGATGGGGCTCGATGTCGTCGAGCTGCGCCGCCGCAACATGCTGCGGCTGGACGAGTTTCCGCACCGCTCACCCACGGGCCGCGCCTTCGACATTGCCGACCCACCGCGCATGCTGTCGCTGCTGACGGAAATGTCCGACTACGACGGGCTTCGTCGGACGCAGGCGACGGCACGAGCCCAGGGCAGGCTTGTCGGCATCGGGCTTGCCGGTTTCTTCGAGAAGTCCGGGTCCGGACCAAGTGCTAACATGTCCCGGTCCGGCGCGCACCATGGCGGCTTCGAGACAGCGACGGCACGCGCGAGCAGTGATGGCAAGGTCACGCTGTTTGTCGGCACGCACAACCATGGCCAGGGACACGATATCACGTACGCGGCAATTGCCGCCGATCGCCTCGGCCTGCATATCGACGACATCTCGGTCGTGGAAGGCGATACCGGCCGCGTCGCATTCGGCAATGGAACTTGGGGGTCGCGTTCCACGTCCGTCGGAGGAGCGGCGGTATGGCGCGCCTGCGATACCGTCATGGCAAAGGCGCGCAGAATTGCCGCACACGTCATCGGTTGTGATGAGGACGCGCTGCAGTACGCCCAGGCGACCTTCAGTGCCGCCGGGTCGAACCGTGCCCTGAGTTTCGCCGATGTTGCAAAGCAGGCAACGTACGGTTTCGGGCTTCCGCCGGGCATGGAGCCGAACCTGGAAGCCACCATTGCACATGATCCCCCCGATTCGAACGATCCGCTGGCAATCCACCTCGCGGTCGTGGAGATCGACCGGGAAACGGGCGTGGTTGAGGTGACCGGCTATTTCACGGTCGACGATTGTGGCACCATCATCAATCCGATGATCGTCGACGGGCAGGTGAAGGGTGGTTTTGCCCAGGGGCTGGGCCAGGCCTTGATGGAGGAAGCGGTCTATGATCCGTCCTCCGGACAGCTGATTGCCGGCAGCTTCCTGGATTACGCCATCCCGCGCGCCAGCGACATGCCGCCGATCAGCACCGCCTTCATCGAGACACCCGCGCCATCCAATCCGATCGGCGCCAAGGGCGGCAGCGAGACCGGCACGATTGGTCCGCCAGCCGCCATTGCCAATGCCGTTGTCGACGCGTTGTGGCATCTCGGTGTCCGCAATGTCAGACTGCCGCTGCGGCCTGAAACGGTCTGGCGGTTGCTGGATGGGATCCGAGACCGGTAGTGCATAACGAAACTGGATTGTCTTCGAGGAGCACAGCAATGAGATTGAGATCAGAGAATACCAGGACTGCGGCACTGTTCGGTGCTGCCATTGTGCTTGGTGTGGCCACCGGGAGCGCGACGGCCGAGCCCGTCAAGATCAGGCTCGGCACCGGCTCTGCGGTGGAAGAGCAGTTGTGGCTGATCCTCGTCAAGCCTGACATCGCCCCCAACTACGGCAAGGCCTATACCCTGGAGCCGAATAAGTTCCGGTCGTCCTCCAAACGTGTGCAGGCCTTCGAGGCAGGCGCGCTCGACGTCATCACCACGAGTGCGAATGGTGCCATTTTCGCGGCATCTGGCGGGGTCGACCACAAGTTCGTCGCTTCGCTGTCGCGCGAGAGCCGGGACGGTTTCTACACAAAGTTCATGGTCAAGGTCGATTCCCCAATCAAGTCTGTGAAGGACCTGAAGGGCAAAGTGATCGGCATCAACGGCTTCAACGGCTCGGGCCACCTGTGGACCAAGATCGTGCTGGAGAAAAACGGACTGACGGAAAAAGACGTGACGTTGACGCCGGTGCCGTTTCCTGCTCAGGGCCAGGCGCTGAAGGCTGGGACTGTTGCCGTCGGGATGTTTCCGCAGCCGTTTGCCGACATCGTCGAGAAGGATCCCGGCGCTCGTACCGTCTATACCTCCAAGGACGCTGCTCCGTTCTCCGAGGAGTTGATGGTGCTGATCGCCAAGCCGGCCTACGTCAAGGCCAACCGCAAGGCAATCGAAGCGTTGGTCTCGGACCTGAGAGCGTCGACGAAGTATTATGGGGAGAATACAACAAAAGCGCGGCAGGCGTTGATCGATGGAAAGATGGTTCGGACACCTGCCGCCATCTACCTGAAGATGAAGGATTACTATCGAGATCCCTCCGTGAAGGTCGACCTCGCTGCTCTTGAGAAGATGCAGGAGCTGCAGATGGCTGCAGGGTTCCAGAAGAAGAAGGTCGACCTCAAGTGCCGTGTCGACTGGGATTGTGCCGGCAAGTGATGCAGCAAGCTGCACCGGACCAGCCGCTGCTCATGGCCCGCGGCGTGAGCAAGTCATTTGGCGATGGCGCACAAGAGATCCGCGCCGTCGACGACGTGACGTTGCACGTTGCCGCGGGCGAGTTCATTACCATCCTGGGGCCATCCGGCTGCGGCAAGAGCACCTTCCTGCATATGATCGGCGGTTTCGATCAGCCCTCGGAAGGCAGCATCGAGGTGGCCGGCAGGCAGGTCGTCAAGCCGGGACCTGATCGCGGCATGATGTTCCAGGATCTGGCCCTCTATCCGTGGCTTACCGTGCTGGGCAACGTGCGCTGGCCGTTGGACATCAAGAAGCTGCCCGACCAGGAGCGGCACGCCCTGGCAATGCAGGCGATCGATCTGGTGCATCTGTCCGGCATGGAAAAGCTCTACCCCGCCCAGTTGTCTGGCGGCATGAAGCAGCGGGTCGCATTGGCCCGCCTGCTTGCGCTCGATCCGGAAATCATGCTGATGGACGAGCCGTTCGGTGCGCTCGATGCCCAGACGCGCGAGTTGCTTCAGGACGAGCTGATGTCGATCTGGCGCTTGAAGCGCAAGACTGCGTTGTTCGTCACGCATGACATCGACGAGGCGATCTTTCTGGGCACCAGGATCATCGTGTTCACGGCGCGTCCCGGACGCATCAAAGCGGATATCGTGGTGCCGGCGGGACCGGACCGCGGACCGGAGTTCCGGATGACGCCCGAATACAATCGTCTGCGTACGGAAGTGTGGCAGATGCTGCGAGAGGAGGTCGTCAAGACGACTTCTGCCGCCAATGGCTGACAGGCTCTCGAATGCACTCCTCGGCGTCATCGTACCCGTGCTGCTGATTGCAGTCTGGGAAGGCATGGCGCGGATCGGAAATGTACCCGTCTACCTGTCCTCGCCCTCCGGAATTGCGCAGGCCCTTGCCGAGCTGGCCCGGTCCGGCGACCTGGGTTCTGCAATCGCTGTCAGCGTTACCCGCGCCTATGCGGGATTTGCTCTGGGCGCGTTGTCCGGAGCGTTGCTTGGCCTTTTGGCAGGGCTGTCCGCTCCTGTAAGGCAATTCTTCGATCCGCTGGTCGCATTTCTTTATCCGGTGCCCAAGATAGCGTTTCTGCCGGTGTTCCTCCTTATGTTCGGACTTGGTCACGGCTCGAAAATCGCCATTATCACCTTCTCCGTGTTTTTTCCCGTGTTCCTGGCGGCAAGGCACGCCGTCATCGGCATCGAGCGCAATCTGGTGTGGGCGGCCCGGTCGATGGGCGCAGGCTCATGGCGCGTGTTCTTTCGCGTTCTGCTGCCCGCCGCGCTGCCGCAGATCATGTCGGGTATGCGGATCGGTTTGGCGCTCTCATTCATCCTGGTGTTCGCCGCGGAATTGATCGGTGCCAGCGATGGGCTCGGCCATCTCGTGACGGAAGGCGAGGAAGCGGTACGCTTCGATATGATGATGGCGGCCATACTCGGCTTTGCTGCTGCCGGCTACATCAGCGACCTCGTCTTGATGCGCCTGCGCAGGTGGTTGCTCAAAGGACAGATCATGGGCACCGAGGAGGCCGTCGGCTGACATGCGCATTGTGATGGGATGGCTGGTCAGGCAATGGCCGCTGGCGCTTGTTCTGCTCGTCTGGCAGGGCCTGGTGGCCGGCGGTATCGTCACGTCCCGGCTTCTGCCACCGCCATCGCAGATACTTTCAGTGTTGGCTGCGGATGTCGCCAGCGGCACCCTGATCACGCATGCGGCGATAACGATGTTCCGGGCGCTGACCGGCTTCCTGCTGGGCGCTGTGGCCGGTATCGTGTTCGCGGCAGCGCTGGCACGCTTTGGCTTGTTCAGGCGCCTGTTTGAGCCGCTCGTGTTCCTCGGCTACCCGATCCCGAAAATCGCGTTCTTTCCGATTTTCGTTTTCATATTCGGCATCGGCTCGGCCTCGAAGATCGCATTTGCGTTTCTCGAATGCATGTTTCCGGTGCTTGTTGCCTGCTACCTTGGCTTCAAGGGCATCAATGCGAGGCTGGTGCTCACGGCCACGAACTTCGGCGCGGACCGGCTCACCATCCTGCGACGGGTGATCGTTCCCGCCGCGATGCCCAGCATCTTCGCCGGCCTCCAGATCGCGCTGCCCGTCGCCATGATCGTCGTTGTCATCACGGAGATGATCGGCGATTCAACCGGACTCGGCTACTACATCAATATCTACGGCGCCCGTTTTGAATTTGCGCGCGTATACGCCGGCATTGTTGTGGTGGGCGTTTGCGGCATGGCGCTCGAGGCAGCGTTGCGGGCGATACGGCGGCGCGCCCTTGCATGGCAGCGGGACGAGGCCGCATTCTGAACTGCGCCGCCGTCGCCGCAACGGCCGAGGCCGCAACGGAGATAATGATGCAGGCGGACGGCCTTGCGCAGCCACATCCGGCCGTCCCTGCTCTGCCTCAGAATTCACTGCCGAACTTGTTGGAGCGCGGGAAGCCCTTGGGCGCGAGCTTACCCGCCTGCGAGCGTTGCCCGGCCCATTCGCGCACGTCGGACCAGCTGAGTGTGAACGTCCGTCCCGCGGCGTCGAACCAGGTCAGCCCCTCAGCCTTGGCGAACGGACGAGCATCCATCAACGTGCCGTCCTTGATGCGCTGCAGGATGACGCCCTTGCCGCGTGTCATCTCGTTGACCTCGGCGAGCGGGAACACCAGCATCTTTCGATTGGAGCCGATGGTGGCAAGATGATCGCTGCCTTCGGGCACCGGCACGCATACTTTGGCTTCGTCGGGAGCCTCGACGTTCAGCACCTGCTTGCCCTTGCGTGTCGACGCCAGCACCTCGTCCTCCGGCACGACAAAGCCGTGGCCCGCCGTTGAGCCAACAAGCAGCTTTCGGCCCGGCTGATGCACGAACACCTCGATCATGTCGGTGTTCTCCTCCAGGTCGACCATCAGTCGCACCGGCTCGCCGTGACCGCGTCCACCCGGCAACTGGCTTGCCTCCAGCGTGAAGAACTTGCCGTTGGTTGCAAACACGATGAGCTTGTCCGTGGTGTGTGCGTGCACCGCCCTCCACAGCGCGTCGCCCTGCTTGAAGTCGAGCTTCGACAGATCCTCCATGTGGCCCTTCATCGCGCGGATCCAGCCCTTCTCGGACAGGATCACCGTGATCGGCTCCTTCTCGACCAGGGCCTGCTCGAGATCGATCTCGATGTCGGGGGCATCCGCGAATTCGGTCCGGCGTTGGCCAAGCTCGGTCTTCTTGGAGTATTTCTCGCGAACCTCGCGGATCTCGCTCGCAATCCGATCCCACTGCAACTCGTCGGACTCCAGCAGCGCCTGCAGCTCGCGCTTTTCCTTTGAAAGCCGGTCATGCTCGGCCTTGATCTGCATCTCTTCCAGCCGCGACAAGGACCGCAGGCGGAGGTTCAGGATGGCTTCGGCCTGCACCTCTGTCAGCTTGAAGGTCGATATCAGCTTCTGCTTCGGCTCGTCCTCGAAGCGGACGATGCGAATCACCTCGTCGATGTTCAGGTAGGCGATCAGATAGCCGTCGAGCACTTCCAGGCGGTGCTCGATTTTGCCCAGTCGATGCTGCGAGCGTCTGACGAGCACATCGACGCGGTGCTCCAGCCACTGCCACAGAACATCGCGCAGGCCGAGCACATTCGGCACCTGGCTCGCCGAAAGCACATTCATGTTGAGACCGAAGCGGACCTCCAGCTCGGTCAGCCGGAACACGCTCTCCATCATCAGCATAGGATCGATGGTGCGGCTCTTGGGCTCGATGACGAGGCGGACGTCCTCCGCGCTCTCATCGCGAACGTCGCCAACCAGCGGCAGCTTTTTCTCCCCGATCAGCTCCGCGATCTTCTCGTAGACCTTGGCTTTCTGAACCTGGTACGGCATCTCCGTGACGACCACCTGCCACATCCCGCGGCCGGTGTCCTCTTTCTCCCAGCGCGCCCTCAGTCGGAAACCGCCACGTCCCGTGCGGTAGGCCTCCAGGATGTTTTCGCGTGGCTCGACCAGGATGCCGCCGGTCGGGAAGTCGGGGCCGGGGATGAATTCGACCAGCTTCTCGATCGTCGCGTTGGGATGCTTGATCAGGTGCAACGTGGCATTGCACAACTCTTCCACGTTATGCGGCGGGATGTTGGTCGCCATGCCGACCGCGATGCCGGACGAGCCGTTGGCCAGCAGGTTGGGGAACGCGGCCGGCAGCACCACCGGCTCCTGGTTGGAGCCGTCGTAGGTCGCGCGGAAATCGACCGTGTCCTCGTCGATGCCGTCGAGCAGCGCGATCGCCACTTCCGTCATGCGGCTCTCGGTGTAGCGCATGGCCGCAGCGTTATCGCCGTCGATGTTGCCGAAGTTGCCCTGCCCGTCGATCAGCGGATAACGCACCGCGAAGTCCTGCGCGAGGCGCACCAGCGCATCGTAGATCGCCTGATCGCCGTGCGGGTGGAAGTTACCCATCACCTCGCCGACGATCTTGGCGCACTTCTTGTAGGCTCTGCCGGGTTCAGGCCGAGCTCGCGCATGGCATAGAGAATGCGCCGGTGCACCGGCTTCAGGCCGTCACGCACGTCCGGCAGCGCGCGGCCCATGATCGTGGACAGCGCATAGGACAGATATCGCTCCTCCAGCGCCTCGCGCAGGTTGACGGGCTCGATGGGGCCTCCCGCCGGAGGCAGAATCGGTGTGTCGGTCATGCTCAGCAGTTAGCGCGCTGCTTCGCCCCGCTCAAGTGCCGCGTGGCCACAGGGCGGCGGTGGTGCACAGGTGCTGGCGGCTTTACGGCCGCATTACCCCACCGCCCCCGCATCGCGTAGCGCGCGCCACACGCTGTGGGCGTTGATCGGCAGCGGCACATGACGCACGCCGAGATGCCATAGCGCATCGACCACGGCGTTGCCGATCGCTGCGGGCGGGCCGATGGTGCCGGTCTCGCTGCCGCCCTTCACGCCTAGGATGTTGCTCGGGCAGGGGATCTCGATGAACGTCAGCTTCAGCCGCTCGGGCATGTCGCTCGCCCGCGGCATCGCATAGTCCATGAACGAGCCCGCCAGCAGTTGCCCGGCCTCGCCGGATGCGCCGTCGCCGTAAACGACGTGCTCCAGCATCGCCTGGCCGATGCCCTGCGCCAGACCGCCGTGCACCTGCCCCTCCACGATCATCGGGTTAATGATGCGCCCCGCGTCGTCGGCGGTGATGTAGTCGCGTACGCGCACCTGCCCGGTCTCGGCATCGACGATCACCACGACCAGATGCATGGCCTGTGGATCGTTCGTGTCGGTCGGCTCGTAGAATACCGTCTCCTCGAGGCCCGGTGTCTCCGAGCGGTCGGTCGGCAACAGCGCGCCGTGATAGGCGATGTCCGCGATGTCCGCGAAATCGATCCCGCGATCTGTGCCGCGCACGATAAAACGCCCGGCCGCATAGTCGAGGTCTTCTGCCCCGCATTCGAGCTGATGCGCCGCGAGCCGGCGCGCCTTCGCCACGACCCGCTCGGCTGCCATCACGATCGCCACGCCGCCGACCGAGGCCGAGCGGGAACCCCACGTGCCATTGCCGAACGGTATTTGATCGGTGTCACCCTGAACGAGCGCGATGTCGTCGATCGGCAGACCGAGTTGATCGGCGGCGAGCTGGCAGAATGCAGTGTCGTGGCCCTGTCCGTGGCTGTGGCTGCCGGAATAGACCGTCACCTTGCCATCCGAATGGACGCGCACGGTGGCGCTCTCGTAGCCGCCGTGCAGACCGCCTCTGCTGGCCAGATTGCGGCTGGAGCCGGTGCCCGATTTGTCGAGAAAGCAGGCGATGCCGATTCCCATCAGCACCCCCTCTTCGCGCAGCCGCGCCTGCTCGGCCCTCAAGCCATCGTAGTCCGCAAGCTCGATCAGGCGCCGGAACAATTCGGGCGGGTCGCCGGAGTCGTAGGTCCGGCCGACGGGCGTAGGATACGGGAATCGCTCGGCCGGGATCAGGTTGCGGCGGCGGATATCCGCGATATCGATGCCCATTTCCCGGGCGCCGTTTTCCAACAGCCGCTCGTTGACCCACGTCGCCTCCGGCCGCCCCGAGCCGCGATAGGCGTCGATCGGCACCGTATTGGTATAGACGCCGCGCACCCTGAGCCACAGCGCCGGCGTCGTGTAGAGCCCGGTGATCGTCTGCGGATAGGAGTTGCCGGGAATCGAGGGGGCAAACTGACTGAGATAGCCGCCGAGCGCGGCCATCGTATCGACCTCCATGCCGAGAATGTGGCCGTCCTTGTCGAATGCCATGCGCGCGCGGGTGTGGTGGTCCCGCGCCTGGGAATCCGAAAGGAACGATTCGGAGCGCGTCGCCGTCCATTTCACCGGCCGGCCGACCAGACGCGAGGCCCAGGTCACCACCGCCCCCTCGACCAGGTGAATTTTCAACCCGAAGCCGCCGCCGACATCGGGCGAGATCACCCGAATGCGGTGCTCCGCCTCATGCAGCACGTATTTGGCCAGCCAGCGGCGAAAATAGTGTGGGATCTGGCTGGTGCACCACAGCGTGTAGTGCTCCTGGTCCGGATCGAACGCGGCCACGAACGAGCGCGGCTCCAGCGGACTGCCGGCAACGCGATTGCTGACGAGGGTAAGCTCGGTCACGTGGTGGGCAGCCGAGAATGCCGCCGCGGTCTTCGCCTTGTCCCCGCGCTCGATCTCGAACACGAGATTGGTGCCCAACTCGTCGTGTATCACCGGGGTTTCCGGATCCAGCGCGCGCGATACTTCGCTGTTGGCGGCCAGCGGTTCGAAGTCCACCACCACTGCCTCGGCCGCATCCATCGCCTCGTTGCGGGTCTCGGCAACCACACACGCCACCACATCGCCGACATGGCAAACCTTGCCGTCCGCCAGGATCGGGCGGACCTTCTCGTTCATGGGGCGTCCGTCGCTAAACGGCATCGGGTGGACGCAGACCAACTCACCCAGCCCCGCCGTGCGCCAGTCCTCGGCGGTGATGATCCTCAAGACCCCCGGCATCCCCGCCGCCGCGGCAGCATTGATGCCGCGAACGATGGCGTGGGCATACGGGCTGCGCACAAAGGCGGCATGGCACGTGCCTTCTGGCGCCATGTCGTCGACGAAGCGGCCGCGACCGCGCAGAAAGCGCATGTCTTCCCGGCGGCGAACAGGTTTGCCGAACAGCATGACGGTTCCTATTGCCTCCGTAGCGCGCCGCGAGCCTCTCCCGCCATACCTCTCCGGTAGCCTATCCCTTCGCCGCCTGGATCATCGCCCAGACTTTTGGCGGCGATAGCGGTAGCGCCATGGGCTCGACCTTCAGCTCGCAAAGCGCGTTGGCGACGGCATTGGACAGCAGTCCACCGATCGGCACGATCTCGCCTTCACCAGCGCCCTTTGCCCCCAGCGGATTGTTGGGACATGGCTTCAGCTCGATCACGGTCGCGCGCAGATTTGGGAAGCAGTCGGCCGTCGGCATCAGATAATCCGCGAACGAGCCGGTCAGGATCTGGCCTTCGCCGTCGTAGACGAACTCCTCCAGGAAGGTTCCGCCCAGTCCCTGCACCATCGAGCCGACCGCCTGCCCCCACAGCGTGAGCGGGTTGATCATTCGGCCGCAGTCCTTGATCGAGGCCAGATCGATGATCTCGACTTGTCCCGTGCCTGGGTCGACAGCAACGTGTACACACTGCGTGCCGTAGGCATAGGTGTGCTTGTGGTTGTGGAACGTGCCTTCGGCTTCGATCGGCGTGTCGGCAACATCGGCCAAGGCAAGCGTCTTCCCGCTGCCGCGAACAGCATCCCCGTCGATGGCCACATCCTCTGCCTTGCAGCCGAGCTTAGCCGCTGCCGCCTCCCGAATCTTTGACTTCAGGTTGTCTGCCGCGATCAGGATCGCGCTGCCCCCCATTACGGTGGAACGAGAGTGATAGGCGCCAAATCCGTTTTTCACATGCGATGTCGAGCCATGCAGTACGGTGATGCGATCGAACGGCAGCTCGAGTGCATCGCCGGCAATCTGGGCCATGATCGTTTCGACACCCTGGCCGACGGACGCCGAGCCCATGTAGAGCGAGATGCGACCGTCGGTCTCCAGCACCAATCGCGCATCCTCCGACGGCCCTGCGCCGCCCCCCTCGATGAAGCAGCCGATTGCGACGCCGTGATACCGGCCATCGATCAGCTTGCCTTGCAGCTTGAGCTTGTCCGCCCAGCCGAAATCGGCGAGGCAGCGGTCGAGCAGCTCGGGGTTGTCGCCGCTGTCGAGGTCGTCGGAATGGTCGTAGGGCGTGATGTCGGCGAGCTTGTAGGGCATCTCGGCATCGGTGACGAGGTTCCTGCGGCGGACCTCGACGATATCGATGCCCAGATCCTTGGCCATCAGATCGATCATCCGCTCCCGGAAGAAGTCGCCCTCGAAACGACCCGGACCGCGATAGGTGCCCGTCGGGGTCTTGTTGGTGATCAGCATCGTCGATTTCATATCGATGTGCTCGATGCGATATGGCCCGGAAGAGAACTGGGCGATGTTGCGCGGCGCCACCGAGCCGTTGGTGCGGATATACGCGCCATGATTGGTCCATGCCTGTCCGCGGATCGCCAGGATGCGGCCGTCACGCGTTGCCGCAATCTCCATCTCGCATGTCGATTCACGTGCGTGATTGGCGCTCATGAGGTGCTCGCGGCGATCCTCGATCCACTTCACCGGCCGATTGAGCTGCCGGGTCGCAAAAGGAATGAGAAAGTCCTCTGGGTAGAACTCGCCGCGGGAGCCGAATCCGCCGCCGACGTCGCACTCGATCATGTCGATCTGCGTTTCGTCGAGGCCCATCGCGTTGGCAAGAATGCGGCGGTTGGTCCAGGCGACTTTCGCCACGCCCCAGACCGTGAGCCTGGCCGCACTGGCATCCCACTCCGCCACGAAGCCGCGAGGCTCCATGAACATGGCCGCATGGCGCTGTACGTAGAACGTCTCCTTGCGCGTATACGCCGCCGCCTTGAACGCTTCGTCGGCGTTGCCCTTCTGGGCGGACCACGTCAGTGCAGCATTCGAGCCGTGCGCGGGAAACACGAGCGATGAGGCGGCAAGTGCGCTTTCGCGGTCGGTGACTGCCGGCAGCGGCTCGATGTCCAGCTCGACGAGATCATGTGCATCTTCAGCGATGGCCTGGGTGTCCGCGACGACGACGGCAACCGGCTCGCCCACGTAGCGCACCTTCTCCCATGCCAGCATTGGCTGGCCGAAGGGAACCAGATCGGGAAGCGGTTGCAGGCGCAGCGGCACCGTCGGAACGGCCTCTCCGAGGTCACGCGCGGTAATGACGGCATGTACGCCCGGCAACTTGAGTGCGGCCTCCGAATTGATACCCTTGAGCACGCCATGGGCGACATTCGAGCGCACGATCACGGCATGCAGCATGCCTTCCCGCGCCACGTCGCCGACATACGTGCCCTTGCCGCGCAGAAACCTCAGGTCTTCCGTGCGCTCCATCGGTTGGCCGATCAGCGTGTTGACAGTCCTCATGACGTCTTGCCTCCGCCATAGGCGCTTCGGGCTTCGAGAACGGCTTCAACGATCGGAATATAGCCGGTGCAGCGGCAGATGTTGCCCGACAGAACCTCTCGAACGCGGTCTGCGTCGCAGTTCGGCTCCTCGCTCAGCAGGGCATGGGCGGTTGTGATCATACCGGGTGTGCAGAAGCCGCATTGCAGCGCATGGTGCTTGCGGAATGCCGCCTGGAGCGGCGTCAGCGCATCGTCGTTGGAAAGGCCCTCGACGGTGACGACCTTGTCGCCCTCGGAGCTGACCGCCAGCGTCAGGCAGCTGCGCACCGCCTCCCCGTTGACGATCACGGTGCAGGCGCCGCACACGCCGTGTTCGCAGGCAAGATGGGTGCCTGTAAGGCGGAGGGTGTCGCGCAGACAATCAGCCAGCGTCGTACGTGGCTCTACGTCGACTTCGACGGGCTTGCCGTTGACTTCGAAACGGACTTGCATGGTTGCTCGCTTGTTGGTGTTGGATCGGTCAGGAGTTCAGCCGGCAGCTTTGCGCAGCGCGCGCTCCGTCAATGTGCCGACCAGGGCGCGGCGATACTCCGGCCCCGCATGAATGTCGCCGGACGGGTCGACCTCGGCCGATGCCGTTGCCGCTGCCGCCGCGATGGTCGATTCGTCGACGGACTTGCCGTTGATCACGGCTTCTGTCTTCGGCAGCCGGCGGGCGCGGTCGCCCATGCCGATGACGCCGACGCGCGCATTTGCGGCCTTGCCGTCAGCTCCGGTCTCGTAGGTCACGGCGACGCCTGCCAGGGCAAAGTCGCCCTTGCGCCGTGCGAACTCCAGGAATGCAGACCTGCGATTTGCGCTCCAGGCTGGAAACTGCACTGCGGTAATGATCTCGTCCGGCTCGAGCGTCGTCTGGAGCGGACCGAGGAAGAAGTCGCCCGCCTTGATATCGCGCTCTCCGCCAGGTCCGGTCGCCTTGATCGTTGCCTCGCAAGTGACGGCGACCCCGGGCAACTCGGATGCGGGATCGGCATGTGCAAGCGAGCCGCCGACCGTGCCGCGGTTGCGGATCTGGTAGTGTGCGATATGGCGGACGGCTTCCGCCAGCAGTGGATTGGCCGCCCGAATACGAGGGTCTCGCTCGATGTCGACCCAGCGCACCCGGGCCCCCAGCGTCAGGCCGGCCGGACCAGCCTCGATGCGATCGAGGCCCGGAACACGTTTCAGATCGACGATCAACTCCGGCTGGGCCAGCCGGAACGCGAGCAACGGCATCAGGCTCTGGCCGCCGGCCATTGGCTTGGCATTGCCGCCGCGTGAGGCCAGCAGCTTGACCGCATCTGCAACCGTTGTCGGAGCGGCATATTCGAAGCGTGGTGGCTTCATCGTGCACCTTGGAAATCTTCGGGATGATGACGGGCGAGGATCGTGACCGTGCGATCGGCCACCAGGTCACGATAGCGAGCGGCGGTGGCTAGTCAAGCAAAGGGCAGTATCGGACCGGCCGCGTTCCGGCCGACAGCGGCGAAGCGCCTCTTGAGAATAGCTCAGTCGCTCGCTGTCCTGGCCTCTATGAGCCGCACGATATCGGCGATCATGACGTTGAGCCGGAAGTCCTTGGGCATCTATACGGCAGCGACCCCGAGCCCCTTCAGTGTCGCCGCATCCGCATCTGGGATTTTGCCGCCGACAATGACCGGTATATTGTCCAGCCCCTCTGCCGCCTGGCCGAATGGTTCCGGCGCCGTTTCCCCGGAGGATTTGACTGCATCGAGCACCGCCATGGACAGCCCGGTCTGGCCCTTCGCCAGATTGCCGAGGAAGAGCGCGTTCGATCTGGCAGCGGTCGAATGCCCGGCGTATGCCCTGAACAGCCGAGGCCTGTAGCGCGGCTGGGGCGATGCGGGATGCGGCAAGCGCTGGGTCACGCCGGATCTTTATCTCGCGCGCGCAGCAACGCAACTGCGAAATCCGCTGGTGCAGCATTGAACGGATTGACAGGCAACCCGATGTCTCGCGCGCCCTTAAGGATCAGGTTCGCAGCACAGTGCGCTTGAACCAGAAGAAAATTGCTACAGCGGTGCCAAATGCAACGAGTCCGACGCCGAAAGCAAAGCCCGTATTGACCACTTTATCGGCAGTAAGTTGGATGCTGGACAATTCGAGCGCCCGCCGTGCGGAGACCGCGCAGACGAACAGTGCCGGGATACAAATGGCCGTGAGGATATTGTCGTCTATCATGTTGTGAACCAACACGATAGCCGCGAACACCATGATCCCGAGCACGAACCAACTCGCGCTGTCCAGCATGAAAGCCTGCTGCACGAATTCGATCATTTGACTGCCCTCTGATGCCCGCGCCCTGCCGTGGCGGCGCCGACCGGCACGTGATGGATTGTCGCGCTGATACTAGTTCAACTCGCTTAATGAACTGTTGACGGGCGCCGATCTCGCGCCGGCACGAGCCGTGCCGAGGGTTGGCCGAAGTTGCCGTTTCGCACCCCTGCCGCACCCCTGGGCGAACACATAGGCGTCCACCGCTTCCGCCGGCAATCGTCAGTGAACCCTGAAGCGGCCATGTCGCGTGCTACAGAACCCGGACAACTCGGTTGCTACTGACACTGCCATCCAAACGGGGTTGGCAAGCGAGCGGAATCCGGTCAGTTTGCACCGCTGAAAATGAGGCTCATAATACGAGGACCGTCATGGGAGCATGGGGCGTCGGCAGCTTTGATAATGACGATGCTGTGGATTGGCTGGAAGGCTTTGGCGCCGATGGGGCGGCCACGCTGCAGCAGGCCTTGGAGGCCGTCGCTGACCTCGATCCCCAGGACTACCTCGAGGCGCCAGAGGCTGTGCACGCACTGGCCGCGGCCGAGATCGTCGCGGCCGCTCGTTATGGTGATATGTCCCGACTGCCGAGCGAAGCCGCGCCACGCGTGGAGGAGCATGCGGGCGAGATCAACGCGGCCAAGCTGATTTCTGGCGGCGCGTCGTGCCGTGACCCGCGTCCTGAAGAGCTCCGAATTGAAGGAGTTGTGGGAGGACGGCGCGGAAGCCGAGGAATGGGAAGACGACGTGCGTGAGCTTCTGGAGCGGCTGAAGGGATAGTCCGGCCTTGCACGGGAGCGGCAGGCCGGCTGTGCGGGATAACGGGATCCGCGCTGCTCCGGCTCGCGGTGTTTGAGGCGGCAATCCTCCGTTGCTCTATCCGCGCTATCTGCTTTGCAGATCCTTGAGTATCGCAACGATCTCCTTGAACCGGGGATGCGCGTAGTCGGTGCGCGTCGCGCTGTCTCGATTGTCGGCGAGCGCAATGATCTGCGCCGCCAGGTCGTTCATCGCCTTGGTCTCAGGGGCGACCTGGAGATAGTCGGCCGCCGCGTCCTGTTTCTCTGTCCGCGCCTTGGGCCGCGGAGCCTTGTTCGAAGGTGTCTGGGCCATGACTGGTCATCCTTTCCGGATTTGCAGCAAAACCATGCGGTACGCCCGCCGCTGCTTCCCGCGGTCAGTCCTGTTCGCGCGGCTGGCTCAGCGACGCGCGCGCGTCTTCGATCGCCTCCAGCATCGAGATCTCCTCCGGGTTGTGCCCGTGTGAAGGCATGCCCTCGTTGCTGGCATCGAGCCGCTCGCGAACTTGGAATTCCCAGCGATTTAGGGCAGCAAGTTTCTGCCCGAGGGTCAGGGCATTCGACGCCGCGAGGTCTTGCGGGGTCGCGAACTGACCTGCCGGGTTCATCCGCGCCTGTTCGATGTTGATGTGCATGATTTCAGACATGATAGATCGAATTTTTGTTCGGCTGCACTCGCAGGAGAAACGTGGAAACCGAATTCTAGGTTCCATCAGATGCGCAGTACTGCTGCGATCGAGAAGCCGCGCAGGCCCACGCGCATGATATGGCCGGATTAAGGCACAAAAAGGAGGCTCTGACGTGGGGTCAGCAAAGTCCTGCGCACGAGCCCCCCCCCCGGAGCCCCCCGGAGCCCCCCGGCAAGCCCGCTGAGACACGTGGATCAAAGCTCGGGCAGAAATTCCGCGGCACCACAACGTCATGCGGGGGCGAGACCGGCTCAATCGCCGCTGATGGGGTCTCCGCTGCCCTCGCCGCCCTCGTCGCCGTTCCCGTTCTCGTCGCCGTTATCGCTGCCCTCATCCGGGATGCGCTCGACGGACACCACCTTCTCGTCCTCGTCGGTGCGGAAGATGCGAACGCCTTGCGTGTTGCGTCCGGCGATGCGGACCTGCTCTACAAGCGTTCGGATCAGCTGTCCGCCGTCGGTGACGAGCATGATCTGATCGCTGGCCTCGACCGGGAAGGAGGCGACCAGCTTGCCGTTGCGCTCGTTGACGACCATGGCTGCGATGCCTTTGCCGCCGCGGCCGGAGATCCGATATTCGTAGGACGACGAGCGCTTGCCGTATCCCTTCTCGGAGACGGTCAGGACGAACTGCTCCTTGGCGGACAGCTCAGCATAGCGTTCCGAAGTCAGCTCTTCCGGACCCTCCACGTCTTCCGCGTCGGCATCCACGTCTGCATCGGCGGAAGCTTCCTCCACTTCCGCCGTCCTCGGCATCCTGAGCACGCCGCAACGCAGCGGCCTGCTTCAGGTAGGCGGCGCGCTCGGCCGGGCTGGCGTCGACATGGGTGAGGATGGCCATCGAGATGAGATGATCGTCCTCGTCCAGCCGGATGCCGCGAACGCCGTCGGAATCGCGGCCCTTGAAGAGCCGCACGTCTTCGGCAGCGAAGCGGATGGCCTGGCCGTCGGCGGTCGTCAGCAGGACATCGTCCGTGGGCTGGCAGATAGCGACGTCGACGATGCGGTCGCCTTCGTCGAGCTTCATCGCGATCTTGCCGTTCCGGTTGATGTTCTCGAAGTCCGAAAGGGCATTTCGCCGGACGTTGCCGGACCGCGTTGCGAACACCAGCTCAAGCTTGCTCCAGGTCTCCGCGTCTTCCGGCAGTGTCAGGATCGTCGTTATGGTCTCGTCCTGCTGCAGCGGCAGCAGATTGATCAGAGCCTTGCCGGTGGACTGCGGTGTCGCTGCCGGCAATCTCCAGACTTTCATGCGATAGCACATGCCACGGGAGGAAAAGAACAGCACTGGCGTATGTGTGGAGGTGATGAACACCTGCGTGACGAAATCCTCCTCGCGCGTCGACATCCCGGAGCGGCCTTTGCCGCCGCGGCGCTGCGCGCGGTAGGTGGAGAGCGGCACGCGCTTGATGTAGCCCTTGTGGGAGACCGTGACGACGACGTCCTCGCGCTGGATCAAATCCTCGTCGTCGACCTCGCCGTCGATCTCCACGATCTCGGTCTTGCGCGGTGTGGCGAACTCAGTCCTGATCTCGGTCAGCTCGCTCTTGATGATATCGACCACGCGGACGCGCGAGGCCAGAATCTCCAGGTAGTCCTTGATCTCGTCGGCGATCTTCTTCAGGTCGTTGCCGATCTCGTCGCGTCCCAGCGCGGTCAGGCGCTGCAGGCGCAAGTCGAGGATCGCCTGGGCCTGCTCGCCCGACAGCCGATAAGTGACCTCCGCCGTCATGCGGTGCTTGGGATCGTCGATCAGCTCCAGGAACACCGCGACGTCCTTGGCCGGCCAGTCGCGCGCCATCAATTCGGCCTTGGCCTCCGCCGGCGAGGGTGCGCGCCGGATCAAGTTGATGACCTCGTCGATATTGGCGACCGCGATGGCAAGGCCGACCAACACATGCGCGCGGTCGCGAGCTTTGTTGAGCAGGAACTTGGTGCGCCGCGTCACCACCTCTTCGCGGAACTGGGTGAAAGCCTGGATGAAGTCCTTCAGGTTCAGCTGTTCGGGCCGGCCGCCATTGATGGCCAGCATGTTGGCGCCAAAGCTGGTCTGCAGGTCGGAATAGCGCCACAGCTGGTTCAGCACCACGTCGGGAATTGCATCGCGCTTCAACTCGATGACGATGCGCATGCCTTCGCGGTTGGTTTCGTCCCAGATGTCGGAAATGCCTTCAATGCGCTTCTCCTTGACCTGGTCGGCGATCTTCTCGATCAGCGTCTTCTTGTTGACCTGATAGGGAATGGCGGTGACGATCAGCGCGTTGCGATCCTTGCGGATCTCCTCCACGTTGACGATGGCCCGCATCATGATGGAGCCGCGGCCCTTGTGGTAGGTATTCGAAAATGCCGCCGCGGCCGAGGATCGTGGCGCCGGTCGGGAAGTCCGGACCCTGGACGATCTCGCACAGGCTCTCGATCGTGATCTCCGGGTCGTCGAGCAGCGCCAGGCAGGCATCGATCACCTCGCCCAGATTGTGCGGCGGGATGTTGGTCGCCATGCCGACCGCGATGCCGCCGGCGCCGTTGACCAGGAGGTTGGGAAATTTCGCAGGTAGAACGGCGGGTTCCTGGAACGAGCCGTCGTAGTTCTCGCGGAAGTCGACGGTGTCCTTGTCGAGGTCGTCGAGCAGATGCTGCGCGACCTTCTGCAGCCGGCATTCGGTGTAGCGCATAGCGGCGGGGCTGTCGCCGTCAACCGACCCGAAGTTGCCCTGGCCGTCGATCAGCGGAAGGCGCAACGACCACTCCTGCGCCATGCGGACCAGCGCGTCGTAGATGGCGAGGTCGCCGTGCGGGTGGTATTTGCCCATAACCTCGCCGACCACGCGAGCGGATTTGACGTATTTCTTGTTCCAGTCGACGCCCAGCTCGGCCATGCCATAGAGGATGCGGCGGTGCACCGGCTTCAGTCCGTCGCGCACATCGGGGAGGGCACGCGAAACGATCACGCTCATGGCGTAATCGAGATACGACCTCTTCATCTCATCGATGATGGAGACTGGGCGGATATCTCTGGGATCGCGCCCGCCCGGCGCGCCCGGGGTATCGTTGTCGTTGTTATCGGCCAAGGTGGTCTCTTGCGCAAATGACACCGTCTACGCAGGAGGACCCCGCGCGGCGCATGTCGTGTTTCGTTGTTGAGTCACCTTATCACAGCGGCGCTGCGGCGCACAAATCCGGTCCTGTGCGCCTGCAGCCTTGTCCCCAGATTATAGTTTGGGCTCAGCGTGTTGGCGCAGTGAAGCAGGGTTGGCGTCGCCGCACTGGTTCGTGTGGGTGGCGGCGTGGAGTTCAGCAGCCGGTTCGGGTAGACTGTCCGGGTAGGCCAAGCCGAAAGGGCCCAGATGAACGAGGCAAAGAACCCCAATGCTGGAGGCAAAGGCGCCGAGCGCACCGCGGCTGCCCCAAAACCGGCCGACGGCGAAACGTCGTCTGTGCAGCGGCCGCAGTTGCGCGTTCGTCTGGCGACGCTGGCCGACGTCGATGCCTTGGTGGAGCTCAGTCGTGCCGTCTATGCCCCTTTGCCGGCGCATACGGCACAGATGCTGCGCGGGCAAATCAACAACTTCCCCGGCGGCCAGTTTGTAGCAGAGTACGACGGCAGGATTGTCGGCCACTGCGCAACCTTCATTATCAGTGGCGAGATTGCGCTGCAGCCGCACACCTGGCACGGCATCACCGGCAATGGCTTCGCCTCCCGTCATGATCCTCAGGGAGACTGGCTCTATGGCATGGAGGTGTCTGTCCACCCGCAATATCGGCGGCTGCGGATCGGCCAGCGGCTATACAATGCACGTCGCCAGCTGTGCCAGAACCTTGGCCTGAAGGGCGTCGTTTTCGGCGGGCGCATGCCAGGCCTTGCCCGGCGAATCACCGCTGCCGGGACTGCCGATGCCTATTTGCAGCAGGCGTGCGAACGCAAGGTGCGCGATCCTGTCGTCTCATTCCACTTGGCCCAGGGCTTCGAGCCGATCGGCGTACTGTCGGGCTACGAGCCAGGTGATCGACAGTCGCTCGGCTACGCTTCGCATATGGTCTGGCACAATCCGCGGTTTTCCGGCGAGGAGGCCGCAGCGCGGGCAGTCGGTGGCCTGATGCCGCAGCGTACGGTCCGTGTCGCAACCGTGCAGTATCAGATGCGGGGCATTTCCTCGGTCGAGGAGTTCAAGCGCCAGGTTGAGTATTTTGTCGACGTTGCCTCCGACTATCGTTCCGACTTCGTGGTGTTCCCCGAGCTGCTCACGCTGCAGCTATTGTCCCTGGAGGCCAAGGCATTGCCGCCGGCCGAGGCGATCCTGCGAATTTCAGAGTATACGGATTGGTTTGTCAAGGAGATGCGCGAGCTTGCCGTCAGCTACAACGTCAATATTGTTGGCGGCTCGCATCCAACGAGGATGGACAACGGCGACATTCGCAATATCTGCTATGTCTTCCTGCGTGACGGAGCAGTTCACGCCCAGCACAAGATCCACGCTACGCCAAGCGAGGCGTACTGGTGGAACATCAAGGGCGGCGACAGCGTCGACGTCATCAATACCGACTGCGGACCGGTCGGCGTGATGATATGCTATGATGCGGAGTTCCCCGAAATCGCCCGCCAGCTTGTCGACCAGGGCGCGATGATCCTGTTCGTTCCGTTCTGCACGGACGAACGTCGCGGCTTTCTCAGGGTCCGGTATTGCAGCCACGCCCGCGCCGTTGAGAACCAGTGCTACGTGGTGTTGTCCGGGGTCGTCGGCAATCTGCCCAATGTCGAGAACATGGACATCCACTACGCGGAAAGCTCGATCCTGACACCATGTGATTTTCCGTTCGCCCGCGACGGCGTGGCAGCCGATACTGCACCCAACACCGAGACCATCGCCTTCGCCGACCTACGTCTTGGCGATCTCGCCGAGGCCCGCGTATCGGGCAGCGTTCGCAATCTCAAGGATCGTCGCCATGATCTCTACCAGGTGAACTGGCGTCCGAAGCCGAGCGGGGCCTAGTACCCGCCGTTGGGGGTAAGCTGGTATACGGATCGGCGCCCGGCCGGCTCGCTGCACAACGGCGGTTGCGGCCCACATTGCCGCTGATTGACGTCGATCCGGGCGAGCTGCCCCCCATGCCGCATGCCGCGTGCACGTAAAGCCGTTCTGCGCTAATTTGCGCCTGGGAAATCATCCACACATCGGGGGCGAAATGTCTGGCGTGGAACGGCTGTCGCAGATGATCGCAGGAGCGCGCACCATCGTCGCATTTACCGGTGCGGGCATCTCAACCGAATCCGGCATCCCGGATTTTCGATCTCCAGGAGGGATCTGGACCAGGATGCGGCCCATCGAATTCGGTGCCTTCATTCGGTCCGCCGAAGCGCGCCGGGAATCATGGCGGCGCAAATTCGCCACGGACGAGACCATGCGCAACGCCACCCCGAATGCCGGTCATCGCTCTCTGGCCCGCCTTTACACGGAGGGAAGGTTGGCGGCGGTGATCACCCAGAACATCGACGGTCTGCATCAGGCATCTGGGTTGCCCGACGACGCGGTCATTGAATTGCACGGCAACGGCACCTATGCCGGCTGCCTCGACTGCAAGAAACGCTACGAGCTGGATTGGGTGCGCGAACTCTTTGCCTCGGACGAGCAGCTGCCCGAATGTGTGGCGTGCGGCGGTCTGATCAAGACCGCGACGATTTCGTTTGGTCAGGCAATGCCTGAAGCCGCGATGGAGCGTGCCCATGACATCACAATGAGTGCCGATCTTATTATCGTGCTGGGCAGCTCCCTTGTCGTGTACCCGGCAGCGGGCTTTCCGGTGCAGGCAAAACGCAATGGTGCCGGTCTCGTCATCGTCAATCGCGAGCCGACCGAGCTCGATGACCTTGCCGATCTGGTCGTGAATGCCGAGATCGGCGCCACGATGAGCAAGGCGGTCGGAGTGAACTGAGCGATTTCATCCGCATGCGCTGTATCATGCCGCGTCCGCGGGCGCCGCCGGCCTGCGACAACAGGATCGTCAGGTGAACAGCTTAATTGCCGGCCTTTGTCAGGTTGATGAGCATCGATGTCATCCCGATGCCTTGGGTCGAAACCGCGATCGTCTGTCGCTGCGCTGCATACGACACGGTCATCTGGCCGGTGAAGCCGCCGCCTTTGATGGCGAGCGTGATCCGCCCATCGGAGAGCCGGCCGGTTGCGTCACCATTTGCGTTATAGGTGCGCTCTTCCCATTGGCCATTGAGCTGGCCACCTTGATGGTTGAGGCGGCTTCGAATTTCGATCTTGTAGCTCGTACTTGCGCATCTGATCACATAGCGCAGCTCGTTGCCGCCGCCTGTCACGTAAGAATTGCACTTGATGGCTTCTGATTTTCCGCCTTCGAGCACCACGTTCCCTTGACCGCTCCATGTGCCAAGGAGGGGTTGGACGGATTGTGCCAACGCCTGTTGCGCCAATAGCCCGGAGCACAGAGCCATGGCGGCAGAAACGAGGCTCCAGCAGCGAGACTGTCGCCGCGAGCGATTGATCTTTTCACCAGCATGCCTTCGCATGCAGCCCTCCCCGCGCAAATACCACCCGCAGGCCAACGGCTCGCAGGGCTCCCTGATTTGTTCATGTGTCATCTTTTTTCACGCGCACCGCGTTGCGGCGGATCAAGGAAGTGTGAAACAAGGTTCACTTTCGCGCCGGGAGCAATCAATCTGGGCCCCATTACCCAGATGTCCCAAGATCTATTGTTGGCATGCGCGATGTCGGGTCGATAGCCGATTTGCCGCGTCGGGATGTGGTGGCGTTTCTCGGCCATGCAGCGCGGTTGCCGGTCGGATGCCGTGCCGAGGCCTTCCCGCTGCACGCAGCGAACGAGGCCTTGGCGCAATTGAGACCCGGATATTGCCGGCGCAGTTGCTCTGATCCCAGAGCGGTCCGGCTGACCAGCGACCGGGCCTCGATCTTGCGCAACGTCAATTCGATGATCTGGCGAGCGCTTTAGCGTCCTGATCTGAAAGCCTTTCGGTATCGCGGTGAATTGCAGCGGTCCGGTCCAGACCTGGGCCGAAAGCAGTTATCCTGGAGACCCTGCCGGCCGCTCATCATCTGCCTGGCGTGACATCCTCCACGAGGATCGCTTTGCCAGAAGCGGCCAGCTCGATCTTGTCGACGGCTTCTATGATCAATCGTGCGTTATGAAGGCCCTGCTGCGCCAGCATCGAATTCAGACTGGTCTCGACCTGTCGGATCGTCTGTTGCGAAACCGGCTTGCGCAGGACGATGCGCAGCACGTCTGCGTTCCGTGTGACACGCCAGTGCTTGACGTCCGTGGCGTCGATGGCGTCGTCGAACGCGCTGGGGTGCAGTGAGGCGGTGGTTCCGTCGGGCCGTGCGAACTTGAGCGTTTCTGCGAACTCGTCCTCCCAGTCGCGTGAACCGGTGAAACGGCATGCCGCAGTGGCATTTCTCCGTCGAGGCCATGACAGCGTCGTCGATTTCGTAACGGATCAGAGGCAGCGTGCGCGAGAACAAGACGCTCACAAGCAGCTTGGCTCCCATCGTGCCCGGCGGGACGGGGCGATAGTCCTCGTCGACAACCTCGATCTCGAGGAGGTCATCCATGATATGCAGCCCGGCGTGTCGCGAACACTCGCCGGCAATGCAGCCAGTTTCTGTCGCTGCATAGGTCTCGAAAGGCTGCTCGCCCCAGGCGGTCTCCACTCTTTCGCGCACATTGTGCGTCAGTGTCTCTGCCACGCACATCACTGCCGCTGGCGCGATGGCGAGGCGACCATCCAGTTGTTCATCGGCAAGCATGCCCGCGAATGCCGAATACGTGATCAGCAGTTGCGGTTGCCAGGCGGTGAGATCTTGGCAGATGGCCCTGAGAGGGTCCGTTGTCGATAGGTTGAGACTGTGTACCCAGCCCGATTCGAGGCTTTGCGTCACGGCGTGCGACTGGTGCGATGGCCGCGGAGAGCCGATCATCGCCATCTTCAGCGAGTGCAGCAGGTCCGCCTGCACGCCGGCCCACCGGTTGGCACGCGCATAGGAAGCGATGATCCATGCCCATTCATTGGTATCGTAGACGAATACGCCGGGCTCGCCTGATGTGCCGGAAGTTGCGCACACGCGATAGCGGCCGAGAAACAGAGAGCTGTCGATCTCGCTACTGATAAACGCCCGGATGCTTTGCAGGCGAATGTCGGGATCCGTTACGACGTCGTCATACGATTCCATGAGATGCCGCTTCTGCAGAACTGGCAATTCCGCGAGGGGGCGACTCTCCAGGCCCTTGTGAAAGGACCGGTAGAACGGGGAATGTACAAGCGCATATTCACGCAATTGTCTCAGGCGTTTGCTTCGATAAGCCTCTATTCGTCCCCTGGTCCATCGTTCATGACGCCCGAGAGCGGCCCGGAACAGCAGCATTCTCAGTGCAAGTCCCAACTGCATAGGGCTACGGCCTCCACCGGCGCATGGCGGGATCGCTGCGCTTGCGGCTATCAAAGCTTTCGTCAGGCCGCGCCGCCATGCCGGGCAGCCTCGGAGCCAGAGGATGAGCAACCGCGGTCCGTGCAGCGCTCGCTGACTGATCGTTGTGGTATTGGCCCGCCGGAGCGATCAGCGCATCCTCTCTTTGAAAGTTCTCGCCGTGAGCGGCCACAGGGCCTTCAGATCAGCGGGCAGCTGGCCGATGACATCGGAAATCTCGCCGGGGTCGATATGGTGCGCAAGCAGGGCGAACACATCCCGAACTATCGGCTCGGGTGGTAGCCGATGCGGCAAGAGCCGCACAGTCACCTTGTCGAGGAAGTCAGTCTGCGTCTTTACCGAAACGTCCGGCACGCTCGCGGGGCGCCAGCCCTCGTAGTAGATGCCGCGGACGATGGTCGGTAGCTGGGCGCCGAGCTGTACTGCTTCGTTGATGGTGAGCCTGTCCCGAAGCTGATGTAGCACAGCACGCAGAACGCTCAGCGCTTCCGTCTCGCTGGCCAATCCGGCGTTGTCTCTCAGTTCCTTCAACCATTCCTGCGACTGCTGGACGGCATGTGCAATCGTTGCCGGTACGGTCATGACGCATGGCTCCTCTCGGGCGGAACAGGATGTCAACGCCAACCATGTCCCCCGTTTGCTCGCCTTGAGCGAGGTCAACGCTCAACGCCTACTTGAAATGACGTGCTTGCCGCGGATTGCCGCGAAGTCAGCCGACAGAAAGCCGCGCATTTGAATTGGCGCGTGCTGATTGCAAGGCCGAAGGCATCGGGAGTTGACCGGTGTCAATGGGTGAATGCCGCCACGCAGCGATTACTGGTTCTGTAACAGGTATTGGTATGCGAGGTCTCATTCATGGCCATGCGGGCGCCTGCTCAGGGGGCGAATGCTGTTGCGCTTGATATCCCGTTCACACGGTATATTGACCGGGACGGTACCGTAGCGGGCGCATTGCCGGAATTTACCGAGCAGCCTGCCTGCCTGGAATCCCTGTACCGGGCGATGGTCTTGACCCGCGCCTTCGACGAGAAGGCCGTCGCGCTGCAGCGTACCGGCCGGCTTGGGACGTTTGCGTCGTCGCTCGGACAGGAGGCCGTGGGAGTGGGGCTTGCAAGCGCCATGAGCTCCCAGGACGTTCTGTTGCCGTCGTTCCGCGAACAGGGCGCGATGCTCTGGCGTGGTGTGACGGTGGCCGAGCTCCTGCTTTACTGGGGTGGCGACGAGCGCGGCTCGGACTTCGCTGGTCCGCGCGAGGACTTTCCGATCTGCGTACCCGTGGGCACGCAATTCCCCCACGCCGTGGGCGTAGGTCTGGCTTTCAAATTGCGTGGCGAGGCGCGCGTGGCAGTTGTCGTGGGCGGCGATGGTGCGACGTCCAAGGGCGACTTCTACGAGGCTCTCAACATTGCCGGCGTCTGGCAGCTGCCGGTCGTGTTCATCATTGCAAACAATCAGTGGGCGATCTCTGTCCCGAGGCGTAGCCAGACGGCTGCCGGGACGCTTGCCCAGAAGGCGATTGCGGCAGGTGTTCCTGGCGAGCAGGTCGACGGCAATGACGTCATCGCCGTTCGTTCGGTCGTAGAGCGTGTAGTATCGCAGGCACGAGCCGGTCACGGCCCCAGTCTTGTCGAGGCCCTGACGTACAGGCTGTCCGATCATACGACTGCAGACGATGCGCGCAGATACCGCGATGACGACGAGGTTTCTGAGGCGTGGCGGGACGATCCCGTCGCGCGCCTGAAGGCGCTCATGGCCTCGCGTGGCGCCTGGACCAAGGAGCTTGAATTGAATCTGCTCGAACGGTGTCGGGCCGAGATCGAGCAGGGGGTTGAGAGCTACCTGTCCACCAAGCCGCCGGCCGCAACCGAAATGATCGATCATCTGTACAATGCTTTGCCGGATGGTCTGGCGAGCCAGCGCGAACTTATCGATCGCATGGCAGGTGGCCGTCATGGCTGAGCGTAGCCTCGTGGAGGCCGTGAATCTTGCTCTTGCGCGAGCCATGACGGAGGACGATCGCGTCGTACTGCTTGGCGAGGACATTGGCGGGGATGGCGGCGTCTTCCGCGCAACCGATGGCTTGTTCGAGCGGTTCGGAGCAGCGCGTGTCCGCGATACGCCGCTGGCGGAGGCAGCCATAGCCGGAATATCTGTTGGCCTCGCCGCTCAGGGATTTCGTCCGGTTGCGGAGATCCAGTTCGACGGGTTCATGTTTCCGACGCTGGACCAGATGGTGAACCATGCCTCCAGGCTCAGAACCAGGACGCGAGGAAGGCTGACGTGTCCGATGGTCCTGCGTGCTCCATACGGCGGCGGAATAGGCGCACCGGAGCACCACTCCGAGAGTGTCGAGACGTATTTTGCACATGTGCCCGGGCTCAAGGTTGTCATTCCCTCGTCGCCGCGACGCGCTTATGGCTTGCTCTTGGCTGCCATCCGCGATCCTGATCCGGTCGTGTTCCTCGAGCCGAAGCGACTCTACCGTGCGGCAAGAGAGCCTTTCGACGACGACGGACAAAGCATGGCTCTCGATACCTGCGTCGTGCTGCGCGAAGGCGCCGACGTGACGCTGGTTTCCTGGGGGGCAATGATTGCCGAAACGCTTGCTGCTGCCGAAATGCTGCAGGCCGATGGCATAGATGCCGCCGTAATCGACGTCGCGACGCTGAAGCCGCTCGATGACGTCCCGTTGCTCGCATCCGTCGAGAAAACTGGACGCGTCGTCATCGTTCATGAGGCTCCGCTTACTGGCGGGTTCGGCGCGGAAATCGCGGCGCGCATCGCAGATCAGGGGATTTTCTACCTGTTGGCACCGATCAAGCGCGTCACCGGTTTCGACTGTGTCATGCCGCTGCCGCGTCTCGAGGCGAGCTACATGCCGAGCACAGATCGAATTGTTGCTGCAGCCCGTGACGTCATGGAGGCTGGATGAGAACGTTCCGACTTCCGGATCTTGGCGAGGGGCTGCGCGATGCAGAGGTCGTCTCCTGGCACGCTGCCGTGGGCGATCATGTGGTCGCCGATCAGCCATTGGTCTCTGTAGAGACAGCCAAGGCGGTCATAGAGATTCCATCACCCTGGTCGGGTCGAATTCTTGCGCTTTACGGCGCTCAGGGCGATGTCATCGAGGTTGGCGCTCCACTGGTCGACATCGAGACCGAGCAGACCGGGAGCGACGAGGGCACGGTCGTCGGCAGACTGCCCGGTGCGCCGACGACAGCGCGGCCTGAAGACACCGGCCTGGCTGTCGAAAGTGAAGGCAGCAGGCTCAAGGCGAGCCCGGCCGTGCGCAAGCGGGCCAGAGAGCTTGACCTCGATCTTCACGGCATTGTCGGTTCCGGACCGGGCGGTACGGTGACCATGACGGATCTGGCGAGCAAAGCGGCAGCCTCGACCGCTGTCGGCGGCTTCGTGCCGCTGAAAGGCGTGCGGCGGGCGATGGCGGACGTGATGGTCAGAAGAGCGTTGGGCGTCATTGCCGCGAGCGTAACGGACGAGGCGATCATCGATGCGTGGCCCGTCGATGCGGATGTGACGGTGCGGTTGGTCCGGTCGATCGCAGCCGGCTGCCGCGCGGCGCCGTCCTTGAATAGCTGGTATGATCAACACCGGATGATGATAAACACAATGGAGAATGTCGATCTCGGCATCGCAATGGAGACAGAGGACGGATTGTTTGTGCCCGTCCTGCGTAACGCGGCAAATAGGTCGGCGGCCGAACTCCGGCAAGCCCTCGACGTTATGAAGCGCGATATAGTTGCGCGGGCCATTCCCGCCGAGGAATTGCGCGGAGCGACGATCTCGCTGTCCAATTTCGGCATGTTGGGTGGAATTCATGCGTCGTTGACAGTAGTTTCGCCGCAGGTGGCAATTCTGGGTGCGGGACGAATACATAAGTCGGTCAGAGTCATCGATGACCGCATGGCGGCCGTGCGCATCCTGCCGCTCTCTTTGACCTTCGATCATCGTGTCGTAACCGGCGCTGAGGCAGTCCGCTTCCTCAATGCGGCGATTGCAGATTTGCAAGGCGAAGCTTCCCGCCCAGCATAGGAGAGCAATATGGCCAGCGTGGTGCATTTCGATATCCCCGCAGACGATGCCTCGCGCGCGATCGCGTTCTATGAGCGAGTGTTCGGTTGGACGATAAGCAAGGCGCATGGTGCCCTCGAATACTGGAACGTGCGCGCCGACACGCCAGGCCAGAAAGGGATAGGCGGGCGCATCGTGCAGCGGGAGAGCGAGTGGAGCGGCATAGAATTCCTGATTGCCGTTCCGTCTGTGGAAGCTGCGGCCGCGGCGGTGGAGAGCGCCGGCGGAAAAGTCATCATGGCGCGCAAGGTCATCCCCGGCGTCGGTTATGTGACTACGTGCCAGGATACGGAGGGCAATGCCTTCGCCCTGTTCGAGGAGTCTGAAACAGCGGGCTTTTGACCACCACGAAGCACGATGCCGCAAGAGGATAGAAGGCAAATGAAGGACGTATTCGGCTTCGCCGACGATATGGGCCCGGAAAAGATAGTTCATATCTACCAGCCAGCTCTCGGTCTCAAGGCGATCGTGACCGTGGATAACACGGCAGCCGGTCCGGCCATCGGAGGTACACGGATGGCACCCGACGTCACGGTCGAGGAATGCGTCCGGCTTGCCCGCGCCATGACGCTCAAGAATGCCGCTGCAGGCCTCCCGCACGGCGGTGCCAAGTCGGTCATCGCGGCCGATCCTGCGATGCCGGCGGCGAGCAAGGAGCAGCTGGTGCGGGCTTTTGCTGCAGCGATCAGGGACCTTGTCGAGTATATTCCCGGCCCTGACATGGGTACCGACGAGCAGGCGATGGCATGGGTTCGTCAGGAGGCAGGGCGGGCCGTCGGCCTGCCACGCGTCATCGGCGGCATTCCCCTGGACGAGATAGGTGCTACGGGCTTCGGATTGGCAGTCGCCGGACAGGCAGCCGAAGCATTCGGCGGCCCGCCGCTCCGCGGTGCCCGCGTGGCAGTGCAGGGATTTGGCGCTGTCGGTCAGCATGCGGCGCGTTTTCTTCTCGAGAAAGGCGCGGTTCTCGTGGCCGTGTCCGATTCCCGCGGTGGGGTCGTCGACCCAGACGGCCTCGACCTCGACAGCCTCATTGCGCTGAAGCAACAGGGGTTGAGTGTTGACAGCTACGGTTCCGGGAAAAGAATTGCTGCAGGAGATATGGTCTCTGTGCCGTGCGACATCTGGATTCCGGCGGCTCGTCCGGACGTTTTGCGAGCCGACAATGTGGCCAGCCTCGACACGAAGCTCGTTCTGCAGGGGGCGAACATACCGGCAACGCCGGAGGCAGAGGCCGCGCTGCAGGCAAGAGGCATTATCTGTATCCCGGATTTCATTGCCAACGCCGGGGGCGTGATTTGCGCTTCTGTTGAGTTCCACGGCGGAAGCGAGCAGTCCGCTTTCTCCGCAATATCGGAAAAAATCAGCCGCAACACGACCGAGGTCCTGCGATCGGCCATAGCCCAGAACGTTACCCCGCGAGCGGCTGCGAACCACGTCGCTGCGCAGCGTGTTCGGGCCGCAATGAGCCTGCGTCGCTGGAAGTAGCCGGCGATCTTACACCTGCCGCAAGGTCATGCTCCGGCGCAATCCGCATGATGCAACCGAGCACTCCCGATCAAGGGGCTTGATTGCGGTCAATGCCGCGGCGGTCGCTGCTCGTACGCTGCACCATGAATGCAAGGAGTGGATGGCGCCTCGCGTTGTGCGCCCAACAGTAGGTACCTGTGTCTTCATTCTCGAACGAGTGCGGCGAAGCCGCGTCGAACAGGCCGGGCCCCGGTATCCGCTCGCAATCGACCTGCTTGCCTGGAGATTGAATGACATGGGGCCCATGCGACGGGCTAGCAGCAATTGCCGGAAGCCTCAATTCGTCAGGGCCAAGTCGTGGATCATGGCAGATGAAGTAGAAGCGGACGCGGTCGGCGGCGGTCATTCGGCGTCCGCGCAGCAGCGGGCGAACCAGTCGGATGCCTTCCGGCCCGACGACCGTTTCGTCTCGGAGGCTGATTCCGGCACAATTGTTGGAATTCGCGGAGACATCGTAGAAGCGCGCTTTGAATCGAGGTTGCCCGGCATAGACGAGGTGCTCGAGGTGGAGGGCGATCCGCCATTGCGCCTGGAAGTCGCCGACCAGGTTGGCGCGCATAAAGTGCGCGCAATCGCCCTCGGGTCGACCGCAGGATTGGAGCTTGGCTCCAGCGTACGCGCGACCGGGTCGGGATTGCGCGTTCCGGTCGGGGAGGCTTTGCTAGGGCGTATGCTGAATGTATTCGGCGAGCCGATCGATGACAGGCCAGCGCCAGCTGCCGCCCAGATGTGGCCGGTACACCGGCAGCCGCCAGCACTTTCCAGGCGGCGGACGATGTCCGAAATTCTGGAGACGGGCATCAAGGCGATAGATCTGCTCGTGCCGATCGAGCGTGGCGGCAAGGCCGGACTGTTTGGAGGGGCGGGGGTGGGCAAGACTGTTCTCCTTGCCGAGTTGATACACAACATGGCCAGCGAGCACGCCGGGGTCAGCTTGTTCTGCGGCATTGGAGAGCGCTGTCGCGAAGCTGAGGAGTTCCATCGAGAGATGCACGCCGCTGGCGTTCTGGACAGTACAGTGATGATATTCGGGCAGATGAATGAGGCGCCAGGCATCAGACTGCGAGTCGGCCATGCCGCTCTGTCGATTGCGGAGTATTTCCGCGATGAGGGCAATCAGGATGTTCTGCTGCTGATCGACAATATCTTCCGGTTCGTCCAGGCAGGTGCCGAGGTGTCCGGACTTTTGGGACGCATACCATCGCGAGTCGGCTACCAGCCAACGCTTGCCAGCGAGTTGGCGGAGCTGCAGGAACGGATCTGTAGCACGCTGTCCGGTGCGATCACGTCCATTCAGGCGATATACGTCCCGGCAGACGACTTGACGGACCCGGCCGCGACGCATGTCTTTTCGCATCTATCCGCATCGATCGTATTGTCGCGAAAGCGTGCCGCGCATGGTCTCTATCCTGCAATTGATCCGTTGCAGTCGACCTCGAAGATGCTCGCTCCTGGCATTGTAGGGCGTCGGCACTATGAGGTCGCGCAGGCCGTGCGCCGTGTCCTGTCTGAATACGAGGACTTGAAGGACATCATAGCAATGCTGGGCCTCGAGGAGCTGTCTGATGCGGACAGGGCGACTGTTGCTCGGGCGCGGCGTCTCGAGCGGTTCCTTACGCAACCGTTCTTCACCACCACGCAATTCACAGGCCAGGACGGTCGGCTTGTGGGGTTGCAGCATACGCTGCAAGGGGCCGAGCGCATTCTGACTGACCAGTTGAACACCTATCCGGAAAGTGACTTCTACATGATCGGCGGGATCGATGATCTTCCTGTGCGATAGCCGAGTAATGGGGAATCGACGTGAAGAAAGATGCCGAACGGGATGGACTTGTGCAGGTGAAAGTCGTTCTGCCCACACACGTTCTGCTGGACGTCGGTGTCGCCAGGCTGGTTGCGGAGGCGGTCGACGGCTCGTTTGGCGTTCTGCCTCGCCACGTCGATTTCGTAGCCAGCTTGCGACCCGGCGTGCTTGCACTGACCTTGCGTGACGGCACCGAGCTGTTCGTTGGTCACGACGTTGGGATTTTCGTGAAGCAAGGTCGCGAGGTACTCGTATCCGTCCGTCAGGCTGTCAGAGGTACGAGGCTTTCCGAACTGCGCCAGCAGGTTCGGGAGGAGCTGGCGACGGTGATGGAGGCAGAGCAGACGGCTCGCAGTGCATTGGCCCGGCTTGAAACAGGAATAGTCCGCCGCTTCGTCGATTTGGAGAGACGGTGATGAGCGATCCTCACGATGGGCTTGATGAGCAGAAGCGGCGGCGGACCTCGGACCTTGCGGATCAGGTCGGACGGAACGCGGCACGCAAGGCCAAGGCGCGTCGCGTGCGCAGACACGGGCTTTGGTTCGGACTTGGCATGATGGGTCTCGTGGGGTGGGCGATTGCGGTTCCGACATTGGCAGGCGTTCTTCTCGGGCGCTGGCTTGATGCGGTGCTGCCCCAGGCGTTCTCGTGGACAGTCGCCCTACTGTTCGCAGGCGTCGTTATTGGCGGAGCGAACGCCTGGTGGTGGGTGAAACGCGAAAGTGAATCGAATTGAGTCAGAAAGGTTAGGGTACGGATGATGGAACAGTTTGCAGCCGGAGCCGCGACAGGCTTTGTGCTGGCTGTCGTGACCGTAGCCGGTTTGTGGTGGACTGTGCGTTTGCTGCCGCGCTCGCGTGTCCCTTGGCGGCTGTTGAGTGCGAGTGCTGCAGCGCGCCTGATGCTTGCCGTCCTGGGTCTATGGTGGATGTCGCAGATCGGGAGTGCTGCGTTGTTCGGATGCATATCGACACTTGTCGCGGTGCGCTACCTGCTGATGCTGGCGTTTCGTGGCAGGTCGATGGTCGAGCCGGGAGCCGGCGCATGAGGATCAGCCCCGATGAGCTTGTATTCCTGGATGTTCAGCTTGGGGCGGTTGGGACTTTGCATCTCAATGCCACGATCGTTTTTACGTGGCTTGTAATGCTCGTGTTGACTGCGTGCTCCTGGCTCGTGACAAGAGGTGAACAGAGCAGTCCGCAAGCCCGTCGCCGCTTGGCCGTGCTCGAGGTTCTGGTGCTTGGCCTGAAGGACCAGATCAGGGATGTCAGTCAGCAGGAGGCGGATCCCTTTCTGCCGTTCATAGGGACCCTTTTTCTCTTTATCGCATGCGCCAATGTGCTGGCAGTCGTCCCAGGCTATCAGCCGCCGACCGCATCTCTATCTACCGCATCGGCGTTGGCCGGCTGTGTTCTTGTCGCTGTTCCCGCTTACGGTATCGCTCACAGAGGTCTGTCCGGTTACCTCGCGACCTACCTCAGGCCGACGGCGGTCATGCTGCCGTTCAACATCATAAGCGAATTGTCTCGAACCATTGCGCTTGCTGTCCGTCTGTATGGAAATGCCATGAGCGGCAGCGTGATCGTGGCCATTCTGATCAGTGTAGCCCCATTCTTCTTTCCCGTACTTCTGCAGCTCTTGGGGCTGCTGACCGGATTGGTGCAAGCCTACATCTTTGCGGTTCTGGCGACGATCTACATTGCCTCGGGGACGGCTGAGCACGCCGGGGCTAGTACTCGAAAGAACGACAACTGAGCTTCGGAGCAGGAAATGACAGATATTGCATTGATCGGCGTCGTGTCGATTGTCATGGCCGGCCTCACGATTGCCGTGGGGTCTATCGCGCCGGCGATTGGGGAGGCAAGGGCCGCATCGCAGGCGCTCCAGGCCATTGCTCAGCAGCCGGATGAGGCGAACACGATCACACGGACGCTGTTCGTCAGTCTGGCCATGATCGAATCGACGGCGATCTACTGCTTCGTCGTTACGATGATCCTTCTGTTCGCGAATCCGTTCTGGAATGAGGTGCTCCGGCGGGCGGGAGGATGAACGTGACGATCGACTGGATCACCGTCGCCGCGCAGGTCCTGAACTTCATTTTGCTGATATGGCTGTTGAAGCGGTTCCTGTACCGACCCGTCCTTCGCGCGGTCGAGGCGCGGCAAGTGGGCATCGAACGGGCGATGGCTGAGGCGGAGCAGGCCCGCCAGGATGCAGAGCGGGAAGCGAAGCGCTATGGGCGCATGAGCCGTGAAATCGAGGAGAGCCGGACCATGCGGCTGAAGGAGGTCGAGCAACAGGGCGACGAGTTGCGCCACGCACTTGCCCAGAAAGCTCGCACTGAGGTTCACCGCTTGCGTGAAGGTTGGTTGAAAGGCCTCGCGGATGAGCAGGCTGCAGTCGAGTTGGACATAAAGGAGCACCTGGCTCGCGCTTTCGTGGACTTCTCCCGGCGCGCGATAGCCGATCTGGCCGGTTCGGAGTTGGAGGAACATATTGTCGCTCGTTTCATCCGCGAGTTGCAGCGTCTTGACGACACAGAGGTCCGCAGCATTCGCAAGGCCCTGGATGCCGGCACCGATGAGGTTCACGTGCGCACGGCATTTGCGATCACTCCCGCATTGCGCAAGCAATTGGTGGCAGCCATAGAGGATGCATTTGGCACCGGACATGTGGTGAGTTTCGAGCGTTCGCGCGCAATAGTGTGCGGAATAGAGTTGCGCGCTGCAGGCAAGTTGCTGCGGTGGAGTGTCGAATCCATGCTGGAGGCCGTCGGAAGCGACATTGCAGATGCTTTGGGGCGCGCCAGGTCCGGAGAGCTGCAAGGCCTGGGTGATGCACCATGAGCGCGTCTCGGCCCAGACAACTGGTGAGCGATGCGTTCGCCACAATCAACGCAGTCGTCGCAACGAGGCCGGCACGCCTCCAGCCACGGGAAATCGGAACGGTCGATCAGGTTCTGACGGGTACAGCAGATGTGCGCCACCTTCACCGGGTTTCAGCCGGAGAGTTGCTGCTGTTCTCGCATGGTCTTACCGGCATGGCTGCCGACATCGAGATCGGCAGATGCGGGGTTATTCTCCTCGGTGCTACTCACCAACTCAGTGCCGGCGACGACGTGCGCCGCACCCATCGTGTCGTTGACACGCCGGTCGGAGAGGGCCTTCTCGGTAGGATTGTTGATCCCTTGGGAAGGCCCCTGGACGGTAAGGCGCGAGTGGCAGACGCTGGCAGGTGGCCTGTCGAGCGGCCCGCGCCCCCGATTATCGACCGGGCCGCTGTCGACGTCTCGCTTGCGACGGGGATCAAGGCGATCGATACGGCGATACCGATCGGGCGTGGCCAGAGACAACTCATTCTGGGAGATCGTCAGATCGGCAAGACCGCGGTCGCGATCGATACGATCCTCAATCAGGGTGCGGACGTTATATCCGTCTATTGTGCGATTGGCCAGCGCGGAGATGCGGTGGCGGGCGTCATCGCAAAACTCGAGCAGGCTGGAGCGCTGGGAAGAACAATCGTGGTCGTTGCTGGTGGTGAGGATGCTCCTGGCTTGCAGTTCATTGCTCCCTACGCAGCGACATCCATGGCCGAGTGGTTCATGAATCAGGGTCGGGATGTTTTGATAGTCTATGACGACCTGACGCGCCACGCACGGGCTTATCGCGAGTTGTCGCTGCTGTTACGTCGGCCACCGGCACGCGAAGCCTACCCAGGCGACATATTCTATATTCACTCAAGGTTGCTCGAGCGTTCGACGCGATTGCGCGCGACCCGAGGCGGCGGTTCGCTAACCGCCCTTCCCATAATCGAGACACAGGCGCAGAACATATCAGCATATATCCCAACAAATCTGATCTCCATCACGGACGGGCAGATCTATCTATCGCCAAGTTTGTTTCACAGGGGACAACTGCCGGCCATCGACATAGGCAAATCAGTATCGAGAGTTGGCGGGAAGGCCCAGTTGCGCGCGTTGCGTGAGGTCGCCGGGCCGCTGAAACTGGCGTATGCACAATTCGAGGAGCTTGAGTCCTTCGCCAAATTCGGCACGCGGCTTGACCCGGATACGAGACGGAGGCTGGAGCGGGGTCGGCGGGTGCGGGAAATTCTCAGGCAGTCGGAAAGCGATCCGCGTACCGCCGCAGACCAGGCCATTGTCCTTCACGCCGTGACCAAGGGACTGTGTGACGTGGTACCAGTAGATGAAGTTCTGGCTGTTGAGCGCGTGATCATCGAAGCTGTGCGGAGCGAGCTGCCGCAGATATCCAGCGCCATCGACAGGAGCTTGCCGATATCCAGCCACGAGGAGGCTATCGATGTGGTTGTTCGTCACGCGCTGGCGCGCAGCGGCTTCCATGTTCGGCCGCAGGATTGAAACATGCAGACGGCCGACGAATTGAGCAGGCGGATTGCAGTCATCGAGGACTTGGGCTCGGTCGTGCGCACCATGAAGGCATTGTCGGCCGTCAGTATGCGTCACTACGAGACGGCAGCCGCCGCGATCAGCGTCTATCACAAGAGCATCGAGCTCGGATTCCAGGCTGTATTGCAGTCCGCATCGGGGCAGCTGGGCTTGCGGGCAGGCTCGGCAGGTGGCTGCGGTTTCGTGCTGTTCGGCTCCGATAACGGTCTGTGCGGACGATTCAATGAGGTCTTGCTCGACTTTGCCAAGTCGCACCTGCGGGAGCGGAATATCAGCCTTGATGCCAGTGGCTGGCTGGCTGTTGGTCATCGTATGGCTGACAGACTGACACCGGCTGGGTGCGGAGCTATCCAACGGCTCGACCTTCCGAGCTCGGTAGACGGATTGGCAGTCATGGCCGGAGCAGCCATCGTCGAGGTTGATCGGTGGCAGCGGGAGAGAGGAATCGATCGGGTGCTCGTGTTCCATCATCGCCGTGCCGCGCTCAATCGACCGCTTCCCGTTGTTGCCCAGTTGCTCCCTGCCGACCAGCACTATTTCAGCCAGCTGGCGCGTCGGCGTTGGCATGCGCGCGGGCTGCCCACGTTCAGGCAGCGGCCGGAAGAGCTACTCTCCGCGTTGATGCAGCAGCACCTGTTCGTGGCTTTGTTCAGGGCGGGAGCGGAATCGCTCCTTGCGGAGCACGCCGCTCGACTGGCTGCGATGCAGGCAGCGGAGAGGAATATTGCGGAGAAGCTGGAGGACATGCGTGCCGAGCATCGTCGTGCCAGACAGAACGCAATCACTGCTGAAATCCAGGATATCGTCGCCGGCTACGAGGTTCTCGGTCGCCGATGAGGCGAAGTCGGCCTGAAGGATGCAGCGGATGACAATGAAGAGAAGCGTTGTGTTGGGCCCACTCACACCTCTTCAATGCGGATGGTGGCCCCTTCGATCTCTGCAAGGATATCGTCACTGAGCGAATCCATCAGCTGCCCTATGTTGGAAGCGTCCTCGAAGCGCTTTCGTTGCAGGCCGTCCCATGCATCCTTGCAGGCGCGTCCAAAGGATTCCGCATCTTCGATCTCATGCTGGCCCGAATAGAGGATATCGCCAGCCTTGACCAGTGACAGTTTCCGTTTCATGCCTCGGTCCTGTTCCGCCGTTTCGAACCTGATCAGCGTTTCTGCCGGTCGCTCTGATCGTTTAGGCTGCCGCGCTATCCCGCACTGAAAATGCTTTCCCATCGTCTCTGAGCACAACGTAGATTGCTGGTATAACCAGCACGGTGAGCAGCGTCGACGACGCCAGCCCGAAGAGAAGCGAGATGGCAAGGCCCTGGAAGATCGGATCGAACAGGATCACCGCAGCACCGATCATCGCCGCAAGCGCCGTAAGCAGAATAGGTTTGAAGCGCACCGCGCCTGCTTCCAGGAGTACATCACGCAGCGCCCTTTCAGGACGTCTGGCGTGCCTGATGAAGTCGACGAGCAGGATCGAGTTCCGCACGATGATGCCGGCCAGCGCGATGAAGCCGATCATTGATGTTGCGGTGAACGGCGCGCCGAACAACCAATGCCCGGCCATGATGCCGATCAGCGTCAGCGGCACCGGCGTCAATATCACCAATGGGAGGGTGAATGACCCGAATTGGGCGACGACGAGGATGTAGATGCCCAGCAGTGCGACAGCGAACGCACCGCCCATGTCGCGAAACGTGACATAGGTGACTTCCCATTCGCCATCCCACAGCAAGACGGGGTGGCTGTCGTCGCGCGGCTGTCCGTTCAGCCTTATCTGAGGTCGGCCGAGCTTGCCCCAGTCGTGGGACTGGATGCGATCGGCAACGGCCAGCATTCCGTAAATCGGAGCCTCGAAACGTCCAGCAAGCTCGCCCATCACCATCTCTGCGGCATGACCGTTTCTTCGGAAGATCGGGAACGACGTTTTCTCTTCCTCCAGGCGCACGACGTCTCCAAGCTCGACGACATCACGTTGACCGGGCAGCACATTGGCTGGAACCGGTGTGGAAAGTGCCCGAGCAGAAACGGTCAATCCGGAACTGGGGAGTTGGATGGCGATCTCTACCGGATGCCGCCCGCCGCCCTGATGGGAATAGCCGACCGGTTGGCCGGAGAGATAGGCCTTTATCGTGTTGTAGACGTCGCGTTCCTCGACGCGATGGAACTCGAGGTTGTCGTGGTCTATCGCAACCCGCAGTCGCGCCGTCTGTACGCCGAGGAATCGTCGTCGTCGACAATGAAATCAATGCTCTTGAATATGCCTCTGACCTCCTTCGCTACAGCACGACGCGTCTCCGGATCAGGTCCATAAATCTCAGCCAGCAAGGTGGAGATCACAGGCGGCCCCGGCGGGACCTCGACAACCTTGAGCGAGGCATTGGGTGGCAATGGCAGATCCTGCAGTCTGCGCCGCACATCCAGTGCGACGGCGTGGCTGCTGCGGTTGCGCTCGGCTTTCGGCGCCAGATTGATCTGCAGGTCACCATGGTCGTGGCGGGTGCGCAGGTAGTAGTGCCTTACGAGGCCGTTGAAGTTGAAAGGCGCCGCCGTTCCTGCATAGGCTTGGATCGAGGTCAATTCCTCTAACCCGGCCAGGCGTTGTGCCGCGTTCGTCAGTATACGGTCTGTCGTCTCCAGCGATGAGCCACGTGGCATGTCGAGAACCACTTGCAGCTCCGACTTGTTGTCGAATGGCAGCAGCTTCACTGTCACGGCCTTGAATGCGAAAAGCAGCAGCGACAGCAGCGTGGCGGCTCCGACCAGGGTCAGGAACAACCATGCTCTGCGGCGAGAAACGAGAATGGGGCGCGCGGCTGCAACAAAAATGCCCCCGAGCCAACCACCATTGCCGTGCGCATGAGCGGCGGCGGCACCGCCGTGCTGGCTGTCTCCGAAGCGCAGCATCAGCCACGGCGTGACCATCACGGCCACGAAGAACGACAGGATCATCGCTGACGAGGCATTGGCCGGTATCGGGCTCATGTAGGGCCCCATCAGGCCCGAGACGAATAGCATCGGCAGCAATGCCGTAACCACCGTCAAGGTCGCCACGATCGTCGGGTTGCCGACCTCTGCAACTGCCTCTATTGCTGCACGCGTCCGCGTACGCGCGTCTCCCATGCTCCAGTGCCGCGCGATGTTCTCGATGACGACGATGGCGTCGTCCACCAGGATGCCGATCGAGAAGATCAGCGCGAACAGGCTGACGCGATTGATCGTATAGCCCATGATGTATGAGGCGAACATTGTGAGCAGTATCGTCACAGGGATGACGATCAGCACCACGAGTTCGGCTCGCCAGCCGATCGTCAATGCAACCAGCAAGACGATGGAAACGGTGGCTAGCGCAAGGTGGAATAGAAGCTCGTCTGCTTTCTCGCTCGCTGTCTCCCCGTAGTCCCGCGTGACGATGATGTCGACATCGTGAGGCACAAGGCGTCCTTGGATCTCGTGCACGCGCTCAGCGATACGCTCAGCGATTAGCACCGCGTTGGCGCCCGCCCGCTTTGCTATTGCGACAGTCACCGCCGGAACCTGCGCAAGCGTTCCGTCTGCAGATTTACGGAAATGCCATGCACGCTGATCGAGAGGCTTGCCGCCAACGACGACACGAGCGACGTCCCGGACGTATACGGGCCTGCCGTCGCGGGCTGTGAGCGCGATCAGGCCGATATCTGGAATGCCTGACAGTGTCTGCCCGGCAGCGACGGCAACAAACCGATTGCGGTCGCGGATGCCTCCGGCAAGAAAAGAACGATTGGCTTCTCGAACCTTCGATGAGAGTTGATCCAGGGTGATCCCATAAAGCGAGAGCTTTTCCGGATCCGGCTCGACCCTAATCTGATCCGGGCGTCCGCCGACCACGTAGGACATGCCGACATCCGGCAATTTGGCGAGCTCGACGCGCAGGTTCTCGGCCAGATGATATAGCGCATTGTCACGATAGCGTTCGGCGGCCCCCGCTTTCGGGGCAAGTGTGAGCGTCACGATGGCGACATCATCGATGCCGCGGCCCACGATAAGCGGCTCTGGGATGCCGGTCGGAATACGGTCGAGGTTGGCCCTGATCTTCTCATGGATGCGCAGGATCGCGTCGTCCGCGCGCGTGCCGACCAGGAATCGCGCTGTGACGAGCACCCGGTCGTCCTCTGTGTTTGAGTACACGTGCTCGACGCCGTTGATGGCTTTGACGATGGTCTCCAGAGGCTCGGTTACCAGCTTGACTGCATCCTCAGCCTTCAAACCATCGGCTGTGACGAAGATGTCGACCATCGGCACGGAAATCTGCGGCTCCTCCTCGCGCGGAAGGGCAGCGAGAGCCACGATACCCAAGGCAAACGCGGCAATGAGGAACAATGGCGTCAGCGCAGAGCCGATGAATATGCGTGTCAGATGGCCGGAGATCCCGAGGTTCATGGGGCAACCACCGTATCGCCGGCACGCAGGCCAGCGAGCACCTCGATCCCCGCAGCGCCGTCCGGCATTGCCACCTGACGGCCGATCTGGATCACGACCTCGACCGGCGCCGCGTTCGACGTTGCCAATCTGACGTAGTTCAAGCCAAACCGGATGAATGTCATTTGGGCGGGAATGATGATGGCACGTCGCTTTCCGGCTGCTATCCAGACCCGCACGCGCTCGCCGACGAAGAAGGTGCCGAGCGCATCTGCCTCCGCATCCGCGACCACCCGGCCGCCTCGCAGCTCGGGATAGACCTGCACGATCCGTCCAGTTCCGTGCGCCTGCTGATCGGGCGACATGCCGCGCGGGCCGATCCGAATGAGGTCGCCGGATCGCAGGTAGCGGGCGTGGCGCTCAGGCACCTCAAGTCTCAGCAGGAACGCGTTGGCAGCAATCGTTGCAACGCTCTCGCCCGCCATCACCACGCTTCCGACAGTCACGGGCACGCGCAGCACGCGCCCCTCCGCGGGCGCCAACACCTCACCTTCGGCAATCTGGCGGACAACGACCTGACGCTCGGCCTCGGCCGACTGCAATTGCGTCGCCGCGGTGTCATACGCGGCCTTGGCCTGATCGAGACGGCTCTGGGGTGCAACTCTGCGCTGGACCAGTTCCGTCGCGCGTTCCAGCTCGATCTTCGCTGCTTCCATGCGCGAACGGGCGCCGGAGATCTGAGCATCGAGGGCCCCCATCCTGAGTGCAATCTTCTGGTCGGCGACGAGAGCCAGCACTTCGCCGGCTTTCACTTGTCGACCTTCATCGGTTCTCAACTCCGTGATCGTTCCTGCAATCCGTACGCGGGCCTCCACCTGGTCGCGGCTTCGCACGGTCGCAAATACGGACTTCAGGTCGTCGATCTCGATCTCGGTCACGTCGAAACCCGACGCGGGCGAAGGAGCGGCGAGCTGCGCAACCGGCCTTTCCGGATCGACCCGCGACGTTGACATCGTCAGCAGCGCAATCGCGATCACAGCCGCGGCAAGAATCAACAGTATGATACGATGTCTGCTCATCTGTACCGCAATTTGTGCTTGATCGTCACAGCATGCCTATTGCCTGTTGCCGGCATTCGTCGTTGACCGGCGTCAAGTGTCCGGCGTTGGGATAGCCAATTCATTCCCGGAGGCGAAGGGAGACGTGCCGGAGAGCCGGATCGTCGGGCTCGACACTGACCGAAAAGCCCAGCTCCCGGCACATGCGGAGCATCGTGGCGTTCTCCGCCAATACGGAGCCGTAGAGCTGGGCAATGCCGGAGGCACGAGCGAAGTCGACGAGATGGTTCATCAGGTTCCAGCCGAGGCCTTTGCCCTTGAGGTCGGATCGCACCAGGACACCGTATTCTGCATTCTCATAGTCCGGATCCGCTGAAAACCGCGAAACACCGAGCATCTCCCCGCTATCCCCTGCGATCGCAACGAACGCCATTTCGCGGGCGTAGTCGATCTGCGTCATGCGGGCAAGGAACTTGTGCGAAAGCGCTTTGGTCGGCGCGAACAGCCGAAGCCGAAGGTCGTCGGGTGTTATGTGCGGAAGAAAAGTCTCATACAGCCGCTCGTCCTCCGGCCTGATCGGTCGCAGCACGACCCGCCCCACGTCTTCGATTGCGACATGCTTTTCCCAGCCCGCTGGGTAGGGTCTGACAACCAGGGGTGCTCGCGGCTCGCCCGATACGCCAGCTATCCTGACACGCGCATCGAGGGCGACGACGCCTTGATCATCCGCAAGCAGAGGGTTGATGTCGATTTCATGTATCTCGGCATGACTGCAGGCAAGCGACGAAAGCTTCACGAGCGCGTCGCAGATTGCATCCAGGTCGGCCGGCTTTCGGTTCCGATACCCGGCCAGCAACCTCGATATTCGTGTTCGCGCGATGAGATCGCGCGCCAGCTTGAGATCGAGTGGCGGAATGGCAATCGCGGTATCGGCAACGACCTCCACCGAGGTGCCGCCAGCACCGAACATCACAAGCGGCCCGAATGTCGGATCAACGCTGAGTCCGACGAGCAATTCGTGCGCGTGCGGGCGGCGGATCATTGGGGAGAGCGTGAACCCCTTGATACGGGCATCCGGTATGGCATCGCCCACGCGGGCCAGCATTTCCGCTGCCGCGCGTTGTACATCTTTCGGCGAGCGAAGATCGAGAACGACGCCGCCTGCGTCGGATTTGTGCGTGATGTCGTCGGATAGGATCTTGAGGACGCAGCCATCATGTCTCGATAGCATCTCTTCTGCAGCTATGGCCGCCTCGGCGGGTGTGGAGGCGACCACCGTCGCAGCGGCAGGAATGTCATAAGCCAGTAACAGCTCTTTACCCTCGGCCTCCGAGAGGATTTCCCGCCCTGTGGCAAGCGCCCGATTGATCGTGGCATTTGCGCGTTGCAAGTCCGGCGGCTTGTCGAGCCGGGTCGCCGGAGGTGTACGCATCAACTCGTCCTGTGCCCTGGCATGCCGGACAAGCTGCATGAAGCCGCGCACGGCTGCCTGCGGAGTCTCGAAGGTCGCGATATTCGCAGTGGCGAAGAGTTTTCTTGCTTCGCTCGCCGCGCTGTCGCCGAGCCAGCTCGTGATCAATGGCTTCGATGATCGGCTGGCCCGATAGACGGAGATCGTACGACGTGCAATGTCCGAGCCGGACGCCAGCGCTGTCGGGCAGTCGATTGCCAGTACTGCGTCGCAGTCCTGATCTGCCAGCACGACCTCGAGGGCGGCTGCATAGCGGTCCGGTCCAGCGTCTCCGATGATGTCGACGGGATTGGATCGCGACCAGGCTGTCGGTAGTATGCTGTCGAGTGCGGAACGCGTTTGTGGCGACAATTCAGCAAGCGTACCGTCTGCATCGGCGAGATGATCGGCGGCCAAGACGCCCGCGCCACCGCCGTTGGTCAGGATCAGCAGGCGCTCGCCGGTGATTTTCGGCGCTCGCGCCAGCATCTCGGCAGCCTCGAACAGTTCCGCCAGCGCATGGACCCGTAATAGGCCTGCCCTGCGAAAAGCCGCCTCGTAGGCGCCATCGCTGCCGGCAAGGCGTCCCGTGTGCGAGGCCGCAGCGCGCGCAGCGACGGCGTGACGGCCGGATTTTATCACGATCACCGGTTTTGCGCGCGCCGCTCTGCGCGCTGCAGACATGAACTTCGGAGCATTGGTCAGCGCTTCCATGTAGAGCAGTATAGCGCGGCTTTTTGTGTCGCCTGCTAGGTAGTCGAGCAGGTCGCCGAAATCGACATCTGCCATGTCGCCGAGTGAAATGACGTGGGAGAAGCCGATATGTCTATCGCTGGCCCAGTCGATCACCGCCGTGACCAACGCGCCGGACTGGGACAGGAATGCCAAGTCGCCCGCTTGTGCCGCTCGGTGTGCGAAGCTCGCATTGAGACCGATCGGCGGCAGCATCAGCCCGATGCTGTTGGGGCCCAGCACGCGGACCAGATGCGCACGCCCCGCTTCCAGCATCCGGTTCTTCGTATCCGCGTCGAGACCGGCCGTTATTGCCACAATCGCCCGGCATCCTGCTGCCGCCAGACTGCTGACGATATCAGGCAGGGTATCCGGAGGAGTTGCAATCACCGCCAGGTCGGGCACGCCACGAAGGCTCGCGATACTTGGATGGCATGGCCGCCCTAGAATGTCTGAGTACTTTGGATTTACGAAGTGTACCGGCCCCGCGTAGCCGCTCATCAGATTTCGCGCGATGGTGCCCCCGACCGAATCCGCGCGTCGGCTGGCGCCCACCAGCGCAACCGATCCGGGAGCCAGGAGAGCTTCGAGATTTCGGATCGTCATGCAGCCCTGTCTCCCCCTAGTGTAGCGCACCTGACGTTTGGTGCCCGGGTGTGGCTGGGCTCTCAACCAAACGTCAGGTGCAATAGCGACACTAGAAACACATACTCGCTAGTGTTCCTCATGGTTCTGACATTTTGTCATGAGGTCGCCGCGCGGGGTACCAAATGTCAGAACCGGAACACTAGCGGTTGACGCCAGTGTACCCGTCAATCCGTAGCGCGGAGCCGTCCATCAGGTCGGGCTTCCGGATGCGTCGTCAGATAGTGGTGCAGGACATGCAGGAGTTGTTGTGTGCGTTTTGCATCGCTTCGTCTCTGCGCGTGGCGGATATCGTCGATGATCATGTTACGAATGGTCTCTGCCCCATGTTGCTGCTGGAGCAGGTAGTGGGCGAGAGCGGCAGCAGCGATTTCAGGGACATGCTCATGCTCGGCAATTGCGAGCACTTCTTCCTCCGTCAGGCCGCACATCGCAATACAGTCATCCAGCGTGATCATGGGCAGGTCAAGCTCCTGAGCAGCTATCGACAATACAAGTGCCTAAGCCAACAAAGTCAGGCAGATGTTACCTTGATGCGTATCAAGCGGCGCCGAACATCTCCCGTCGCCTCTCACGCTCAAGGCAGACGTCTTTCAGATCATGTTCTGCTGAGAAAGAAAGTCGTCGATGAGCGCTGCAAGGTGCGGCTCCTCCTGATCGTCGTATTCGTAGCGGACGCGCACGACAGGCAACCGGAGGCTCAACAGCTTCGACAGATCTACCGGCGTGCCGGAGACGGCTACATCCGCCCCCGAGCCATCTATCGAGGCTTGCAGATCGGCAATCTGCGTCGGGGAATAGCCCAGGGCCGGAAGCACCTTGCCGAGATGCGGATAGCACGCGAAGGCTTCTGCAATCGAACCGACAGCGGAGGCGCGAGGGTCGATGATCTGGCTCGCCCCCGCTTCGATTGCGGCAACATAGCCTGCACCATGCGGCAGGCCACCATGCGTAAGGCTGGGCCCATCGTCGATGACGATTACGCGTCGTCCGCGGATCCTGTCCGGTTGCTCGATCGTGAGTTTCGATAGTCCACAAACGATGGTTGCGCCGGGCGCAATGGTCTGCGCGCTGCTGATTACGCGTTGAACAGCGGCTCTCTGTGCAATGTTCGACTTCGCGACCACCACGATATCTGCCATCCGCAAAACGGCCTCGCCTGGATGGTGCGTTGTTTCGTGTCCGGCGCGCAGTGGATCGACCAGGGCGATTTGCAGGTCGGGCTTGATGAAGGAGAAGTCGTTGTTGCCACCGTCCCAGATGATGACATCGCACTGGCCTTGGGCAGCTTCGAGAATGCGTTCGTAGTCGACCCCGGCGAATACGAGACGTCCTGCGGCCAGATGCGGCTCGTATTCCTCCCTTTCCTCTATCGTGCAAGCCGCCGCATCGAGATCGGCCATTGAAGTAAAGCGCTGCAGGGTCTGCTGTGACAGGTCGCCGTAGGGCATCGGATGCCGCAGCACCGCGACCCGCAAGCCGTGACCGCCGAGGCGGCGGGACAGCCATCGGGCGACCTGGGACTTGCCGGCGCCGGTCCTGACCGCACAAATGGAGATGACCGGAACGCTGGCCTTCAGCATTGTGCTGTTCGCACCGAGTAGGATGAAATTGGCCCCCGATGCCAGGGCAATCGAGGCTTTGTGCATGACCTCTTCATGCGCGACGTCGCTATAGGCGAATACGACGTCATCGACCTGCAGGCGGGTAATCAGCGACGCCAGCTCCGATTCCGGGAAAACGTCTATGCCATCGGGATAGAGCGAGCCTGCCAGGGCGGATGGATACCGCCGTTCGGCAATTCCAGGGATTTGCGCAGCAGTAAACGCGACCACCTCGTATGCCGCATCATGTCTGTACACGACGTTGAAGTTGTGAAAGTCGCGACCGGCCGCGCCCATGATCAGAACCCGGCGCCTTTCGCTGGTTTTCCTCATCATCTCTGTTCTGTCCCGTGTTGGAGTCGCATTCCGGGAGCATTGGAGCGGCAATCCTTGCCATCGTCACGGGTCACGTCTTCGACAGTTGTGGAATAGCATTCTATGCACACAGAGCCCCGCCCGCGCTCCCGATGCTGCTTCCAATGCCGGGCACGCCGCTTTTCCGCTCTGCATCTGCCCTGACCGCAACAGTTGAGCAGAATCCGGATACGACATTGGCGTTAGTTCACCTTGATGCCGGTCAAACGACATTGCTCCCGCACCAGCCGTTGGCCCCGCAGATTGACGCCTGTCAAGGAGGCCTAGCCCGAAGCCTTGAGACTGGTTGCGATCGGCGCTCGCCATCGGCGGGCATGAAGAAGCTCGCCGGATGTCGCAGCCGCCAACAGACCAGGACGCAAAAGTCGGTACGGGAGGCGAGGAGCACGCTTTCACGCCATGGCACTGCATCAGTGTCGACGAGGTTTTCGACCAGCGAGCAACGGGATGTGCTTTTCCGCAAACGCCAGCTTCCTGACGTCAATCGTAGCAGGCACCGTTGGCATTGCGTGTATTGCTCGCGTCCACGATCCGGCCGAATTGCCGCTTGCCGCGATGCCTTTGGTGTTCTCGATTCAACAGGCGATCGAAGGAGCACTCTGGCTGATGCTGCCGATAGCCCCGCAGGGAGGCGCCGCAGCCGTCTTGACTTGGATGTATGTAATTTACGCCAAGGTGCTCTGGCCGGTTTATGCTCCGATGGCGGCAGTTCTTGTGGAACCCGACCCGGCGCGGCGACGTCAGATGATTGGTGCGATGGCAGCAGGCACGCTTGTCGCGGTATACTTCGTCGCGGAAATGCGTATTGCGATGCATCAGGCAGTGATCGTCAGTGGTCACATCGCGTATGAGAATGGCCGGGATCCGGCTTTCGGAATTGGCGCGCTCTACATCGTCGCCACAGTCGCGGCATTGCTGCTCTCCACTCACGCCGCGTTGAGGTTGCTCGGCGTGATCGTGGCTGCTGGGGCAGGCGTATCGTTTGTGGCCTATTGGCAGTCGTTCAGCTCGGTTTGGTGTTTCTTTGCCGCCGCGGCAAGCATTGTTGTGCTGGGGCATTTCAGGGGCGAAGCGCGGTGCCGGGTCAATGCTGCGGGCAAATGATGCGACCTCGCGTCCACGGCGCGTTGACTGCCATCAATGCAAATCGAGCGCATTGCGGGCGACCTTCACCGACAACTGTATGGCGATCATCGGATCCGGAATGGAGTTCCATCGATGCGCGTTACGGAGGTATGGGTTGGTGAGCAGCGATTGCCTGGTCTGCTGACAGTTCCACCGACTCCGGATGGACTGATCGTTTTCGCCCACGGCAGCGGATCCAGCCGTTTCAGCCCGCGCAATACCGCGGTTGCAAGGCGGCTGAATGAAGCAGGGTTCGGCACGCTCCTTTTTGATCTGCTGACCGAGGCAGAAGCCGCTGATCGGGCGAATGTCTTCGATATACCGCTTCTCGGCGCGCGCATGTGCGACGCAGTCGGATGGTGTGAAGTTAATGCGGAAACCAGGGGTTTGCCGGTCGGATTATTCGGCGCGAGCACCGGTGCCGCCGCCGCTCTCGTGGCCGCTGCACGACTGCCGGATAAGGTCGACGCAGTCGTCTCGCGTGGGGGCCGGCCGGACCTGGCGGTCAACGAGCTTGGAGACGTGGCGGCTCCGACGCTGCTGATTGTGGGAGGTGATGACGTCGGGGTGATCGGACTGAACGAGACTGCATCTGCACGACTGAGATGCCTGAAGCGACTCGAGGTGATTGACGGTGCGACGCATCTCTTTGAGGAGGCCGGCATGCTGGACAAGGTCATAGATCTTGCTGTCGCCTGGTTCAGGCGCCACCTTGCGCCCAGCACGAACCGACGGGAGAAGAAGTTTGCCGACCGAGCTGCAGCAGGCAGGGCGTTGGCCGCGCGCCTTGAGGGTCGCAGGTTGGAAGACCCGGTCGTGTTGGCGCTGCCGCGCGGAGGGGTGCCCGTTGCCGTGGAGATTGCCCGCACGCTTTCGGCACCGCTCGATCTGGTTTTTGTACGCAAGATCGGGGCCCCATATCAGCCGGAGCTGGCTGCGGCCGCCGTCGTCGATGGCGGTGATCCTGAGATCGTCGTCAATCCGGAAGTCATGGCAGCTACAGGCATGGATCAGGCCGCTATTGACCGGCAGGCAAAAAGGGAGCTGGCGGAGATCGAGAGGCGGCGTGGGGTTTATCTTGCCGGGCGCAAGAAGGTTCAGCTCGACGGGCGGACGCTTATTCTTGTGGACGATGGCATCGCTACCGGCGCGAGCGTGCGTGCAGCACTTGCCGCACTCAGGCGCCGCCGGCCACGAAAGCTGATCCTGGCGGTGCCGGTTGCGCCATCGCAAACGGTGGAAGCCCTGGCTTCCGATGTCGACGAATTGATCTGCCTGAGAATGCCGGAGCCATTCTACGCAATAGGGCTGTACTATAGAGACTTCCACCAGGTCGAGGATGACGAGGTGGTGCGCATGCTGAAGACGGCTGATGCGGCAGCAGGTGAAGCCAGGCGGCGGTCTGCCGATGACGATGGCTCCAGCCGGTCGTCATGAGTTGCCTGGTGACGTGTCGGCTTGCTGTTGCGGAGAAGTCGACGACGGGCCGGCGAGAAGATCCGTAATGTGATTAGAAAGAATTGCGACTGAGGGCGGAGAAGGATCGCGATCGCTGCAGGTTCGTTCCGCACCGCGTCTGTCGGCGAAGCGTTCTACCTCGCCCCATGGGGATCCTTTGCGCGCGGCGTTCGACCGTCATTCCTGACTGGTCAGGGTCAGATACATCAGCGCGAGGTACACAACGGGAATGACGGTGAGCACGCCGAATTCGACCCACGTCTGAGCGGGGCAGTTGCCGGCCCACATTCGATAGCCGACGAATAGTACGCTTGCCAGTACGATAACGAGCCCAGTGTACCAGGGGGTCAACCTGTTTCGCTTGGTCATGGCACAGTCCTCTGACACGCAGCAAGTCGACATGGCCGGCTGGGGCGGTGCCTTCCTACGAGACCCAGCCATGAGCATCGTTGATCGCGGTCAATAGGAGCGGCCCGTCGTGATAGTCATACTCCTCACGGTCCGGCCGGGCGCCCTCTGCTGCACGCTATTGGGGAGACTGCGATGGATTCCGTGATGATGGGCTTTGTCGCCAGCTTTCTGGCCGGCGCCATGACGGCGGTCGGTGCAGTGCCGGTTCTGTTCGGACGATCCGTGTCGCGCCGGATCAACGACACATTGCTCGGCTTTGCTGCGGGCGTGATGCTCGCAGCATCATTCTTTTCACTGATCATCCCGGGGATCGAGGCCGGTCAGTCGATCTATGCAAGCACCACCGTTGCGGCCGCCGTCGCGGTTGTGGGCATCATTCTGGGCACTGGCTTCATCGCCGTCCTCAATGCCTGGATCCCGCACGAGCATTTTGCGCAGGGACGGCAGGGCCCGGATGCGCCGGAGATGGCGCGGATCTGGTTGTTCGTGTTGGCAATCACGATCCACAACGCCCCTGAAGGCCTGGCGGTCGGCGTCGGATACGGCGGTGGAGATTTTGCCCGTGGAACAACACTGGCAATCGGCATTGGCCTCCAGAACGCGCCGGAAGGATTGGCCGTCGCGCTGGCGCTGGCTGCAGTGGGGTACTCCCGGACATACGCGTTCGTGGCGGCGGGGTTGACCGGGTTGGTGGAGCCTGTCGCGGGTCTGGCTGGCGCCGGCGCCGTCGGCTATTCGAAGCTGGTTCTGCCCTGGGCGCTGACATTCGCCGCAGGTGCGATGATCTATGTCATCAGTCATGAGATCATTCCGGAAACGCATCGCCATGGCTACGAGGGGCAGGCAACATTCGGGCTGATTTTCGGGCTGGTCATCATGATGTTCCTTGACGTCGTCTTCGGCTAGTTCATTGAGTGTCCTGCCTGCCGTCGCTTCCGTTTCTCGTCGGTCTCGATGCTGCTGATCTCGTGGCCTTGTTGGCGTTGTCGGCTGGCAAGTTGATCTATGTGGGCGCCGGACATTTGATGCCGATGGTCGAGGGTGAAGAGCGGCGCTCCACATACCTCGCACGGCTTGCTGGGTTTCTGCTTGCGATGCCGATCGTGGCAGCTCACCGGTGACGCTCTTTGGGCGTCAACGCTTCACCAGTGGCCGAGTACGAAATGCTGAAACGACCACAGTGCGATCGTGGCGAGCGTCACCGCAATGCCGATGCTTTCGGCAGATGCGTCCTGGAGAGCTTCGGGAATGAGCTCGGCGAACACCATCCAGATCATGGCGCCGGCCGCGATGCCGAGGCCAATCGGTAGCAGCGGCGAAAATGCGGTGACGAATAGAAAGGCGGGAACCGCCATCAAAGGTTGCGGCAGGCTGGTAAAAATACTCCACAGTGAGGCCTTCCAGACCGGAGTGCCGCGCGGAATCAGGATCAGGCAAATCGCCAGGCCTTCTGGAATGTTGTGAATGGCGATGGCGGTCGTAATGAATGGGCCCAGCTGATCCTCGCTACCGAACGCAACACCGACGCCGAGACCTTCCGCAAACGAGTGAATTGTCATGATGCCCAGCACCAGCATGGCCTTGCGAGCTCCGGCGCCTTGCAGGTCGGCTATCCCGTTCCGCGGCGGGTTCACGAAGCGCTTGGCCGCGACGATTGCGACAAGGCCGATGAAGAGGCCCAGAAGGACGCGTGCTGGATCGATGCGAGCGCCTTCGGCGATGAGATTGTGGCTGGCACCGAGCATTATGCCGGCCGCCACCCCGTTGGCGATGCTCAGCCAAACCTTACTGAAATCGCGCCTGAACAGGAACGGAAGTGCGCCCAGGCCCGTTGCAAGAGCCGTGATCAATGCTGCCAGAAAGACCGACCAGGTACTTGCCATGCTCGGTGTGCTCCCGATCTGCCGCGCTCGCCCACAGCCAACAGCAGGAGGCGCTGCCCTCTCCGCTGGTCGGTGGGCGAGCCACCGGCTGACGTTACCAGCCAATCCCTGTACCTCGGTCCGCGGCTTCGGTCAGGGCGCACCAGCAACCAGTAGGCACCTGATCCCGACGAGGCCTACGCACCAAGCGCTTCCCGTCGTCGATACTGGAACGGTACAGCCGGCGAGCGGACAGACCTGCATAGTCCATGGCGGATCGAGGGACATGACATGCGTCACACCGCAATGCACGTGATCATTGTCACGACGCTGCGTTTGCCGAGGTGCCCGCCTGGTCGGGGCCAACCGGCGCCGAATGATCGAGCTTGTGGTGCATCTGCCAACTGCCAGCGAGTTTGATCGCGGCTGAAACCCGTCCGAACATGCCGGCGGATGGCCTAGTTTCTGTCAGGCCTCCTGTTATGGGCTTCGAAGCGTCGACCGGCCTCCGCCACACGAGACCGCCTCCGCCGCACAAGCCGACAGTCCGGAGCAGCAAGATGGCGATGGAATTGGCGGAGACGAGAGGATTCGAACCTCCGGTACCCTTTGGGGGTACAACGATTTAGCAAACCGCCGCCTTAAGCCACTCGGCCACGTCTCCAGAAGCTCGAACGCTATAGTTGCCTCCGCGCCTGAATGCAAGGTGGTGTCGTCGTGCTGTGCATGCAAGACAATTTTCGCCCCTGCCACCTTTTCCGCGCACTGTGCGGGCGCTGACCAGAGGCTACCCGCCGCGGAACGGTAAGAAGCGCCAAAATGATCTAAATTTCGACATGTTACAGCAAGTCTTTAACCCGTTATTCGGGCAAGTCATCTAATAAAACTTCAGGATACACCCTACATCACTTGCGCAACGCGCCAAGGAGGACTTGTGATGGATCTGCAATTGCTGAGCGGCCTTGGAGTATTTGGCGTCATTCTTATCGTCTTCGCGGCGGCGATCGCCTGGTCGTGCGTCAAGGTGGTGCCTCAGGGATACAACTATACGGTGGAGAACTTCGGCCGCTACGAGAAGACCCTCAACCCCGGCCTGCACCTGCTGATCCCCGTGGTGCAGCACGTCGGCCATCGAATCAATATGAAAGAGCAGGTGATGGACATCCCGTCCCAGGATGTGATCACCCGCGACAACGCCATGGTTCGCGTCGATGGTGTCGCCTTCTTCCAGGTGCTCAGTGCAGCCAAGGCGGCATATGAAGTCGACAATCTGGACCTGTCGATCACCAACCTGACAATGACCAATATCCGTACGGTGATGGGCTCGATGGATCTCGACGAGCTATTGTCCAACCGCGAGAAGATCAATGCGCAATTGATGGTCGTGGTCGACAATGCCACCGAATCCTGGGGCGTGAAGGTCACGCGCATCGAGATCAAGGATATCGAGCCGCCCCGCGATCTGGTCGATTCGATGGCGCGCCAGATGAAGGCCGAACGCGAGAAGCGCGCCCAGATCCTGGAGTCGGAAGGCCTGAGGCAGGCCGCCATCCTCAAGGCCGAGGGTGAGAAGCAGGCCGTGGTGCTCGAGGCGGAAGGCCGGCGCGAGGCCGCGTTCAAGGATGCCGAGGCGCGCGAGCGCGCCGCCGAGGCAGAGGCGAAGGCCACGCAGCTCGTCTCGGATGCCATCGCCAAAGGCAACGTTCAGGCCATCAACTACTTCGTCGCCAACAACTATGTGAAAGCTCTGGAAGTCGCTTGCGAAAGCGCCGAACCAGAAGGTGATCATGATGCCGCTCGAGGCCTCGTCCGTCATCGGCTCCATTGCCGGCTTGGCCCAGATCACCGGCGAGGCGTTCGGTGGCGGCGGCAACGGCGCCAGCCCGCGTCCCGGCCGCGTGCCGACAACGACAGGTGTGCCCCAGTACCCAGCCGAATAATCGACTGCCGACAGCGGGGCGGGCGACACCGTCCGCCCCGTAGCTCTTGGATCGGACAATTTTGAAGGTCTTGCAGCATGCTGCCTGTTCTCGATTTCTTCGTCAGTCTCGGCGCTTGGAACTGGTTCATCCTCGCCGTGGCGCTATACGTGCTGGAGACGATCATCCCCGGCGTCCATTTCATGTGGTTTGGAGCCGCCGCCGCGGTGATCGGTGGCGTCGGCCTGCTTTATCCAATGCCGATCGCGGTGCAACTCGTCGCATTCGCGCTGATTTCGCTGCTGACGATCCTGTGGGCCAGGCGCCTTTGGCAGCCCAGCCAGGTCCAGAGCGACGTACCCGGGCTCAACGAGCGTGGCGTCAGCTATGTCGGCCGGCTTGTCATGGTCGAGGTGCCGATCTCTGGTGGACGCGGCAAAGTGCGCGTCGGTGATACGCTGTGGACGGCGGAGGGCCCCGACCTGCCTGTTGGCACCCGTGTCAAGATCACCGGCGTTGACGGAACCGTGCTGCGCGTCGGCATTCCCGAGGTCGAATAGACTCAGCGAAGTTGATCCCAGACCCGTGTCAGCAGTTCGTCGAAATCCCTGAGCCCATGGACGCGGTGGGCGGGCGCCGTGTGCGGCACGAGGATGACGTTCGGATAGGAAAGCAGCCGCTCGCCGTCCTGCGCCGGCTCGTGATAGCCGACGTCGAGCGCGAAGCCGCCAAGATGGCCGCTGTCCAGGCCCCAGATCACGGCGTCGTAATCGATCAGATGAGCTCGCGAGATATTCGTTAGAAACGCGCCCTTTTTCATCATCTCGATGTGGCGCCGCCCCAGGATGCCGCGCGTCGACTCGTTGAGCGGCAGGTGCAGCGAGACGAAATCGGATTGCGCCAGCATGTCCTCCAGCGGCATCCAGGTGGCGCCCAGCAGGGCTTCCTCCATCGGCGATAGCCGCGTGCGCTGGTAATAGAGCGTCCTCATGCCGAATGCCTTGGCACGGATCGCGACCTCGCGGCCGATCTCGCCCATGCCGATCAGGCCGAGCGTTGAATTCGAGCATCGCCACGACATTGGGGATACGGGCGAAGTTCGAGTTGCCAGAGTAGGTGCGATTGTACGGCCTGAGGTCGAAGCCCCCGGCCTTCAGGGCGGCGGCTTCCACCACGCCGTCGAGCTGGTTGTGCCGGCGTCCAAGCATCATCATCAAGGAAAACGCTTGCTCGGCCACCGTGATGTTGACGCGCCGCCGGACGACGGAGACCGCCACGCCATGCCGCTGGCAGGCGCCGACATCGATTCCGGCCGCCTGGCCGCCCCAGCGTTGCGCCACCTTCAGCCGTTTCGCCTGGGCCAGCTCGTCCTCGCCGACCTTGAGCGATTCCACGATCACCGCGTCGGCGTCGTGAATTCGCCGGCCCATGTCGGCCTGGTCCTCCGCGAACTCGATCCTGCACGGATAGAGTCCGGGAATCCGTTGCCTGATGTCAGCCAGCCTGTTGTCGAAATCAGGTATGTCGAAGGTGTAGAAGTCTTTGACCGCCTCGTAATGCGCCTCCGGAATGGTGGGATCGAGGATCACCGGGATCACATTCAGGATAGGGTCGGCCTCGATCAGCAGCTTCAGCATTGGCGATGGCTCCGGCGCTCGTGGTAGGCGGAATGGATCGGGTCGGACGCGCTGGGGTGCGGACAGGGCCCGAAAGGCTAGAGCGACCCTCTATGCACCCTCTCGATCCAAATGCAATATGTCCGAGCAATCGGGAGAAACGAATATGGCGGACGCGGCAGGCGCTAGTTTCGATATCATCGTCGTGGGCGGTGGCGGTTCAGGGCTGGCGGCTGCGGCGGAGGCGGCCGCACTCGGCGCCAAGGTTCTGCTCGTGGAGAAGGGGGCGGCACTGGGGGGCACCACCGCCTGGTCGGTGGGAGCCTACACGACGAGCTCGACGCCGCATCAGAAGCGGGCCGGCGTCGATGATAGTCCCGAACGGCACTACGCCGATATGGATGCCGTCAACGCCAACGCCAGGCGACCCGACAACATGGCGCTGCGCCGCATTCTCTGTTTCGAGGGCCCCGGCACGTTTCAATGGCTGATGGACCTTGGCATCGAGTTCATCGGCCCGAACCCCGAGCCGCCTCACACCCGGCCGCGGATGCACAATGTCGTGCCCGGCGCCAAGGCCTACATCCATTTCGTTGGCAAGCATTGCCGCAAACTGGGGGTGCAGATCGAATGTTCCTGCCCGGTGCTCGATCTGGTCTCAGAAGGCGGCCGCATCGTTGGTGTCGAGGTCGAGCAAGGCGGCGCCCGTAGGGTCTTCCGGGCCGGCAAGGCCGTGATCCTCGCCAGCGGCGACTTCAGCGCGAGCAAGCAGATGCGGGCCCGCTATTTCGAGCAGGAGGTCGTGAATGCGGAGCCGATGAACCCGCTGGCGACCGGCGAAACCCTGCAGATGGGCGAAAAGCTTGGAGGCCGCATCGTCAACGGCGAGTATTTTGCCTTCTACATGCCGCGCATGCGCTTCGTGCCGCCCAAGCACCAGAACGTGGTGATGCGTGTTACCGCCCTGGCGCATCGTCGGCAAGTCGGTGCAATGGGGAATGGGCCATATCCCGCAGCGGCTTATTCGGCCTCTGCTGATGAAGTTCATCACGACGTCGCTGGGGCCGGAGCCCAGCCTGTTCAAGAATGGCGCGGCACTGGTCAATCCATCCGGTGACTTGATCAAGGTCGATCTCTCCAGTCCCGCAAAACACCTGGCGCTTGATCCTTCCAACCTCGGCTTCATCGTGTTCGATCGCAAGATTGCCGATCGCTACGAGACGTGGCCGGACTTCATCTCGACCGCCCCGAATGTCGCTTATGCATACCTCGACGACTACCGTAAGTCCCGCAAGGACATCTATTTCGAGGCCCAGACGCTGGATGATCTGGCCGCCAGGCTAGGCATGCCCGCCGCGGCCTTTCGGGCATCCATCGAGGCTCACAATCAATTCCATGCTGATGCCGCGTTGCGCCTCACCGAGCCGCCGTTTTATGCACTCGGGCCGGCGCGAGGCTATCTGACCCAGACCGAGGGCGGCCTCGCCGTATCGGACCATCTTCAGGTTCTGGGCGCGGACGACCAGCCGATCCCCGGCCTCTATGCGGCGGGCTGTGCCGGCCAGGGGGGCGTGCTGCTCGATGGACATGGACATCATATTGCATGGGCATTCGTGTCCGGCCGCTACGCCGCCCGCAGCGCACTTGGCATCATCCCGTCAGCCGCCGCCAGCGACGCTACAGCAGCACATTGACGGCAAATTGTTTGATCTCTAAGTTCCTGCACCGATAGCAGGAGTTCGGATTCTCGGAGGAGTGCTCATGGCAACCGCTGCAACCATTGACGTCGTGCCTTCCGGCAAGGCGCTCGGCGCCGAGGTTCGCGGCGTCGACCTGTCGAAACCACTCGACGACGCCACCTTCAAGGCCATTGAGGACGCCTGGCATAAGCATCAGGTCATCGTCCTGCCCGGCCAGAAAATCGAGACCGACGATCAGGTCGCTTTCGGCAACCGTTTCGGGCCGCTCGCGAACCGCATCAAGGCCAACAAGGGCCGCGAGACCGAGCACCCGGCAATCATGTACATTTCCAACCGCAAGGAGAATGGCGAATATATCGACCAGCTTCCCGACGGCGAGATGCAGTTTCATATCGACCAGTGCTACGTGGAGCGCCCTGCGAAGGCCACCATCCTCTTTGCCATCAACATTCCCTCCAGGGGCGGCGAGACGCTGTTCTCCAATCTCTACGCTGCCTATGAGGCGCTCTCTCCCGAAGTCAAGAAGCGCATCGAGGGCCGGCGCGCGCTCAACATCTACGATTACGGCAATGGTGCTACGGTCAAGGCCACGACGATCGATCCCGCCGCGCCGCGCTACTGGCACCCGATCGTGCGCACCCACGACGCCACCGGCCGCAAGGGCTTGTTTGTCAATCGCCTGATGACGTTCGAGATCGAGGGCTTGGACAAAGCCGAGAGTGATGAGCTGCTCGAGATCCTGTTCCAGGAGATCGAGAAGCCGGAGCACGTTTATGCGCACAACTGGCGCGTCGGTGACGTCCTGATGTGGGACAACCGCTGCACCAGCCACGCGCGCCAGGACTTCCCCGCCCAGGAGCTTCGCCTGATGCGCCGCCTGACAGTGCTCGGCGAGAAGCCCCTGTGATAAGGTGGCTGGCCGGATCTGGCCGACACGCACCATCTGCAGCGGGGTTGGACCGATCGGTCTGACCCCTTTTCGTATGCGAGTTGAGATACCGCCATGAAAGCGAAACGCAACACCACGTCTGCCTCCGAGCCGCCGTCGGCACCAGGCTCGAACCTGGCGCCGTTCACGACATTGCGCGATTGGCTGGCGCACTTGGCCTCCACCGGCCGGCTTGCGGTTGCCCGGCCCAACGTCGGTTTGAAGTTCGAGCTGGCAGCCATTGCCAAGCGTCTGGACGGCGAGCGCGCGACGCTGTTCCCATCACCCGGTGGTCATGCGCTGCCGGTGACATCGGGCATCGTATCGGACAGGCAGTGGATCGCTGAGGCCATGGGCGTCGCTCCGGACCAGATGCTGAACCGCTTCGAGCACGCCGCCAACAATCCCACGCCGTGTGCGGACGTTTCCGATGCGCCTGTTCAGGACGTGGTGGAGCTCGATCCGGATCTGTTGCGGGATCTTCCCATCCCCACCCACAACGAGCACGACAGCGGCCCCTATATCGCCGCCGGACTGATGATCTCCAAGAACCCGGAAACCGGCTGCCAGAACGTCGCCATCATCCGTCTGCAGGTCTCCGGCCCGAAACGGTTGGGCGGCTTGTTCCTGCCCAGGCACACCCACCACTTCTATGAGATGCAGGAGAAGAAGGGGTTGCCGCTCCACGTTGCCATCGTCATCGGCTCCGATCCGCTGACGCTGCTTGCCTCCCAGGCTATCGCGCCACTGGACCAGGACGAATTGGAGATCGCCGGCTCGCTGCAGGGACGCGCGCTGCCCGTCGTTAGATGCAAGACGTCCGACTTGCGCGTTCCCGCTGAAGCGGAATGTGTGATCGAGGGCCGCATGCTGCCGAGGGTGCGTGAGCCGGAAGGCCCGTTCGGCGAGTTCCCGCAGTATTACGGTCCCCGCGCGGACCGCCATGTGATCGAGGTCGACGCGGTGACCCGCCGCAAGGACGCGATCTTCCACACCATCATCGGCGGCGGCCGTGAGCACCTGGTGCTGGGTGGCATCCCGCGTGAGGCGACCATCCTCGGCCATCTCCGCCGTACATTCGCCAACGTGCGTGACGTGCATTTGCTGCCCGGCGGGGTATGCCGCTATCATCTCGCCGTCCAGATCGACAAGCGCAGCGATGGTGAGCCCAAGAATATCATGATGGGTGCCTTCGCCGCACACTACGACATCAAGCACATCGTCGTGGTCGATGCCGACGTCGACATCCACGATCCAGAGAAGGTCGAATGGGCAGTCGCCACGCGCTTCCAGGCCGACCGTGATCTGCTGGTCGTGACGGAATCCCAGGGCTCCAAGCTCGATCCGTCCACCCGCGATGGGATCGGCGCGAAGATGGGGCTTGATGCCACCAAGCCGATAGCCTCGCCGGAAATGACGTTTCTGCGCATCGCGGTGCCCGGCGAGGATGATGTCGATCTTTCCCGCGATATCGAGGAGGCCGCGCTCGAGGCTTGGCGTGCGAAGTTGAGTTAGATCGGACAGACCTGTTCGACACCCTCACAGATGGGTATCGACTGTGGCTGCAACTCAATCAGGTCCGTAATTCCAGCCGCGGCCGCGAGTTGCTTGCCAAATCCCCCGCAAACCGGTGTAACTTTGATCCATGCAGAGAGCACCTCCCATGTTTGCCGGAAAGCTCGACGTGGACGTATTTCTGGCGCTCGCCGCCGAGCGTCTGTCGCGCGTGCCATCCGAGCTGATCTGGGACGCTGCGCGCGGGCTTTCGCTACGTGAGGCCGAGGTTGGCGACGACCCGGACCTTCACGCGGACATGATGATCGGTCGGCCGTTGCGGCGCGCAGCCGTTCTGGTCCCCATCGTGGCGCGCGAGGAGCCGACGGTGCTGCTGACCCAGCGTACCGAGCATCTGCCGAGCCATGCCGGCCAGGTGGCGTTTCCTGGCGGCAAGCTGGAGCCTGGAGATGCCGATGCGGTGGCCGCGGCCCTGCGTGAGTTGCGGGAGGAGATCGGCCTGGACGCGCAGTATGTTCGCCCGCTCGGCTTTCTCGACGCCCTGCGAACCCACACCGGCTTTCACATCGATCCCGTGGTCGCGATCGTCGAGCCGGGGTTCACTCTGACCCTCGACGAGCGCGAGGTTGCGGACGCATTCGAGGTGCCGCTCGCGTTCTTGATGGATGTGGCCCACCACCAACTGCAGTCGCGTGTTCGAGACGGCCGACGCCGCGATTACTATGTCATGCCCTATCAGGAACGTTTCATCTGGGGAGCGACGGCGGCCATGATCAAGAACATGCAGGCGAGGCTATACCCGGAATGATCAGGATCGTGATCGAGAATATTCTTCTGTTGCTGGCACCGGCGCTGATATATTTTGCATACAACTGGCTGAGGCGCGACGGACAGAAGTCTGGAAAGGAATTGGTCTCGGACGCACCGCTCGTTTGGCTTGCCGTCATGGGCGTGTCGCTGCTGGCGATCGTTATGGTCGTCTTCGGCGGCAACAAGAGCGGCAAACCTGGTGTTGGTTACGCGCCGCCGGAATACCGCGACGGCAAGGTCGTCCCAGGCCATAAGCTCTAACGGGGCAGATGCGGTGGCACAGTCTAGCCCACTGCCGAATTTGGCCGGTGCCGACTGGCTGACGGCCGCGCCGACGCAGGCCGTGTTTGCGGCTTTCGCGGCCGCTGGCGTCGAGGCACGCGCGGTGGGCGGCGTTGTGCGCAATTCGCTGATGGGCCTGCCGGTCACCGATATCGACATCGCCACGCCAGCGCTGCCGGACGACGTCGGCCGGCTCGCACGCGCCGCCGGCCTGGCCGTGGCCGAGACCGGTCTCAAGCACGGCACCGTCACCGTGATAGCCGATCACCACCCGTTCGAGGTCACGACGCTGCGCATCGACACCGAGGCGCATGGCCGTCACGCGACCGTGGCATTCACGACCGACTGGGCCGAGGATGCCCGCCGCCGCGACTTCACGATGAACGCGCTCTATTGCGCGGCGGACGGACAGGTGTTCGATCCGCTCGGCGGCTACGGGGATCTGCTCGCACGGCGAGTACGCTTCATCGGTGATGCCCGCGAACGCATCCGCGAGGACTACCTGCGTATACTTCGCTTCTTCCGCTTCACTGCACAGTATGCCGACGGTATCGCGGACACGGCCGGCGCGCAGGCTTGCATCGTCGAGCGCAAGGGGCTTGCGAGGCTGTCGGCTGAGCGCGTGCATCAGGAGTTGATGCGCCTGCTCGTGGCCCGGCACGCCGCCGCTGCCGTGCGCGATATGCAATCGACCGGCATCCTCGCAGAGGTGCTGCCGGCGGCCCCCCGGCCCACGCTTCTGGAGCGGCTCATCGACATCGAGGCGGGGCAGAGCCTGGCGCCCGATGCCGTTTTGCGGCTCGCCGCGCTTGCGGTGGAGGTGGATGAGGATGCCCGCAGGTTGGCGAAGCGTCTGAAACTCTCGGCGAAAGAGAAGGACGGGCTGCGCGCCGCCGCACAGGCGATAGCCAGGTTCGCCGAACCGCCCGAGGAGAAACAGGCCCGAGCGCTGCTGTATCGATTGGGCGCGGACGCGTTCTGCCACGGTATTCTGCTGTCGTGGGCCCGGCGCCTCGATGCACCGACAAGCCCTTCCGGAGGGTCGCAGTGGGCCTCGGTTCTGGCGCTACCCCAGCGCTGGCAGCCGCCGCGCTTTCCGCTTGCCGGCCCCGATCTGATGGCCCGCGGGATTGAAGCCGGGCCCGCGCTGGGCCGAGCCCTGAGGCAACTGGAGGACTGGTGGGTCGACCAGGATTTTCAGCCCGGGCGCGAGGCGCTATTGCAGAAACTGTCCGAACTCTGAGTAGATATTTTCCGCTTCACTCCGCTTTCCATCTTAACTTTGGCACACGGGCCGCGCGTGTCTCGTCGAGCCGACGGCGAGGTGCCAGCAGCGGTGCAGCCGTGAAGCGTTCCGTCTCCCCCCGTTTCGCCGCCTTGGCAAGATCGCGCAGCGTGGCGATGAACAGATCCAGCGAGGCTTTCGATTCCGATTCGGTCGGCTCGACCAGCATCGCGCCATGCACGACCAGCGGGAAATACATCGTCATCGGATGAAAGCCCTCGTCGATCATCGCCTTGGCGAAATCGAGCGTGGTGACGCCCGTGTCCTTCAGGAAGGCGTCGTCGAACAGCACCTCGTGCATGCACGGCCGGTCGCCGAAGGGCTGCGTGAACAGGTCGCTGCAGGCCGGCGCGCACATAGTTGGCGTTGAGCACCGCATCCTCGGACGCCTGGCGCATGCCGTCGGCGCCGTGGCTGAGCATGTAGGCGAGCGCGCGCACGAACATGCCCATCTGGCCGTGGAAGGCCGTCAGCCGGCCGAGCGGCGCTGCGCCGTCCGTCTTGGCTTCGTCTTCGTGCTCGATCAGCCGCGGAGCCGTCCGCACGCGCTTGATCACGAAGGGCAACGGCGCGAAGGGCGCCAGCGCCTCGGACAGCACCACCGGGCCGGAGCCCGGACCGCCGCCGCCATGCGGCGTCGAGAACGTCTTGTGCAGGTTGATGTGCATCGCATCGATGCCGAGGTCGCCCGGCCGCACCTTGCCGACGATGGCGTTGAAGTTGGCGCCGTCGCAATAGAAGTAGGCGCCGGCCGCGTGCACCGCGTCGCGCGATCTCGCAGATGTCCCGCTCGAACAGGCCGCAGGTGTTGGGATTGGTCAGCATGATGGCCGCGACGTCGGGCGCCGAGCGCCTCCTCGCACGGCCTCGGCCGCCACGTGCCGTCGTCGCGCGCCGGGATCGCCTTCACCTGGTAGCCCATGAAGGCCGCCGTCGCCGGATTGGTGCCATGCGCGCTTTCGGGCACCAGCACGACGCGGCGCGTGTCGCCCGCGCATTGCCTCATGCGCAGCCTTGATCGCGAGCATGCCGCACAAGCTCGCCATGCGCGCCCGCCTTGCGGCGACAGGCGACCGCATGCATGCCGGTCAGCTCCAGCAGATAGCCGGCGAGCATCTGCATCAGTGCCAGCGCGCCCTGCACCGTCGACTGCGGCTGCAGCGGATGAATGTCGGCGAAGTCCGGGCAGCCGCGCCATCTTCTCGTTGAGGCGCGGATTGTGCTTCATCGTGCAGGAGCCGAGCGGATAGATGCCGCTGTCGATGGCGTAGTTCTGCGCGAAAGCGCGACGTAGTGGCGCACTGTCTCGGGTTCCGTCAGCCCCGGCAGCCCGATCTGCTGGCGCCGCTCCAGCCCGCCGAGCCTGCGCGTGGACGTCTCAGGCTCGGGCAGGTCGACACCGCTGGTCCCAGTGCGTCCGATCTCGAAGATCAGAGGCTCCTCATGGTCGAGACCCGCGATTGCCGGTGAACGTACGGCTGGCCCGGTTGACAGTGTCATTGCTTGGTGCGGTCGGCCGTCCCTGCCGGTTCATCGCTCATGCCAGAACCTCCTCGAGTGCCGTCGCGAAGGCGGCCCGGTCATTGCTCGTATTGATTTCCGTTGATGCAACGACGATCAAGTCCGCAAGCGCGTCCTCGCCCAGGCGCCAGCCGAGAGAACGGCACCCCGCCCAGAACGCCCTTCGCTGCGAGCCGCTCGATGATATCGGCGGCGTTTCCCGGCACGCGCATCGTGAACTCGTTGAAGAACGCATCGCCGAGAATCTCCACGCCCTTCACCTGCCCCAGCCGGTCGGCGAGGTCGACGGCATTGGCATGACAGATCGCCGCCAGCCGCCGCAGACCTGCCTCGCCCAGCAGCGTCAGGTGGATGGTGAACGCCAGCGCGCACAGGCCGGAATTGGTGCAGATGTTGCTTGTCGCCTTCTCGCGCCGGATATGCTGCTCGCGCGTCGACAGCGTCAGCACGAAACCGCGCCGGCCGTCCGCGTCCACCGTCTCGCCCGCAGATGCGGCCCGGGCATCTGGCGAACGAACTTTTCGCGGGTGGCGAACAGTCCGACATAGGGCCCGCCGAAGTTGAGACCGTTGCCGAGCGACTGGCCTTCGGCCGCGACGATGTCCGCACCCATCTCGCCTGGCGACGTGATGAGCCCCAGTGCGACGACTTCCGGTACGGCGACAACCAGCAGCGCGCCCTTGGCGTGGGCGGCCGCCGCGATCGCCGCTGAGGTCGCGAATCGAGCCGAAAACATCCGGATACTGCACGACGACGCACGACGTCTCCTCGTCGATCGCTTCCGAGAAGTCCTCCGTCTTGCCCGGCATCGGTCGGCAATGACTGCACCTGCGAGCCGCCGTATCGCGACAGCGTCTCGATGACCGCGCGGTAATGCGGATGCAGCCGCCCGGAGAGCAGCGGCCTTCTTCCGCTTGGTCAGCCGGTGTGCCATCAGCACGGCCTCGGCGCATGCCGTGGAGCCGTCGTACATCGAGGCGTTGGCCACCTCCATCCCGGTCAGCATCGCGACCTGTGTCTGGAATTCGAACAGCGCTTGCAGCGTGCCCTGGCTGATCTCGGGCTGGTACGGCGTATAGCTGGTCAGGAATTCGGAGCGCTGGATGAGGTGATCGACAGTCGCCGGCACATGGTGCCGATAGGCGCCGCACCGACGAAGAATGGTACGTTGCCTGCAGTGGTGCTCCGCGCCGCAAGCAGGCCGAGCTCGCGTTCCACCTCCATTTCGCTACGGCCGCGCGGCAGGTTGAGCGGACCGTTCAGCAGCTTTTCGGCCGGCACATCGCGAAACAGCGCATCGATGCCAGCGACACCGATCGCTTCCAGCATCGCCGCCCTGTCGTCGGGCGTCAGTGGCAGATAGCGCATCACACTCCTCTCTTTGGTCGCGCCGCAGTGTGACGCAAAACCAGTCGCCTCAGGTTGAAGGCGAGCACTACGGCGCTGAGCAGCAGTAGGCCGCCCCATACGACAGACGATTGTTCGAGCACGACTTCTGCGGTCTCTGGCACGAAGCAGCGTCCCTGCTCGTTGAAACAATGTCGAATGCGCCAATAGCGCTCGTAGTACATTGCGCCTGAAAATCCCGCGAGCAGCAGCGGAATGCCGATTGCGAGTATCGCGAGCGTCGTGCGCGTTATCCGCACATCAGGCATCCCGAACCAGCGCGTCGTACGCAGCCTGGTCGAGCAGGCCGTCGAGCTCTGCCTTGTCGGCAAGCTTGATCTTGAAGAACCATGCCTTGCCCTGCGGCTCCTCGTTGACCCAGGCCGGATTTGCCGGCAGCTCCGGATTGGCTTGCAGAACCTCGCCGGAGACGGGCGCATAGACGTCGCTGGCAGCTTTCACGCTTTCGACCACGGCCACCGCCTCGCCAGCCTTCACAGTGCGCCCGGTCTCAGGCAGCTCCACGAATACGACATCGCCGAGCTGCTCGGCGGCATGTGCGGTGATGCCGACGGTGGCGACGTCACCATCCACGCTGATGAATTCGTGGTCCTTGGTAAATTTGATGGTGGCCATGTTGCTCCCTCGGGGTTTCAGATCCTGGCATAGCGGTGCGGCACGAAAGGCAGTTTCACCACACGCGCGGGCAGCGCTTTGCCGCGCACGACAAGCTGCAATGGTGAGCCGGCACCAGCAAATCGGGAATCGACATAGCCCATCGCAATCGGAGCCTGCAGCGTCGGTGAAAAACCACCCGACGTGACCTGTCCGATGGGCTGTCCGTCTCCGGATAGTATTTCGGTACCCTCACGCGCCGGCGCACGACCTTCCGGCAGAATACCGACGCGCCGTCGACGCGGACCTTCGCGCAATTCAGATAAGATGCGCTCCGCACCGGGGAAGTCGCGCTCGTCCCGGCGGCGTTTGTGGATCGTCCAAGAAAGCGCAGCTTCGACGGGCGATGTACTCTCGTCGATGTCGTGACCGTACAGGCAAAGCCCAGCCTCCAGCCGGAGCGTGTCGCGCGCACCCAGCCCGATCGGCTGGACTTCGCCGATCGGCCCGATAGCATGTCCCAGATGCGGGCGGCATCGGCCGCCGCAACGGCAATCTCGAAGCCGTCCTCGCCCGTGTAGCCGGAACGCGAGACGAGACACTGAATGCCGTCGATGGCGAGCTGCCGTGACGTCATGAAGCTCAGGTCGCTCGCGCCTTCGAGGTGTCTTGCAATGACAGCCGCCGCGGCAGGCCCCTGCAGCGCCAGCAACGCAGTCTCGGCGTTCAGTTCCAGCCTGCTGCCTTTGGGCAGGCGCTTCGCGATGTAGGCGAGATCGAAGTCCTTGCGCGCAGCATTGACGACAAGGATAAGCCTGCCCGCATGATCTGGACTTGCCGGCCGCGTGACGATCAGGTCGTCGAGAATGCCGCCATCATCCGCAAGCAGTTGCGTGTAGCGCTGCTGTCCGGGAGCCAGATCCCGGATATCGGCCGGCACCAGCGCCTCGATGGCCGCGGCCGCACTCTCGTGTCGCCCGTCCTCGGCAACAAGGTTCGCCTGGCCCATATGGCTGACATCGAATAATCCGGCCTGCTCGCGCGTCCACAGGTGCTCCTTCATGACGCCGAGGGCATATTGAACCGGCATGTCATAGCCGGCGAACGGCACCATGCGTGCACCGGCCGCGACGTGGCGGTCGTAGAGCGGAGTGCGCTTGCGGAGGGGATCTTCAGGTAGGCTCATAGGCAGCGGTTCCGTTCTCGGACAGCTCAACCATACGGGCACCGGCTGGCACCCGCACTTGAGCCCCCTCTGTCACGGAACCTGAGAGATTCGTGCCGCGCCCATTCTCCGTGGGCCGAGCCTTATCCCCTTCGGTGAGCCTTGCATCGACGCCGACATGTCATCAATGCCGACGTGTCATCAATGCAAGGCCGCTTTCCAGAGTGCCATCAGCCTGCGGTCCTTTTGCCTGAGAGTTTCCGGGGCGGTTGCTCCTTCGGCGCCGTCCGCGCGGTCTTGCGCGGGCGATCTCTTCTGCAAGCCTCAAATGGCGTTAGGTTACACGTAAGAACGCACGCGGCAATTTCAACTCGCAATCACCCGCCCAGCATCAACTCGACAGCATCAACTCCCGATTTTCGGGGATCAAGGCCGCGAGATTTCAAACGGGCATCTGCGTTAAAGTCGTCCACCACTGAGCAAAGGACGCCCAGCCAGCGGCGCGGGCGGCACCGGTGCGCCACGAGTGGCGTTATCGAAACCGATCTCGATTTCGAACTCGCCGGGCCTTGAGCCCACTGGCATTTGGAAGTTGAGCGTCCGCACGGCGGAGAAGTAGCCTATCGGCTTCTCTATTGTGAGCGCTGTTTCGACGTTCATCGATTCCGTCGTGAGCCGCTCCCGCTTGGCGTTCAGCAGGCTCACCCGTATCGGCATGGTGACGGTACCGGCGCGGCCCTTGGGACCAAGCAGTACGCGGCCCGAGAAGCCATATTTCACCGTGACGTTAGGGCCGGCAACCTGGCACTCCCGCGCCGTCTTCGTTAACTCGCCGCGATGCAGCACCGCCAGTGCATCACCCGTCATGCCTGCTTCATGGATTGTCAGGTGGTTGTCCTTGGCTTCCACGCGGACCCGCGGACACTGGGAGGAGACCTCGCCCAGCGTACCACTATATGTGCCAACGCCCCGCGCGGCTGCCAGCAACTGGTCTTCGTTGACCCCGGTGGAGCCGGTGGTCTGCTGGCTCTGGCCATTTCCGCCGAATACCCCGCCGCCGAGGCCGGAGGTCAGGGTCGAGAGGCCGCAGCCAGAAAGCGCAAGTGCGATGCCGCCGCCCAGAGCCAGCGTGCGCACGAGCCTGGCATTGCGGCGAACCGCACGCGCTGGCCACAGCCCGCTCGCACCCCGTGGGGATGAATTGCCGATTAGTGGAGCTGCTGAATTCACGATGACCCTGTCCGTCAAGCTGACCGGCGAGACGCATGCCGGAAGCACCGCCACCTCTGACCCAGCGTACGTCCACCGTTTGCACGGTACCCCTGGACGCCGACGCACTGGTTGAAGCAGCTTTCCCCACTCGAGAATCATATTTAGCACCCTCGACAGTAGGAGGCCAAGCGCGTAGCAACTGAATTGCAACGCAGCATCAACAGCCAGTTGCGATTTCTGCTGGTCCAGCGGCAGCGATAATCGTCATCAGATCGGTCTGCTTCCATGCCCTCGAGATCCCCCAACCCCAGTTCGTCAAACACGGCCAGCACTGATGCCGCCGGCAGCTTGTCGCCCCTTACAATACTGCGCGCCGGCCCGCGTGGCTTCTGCGCAGGCGTAGACCGCGCCATCAAGATCGTCGAGCTGGCGCTCGCCCGCTATGGCTCCCCCGTCTATGTCCGGCACGAGATCGTGCACAACCGGCATGTCGTGGACCAATTGCGCGCGAAAGGTGCCGTTTTTGTGGAGGAGTTGGAAGAGATTCCTGAAACAGATCAGCCTGTGATCTTTTCGGCTCATGGCGTGCCCAAGTCGATACCTGCCGCGGCCCGCAGCCGCAACATGTTCTACCTGGATGCCACCTGCCCACTGGTTTCGAAGGTGCATCGGGAGGCCGAGAACCAGCACGCCGCAGGGCGGCATGTTCTCCTTATCGGCCACACAGGGCATCCGGAGGTGATCGGGACCATTGGCCAGCTGCCTGAGGGCGCCGTCACGCTGGTCGAGACCGAGGAGGACGCACGGACCATTGCGCCGCAGGATCCAGAAAACCTGGCATACGCTACCCAGACGACCCTGTCGGTCGACGACACGGCCGGCATAATCGGGATTTTGCAGCGCCGCTTCCCTGCCATCGTGGGCCCGCGCAAGGAGGACATCTGCTACGCCACCACCAACCGGCAGGCCGCCGTCAAGGCCATCGCGGCGCGCTGCGATGCCCTTCTGGTGGTCGGTGCTCCCAACAGCTCGAATTCGCAGCGTCTGGTCGAGGTCGCCGCCAAGGCTGGCTGTCCCCGTGCCGTGCTCGTGCAGAACGCCGCGGAGTTGCGCATGGCGGAGCTGGAGGGCGTTCGGACGCTTGGGCTGACAGCCGGCGCATCGGCACCGGAGGAGCTGGTTGAAGAGATCATTGTCAGCCTCGGCAAGCGGTTTGCAGTCACAGTGGAAGACGTGATCGTCGCCGAGGAAAACATCGCCTTCAACGTCCCCCGAGAGTTGCGCTAGAGCATCTTTATCCGACCAGTGAACCGCGGCAGCGGTTCCGTCTGGACGGATGATGCTCTGGCGCTCGACTAACCGCAGCAATTCCAGCTATCTACGCGAAATGGCCGTATATACCGAAGTCAGCGACGCGGATCTCGCGCAATTTATCGCCGTGCATGGCCTCGGCCAGCTGCGCTCGTTCAAAGGCATCGCGGAAGGTGTCGAGAACACGAACTACATGGTCGAGACGGAGGCTGGCAGGTACATCCTCACCCTCTACGAGAAACGTGTCGATGCCAGCGATCTACCGTTTTTTCTTGGCTTGATGGAGCATCTTTCCGCGGCTGGTATCAACTGCCCGTTGCCGGTCAGGGACAAGCAGGGCGGCATGGTCGGCAAGCTGGCGGGAAGGCCTGCTGCCATCGTCACGTTTCTAGATGGGCTGTCCTATCGGCAACCAGACGCGGAGCAATGCCGGCTTGTCGGTGGTGAGCTCGCGCGGCTGCATGCGGCGGGGCTGGATTTTTCATTGACCCGCGCAAATGCTCTCGGCCCGCAGGGATGGCGCCCGCTGTTCGACCGCTTTGCACCGCGAGCCGACGAGGTCTCGCCCGGACTGGCGGATCTGATCGAGGCAGAGTTGGACCACCTCCTGCCCCGCTGGCCCCGGGCTTTGCCCGCTGGCATCATTCATGCCGATCTGTTTCCCGACAACGTGTTTTTTCTCGGTGGGCAGCTTTCCGGAATCATCGACTTCTATTTCGCCTGCAACGACTTCCTGGCCTACGACCTGGCGATCTGCCTGAACGCATGGTGCTTCACGCCGGGGGGCGAGTTGGACGGCGCGCGGGCCGCGGCTCTGTTCGAAGGCTACCAGTGTGTGCGCCGCTTGGAGGCGGCAGAAGTGGCAGCGCTGCCCTTGCTTGCCCGGGGGGCTGCACTGCGCTTCTTGTTGACCCGCTCCCACGATTGGCTGACCACACCGAAGGAGGCCCTGGTGGCTCCGCACGACCCGGCCGACTATCTTCGCCGGCTCATGGTCCATCGCTCGGTTGCCTCGGCGGCGGATTATGGCCTGGAAGGATGAGATTTGGCTGTGGTTGAAAAGAGCGAAAAGCCCCGCGTGGTGATATATACCGATGGCGCCTGCTCCGGAAATCCAGGCCCGGGCGGTTGGGGTGCCGTGTTGATGTCGGGGCCGCACCGCAAGGAGTTGTCGGGAGCCGAGCCGTCCACGACGAACAACAGGATGGAGCTGATGGCTGCGATTTCGGCACTGGAGGCCTTGAAAGGGCCGTCGTTCGTAGAGCTCCACACCGATAGCCAGTACGTGAAGAACGGCATTCAGATCTGGATCCGCAACTGGAAGAGCAACGGCTGGCGTACCGCCAACAAGAAGCCGGTCAAGAACGCAGAGCTCTGGCAGCGCCTCGATATCGCCCGGCAGCGCCATGAAATGGATTGGCGCTGGGTCAAAGGCCACGCAGGCGATGTCGAGAACGAAAGAGCCGATGAGCTGGCACGGGAAGCGATTGCGGCCCTGCGTTCGAATGGCAGGTCCTCGCGGGCTGAGGAATGAGCCAATGGCCGACGGCCCAGGCCCGCTGGGGACGGCCGATTGCAGTCGCGGACACCCGCCCGAAGCACAAGAGACGCCACGGTGGAGAGGCAACTCGGCTAACCGATAAGCGATAAGTCGGCACTGAGTGGCACTGCTTGGCTTGACTTCGCCACAGTTGAGCACGACTTTCGCTCTGCAACCCTCCCGGCCGTCTGCCCGGACGAGGACGAGGTAATGTCATGACTGCAATCAAGATCATTTCAATCTGGGGCTTGTGCTCCATCGTGTGTGCTGTCTTGGCCAGCTATTTTGCCATTCAGAAGAACCGTGACTATTCGTTCTGGGCGGCTTGGTCGTTCATCGTCCCCCCGGCCCTGCTGGTGCTGATCCTGCTGCCTTCGCGCAAGCTGCCGCCGCCGCGGCGGCCTTCTTTGGACGAAGAGGACGCAGCACAATACTGAGCTTGCCGTGCTGTCTTCATCCCGTCATGCAAAGCAAACGGGCCCCGGCGCGATTGCCGAGGCCCGATCATTCCGGTTTGAGCGGTTTGCCGTGTTTCAGTGGTGCGCCAGCACCGCCAGCAGCAGCAGCGCGACGATATTGGTGATCTTGATCGCCGGGTTCACAGCCGGTCCCGCCGTATCCTTGTAGGGATCGCCGACGGTGTCACCCGTGACCGAGGCCTTGTGAGCCTCGCTACCCTTGAAGTGCTTCACGCCGTCGCTATCCGTGAAACCGTCCTCGATGCTCTTCTTCGCATTGTCCCAGGCGCCGCCACCCGACGTCATGGAAATGGCGACGAACAGTCCGGTCACGATCACGCCCAGAAGCATTGCGCCCACGGCCGAGAAAGCAGCGGTCTTGCCAGCAACACCACCACCAGCGATGTAGTAGATGCCGAAGTAGAGCACGATCGGTGACAGCACCGGCAGCAGTGAGGGCACGATCATCTCTCTGATCGCCGAGCGGGTCAGCAGATCGACCGCTCGAGCATAGTCAGGGCGGTCTTTACCCTCCATGATGCCCGGTTTCTCCCGGAACTGGCGCCGTACTTCCTGCACGATCGAGCCGGCTGCACGACCGACTGCCGTCATCGCGATGCCGCTGAACAGGTAGGGGATCAGTCCGCCGATGAAGAGGCCAACGACAACATAGGGATTTGCCAGCGAGAAGTCTGGCGTCACGCCCTTGAAGTAGGCGAAGTTCGTGCTTCCCTGCTTGTTGGCTTCGGCGACGAAGTACTGCAGGTCGTAGTTGTATGCTGCGAACAGCACCAGCGCGCCCAGACCAGCAGAGCCGATCGCATAGCCCTTCGTCACGGCTTTCGTCGTGTTTCCGACGGCATCAAGCGCGTCGGTGGACCGCCGCACCTCCTTTGGCAGCCCTGCCATTTCGGCAATGCCACCGGCGTTGTCGGTGACCGGGCCGAAAGCGTCGAGCGCCACCACCATTCCGGCGAGGCCGAGCATCGTAGTCGTCGCGATCGCCGTGCCGAACAGCCCGGCGAGATTGTAGGTGACGAGGATGCCGCCAACGATCACGATCGTCGGCAGAGCCGTGGCTTCGAGGCTGACGGCCAACCCCTGGATCACGTTGGTGCCGTGGCCGGTGACCGACGCCTGCGCGATGGAGTTCACCGGCCGCTTGTTGGTCCCGGTGTAGTATTCCGTGATCCAGACGATGAGGCCGGTTACGGCCAGACCCGCGATACCGCACAGGAACAGGTTCCAGCCGGTGATCGAGCGTCCAACGGCCGTGCCGATCTCGCCCCAGCCGCCCAGCACGTACTGCGTGGCAAGATACAGGCCCGCGATCGACAACACCGCGGTCACGATGAAACCGCGATAAAGCGCGCCCATGATCGAGCCATTGGAGCCCAACTTGACGAAGTAGGTGCCGATGATCGATGTGATGATGCAGGCGCCACAGATAGCCAGCGGGTAGACCATCGCCTTCTCGAGGCCAGCCTGTCCGCTGAAGAAGATCGCAGCGAGCACCATGGTGGCGACGACGGTCACCGCATAGGTCTCGAACAGATCGGCGGCCATGCCGGCGCAGTCGCCCACGTTATCGCCCACGTTGTCCGCGATGGTCGCGGGGTTGCGCGGATCGTCCTCCGGGATGCCGGCCTCGACCTTGCCGACCAGATCGCCGCCGACGTCGGCGCCCTTGGTGAAGATGCCGCCGCCCAGACGAGCAAAAATCGAGATCAGCGAGGCGCCGAAGCCGAGCGCCACGAGCGCATCGACGACCGTGCGGCTGTTTGGCGCCAGCTTCAGGCCGGCGGTCAGAAAGAGGTAGTAGCCAGCAACGCCGAGCAACGCGAGGCCTGCGACCAGCATGCCCGTGACCGCCCCGGACTTGAAGGCCAGATCCAGGCCCGAAGCGAGCGACTGCGTTGCCGCCTGTGCGGTGCGAACGTTGGCGCGCACCGAGACGTTCATGCCGATATAGCCGGCGAGGCCTGACAGCACGGCGCCGACCAGGAAGCCGATTGCGACCTGCCAGCCCAGGTAGAACAAGGCGAGCGCGGCGATGACGACACCGACGATCGCGATTGCCGTGTACTGCCGGTTGAGGTAGGCCTGCGCCCCTTCACGAATTGCTCCGGCAATCTCCTGCATACGGGGTGTGCCCGCATCAGCCTTCATGACGTTCTGGACCGTAATAATCGCATAGAGGATCGCCAGCGCACCGCAGGCTAAGATCCCCCAAAGAATTTGGCTCATCGAGATGTCCTCATTGTGCCGGGTTATGGTCACGCCAATACCGGCAGCCAGCGACACTGGCCACCAATTCCCCGCCCCCTGTCAGCGAGATTCGCGCGCCGGACCATGCCAAATAAGCCGTTACGTTGCAACCAGGGCACATGGCACGCGTGGTCGCGGCCACAGTTTCGGTTAATGGCGAGAGGATGTCGCAAGCTGATTCTTGACGTAGTCGCTCTCGGTGCCGGCTTGGCGCCGTGGCATTCCGCGCCTCACATTGCCGTGATCCGTCTAGGGAAACGCCCCGCTGATCCCAAATAGCGGGCGTAATAGGCAAGGTGCCGCGCATCGCAGGAGTTGACTGCGATCAACCGCCCGTCGATCTCAGTGTGGCTCTATTGGTGTACGCTGTTCATTATGGACTTTTGGCAGCTGCCGGTTCGCTGCCGATGCTTCGCTCGGCGGTTTACCCGGCTGGATGCAGTAATCCGCGCACCTGGACGCAACTGATCGGAGAGGGAACATATGCCTGTTGGAAAAGCTTCGAAACTGGACCTCGATGCATCTGTGCTGCATCTGCTGCATCGTGCCGCGCAGTGTGCGAACGATATTTTCGATACCGAGCTGAGTCGGTCGGAATTGACGCCGCGCCAGCTTGCAGTTCTCGATGCAATCGCCGCCAACGAAGGGGCGAGTCAGACAACGCTGGTTGAAATCACCGGGATAGACCGCTCGACGCTGGCCGATATCATGCGCCGCATGATCAAGAAGGGCCTGGTCCAGCGTCGTCGGACCAAGACGGATGCCAGAGCCTATGCGGTGGCGCTGTCGGAAGAAGGGCGCCGTGCGCTCAAGCGGGCGGGGCCCGCTGCCGATCGTGCGGACCTGCGCATATTGGAGGCGCTGCCAGCCTCCAGCCGAAACCAGTTCGTTCGCAGTCTTACGGCAATCGTCGATAAGCTGGTGCAGCGCTCCTGACATTTGCTTGCCTGTGCGGCAAGGCTCCGAGCAAATGTCGGAACCATGAGGAACACGAGCAACACGCTGATTCTCGAGTAGCTTTTGCTCCTGGCGTTTGGTTGCGAGCCCAGCAGCAACCGGGTACCAAACGTCAGGTGCGCCACACTAGTTCGTCGTGCTCAGGCGGCGGGAGATGGCCTGGGCATATCGATATGTCCGCCAATCACGGCCCGTCCAGGTCGCAGAATCGGGCTTTCGTTCCAGCAGCGTGATCACGTCGATCAATATGTCTCGTCGCCTGATCCAGACCTCGCGCATGCGATCGTAATCTAGTCTACGCATCTTCACCGTCTCCTCGGCCCTTCTGCCCGAGCCTGCCGGTGCTGAGGGCCTGCGTTCAGCCGCCAGGCGCCGAACTGGTGGCTGTGGCGGAAATCGGAGTGCCAAAAGCTGGCTGGCGAGTGCTCGCCGCGCGAGACGCAGGAGCGGACAACTCGGTGCCCGGAAAAGTAGATGCGCATAGAAAGACAGGAAAAAGAAAACACCGGCTTCAGCGGACTGAAACAGTTTAAACGAAATACAAAAGTCATTGGACGAAGCATTGGCCTGCCGGCAGAGCCAATAAGCCGATGAGATATCGGCAGTCGAATGTGTTGATGTTGATCAGTATGCAGTTTAAGTCTTGAGCGGGAGGCTCCCCATGTCGAGCCGACAGCCAAAATTGCGATCAGCAGGGCTGGTTCAGGCAGAAGCGGTGGTCTGTCTGGTGCTTGCCCGCATGCTTCCTTGTCCGCCAGGAGCAGTCGGGCATCCCCGCACTTCAGAAATGATCCCAGCCGGGTCTGCCGAAATCGAGCCGGCGACCGGATGCGTCCCGAACCATAACCCTGTCTCTGTCGTCACGGGGAGGCATGAATAGTCCGATCGGGGAGACGCACATTCCGGCATCAGCAGCCGCGGCGGCAAAGCTCTCGCTGCGCTCGGGCGGGATTGCCGCCAGGATTTCATAGTCATCGCCGGCAAAAACGGCATCGGACGCCGCCGCCGGATCTGTCTGTTGGACCGCACGAAATCCTTCAGACAACGGCAGATCTGCATACCTGATATCTGCCGCAACCCCGCTTGCTGCGCACATGCGCCCGATGTCCTTCAGCAGGCCGTCGGAAATGTCCATCGCGGCGCGCGCGTGCTCGAGCAGGACCGGCGCCAGCGCGAGCCGAGGCTGAGGTCTCACGAACCTTCCGATCAGGCTGGCCCGTTGGCCGGCTGACAACGCCCAGCGGCTGGCAAGCATCTCGTCGCGACGCAGTGCCAGTCCCAGAGCGGCGTCGCCGAGCGAGCCGGACACATACGCTATGTCCCCGGCCTTTGCTGACCCGCGCCGCACCAGCCGTCCTGTCGGGACCTCGCCGAATACCATCGGCGTTATCGAGATCGGTCCCGGTCGCCGATCCGTATCGCCGCCGCAGAGCTGAATGCCGAATTGAGACTGCGCCTCGCCCAGCCCCCGGACGAAGCCGGATAGCCACTCCCGCTCCGGCGCCTCCGGAAACGCCAGCGACAGCAGATAGGCGACCGGCCGCGCGCCCTTGGCAGCCAGGTCGGACACGTTTACGGCAAGCGCTTTCCAACCGATGTCTGCAGCAGCGTCATCCTCGAGGAAATGCACGCCTGCAGCGATGGCGTCCGTCTTGAATACGAACTCGTGCCCTTCGCTTGGTGCGGCGACTGCGCAGTCGTCCTTGAGCCCGAGCGCGCCTGCGAAGCCTTCCGCCAGTGGCGCCAGAAACTGCTGGATGATGGCCTCTTCGGTATGGATTGGCTCGCGCGACATGGTTCTTTCTGACTCAGGTCGCCAGGTGCGCCGAGTACCACAGCACAGTAATGGCTGTAACGAGAAGCGATGGCACGGCCATCAATACCGCTGGCAGGCAGGAGACGTTACGCTGCTCCCAGGCCCGTAACGCAAACCATGCGACCCACAGCGGCAGAAGCAGCAGAAGCCACGCGACGACCGACAGCGTGAGTGCGGCCTGCTCGGAGTGTATAGCTCCGTGCACGGCGTTATCGGCCAGCTGCGACCATGGAAGAAAGCCGAGTACGACTGCAATTGCGCTGGCAACCTGCAGTCGACGCGAAACATGCGAAACAGTGGACACCACACAACCTCTGACCAAGGACGAAGCAGCGCTGGCCCGCATCTGCAACGAACATTACCTTGCCAGCGTCACGGCGTCGAGCAGTCGTTTTCCTTTATCTGCCATTCATGACGACGTTACGAACTCTGCCGGTCGCAGTCGCCTGGCAAGCTTGTCGAGCACGCCGTTCACTACCCGGGCTTCGTCCTGAGGCAGGAATGCATGTGCGATATCGAGATATTCGTTGATGACGACCCGTGCCGGCACGTCCTGGCGTTCCATCAGTTCATATACGCCAGCCCGAAGGGTAGCGCGCAGGATCGAATCTACGCGCGCCAATCGCCAACCGGTTGCAAGCTGCCCATCGATAGCTGGATCGATATCGCGCTGCAGGCGGACGACGCCGCGGAGGATTTCGGCCAGGAAGGTCGCATCGGGCAGCGCAGCCCCCGCACCGCCCTGCCCTTCCGTGTCGGTTTCGCTGCTTTCGGCTTCAATCGTCTCCTCGTCTTGCGCCTCGCGAACCGCGCGATTGGCAAGTTGCTCGATCACGACATTGAGGTCGGTGGCCGCCAGATCCATCTGGTAGAGGCCCTGGACAGCGGCCATTCTTGCCGCGCTTCGTCCGCTTCGATCCGGCCCGCCCCGTTTTCGTTTCATGCGCCTTGGCCTTGGAACTGCCGGCTCAGATCGACAAGGCGCAGGCAGGCGCGAACGGCATCTCCGCCCTTGCCCTCGCGTCCGCCTTTGGCGCGTTCCATTGCCTGCTCGTCGGTATCCACGGTGAGTATGCCGTTGCCGACAGGCACGCAATGGCGCGTTGCGATTTCCATCAGCCAGTGGTTGGAATTGTCGCTGACCACCTCGAAATGGTACGTCTCGCCGCGGATGACGCAGCCAAGCACAACCGCGCCTGCATAGCGCGAGCTTGGCGCACCGAGCGGAATGAGGCCGGCACCTACCGCGCTTGCCAGCACTTGCGGTATCTCCAGGGCACCGGGCACGGAGACCCGTTCGTAGCTGGCGCCTTGGGCTTCCAGCTCCTCGATCGCACCCGACACCAGCTCGTCAGCGATCTTCTCGTTGAAGCGCGACTCGATGATCAGTATTCGGCACTTAGCGCGCGAATTCGGTTGCTGCTGCTGCGGTTGGTTGGGAAGCGTCAATGTACGCGGGGCACGGCCTGCCATGGTGTTCTGCCTTGCTGCTGTTCCAAATGCTCGGGTGGTTGTCCTGATCTCGTCATGGCGCCCATGATAGCAGTCCGGGCGCCCGTGGCGAAGCGGCGAAAGCCGGTAGCAGCAGGGCGGCCGTTAACAAGCTGTGTTGGTCCTGCGCGCACCGCCTCCTGCAGGAAGGGCCATTGGGTTCAACGACGAAACTCGAGCATACGCGCCATGTAGCGTGCGAACTGGTCGACCTCCAGGTTGATGAGATCGCCTGACTTTTTGCTGCTCCAAGTCGTCATCGTCAAGGTGTGCGGGATGATGTTGACGCCGAACCGCGTGCCGGACACCTCGTTGACGGTCAGCGACGTCCCGTCGAGCGCCACCGAGCCTTTCGGTGCAATATAGATGGCCAAATGCTCTGGCGCCTCGAAGGTGAAGCGCTTGCTCTCGCCATCGTCCTGGATGTCGACGATCTTCGCCAGTCCGTCGACATGCCCCGAAACGATGTGGCCGCCCAGTTCGTCACCCGCCTTGAGCGCGCGCTCCAGATTGATGCGCCGACCCGGCTGCCAGGAGCCCAGCGTTGATTTCGATTGCGTCTCGTTGGAAACGTCGACTGTGAACACGCAGCCCTTTGGATCCGCCTTGACGCTCGTGACCGTCAGGCAAACGCCGTCGCACGCGATCGATGCGCCAAGAGCAATGCCGCCCGCCTCGTACGATGAGCGGATTGCGTAGCGGCCGCCGTCGCGTACTGCGACCTCCCCGATATCGGTGATGATGCCCGTGAACATCGATCCTCCTTCAAGTGCACCTGTATCTTCACATTCGCCTGTAGACGAACAGGCCGTCTGTCCCGATCCCGCGCAGACTGGTGAGCGAGAAGCTATGAGCCGGCTCCAGCCTCGCAATGTCGTCCGACGATGCCGCCCGACCGGCTTCCAGATCGCCGCCCAGGGCACGATAGCACACGATTTCGTCGACGAGGCCGGCACGCGCAAAACTGCGCCAGATCGTAGGGCCCCCTTCGACCAGCAGCCGCGTGATGCCCTCCGCCACCAGCGTTTCCGTCAGGGCTGGCAGCCATGGCTTGCCGCCGACCGATGTAATGCGAAAGATGCGGCATCCGTGCTCTTCAAGTCCGAGAATGGCCGCCGCGTCATGGTCGGTTCCGCAGAAGATCCAGACCGGGACGTCGCGCGCGCTGCGTATCAGCCGGCTCGAGATGGCTGGCAGGCTGCGGCCTGCCAGCACGATGCGCACCGGCGACCGGTGCGCCAGACCGGGCAGCCGGCACGTGAGCTCTGGATCGTCATCGCGAACGGTGCCGCCGCCAACCAGGATCGCGTCTGCGCGTGCGCGCAGCAGATGGCCGTGCGCTCGGGCATCCGGACCGGTCACCCAGACCGGCTGGGCGCCAGTTCCCCTGGCCACATTTCCATCTGCGCCAAGTGCCAGCTTGAGCTGCACCAGCGGCCGGCGTTCGGTGACGCGCAGGATATGGCCGCGTGTCACCCAATGCGCCTTGTCCGCCAGCACATGCCGCGTGACCTCGATGCCGGCGTCTCGCAGCTTGGTCAGGCCGCGGCCAGATACGCGCGGGTCGGGGTCGAGGACGGCGCACACGGCTCTCTTCAGCCCCGCCGCGATGATGGCATCGGCACACGGCGCCGTCCGCCCATAATGCGAGCAGGGCTCCAGCGTCACATAAATCGTGGCGCCCCGCGCCCTGGCCCCCGCCCGCGCAATGGCCTCTGTTTCCGCATGAGGACGCCCTCCCGGCTGGGTCCACCCTCGTGCGATCACCTCGCCGGTCGATTGGTCGACAATGACCGCCCCGACAGACGGATTGGGCCACGTCTGACCAAGACCGCGCTCGGCCATGCGCAACGCGACCGCCATCATCCGGTCATCGAAGGTGTCGCCTGCGAACGAGTGCATGATGGAAAGCTAACCCCGTGCTCAGTCCTGGCTCGTGCCGTTGCCCGGTGCACTTTGTCGTGTGCTGTCCGCGCCGTCGTTCTTTGCAATTTCCGTCAGCACGTCCTGGAAGTCGGAGGCTTCGCGGAAATCGCGGTAGACGGACGCAAAACGCACATAGGCGACGGCATCCAGGCCCTTGAGCGCATCCATGATCAGCTCCCCGATCACAGAGGAGGCCACTTCGGCTTCACCGGAGCTTTCCAGCTGTCGCACGATGCCGGAAACCATGCGTTCCATCCGCTCGCGTGGAACCGGGCGCTTTCGCAGCGAGATCTCGACCGAATGCATCAGCTTGTCCCGGTCGAACGGAACCTTGCGGCCGGTGCGCTTCACGACGATCAGTTCGCGCAACTGCACCCGCTCGAACGTGGTGAAGCGGCCGCCGCAGTCCGGGCACACGCGCCGGCGCCGGATGGCTGCATTCTCCTCGGTCGGACGGCTGTCCTTGACCTGTGTGTCGTCGCTTCCGCAAAACGGGCAGCGCATAGAGTGAAGCTCCGGATTCGCCCCCATCGGGCAGGCAGCGCGGGTTGAGTGAGGGATACCGCCAAGCATTAGCAAGCAACAAGACGAGGATCCAACGTCTCCGCGTGTCCCCGGTCCTGGCGATTTCGTATCCGCCACTGCCCTCATAGCCTAACTTCTGTCCCCGGGCAGCTCAAACCGCGCCGAAGGCAAATTGCGGCTAATTCGACCAAACAGGGCGGATTGCCGGAGGGGTGGGGAGGGCTGCCGCCGCCGAGCGTCTTGAGCCCAACAGCGCCAGCCACCGCACGCCGCCGATCACAGCGCCAGCCTCAGTAGACCGTCTCAGTAGATCGGGAAACGCCGGCAAAGCGCCGTTGCCTCCTCGCGGATTTTCGCCTCGACCGCGCCGTTGCCGTCCTCGCCGTTCCTGGCAAGGCCATCGAGCACCTCGACGATCATTCGCCCGACCTCGCGGAACTCCGCCACGCCGAAGCCGCGGGTGGTGCCGGCCGGGCTGCCGAGCCGGATGCCGGACGTGACCATCGGCTTCTCCGGATCGAACGGCACGCCGTTCTTGTTGCAGGTGATGTGGGCGCGCCCGAGCGCGATCTCGCCGGCCTTGCCGGTCAGCCTTTTCGGTCGCAGATCGACCAGGATCAGGTGGGTGTCGGTGCCGCCGGAGACGAGATCGAAGCCGGCCTCGTTCAGGATCTCGGCCAGCGCCTTGCATTGGCGACGACGCTGGCCGCATAGGCCTTGAACGATCGGGCTGCAGCGCCTCGTCGAACGCGACCGCCTTGGCGGCGATGATGTGCATCAGCGGGCCGCCCTGGATGCCCGGGAAGATCGCCGAGTTGATCTTCTTGGCGATGTCCTCGTCGTTGGTGAGGATCAGTGCCGCCGCGCGGGCCGCGCAGCGTCTTGTGCGTCGTGGTGGTGACGACATGGGCGTGCGGGAACGGGCGATGGATGGGCGCCGCCTGCGACCAGGCCGGCGAAGTGCGCCATGTCGACCATCAGGTAGGCGCCGACCTCATCGGCGATCTGGCGGAAGCCGGCGAAGTCGAACTGGCGCGGATAGGCCGAGCCGCCGGCGATGATCAGCTTCGGCTTGTGCTCCCTGCGCCAGCTCAGCGCACCTCGTCGAGGTCGATCGCGATGGTCCTGCCGGCGCACGCCGTAGGAGACGGCCTTGAACCACTTGCCGGACTGGTTGACCGGCGAGCCGTGGGTCAGATGGCCGCCGGCGGCCAGCGACAGGCCCAGGATCGTGTCGCCCGGCTTGAACAGCGCCATGATAGACGCCCTGGTTGGCCTGGCTGCCGGAGTTCGGCTGGACGTTGGCGAAGCCGCAGCCGAACAGCGTCTTCGCGCGCTCGATCGCCAGCGTCTCGGCGATGTCGACGTACTGGCAGCCGCCGTAGTAGCGCCGGCCGGGATAGCCTTCCGCGTACTTGTTGGTCAGGCACGTGCCGGCCGCCTCGAGCACCGCCCTGGAGACGATGTTCTCCGAGGCGATCAGCTCGATCTCGTCGCGCTGGCGGCCGAGTTCCTTGTCGACGGCGGCGGCCAGCTCGGGATCGCGCTCGGCGAGGGTCGCGGTGAAGAAGCTCGGGTCTGCGCTGTGGTGCTGGCGGTCATCGGCCGAGATCCTGTGCTGCGATCTATTGCATGTCGTGTCCGCGACTTAGCACGAGGTGCCGCACTGCAACAAGGACACTCGCCCCCTCATGGTACCACAGTCGCAGGGTGTTCCGCTTTCCGACGGCTGCGGATGTCACTTGGGCCTCGGCAGAGGTAGATGCCCTAGAGCCGTTGTGCGCAGGCGCACCATCGAGTTGCACTGCGTTCGCCGTGATGCCGCCCAAACGGTCAGATTACCGCCGTCATGGCCGCGCCGGACCGAGGCGGCAGCCGAGGTCCGGGACGAGGCGGCCATCTACGGCATTGATCCGCGTTCATTTTGTCAGCGCCTGCACGCAGGCAGGGCGGCATGCCGCAATAATTTTTGCGTGTGGTGAGCCGCGTGGATGGCCGCCTGTTCCCTCGGCATCGCTGTCGCGACGCCTCGGCGCGGCCATGACGAGCGCGGAGAAGTTTCCCCGCAGCGAGCCTCGTTGCAGGGAAACGCCCAACGGATCGACCGCGCCGCACCTGGCCCATCGCGTTGTGTGTGCGACGGTCGGTTTCGGAACAATTGCGGCCGATTGCAGTGCGAGACACGATCCACCGGCGCAAGCCGCAGGATGCTCTCTCTCCCCCCCACACACGCGCGCGTTCCGGCCGGCGCGCCGCAGGCGTGTCGGAACGCGCCAGTCACGTGCGTGGCGGCCCCCGGCTCTGCCGGCCGGGGCGCCGGAGGCGTGTCGCCGCGCACCAGCAAGAAGGCGTGTCGCCACGCGCGTTCCGGCCGGCTGCGCGAGAGCGCAGTCGGAACGCGCCAGCAAAAACCCTCATTCAAACCAGGCGCCCTCGCGCACGACCATCGGCACCTGCTTGTTCTCCTTGGAATCGCCGGCCATGACATTGCCGTTGATGTCGAGCCGGCCGGCCGTGCCTTGTTGCCCGACGCGACAGCCGACGCGGAGCAGCACCAGCGGCTCCGTGCTCGTCGCCTCGAACCGGTAGTAGGCGCCGGCCGGCAGCATCACGCCGGCGTTCTTGGCGACATCGGTGGTGTTTCCGTCCTTGTCGTAGAACCGGGCACTGCCGTCCAGAATGAGGAACATGTGGTCCTCGTTGGGATGGGTGTGCAGCCCGTTCTCGCCACCCGAGGCATAGACTTTGAGGCGCAACGCCATGTTGTCGGATTTCACGATGTTCGTGTCCGAGCGGCCCTGGTCGAGCAGCTGTGCCTTGAGCTTGAATGGCGTGAGCTCCTTTGGCACACCAGTCCCGGTCCCCGCATCCGGCACTGAGCGGTCGGCAAGGCTGCCCATGATCTGATCCTGCGGCATGGTGGGGTCTCCTCTCCTGGATTGTGCGAATGACATTCGTTTGTATCGATCTTTCCCGGCTACCGCGCCCGTGTCCAGTCCCCAATGCATGCCGGCTGGCTGCTTTCCACCCGCTCGCCCGCAACGGTGGCCCGCCCGCATGCCGCGGAGGCGTGCGATGCTGCTCTGGCTGAGACGAGAGATCGTGGCCCTGGCCGGCGAAATCGGCGCAGCCCTGACCGTGCTGGCTCAGATCGCCAATGCCCGGCCGATGCTGCCGTGGTTGACGGAGCTGCTTCGGCAGTGGCGTGAGGCCGAGGTGTGGCTTGTCGGTCTGCCGCTTGCCGCGCTCGGGTTGGAACCGCATGCCCACATCGTGGCCGCGCTGGCTGCGGCCGGCTTCATGGCGATGATCGGTGCCGGCGCGCGCGTGTCGCGGCGGTTAGCGGGAAACCCGCTGCCGCCGCTCGGCCAGTCGTTCCGCTGGTTCGAGGATATGAGCTGGCCAAGCCTCATCATCTTCGCGCTTCTGACCATGGCCTTCCTGTTCGGGCAACAGGCCGATCCGGCGGGCTCTGCCCCGGTCACGCTGTTTGGTAGCCAATATCTGGGCCGCTACGGCTACGCAATTATCGCGGCCGCCGGCTATTGGGCGGGCGACTACATTGGCCATCACGACTTTCATCTGCGGCTTTACCGGCTCGCCGCCCTGGTGGCCGGCGCGCTGATCGTCGAGGCCTTCATGCATTGGATTTTGTGATGAGCGGCAGTTTGCTGCCCGGCCGCGCCCTGGACACGTCCCGAAATGCTTGCGATGGTCCCTGCCAGGATAGTGCTCATGCAATCAAGGGAGCGTCGGGATGGGCCTGCTGATCGACGGCAAATGGAGCGAGGACGAGACACGTGACCGCCCCAGCGATGCCAAAGGCGCGTTCGTGCGACCCGATTCGGCGTTCCGCAGCTGGATCACGCCGGATGGCAGCGCCGGCCCTTCGGGCGAAGCGGGCTTCAAGGCGGAGAAGGGCCGATACCATATCTTCATCGCCTCCAATTGCCCGTGGGCGCATCGCACCGCGATCTTCCGCAAGCTGAAGGGACTGGACGACGCCATCTCGATCCAGGTCGCGGACGCACCGAAAACGGAAGGCTGGAGCTACACGCAGGGCTTCGATGAGATGAAGCCCGGGCCCGACGGCATCTTCCGCCTGCATCAGGTCTATTCCACCGCGGACCCGCATTACACCGGCAAGGTGACGGTGCCGACGCTTTGGGACCGGCAGAGGAAGACCATCGTCAACAACGAGTCCTCTGAGGTCATCCGGATGCTGAACACCGCATTCCAGGGGGTGGCCGGCAACGATCTGGACTTCTGTCCGGCTGCATTGCGCGAGGAGATCGACACCGTCAACGCCTTCGTCTACGAGCACGTCAACAACGGCGTCTACCGCTCCGGCTTCGCCAAGACGCAAGGTGCCTACGACGCGGCGGTCGCGAAAGTGTTCAAGGGCCTCGACTGGATGGAGGAGCGGCTGGCAAAGCAGCGCTACCTGGCGGGCAATCGCATCACCGAGGCCGACTGGCGGGCATTTCCCACGCTGATCCGCTTCGATATCGTCTATTTCAGCCACTTCAAGTGTAATATCCGGCGGGTGATGGACTACCCCAACCTCAACGACTACACGCGCGAGCTGTACCAGTGGCCGGGGATCAAGGAGACCTGCAACCTCGCCACCATGAAGTCGGGCTATTACGAATCGATGCCGCATCTGAACCCGTCCGGCATCGTGCCCGCCGGCCCGGACACCTCCTGGCTCGACGTGCCGCACATCCGCAGCCGCCTCAAGGCAGAGCCGCTGGCGGCAGCCGCGGAGTAGTCATCACAAATAGTCATCACGCAAGGCAGGGCCCCTGTCTGACAGGGGCCCTTTCGGAAATAACGCAACATGCGGCACATACACGGAGCGGACCGCCTTAAGCTCCGGCCGGAAGCGGCGTGCTCTCCCACGCGACCATCTTCCACGCACCGCCCTCGTTGGCCCAGACCTGCAGATAACGGCTGACGAAATCCCGGTCGTTGGCGTTCACCGTCACCTTGATACGGACGTCGCCGTGCACCAGCACGACGTCGCCGAAACGGCGGTATTCCCGGCGCTTCGGCTCTAGCGCGTGATAGCGGTAATAGCCGTCGCGAAGTCGTTGCAGGTAGAGTGTCCGGTCCTCGTCGGCGCCGCTGCCGTGCACGTAGCGCATGGTCGCGCCCATCAGCGACTCAACGGTATCGATGTCGCGGGCGAGCGTCGCCTTGAGGCGCTGATCGTCGCGCTCCTCGATCGTTTTGAAGACTGCATCGCTGGCCATTTGCGTCGCTTCCCTCTTCTCAGGCCTCTTCTCAGGAACAATTATTCCGGGCGCCACCGACGGCGCCCGGAGACCGAGATTGGATCAGGAACGGCCTGCCTTCGAATGAAGGCCGCTCATTTGCTTCCCAGCGCCTTGCCGAGATTGATCAGATGGCGCAGCGCTTCCTGATTGTCGGCGTTGGTCAGCATCTTGCCTAGTCCGCCAATGCCGCCCTTGGCGGGGGCCCCTTTGGTGTTCTCGGCATCGGCAACATCGAGTGCGATGAGCAGGCGTTCGACCTGTTCGAGGCGATCGACGAGGCGCGGCAGCGTGCTGGCAAGCTTCTCCAGGCTGCCGGAGGCTTCCATGCGTTCCAGCATAGCGAGCAGCCGCCCGACCGCCGCCCCGGTTGAAGCGGTCGAGGGTCGTGAGGCCGTCGCTCACCGCCTCCGCCACCCGGCCGATCGATGTCGTCGGTCAGTGCGTCCTCGGCCGATCCGTAGACGCGCGCCAGTTTCACCAGTCGGTCGAGGTCGCCATTCTCGACCAGCCGCGGTAACGGCCGGCAGCGCCTTCTTGATGCCGGAGCGGTTGGCCTGTCATCGAGCAGACTCAACCCCTTCCGCCGCCGTGTCGGCGACCCGGCCGACGATGTCGTCGGTGAGGGCATCCTCGGCGGCCCCGTAGACGCGGGCGAGCCGGACAAGCCGGTCAAGGTCGCCGTTCTCGACGAGCGCGGCCAGGGCCGGAAGTGCCTTCTTGACGCCGGAGCGATTGACCTCGTCGAGGAGATCCATTCCCTCCGACGCCGTATGAGCGATCGCGCGCGACCATATCGTCGGACAGCGCATCCTTGGCGGCCTTGACGAGATGCTCCACCTCGGCGGTGCCGTTCACGTCGTCTGCCATCCGGCTCGGCCTCCCTTACAGCAGGCCGCGCGCGGCGCGGACCAGTAGAGTCTTGTTATACGCCATCTTGAACCAGTGCACGGCTTGGTCGGCGGCTTCGGATCGGGCGGGTTGTTGTAGTCGAACATCGCGTATGTCGCGCGGTCCTTGCCGGCCTCGATGAAGCAGAACACCTTGCCGTCGTAGTCGCGCACCGGCGAGCCGATCTTGATCATGGCGGCAATGTTCTCGCCCAGTGCCTCGGCCTCGAAGTGCGCGGTGGAGCCGGCCTTGGAGATCGGCAGGTTGGTGGTGTCGCCGATGATGAAGACGTTGTCGCGTCCTTCCATGTTCAGGCGGTGGCGGTGCGTCGGGATGAAGCCGCGTGCGCCGAGCTCGTTCTTCTCGATCACTTCCATGCCGCGGTGGGCGGGGATGGTGATCAGCAGGTCGTAGTTGGCCTCGGTGCCTTCCTCGGAGTAGACGACGCGCTTGGCGCCGTCGATTTCCTTCATGTTGAACAGCGTCTCGCTGGTGATGCCGAGCCGCTCCATTTCCGGGGCCGCCCATTTGGCGACGTTCTCCAGGCGAATGCACCCGGCCGATCGGATAGGTGTAGTGCAGCTGGACCTTGTCGGCGATGCCGCGGTCCTTGAAGTAGTCGTTGCAGCATGAAGGTGATCTCGAGCGGCGCCATCGGGCACTTGTGCGGCACGCCGACCGCGATGACCACCTTGCCGCCGTTGAAGCCCTGCAGCGTCTTGAACATCTTCAGTGCGTCGGCCTCGGTGTAGAACTGCAGCGCGTTCTCTGCGAGCCCTGGGTATCTTCCGCACACGCACGGCTTCCCGTCGCGATGACGATGATGTCGTAGCCGATCGTCTTGCCGCTCTTGGTCTTGACCTGGTTGTTGTCGAGCATGAACTGCTCGACCGGGTCGACATGGAACTCGATGGCTGGGTCGAGCAGGCTCTTCTGATCGCGGTAAAGCTCGTCCGGCATCATCTTGCCGACCGCGAGATAGAGCAGGCCCGGCTGGTACATGTGCCGATCCGATGCCGACAGCATCGTGATGCTGCGCCTTGCCGCTCTTCAGCTCCGGTCCCAGCCTGCGTGCCAGGTTGTTGGCTAGGATGGTGCCGCCCATGCCGCCACCAACGATCAGTATTTTCATCTTGTCCTCCCGGATATGACTGCGTTTTGAGAAGGCGTTCTATTTCATCTTACGAACGAGCACATGCCAAACGCCATCCTTTTCCTCGGTTCCTAGGTGCTCATGCTTAACCTTCTTTATCCACTCAGGAATGTCGTTGGCCGACCCCTTGTCCGTTGACAGTACCTCGAGCTCGTCTCCGACCTCGGCAGCCTTCATGGCCGCGATCAGCTCCATCAGAGGTCCCGGGCAGAAGCTGCCGCGAGCATCGACGACTTTGCGATTCCGACATTCCGTGCTGCTCCTTTGTCAGAATGTGTAGACTCTGGCCGCTCGCAGCGTCCTCCAGGAACTTGGTGAGGCCGAGTGGCTCGGCAACGTAGCTGGCGAGATCGCCGTCCTTCAGCCCCATCACGTCGACTGCCATGGAGCACGGATGGACCTTCGCATCGCCAAGGTCGACCGCACTCTCGAATAGCATCAGGAATTCCGGAGCCTTCTTCTCCACCAGCAGCCTGCCGAAGTCGCCTTCGTTGGGAACCGGCGTGGCAGCTCCCTTTTTGAAAGGGCCAGTGCGTTCATCGACAGGAACACCGTTACCGCGGCGCCGCTGACTGCAGCCACCGAGGCAACCATCGCGGCCATCTGCAGCTTCTCGCGCGTGCCTGAGGTGACGATGATGCTGATGCGGTCGGCCATACGTGCCTCCAGGTTCCAGACTGTTGGGAAGATGCCAAGGACAATACGTTGATATGCCGCCCGATGTCACCAGCATTGACCCGGATCAGCAGGGCCAGTGATCTCTAAATCGATGCGGCGAACGGCCTCGTGTGAAGGTTGTTCTCGACTGGATCATTGAGGGAACAAAAATTGAACTTTCCTCTAGACTCACGTCGGGGATTGTGGCATGTTCCTCTTACGTTCCGGGTGGCGCCACCGATCGGACATCAACTGGTCCCGCTAGCGCCAAAAGAATCGCCAGTCTGAGGTCAAGAGGTAGTCTGAGTTCAAGAGGTAGTTCGAGTGCAAGAGGTAGTCTGAGTTCAGTTGCGTCTCTGCGTTCCGTCCCCATTGACTGTCTGTGTAGCGTAGCGCTCCCCCAGCGTTTCTTGTGTTGCGTACCCTCATTTAGTGTACCGCCATGTTGCGTACCGCCGTCCTCCGCGTTCGTTCGATTACCAGGAGTCTCTGCGCCAAGAGTGTCGTCTGTTGCGTCTTGTGGTGTCGGCGTTTCGATAGCCAGCCCCGCCCCGCCAGATTGAGGTGCTCAAATGCGCACGTTCCTGATCTCCTACGACCTCACCCAGCCGGCCCGCAACAAGCACGCCATGGCCACCGCAATCATGGCGCTGGGCGCATCATGGGCGCGTCCGCTCGAGCACACCTGGTATCTTCGCGCCGATGTCTGTGAGGCCGACGTGCGCGATCGCCTGACAGGCCTTCTTGATGACGAGGACGGCCTCATTGTGCAGACGGTGTCGGAAGCCGGCTCGTTGTCCAACACGCAGTTGCGCTGGTTCCGTCAGCGACAGCCGCAATTTGAGCTGGATCGGCATGACGCGGCAAATGTGGTGGCATTTCCAGTCGCGCCGGATATCGCTGCCAACCAGGATCAGATGCCGTTGGCTGCTGCCTGCTGAGCGGCGCTCCCTTACCCCTGTCGGGCGCGATGGCGCCGGACCGGGTCTGCGCTTATGCCCGCGCGACTTCGCTGGTTCTGTTGCCATCGGTCAACGCAATGGCAGTCATGTTCAGAAGTCCGCGAACCGTGATCGATGGCGTGACGATGTGCACGGGCTTCGCAGCGCCCAGCAGGATCGGCCCGAGAACGACGCCGCCAGCAGCCACCTTGAGTAGATTGAACGCGATGTTGGCGGCATCCAGTCCCGGCATGATCAGCAGGTTCGCCGCGCCCTTGAGGCGTGAGTTGGGAAAGATCTCTTCGCGAATGAACGTGGACAGGGCCGCATCCGCGTGCATTTCACCCTCGACTTCCAGGCCGGGTGCCCAGGCCTCCAGTATGGCCAGGACCTCGCGCATCTTGGCTGCCGATGGCGTGTTCTCGGTACCGAAGTTTGAATGCGAAAGCAGGGCCACCTTGGGCTCGATGCCGAATCGCCGGAGTTTGTCTGCGGACAGCAGCGTAATCTCTGCCAGATGCTCTGCCGTCGGATTGTAGCTGACGTAGGTATCGGTAAGGAATAGTGGACCCTTGGGCAGGATAAGGCCCGACAGCGTGGCGAAGCCGCGAGTCCCTGCGGTCTGCCCCACAACTTGTTCGACATGTCGCAGGTGCGTGTGATAGCGGCCGACCGCGCCGCAGATCATGGCGTCCGCATCGCCGCGCCGCAGCAACAGGCCGGCCATGACTGTCGAGCCCAGGCGGACCACGCGTCGCGCATGGCTGGGCGAAACCCCGCGCCGCTCCACAAGTCCGAGATACTCTTCTGTCAGGCCGGGCAATCTGGCATCGGTGGCAGGGTCGACCAGATCGAAATCCGCCTCCGGCCGCATCCGCAGCCCAAGATGGGTTGCCATGCGCAGGATGTTGTCGCGCTGGCCAACCAGAACCGGTCGCGCGATCCCTTCCTGAATCACCTGGCTCGCCGCCTGCAGCACGTACGGGTGCTCGCCTTCCGCATAGACAATTCGCTTGTGCGCTTTCTCGTGCTCGCGCTTTGCCGCCACGAATAGCGGCCGCATCAGAAATCCGGACTGGTACACGAAGCCCATGAGCTTCTCGCGGTAGGCGTCGAAGTCTGCGATCGGCCGTGTGGCGACACCGGTCTCCATCGCCGCCCGAGCCACCGCTGGTGCGATCTCCGTGATCAGGCGGGGATCGAATGGCTTGGGCAGCACATAGTCCGGCCCGAACACGAGCGTATCGGCGCCGTATGCCGACAGCACGACGTCTGACGCTTCGCTCTCTGCGATTTGAGCCAGCGCGATCACGGCTGCTTTCTTCATCTCCTCGTTGATCGTCGTGGCACCCACGTCGAGTGCGCCGCGGAATACGAACGGGAAGCACAGCACGTTGTTGATCTGGTTTGGGTAATCGGTGCGGCCCGAGGCAATGACGGCGTCCTGCCGGACGGCTTTGACGTCCTCCGGCAGAATTTCCGGGTCCGGATTGGCCAGCGCGAATACCAGCGGCCGCTCCGCCATGCTCGCCACCATGTCGCGGCTGACGACGCCGCCTGCGGACAGACCGAGGAAGACGTCTGCGCCGGTCATGATTTCGGCCAGCGTGCGCGCGTTGGTCTGCTGCGCGTACGGCGCCTTGTAGGGATCCATCAGCTCGGTGCGCCCCTGATAGACGACGCCCTTGATGTCTGAGACCCACACGTTCTCCCGCTTCAATCCCAGTGCGACCAGGAGGTCGAGGCAGGCGAGCGCGGCCGCGCCTGCACCGCTGGTGACAAGTTTGACGTCGTCCAGCGACTTGCCCACCACCTTGAGGCCATTCAGGATGCCCGCCGCCACCACGATCGCAGTTCCGTGCTGGTCGTCGTGGAATACGGGGATCTTCATGCGCTCCTTCAGGCCGCGCTCGATCTCGAAGCACTCCGGTGCCTTGATGTCCTCCAGATTGATGCCGCCGAACGTCGGCTCCAGGCGCGATACCGCCTCGATGAAGGCTTGCGGGTTCTCCTCGGCCACCTCGATGTCGAACACGTCGATGCCGGCAAACGTCTTGAACAGCACCGCCTTGCCTTCCATCACCGGCTTTGCGGCGAGCGGCCCGATATTGCCCAGGCCAAGAACGGCGGTTCCGTTGGAGATCACACCGACCAGGTTGCCACGCGCCGTGAAGCGCGACGCCGATGCCGGCTCCTCTGCGATGGCGATGCACGCGTGCGCCACGCCTGGAGAATATGCGAGTGCCAGGTCGCGCTGATTGGCGACCGGCTTGGTGGCGTGGATCGCAATTTTCCCCGGCGGCTCGGCCTCATGATAGTCGAGCGCGCTACGTTTCAGATTGTTATCCGGCATGCGGTTCGGCTGGCCTCTGGTTCGGTCGGGCTGGATAGGTCGTTGCAGGCGACACGATGCTGCGAGCACGCCACGGCTGCCGCGGGCCTACCGGGGCATTGATCGAAGGGGCCGCGCGGAAGACCGCCGTTGGCGGATACTCATGTCGCACGATGGATGCAGCGGGGGAAGAGCATTTGTGGCAAGCTGCCAAGACGGGTGGCACGACGGTCACAGCGGTGTCGGGCAGGTCAGTTGCCTGCCGGCTGACGGCATAGTTGGTAGGCCTGCTTCAAGGCCGCATCGCTGGAACCGAACCGACCGATGCTCTGCCCACCTGGCGCATGCGCCTTGATGAAGCTTCTCGAGAGCTCCTCCTCGAAGCCATCGAGAACCTGTAGCGCGGTCAATTGTGTTTCGCCCTCGACCACCGCCCGGATCAGGATCGCTTTGTCACCGCCATAGCTTGCGATCTGTATCCTGCAGGCCGCGGTAGCAGGTTGCGGCGGCGGCGCGCCGCCATCGGCTTTCACCCCACCAGTCACCCCACGGGTCACCCCGGCGGCTGCTGAGTGCATCGGCCCATCCGCCCCCCTGCGCACCGGCCGCCGCGCTGGTTGCGGAGGTGGAGGCACCACGGCCTTGGCAGCCGGGCTTGTTGCTGCTGCCGGCGATCTTGCAGCGATTTGCTCGCCGCTCCGGCCCGTGCAGTAGAGATCGTGGAAGCGTTTTGCGATCGTGGCGATGGTTCTGCCGTAGCTGCGGTCCACCGCCCATCGACCCGAAAGGTCCTGGAACGTCACCGGCCGGCGGCGGGCGATACGGGCGCTCTTCGAAATGATGTCGTTCTGCGTGAGCCGCGTCCTGTGCCCGGCCGGGTTGTCGACGCGCTCGCCGGAATAAACCACCAGATGCTGGATCTGGGCGAGGACACCGGTCGAAACATCCTTGTACGCATCCCCCGGCACACCGCCGCCTGTCGTGCCCAGTCCGGCGAAGTTGTTCTGTTTCGGTCTTACATCGCCTGGCTCGCCGTTACCGCGCCGGAACAGCAGAAAGTTTGTCTCCACCACCATCTGAAAGAACGCAAAGTCCCAGCGCACCTTCCAGGCTTCGCCATGTCGCTTGTAGTCCCAGGCGATCCTGCGAAAACGAGGCTCGGGCGCACGGTTGCGGGTGGCAATGAATGCCATCAGCCGCTCCGGTGTTATGCACGCGGGCACCTGGCTTTTCTCACTGATGCGGATCTGAGGAGCAGCCAATGCGCCCGACGTCGTGATGATGAGGACAGGCAGCAAGGCCGCGCCGATCAACGAGTCTCTGCGCCACCCCGTATCACGGCGCAAGGCGGGCGCTTGCATCGAGTTTCCGGCCGCGGATTCTACCTCGCACTGTGACCCATCGACCCGCATTCAACAGACCTCATCGTGCACATTTGTCAGTCTGCGCATCGCCGACCGGTTTCAGCCCTCGGGGCAGAGCTGGAACGCTTTGCTCAGTGCGGCAGTCTGGCTCGGATATTCGGCAATCTTGTTGCCGCCCTTGGCGTAGGCCGCGATGTAGGCGTCGGTCTCGCGGCTTTCCTGCCCGTCATTGACATCGAGCACGGTGAAATTGGTCAGGCCGGCCGCTTGCGAGCGAATGATGACCGACTTCGCCCCACCGTAGCTCGCCGTCCAGACGCGACATTTCCCTGCTCCGGCGGCAGGCTGGCCGACCGGGGAAGAGACGGCCATGGATTTTGCCGCTCCTGCCACGGCGGCGGTCTTGACGTTGGAGGGCGGGCTCGCGTCGGCTTTACCTTTTGCAGAACCGCTGTTGTCCGCTGCAGCCCCGCTGGCCTCGGCGGCCGGCGCCGCGTTGATGATGCGAATACCTGACGTATCCGTCTTGGGTTTGCCCCTCGACGGCGTGCCGGCGACTGTGGCGGCGCCCAACGCACTCATTTTGGTCTCGCCGTTCTCGCGAGCGCGCTCGACGGCCTGGCGCATGATCTCCTTGCCCGAGACCGTTTTGTCTTCACCGGCTGCCACCTGACCGGCGCCGGTCCCGCGGGCTTGCGCGACAAGCTCCGGCTTGGGATCGCTCTTGGAGCAGAATTCGTCGTAGAACTTCGCGCCGATCTCGCTGATGTCGCGGCCATATCCACGGCTGCCGGGCGCCCATTTGGCCGCGATGTCACCGAACGCGATCGGGCGGCGGAACCGCTTCTGCCAAGACTTCAGGATGCCCCATTGCTGCACCTTGGCGGTACGGTCGGCGACCGGATCGTCGACGTGCTCACCGGCATACATCAGCAGGTGCTGCAGGTGTGCTTTGACACCGGCATCGATGTCGGGAAACGACTCGCCGCGCTCGCCTTTTCCGGTGGCGCCGAGACCAGCGAAGTTGTTCTGGCTGGACCTGACCAGGCCCGGCTTGCCGTTGCCACGCTCGAAGGACAGGTTGCCGGTCTCCAGCAGCATCTGGAAAAACGCATAGTCCCAGCGCACGCCAAGCTGCTCGCCGTGGCGCATGTAAGCGACCGGCACGTGAGCAAACCTGCTCTCGATCTCATCGTTGCGCGATTTCACGAAGGCCAGCAGTCGACCGGGCGTCGCGCATTGCGGAACCGCGTTGTCGGAGCTTGCCTTGACGGCTGGAAGCGAGGCGGCAATTGCACTAGAGCTGGCGAAAGCAAACATTGCTGAAGCGACGAGTAATGTAACCGGTGATGGACGCGTCATCGTTGTACCCGAGCTTTTGCGTTTGTCCCCGTCGCGTGCCGACGAAGTTCGCCGGTGCGTGGTCGGATGCCGATAAGATTCGGTTAAGCAAGCTCTAACGCCAGCATGCCTAACAACCCGTTAAGGGCGCCGCCTTCCCTGCTTCTGGAAGTGGCCCAGCATCAAGGCGCCAGTTTGTGCCCGATGGGGAGGAAATGTGGCAAAGCGGAGGGGCTATGGCCTCTGCCGTTCGATCTCGATGCCGACGGCACGACAGGCAATCAACACGTCGGGCTTGGCGATCCGCACTCTCGCCCGTAGCACGCTGCTCTCCTGGAGGCAGTTGGCGGCGATGCGTTCGGCCAACGTTTCCAAGAGGTTGAAGTGGCCGCTTTCAACGGTTTCGCGAATCGCACGGATGGCCAGGTCGTAATCCCAGACGCCGGTGATGTCGTCCGACTTGCCATCGTAGCCATCCACGACATCCAGGTGGAGGGAAACGACGATGCGCTGCTCGTAGCGCCGCTCGTGCTCGTAGACACCTACGCTGCCGATCAGTTCGTAGTCCTCCACGAACACCCGGCGCACGTTCCGCGCCAACGAGCCCCCTGCCGCGGCAGGCGATGTGGAAATCGGTGAGGTCATCGGTTTGGTCCATCGCGCATGGTGGCGCCTTCATCTGTGGGCTTGCAGGCGGCAGCCGACCGTGTCGACATCCCCGTACACGTCAGGCTTGGAGGTTTCCACCGTGATACGCACGATCTCCGGCCTGCTCGCAAGTATGTCGACGATGCCTTTGGCTAGCGTTTCCTGCAGCTCGAATCTTCTCCCGCGCACCAGCTCCAGCACCTGCAGTCGAACCCAGTCGTAGTCGAACGTCGCAGCAATGTCGTCCGTCCCCGGCAGCCGATCCGGCGAGATGTCGACGCTGATCGAGATCGCGACGCGCTGCGGCTGGCCCCGCTCGAAATCGTGAATCCCGATCTCGGCCTCGACGACCAGCCGATCGAGGAACAGCGTATAATTGGAAACCTTCATTCCGGCCCCCCCGCGATGAATTGCACGTCGCGCCCCGGATTGGCCAGCGTCTGCCCGCCGTCGATCGTGATGACACTTCCTGTCATCGCGGGACTTGCGGCGATAAACAGAACTGCCCGCGCGATCTCCTCCGGCGAGCATCCCCTGCCCAGCGGGTTGAGGCCATGCGCGGCGGCGAAATTCTCGTCGGATTGGTCACCGCTGACAAGCGTGATGCCGGGCGCGATGCCGTTGACGCGCACGCGGGGCGCCAGCGCCAGCGCCAGCATTTGCGTCGCGCCATAGAGGGCGTGCTTGGACACACCGTACGAGAAGAAGTCCGGATTGGGCGCAAACACCCTGTTGTCGAGAATGTTGACGATGCGGCCGTCCCGCTCGTCAGGTAGTGTGGCGGCAAAACGTTGCGCCAGCGAGATCGGCGCGATCGTGTTCACGGTGAAGCAGCGCGTCATGGCAGCCGCGGTCGAAGTCTGCGCGGTGTCGTGGGGAAAGGTCGACGCATTGTTGACCAGAAGCTCCAGGCCGGGCGCCAGTTGCCGAGCCTTGTCGATCAGGCTCGCGTGTGTTGCCGCGTCCTCGAGGTCGCCCTGCACGATCGACGCGTGCCCGCCAGCCCTTGCGATGTCCTGCTGCAACCGGGCGGCCGCGGCATCAGAGCTGAAATAGTGCAGCACGACATGCCAGCCGTCCGTTGCAAGGGTCCTCGCGATGGTGGCGCCGATCCTGTGCGCCGCACCGGTTATCAGTGCCGCTTTGACCGAGTGAGGGTTCATCCTTGTTCCGCTATCGTTGACTTCTATCCGCGATGCCTGTCCCGCAAGCGCAGACCCTACCAGCTAAGCATGCCGGCATGAAGCATGGCGGGCGGTGGGCTGAGGCTGCCGATGCATCCGCGCCGCGCGTCACTGACACCTACGATCGGCGCTTGCTCGACCGAGGTCCAGCCTCGCCGAAGTAAATGAAAAAGCGCCGACGACACGGCTGCGTAAAAAACAGGCAGACTGACTCGCTTTTAGGCAGTATCGGACCCGGGAATCTGCCTAATACTTATCCTTACAATGCACGTCAGAAAGTCAAACATCGCCATTTGTTGCTTTACTGTAACTTGGTCTTTCGAGCGACATGGATCGGATGAATTCTCGCTTGTGCTTACCGGCTCTTTCACCCCCTTTGATCGTGAACGCGCTGGATTCGACCTTGTGCCGAATACGCAGGCGGGATGGCATGGGGATTTGGTCCGATAAGGGGATTGAGATGATCTACTCGTGGGTAAGGGGGCTTTGCACGGCGGCACTGACGGCGGTGATCGCGACCGGTCCGGCAATGGCCGACGGCATGGCGCGGGGCAGCATGAAGGATGCGGCGCCAGCGGACCCCGGCAGGAAGCTGGAATGGTCGTGGAACATTGGCGCCACGTCGGATTATATCTTCCGCGGCATTTCCCAGAACGCGCGCAAGCCCACCGTCCAGGGCGGCCTCGATATGACCTACGGTCTGTTCTACGCAGGCGTATGGGGATCGGGCCTGAATTTCGGCACCAACACCGACGGCAGTAGCCAAGCGCACACCGAGATCGACGTGTACGCCGGCATCAAGCCCAAGTGGGGCCCGGTCACGTTCGACTTCGGCGTGATCTACTATGTCTATCCCGGAGCAAACGACGCCGGGGCGGCCAGGAACCAGGTCGGCGAGCTCGACTATGTGGAAGCAAAGGTTGGCGCCAGCGTCTCGCTCGTTCCCAACCTGACGACGGGCGTCACAGTGTTCTGGTCGCCGGAGTACACCGGCAAGCAGGGCTCCGTTACGACCGTTGAGGGGACCGCCAGCTACGAGCTACCCAAAATCGGCCGCATTGTGCCCACGCTCGGCGGCACTCTGGGGTCCTCATTCGGCGATGCCACGGATGCCAGCAGCCCATTCACCGCGGCGAACGGCAAGGACAGCTACCTCTACTGGAATGCCGGATTGACGCTTGGCCTCGACAAGCTGTCCATCGATTTCCGCTACTGGGATACCAATATCCCCAATACCGGCACGAACACCAATTGGTGCACGGGTAAGGTGTTCGGCTGCGACGACAGGTTCGTTGCGACCGCGAAAGTCACATTCTGACAGCGCGCCGCGACCCGGAGCAGTCCATGCATGAAGAAGAGCCGGGGCAGCAGTCCCGGCTCTTTCTGTTTTGGTTCGCCTGACGGCCTAATGCTTGTCGCCCGTCAGGATGCCGCCGAGGATCGAGCCCTCGCCTTTACCGGAGAAACCCGTGGCGTTGGCCAGCACCCGGCCAGCAAGGCGCGAAAACGGCAGGCTTTGTATCCAGACTGTGCCGGGGCCGCGCAGGCGTGCAAAGAAAACCCCTTCGCCGCCGAATATCATGGATTTGATGGAGCCGGCGCGCACCACGTCGAAGTCGATCGAAGGCGTCATGGCAGCGACGCAACCGGTATCGATATGCAGCTCCTCGCCGTCCGCCAGTTGCCGCTCGATGACGCATCCGCCGACGTGCACGAAGACATAGCCGTCGCCCTCCAGTCGCTGCATGATGAAGCCTTCGCCGCCGAACAGGCCCGTCATGATCTTGCGCTGGAAGTGAATGCCGATCGATACCCCTTTGGCCGCGCAAAGGAACGCATCGCGTTGCGCGACCAGCATGCCGCCGAGGTCGGAAAGCTTGAACGCGAGGATCGTGCCCGGATAAGGAGCGGCGAACGCGACGCGGGCCTTGCCCTGACCCTGGTGCGTGAACACCGTCATGAACAGGCTTTCGCCGGTCAGCAGCCGCTTTCCGGCCGATGCGAGCTTGCCGAAAATGCCGGACTGACTTCCGCTGCCGTCGCCGAAAACGCTGTCCATAACGATCGATGGATCCTTGAACATCATCGCGCCCGCTTCGGCGATCGCGCTTTCGCCAGGATCGAGCTCGATCTCGACGAACTGCATTTCCTGTCCGGTGATGCGGAAATCGATCTCGTCCGACGCGCCCGCCGACCTGCGACCACCACCCAGAGTGTTCGGAACGGAACCGCTGCTCATGGTAATGTCTCCAAAGATTGCTTTCCGCCGACCAAGCTATATCAATAGCAACCAGCACGCGAGCGCACCGCTGCCGAGCAGACTTGGCGCGACTTATCCACAGGCTGAGACAATACGCGCACCGTTTGTCTCATTTTCATCCCTCTGTCGTGCTCAGGGCCTAGCAAGGGCGTCGTCGGACGGTCGACGGCATCGGAGCCACGCCCAATTCTGCTCCTTCCCTCACCGTTCACAGCAGTGCCCGCCACCGGCCGCCAAACTACGGTGCGTGCACGTCTGGAGGCCAGTGCAATGCCGATCGGGTCAGTCCCCGCCGACCCGTAGGTGTTCGCCTGGCCTCCTGTTGTTCTTCCCGCGCAGCCGTACGTGCTTCGTGCCTCGCCACGCTCGCAGGTTACCGGGGAGGAGCCTCCCTTTCGATGACACGCGGATTGGCTCGACGCGCGCAGCCACAGCGAGCTGTTGCCACCAATTCTGCTCCGTCCTGGCCTTTTCCCCAGGAGTGGTCTGACCGGCCGTTGCAGCCTGAGATCAAGCCCCCTACACGGGTCCCATTGTACGTTGTGTTCACGCCGAGAATCGAGAACGGGAAACCTGGAAAAGCGCAGTGATCTTCACCATCAGCGTGCTCCTCGTGGTTACCGTTACGTTGGCTGCCTTCGTCCTGGCGCCGCGGATACGGGAGGAGCGGGTCCTCTATGACAGCACGCCAGACCGGCCGGCCCCGTTCGGTTGCTCGATGGCATGGCTGGCCGTCAAGACGACAGACGTAGCCCGCGTCGCCGAAATTCTGCATCTGCATCCCATCGAGAAGGCCAACTGGAACTCCGGGATTGGCACGGTCTATGACGCGCGCTTGAGTGAGCAGCACGTCTATATGACACCGCCTCTGGATGGCTGGATCTTTGTGGTCGGTCTGTCATTGCCCCAACCCATGGGGCCGGCATTCGTGGACAAATGCACGCCGGTCCTTCTCGATCTCGCTGCGGCTTTCCCGCAAGCCCACTATTATCTCAGCTATCCGCCGCTCGATTGTTACGCCTGGGCTCGCGTCTCGGACGGCAAGCTCGTACGCGCTTTTGCCGTCGGTGATGAGGGCATGATCTGGAACAAGGGGCGCGTCAGCAAGGAAGAGCGCGGGCTGGGGCTGCGACTGACCGAGATGAGGAATGGCCGCGGCCGTCGGCACGACACAGGCCCAATCGTCCCCATCTGCGTGACAGAGGCGCACGTCATGCACCTGGCGGGTTGCTGGAGCCTCGATCCGACGCTGATCGGCACCGTCGCCACCGACGGCAGCCTTGGTCTCATTTGCCGCACGCCCGCACATTGGAAACCGGAGCGCATGCGGCGAGCTGGCTAAGTGTCCCGATTCCGGCGTTCGCCCGTCCACGCAGTACGGCCGGCAAGCGAGCTTTGGAAGCAAAAGGAACCACAAGAGGCGGTATGGACACTATTGCGGCGAGAACCTTCCCGCTTGCGGACTGCAAAAGGCGCAGCCGCGGCACACTAGGCATGGTCGCCGTTACGCGGCCCGTCGCGCCTTCTTCTTCGCGGCTGCAGCACGAGCAGCGCCCGCCGGGAACGGTATGATCGTGGCGGACGCACGCGATGGCGCCTTTGCCTTCAGCACCCTGGTTCCGCTGGGGGCATGACGACGGCTTTTGGCGCCGACCCGCGCCGAGGGGATCGGCGGTGAATTTCGATCGGCAGGCTGCACCGAGAAAGGGCGCTTGCCGACAGGCACGTTGAGCTTGGCGACGCTGGCAAGTCGGGCATGCAACATGAAGCCGTTGGGCCGTTTGCCTGGCTTGATCTCGACTTGCGCCAATTCCAGGCGGTAGACATAGCCGGCAACGGCCGGAGCCGGAGATGCCGTGCGGTTCTGCACGCCAATTGCCGCGCTCCCCGCCGCATCCGTTATCGCTGGCTGAATTGGGTCCCGCGCGGCACCGAATAACCGCGCAACGACACGCCAGATCGAACCTATGGCCGCAGACCCGAACATTACTGTCCCCACTCGACATATCGGAAGAGGACCAAGCCCCACGCCGGTCGTCACTTGAAACCGATAGTTGTCTCTTTGAACAGCATGCACCAAGGGCGTTAATGCGCGCCTAACCCATGTATCAAATTGAAGATTGAGCCGACGCCGCGGCCATCCGGCCTTTTCGTGCGCCTATTGCCGGGGTGCGTTCTGCCGGCCGGGCGGGTAGCCTTGGAGAGGGCCGTTTGCGCCTGCCTTGCCTGTCTCGGCGCTCTTATTCCTGGCGCTCTTATCAAGATCCCCGCGATCAGCACGCCGCGGTCCCGCGATCACAATGAAGTCGGCGGGGCAAGGGGCGGTTGCGGTCGCGCCATTCTTCCGGTCTATGAGCAAGGTCGAACATCCCTGCCCCGCACTCGCGGTTGTGCCAGCGACTGCGGTGCCAGGCGTGGCCCGGCGCGTGGCGGCGGCGGCAGCCCTGCCGTCACCACTGGTGAGATGGGCCGTCGCGGTACCGCGACCCGGCACCAGAAGGGTATCGCTCACGAAGTCCCAGAACCCGACAAAGTGCCAGAAGACAACGCCTGCCACGAAACCCAATGCCGCGCTGATGGCCGGTGAGGTCCGACGAATGCTTTCTGTTCGGGAGGGCGCCAGCCAACCGGTCCGGCTTGTGGCCTCACTCATAGCGAAAATCCTCGCGCGCCGGGAATCGACAACGAGAGTGTCGCGCCGAAGTGAGAGGCGCTCAATGCTGGCAGGCCAGTTAATCCCCAGCAACCGCCACAACCGGAAGGCGTTGGGCCGCCTTGGCCCAACCGTCCTTGCGGCGCCGACATTCGCTCTCAGAGTTCACGTCCACCACGCGGAGGAGGGCCAGGAAGGCGGGGACCGCCCTGGTCACGCTCAGGCAATGCCCGACCCTGGCGCACCGGCGGGACATAGACACGCGGCGAATTGCACAGCTTGCGCTGGTTCTCGTTGCTGCCACAGGTCCTGAATTCGCCTTCTCGCGAGAAGCAGATCCGCACCTCGCGCAGTCGGTTGCCCGATCTTCCACAAACGATGGCCATCATATCCGGCTTGAGCTTGGGGTTGGCAGTCAGGAACTCGTCTATCACCTGCCGCGTTGGCAGCATCTGCTGCTGCGTTGGATCGCGAAAGCGCGGCGGCACCTTGACCTTGTCGAACAGGCGGCGCGAGAGGTCGTAATAGGCTTCGGGCCCCATGCCCGAGCAGGTGCCGTGCTTGCGGTATTCGTGAATGGTCAGGCCGGGGCTCGGCATGATGTCGCGCATCTTGTCGATTGTCCGCTGCGGGACGAACGGCTTCTCCCGAGTCCGGCAGCTGTTGGGAAAGCCGCGCTCGTACTGCGGCCACAGTCCGTGCAGCACGAACGCAAACCGTCGTCCGCGAGGGTCGCATTGCGGATCGCGCTTGCCGCGCGGCACGCCGAGGCAGTGCGTCGGGCTCCACGACAGCACGAGGGCATAATAGTCGAAACGACCGGGCACATCCGCCTGGCTGCTGCCTGCTCGGCTGTTTTGCTGGCGAAAGTTGCCGCGCTCGTCACCGTACCGCTGTGCTTGGACCGTGGCCGAAGCCATGGCAAGGGTGGCCGCGGCCAATGCCGTCCGGGCAAATACTTTCGCTAGGACGGGAGCGGAAACGTGCATGCTTGCGACCTCTTCGAGCGGGCGATTGACGCGGCGACGGAACATATGGCGCACAATACCACGACCGCGGAACAACGCCAGTGGCTGCGTGCGGCACGCGATCCTCATCATTGTCTCACTTGCGGCTCGGTTCGCGACGACCATCCGCCTTCGTCATCGACCGTTGAACTGTTGTCCCGTCGGCGCGCTCTTTTTGTCGCCGGATTGGAAGAGCGAACGGCCGGCCCCTGCCTGGCCTTTGGTCCGGCTGCCGGCCGGTCGGGCGTCACGCGAGGTGTCGGATTTGTCATTTGCATCATCTCGCGCAGGATGCCCGGCAGTCCGAACGAGACCGGGTTCACGATCACTTGCGGTCGCGCCATCGGCCCTTGGATCGCGAAAGTCATGCCCAGCACGCCTTCTCCGCGCGGACCAGCCAGCAACTGGCCGAGAATCGGGAACTGCCCGATCGCGGAGTTCAGTCCTTGCAGCGGCACGTAGGTACCGCCGAGATCGAGTGAGCTGGCTCGATAATCCGCCTTACCCTTTAATACGACGCCGAGCACGGGGCCCCGCAGATCGGCATCCTCGATGACGAACTGACCATGGCCGACGGAAAACGGCGCTCGCATGGAATTGAATGGAAGCACCGGGCGCTGCATCAACTTCTGGCCACGCCGTGCTGGCGGGGCGTCTTCGGTCGCGGCCGGTTCGTAGGCCACTGGATCGCCGAGTATGTTGAACTGCCGCACCTGCAGCAGCCCTGTTTTCTCGGCATCGCCGCGTCCATCCAGATTGACGTCCAGTCGCATGCTGCCGCCCTGCATGCTCGGATAAAAGCCGACCAGCCGGAAGACCTGACCTGCGTCGTTGCTGCGAGCGATCAAGCGGCGGGGACCTCGACCGCTTTCGGTTTGCACGTCGACATCGAGCGTTGCTCCGGCGACGCGGTCCTGCCCGGCAATTGCCGCTTCACCGACGACCGCCCCGCTGGCTTTCAACCCCGTGATGCGCCCCGCCCGCTTCGACATCCGCATCTTCAGGCTTCTGAGCGCCAAGTCATGGAAGCCGAGAACGTTGTCGATCTCCGCATCGATCTCGAGGCCCGCCCGGCCAGCCCCTGGCGGCAGCGGCTTGTCTCTGATCTGCCCGACCGAGAACAGTGACCGGAAAAAGTCGCGCCCGTCGAAGGTCTGTCCCTTCACTTTCACGGCCCAGACATTTCCGTTGCGCAATTGCCCGTCCGCCTGCAGCCGCGAAATGACATTGAGCGACATGTTGGGGAACGTGAAGGACACGATGCGGCTCTTCTTGTCGAGTGACATCGAACCATTGAGCGCAATATCCTGTCCGGAAAGCCGGAAGTTGCGCAACTCGGTCAGCCCTTGGCCGCCGTCCTCGATGTCGAACGTCAGGATGGCACTCCGTCCGGCGGGCTTCTTCCACGCGAGGCTCTCCAGCACCAACTCTGCGGCTGTCAGATCGGCCCGCACCTCGATTTTCGGCTCGCTGCTTCCGACGGGCGAAACCTTGAGTTCGACAGGGACGTCTCCTTGAACGATATCGTTGACGTCGAGCTTCAGCTGCGTGCGATCGGCCGCATCCAGATTTGCCCGCAGCAGCAGCGGCGGTTGGTCTGCTTCGGATGCAGCGAAGATGCGCCCGAACGTGATTTTGGCTGCGACGCCGGAGATCAGCAGTTCGCCATTGGCGTCCATCGCCTGGTCGTTGAGATCGAATGCAATGCTGGCGCCATGCACATCGTGCGATCCCAGTACATTTTGCGCCTTGCCCTCGGTGATGCGGCCGCGGCCGCGGATCTTCACGTCGTCGGCCGACAGCGCCTTGCCAAGCGGAACGGAGATATTGAGCGTCGTATCGAGTTTGCCGTCGATTTCCTGACCGGGCAGTTTGATTGGCCGACCGCTGCGCGAGCGTGCGGGCAGCAGATCGATTGCCGCTTGCACCGGCCCCTGGGCGCGTAAGGTCAGCTCACCCCTCGCCGTTGGCGAGGATACGTTGTCAGCCAGCAGTCTGACCCCTTTGAGCGGCAAGCGGCGATTTGATCCCGTGAGCAGCACCGCATCCGGCGCCGCGATTTCCATCTGATCGCCCTCGAGCCTGAACAGCGCTTTCGACGCAGTCACGGTTTCGCGCCCGATGCGCGGTTTGATCCGCACATCCTCTCCGACCAGCGACACCGATACGCGTGTAGCCCCGTCCGAACCGCGGCCCTTGCGCTGCTCTACCAGGAACCGGCCCGCTGCAAGTCTGCCCGCTTCCACATGCCTGGCACTCCAGTCGCGCGCGTCCGATGCAATGAGTGGCGGCCATATCCGCATGAGGGCATCTGCCCGCATCGGCGAGAACGTGCCCTTGACTTCCAGTCGTTCGCCGGTGCCCCGCGCTGGTATCGTTCCCGTCATCGAGACTTCGCCGTCGTCGACCTTCAGTTTGGCTTCATCCAGTCTGAGTGCGGTGCCGGCAGCATCCACCCTGCCGCGCAAACGCAGTACCTGCAGTGGCTTTGCCGCCAACCCGAGACTGTCGTCGGCAATCGAGCCTTCGAGCCCGGAGATCTCAAAGCCCCAGTCTTGACCTGCGGCCTTGGGCACGTCGATCGTTCCGCCCAGCGTCAGCCAGCTTCGGCTGCTGGCAATGCGTGACGGCGCCAGAACGATGCGAGAGGCGTCGCTTCGGTAGTGCAGCTTGAGTGTTCCGCTTTCTATGCCAAGCTTGCCGCCGCCGGGCCACTCGGCCCGGATTGCGCCCCGCCGGCCCTCGAACGCGAATTGGGCTGTCAGCAGTTCCCCGGCGGGCGACAGCGCCAGGTCAGCCGCACCATCCACTGGCAGATCGAGAAGGGCCAGCGGGGCAAACAGGGGCAGCGTGTCGGCAATCGAGCGCGGTACGAGATTTTTGAAGCGGACGTCGAGCCCGATGGCGCCGGCGTGCTGGTTCTCGCGCACAGAGAACGTGAGTTGCGAACGTCCGGCCGCAGTGGCGAGCAGCATGTTGCCGCCGACGACATTGCCCTGGCGGCGATGATTGAAGCCGAAATCGCCATCCGGGATACGCCAAATCGCCTGCTGGCCCGCGGTATCGAAAATCAAGGTCGCGTTGCGCAGGCCCACTTGTTTGAGGAACGAGGCTGCGGTTGCGTCGTCGTGGGCTTGGGTTGCGAGCCTGGCAATCGCCTTGCCCATGTCGATCGCCCTGCCGTCGCTCGCTGCATCGTAGGCGGCGCCGGCCGCGGCCACTGCGGGTGTCGCTGTCGTCGCGGGCGATTGTACGGCCCTGGCGTCGGCCGACGTCTGTGGCCGGGCAAAAGACAGCGAAAGCCCATTCTCGCGCGAGTAGAAGAGCAGCAGCCGGGGCTCGATCAGCACCACGCGCTCCGGCGCGATCTTGCCGACCCACAGTGCATTCGTACTCAGCGTCACCGCAGCCAGCGGCGCCAGTGCCACCGGAGCCTTGTCGTGATCGCTGAGCTGCACATCGCGAAGGCGGAATTCGAGAGTGTGGGCGTCGGTCAGGACAACCGCGGCATCACCGACCGCGACGCCAAATCCACCGAGGTCGGCCTCGATCGCCTTCGCTATCGGCTCCGCCAGCGATTTCAGGGAAATTGGGCCGTTGAGCAGACGCACATAGATGACGCCGCACGCGATCGCCGCAAGCAGCAGCACGGGAGCCGCCAGCCGTGTAAGAACCCACAGCGGCCATCTGAGCCAAGCCGGCCTCGGCCGTGACTCTTTCTCACGCCAAGTCGCACCTTGCACAGGCTTTCGCGTGGCATCGAAACTGGAACGCGGCTGCCTCTTTCGCGCCCGGCCTCTTTTTGTCCACGCGGTTCTGGCCAACGGTGTCGGCTCCGGATTCGCTCAAACCGACGGATGCTGCAGGTGCCATGTAGAATGGTCCCCACACTCCGACGTCGAATGGCAGAGCTTCGACTGCCCCGCCGCACCCTGCTGCTCCCCTGCGGCAGTTCCTGCATTCTCTACGACTCGCGCATTGTCGCCAATGCCGTCGTAGCCTAAGGACGTTGTTTGTGCATGGTCAAAAACGTCAAAACAAAGGCATCCGCGATGGCGTCCAGTGAAGCAGTTGCTGCCGGCAGCGCTGCACCCGCCGCAACACGGCAGTTCGACGACGGTTCCAGCCTGCCGCTGGCATCCTTCGCAGACCGCCAACAGGTGCTCTACTTCTATCCGCGCGACGACACGCCCGGTTGCGGCAGGTTGTGATGCTGCAGTCAGACGCTACATCTGTGCCGATAGCGGAGGATCTGGCATCCGCTGCGCGCGCGATCCTTCTGGAGCCGGATCCGGCCGGCAAGGTTGCGTTGGCCCATGCGACCGCTATCGCCTGGCGTGGCCGCCGCCTCTCGCTGGCAGCCCGCAGCAGCCCGCTGCGCATGCCGGACCGGCCGGCCCGTCCAGAGCACCCGCTCCTGCTCGAGCCGCGCATGATGCCCAGGCGCTCGGTGCGTGGCGACAGAGGCCGGTTTGCATTGCTGCATGCGCTGGCCCACATCGAGCTCAATGCCGTCGACATGACCTGGGACCTGATAGGTCGATTTGCGCGCGAGCAGATGCCGATCGCGTTTTTCGACGATTGGGTCGAGGTCGGCAGCGAGGAGGCCTACCACTTCGCGCTGGTGAGCACGCGCCTGGCTGAGCTCGGTGGCAGCTACGGCGACCTGCCCGCCCATGATGGCTTGTGGCAGGCGGCGCAAAGCACGGGCCACGATTTGATGGCAAGGCTTGCGGTCGTGCCGTTGGTGCTGGAGGCGCGCGGCCTCGATGTCGGTCCGGCCATGATCGACAGCCTCACAGAGGCTGGGGACTGTGCCTCCGCGGCCGTGCTCGAGGTCATCTACCAGGACGAGAAGCGCCACGTTGCCTTCGGCATCAAATGGTTCCGTTTCCTTTGCACCCGCTTGCGTTTGGCGCCGGAGCCGACATTCCAGGCTTTGGTACGGGCAAATTTCCGCGGCCCTGTGAAGCCCCCCTTCAATGAGCGCGCGCGTGCCGAGGCTGGTCTCACCCCCGGTTTCTACAAGCCATTGACGGCATTTGGCGCACCACCTTGACGGCCGCCGCTGCGGTGCCCGCAGTGCGGGGCGGGCCCGTGGCTCAAATAGCAGCACAAGTGAGAATATTTGCGCGCCGTAGCTAGGTAGCACGTGACAGTTGAGTCGTGACCGCGCATAACCGGCGTGCTAATAATTCCAATGCTGGTCCCCGGGGGGCATCCAGGGGTATCCGGCTGTCAATGCAGGGTTTGTAGTCGGTGGCTCGTCGGACACAGCATCCGCGCGCGGGAGGTGAGTACCCATGCTCAACATCAGGAAGAACGATAACCCCACGGTTCCTCCGGCAGCACCGCCGCCGGTAGTACCTGGCGCCGGCGCAACTCCCGCTTCGGCCGCCCCATCGGCGCAATCCGCACCTTACCAGATCGGTAGCCGTCCCGGCGAGCGAGCTGCTCCGTCGGTCATCGGCACGGACCTGACGATCATGGGAAATCTCGTTTCGCGCGGGGAGGTCCAGATCGAGGGAGAGATCCAGGGCGATATTCACGGCACCAATATCGTTGTTGGCGAGAAGGCCAAGATTACCGGTACCATCGTCGGTGACGAGGTCGTCGTGCGCGGCCACGTGATGGGCTCGGTCAAGGGCAAGCGCGTGATGCTGCAGTCCTCCAGCCACGTCGAGGGCGATATCTTCCATCAGGCCTTGTCGATTGAGCAGGGGGCTTATTTCGAAGGCAAATCGCGACGTTCCGAGGACCCCACCGCCGGCGTGCAGCGGCCGGAGATTCCCGACATCGCCTCACGGAGCGCCAACGGGACGTCCGACCCGGCAGGCTGATGGCCTGACCGGCGCGCGGCTCAATCCTGCGCGCCCAATCCTGCGCGCCCGGGAAATCCGCAACTGAAACCAAGGCTTCACGCGCCGCCTAGGCGGCGGCGCGGATGGTCGTCGAGAGGCGAAGCCGTTGGCTGCGCCTCGTTCCACGGCGTCAGCGACAAACGGTTGGCGCCGCCTGCCCGGGCCAGGCCGTCGATGGCGCGCTCATGACAGGACAGCACCAGCACCTGATGCCGCCGCGCCGCCTCGTTCAGCAGGCCGAACATCGCCGCGAGCCTGTCATCGTCTGAGAACACAAGGGCATCGTCCAGCACCAGGGGCAGCGCCATGCCACGATCGGCCATCAGGTGGGCGTAGGCGAGGCGCACCAGCACGGCGACCTGCTCCCGCGTGCCGTCGCTGAGCCGCGTCACGTCTTCTCGCAGGCCCTGTCGCTCCAGATGGGTTGCCAGCAGCGGTCCCTCCAGACGCAGACGCGCACCGGGAAAAATGGATGTCAGCAACGGCTCCAGGCGCTCGAGTAACGGACGCAGCTCGCTCTCGCGATTTCGCCCGCCCTGGCGATCAAGCCGTTCCGCGAGCAGACCCAGCGCCTCCACTTCCAGCTCCAGGTCTGCGACCCGAGCCGCCGCCACCGCCAATTGTTCCTTGAGCAGGGCGACGGTAGCTCCCGCGCCGTCTGCTCCGTCCTGTCGCAGCATGCCTTCCAGCTCAGCAATCTCAAGCCTCAGCTCATCGCGCCGTCCTGCGAGTGCGCGCACCTCCTTGTCCACGGCTTCCGCAACGTCCACCAGCGCGGCGAATGCCGATGCATCGGGGGCGACACTGGCCCAGCCCTGGCGTTCGCGCAGGACCTCGTCGAAAGCCGCGGCCGCGTGATCAGCCGCTTCCGCCAGCGCCTTGCGCCGGGCGGCTTGCTCTGGTTCTGGCGGCAAATGCGTCGCCAGCTCCAACTTTCGCTTCTGCTGCGAGTCCTGCCGGGCTTCGATGCCGGCCGCCTTTGCAGCAACCTCGCCCAGCTCTTTCTGGATAGTCGCAAGCTGAGCGTCGATCTCGCCGAGACGCGCAGACAGCGCACGTCCTTCGGCTTCCAACTGCGTCCCGTCAGTGTCGACTAAGCCAGCCGAGGACGCCGCGAGGTCGGACGATCCAGCCGCTTCGCCCGCCTCCAGTCGCGCTGCCTCGCCCTGCGCCGCCTCACACTCCCGCTCGAGCGCATCAACGCCATCCGGTGCCGTCGCTGCGAGCCGGGCGTCCAGCGCGGCCACGTCCTGCTCGAGCGCTCTGCGGGCATCGAGCGCCGCTTCCGCACTGGCCAGGTCCTCGATCTTCATGCCCTTGAGCGTATCGCTGAGCATGCTGCGAACGGTGTCGCGTTCGCTAATCGCTTCGTTGCCGACTGCCGATGGCTCGATTGTCAGGGTGCCCAGCCCCTCGATCTCCAGCGCTGCCGGCTCTGTGAGCGACACGGCGTGACCATCTTCCAGCGCGGCTCCGGCCAGGCGCACGCGTGCCGTGCAGCCGGCAGTGTAGGTGATCGCAATGCGCGTCGCCGTTGCCTCCAGACGCGCTTGCAGGATACCCAGTTTCGCGTCCAGGCGGCGCGCTGTTTGAACCTCGCTTTCACTCACCGGGTTTGCTGCGAGCCGGCGAACGAGGTCGGCACGCAGCTCCGAAGCTGACCGCGCGAGCGCGAGCGTATGCTCAACCTGCCGCAACCGGCCAAGTGCCGCAGTGCGCGCCTGCGCCCGCTGCAGCGATGCCAGCCGCCGCCTGTTCTCGTTCAGTTGGTTGGAGACGATCTCGCGTTCGCTCTGCAAGGCTTGATCGCGGCCGCTGGCGCGGTCCAAGGCTTCGGCCGCCCGCGAAGCGGCGGCAACAAGCTCCGCGCCTTCACGATCCAGTTGGCTGTTCTCTGCCTGCCAGAGCTCGAACTGCGTCAGCTCCCGCTTGGCAGCATCGAGTAGCAGGCGATGCTTTTCGAGCCGCTCTTCCGCGGCCTTGAGGCGTTCCCGTGCCTGCTCGCCATCTTTGACAGCCTTGCCCGCCGCCTTGAGGCGTTCGCGCGTCGCAGCTATCGCAGGCTCCGAAAGGGCCCCCTGCCCGGCCTCCTCCCTCAGCAGAGACAGCCGTTGCGCGCGGTCGGCGGCTCGCATCAGCTTGTCCTCGGCTGCCTCCAGCCGTGCGGCCAGCTCTGCCTTGGTCCTCTGCGCTGTTTCGAGCGGCCCGCCTTTCTTTGGGCGCCGCGTCTGGGTCGTGACGTACACCGCCAGTGCGGCCCCGACGCGATCCCGCACGTGCCGCAATTGGGCATGCCCGGCGGCTTCGGTGGCTTCTTGCTCGATCAGCGCCGAAACAGCCGTTGAGAGATCGCCTTTGCCATCGCTCGGCAATGCGAAGCTCTTCGTCTGCTCGACCCATATGATGGCGCGCATCGCGTCCCTGCCGGAACCGGAAAGCAGCTTGCCGATCATGTCCTCTGCGTCGGCGCCCCGCCAGAGATTGCCGCCGGCCAGGTCGGTGACCTCGGCGGACTTCTGCGCGAGGTACCTTTTGCGCATGCGCCACGGCCGGCCGTCGATCTCGAGGTCGGCCTCGATCAGGGGTGCACCGCCGCGATCGCTGCGCAGAGCGAGCACGCGCCTGGCGGAGCTGGTGTGCTCGACACCGATCAGCGTCGAAAGGGCCCGAAACAAGGTCGATTTTCCAGCCTCGTTGCGGCCGGTCATGACGTCGAGCCCGCCGGACAGACCGTCCAGTGCAACCCCATCTGTGAACGGGCCAAGCTCGGCAACGCGAATCGCCTTGATCGTCAGACCACACCTCATGTCGCCTGCTCCGCGAGGTCGAACAGCCGCCGCAGTGCGCGTTCGGCAACGGCGGACTGGGGGTCGAGCTCGTTGGCCGCCAGCTCCGACAGGCTCTGTGCCAGGTCGCGCAATCCGCCGTCGCCAAGCCTGTCCAGATCTTCGACTTTCGCCACCAGTTGCAATGATTCCAGCCGCCGCGACAGATGAAAGACCTGCGGCGCGAGCGCATTGAGCCGGCCGTCCAGGGCTCGGTCCTCGGTCAGTGTCAGGCGACCGCTGGCTCGGATTTCCAGCAACACCTGGTGCGCTGCCGGTCCGAGTTCCGCGATCTCGCGCTCGACTGCGACCAGATCCGTGCTGCGCGCCGCCTCGATGTTTCTGCTCAGCCAGCGGAATTGGCCGATATCGACGGCTTCGACCGCGATTGGCCCCTCCGCAGCTTCGACCCTTACGATCAGAGCATGGCCCGGCGCGTTGTCGAGATATCCCTCGGGCTCAGGCGTTCCCGCATACCAGACGCGCGCCCCGATCCGGTTGAGGCCGTGCCAGTCACCGAGCGCCAGGTAGCTCAGACCGGCGGTTCTGTCCCTGTCCGGCGCGATCGTCACGCTGGCTTCGCCGTCCGAGCCGAAACCCTGCACGGAGCCGTGCGCAAGGCCGATCCGGATGGCGCCGGGCGGCGTTGCCGCCTCGCACATGTAGGCGGTGGGATCACGGCTGGTGGCTTTCGTGGCCAGCGGTGCCGGCAGCAGCCAGACGCCGGCGGCCATCTCCAATGGTTTCGGGGCTATGTGGACTTTGACGTTGCCAGGCAGGCCCTCGCGCGTCACGCGCTCCCAGATCCCGCCCTCCGTCGCCGGATCATGGTTGCCCGGAATGATATGCCAGGCGATCTCGGCATAGTTGCGCATTCGAGCCATTGGCTCGTGCATGTCGCGGTCGGCCAGATCGGGGCGGTCATACAGGTCCCCGGCCACCAGCGCGGTGGTCGCACCCGCGGCGCGCGCTGCCAGCGCCAGCCGGTCGATCGCCTGCAGGCGCGCACGTCGCAGCACACCGGCCTCATCCTCGCCGAACCGCCCGAACGGCTTGCCGATATGCCAATCGCCAGTATGGAGGAATGTAAACGCCATGCATGCTCCGGTCAGGCCGCCCCTTCGTTGATGCAGTATATGTTCTCAATTTGTTCCAGGCAACAGGCGAGCGCTCCTTTTCCACAGGCAGTCGGCACGGGCCGATGCACAGCGGGGATAACTCCCGCTGCGGCCACGACAATGCCTTGCTGCCGCCACCACTCGCGACTAGCGTCACTGCGTTGCATCACATCGCCTGACGCGCAGTGCGGCAGGCAAATTTTGTCCAGCAGGTCCCGCGTGGTGTAGAGGGGTGTTCAACCTCGCGTGGCCTGCTTTGTCAGTGGCGGGGGGTAGCACATCCATGACAACCCTACAGGTCTCGGCGCAGAATCAGTTGCGCCAGTTCGTCGAGCAGATCGAGCGGCTCGAGGAGGAGAAGAAGGCGTTGGCCAGCGATATCCGCGACAAGTTCGCGGAGGCCAAGGCGCTCGGCTTCGACGTGAAGGCGCTGCGCAAGATCATCTCGATGCGCAAGAAGTCGAAGACCGACCGTGACGAGGAGGAGGCGATCCTGGCCACCTACCTGCACGCGCTCGGCATGCTCAGCGACGGGCCGGAAAAGTCCATGATGGCCGCGGAGTAGCCCGAGGCGCGCCCGGCTCTCAACGCGTGCCCGTCTTTGATTTCGAGGCCCGAGCCCGAACCCGCGCCTCACCCCTCCGGCGCGCCCATCGCCGCCAGTCCCTGCTCCAGGTCCGCGATCAGGTCGGCCGGGTCCTCCAGCCCGACATGCAGCCGGATGATGGTGCCGCCGCTCCAGCCCGACACGCTTGGATAGGTCAGGGCGAGGCTCTCGTAGCCGCCCCATGAGGCGCCGATCCCGAACAGCCTCAGCGCATCGAGGCAGCGGCAGGCATGGGCATTGCCGTAACCCGGCTTCAGCACGATCGAGAACAGGCTGTTGGCGCCAACGAAATCCCGTCGCCAAAGCTCGTGCCCCGGATCTGTCGGCAGCGCCGGGTCGAGAACGCGCGCGACAGCCGGGTGCCGCTGCAGCCAGCCGATCACCTGCTCCGCATGCTGGCGCGCCAGCGCCAGCCGGGCCGACACCGTTCGCAGGCCGCGCAGCACCGTATAGGCATCGTCCGGGCTCACGGTCTGGCCCATCAGATAGGAATCGCGCCACAGCTGATCGGCAATGCGCGCGCTGCCCGTGACGGATCCCATCGTGATGTCGGAATGGCCGGCGATGTACTTCGTCAGCGCAATGACTGAGATATCGGCGCCGAGCTGCAACGGCCGGTAGAGCCCGCCTGCGCCCCATGTGTTGTCGACAGCGACCAGCGCGCCGCTGCCCTCCACCGCCGCCGCGATCGCCGGCAGGTCCTGCACGTCGAACACGATCGAGCCGGGGTTGTCGAGGTAGACGAGACGCGTCTCCGGCCTGAGCCGCCGCTTGATTTCGCCCGGTCCGGCCGCCCCGCCGGGATAGTATTCGATCGCCACCCCCCGTGCCTTGAAATACTCGTCAGCGAGGTTGCGCGCCGGCCCGTAGATGGTGTCGGCCATCAGGATGTGGTCGCCCGGCTTCAGCACCGACAGGAACACGTGCGCGATTGCCGCCAGCCCGGTCGGGAAGAGCTGCGTCCGTGCGCCTCCCTCGATTTCGGTGATCGCATCCTCGAGCGCGAATGTGGTGGGCGTACCGCGCGCGCCATAGACGAAGTTGCGCTCGCCCGCTAGCCGCCTGCGGGTCATCTCCTCGCGATGGCCGGAGCTGTCGTAGAGCACCGTGGAGGCGCGCACCACTGCTGGGTTGACCGCTCGCGTCTGCCCTGGCGGGGCCGCATTTCGCGAGAGGTGCACGAGTTTCGTCTTGTCGCGGTCTGTCATGCCGTGCCGTCGTCCTTTTTTGCGGGTCGCTTTGGCCGCAGGACATTACGCGAGCACTGCCGCAATAGCCAACGCCAGCGCGATGAACCCATGCACCGCCGCTCGCTCGGCACTCAACCGGGCAGGTGCCGCCGGACCTCAGCGCCGCCGCAGCGACAAGACGGCAGATCCGGTGTCGCCCTTGAGTGTCGCGTTGAGGCGGTTGCCGCTGACCGAGATCCGCAGCGTTCCGCTGATGCCGAATTCCTCGTTGAAGAACCGGCCATAATACCGGCTTCCCGAGATCCGGCCGACGGTCGCGGTTTGCGAAACACGGGCTGAGGCCGTGGCGCAGGTGGCGCTCATGAAATACCGGTTGGAGGATTGGCGCAGGAAACTTGCCCTGCAACTCGCCCGCTCCGACTGCCCGCCTTCGAACACGACCCTGCCGCCGCCGCTCCACGAGCCCGCAAGCCCAGAGGATTGCGCCGCGGCGGGCTCGATCCAGGCGGTAGCAGAGGTCAGAACGGCACCGAGGGCGAAGGCTGCAAACAAAGATCTGGAAAGCATTTGATGTCCTCGGCTTTGATGATGGTTGAACACATTATTGAACCCTGGATAGACGATACAAGTCCTGAGCGCCCGGCTCTCGCAATTGTGTGCGGCTGTGGGGTGCGGCTGTTGGTCCGCACTTGTCTCCGGGCCTGCCAGAGGGCAGGGTCTGGCGTCCACCATTTGCCCCGCCAGCCAGAGTTGGAAACCGTAGATGTCCTTGCCGTTATCCCACATCCGCGTCCTCGATCTTTCCCGCGTTCTTGCCGGCCCGCTTGCCGCTCAGCATCTGGCTGACATGGGAGCGGAGGTCATCAAGGTCGAGCGCCCCAGGGACGGCGACGATACGCGCCACTGGGGCCCCCCATTTGCAGTGCCGCGCGGCGAGGACGGCACCGCCGGCATTGCTGGCTACTTCCTGTGCGTGAATCGCGGCAAGAAGTCGGTGACGATCGATATCGCCAGCGAGCGCGGCCAGGCCCTGGTGCGTGAATTGGCAGCCAAGTCCGACGTACTGATCGAGAATTTCAAGGTTGGCGGCCTGAAGAAGTACGGCCTCGACTACGACTCTGTGAAGGCCTTCAATCCCGGCATTGTCTATTGCTCTATCACTGGCTTCGGCCAGACCGGCCCCTACGCGCATCGTGCGGGATATGATTTTGTCGTGCAGGGTATGGGCGGCTTGATGAGCATTACGGGCCGCCCGAACGAAGAGCCGGGCGGCGAGCCGATGAAAGTCGGCGTGGCGATCTCCGATCAGATGTCGGGCCTCAATGCGCTGTCCGGCATCCTTGCCGCGCTGGTGCGGCGGGAGCGGACCGGCGAAGGCGCGCGCATCGAGGTCGCCCTGCTCGATTCCACGGTCGCCGCGCTGATAAATCAAGCGTCGGACTATCTTGTTACCGGCGAAGTGCCGCCGCGCCGCGGCAATGCCCATCCCAGCATTGTGCCCTACCAGGCGCTCGCGACAGCGGATGGGCACATTATCCTGGCGATCGGCAATGACGGCCAGTTTCAGCGCTTTTGTGCCGCGGCGGGACTTGATGAGATGGCGAAGGACGAGCGGTTTGCCACCAATCCGATGCGCATCGCTAACCGGGCAGAGCTGATCCGTTTGCTGACCGCAACGCTGACGACGAAAACCTCCGCCTACTGGATTGATTTGCTGGAATCGCGAGCGGTTCCGTGTGGTCCGATCAACAATCTGGAGCAGGTTTTTGCCGATCCCCAGGTGAAGGCGAGAGACACGCACCGCGTCCTGTCGGTGGGCAAGTCCGCCCCGCTGCCATCGGTGGCCAATCCGGTGCGTCTGGAAGGCCATGACACCACCGCCGTCAAGGCGCCGCCGCTACTGGGCGAGGATACCGACGACGTTCTTGCGAACGTGCTGGGCCTGCCCGCCGATGAGATCGCCCGCCTGCGCCAAGACGGCGTCGTCTGAGGCCAACCGCAAAATGCTGCGCATCAGCGAGCTGAGATTGCCGCTCGACCATGACGACATCGCGCTCCCGGGCGCGGTGCGCAAGCGCTTGAAGCTTGCCCAGGACGATCTGGTCGGCTTCAGCGTTTTTCGCCGTGGCTGGGACGCACGCAAGCGCTCTGCGATCGAGCTCGTTTATACCGTCGACGTCGAGGTGCGGCGCGAAGGCGAGGTGCTGGCCCGCTTCAAGGGTGACCGCCACATCTCCTCCACACCCGATACGGCCTATCGCTTTGCGGCCCGCGCGCCTGCTGGCCCGTTCCCCCGTCCGCTGGTCATCGGCGCGGGACCGTGCGGGCTGCTGGCCGCTCTGGTGCTCGCCGAAATGGGGTGCCGCCCGATCGTGTTGGAACGGGGCAAGGTCGTGCGTGAGCGGACCAGGGACACCTGGGGCTTGTGGCGCCGCTCCGTGCTCGATCCGCAATCGAATGTGCAGTTCGGCGAGGGCGGCGCAGGTACGTTCTCGGATGGCAAGCTTTATAGCGGCGTGAAGGACCCGCGGCATCTGGGGCGCAAGGTGCTGAGCGAATTCGTGGCAGCCGGCGCGCCCGCCGAGATCCTGTTTGTCGCCAAGCCGCATGTCGGCACATTCCGCCTGGTCACCGTCGTGGAGGGATTGCGGGCGAAGATCGAGGCGTTGGGGGGAGAGTACCGCTTTGGCGCCAAGGTCACGGATTTCGATATCGAGGTTGGCCCGGATGGCACGCGACAACTCCGCGGCGTGGTGCTGGAAAGCGGCGAGGCGATAAGCAGCGATCACGTTGTCCTCGCGCTGGGCCATAGCGCGCGCGATACCTTCCGCGTGCTGCATTCGCGTGGCGTCTATATCGAGCCCAAGCCGTTCTCCATCGGCGTGCGCATCGAGCATCCCCAATCCCTGATCGATCGCTGCCGCTTTGGCGATTTCGCCGGCAATCCGATCCTGGGCGCGGCGGATTACAAGCTCGTGCACCACTGCGCCAATGGGCGATCCGTCTACAGCTTTTGCATGTGTCCCGGCGGCCAGGTCGTCGCGGCCGCCTCCGAGCCCGGCGGCGTAGTGACCAATGGCATGAGCCAGTATTCGCGCGCCGAGCGCAACGCCAATGCCGGCATCGTCGTCGGCATAACGCCGGAAACGGATTATCCGGATGGGCCACTCGCCGGCATCGCTTTCCAGCGGCATTGGGAGGAGCGCGCATTCGAGGCCGGTGGCGGCACCTATGCCGCGCCTGCGCAACTGGTTGGTGATTTCCTGGCCGGCCGCCCGTCGACAGGGCTCGGCGCCGTCGTGCCGTCATATAAGCCGGGCGTGACGATGACCGATCTCTCGCTGTGCCTGCCGGATTTTGCGGTCGCCGCCATCCGCGAGGCGCTGCCTGCCTTCGACCGGCAGATCAAGGGTTTTGCCATGGCCGACGCCGTGATGACCGGCGTCGAGACACGCACATCCTCGCCCATCCGTATCCGCCGCGGCGACGGCTTCCTGAGCCTCAACACGCGCGGGCTTTATCCCGGCCGGCGAGGGCGCGGGCTATGCTGGCGGCATCCTGTCGGCAGCGATCGACGGCATCAAGGTGGCAGAGGCGGTGGCGCTGGATATCGCAGCAATGTCGGAAACGGCACGGCACTGAACGGGTCCGTATCGGGCACAGCCTGAACTTCTCGGGCTGTCGGGCAAGCCGGGCTTATGGGCCAGCCTCTACAGCAGATCCGCGCAGCCGGCCTCGATTGCCCAGTACTCCCAGCCGCGCCGGGCTGCCGGCGATTCCGGATCGATCGCCAGCCTGGCCGCGATCTCGCCCTCGTGCAGGTACTTGACGTCGCCGCCGAGTTTTATCGCTTCCAGCTGGGTCCGGGCATTGCGCGGAATATAGACGGAGATGCGCACAAGGTCGTTCAGCGTGCGTCCTGTCGACACGAACCCGTGTGCCCGCATCAAGGCCACGCGGTTGTGCGCCAGCGTGGCGGCAAGGTCCCGCCCGTGGTCCATGTTGCGCACCAGAAGATCCGTATTCGTGCCGAACTTGTCGGCCATGTCCCATACCGGGATGTTGCTGCCGATGTCTCCGATGGAGTGGATGATGGCTCGCATTGGCACGCTGGAGACCGTGAACGGCAGCACATCGTCGGAATGGGCATGCAGCACGGCGTTGATCTCGGGCCGGACCTCGTAGACCGCACCGTGTATGAAGCGCTCCAGATAGAGCGATCGCTTCTCGGCGCTGGTCGGTACGCCGTCGTGCGTGAACTCCACGATATCATCGGCGGTGACGATGCCCGGGCTCATCGAGCGGGCCAGCAGATGCCGTGAGGGATCGTTGGGGTGCCGGACGCTGACGTGACCGTAGGCGTCCAGCACGTTGTTGTGAGCGAGGATGCGGTTGGCGATTACGAGATCGCGAATGGCTTTCTGAACCGCATCCATGTCATCACTCCTGTGTTGCGCTCGGCTTAGTTGCCGGGCGCCGCTGCCGCTTTCGCCCGGTCCAGCACCGCTTGCGGGGTCTTGGCCAGCTCCGCAAACGCTTCGGCCGTCTCCTCGCCGGTCATCGGGTCGGAATCTAGACCGCTCTTGGCAAGATCTGCCAGGTAGTCCTTGTCCTTCATCGTCTTGTCGAAGCCGTCGCGCAGCGTGGCGACGATGGACGCCGGCACGCCTGGAGGTGCGGCGATCGGGCGCGTGATCTCCGTCTGCCCGAACACGAATGCTCCGAGGGCCTTGTCCTCCGGCGTCTTCAGCAGGTCGTAGACGTGCGTCGCATCGCCGAAGTAGGGATGCTTCTTCTTGCCGAACTGGATGAACGTCTTCAGGTCGCCACTCTTGAACTCGGCTGCCATGGCGCCCTTGGCCGTCGAGATATACATGCCGCACGAGGCGTCGACCTCGCCGCGCTACATGGCGAGCTTGATCGGTCCTGTGCCGCCGTAGCCCATGATGACCTTGAACGGTCCGCCGAGCACGTTCTTCATGAAGAGCGCGTGCTGCGCGGTCACTGCCGCCGGCCCGGATGCACCGAACTCGTGGGCCGCTTGGCGATGTCGGCCCAGGTCTTGATGCCCGTGGTCTTCCAGGCAGCGCAGCTGGCAGTATCCCGATGGATGTTGCCGATCCACTTGAACTTCGCGATGTCGAACTTCGCCTTCGGGTTCTTCAGCAAGGGCTCGACCGCTGCCGATGAAGCGAACATGACGAGCTGCGATCCGTCCTTCGGACCAGTGTTGTAGACGAGGTTGGCCGCGTTGAGGCTGCCGGCACCGGGCTGGTTCTGCACGACGATGTTGGGATTGCCGGGCAGATGCTTGCCGAAGTGGCGGGCGAGGAAGCGGGCGTTGGTGTCGTAGCCGCCGGCGGGCGGATAGCCGACTACGATGGTGAGGGTGCGGGCTTTGAATTCCTGTGCCAGGCCTGGCGTTGTGGCGCCTGCTGTCGCTATGGCCGCCACTGCGCCGGCAACGATGAGGTTGAGTTTGTTTCGCATGTTCAGTCCTTTTGTCCTTTCGTCATTGCGTATGAAGTGCACGCTTGCAGCCGCTAGTGTAGCGCACCTGACGTTTGGTACCCGCTTGGCGCTCGCCTTGAGACCAAACGTCAGGTGCAAAAGCTACACTAGAAACATAATCTTGCTAGTGCTCCTTATGGTTCTGACATTTGCTCTCAATGGTGCGGAACCGGGAATCAAATGTCAGAACCGGAGCACTAGTGCAGCGCACCTGACATCTGCTCACCACCTGGCCGCACCGGGCAGCAAAGGTCAGAACCGGAGCACTAGTTGCCCGGCGAGACGGCCTTGGCCGCGTCTCTCCAGAATTGCCTTTGGTGTCTTGGCGAGCTCCGCGAACGCAGCCGCCGTTTCCTCGCCCGTCATCGGATCGGAATCCATGCCGGACTTTGCGAGGTCAGCCAGATAGGCAGGATCCTTCATGGTTTTCATGAAGCTGTCGCGCAGTGTGGCCAGGATCTGCGGCGGCGTGCCGGGCGAGACCGCGAGCGGCCGGGTGATCTCGGTTTGCGAGAACAGGAAGCTGCCGAGCGCCTTGTCCTCCGGCGTCTTCAGCAGGTCGTAGACGTGCGTGGCGTCGCCATAGAAGGGGTGCTTCTTCTTTCCGAACTGGATGAACGCCTTCATCTGGCCTGTGGCAAACTCGTTGCGCATCGGACCCTTTGCCGTCGCGACGAACAGGCTGCAAGTTGCTTCCACTTCGCCGCGCTGCATCGCCAGCTTGATCGGGCCGGTTCCGCCGAAGCCGAGAATGATCTTGAACGGGCCGCCGAGCACATTTTTCATGAAATGCGCATGTTGCGAGGTGACTGCGGCAGGTCCTGAGGCGCCAAAGCTGGTCGGGCGCTTGGCAATGTCGGCCCAGGTCTTGACGCCGGTCGTGTGCCATGCAGCGCAACTCGAATAGTCGCGGTTGATGTTGCCGACCCAAAGCAGCCTGGCGAGATCGAATTTCGCCTTCGCGTTGCCGAGCAGGGGCTCGACGGCGACGGAGGAGGAAAACAGCGCAATCTGCGTGCCGTCCTTGGCGCCGACATTGGCGATATGATTTGCCGCGTTGAGACTGCCGGCGCCTGGCTGGTTCTGCACCACCACGTTCGGTGTGCCGGGCAGGTGCTTGCCGAAGTGCCGTGCGAAAAAGCGCGCGTTGGCGTCATAGCCGCCGCCGGGCGAGAAGCCGACGATCACTGTGACCGTGCGGGCTTTGAACTCCTGCGCCTGGGCAGCGGCCTGCGGCAGGCAGACTGCCGCGGCGGCAAGCACGGTCTTGAAGGCGGGCGTCAGCATGACGTGCATGCGCGATCCTCTGCGGAGTTGGTGGCTACCGGCGCTCCTCCGAAACTCTCGCTTCAGGTTGGCGCGCGGCTGAACACCCCCGCACGCGATCGCACGGAGGTAGTTTTGCGCGTAGCTTTACTAAAGGTAGTGGCGAAGAGTCTCGCAAAATGTTTGGCGGAAAATCTATTCCGCAGGGAAGGTCCAAGCGAAAGGCCCACGAAACATCTCCCGTGGGCCTCATGTATCTGCGCGGATCGTTGCTGCAGCGGCGCCGCAGCTATTCGCGAATCGCTTTTTTCGCTTTTTCAAGCAGTGGCTTAGGGGTCTTCAGGAACTCGGCGTAGGCGGCCTGCGTCTCCTTGCCGGACATCGGGAACAGCTCCTGGCCCATCTTCTTTGCGTCCGCAATGTATGCCGGATCCTTGACCGTCTTGTCGAAAGCCTCACGCAGGGTGGCCACGATCGGCGCCGGCATGCCCGGCGGTCCCATCACGGGGCGTGTTACAGCAGCCTGTTCAAATATGAACTCTGTCACCTTGCGATCCTCCTCATTTTGCAGGATCGAGTAGACGTTTTTCGCGTTGCGGAAAAACGGCTCGTTGGACTTGCCGAACTGGATGATCGGAATCAGCTCGCCGCTTTCATATTGCGCGCGGTAGGGCCCCTGCGCCGTCGACAGGAACATGCCGCAGGAGCCATCGATCTCGCCGCGCTGCATGGCCAGATTGATCGCCTTCGTGCCCTTGAAGCCCAGGATGATCTTGAACGGCGCCTTCAGCATGTTTTTCATGTAGTAGGCGTGCTGAGCAGTGCCTGCAGACGGGCCCGTAGCGCCGAAGCTGGCGCCTTTCTTCATCGCCTCTTCCCAGGTCTTGATCCCGGTTTTCTGGTGCACCACGCAGCTCAGGACATCGCGATTGACGTTGCCGATATAGATCCAGCCGGCCGGATCGAACTTGGCCTTGTCGTTGCCGAACAGCGGCTCCAGCGGAACCGATGAGGCAAACATGCCCACCATCGAGCCGTCCTTCGGCCCGCCGTTGTACAGCAGATTGGCAGCGGTGAGGCCGCCCGCGCCTGTCTGGTTCTGGACCACGACGGCGGGATTACCGGGCAGGTGCTTGCCGATGTGACGGGCGAGCAGTCGCGTCGCCGTGTCATAGCCGCCGCCGACGCCATACCCGACGATGAACGTAACCCGCTTGGCACTGAACGTTTGGGCTGCGGCCGGCGCGCTGAAAAGCAAAGCGGTCGTGGCAAGAACGGTCGCCACGGCGCGATAACCGGTTTTCATGAAGTCTTCCCCTTGGTTGTTGTCGTGGCGTCATGCGCCGTTGCTTTTCTAAGCAGCTTCACGCGCCGACGTCGACAAAAAGCTCAGTTATTGCGGGTTTGCGGGCGATCATGTGATGCCTGTGCAGGTAACCGACCAGCGTCTCCAGCGTTTGCCTGTTCTGTGCCATGCCGTAGCTGAAAGGCTCACCACCGAAGACCTCCTCGGCATGAGCCACCTCGTCGTGCAGCCACGGCAGCATCACCTTGGAGGCGCCATTGTAGCTGAGGTCTTGCCAGGCTCTGCGCTTGGATTCGACGCACGCAGCGTACAGCGACTTTGCAATCCAGGGATTTGCCCCCAGCGCGTCCTTGCGGATCACCAGCGTATGCATGATCGGGTGGATGCCGGTGCGCTGGTAGTAGTCGCGCTCACGCGCACGGTAGTCCGGAAACAGCCGTTTGACGTCCGGGTGTTTGTTGAGCGAGGGCGGCAACTGTGCCCCCATGTAGGCATCGATCTCCCCTGAGCGGAGCATATCGTCCAGTGATTTGTCGCCAGGGGCTTTTTGAATGTTGACCGGCTTCAGCAGCGGTGGCGGATTGGGGCTCCCGTGCGTGCCGGCATGCTGCACGGCTCCCTGCACCCAGGTGACGCCCGACAGGTCCACCCCGTGATCGTCCTCGAGCATGCCCCGGATCCAGACCGCTGCGGTCATGGTGTAGAGCTGCACCCCTATGCGCCTTCCCTCCAGATCCTTCGGCGACTTGATCCCGGCCTTGGCGTTGACCGCGATGAAGCCGTGCCTGAACAGCCGCGAGGGGAACACGGGAATGCCGAGGAACGGGCTGGTGCCCTGGCAGGTATTTGCAATCAGCTCCGACGTCGACAGCTCTGCGACATCGAAGTGCTCACCGCCCATCACTCTGTCGAAAATCTCGCGCGGCGACTTGACGCCGACCCCTTCCAGATCGATGCCTTCCGGTACCACGTCTCCCGTCAGCAGGGCCTGCATCCGGTCGTAAGGCGCGCATATCATTCTGAGGCTCAGCCCGGCCATGTCTGTTCTCCCTGTCTGGTGATCCGGCGCTGTGTTGCTCGCGCCCGTCCTACAGCGTAGGGTCGGGCCCGATCTCGATCAAGGTGATGCGCAGATGGGAGGAAGCCACATGCAGAGGCAGCCAAATATCGTGCTGTTCATAACTGATCAGCACCGCGCCGATTGGCTCGGCTGTAACGGGCATCCGGTTGTCCGCACGCCCAATATCGACAGGTTGGCCGCAACAGGTGTGACCTTCGACAGGTTCTATGTGGCCAGCCCGGTCTGCATGCCCAATAGGTCGAGCCTGATGACAGGGCGGATGCCCTCCGTGCACGGCGTGAAGGCCAATGGCACCCCGCTGTCGACGAGCGCCGTGACATTCGTCGAGTTGCTCCGCGATGCCGGCTACCAGACGGCCCTGATCGGCAAGAGCCACCTGCAGACATTCACTGGCCAGCCGGCCTTGATGCAGCCGCCGCCACCGGCGGAGGGCTATCACGCGGCCTCCGGCGACATGCGCCAGGCCGTTCGCCACGGCCTTGCCTCGGCCGCCTACGAGCAGGAAAGCCCGGCATTCTGGCAACGCGCGGATGCTCGACTGCAGCTTCCCTACTACGGCTTCGGCCACGTCGAGCTGGTAACCGGGCACGGCGACGACGTCGGCGGCGATTATCGGCGCTGGCTGCTTGAGCGGGAGCCGAAAGCGCTTGAAATGCTCGGCCCCGCCAACCAGCTGGAGCACGACTACGTCTGTCCTCAGGCCGTAAGGACAAGGTTGCCGGCCGACCTCTATCAGACCAGCTACATTGCGGAGCGCGCCCGGGCGTTTGTGGCGGCGCATGCAGCCAAGGGGCCGGACGCCCCGCCGTTTTTCCTCATGGTGTCGTTCCCAGACCCGCATCATCCCTTCAACCCGCCCGGCAAGTATTGGGACATGTACCGGCCGGATCAGTTTCCGGTGCCGGAGGCCTATGGCCGGAACGATTGGACCCCGCCGCCGCACGTCGCCGCGGTTTTGAGCGAGCGCGAGGAGGGAGTGGCAAATCTCAATTCGCAGTTCTCGTTCAGTGTGAGCCCGCGCGAGGCCCAGGAGGCCGCGGCTCTGACGGCCGGCATGATCACCATGGTCGACGAGGCGGTAGGCAGCGTGATCGGCGCGGTGGAGGCTGGCGGCCTGCTCAACGGCACGGCGCTGGCGTTTACCAGCGACCACGGCGAGCATCTTGGCGATCACCGTCTGCTGCTCAAGGGCTCGGAGCAATACCAGCAGATTCTGCGCGTGCCATTCGTGTGGTCCGATCCCGATGCGCGAGACGGGGCTGGCCGGTACGCCGCCACGCTGGGCCAGCGCAGCGGTGCAATCGGCTCGACCATCGACATCGCCGCGACCATCCTCGATCGCGCGCGTGTCGCACCCTTTGCCGGCATGCAGGGTCGCAGCCTGCTTCCTGTCCTCGCAGGAGAGGAATCCCAGGGCCGTGAGGCCGCCTTCGTGCAGTATGACCACCAGCGCACCAATCCGGCTTTGGGCGGCGTCCCCCGCGTGCACTCGATCGTTGACCGGCGCTGGCGGCTATCGATGTTCGACGGCGTGGAATGGGGCGAGCTGTACGACCTCGCCAATGATCCCGGCGAATTCGTCAACCTGTGGGACGATCCCGGTAGCCGGGAGGTCAAGGCAAGGCTGATCGAGCAGCTTGCGCGGATCGAGATTGCGCATATCGACCGGGTGCCTCTGCCGACCGGGCGAGCATGATGCGGCCCCTATCCGGCAAGCCGAGCCTCACTGAAATGAGGCTCTCCGTTCGCCGGCTGTAAAGCGCTGGGGCGCATAAAACAAAAGCGGGGACGCCACCGCCCCGCTTTCATGAAACGAATATCGATCCGATTGCTGCCTGCGCGCGTTGGTCCAGCGCTTGCAACTACGTCAATTGACCGGGGGCTACGTCAATTGACCGGGGGGATTTCACCCGGCTTGTTTTTGCCGGGGCGCAGCGGTCGGCGGTTACTTCCAGCCCAACCGCATGCAGGTCCGCAGCAGATCAGCCACCGACTTCGCATTCATTTTGCTCATCACGAATGCGCGATGGATTTCCACCGTACGCGGGCTCAAGCCTAGTTTCAGAGCGATGTCCTTGGTCGCAAGCCCCTCGATGAGGTAGCGCATCGTCTCCTTCTGACGCTGTGTCAGGCTCTCGAAGCGCTCCCTGAGCTCGGTCAACTCCTCCAGCACGACTTCCGCCTGCTCGATGGTCTTGAGCAGTTTATCGTTCTTGAACGGCTTCTCAACGAACTCGTACGCGCCCATACGCACCGCTTGCACGGCCATTTCGATGTCGCCATGTCCGGTCAGAATGACGATCGGTCGCGGGTCCATCTGCTCCTTCATTTCGCGCAGAAGGTCCAGGCCGGTCATTTCCGGCATGCGCACGTCGGAGATCACGCATCCCGACAGATAGCGCGAGCTGAGGAAGCTTTTCGCGCTGGAGTGCGTTGCTACCTCGTAGCCCTTGCTCGTGAACAATGTCGACAGTGCGTCGAGAACGCCCGGATCGTCATCGATAATGCTGATTGCTTGAGTCATTCTGTGGACCTCCTTCTCGGGGGGAGCCTGAGCCGCACGGTTGCTCCGTTATTGCGCGGCACGACGGAAAGACTTCCGCCATGAGCCTCGGCCACTGAGCGAGCAATTGCAAGCCCTAATCCGGAACCATTTGCCTTGGTTGTCATAAAGGGAGTGGTGGCGATCGCGTCAAGTCCTGGGGCAAATCCCGGACCATCGTCGTTGACCTCCACGATCATATCTTCGCCCTGCATATATGATGAAAGAACGATTGAGCCGGGATTTCCAGTCTCGGCAATTGCCTCGATGCTGTTGTTAATAAGATTTTCCAGTGCCTGCTCTACCTGCACCGGATCGCAATCGAATGGCGGCTGATTCTGTGGAATATCCAGCTTGAGTTGAATTCGGCTGCTCTTGAGGTCCTCGGCGTGCAGTTGCGACAGATCATTGAACAGACGCTGAATCAGCACCGGTTCGCGCGTCATCGCGCCCTGCTTCACGAGATCTCGGATGCTGCGCAGCACGCTTGCGGCCCGGTCGCATTCCGCGACCAGCTTCGCCATCGTCGTTTTCGCCGCTTCTGACTTGCCCGCCTCCAGCGCGTCCGTCGCGATCGATGCGTAAGTGGAAATCGCGGTCAGCGGCTGATTGATCTGGTGTGCAATTGCGGCCGCCGTTTCGCCTGCAGAGCGCAGGCGCATCGATCGTCCTAGCGCAGCCTGCTGGTTGCGCAGCCATCGCGCGGCGGCCTCCCGTTCGGTCACCACCACGCCCGCCAGCAGGCCGGTAATCGTCAGCACGATCATCATCATCTGCAGTGCACCAGTGCCTGGCGTGATGCCGAAGCGGAATTGCGCGCCGATGATAATTCCGAGCTGCGCCGCATTGAGTGCGATCGTTGCGCCCGCGACGCCATCGCGCAATGCGACCCACAGAATGGGTAGAAACAATAAGTAGAATAACTGATAAGTCGTTGCCGCGCGTGATCCGAAAATAATCACCATCGCCGCTGCAAGGACGAGCAGTTGCAGAGCATGCACAAGTTGCGGGCGCGGCCATGGCGCTCCGGAGCGTAGCAGGAGCACCAGCGGCGTCACCACCAGCACGCCGACAACGTCACCAACTAGGTATCGCCACGCAGCAGACACGAGGTTCTCTGTGCTGACCATGGCGTGGAGCCACAGCATGCTGACGGTGAGCAGGGTGTCGGCCAGGCCGGCAATGAAGGCGACCCCCATCAGCAGCAGCGTGGCGCGGATCGTGCGCAGCAATGGATCGAAATCGACGAGGCGATGGAGTGCTGCGCCTGCGGAAAGCCAGATCACGGTGCTGCCGGTTGCCATGAAAATCGCAGACAAGAAGGGAAATGTCGCCTTGCTCGTCAGCAATTCGGAGGCCAGCATGCCGAGCATGATGTAAGGCCAGAAATTCACACCATTGAGAAATGCAAATGCCAGAGCCAACCCGGCTGAGGGAGACCAAGGTGTAACTCCAATGTCACGATAGAGGCCTATAGTACTCACTACGTCCAGGCAGGAGACCATCGCAACATACAGCATTCCCCAAGAAATATTACTTAGGAATGCTTGCTTTTCTGGGTCTTTCACAATGTATTTCAGAGGGTTGAGCGCTGTCATGGTGATAGGGCTATTTCCATAGTTTTTGCTACGATACAAAAATACTAAGCGAATAGCTCAGCTTGTGAGAGTGGCAGCTCCGAGTCGATGTTCCGGTCGTGACTGGGGCAACCTGGGATTTCATCTCGGCAAACCCCGATCCAGTAAGAGCTGAAAAAGCGGCGAATGGTAAACGCGTTTTCTGCTCGAAACGGTGAGTGTTGCGAGTGGGTCCGGCCGGGTTGGTGGCTGGAAATGATCGCAACGGTAGTGAGGGTTACATCAAAGACTTGAGTAACGCCAGCTGGGTATTCATCGCGTCCCCTAGGATCTCGGGTAACCGGTGCAAGTACTTCAGTGTCGTCAAGTCGAAGTAACCGTATGACCACGACGAACACGACGAAGGAGAGTACGCGCTATGTTCGGGGGGTTTGTAAAATCAACGAGTGCTTTGGCCATCCTTGCGTCGGCAGGCTTGATGCTAGGCGGTGCGTCGGCCCAGGCCGCTGATCTGGGCGGCAATTGCTGCGCCGATCTGGAAGAGCGGGTTGCCGAACTTGAGGCCACGACCGTTCGCAAGGGCAACCGCAAGGTTTCCTTGCAGCTGTACGGCCAGGTCAGCCAGTCAGTGCTGTTCTGGAACGACGGCGACGAGCAGAACGTCTACGTTCTGGAAAACAACAACACCAAGAACCGCCTTGGTGTGCGCGGTTCCGCGAAGATCAATTCCGACTGGTCGGCCGGCTACAACATCGAGCTGCAGATCCGCTCGGGCCGCTCGTCCTCGGCCAACCAGTTGCCGCTGGCCACTACGCAGGGCGCGACCATCACTGCTTTCAATACGCAGAGTGTCTCGCTGCGTTTTGCCAATTGGTACCTGAAGTCCAACTCCTACGGTACGCTGACCGTCGGCCGTCAGACGGACGTCACCATCGGTACGTCGAGTGTTAACCTCGTGAACGCCGATGGCTACGCAGGGCCCACGGGTGCGGGTTACGCAGGTCAAAACTTCCGTCTGCGTCGTGCGGGCACCACCGGTAACGGCGGTCTGAGCGGTGTGAGCTGGTTCACCGGTGCATTCGGTTCCAACGGCGCGACGATCGTTTCGATGGACTACGGCCCTGCCTGGAACGGCGTGAAGTACACCTCGCCCTTCTTCCTCGGTCAGACCAAGCGCTCGGGCTTCCTGCTGTCCGCAGGCTGGGGCCATGACGATGCCTGGGGCGTCGCTCTCCGCTACGTCGAGGACTTCGGTACCTTCCGCCTCGCTGCGGCCGTGGGGTACGGCGGTTATACCAGCAACGATCGTGGCGCGTGCGCCAATCTCGGTGCCGCGACCGTCTCCCAGACCGACTGCAACAGCCTGCAGGCCTCCGGCAGCCTTCTGCACGTGCCGACCGGTCTTTACGTCTCCGGCGGCTGGGCGCAGTGGACTGACAACAACCGCAAACAGCTGTCGGCGGTTGCTGGATTGAATGTCGATGACACCGACGACTTCTGGTACGTACAGGCCGGCTGGCAGGCCAAGCTGAACTCGCTTGGTAACACCATCTTCTGGGGTCAATACCTCGAGAAGAACAACGGTCTGAACATGAACAACGGTTCTGCGCGTAACATCACGCCTACAACGGATGGTGTCAGGACCAACGACGTGCTGAATACGTTCGGCGCTGGCAACGCTTTATATCGCGGGTTCAAAATCCGACATCTGGGGCGGTGGCATCACCCAGAACATCGATGCGGCAGCGATGGCGCTCTATGTCGGTTACTACAACTTCTCCACCGACATCACGCTCATGAACGCGGCTGGCGCGACCTCAGAAGTCGAACCCGGTCGACGACTACAGCGTCGTGTTCGCTGGCGCCACGATCAAGTTCTGATCGTTCCGCTCACGTCACAGAGAAAACGAGAGAGCCGCCCGAAAGGGCGGCTCTTTTTCGTGAATCGAAAATGGGGACAGCTCGAATTTCCTGAGATCGTGATCTGATCACACCCGCCGCACAGAAATTCGAGCTGTCCCCATTTTCCATCCCCATTTTCCCGCGCCCAGAAACCAACAGCGGGTGCGAAGCTTGCGCTCGCACCCGCCTCATGTTCCACGGCGGCACCCACTTCCTGGCGCCGCGAGGAAACTCACTGCCATGACTTTATGTCAGTGATATTACGCCACGCGCTTGCGGCGAGTTTAAGACGCCTTCGCCTCGATCTGCGGCGCGCTCTTCTCGCCCGAGCCGATTGCGATGGTCCGCGGCTTCATGCGCTCCGGCAGATTGCGCTTGAGGTCGATGTGGAGCAGCCCGTCCCTGAGGTCGGCGCCCGTCACCTCGACGTGGTCGGCAAGCTGGAACCGGCGCTCGAAGCCCCGCTCCGCGATGCCGCGGTGCAGGAAGTGGCGCTCGCCCTCGACAGGCTTCTTCTCGCCACGTACGCTGAGCGTAGTGTCCTTGGCTTCGATTTTCAGCTCGTCCTGGCCGAATCCGGCTACTGCCATGGTAATCCGGTAGGTGTCCTCGGACAGCCGCTCGATGTTGTAGGGCGGGTAGCCCACGTCCTCACCATTGCCGGCCACGCTGTCGAGCATGTGGAAAAGCCGGTCGAAGCCGATGGTCGAACGGTATAGAGGTGCAAAGTCCTGGGGTCGCATCACGAGTCCTCCTATGGAAGCGACAAGTGGTATGTTGCCTGCCCATCCGGGCCAGGCGACGTTTAGTGCACGCACCCTTCGATAGGCCTGCGTACCTCGCTGATGTGGGGAGGAAGGCCTTTACCGTCAAGTCCTCCAACGCGTCAGTGTGGCCGGCGAGCAATTGACAAAAGCCGGAGGCTCTGAAGGGTGTAGACGCAGCCCGATCGCAGCCGGTCCCGGCAGGATGTAGAAAACCAGGAGTGAAATGCGAGCACAGGCCTCAAAGGAGACATCGGCAGATATGCAACGCATCGCCGCCGTGTTCCAGGCTCTCTTTCGAGTCTACCGCGACAGCGGGTTCGTGATGGCGAGCGCCGTCGCGTTCTCGTTCATCCTGTCCATTTTTCCGTTCTGCATACTGATGGGGTCTCTTGCAGGCCTGATCGGCGGCCGCGAGCTGGCCGATCAAGCGGTGGCGATCATGGTCGACATCCTGCCCGAAAAGGTCGCTGCGCCGCTCGCGCCGCAGGTCGAGGCGGTGATGGGGTCCAGCCGTTACGATCTGCTGACGGTTGGCGGCGGCTTCGCCCTGTTCTTTGCCACCGGCGCCATCGAGACCATGCGTCAGGCACTCAACACGGCCTACCGCGTGCCGGAAACCCGCTACTATCCTACCTGCCTGGCGATCTCGACGGCATTCGTTGTCGTTGGAGCGGTGCTGCTGCTGATCCTGACAGCGGGGCTGGTGGTCTGGCCGGCCATCGTGGCGCGGCTCGAGCCGCAATGGCTGGCACAACCGGAGGCGGATTGGGTGCGCGTCCTGCTGTCGTCGGCCTGGCTGTCTGCCGGTGTGCGTTACGCGATCGCCGGTTGCGCGATCGGCCTGCAGTTGACGGCCATGCACTTGTGGCTGGCGGCAGGTCGCCGCTCGCTGCAGGACGTTTGGCCCGGCGTGCTGCTGTCAGTGCTGTTGTGGCTCATGACTGCCGGCTTGTTCTCGATCTATCTGGATATCAATGATTACAGCCGCTTCTACGCGGGCCTGAGCCAGGTCATGGCCTCGCTGATCTTCTTCTGGGTCACCGCCGTGATCGTGCTCATCGGCGCCGAGCTCAATCGCGGCCTCATCGAGCTCCGTAAGCTGTAAACAAACCGCGCCGCGCGGCCGGCGCGCCGAAGGCGTGTCGCGCGGCGCAACTTAAGACGCGCGTTCCGGCCGGCTCCCCGCAGGGGTGTCGGAACGCGCCACTTAAAGCTCTCGCGCGTTCCGGCCGGCTCCCCGCAGGGGAGTCGGAACGCGCCGCTTAAAACACCCGCGCCACTCAAAGCTCATCCGCGCGACGTTTCATGGCGATCAGCGAGCTGCGCATGACGAAATCCTTGTGCGCCTGCGGGTCGGCCGCCATCCGGCGCAGATTGTCGAGGTTATTCGCCCGCACCGCCGGGTCGCGTTCCTCCAGCGTGCGTTTGTTGGCGATCGACTGCGCCTGGACATACTCCTTGGCCGTGATGCGGCGCTGCCGGTCGTAGCGGGCGAGCAGCGGCTCGGCTTCCGCTCCGTGCCAGATCTCGGCGAGCTTGTCGGCCAGGTTGAGGCCGTCCTGGAACCCGGAGTTCATGCCCATGCCGCCTATCGGATTGTTGACGTGCGCGGCATCGCCCGCAATGGCGATGCGCCCCTTGTAGAAGCAGCCAGCGACCCGCTGGTGCACGTTGTACATGTTGCGATGCACGATCTCGATCTCGCCGATATCGGGAAAGCATTCGGCGAAGCGGGCGCGGATCCAGGCATCGCCCATCACCTCCTCGTCGCTTTCCTCCGTCTTCGCCGGGAACACGCATCGCCACAGGCCCTCGAAATGCTCCCCCGGCACCTTCATCAACGCGGTCCATCGCTCCGGATGCGCACAATAGTTGCGAAGGCGGAAGCCCATCGCGGCCTCCATGTCGCGTGTCGTCGTGACGATATTGAACCGTTCCGGCCACGTGAACCCGTCGAACGATACCCCGATCGCCTTGCGCGCAACGGAGCGGCCGCCGTCACATCCCACCAGCCAGCGCCCGCGGTGCATTTCCTTGTGACCATCGGGAAATTGAACTTTCGCCCAGGTCCCGGCTTCGTCCTGGCCGACCTCGAGCACCTCGGCCGGCCGTACCATCTGGAACAGCGGATGCTTCGCCGCCTCCGCCAGCGCGGTGTAGACGGTCTTGTGCTGCTCGATCTGGATCACGTACGGGAACTCGGTCTCCCCCTCCAGCCGGCTGTAGTCGAATTCGGCCACAACCTGCTGCGTGACCCGGTCCCGCCATTGGAACAGCGGCGACTTGAGCCCCTGTCTGATGATCTCGTCGGTGAGCCCCAGCGGCTTGAAAAGATCGAGCGTCGATGGCTGCAGCGTTGCCGCGCGATGGTCCTCGGCCGGCTTGTCGAGCGCATCGAACAGCGTCACCGGAATGCCGTGCATGGCCAGCCTGAGACCGGTAATCGTGCCCACCGGCCCGCCGCCCGCGATCAAGATGCGTTCTTCGCCTTGCATGTTCTGCCTTCCGTTGTGCTTGCCAATGCCGGACGGCAGGATACTCTCGCTGCCTGCCGAAACGTCGAGAAAAAAGGTCCCGCCAATGAGCCGCAAGATAGAAGTAACCGCAGCAGACGGCCACCGCTTCGACGCCTGGCGCAGCGACCCGGCGGGTGCGCCGAAGGGTGGCGTGATCGTGCTGCACGCAATCTATGGCCTCACCACGCACATGGGGGACGTGTGCGACAAGTGGGCGGCAGCCGGCTACGCCGCCATTGCGCCCGCGCTCTATGATCGGCTGCAGCGTCCGAGCCCGGTGCACAGCTACGAGACCGGTGGCGATGCCGGCCGCGACTGGTACGCGAGATTGACGGAGGATCAGATCCTCTCCGACATCGCCGGCTGCGCCAAGGCGCTGGACGGCGCAGGCCCGAAGATCGTCTCGGGCTACTGCACTGGCGGCACCTATGCCTGGGTCGCCGCCGCCAGGCAGTCGTTCGACGCCCAGGTCAACTTCTACGGCAGTCACGTTGCCCAGAAGCTCGACTTGAAGCCGCGTTGCCCGACGCTGATGCACTACGGTGATGAAGACTTCGTCGTTCCGTTGCCGGACGTCGAGAGGATCCGTGCCGCAAATCCGGACGTTACGCTGCACATCTACCCGCGCGGCAAGCACGCCTTCTTCAACCCTGAGCAGGTGCACCACGACGCCGCGATCGCCGCGCAGGCGTGGGCCAACTCGCTGGCATTCCTGGACGGGCACCTGGCTCAAAACAGCTAGTTTCCGCGGTAGCTGCCTCCCAGTACGATTGCCCCGCCGCGGAGCGTCTGATGCTGCTGTCCGATCTGTTCCGCCGCAACCGCAAGGCGGGCACGCTTTTCGTGTTGGTGACAGTGCTGCTTGACGTGCTGGCGCTGGGCATTACGGTGCCGATCCTGCCCAAGCTCGTCGAAACCATGCTGTCTGGCGACACGGCCCAGGCCGCGATCGTATTCGGGCTGTTCGCGACCGCCTGGGCGTTGATGCAGCTTATCTTCCAGCCACTTCTTGGTGCGTTGTCGGATCGTTACGGCCGCCGCCCGGTCATTCTGCTATCCAACCTCGGGCTGGGGCTCGACTACATTCTGATGGCTCTGGCGCCGACGATCTGGTGGTTGTTCGCCGGCCGTGTCATCTCCGGCATCTGCGCCGCCAGCTTCTCGACCGCCACCGCCTACATCGCGGATGTGACCGAGCCCGAACGGCGGGCCGAGGCGTTCGGCTACATCGGCGTGGCATTTGGCGTCGGCTTTGTTGCCGGGCCGGCGATCGGTGGGCTCTTGGGCAGTGTCGACCCCAGGTTGCCGTTGTGGGTTGCGGCCGGCTTCAGCCTGGCGAATGCAGCCTACGGATATTTCATTCTGCCGGAGTTGCTCGCCGAAAAGGATCGGGCGCCGTTCTCGCTGCGCGGCGCCAACCCGTTCGGATCTCTGCGCATGCTGGCAAGCCACCCTGTTCTGATCGGGCTGGCCGGGGCAATGATGCTCTACAACCTGTCGCATCATGTCTTTCCTTCCATATTCGTCCTGCATGCCAGCTATCGCTTCGGTTGGGGCGAAGGCATGGTTGGGCTTGGGCTGGCGGGCTTTGCGGTGTGCTCGGCCATCGTGCAGGGGCTGCTGATCAGGCCGACGATGGCCCGTTTCGGCGAGCGCACCATGCTGCTGTTCGGCTTTTCCATCGGCGTCGTCGGCTTTCTCCTGCTCGGTCTCGCCTGGACCAGCTTCCTGTTCTGGCTCGGGATGCCGGTGATGGCGCTGTGGAGCTTCATCGGCCCGGCGGTGCAGACCATCATGACCCGCCACGTAGGCTCGTCCGAGCAGGGCAGGCTGCAAGGGGCGCTCGGCAGTCTCAACGCGCTAGCGGGGCTGTTCGCGCCGACGCTGTTCACCCAGATCTTCGCCATTGCCATAACTGACGGCAACCGCAGCCTGGCCGGCGCGCCCTATCTCCTCGCTGGTCTTCTGCTGGCCGCCGGCGCCCTGCTGGCATGGAGGGTGACGCGCAGTGCCGGGCGGGAGTAGAGTGGCGCAAACATATCGCGAGCAGCGGGAGAGAACATCCATGGCGGTAACCACAGCGGGACGCGTCGCCGTTCCGGCCGAGGCGGAGCTGACAGACAATGAGCGGCTCGACCTCATGCGCCGCTATCCAACCGCATACGATCTGCGCAATCGGGCGCGCAAGATCCTGCCGAACTTCGCCTTCGAGTACATCGACGGCGGAGCAGGCGCCGACACCGGCATTCGTCGCAACTGGTCTTCACTCGATGGCGTCGAGCTGATGCCCCGCTATGGCCGCGTGGTTCTGCCGCCGAGCGCGGAGACGAAACTTTTCGGCCGCGACTACGCGGCGCCTGTCGGCATAGCGCCGATCGGCGGTCCGGGAACGGGGTATCCCGGCGCCGAGACCTACATGGCGATTGCCGCGCAGAAGGCGCGCGTGCCCTATACGCTGGGGCTTCTCTCCGGCATCGACGTGGAGCGCGCCGCCGAGCTCGCGCCGGATGTGCTCTGGTTCCAGCTCTACCGATTCTACAAGAACGATCACAAGATCGGTCTCGATCTGGTGCGCCGAGCCGCGGCTGCAAATGTCCACGTTCTGATCCTGACCATCGACACGCCGGTCCGCACCACACGGCCGCGTGAGGTCAAGAGCGGCATCATGAACCCGTTCAAGATGACGGCCAAGCTGCGCGCTGACGCGTTGTCGTCGCCGCATTGGATGCGCTCGCTCGTCAAGAACGGCATCCCGCGCTTTGCGTCTCTCGCCCCCTACATGCGTCCGGGGCTCAATCTGGAGGAGGCTGCCGCGTTCATTCGCCAGGAGTACGGCGGCGCCTTCACGTGGGAGGAAGTCAAGCGTTACCGCGACACCTGGAAGGGCCCGCTGGTGCTGAAGGGGCTTTTGCATCCGGCCGATGCCGAGCAGGCCGTCTCGGTCGGGCTTGATGGCATTCTCATCAGCAATCACGGCGGCCGCCAGATCGAGGCGCTGCCGGCATCGATCGACACGCTGCCGGAGATTGCAAGGCAAGTGAATGGCCGGCTGTCGCTGCTGCTGGACAGCGGTGTGCGTTCCGGCGTCGATGTCGCCCGGGCCATCGCGCTTGGGGCCGATGCGGCGCTGGTGGGCAAGGCCTTCCTGTGGAGTCTCGGAGCGCTGGGCGCGCGCGGGCCAGCCCACCTCATCAACGTGCTGATCGAGGATATGCAGGCAACGCTCGGTCAGCTCGGTTGTCGCAATGTCGATGAGTTGCGCGTTGTGCCGCGTCGCCATTCAACAGCGCTGAAAGCGGAGGACTTTGCCAATCCCGCCTGAGTAGTGGCCAGCTCCCGTCGCTTACATCCGACGCAGGGCATCGGCTTTCGCGGCGCGAAATGCCGACGTGAATTGGATGCCGATTTGTGCGCCCCTGGTCCAGGCAAGCTCGCCATCCACCTCTTTGCCATCGGCAGGGATGATGAGGCGGAAGGCTTCCGGCGTCTTGCGAGCTGGCTCGAACGGGCGTGGGGGCGGCAGGTTCAGTTTTACACGGGCGCCGGTGGCCGACATGTCGAGCACCGTGCATTCGGTCTCCTGACCGGTCGCGCTGCAGATGATATAGCCGCGGATGATTGTGCTCTTGCGCTTGGCTTGACGGTCGTCCGCAGCGGAAGCGGACGTGGCATTGGCGGCGCCGGCCCCCTGGCCGGGTGCTGCTGGGGCGCTGATGCGCTGTAGGCGCGAGCGGATCCTGTCGTTCGTGTCCATCGACTTCTCTCTGCCAGGATTATATCGCGCGCGACCGCGTCATCCGGAGCCGCGCCCGGACTAGTATCATTAAGCTTGGTTTAAAAACACATAACCTGGCATTCCGCCCCGATTTGCGGGGCTTCCGTCATCTGTTGGTTGACTCGGCAGACTTGGCGGCCCCTCCGGCAGAGCCCTGGTCCTTGATCGCCGCCGAGTAGGCGGAAGACCTCTTGTCGCCGCCGCGCGGGACTTCACGCGTCGGAAACACCAGATCGGAGGGATTTGCGACCATTGTGGCCAGGTTCCGCTGCGTGGCGCATCCATAGTTTGCGTATGGCAGAACGTCGGCCTCCCGCGTCACATCCATCGACCAGTCGCCGCACACCGGCGCCACGGCAGCCAGCCGTTCGTAGGACAGCGTGATGGTATCGGCGGCGCCATCGTTGAGCGTCTTGCGATGGGTGCGCACGCGGTGTCTTGAAATGCCTTCCTTCGCGATCAGCTGATGAAGGCCGCGCAGCCGGCGGCTCAAGGCGCCACGGGACCGGCCATGCCGCGGCACGCCTACCATCAGTGGGCCCCGTCCATCCCGCGCGTAGGCGCGCAGGAAGCCGGTAGCGTCCAGAAGCGCATGCGCCTCCGCACCGCTGTCGCCAAGGCCGATCGCGACATCGACGCTCGCGCGCTCGGCGGTAACCGTGATGGGATGGCGCTGGGTGGGATCGGTCATCGTGCCGTGCAGCTTGTCCGGCAGACGCTCGCCGGCGCATGAGGCGAGAGCAACTGCAATGATCGCTGTAGCCGTTGAGCGGATTGCCATCGAGGAGGAAGGCGACTGTTGCGGGCGGTGGACAAGCCGGGGGAAAATGAATGGGCGCATCATTTCAGCCCTCCGTGCTCTGGGTAATCGACGATGAAGCCGTACTCGCCGCCGCGGATCTCGTTGGCGAGCCGCTCGGATGGCTTGTAGATCCGGTGCAGATGCCCGTGCACAAGCCCCCTCAGGCCCGTGGCCGGAGCAAAGCCCTTGTCCGGACGCGCGAATGCGTCCGGGTTGCCCGGCCGCACGACGTAAGGCGTGACGAGAATCACCAGCTCGGACTGTGCGTTCTTGAAGTCCTTGCTTCGAAACAGCGAGCCCAGCACCGGCACGTGTCTTAGCCCGGGCACGCCATCCACATTCTGGCGGGTCTGCTCCGACAGCAGTCCGGCGATCGCGAGCGCAGATCCGCTGGGCATCTCCACCACAGTTTCGGCGCGGCGCACCTGCAGCGCGGGTATGCTGATCGATTGCAGCGTCACCGCGCCCTGGTTCGACAGTTCGCTGACTTCGGCCTCGACCTTGAGGTTGATGCGGCCCTCGGCGAGAACGAACGGCGTGAAGGCGACGCTGACGCCGAACTTCTTGAAGATCACGCTGAGTGAATTGTCCTTTTGCGACATCGGGATCGGAAACTCGCCGCCGGCGAGGAACTTCGCCGACTCGCCCGAAATGGCGGTCAAAGTCGGCTCCGCAAGCGTCCGCGCGAGACCGACGCGCTCCAGCGCCTCGATGATGCCGGTCGCCGAGTTCCCATTCCAATTGGCTGTCGCCTGCAATGCCGTACCGGCGCCGACCAACGGTTGAGTGCCTTGTGAGATGTAGGACGCCGCTGCTGCAGTAATCGTCGACACCGGAAAGGTATTGGCAATGACTTTGGTGAACGTGAACGCTCCCGCCTTGGTAATTGCCCGGTTCAAGTTGACGCCAAGTCGCCGGATCGCCTCGCGCTGGACCTCCGCCACCGAGATCTTGAGCAGCACCTGCTCTTTCTCTCGCGCCGTCAACAGATTGACGACCGTGCCGCCCTGCAGGAACTGCTTGGCCATTTCCTCGGCGCGGCCGGCATCTGCCGGCTGTGCAACGCTCCCGCTGATAACCGCTCCCTTTCCGGACGGCGCCAGCGTAATGTGCGACCCGGGCAGGTAGCGCTTGAACATATCGCGGAGTTCCGACAGGTCGCGACGCACGTTCACATCGAGAACGAGCACTTGTTGGCCGGCCCTGCCGAGCACGAACACGTTCGCGTTGCCCAGTTCCTTGCCGTAGAGCAGGATCCGGCGTGCTGTGTGGATTGTCGCGTCCACCGTCTTGCTGCTCGAGACGATGATGTCTTGGCTGTCGACCGGAAGCTCGATGATCATCGCCTTGTCGACGCCAATTGTCACGCTGCGCTGTGCCGGCAGCGCCGCCGTCGAGGGTATTCGCAGGACTGATTGCGGCGCGGGTGATTTCGCCACTGCGGCAGGCGGGTAGGCGATCGTCGCCACTGCCAGCAGAATGGCTAGCAGTCCATACACTGTACGCAGCGGCGCAAACGGCGCCAATCGCAACAGACAGACTGACATGGCTCAACCCCACTTAGGACCATGAACGACACGCGGCGCATGATACTGCCGCAACTGCCGGCGCTGAGATGCGGCCGACACGCGCTTTGAACGTCGTCCGGACTAGAGAGAGTTCGGGCCGATCAGGCCAGCCAGAATCAGCCGTGGTCGTCGTCGGCAGCAGGTATCCACGACTTATGCACAAAGCAGCCCCGCTGCATTCCGCGAGGTCGGCCACCATCTGAACGTGTAAAATAAGGACTTACGCACTCAGCGGTCCGACGATCGGCGGTCAGCTTTGAAATCTGTTGAAAGCATGCGCTGGCGCCGGCCCTTGCACAATCGGTTGTGGCCTCTGCAAGCGATTTCGGCCTTACAGACCGCCGCCGCCGGCCGGTGCGGAAGGGCGCACAGAGGTGAATTGCGTTTTCGTGCGGACGGATGCCGTGCACCAGCCGGCACTACGTGGCTCTAATCCCAGCGACGTGCGTTCCGCCTCGCTCAGACACTGGCCCACTCTTGCCTTGCCGAGCCGAACGAGGTCGGCCGAATCGGAGCCGACAGGCCACGTGACCAGGTTGCCGTCCTGCGTCATGGCCATGGCCAGCCGGTCGTCATTGCCGAAGCCCGCGGCCTCGATACGTTGATCGCGCCCGCTCAGCACCGTTTCGAGCGCTGCGCGGTCCAGGTCCCAGAGTATGAGCTGCCCGTTCCAGGTGACTGTCAGCAGCTTTTTCCCGTCATGCGAGATAATCAGCGTACGCACGGGGTCGGGCGGTCTCGGCAAAGCCGCCGACAGCGTGCCTGCGGCTGCGTCCCAGACATGCACGGCGCCATTCTGTGAGACGGTCAGGATCCGCATCCCGTCGGGGCTGTAGGCAGCCGACATCACGACTGCATCGGCAGGTTTCAGAGAATGCAGAAGCTGGCCCGTTCCGGCATCCCACACCCGTGCGACCCCGTCCCAGGCGCTGGTGAGAACGCGGCTGCCATCCGGACTGAAGGATGCTTCGGTGACCGCTGCCAAATGGCGTCCCAGCACTCTGAGCTGGCGTCCGCTTGCGGTATCCCAGATCCGGGCGGTGCGGTCGGTCGATGCGGTCAGCGCTAGTCGCCCGTCTGGGCTGAAGGCGGCGCTGATGACTTGTTGATCGTGCTGGTCGAGCAGCGCCAGCTGTCGGCCGCTGGCAACATCCCACAACCGTGCCGTTGCATCCTGCGATGCGGTGATCGCCATCCTGCCGTCCCGGCTCAGTGCGGCCGCAAGGATCGTTGCTTCGTGCCCAGGCAGCGCGGATAGTCTCTTGCCGGTCTTCACCGACCACAACTCGGCCACGTGCTCGTCTGCGGCTAGCACAACGGCTTCACAGTCGGCGGAGAAAGCTGTGGCTTTCAGCAGAAGCCGGCCGCTCGGCAGATCCTGCACGTCTACGTTGTCTCCGATCTGCGTGCTGATGCGCGCGGTCCGCAACCGGTTGGCGGTCAGGGCGTTGACGATTGTTCCGCCGTCTGCACACATCGCAGACGATGGTTTCCCCGCGGCAACCGCCAAAGGACCAGCGACCGCGGTGCGGGTCTGAAGGGCCCGCGCTATGCTCGCCGAGGCACGCGCCATGATGTCATGCACGGATGTCGTAAGCTCGGCTGGCTGCGGCTCGGCCTCAGCCGGTTCGGCCGCCAGCTTCTGAACATCCTCGTAGGCTTCGATCGCCAGCAGCAGTCCCAGACGCTGATTGCCGCGATCGACAGCTTCGCCGGCCAGAGCCACAAGTCGCTTCAGCCGTGCGATCCGCTGCTCCTGAGCATTCGGTTGCTGGACTTCGGCCTGTTGCGGGGCGGTCGTGGGCGCCGCAGCGCCAGCCGTCTGCTGGGCCGGCTGTTCGGCGCTTTGCGCCGGCTGCGGCGCTTCTGCGACCGTGGTGGTCGGCTCGCTGCTGACCGGCGTTTCGTTTGGCTGCGCGGCATCTAAGTCCGACGGTGCCTTGCCCTGTTTCGCGGCGGCTATTCGGCGTGCCATTGCTTTCGGCATCGAGCTGGGTATGGGGTCGCTCAAACCGGCCTCGAGGTTCCGCTTCATTGCGTCGCGAAGATCATTTGCGGTCAGCAACCACGTCACGACGAAAACGCAGGCCCAGACGACCCAGTTGGACGCTAGATTTTTCAGTAGGTTACGATTTCGCGCACGAGCCAGGCCCTTGTTGCGCCCGTTACCGACATCGGGTCGTTCCGACAGGCTCTTGATGACGAATACCTTCTCGCTCTCCGAGAGCTGGTCGGGATATTCCATCAGCCAGTTTTCGGCCCTCACCAGACCGCTGCCGGTCAGCAGCAGGGCCGGCTTGAGGTCCCTAGGCGCGCTGACCCAGCTATCGTGCGCGCGACGAAACGAATCGCGCCAGACGCCGAATTCCGCGTTCGCCTTGCGGACCGAGCCGACAGTCAGGCCGCTGTTCGCCATGAAGTCCTCCTACCGAACCATCTGGCACCCGCAGTGTCCGGAGCCGGCCTGTGCAGCCGAATTGTGGGGACAAGAGTTGGCCGCCGCAGAGCCACACGATGGAATCAATCTACCGTTCACAATGACGGCTCAGCGTTTATCAGTCCTTAAGCGGGCAGCCAGTTCGATCCAGCGTCACAGTTGCATGCGGCCGTCACCCGAAGTTTTGCTGTGGAGTGGTTCGATATGCGCAACAGATGTGCACCGGCGGCAATTCCGCCGGGGTTTGGCTTACATTGGCAGGGTTGGCCCCAGGGGGCATGCGCTGCACGGGGTCGTAGGTACAATGGATTTGGGCGTGCTGGCTTGGCCATAACGGGTGTGATGGTCGCCAGTCTTTTGGCGGGATGTGCCGGCAGTGCCATACAGTTGCCGGGCCTCAAGAGCAATTTGACTGCAGCGGCCCCGGCCGCCGAGACAGCCAGCGCCGAACCGGCTCGCTCGGCCTCCCAGGCTCCCAGCTTTGCCGTTCTGGCCAAAGCCCATTCGGCAGATCCCAAGGACCCGAACAAGGCTTTGGCTTACGCCAGGCGTCTCAAGGCCAAGGGGCAGCTCGATGCGGCTGCCAAGGTGCTCGATGCTGCCGGAGGCGGCAAATCGGGTGACAAAGCGGTAGTGATGGATCGAGGGCTGATTGCTCTGGAATTGGGCGAGGCCTCGGAAGCTAAATCCGTACTGTCGCAGATCGGCCCGGCCACCACCGAAAACTGGCAGGCCCTGTCCGGTCTGGGTATTGCCGAGGCCAGTCGAGGGCACCAGAAGGAAGCGCAGCGCTATTTCCGCCAGGCACTTCAGGTTTCACCGGATAATCCGGCGGTGCTGAACAACCTGGCCTTCAGCTACATCCTTGATCGCAAGGTCGACGAGGCCGAGAAGCTGCTGAAGAAGGCCTCCAAGTCCGGCGTGCCGCATCAGGTGATCGCGCGCAATCTGCAGCTGGTGGCGGCCTTGCGGACTGATATCGGAAAACCTTAGGTTAGACCGCAGGTCGAACCTGAGGTTTGCAGGTATCTGCGCGCAGGGTTGGTGTGGCGGCGCGCGCAAAGAAAAACTATTCCGGCCCCCCGCCGCCCGTAAAAAGTCGAACATTCGGTGGGCCGGAATGAGTCCACGGTCAGCCGTTGATACCGGCACAAAGCAGGCCTCACATACGGAAGACAGGCGCTCGCGTCGGCTCGATCGGCGCTTGTAGCGAGGCGGCAAGCGCGAGCGCCACGACACGGCGGGTTTCTGCTGGGGTGATGATGCCGTCGTCCCACAGCCGCGCCGTGGCGAAATAGGGATGTCCTTCCCGCTCGTATTGATCGAGGATCGGTTGCTTGAACCGGTCTTCTTCCTCCCTGCTCCAGGTCTTGCCCTCGGCCTCAAGGTTGTCACGTCGCACCGTGGCGAGCACGGACGCAGCTTGCTGGCCTCCCATGACCGAGATCCGGGCGTTGGGCCAGGTGAAGAGAAAGCGTGGGCTATAGCCCCGCCCGCACATGGCATAGTTGCCGGCGCCGTATGAGCCCCCGATGATGACGGTGATCTTCGGAACGTTGGCAGTCGCGACGGCGGCGACCATCTTGGCCCCATCGCGTGCGATGCCGCCGGCCTCCGCCTCGCGACCGACCATGAAGCCGGCAATATTCTGGAGGAACAGCAGCGGAATGCCGCGCTGGCACGCCAGCTCGACGAAGTGGGCAGCCTTCAAGGCGCTGTCGGAATAAAGGATGCCGTTGTTGGCGAGAATAGCAACGGGTAGCCCATCGATGCGGGCAAAGCCGGTGATGATCGTCGTGCCGTAGCGCGCTTTGAACTCGTCGAGCTCGGACCCGTCCACAAGTCGCGCAATCACTTCGCGCGCATCGTACTGCGTGGCGAGCGAGGCTGGCACGATGCCGTTGAGCTCCATCGCGTCATAAGCGGGCTGGCGCGGCGTCTGCGTTGCCAACTTAGCAGGTGCTGGCGGCCCAAGATTGGCAACGATCCTGCGCACGATTTCGAGCGCGTGGTGGTCGTCGCGGGCCAGATGATCGGCCACCCCTGACTGCCGGGTGTGAACGTCGGCGCCGCCAAGCTCCTCAGCCGACACAGTCTCGCCCGTTGCCGCCTTGACCAAGGGCGGACCGCCGAGAAAGATCGTTCCCTGCTGCTCGACGATGACGCTTTCGTCCGACATCGCCGGAACATAGGCGCCCCCCGCCGTACAGCTCCCCATCACCGCGGCGATCTGAGCGATGCCTGCCGCCGACATCCGCGCCTGATTGTAGAAGATGCGGCCGAAGTGATCCCGGTCCGGAAACACGTCCGTCTGCTGCGGCAGGTTGGCGCCGCCCGAGTCGACAAGATAGATGCACGGCAATCGAGTCTCCGCCGCGATCTCCTGCGCACGCAGATGCTTTTTCACGGTCATCGGAAAATAGGTGCCGCCCTTGATGGTCGCATCATTGGCGACGACCATCGCTATGCGACCGTTCACGCGACCGATCCCGGTGATGATGCCGGCGGCGTGGATATCTCCGCCATACATCCCGAAGGCTGCGAGTTGGGAGAGCTCGAGGAACGGGGAGCCGGGATCGAGCAGCTGCAGTACCCGATCACGCGCCATCAGCTTGCCGCGTTCGATATGGCGCTGGCGCAAATGCGGTGGACCACCCGCAGCTGCCTCCTGGCGGCGAGCAGCCAGATCCGCGACCAGGGCGTCCATCGCGGCCTTGTTGGCGCGAAATGCCTCGCCGGTGGTTGCGATCATCGATTTGATACGTGCCAAGCCGGTGCCCTCGCTGTTTGCCAGGACTCCAGGCTATCGGCTGCGCCAGGGCACGGCGTCAAGATCGGTTGAACGTTTCCGTGACCCAGTTGCGATTGCCGGGTGCCCTCTGGGGATTTGGCCGCGGCTTCGGCGCGGCTTGTGCGCGAGGTTGCGCTTTGACCTGCGGCGCCGGTTGCACGGCGGCCGTCGCGCCTGCCTGGTCGTCCGATCTGCGGCTTGGGTCTGCTTCGGCGGGCCCGGATGATCCCGCAGCGGCTGGCGGTGGGGCGGCGGTAAGGACCCGCGCCGCGGGCATGGCTTGTTCCGGCTCTGTCGGACCCTCGGAGCGCGCGGCCTCATGACCCGGTGTCGCGTTGCGACCGGCCTGATGAGCGACGGCGGCCGACGACAGGGCCTGCTGCGCATTCGAACCGTTTTGCGCTGCTGGCGCGTTCGTCTCAGACGTTACTTTTGCCGGGGCCGGAGCTGGCGGCGCAGCGGCGACAACGGGTGCCGCAATGCGCACCCCAGTCAGCAGAGCGGGCGCCTCATATCCGATTGCGATCTCGCCCTCGACGTCGACCAGCAGCCATCCGCCATCCTCAGCAAGCTCGAATGAAACCGCACGCGCTTGGCTGAGATCAGCGGTTATCCTCAAACCCTCTCCGATGCCCTGGTCGAGCAAATAGCGGGCGCGCGGCAGTGCCTCGCTCGCCGCGCGAGAGATATCGAGGCGCGCGACGCTGGCGAGAATGCTGGCGAACGGCTCGGGCCCAAGCCGCGGCGCGCCGGTCCTGCTGCGCCGGTCATTGCGTTCGCGCGAAAGCGAAAGCGGGAAGGTCACATCAGTCAGCGTGACCGTGCCGGCGGACAGGTCGATTGCCGGCCGCCCGACGAGATGCGCCGTGCCGCGCAGGGTGCTGCCGGTTAGGTCGGTGACGGAAAGTTGCAATTCCGCTGCGATCTGCCGGGCAGCCGGATAGACCCTGACCGACTCGACCTTGGCCTTGACCGGCCTGCTGAAGCGATCCGCTCGGCTTTCGATCGTGCCGGCCTTGCGAAACGCCGCGACTGCGGCCTGCTGCATAGTGGCAAGCCCGACGGGGACGGCAAGCCGGATCCTGGAGGTTGCTGGTGCCTGATCATGCACGCCGTACAAAGGTTCGCTGTTGCGGCTGCGGGCAGAGCTGCTGGGGACCTCGCCGGCCACCTTTTCCACGATCGAGACCCTGCCTACGATGGCGAGGCGATACGAGGTCCTGCCGTCAGCCGTCACGAACCCGGTCGGACTGACGAATTCCGGCACAGTCTTGAGCCAGCGACCGGAGCCCGCCTCGAGTTCGAGCGGGGCAGCGAGTTTCGACCAGGCCTTGGCCACCGCCGACTTGATGGGAAGCGCGGCGAGAAGCGAAGTCAGCTCCCGCTGCATTTCATCGACGGCGGGCTGCAGATGCGCGGCGACCAATGCTTCGGTGTCGACTTTTGCTTTCAGTATCGAGATCGTTGCCGCAGGATCGTGCTCGACCCGGCCTGGAGCAACGGTGAAGCCGGTCCCGGCATCGTAGCGGACCTCGAACGATCGCCACAGCGTCGTGCTCCCCTTCTTGCGTTGCGACAGACCGCGCGCCCAGCCGATACCGGTGGCGGAGAGATCGTATGAAAGTGGGATCCCCATGCGTGCCGTGTGTCCGCTGATCTCCACCTTCAGCGGCCCGTCGAGCTCGATCTGACCCTCCAGCCGCGCGGTATTGCACTCCATCCAGCGCGTGCGCTTGGCGCAGGCGGCGTCCGGCAGCCAGCTCTTGATCGGCGGCAAACGGCTGGGCAGGGCAGCCTGACTGCGGGCGCCAACGCCCGATAGGTTGGCCGGGACGGTCAGAAACAGGGATGAGCGCTCCGGCCGGATATCCAGAGCCTGATGGGCGGGCGCTGGCACCGCGGTCAGGGCAACCGGCGGACCACTCCAGTCACCGAGCGCGTAGTATGAAAAAGCACTGCCCGCGGCGACGACAGCCAATCCTGTCTTCCAGCTCAGCACACCAACCTCCATACAATCCAGTTCGAGCGAGAATGTCGGGCCGTCCGGTGGGCAAAGCGCCCTTGTGGTGATTTGCGGGTCCACCGGCTGCACAGGCAACGCTACACGGGCAACTCTGCGCAGGGATCTCGTTGTGCATTCACGCAAAAAACGAGCCAGGATCGAAAAGGATGAGCCTGCCGGCTTCTGCAGTCGGCGCCGCGACATTATGGCGAAGGCTTGCACTATCGGGCTTTAGTTCGGCTTAATAGAGTGCCGCCGTATCGTGCACCCCGACAACTCCAAGCAGGGAGGCTGTGATGGCCCCGCTCGACTTCAAGCCGAACGAACTCGAATCTTATTGGTTGCCGTTCACGCCCAATCGCTCATTCAAGCAGCGCCCGCGCCTCATCACCGGCGCCAAGGACATGCACTTTTCGACGCCGGACGGTCGCAAGGTGCTCGATGCAACCTCGGGGCTCTATTGCGTCAATGCCGGCCACTGCCGTGAGCCCATCGTGAAGGCGATCCAGGCCGCCGCGGCTCGGCTCGACTATTCGCCAGCGTTTCAATTCGCGACACCGGAGGTGTTCGAGCTGTCCAATCGTCTCGCTCTCATGGCCCCCGGCGACCTGGACTATACGCTGTTTGCCAACTCGGGCTCGGAGGCTGTGGACACCGCCATGAAGCTGGCGCTGTCCTATCACCGGCTGAAGGGCGAGGGCACGCGAACGCGTTTCATCGGCCGCGAGCGCGGCTACCATGGCGTGGGCTTCGGGGGCATCTCGGTCGGTGGCATGGTCAACAACCGCAAGGCGTTCGGCACTATGCTGGGCGGCGTCGACCATCTGGCGACGACCTACAACCGGGCCAAGCAGGCCTATTCGGTGGGCGAGCCGGAGTGGGGGGCGGAGCTGGCCGACGAATTGGTGCGCATCATCGGCCTCCATGACGCCTCCACCATCGCTGCGGTTATCGTGGAGCCCGTTGCCGGCTCGACCGGGTGCCTGCCGCCGCCCAAGGGCTATCTGGAGCGGCTCCGGGAGATCACCCAGGCGCATGGCATCCTGCTGATATTCGATGAGGTCATCACCGGGTTTGGCCGGCTCGGGCATGGCTTCGCGGCCGAGCGCTACGGCATCGTCCCGGACATGATCACATTCGCCAAGGGACTGACGAACGGCGCTGTTCCGATGTCGGGTATCATGGTTCGCAAGGGGCTTTATGAGGCCCACATGGGCGGCCCCGATTGGGCTGTGGAGCTGTTCCACGGCTATACCTATTCAGGTCATCCGCTGGCAGTGGCGGCTGGTCTGGCCGCGCTCGACCTCTACAAGGACGAGGGCCTGTTTGATCGCGCCCGCGCATTGGAGAAGCCGTTCGCCGAGGCGATGATGAGCCTCAAGGGGATGCCGCACGTGGCCGACATCCGACCGATCGGCATGATGTGTGGCATCGATATGGACCCCGTGGCCGGCAAGGTCGGTGCGCGCGGCTACGAGGCGATGGAACGGGCGTTCCACGAGCACGATCTCTATGTCCGCATCGCCACCGATACGCTGGTCGTGGCACCGCCGCTGATCGCAAGCGAGGCGCAGTTGGGTGAGATCCGTGATCGGATCGCGACGGTGCTGCAGGCGATCGCCTGACGAAGACCAGGGTGTACGAAGACCAGGGTGTGACGCGCAGCAGGGTGTGTACACGAAAGGGGCGGGTCGTGAGACCCGCCCCTTTTACCGTTCCGGTACCCCATCTGCTCTTACACGGATGGGATGAACTTCATTCCCGGGAAGAAGTCGCCGAGCAGGGTCGGCGGCCACGGGATCGTCAGCAGCTGGTCGAACAGCACGTAGATGAACAGCGTGAGGCCTGCCGCCATGGCGAGCATGAACAGCGGCTTCTCCTTGCCCTCGATCCACATAAAGGCGATGACGAAGATCGGCACTGTCGGAATGAGGCCGATCACCGCCATCGAGATCATGAACCCCACCATCCAGCCGAAGAAGATGGCGCCGCGCGTCAGCACGTACTTGACGCCGAGATCATCGGTATCGGACGTGATGTCCATATGCATACCGTCGTCGGCGGCAGCAGAACCCTGTGCCTGACCAGTCTTCACGGCGTGCACGACGGCCGCACGCGACATCGTGTTGATCAGCGAGAAGATGACGAACACCATCGCCGACAGACCAATAATCATTGGTCCGATCTGCGCCTTGAAGTTCCACTGATAGGCTTCCCACATCGCCACGCCGAGGCCGACGAAAATGAACACCGCGAACAGGTCACCCCAGGTCGGGCGCAGGCTGAAGGCGACGTTGCCGGCAACACGCCTGCGCTTCAGCCAGTCCGTGATCAGCGGATAGAGGATGCCGAACAGCGAGATCGCCAGGATGATGGCCACGGCCGGACGATAAAGCCACTCGGTACCGAAGCGTTCGATCGAGATGAAGAGGTAGCGCTCGATGATATCGCCGAGCACGAAGCCCAGGATCAGCGGCGGACGTGGCCACCTCAGCTGCTTCATGGTCCACCCGAACACGCCGCAGATGAGCAGCGTATAGAGGTCGCCCCAGTTGCGCGAGCCGTTGAATGCGCCGATGTAGACGATCGAAAGAACGACTGGGAGAATGATGGTGTAGCGCAGCGTTGCGATCTTGGCGAATGGGCCGGAGAAGATAAAGCAAAGGCCGGCGCCGAGGATGTTGGCGATCGCGATCGACCACACCATCGAGTAGGTGATCTCGAGGTTCTTGGTCAGCATGTCCGGTCCCGGCACCAGGCCGTGGATCAGGAAGGCGCCAAGTAGGATCGCCATGCTGGCGCTGCCAGGCACGCCGAACGCGATTGTCGGCACCAGCGCGCCGCCCTCTTTGGCGTTGTTGGAGCTTTCCGAGGCGATCACGCCGCGGATGTCGCCCTTGCCGAATGTCTCGCGTGCGCCTTTCTCGGTCGATACCGCGTGACCGTAGGCGAGCCAGTCCACAACCGAGGCGCCCATGCCGGGAATCGCGCCGACGGCGGCACCGATGCAGCTGCAACGGATCACCAGCCACCAGTGCTTGAAGCCATCACGAATGCCTTGCATCATGCCGGCTTTGAGCGACATCTGCGAGCCTTCGGTGGCAATCGCCGTGCGCTTGATGAACAGGTCGGCAAGCTCCGGCAGCGCGAAGATGCCGAGTACCACGGGCACCAGCGGCAGCCCTTCCCACAGGTAGAGGCTGTCCAGCGTCCAGCGCAGCGTCCCGGTCTGCGGGTCGGAGCCGATCATGGCGAGCAGGATGCCGATGCAGGCGGCGGTCAGACCGCGGAACGGCGCATTGCCCGACAATACCGACACCATCGATATGCCGAATATGCCGAGCGCCAACATTTCAGGTGACCCGAACGACAGCATGATAGGTCGGAGCAGCGGGATCGAGACACCGAGCAGCAGTGCGCCGAAGATGCCTCCCATCATGGAAACGGTGTAGGCCGCAGCCAGCGCCCTGCCGGCCTCGCCGCGCTTGGCCATTGGGTATCCGTCGAGCACGGTCGCGGCGGACGCCGCCGTGCCTGGGACACCGAATAGCACCGCGGGAATGGTATCGCCCGTGGCCGTAACCGCCGCCATACCGAGTAGGAAGGCGAACGCAGTGTAGGGGTCCATGCTGAACGTGAAGGGCAGCAGGATGGCCAGTCCGACGAGGCCACCGATGCCGGGAATGATGCCCAGAATCAGGCCGATGACCACTCCCAGTGAGAGAATCATCAGCCGATAAGGCTCGAACATCAGGAAGAAAGCCGACGTAGCCGCCTTCGCCATTCCTGCTGGGTCGAAGATTTCCATTTTACCTAGTGTCCTGGTTGAGAAGGTCTGCTGCTAGGAGCTATGGCTCGCTTGGGTGTCGGGCCGGGATAAATACTTTGCTTCAGTTGAGGACGACAGCGGAAACCGGCGTCCATGACCGATATTTTGGTGATAGCACCCGACGACTGTGCGGCCCTGTGGCGGAGAAATACCGCTCATTTCGAGGAACTCATTCTCTGTGGGTTTACGTTTAGCCGGGGCTTGGGCGCGCAATTACCGTATCACCCGGTTCGAGAATTGGCGCGTTCCGCGGCCTGCCTGGGATGATACATCGACGCCTCGCTCATCCGACGTCGGCGCCGGGCGCCCTGCTACGCGAAGCCCAATGAGTTCGTCGCCACAAGCCCGCCGGCATCCATCTTTTTGCGGCTGAATTGCAATCGGCTCTCGCAGCGGCATAGGTGCGGGCCGACCTCCGTTCGACGACGGATAAACGCATTACAACCACTCCCCTCGGGCGTCAGCGGGCAGGATGTGCGTCCGTAGGTCGGGTCCGGCGGCTGCACCACCCCGCGACCTGTGAGACTTCGGCCACCACAACCAACTGATTGTCGTTGATGCGACTATACGCAGATCGCGGGGCGTTGCCACATACGTAGAAATACGCATTTTCTTTCGGCGTGTCGGTTCGGCAACAGAGCAATGACCAGAGGATGACGGGTCAAATGCGCTGGAATGCGGGACCGGTAGAGAGGCTCCGGACCACCTCATGACAATTCAAATTCCAGTAGGCTGGTCTGCAGGCTTGTGCAACAAATGGTCACGGCTCCAGCTCGTAGTCCGCATCCGTCTCGTCCTGCCATGCCCTCCTGCGGGAACGGCCGTAGACGATCCGACGGAAGAACATCCAAATCAAGAAGATCAGAAAACGGAGAGAAGCGCCATGCACTTGGATCGCATAAAAGGCAATCCCGACACCGAGGTCGCCTGGGGTAGCGATGTTGCCGCGCAGATGCTGCGGCGCTTCAATGTCCCGTATATCAGCCTCAACCCGGGTGCCAGCTATCGGGGTTTCCACGATTTCATCGTCAACCATCTCGGCAACGAGACGCCGGGGATGATCCTGTGCTTGCACGAGGACCACTCGGTGGCGATCGCCCACGGCTATGCCAAGGCCACCGGCGAGCCGATGGCCTGCGTGCTTCACTCCAACGTTGGCCTCCTGCATGGCGCCATGAGTCTGTTCAATGCCTGGCTCGATCGCGCGCCGATGCTGGTGTTGGGCGCCACGGGGCCGCTCGACGCGCCCAAGCGCCGGCCCTGGATCGACTGGATCCACACCTCGCGCGACCAGGCCGGGTTGGTGCGCTCGATCATCAAGTGGGACGATCAGCCATCGTCGCCGCAGGCACTCGTGGAATCCATGTGCCGCGCCAACATCATGACGCGTTCAGCACCCACCGCACCGGTCTACGTCGTTCTCGATGCCGGCTTGCAGGAAATGAAGCTCGACAACGAGACGATGCCGGTATTTCCGGACCTGTCGCGCTTCGAAACACCGCCGCCGCCCGCACCGCCTGCCGATGCGGTCGAGGCCGCCGCGAAGCTGCTCAAGGGCGCCAAGACACCGCTCGTTCTGCTGGGAAGAAACTCGCGCAAGCAGGAGCATTGGGACGCCCGCGTCAAGCTCGTCGAGTCGCTTGGCGCCGTTGTGCTTACCGACCTCAAGACTGCTTCGGGCTTTCCAACCGAGCATCCAGGCCATGTGCTGGCGCCGGGCAACCAGCTCAACAACGAGATGCGCAAGGCTGTCGTCGATGCCGACGTCATCCTCTCGCTCGACTGGATCGATCTTGGCGGCGCGCTGAAGCAGTCCAAGACGGCAGGAAACATAACAGCGAAGATCATCGCGGTCTCCCTCGATAGTCTCCTGCATAACGGCATGCATATGGACTACCAGGAACTTCCGCCTGCGGATGTTCGCATCAATGCTTGCCCGGAGGCTATGGTGGCGGCGCTCAACGACGCACTCGGCAAAGCCAAGAAGAAGGCGCCGTGGATGGAGCGCAAATCGACGGCGAAGAAGAGCTACGACAAGCTGCATCTGACGCATATTGCCGATGCACTGCACGAGGCGATGGGCAAGGATGTGGAAAAAGTGAGCTTCACCGGACTTGCTCGCGGCTGGCCGATCGACTTGTTCCCGTTCCGCGATCCGCTCGCATACATGGGCAAGGACGGCGGCGGCGGTATCGGGTCCGGTCCCGGCATCTCGGTCGGCGCGGCGCTGGCGTTGTCGGCCAAGGGCCGGCTTCCGGTCGCGATCCTTGGCGATGGCGATTTCGCGATGGGCACCAATGCCCTCTGGTCTGCCGTCCACCACAAGATTCCGCTGCTCGTGATCCTCAACAACAACCGCTCCTACTTCAATGACGAGCTGCACCAGGAGACGGTGGCCAACGCCCGCAACCGTGCGAAGGAGAACCGCTGGGTCGGTCAGGCGATGACCGATCCGGAGGTCGATTTCGCAACGCTCGTGCGCGGCTACGGCTGTCTCGGCATCGGGCCCGTCAAAACGGTCGAGGACGCCAGGAAAGCCGTTACGGAAGGTGTCGCGGCACTCAAGGCCGGCAAGGTCTGCGTCATCGATGCATGGATCGATCCGACCGAGGAGCGCAGCGCGCAATCCTCGCTGGAGGTCCGGCTGTAGGTTGCCGGTGCCGACTTGAAGAATGGGGCCGGGTTCGCAGTGCGAGGCCGGCCCTGTCGGTGCACAGACATGCCGTCGCCAGAGATGTCCGGGCGGCTGACCGCGCGGTTCGAATTTTTCAGGCACATTTCGGTGCGCCCGTGGCCTGCTGCAGGCGTGGCGAGTTCGGTGTGGCTGCAAGTACTGCCCTCCGGTTAATGTGACCGGGACAATTGCAACATCAGCTGACTGCGGAATATTTGCCTTTTGCGGCTAATATCGCCCCTGGCGTGACGGGACACTCTGGTGGGGATGCGATGGCTGTTTCAATAGACTTGGCCAATGGGCGCGAATTCGCTGCCGATCAGTCAGGCGCTACCGCCGTGGTATTTGCGTTGTTGCTGGTGCCCGTGATCTTCATCGTCGGTGCCTCGCTCGACTATGGCCGTATGACCTCGTTCAAGTCGACGATGCAGAAGTCGCTGGATGGAGCGGTCCTGGCCGGTGCGCAGGAGTTGTCGCGCTCGAACGACAAGACCAAGACCAGGAATACGATCGTCGGGTTCTTTTCCGCATCGAGCGCCGCAGGCAACGGCGTGGAGCTCGATATCACTGTCGACCAGTTGCATGGCAAGGTCAGTGTCGAGGCCACTACCCGCTTTCAGACGCCGTTCCTGTCGATTGTTGGACACAAGGATTCCGAGGTGAAAGTCTCTGCGGCCGCGATCAAGGCGAAACGCGCCGTCAAGCCCGCTGGCCGACAGCCAACCCCGAGCTCGGCTGCTCCGGATGGTAACGGCGCGCCCCGCCTCTCCGAGAGCCAGATTTCATCGCTGATCGACCGCGTGCAGGAGGTGTGCGAGCATCTTGCAAGGCTGGGTGTCGGCGAGCATGTGCCCCAATGCCGTTCGGTCTATAACGGCACCTTCAGCCAGGAGTTGCGCGCCAGTCTGTCGTCCAAGTCACCATCTGGCAAGCACGTGCAGGACCTGCTTCCCGCGGGCGTCCGTCTCGTTAACTGAGCCAGGCCATCAAGCTGAACCATCCGGGTGCGCACCGGCTTTCTTGGCCCGCATGCGGCCGCGCAGCCACTGCGGCCCCACTGCAACCAGTGTAACGGCCAGACCGATCAAGGGCAGCTCATTGCCTGGCGCGATGAACAACAGCCCCGCAGCGAATACCAGCAGTCGCTGCAGCACGTTGAGATGGTCCGTGAGATAGCCACGCACGCCCGCGGCAACCAGCACCGAGCCGATCAGTGCCGTGCCGGTCGCGCGCACGATATGGATGATGTCACCTTCGAGCAGTAGGCCCGGGTTGAAAACGAACGCGAACGGCACGAGGAATGCGGCAATTCCCAGCCGCACCGCTTCCCAGCCCGTAGGCCAGACCTTGGAGTTCGCAATACTCGATGTCACGAACACCGCGATGCATGTTGGTGGCGTGAAGAACGAAGCCAGGCCCCAATAGACGACGAACAGGTGGGCGGCAATCTCGGGCACGCCCAGTTGCACGAGTGCCGGCGCCATCAGCGTGGCAAGCGTAATGTAGGCCGGTGTGGCATCCAGGCCCATGCCGACGATGAGGCTTACGAAGCCGACGAGCAGCAGCGTCAGCAAGAGGTCGCCGCCCGCCAGATCGACGATGAATCGCGACACCTTGATGCCGACCCCGGACAATTCCAGTGCGCCGATCATGATGCCGACGGCCGCCGTGATCGAGGCGACGGTGATCCATCGGCGCACGCCCTCGTCGAAGGCCTGCACCAGCCTCCCAGGCGTCAGCCAGTGCTCGCGCTTACCGAAGAAGCTAACGACCAAAACCGCAAGACAGGTGTAGATCCCTGCGATGCCCGGCGGGAAGTTCAGGAAGATCAGGAAGTAGATCAGCACCGCAATCGGCAAGAGATAGTACCAGCCGCGCACGAAAGAGGGCCAGAAATCCGGCAGGTCCTCAGCAGCCAGCGCCTTGATCCCCTGTTTCTTCGCCTGCAGGTCGACCGACACGTACACGATGAGGAAGTAGAGCATCGCCGGCACCGCGGCGGCCACGACGATGGCTGAGTACGTCGTGTTGATCCATTCCGCCATGATGAAGGCGATGGCGCCCATCACTGGCGGTAGTATCATTCCTCCGGTCGAGGCGACCGCCTCCACCGCAGCGGCGAATGCCGGGGTATAGCCGACCCTTTTCATCATCGGGATGGTGAATACGCCCGTCGTGGCCGAGTTGCCCGACGGAGAGCCGGAGATCGATCCGAACATGGCGCTCGCCACCACGGCTGCCTTCGCCGGCCCCCCGCGCGAGCGGCCCGTGAGTGCCAGCGCCATGTCCATGAACCAGCGGCTGGCGCCGGCCTTTTCCATCAGTGCGCCGAATATCAGGAATACGATGACGATATTTGCCGCAATCCCGAGCGGCAGCCCGAAGATGCCGGCATCACCGATGTAGGATGAATAGAGCAGATTGCCGACCGGGAAGCCGCGGCCATAGAGCAGCCCTGGCAGGTACTGCTGAAAAACCGTCATGGCGACGATGGTCAGGATGATGATTGGCAGTGCGATCCCGGTCGTTCGGCGCACGGCCTCCAGCGTCGGGATCGCCAGCGCCAGGGCCAGCACGATGCCGCCTGTATCGAGAAAGCCGTATTCACCGTATTCGGTAAACGCTTCCTGGAAGAAGATCACGAAGCCGGCGCCGACGATCGACGAGACGATGAACAGCCAGTCGTACCAGGGCACCCGCCGGAACCGATCACCAGCCTCGGTGTCCTCGCCGTGTGCCTTGCCGAATGCCGGCAGGAGGAGGAATACCAGGATCAAGGCCGACAGCAGCGAGATCGCGAGATGGACGTTGTTGGGTATGAAGATACCGAAATAGGCCGGCAGCTGCGCGACACCAATGAGATGGTAGACCGCAATGAGCGCAGTAAATGCGGTCAGAATGCGCGAACCGGACATAATTGCTCCGATGAGCCCGAAAGGGGGGCAGATCTAAGGATCTGCCCCCCGGCACGGTGCCCCAAACTTTTTCGACCTACTTCTTCACTGCCGCGAGCAGAGCCTGCTGGTGCTTCTCGTGCTCCGGCTTCCAGGCGCCCTTCTCCTTGAAGTAGCGGATGGCGCCGTTGTGGAACGGCTGCTGGAAGTTGCGCAGCGAGTTTTCCAGCGTCCAGTCCACCGCCTGGTGATGGAAGGTTTTGAACAGCGCGGTGTTCTCCAGAATAGCCTTGACCACTTTGTAGACTGTCTCGTCCGGCACCTTGGGACCGGTAACGAACGTCGATGGCATCGCGAAAACCGGCGTGGCCTTGGTCAATCCCTCGAACCAGTTCGTCTCCTGAACATCGGTCGTGATGAATTTGGGTAGGTCCTTGAGCGCTGCCTTGGCCTTTTCCATCGGGAAATCGATGAAGGTGAAGACGCCGTCGGAGAGCGCCTTCTGCATGTTGCCGGCTTTCGGGCCATACGGCATCAGAGCGCCGTCGACGCTGCCTACGGTCAGGTTCTTGATCACCTGCCCGGTGTTCGTGGTGCCGACGATCTTCACCTTGGAGATGTCGACTCCGTTGGCCTTGAACACCGCGTTGGTGATCAGCTCGAGCTCGGGAAGCGGCTTCCGAAGGCCGATGAACGTGCGGCCCTCGAAGTCCTTCAGCGTCTTGATGCCAGAGCCCTTGCGCACGACGATGCCGCGATGATTGTAGCCGCCCTGCAGCGCCAGCCGGATATCGAGCTTGCCGCCTTTCTGGAAGCTGTGTGTGCCTTCGAACGCGGTTACCGAGGCGAAGGCATTGGCCATGCCGAACTCGATGCGATCGGCGGCGATGCCGCGTACAGTTGCAGCGGAGCCGCCAACCGCCTGCACGGTGGTGTTTATGCCGGCCTTCTTGTTGACCACCTCGCCCATGCCGACAGCGAGCCGGTAGAAGTTGGAGCCGACGCTCGAGGTGCCTATGCGCACCGCGTCCTGCGCGGCCGCTGGCATCGCCAGAATTACCAATACTGGTGCCGCGGCAACAGCTGCCGCTGCCAGACCACGTGCTTTGGTCATGGGACATCCTCCCTTTTCGTTATTCAGTCGCGCCGATGCGCTTCTTCATTTGGCAGCGGCGAACCACACTACGCCCCATGGCGGAGCCACGGATCGGTGCGCCTGCCCCGCAATGTGCATACCCAGGCAGCATGGCCCAGGGCTCTGCGGATGTCTACCCGTCGCCGTTGGAAAACGCAGCCCCGTGCAGAGCTGTCCACCTCGCCCCTGTCCCACTCGTTCGCAACCGTGATGGGGTTGGCGCTCTGTGGCGCGCAGATCGTTCCTTGGGCCAGCGTCAGCGCTGCGTCGCACTTGATTGCCCGCGCCTTTGCGCACGCAGACGAACGGCAGGTGTCGCCTCAGCTGTCCTTGAAATAGCCGCTCCACAGCTCGGCGGGGATATCGGTCTCGTCCCACACGCCTCCCAGGATACCGCGTCTGAGTGAGCGTCCGCGCATGGCCTTCACGCCGGAATTGGACAGCGCGGTGCGCTGCGACAGACGCAGCGCCCATTCGGTGAGCACACCATCGAGCTCGTGCCGCTTGTCGGCGTAGGCCGGGTCCGCGCCGAGGTCGGAGAACTCGTTGGGATCGTTCTGCATGTCGAACAGCATCGGGCGGTAGCCCTGTGCCCGCACGTATTTCCAGCGCTTGTCGGCCACCATGAACAGCCGCGCTTCACCGGGCTCCTTGCCGAGCTTTACGGCGGCCGGCGACACCGAATAGTCGTACTCGCTGATGGCATGCTGGCGCCAGGATTCCGGCTGCTCGCCACGCAGGAACGGCATCAGCGAGCGGCCCTCCAGCCGGTGCGCATGCTCCGCCACGTTGCCGCCGATGCGCTCAATGAACGTTGGCAGCAGGTCGATGGCTTCCACCAACTCGTCGCATGTGGTGCCGCGTGCGGCATCGGCCTCGGGCGAAGGGTCGACCACAATGAGCGGCACCTTCACCGAGCACTCGTGGAACATGTCCTTGTCGCCCATCCAGTGGTCGCCCAGGTAGTCGCCGTGATCGGAGGTGAACACGATCATCGTGTTGTCCATCAGCCCGCGCTCGGCCATGAAAGCGAACAGCCGGCCGAGCTGGTCGTCGACCTGCTTGATGAGGCCCATGTAGGTGGGGATCACCTCGTTGCGCACCTCGTCGCGCGGCATCGCCTTGCCGAACGGGCGGGTCATGAAGCCCTCATGCACGGGGTGCGGATCAATCCGCTCGGCCTCGGAGCGCACTGGCGGCAGCACGTGCTCGGGCCCGTACATGGCGTTGTAGGGCGGCGGCGCGATATAGGGCCAGTGTGGCTTGATGTAGGACAGGTGCAGACACCAAGGCTGATCGCCGGCCTCGGTCATGAAGTCGATGGCGCGGCCGGTCATATACGGGGTCTCGGAATCTTCTTCCTTCACCCGTGCTGGCTTTCGCGCATTGCGCATCGCCCAGCCGGACGCAAGACGGTTGCCGTCGCCCTCGGCCGAATTGGCCCAGTCGTGCCAAGGGTTGTCGCCCGCGTAGCCTTTGGCGTTGAGCCATGCCTCGTAGCGCGGACGCACCGGGTCATAGCGCCCGTCAGGCCCCACCGTGTGCAGTCCGTCGTCGCGATCGTAGGGCTCGAAGCCGCACTGTGACAGGTGCACGCCGATGATCGAGTCCGGATCGATGCCGAGCCGCTCCATGCCCTCCTTGTCGGCCTTCATGTGGGTCTTGCCTACCAGTGCCGTCCTGAGGCCGAGTGGGCGCAGATAGTCGCCCATCGTCCATTCGCCCACTTTCAACGGAAAGCCATTCCAGGCCGCGCCATGGGAGTGCACGTAGCGCCCTGTATAGGTCGACATGCGCGAGGCGCCGCACACCGGGCTTTGAACATAGGCACGGGTAAAGCGCACGCCCCGGTCCGCGAGGCGGTCGATAGCGGGTGTCTCGAGGTGAGGGTGGCCGGCGCACGACAGATAGTCGAAGCGTAGCTGATCGCACATGATGAAGAGGATGTTCTTGGCGCGCCCTGTCATCTGATTGATCCCGCTGGTTGGCGTCAAGCTCGTGCGTTCGGCCGCACCCCAAAAACACAAATTGGCCGGCCGAACTACGGCGGCCAGCCAATCATGTCACGATCAGGCGGGCAATAGCCTACCGCCTTGTGCTTTGCATATCGCCTCAGGCGAGCGCCGAAAGCTTTCCGTACTTCTCGGCCAGCAGATAATAGAACGTCACACGCTGCTTGCGGTTATCGGCTTTCATCTTTTCGCAGACGTCGTTTATGGCAGCATCGAGTGCCTTGTCGTCGTCGCTGAGAGCCAGTTTTTTCTTCAACCAGCTATCGCGAACGCGCGCCAGCTCATCCTTGGACGAGCAGGAAACCAGTGCGGAATCCCCATTGGGGTTCTTGAGCGCGATACCCAGGTGCTTGACGATGCCGGCGACGGCCTTCTCGTCCGCGTTCGCGGCATAGCGCTTCACTTCGGCTACGTAGTCGACTGACATGGGAGACTCCTTTTGGTTGGCGGATTCTGGCGGATTGGATCGATTGGGCCGCTGTTACCCACAGACCCTCGCCCGAAACCGTGGTGCCCACACGGCACCCTACCCCCTGGCCTACTGATTAACATGCGAAAAGTGGCGTAGTCCACATCGAGATTTCGCTGCCGCCTGGGATTTGCGGGCTCCGTTCGTCCACGTTGCAACAGTTGTAGACGGCGCGCAGCCTCTGCTTGCTGCAGGGCGGCAGGGACGTGCTATAATGAAAACCGTTCCCTGCGTGCGGTCAGCCGGGCATCATGGCTCGGCTCTGGCTCGTGCGTATCGCCAGTCGCAGCCCCAGTCGTAGCCAAAGCTCCGGCGAGCGACCATCTCTCATGCTATCCCGCGCCGCGAGGACCGTCATGCAAGCCAAGTCCGACGCTAACGAGCCAGCCACCGCAACACACGATATTCTTGCCTCCGCCCGCGATTGGCTGGCGCGGGACGGCAAGGTTGCTCTCGCGACGGTTGTCGACACCTGGGGCTCGGCTCCGGTCCCGGTCGGTGGACAGATGGCGATCGCCACCAATGGTCAGTTCGAGGGCTCCGTATCCGGCGGTTGCATCGAGGGCGAAGTCCTGACCGAGGCCGAGGAGCTGCTCGATACGGCAAAGAACAAGCCGAGCACGCTCGAGTTCGGCATCGCGGACGAGACGGCCTGGAGCGTCGGGTTGCCGTGTGGCGGCCGCATCAAGGTCTTCGTCGAGCGGCTGGACAAGGACAAAGGTGGTATCGACCTGCTCGACAAGGCGGTCGATGCCCGTATCGGCCGCAAGGGGCTGGTCCTGCGCACGCGGCTGGAGGACGGCGCGCGTCAGGTGTTCCAGCGCACCGATGCAGGGCTTCCCGATGATGTCGCTGCCCGGTTCTGGACCGGCAAGAGCACGCTGGAGACCGGGCCGGACGGAGAGGTATTCACCCACGCCATCGTGCCGCCGGCGCGCATCCTGGCCATTGGTGCAACGCACATCACCCAGTTGCTGGCCCAGATCGCACGGGTCACCGGCTACGAGATCGTGGTGATCGATCCGCGCACGGCGTTTGCCACCGACGATCGCTTCCCTGGCGTCAAGGTGATGCCGGAATGGCCGCAGGATGCGATCCCGCAGCTGGGCCTCGACCCCTACACCGCTGTCGCCGTGCTGGCGCACGTCCAGCACATCGATGACGAAGCGCTCAAGGTGGCGCTGCGGTCGGACGCGCTGTACGTCGGCGCGCTGGGCTCCTCGCGCAACCACGCAAAGCGGCGGGAGCGGCTGCAGGAGGCCGGTTTCAGCGAGCAGGAGCTGGCCCGCATCAAGGCTCCCATCGGCATCGACATCCATGCCCAGTCGCCGGCCGAGATTGCGCTGTCGGTCATGGCGGAGATCGTCAAGGCGGTCCGCGCACCGAAGGCGGCCAAGGCCTGAGACGCGTTCGCCTTCTGCGCCAGTGGCAATGAAACAGCATTTCAACTAAGGTGTTTCCTTGGGCATCTCGGGCCTTGTCAACCGAGCACCACGAAGCAAAGGGGAAACGCCATGATCGGAACCACAGCGCGGGCCGCGCTGGCTGGCACAGCTTTCGTGATCGCGGGGCTGGGCGCGCCGGATCATAGCCAGGCGGCCGACTACTATGCCGGCAAGCGGCTGACGATACTCATCAATTATGCCCCGGGCGGACCCGCCGACATCGAGGGGCGTTTTTTCGCCAAGCACATCGCCAAGCACATCGCGGGCAAGCCGACGGTGATCGTTCAGAACAAGGGCGGCGCCGGAGGCATGATCGGCGCGCGCTATCTGGCTGAGATCGGGCCGAAGGACGGCACCATGCTCGGCGTATTCACGGGGACGGCCTGGAATATCGCCATCGATCTCAAGCCGGGCAAAACGGATCTCAAGATGTTCGAGTTCGTCGCCTACCAGCCCAGCACCTCGGTGTATTACATGCGGACGGATGTGAAGCCCGGCATCAAGGTGCCGGCCGATCTCGGCAAGGCGCTGAATCTCGTCTCGGGTGGCTTGTCGGCGGAAAGCTCCAAGGACATTCTGCTACGCCTCTCGCTCGATATGCTGGGGCTCAAATACCAGTACGTCACCGGTCATCGCGGCTCCAATGGAGCGCGGTTGGCGATGCAGCGCGGCGAGATCAACTACTATTCCAAATCGCCGCCCTCGTATCGGACCGCGGTCGTTCGCCAGTTGGTGGTGCCGGGGCAGGCCATCGGCGTATTCTATGACCCCAACTGGGACGGCAAAACCCTGTCACGGTCCAAACAGGTCGATGGTCTGCCGATAAAGGGCTTCCATGAGCTCTACAAGGAGATCAAGGGCGAGGAGCCAAAGGGCAGACTATGGGAGACCTATCTCGCGGTCCGCCTTTTGACCGGAGAGTACTTCAGGATCGCGGTGTTCCCGCCAGGTACGCCCAAGGCAGCGGTCGACGCCATGCGCGAGGCGATCAACAAGTTGATTGTCGACAAGGAGTTTGCTGCCGAAGCGATCAAGTCGTTCGACTACGTTCCAGAGTTCGTGGCGAAGACGGACACCACCGAGCGCGTGCGCGAACGGCTGACGACAACGCCGCAGCTCAGGCAGTTTGTCGCCGACTACATCAAGTCTGCTGACAGCAGGCGGAAATAGCCTCGCTGCCTGGGATTGGGCGTCGGCCGGTCGTCGCCGGCCGCGCGTCCGGCAGCTTGTGTCCAGTTGGCCACAATCGGCATCAGCGACCACCAGCATGGTCGTTTTCGGCTGACAGAGCATGTCGCGAGCTTGCGGTTGGCGCCAGGGCATGACAAGAGCGCGGTAAGCGTTCTCAGGTGCCAGATGAGCCTCCTAGCCATTCCCTTTCCGCAGTTCGATCCGGTTGCCCTGTCGATCGGCCCGTTGAGCATCAAGTGGTACGGTCTGGCCTACATGGCCGGCTTGCTGCTTGGCTGGCTATACATCCGCCGTTTGCTCGGCGAGCATCGGCTGTGGGTATCAGACCGCCCACCGTTCCCGATGTCCTCCGTCGACGATCTATTGCTCTACGTGACATTGGGCGTCGTCATTGGTGGCCGGCTCGGTCATGTGTTGTTCTACGAGCCCGGCCATTACCTGGCCCATCCACTCCAGATTTTCGAGATTTGGAAAGGCGGCATGGCTTTTCATGGCGGCCTGCTGGGGACCGGCGTTGCAATGTGGCTGTTCGCCCGTCGCAACGGCTATTCGATCTGGAGCGTCATGGATCTGGTGGCTGCGGCGGTGCCGTTCGGTTTGCTGTTCGGCCGGCTGGCGAATTTCGTCAATGCCGAGATCGTTGGCTCGCCGACCTCCTTGCCGTGGGGCATGATCTTCCCGGGGTGGGGGCCGGAGCCACGTCATCCGGCCATGTTGTACGAGGCCGCCCTGGAAGGCATCGCGTTGTTCGTCATTTTGCGCTACGTCACGCATGTCCGAATGGCGTTCAAGATCCCAGGTCTGACGACGGGGATCTTTCTCGTCGGCTATGGCGCGTTCCGCATTTTCTGCGAGCTGTTCAAGATCGTCGACTACCGCCTCTTTGTGCCTGATGTGCCGATTACCAAGGGCATGGTGTACTCTATACCGATGATCCTGCTGGGCGTGTGGTTCATACATGCCGCACGGGCGCGTGCATCTACAGCTTCCCGAAGATCTGCCACCTGAGGGTGTGGCAAACGCAGCACGATTCACGCCGATATCGCCATTAAGCTCCGAACGAGCCTAGGGGTACAGGTAAAATGCCGTGTTTGTGTCCCAAAAACCGATATCATTTAGACATTTGTTCAGTTGTGACAGCGATCATCCTCGCAGTGGTTCAGTGAACCATTTGGGATAAAGCGGGGATCTCGAATGTACAATTCAAAGGCGTCGAACGGAGACTTGCCGTTCGCGGAGCTCAAGGCGATAGCCGGTGAGCTTGAGCAGATCGAGGTACAGATTGCGGGACTGAAGGCAAGGATTGACACCATCCTTCTGGCTCACGAAGGATCACAGATTGCGCCACGGATCGAAGCATTGAGGCTGGGCGCCACAGCAGCTTCAGCAAGTGTTGCCGGTGCCAGCGCCTCGGCCATAGAGGACGGTGCCACGAACAACGCGGATTTGCAGCAAGGCCAGATGGCGGACGAACCCCTTGCGTCGGCAGCGCTGGCCCAGGAGGCGGCATCAGATCATCAGCACTGGGACATTTCGCATAAGGACGAAGACGCAGGGTTTGCTGGAGACGGAGTAGTACCCACCGGCTGTGATCTCGGCGCGCAGGTCGTGGCGGATTTCGATGATGCCCCGGCGATTGCCGACGCCGCTGAAACGGCGAGCGAGATGTCCGCAACCGAACTAGAAGATGCTTGCGAGCGCGCCTTGGCGTCCGATGCCTCCTGCTCCGAGCAAGTCGAGAGTGATCCCCTGGAGATCCAGTTCGTCGGCCAATCGCCATCGGGTGACGACGTTGCCGCGGATGCACAGGGCGATGACCTCGCCCCCGAAACCGCAACTTTAGATGCCGATACGGTGGCCGTCGCTGCCGCCTGTGCCGAAATCGGCGACGATCAGCACGCTTCGGATTGCGCTGCAATCGCTGAAGTCAATGATCTCGACGCGGAAGAGCCCGTGCTCGCGCTTGCTCTTCCAATCGATCCTGCTGCCGGCGATGAGCACAACGCAGAGCTGCTTGACGAGCCGGCGATGATGCTCGATGGGGGCACCGAAGAGCAACCATCAACCCTTCCCGATGTCGCCATCGAATGCGACCTGACCAATAGCGAGATCCTGATCTCCGCCGACATGGGACCGGATGCCTTCGATGAAGCAGATGCGCCAGATGAGGCCGCGGCTTCGACAGCTGAAGAGCCGTTGACGCTTGCACAATCGCCGGCCGACGAGAACAGCGCTGCCGCTACCGAAGCAGACGACGAGCAGCTCAAGGCCAGCGAGCCACAGGACGAGGCGGCAGCATCCTGCGCACAGGGCTCTTCGGCCAGCGATCCGGGCGAGGCACCGCCAGAGGGCCGCACACGCAAGGAAAGGCGTTCCCGTTACACGACCATCGCAACGGCATTCACCCTGGCCGGAGCAGCCTGCGTTGCAACCGTCACTGGCGTATTGCTGGTCAGGCCCGAGCTGATGCTGCACAGTCTGAAGCTCATGATCGGCTGATACCGGACACGCAGTCCAGCCACGAAAGACGGGCGCCGCGGCAACGATTGCCGGCGGCGCTCGATCGTTTCATGACCTACCTGTTGGTGAGCTTGAGCTCGATGCGCCGGTTGCGGCGCAGGGTTTCCTGGCTGTCACCCGACTCCAGCGGGCGGAATTCGCCATAGCCTGCCGCTACGAGCCGCTCAGCTGGCACGCCGCGCGAGACCAGATAGCGCACCACCGATATCGCCCGCGCGGTGGAGAGCTCCCAGTTCGATGGAAACTGCGGCGAGTTGATCGGGCGAATATCCGTATGTCCGTCCACCTGCAGCGCCCAATCGATTTCCTTGGGTATGGTCTTGCCCACTTCCACGATGGCCGAAGCCAGCTGGTCGATGGCCTGCAGTCCCTCCACGGTCATGGTCGCCTGGCCCGATGGGAACAGGACTTCCGACTGGAAAACGAAGCGGTCGCCGACGACCCTGATGTCCTTGCGGTTCTTGAGCAGCTCGCGCAGGCGGCCGAAGAAGTCGGAGCGGTAGCGCTGCAACTCCTGAACCTGTCGGGCAAGCGCAGCATTGAGCCGGCTGCCAAGCTCGCGGATCCGATCCTGTGCCGCCCGGTCCTTCTTCTCCGATGCATCCAGAGCCTCGTTCAGGGCGGCGATCTGGCGTCGCAGCGCGAGCAGTTGCTGGTTGAGAAGGTCGACCTTTGCCAGCGCCTCGTTCGAGATCTTCTTCTGATCGTCGAGTTCCGTAGTCAGGCTCGAGATCGCTGCTGCCGCGCCTTTGGCCTTATCTTCGCCCTCCAGCGCGAAGCCCTTAAGCTGCTGGTTCTCCGCATTGAGGCTTGCCAAAGTGGCCTGCAGCGACGCGAGCTCGTCGGCCGCGGTCTTGGAGCGTGACTTCTCGAGCGAGAGCAGACTGGTGAGTTCGCTGATCTGGCGATTGAGCCGTCGCAGCGCATCGTCTTTGCCGCCAAGCTCCTGGCTGACGAAATTATGCGCCAGCATGAAGATCGACAGCAGGAAGATGAACACCAGAAGCAGCGTCGACAGCATGTCGACGTAGCCAGGCCAGAAACTTCCGTGCTCTGTCGATCTACGCGCGCGCGCCATGCACTATCTCCTCGGCGACATCCGCTCGGCCAGTTCCTTCAGTGCTGAAGCAACCTCGTGGCTCTGCGCGGCCTGCTCGTCGACCCACTGGCGCATGATGGTCTGCTCTGCGCGCATCTGATTGACGAGCTGGCTTACCCCGCTGGCCAGCTCTCGCACGGAATCGTCGGCCGCTGGTCCGCCGGCCGCGTTCCCGGCAGCCAGCCGGTCTGAGATCTCGGCGATGCCGCGCTGCACTTCGAACAGGGCGCCATAGAGCTTGTGATTGAGATCGTTGCCAATCCCCGCATTCGCCGGCGTCAGCTCCGTTATGCCGGACAGCCATTCCTCCAGCTCATTGTAGAACCGATTGTGGGCGTGGCTGGCCTGCAACTCGAGAAAGCCGAGCACGAGCGAGCCGGAGAGCCCCAGTAGCGATGACGAGAAGGCAGTGCCCATGCCCTTGAGAGGCGCTGCGAGGCCATTCTTCAGGTCCTCGAACACGTTCGCGGAGTCACCTGAGCCGGCGCTCAAGGCCGATATCGTCTTGCCAACGGCCTGGATCGTCTCGAGCAAGCCCCAGAAGGTGCCCAAGAGACCCAGGAAGACGAGCAGGCCGACCAGATAGCGTCCGGTGTCGCGGGCCTCATCGAGGCGGGTGCCGATCGAGTCCATGATCGATCGCATCGACATGGTCGAGAGCGAAAGCGCGCCCGTGCGCTCTCGAAGCATCGTGGCCATCGGCGCCAGCAGAACCGGCTTATGCGCTATCGCCAAACCTGGATCTGCGATCCGAAACGCGTTGACCCAGCGTATTTCGGGATAGAGACGGACGACCTGTCGAAACGAGAACAGCACACCGAAGAAGAGCACGGCGACAATCAGCCCGTTCAGCGCCGGATTGGTCTGGAACGAGACGATGAGCACCGGCGACAGGATCAGCGTGATGAGCGCGACCAGAGCCAGAAACACGAGCATCCGCATCAAGTAGATGCCGGGTGACGACAAAGTCGTGTGCAGCGGCCCGGTCCCGAAGTCGGCCTGTCGCTTTCTTGCCATGTTGCTCCCACTCCATCGGCCGGGTCGTTGGGTCGCGGCCCAGCATCGAATTGAGCTTATGATGCCGACTGCACCAGCAACCGTCGACTTATCCTAAAGCTGCTATATCTGGCACGCCTCATCTGGCAGGAAAACCCGGCGACTTCATGCCCGGTCTTTTGGGGCTCTTACAACCTGAGTTGCCGAATCCACCAGAGTGTCCGCAGGTCAACCGCGGGCATCACCCAGGATTTTCAGCAGGCTCCTGTGAATTGCTGCATTCGCCGCCAGCACCTCTCCGTTTTCGAGCATACCGGAACCTCCGTCCAGGTCGGTAACAGTGCCACCGGCTTCCCGGACCAGCAAAATGCCCGCCGCCAGATCCCATGACTGAAGATTGTGCTCCCAGAAGGCGTCGAACCTGCCAGCCGCCGTCCAGGCGAGATCCAGGGCGGCGGCGCCGGTTCGCCGAACGCCCGCGACTGCACCCATGGTGGCTTTTGCCTCGCGCAGGAAAACCTCGTGCCCGGCCCGTCCCCGGTGCGGGATTCCCGTCGTCACCACCGCATCGCCGATCGACTGGCGAGCCGCCACGCGAAGCCGTCTGTCGTTGGGCCCTCGGCCCATCAGGAAGGCGCCCTTGCCCCTCTCGGCCATGAACAACTCGTCGCTGGCCGGATTGTAGACGACGCCGGCGATCAGCTGGCCCTCGCGCTCCAGACCGATAGAGATCGCGAACAGCGGGATTCCGTGCAGAAAGTTGGTCGTGCCGTCGAGCGGGTCGACGATCCAGCGGTGCGAGCTGTCCGATCCGGGGACCTCTCCGCGTTCTTCCATCACGAAGCCGTAGCCCGGGCGAGCCTTGGACAGCTCGAGAAACAGCGTCTCCTCCGCCCGATGGTCGGCCGCGGTGACGAAATTCCCTGGTCCTTTGACCGAGACCTGCAGATTCTCGACCTCGCCGAAGTCGCGAGACAGCCCGCGCCCTGCCTTGCGGGCGGCGGCGATCATGACATTCATCAGAGCAGAGGCTGGCATGTGGCGCATTCGATCTGCTTGCGCGGCGCCGGGGCGGCGCGGCTCGTGCGCCCCGTACTAAGCAGCCGCGTGGTCACGGTCAACGCGCGATCTGGAGGACCCTAAAGATTGCGGCCATCAGGAAGCTGCAGGCACCGCCACTCCGACCAGGCAATCCCTGGAGATAAGTCCGGCCAATCGCTCCTCGCTCCAGCCTTCGGTTCCGGCTGGCCGGCGGGGCAGGACGATGTAGCGCAGGTCCGCCAGGCTATCGTGCACGCGCACGGCGACATCGTCTCCAATATTGAGCCCGAACTCGGCCAGCACCTTTCGCGGCTCGACCACGACCCGGGCCCGGTAGCGCTTGGATCTGTACCAGTCGGGCGGCAGGCCGATCAGCGCCCGCGGATAGCAGGAGCACAGCGTGCATACGATAACGTTGTGGACCTTCTCGGTATTCTCCACCACGGTGAGCTTGGCCCCGCCCATATCGATGCCGAATTCGGCAACAGCCGCATTGCCGTCGGCCAGCAGGCGCTGCTTGAAGGCAGGGTCGGTCCAGGCGCGGGCAACGACGATGGCGCCGCGCTGTGGCTGCCATGAATCGAGCGTCTCCAGCCCCTTGCGAACCTGCTCGGCAGTAAGAACGCCGTCCTCGATCAACAGCTCGCGCATGGCAAGCGACATCAGCTCGTAACGTCCCGGAGCCGACACGTCGTCCGGCTGCAGTGGCGGATGGCGATGCCCATCATCGTGGCTGTGATCGTGTCCGTGGTGATGGTCGTGGTCGTTGCTCATCTGTCCTCTCCGGTCTCCGCGCTCAGTCGGCGGGCGACAGCCAGTGCTCGTAGATGTCGACATCGACGGTATCTTCGCCGCTGCCCTCGTAGGCTGGCCACACATCGATCTGCCGGAAGCGAACGCGGTACAGCCGCTTTCGCGGCTCGCCGTCGAAACCATAGCCCAGCTCTTCCGGATTGCGGAACTGTCCGCAGCATCGCTCGATCACCCCGGTCTTGCCGCGCACGTAGTATGGTGTGCGGCGATGACCCGGCGGGTTGGCGCGGGCCACCTTGACTTTGGCGCCGGCTTCAAAGGCCTCTGTCATCGTCCCTCCTGCGCGATACGCTTGGCTATTTCTGCCATTCGGGCTTCAAGTCGGTCCTTGTCGACGATCCCCTTCTCGGTGAGCACGGCATAGAGCGCCTGTGTGTTGCGCTCGAAATAGCCCAGCTCATTGTAGAGTTCCACACCCATTTCCTCCCGCGTGCGGCGGGTCTCGTCGACCGTGATCAGTTTCTTGCCGCTCAAGCCGAGCACATTGCTGAGCACGACCGACAGTTTCTCCCAGGGGCGCGGCTCCGAGACCGAGGTCTCGACTTCACCGGCAGGGAGGCCGCCTATGTCATGGTAGCCTCGGCCGGGAGAGCTGGCCGAGGAAAAGGCTGTGTTGTCGGGGTCCTTGCCGCCTGCCATGTCTTGCCACTCCGTCCTCAGATATCGATCACGATCTTGCCGACAACTGTCTCGGCGTCCTGCGCCGCGTGAGCATCGGCCACCTTGTCCAGCGAGAAACGGGCGCCGATCCGCGGCTTGTAGACGCCGGCTTTGAGTGCCGCCGTAACGTCGCGGGCGGCTGCCCAGTGCGCCTCGCGCGACATGCCATAGACCATGATCGTGTGCACCGTTATGCCTTTTGACATGTAGCGAGGGAACGGAAACGCCACGCTTTCAGTGGGGCTGCCCGCGGAATAGCTCGCGACAACGCCGTTCTGCTTCAGCATGGCGAGGTCTGCCTCGCAGTTGGCTTCGAAGGCCACGTCCAGGATGCGGTCGACGCCGGTTCCACCCGTCACATCGAGAACGCGGGCGACCACGTCCTCTTTCTTGCGGTCGATGACGACATCGGCGCCGGACGCCTTGGCAACCTCGGCGGCAAGCGGTGTCGACACCGTTCCGATCACGCGCGCGCCGGCCCATGCCGCGAGCATCACGCCAGCCTGACCGACAGCACCGGCCGCGCCGGTGACCAGAACCGTCTGGCCTTGGATTGCGCCATCCTTGAACAGCGCGTTGTGGGCCGTCATTGCGGGCACGCCAAGCGCGGCGCCTGTGTCGAAGCCGACACCCTCCGGCAATGGCACGGCCTTCTCGGCGTCGAGCGCGACGTACGCCGCACAGGTGCCGAATGCGGAGCCTTTTTGTGCCTCGTAGAGCCAGACGCGCTGGCCGATTCGCGATTGCGGCACGCCGGGGCCGACCTGGTCGATCGTGCCGGCCCCATCCTGGTGCGGCACGACGCGCGCAAACGGCATCGTCGTGACGTTGCGCCAGAAGCCGCGCGCCTTGGTGTCGGAGGGATTGAGCCCGGATACAGCGACCTTCACTCGCACCTGGCCCGGTCCGGCCATCGGGTCCGGCATTTCACCGGCCACGAGGACGTCGTGCGGCGCCCCCTTCTTTTCGTACCACACGGCTCTCATCGGCTTCTCCAAAGCGCTTGTGGGCAGTCTGGATTCAGCGAAGCATGGGCGCGGGGGATCGATCAAGAAACTTCGACAGCAACCTTGTCGATCGCTGGTGCCAGGGTGTCCTCCAGGAATCGGCAGCCGCCAGGAACGTGTCCCGGCGGCTGCCGTGTGTCTTGCGATCTGTTTTGCTGCGAGGCCGCAGCCGGCTGATTACAGAACGAAGTCGTTCGCATCGAGCGGGACATTGCCATCGAGCTCGAGCTTGAACTCCGAAGCCTCGTCGCCGCCCAGATTGGCCTCGACGATGGTTTTGCCGCTCTCCTCGTCGTAATGCCATGTCATCTCGCCTACGCCGAGCGACTGGCCCTCCTCGTAGGCCACGACCGACAGCGCCTGGTCACCGCACTGGCCGTCTTGTGCGTCGAGCGAGGACAGGTCGATCTTGTCGATGCCGTGCTCGAAGTCGACGATCCGGTCGAAGAAGTCGGCATTGGAGTCGTCTGCGGTGTTGTACCAGAACGTGTCCGCGCCCTTGCCCCCGATCAGGACATCGGCGCCCAGGCCGCCGTCGATCAGGTCGTTGCCGCGTCCGCCATCGAGTAGATCGTTGCCGGTGCCGCCGGCTAGCAGGTCGCTACCGCGGCCACCGAGCAAGGCGTCATGACCTGCGTCGCCGAACAGGGCGTCGTCGCCGCGACCGCCGGACATGAAGTCGTTGCCATCGCCGCCGGATGCAAAGTCGTCACCGCGGCCGCCATCGATGATGTCGTTGCCATCGCCGCCGAACTGCACGTCATCGCCGCGGCCGCCCGAGAGATAGTCGTCGCCGGCATCGCCGAATTGGACGTCGTCGCCGCGTCCGCCGAACAGCGCATCGTTGCCATCGCCGCCGGACTGCACGTCATCGCCGCGCCCGCCGAACAGCAAGTCGCTGCCGTCGCCGCCGAATTGCAGGTCGTCACCACGGCCGCCGTCGACGATATCGTTACCATTGCCGCCGAATTGCAGGTCATCGCCCCGGCCGCCGAACAGCGCATCACTACCATCGCCGCCAAACTGCTGGTCGTTGCCGCGGCCACCGAACATCAGGTCGCTTCCGGTGTTGCCGAGCTGCAGATCGTCGCCCTGCCCACCCCAATGGATGTCATTCCAGGGCGTCGCCGGCCGGAACAGGGCGTCGCCGGTGTGATGATGGGGAAAAAGGTAGCGCATGACAGTGATCCTTCGATGTCTTCCTTCGGCTGGCGCCGGATCTGAAGCCGTTATGCCCGGCGAGACGAAATTGCGCTGTTCCCCCAGTGACAAAGCCAGTTTTTAGCAGAATGTCCGCAAGGCGCATTTTACGAGAGATCGCAACACCCGCCCGGCGTTTGCCGGACGGGTGTTGATGTCCTTTCAGGATGTGTGGCTCAGTCTCAGAGCGTGACGTTTCCGAGCAGGAAGTCGTTGCCGGCCCCGCCGTCGACCTCGATCGCGCCGAAGTTGTTGATCAGCACGTCGTTGCCTGCGCCGCCTTCGATGAACAGCGCTGCGTTGTCCTGCATCCAGTCGTTGCCGTCGCCGCCGCTGACGACCGCGCCGATGTTGCCGGCCATGAAGTCGTTTCCGGCGCCGCCGTCGACGAAGAGGCCTGCGTTCCCGACCATGGCGTCATTGCCGTCGCCGCCTGTGACGGAGAACAGGCCGAGGTTGTCGACCATGACGTCGTTTCCGGCGCCGCCGTCGACGAACAGTCCGACGTTGCCCTGCATCCAGTCGTTTCCGTCTCCGCCCGTGACCAGCACGCCGGTGTTGCTGAAGAGCTGGTCGTTTCCAGCCCCGCCGTCCACGACGGTACCGGTGTTGCCAACCAGGATGTCGTCGCCTTCGCCGCCAGTGATCGTGCCCATGGGATGTCTCCTTCGCTGTGAGTGTGTGGGTTGGGTTTGGTGAGAAGCGTTGTGATGTTGACCGAGTTCGTTCGTCTGCCCGTCGCAGGGCTCGTTGCCGTCGACATATGCACTATCGCTGAAACGCCTGGCGGGGACTGTTCCGGCCGGAACACGAGCGCGTTTTTTACTTTTTTCTGCCGGCGTTTTTCCGAGACTGTTTTGTGGAAATGGAAGCCCGCGAATCGCAACACCCGCCCGGCGTTTGCCGGACGGGTGTTGATGTCCTTTCAGAGTGTGTGAATCAGGCTTAGAGCGTGGTGTTTCCGAGCAGGAAGTCGGCCCCGGCCCCGCCGTCGACCTCGATCGCGCCGAAGTTGTTGATCAGCACGTCGTTGCCTGCGCCGCCTTCGATGAACAGCGCTGCGTTGTCCTGCATCCAGTCGTTGCCGTCGCCGCCGCTGACGACCGCGCCGATGTTGCCGGCCATGAAGTCGTTTCCGGCGCCGCCGTCGACGAAGAGGCCTGCGTTCCCGACCATGGCGTCATTGCCGTCGCCGCCTGTGACAGAGAACAGGCCGAGGTTGTCGACCATGACGTCGTTTCCAGCGCCGCCATCGACGAACAGTCCGACGTTGCCCTGCATCCAGTCGTTCCCGTCTCCGCCCGTGACCAGCACGCCGGTGTTGTTGAAGAGCTGGTCGTTGCCCGCCCCGCCGTCAACGACGGTGCCGGTGTTGCCAACCAGGATGTCGTCGCCTTCGCCGCCAGTGATCGTGCCCATGGGATGTCTCCTTCGATGTCGGTGTTTGGATCGGGTTGAGTGTGAAGCGTGGTGATGTTGACCGTGTCGTCCGTCCGCCCGTCGCAGGGCTCGTTGCCGTCGACATATGCACTATCGCTGAAACGCCTGGTGGCGACTGTTCCGGCCGGAACACGAGAACGTTTTCTTTAATTTTTCGCTGGCGTTTTGCGCCGCGTTTTTTTGTGCAAATGCCAGCCCGCGAATCGCAACACCCGCCCGGCGTGCGCCGGACGGGTGTTGATGTCCTTTCAGGATGTGTGGCTCAGTCTCAGAGCGTGACGTTTCCGAGCAGGAAGTCGGCCCCGGCCCCGCCGTCGACCTCGATCGCGCCGAAGTTGTTGATCAGCACGTCGTTGCCTGCGCCGCCTTCGATGAACAGCGCTGCGTTGTCCTGCATCCAGTCGTTGCCGTCGCCGCCGCTGACGACCGCGCCGATGTTGCCGGCCATGAAGTCGTTTCCGGCGCCGCCGTCGACGAAGAGGCCTGCGTTCCCGACCATGGCGTCATTGCCGTCGCCGCCTGTGACAGAGAACAGGCCGAGGTTGTCGACCATGACGTCGTTTCCAGCGCCGCCATCGACGAACAGTCCGACGTTGCCCTGCATCCAGTCGTTCCCGTCTCCGCCCGTGACCAGCACGCCGGTGTTGTTGAAGAGCTGGTCGTTGCCCGCCCCGCCGTCAACGACGGTACCGGTGTTGCCAACCAGGATGTCGTCGCCTTCGCCGCCAGTGATCGTGCCCATGGGATGTCTCCTTCGATGTCGGTGTTTGGATCGGGTTGAGTGTGAAGCGTGGTGATGTTGACCGTGTCGTCCGTCCGCCCGTCGCAGGGCTCGTTGCCGTCGACATATGCACTATCGCTGAAACGCCTGGTGGCGACTGTTCCGGCCGGAACACGAGAACGTTTTCTTTAATTTTTCGCTGGCGTTTTGCGCCGCGTTTTTTTGTGCAAATGCCAGCCCGCGAATCGCAACACCCGCCCGGCGTGTGCCGGACGGGTGTTGATGTCCTTTCAGGATGTGTGGCTCAGTCTCAGAGCGTGACGTTTCCGAGCAGGAAGTCGGCCCCGGCCCCGCCGTCGACCTCGATCGCGCCGAAGTTGTTGATCAGCACGTCGTTGCCTGCGCCGCCTTCGATGAACAGCGCTGCGTTGTCCTGCATCCAGTCGTTGCCGTCGCCGCCGCTGACGACCGCGCCGATGTTGCCGGCCATGAAGTCGTTTCCGGCGCCGCCGTCGACGAAGAGGCCTGCGTTCCCGACCATGGCGTCATTGCCGTCGCCGCCTGTGACGGAGAACAGGCCGAGGTTGTCGACCATGACGTCGTTTCCGGCGCCGCCATCGACGAACAGTCCGACGTTGCCCTGCATCCAGTCGTTCCCGTCTCCGCCCGTGACCAGCACGCCGGTGTTGCTGAAGAGCTGGTCGTTTCCAGCCCCGCCGTCCACGACGGTGCCGGTGTTGCCAACCAGGATGTCGTCGCCTTCGCCGCCAGTGATCGTGCCCATGGGATGTCTCCTTCGATGTCGAGTGTGTGGGTTGGGTTTGAGTGTGAAGCGTGGTGATGTTGACCGTGTCGTTCGTCCGCCCGTCGCAGGGCTCGTTGCCGTCGACATATGCACTATCGCTGAAACGCCTGGCGGGGACTGTTCCGGCCGGAACACGAGAACGCTTTTTTTAATTTTTTCTGCCGGCGTTTTTGCCGCGACTGTTTTGTGGAAATGCCAGCCCGCGAATCGCAACACCCGCCCGGCGTGTGCCGGACGGGTGTTGATGTCCTTTCAGAGTGTGTGAATCAGGCTTAGAGCGTGGTGTTTCCGAGCAGGAAGTCGGCCCCGGCCCCGCCGTCGACCTCGATCGCGCCGAAGTTGTTGATCAGCACGTCGTTGCCTGCGCCGCCTTCGATGAACAGCGCTGCGTTGTCCTGCATCCAGTCGTTGCCGTCGCCGCCGCTGACGACCGCGCCGATGTTCTCGGTCATCAGATCGGCGTCTGCGCCACCCGTGACGATGCCACCGAAGTTCTGGTGCAGCCAGTCGCTACCGGCGCCGCCGTCGATAATGGTGCCGGCATTGCCGAACATGGTGTCATTGCCGTCGCCGCCCAGAACCAGCTGGCCGAAGTTGCCGAACATGGTGTCGTCGCCGGCACCCCCGTCAACCACTGCAGCGATGTTTCCGAGCATGGCGTCGTTTCCTTCGCCACCGGCAACGACCTGGCCGGAGTTGCCGAACAGAGCGTCGTCACCCGCGCCGCCATCGACGATCTGGGCGTTGTTGCCGACCATTGCGTCGTTGCCCTCGCCGCCAGCGACGACCGCACCGACGTTCTCGAACAGCGCGTCGTTGCCTTCACCGCCGTCGATGATGAGCCCGCTGTTGGCCGCCAGGATGTCTTCGCCTTCGCCGCCGCTGATGATCGCGCCTTCGCTTCCGTAGACGACGTCGTTGCCGGCACCTGCGTCGACCGACCCGGTGTGACCATAGACGATGTCGTCGCCGTCTCCGGTGCTGATGTCGCCGGTCGTGTTGTAATAGACGTCGTCGCCGTCGGCACCGTTGATGATGGCGCTGCCGTCGTTGCCGTAATTGATCACAGAGCCGTCGTCCTGAACGATGGTGTAGCCGGTGCCGGTGTTGGTCACGTTGCCGTAGGTGGTGGTCATGGCGTCTCTCCTGGTGTCTAGGGTTCAGAGTGGTTCAGTCACTGGTTCGAGGTACTGATCGTCAGCCGGGGCTGGTGTTTCGATCTCGTGTCATGCCGCCAACCTAACGCCGCACCGCCCGTACCGCTGTTCCGGCGGGTACACCCGGGAAAATTCGAAAAATTCGCCTTTGCGCCTGCCCTGTAACCCGCGGGACAGCCAGCGGCCGGCTTCCGCGCGAGATTAGGTGCAACGGGCGGTCGGGCCGCCCCATCAACAGAATGCGACGGGAGACACAGACCATGGCCGCCAAACGCCCCTCAAACAGCCCCCTGAAGACTGCAATGCGGGCCTGCATGCCGGCTTTCGGCGCCACCGCCTTCATCAGCGTGTTCATCAACCTGACGATGCTGGCGCTGCCGCTCTACTCCATCCAGGTCTTCAACCGCGTGCTGACCAGCCGCAACGAGGGCACGCTGCTGATGCTGACCCTCATCGTCGTGGTCTTCCTGGCGCTCTACGGTTTCCTCGAGTACATCCGCGCCGGCATCCAGCTGCGCGCCTCCATCCTGTTCGACGAGACGCTTCGCCGCCAGCTGTTCGACACGCTGATGCGGGCCGAGGTCGCGGGCATGAACAAGGTCGGCCCGCAGATGCTGCGCGATGCCGACGGCGTGCGCGACGCGATTTCCAGCGGCCTGGCCTCGACCATGTTCGATCTGCCGTGGGCGCCGATCTTCGTCGGCCTGTGCTTCCTGCTGCACCCGCTGCTCGGCGTTGTGGCGCTGATCGGCGCGATCGTGCTGTTCGCCTTCGCCCTGCTCAGCGAGCGCCTGACCCGCACCGGCGTACGTGAGGCGTCCCAGCTGGCCGCCGAGGCGTCCCAGTTCGCCGCCTCCGCCCTCAAGCAGGGCGAGGCCGTGCGCGGCCTGGGCATGGGCGATACGATCGCCGAGCGCTGGTCCTCCACGCAGTCGCAGATGATAGCCACCCAGGTCGCCACCAGCGAGAAGAGCGCCGCCATCCTCGCCGTTTCCAAGTTCGTGCGCCTTCTGGTGCAGACCGGCCTGCTCGGTGCCGGCGCCTGGCTCGCCATCGAGGGTCAGATCTCCGCAGGCGTGATGATGGCCTCCTCGATCATCATGGGCCGCGCGCTGGCGCCGGTCGAGATGGTGGTTGCCCAGTGGAAGCGCATCGTTGCCCTGCGCGCCGCCTACGCCCGCATCAACATGCTGTTCCAGCAGCTGCCCGAGCTGGATGCCGGCCTCGAGCTGCCCGACCCCGTCGGCAAGCTGGATGTGGAGAACGTGGTCGTGCTTCCCCCGTCCGGTGGCCGTCCGGTGGTGAAGGGCGTGAGCTTCTCGGTGGCCGCCGGCGAGATCATCGCGGTGGTCGGCGCCTCCGGCAGCGGCAAGTCCTCGCTCGCTCGTGCCATCGCCGGCGTGTGGCCGCTGATGCAGGGCAACGTCCGCCTCGACGACGCCGCCTTCACGCAGTGGGACCCGAACCGCCTGGGCAAGCACATCGGCTACCTGCCGCAGAACGTGGAGCTGTTCAACGGCACCATCGCCCAGAACATCGCCCGCCTCGGCTACGTCGACGACAATGCCGTGATCGCCGCCGCCAAGGCCGCCGGTGCCCATGAGCTGATCCTGCGCCTGCCCAAGGGCTACGACACGCCGATCGGCGAGAACGGCGCCGCGCTCTCCGGCGGCACCCGCCAGCGCGTCGGCCTCGCCCGGGCGCTCTACGGCAACCCGCGCCTGATCATCCTGGACGAGCCCAATGCCAACCTGGACGAGGAAGGCGACCGCGCCCTCGGCAAGGCCCTGGCGGAGATGAAGGCAGCCGGACGTACCGTGATCGTAGTGACCCACAAGCCGCAGGTTCTGTCCCACGTCGACAAAATCCTGGTGCTGTCGTTCGGCATGACGCTCGCCTTCGGCCCGCGCGACACCGTGATCCAGAACATGCGCGGCCAGCGCCTGACGGTGGCGGCCACCAACGATCAGCCCAAGGCGGCGCAGCCGGTCACCATCGACCAGGCCGCGCAGCCCGCAGCCCCGGCCGCGATCGCTGATCGCCAGGCCACGACCCAGCCCAAGCTGATCGCTGCCAACGGCGCGTGAGGCGGCTACCCTCGAGGGCGACGACAGAACGACCCGGCCGGTGCACCCACCGGTCGGGTCGTTTCGTGTCAGTGGCCGCAACCGGCTCAGCTCGGCGACGTCTGGTGCGCTGCTGTGGTCCTACGCCTACAACGCACGCGAGCAGCTGGTCAGCCGGTCGCTCACCGTCAGCGGCACCGATCTGACCCACTTCGTGCACGACATATTCGGTAATGTGATTGCCGAGACCAACGGTACGGCGGCGGGTACCACGCGGGAATACATCTGGTTGCCCGAAACCCAGATCGGGCCGACGTACCAGTCACGAGCACAAGTGGATCGCCCGATCGCGGTGGTCGACGGCGTCGCCGGGCCGGTCTACATGGTGCACGCCGATCATCTGAACCGTCCGATCCGGATGACGGATGCGTCAAAAGCGACCGTGTGGGATGCCACCTGGCTGCCATGGGGCGGCGTGCATGCGATCACGGGAACCGCGTCGCTGAATGCGCGTTTGCCGGGACAATGGTACCAGCTCGAAGCCGGCTTGCACTACAACTGGCACCGGCATTATGATCCCACCCTCGGCCGCTACACCCAGCCCGACCCGCTCGGCTTCGTCGATGGGCCGAGTGTGTATGGGTATGCGGAGGGGAACCCGTATGCGCGGATTGATCCTTTAGGGCTTGCAGATCCAGTCCGTATCCCTCTGAATCCAACCTCTCCCTCCGATTGATTATTCTGCAACGTAATCCGACAGTACACGCTGGGCGATTGTCATCAGTGTCCATTTTCCTATGATGTTCAAATATGGCCCATGGTTTATGTTTCGGAAACCCGTCAATCCAATGCTCCCGTCGCCACCATACGTGAAGCTCGAGGTGCCGGGCACCCTGAATGGCCAAACAGCGATGTATCAAACTGGGTTTACTTGGAAATTCTGGGACGGCACTCGCCTGGTAACGCATAGGCTGTTTAAACCGCGGCCAATGTCGTTCTTGCCTGGTAAGTAATCGCAGTGGTGCCATCAGAATGCACGGCCAGACAAGCTGCAATGCGGATTGGTATGCTGGAGCGAAACATGATTCGCCGATGATGATTTTCTCAGAACAGAACAGAGCCGAGGGTGCAGATGTGCCTTTGCTTGGTTACGTGGCAATCAGAACTTTAGGATAATGGGTTACACCCAACCGCCAACTCCTCCAAATCGATGATCCGCAAACCGTAATCACGTGCCCGAACCCCAGTCGTATATTTGTGGGCGTATTCGATGGTTCGGCGAGTTTGGTCAAAACGACGACAAGAGTACTAATGCAGATGCGACTTGCGCTTCCCCCATCGTCGCGATATGTTATTCGGAAGGCAACTCGTACCGAGCTTTGATCGATGCGAACAGGAGAGGTATCCGACATTCTGAGAGAAGCTGCCTCAACTGGGAGCTGACCTGATCTCTCAAGCGTTTGATTTCTGCAAAGAACCGCAAAGCGGGTTGCCTTGTTAGCGGTTCTGATGATTGTCGTTCTCAGGATGTTGAAGTTGTATTGGACCCAGCGCAACTGAGTAACCAGATTCGCTGCGCGAACCGGGGCTTGCCCCGCACCCATGGCTAGGCCCCGGCCCATTCCCTCGTTCGGTCTTCACAAGAAAGGAAGCGGCTCCGGGGAGGCCGTTCCGCGGGTCGTAGGGCGGAGCGACTTGCGCAGCTACTGACCGGCGGCGTGCATGCGATCACGGGAACCGCCAGCCTGAACGCGCGTTTCCCAGGCCAGTGGTATCAGCTCGAAGCCGGCTTGCACTACAACTGGCACCGGCATTATGATCCCACCCTCGGCCGCTACACCCAGCCCGACCCGCTCGGCTTCGTCGACGGCCCGAGTGTGTATGGGTATGCCCGGGCGAACCCGTATGCGTGGGTGGACCCGGATGGTCGGTTTATCACGTTCCCAATCTTGGCGCGGCAACCGCAATACGGTTTCTGGAACGTTCTTAGAGGGCGCAAAACTCGGACCATCGACAGGATCACCAATTTGATCCGCTTACGAACCCGCGGTGGGAACAATACTCCCAACAATACCAGGTTGCGTGCAACAAGGCAACCGGACCCGTCGAATATAGTATATTCGAGCGCGACACGCAAAAACCAATGATGGCGAACTGGTAAAGCTGGTGTTTTACCCTACGCTTAATCGGCCCATGGACGCTCTTGAATCCGTCCTGTGGGTGCGGCGAACTGCAGGGCGAATACTCAAGCCATTTCGAATCGTCCCGGCTGTCGTTTGAGTGTTGTGGAGCGCTGGAACCGCTCGGAATGCTTGTCTACGATAGCGTTGCCGCTAGGTCTGGTCACTCGACTTATCGCGTCTTGTTCAAGATGTCTCCGATCGATCAAAGAGTGGAGCAGCGTTGGAAATTGCTCAACCAAATGGGGTGCACGTACGAAGAGAACATTTCACTCAGTTCGCCGATGTGCGCGATAGACGTGCCGCCAGCAGCGGACATGCACAAGGTTTATCAAATTCTGAAAGAGGGAGAAGCCGACGACCTTTGGGAATTTGAAGAGCGCCATTGCGGTAAGTCAGTTTCGTGAAGCCTGAACCGTCCGATCCGGATGACATTCTTGCAGGTCCTGCGACTGCGGCGCTCGCGCGCCGGATCGCTGCAGGACGCGTCGAAGGCCGCCGTGTGCGACGCGGCGTGGCTGCCCGCGCTCGCGATCGTCCGAGCGCTCTTCAGCGAGGACGTGAATCGGCAGCGCCAGCAAGACCGGCGGCGTGCATGCGATCACGGCGACCGCGTCGCTGAACGCACGTTTCCCAGGCCAGTGGTATCAGCTCGAAGCCGGCTTGCACGACAACTGGCACCGGCATTATGATGTGCGCGTACGGTAGCTTCGCGGCGCGCGCTGCGGCCGGCTCCCCGCAGGGAAGTCGCAGCGCGCCTCTTGAAACCGCCGCTACACCCAGCCCGACCCGCTCGGCTTCGTCGATGGCCCGAGCGTGTATGGGTATGCGCGGGCGAACCCGTACACGTGGGTGGATCCGACGGGCGAGTTCGTGCCGCTGATAATACTTGGTTTGGGCCGTTGCGTAGCTGGTGCGGGACTTGGGGCAGTGATTGGGGGCTCAGCGCATATGCGAACGTTTGTATTCGCAGATCTCGGGAAAGATCTTATTCGAGGCGGCCAACAGTGCCCTAACAATAATCGATTAAAGTTCAAAGCTGCCGAGGATGCAAATTTAAATATCACAGTTGCTAGCGCTGCAGCAGGTTGCGCAACGGCATTGCTGGGGCCGATTATCGGTGCAACGACACTCAACAGCATGAAAGCCATTGTCGGAATTACAGGGCTAACGGGAAGCGGCGCAGGAATTGCGCAAGGTTTGCGGTGAGTAAGACAGGGACGAGCCGTGCCTAATAGGTATAAATTTCCCCTTCTGTTTTTCGTATCACTGTCAGCTGTAATTACATTGGCAGCTAGTGTAGTGTTCCCACTCGATTCAAGATTGAACGGCGCACGACTGATCGTTGCAATCGGCGTAACTGGTGTGGTCGCATCGGTATTGTGTCTCTTCAGCTCGCGGTCGAGGTCCGTAATAATTGATTTCTTTAACCGCAGGAGCCGTAACTCGACCGAACGTGAAGCTCAAGAGCGGGCATTGAGCCAAGTGTCGATCGCTTATCTTTTCGTATCAATTGTGGAGGTCGTTTTGGGGATGAGGCAATTTATATGATGTCTCGTGATGTCCAATGATTCGGGACGAATCACGTGGGCTCTGTTCGGCATCAGTGTAGGGCCTCGGGATGATCGAGTGCCTGGGTGAGGCAGTGGCGCGGGGGGAGGCGGTCGCCGTCGCGCTCGATCACGCGCCGCCATCCGAGGTAGCTCGTGAGATGATGTGACGCGACGCCCTTGAACTTTGCGCGCCAAAGATCGAAGCGGCTGACGTAGGCGTTGACGATCTGGATGTGGTAGCAGCCGATCGCGCGCTCGCCTTGGGCAACGACCATGGCCATCTGCGTGATACCGGTCTCGGCGGCAAAGGTTTCGTAGGCACGATTGCCGTACCCATCCGGCGAGTACCGCCTTGTAGACATGCTACGAGGCAGAATGCCTTTCTGTCCGAAGTGACAGGAGGATGAGCAAACTCGGGCACAGCCACCATTTTCGCTCATCATTCACTTCGCGAGCGGGGCGTCGTGCGCCGCCGCGCCGCAGCACGACGCACCCGCGCCCGCTTGGGAGGGCCCGGCCCTCCCAAACCCTCCCTTTGGTAGAACACTAAAAAGGAAGGGGCTCCGGGGAACACCTTCCCCGGGCGGGTCGTAGGGCGGCGCCCTGCTTGCGCAGCAACTGACCGGCGGCGTGCAGCGATCACCGGAACCGCGTCGCTCATCGCGCGCCGCTGAACTCGGATGTTTCCGAGTACAGCCACTTTAAGTGACGAAGTGCCAAACATCGACGTCGCGGCCGAACGCCCTTGACGGATCATCGGGCCCGCCATCAATCTGCGCCGGACAGTGCCGGACATCGGCTCGACTGCCGATCCCGTGACAATCACGACGCAAGCTCCAGGGAGACGGACATGGCGAAGGCCTATTGGATTACGCAGTATCATGGTGTGAAGGACCCCGATAAGCTGGCCGCCTACGCCAAGCTTGCCGCCCCCGCCATCGCTGCCGGCGGCGGACGTTTCCTCGTCCGCGACAACCCGGCGAAGGTCTATGAGGCGGGCAAGGAGATGCGCTGCGTGATCGTCGAGTTCGACAGCGTCGAGCAGGCGGTCGCCACCCACGACAGCCCCGGCTACAAGGCCGCGCTCGACGCCCTCGGCGACGGCGCCGTGCGCGACATCCGCCTGGTGAAGGGCCTGGACTGAGGCTCACGGGGACGGCCGCGCCGTTCCGCTCCGATCGGCACCGGCACCGTCCGGCTTCGCCGCTGTGTTGCGGCAGCGGCCGGACGGTGATTTATTGAAACGCGATTTCATCCCTGCAATGGCGAGGACCCCCATGACCGACTTGTCCGAGATCCCCAAGGGCCGCGACCGCATGGCCGGCAAGACCGTGATGGTATACGGCGGCGGCTCCGTGATGCCCGGCTGGGGCAACGGCAAGTGCGCGGCGGTGCTGTATGCCGTGGAAGGCGCCAAGGTCTACGTGGTCGACGCCAAGCTGGAGGCAGCCGAGGAGACGGCCGAGATCATCAAGTCGGTCGGCGGCACCGCGATCGCGGCGGGCGGCGATGCCATGCTTGAGGACGACGTCAAGCGCACGGTGGCGGACTGCGCCGCGCGGTTCGGCACGATCCACGCGCTGCACAACAACATCGGCGGCCAGGGCACGGGCCGCTCGCTCGACAACATCTCGCTGGAGGACTGGAACGATACGGTCGCCCGCAACGTGACGACCGCGATGCTCACCTGCCGCGAGGTGGTGCCGCACATGATCAAGCGCCGGCGGCGGCTCCATCGTCAACATCGCCTCGATCGCCGGCATCCGCCATCTCGGCGTGCCGACCGCGGTCTATTCCACCGGCAAGGGCGCGCTGCTCTCACTGACCCAGAACATCGCGCTGCACTATGCCAAGCAGAAGGTGCGCGCCAACTGCGTGCTGCCCGGCTACATCGATACGCCGTTCATCTACCGGCCGATCAAGGGCAAGCCGAGCTATTCCTACAAGGGCTTCAACTCGGCCGAGGAATACGCCGCCGCACGCAACGAGATCATCCCCATCGGCCGCATGGGCACCGGCTGGGACGTGGCCTCCGCCTCGCTGTTCCTGGCCTCCGACGATGCCTCCTACATCACCGGCACGACACTGGTGGTGGACGGCGGCGTCACCGCCACCTGCCCCGGCGTTTAGCAATCGCCCGACATCGTTCGAACCGGAGACAGCCATGAGCGGCACGGAAGCCCCCAAGGTCTACCTCATCACCGGCGCGGCGAGCGGCATCGGCGCCGCCGCCCGCCAGTTGGCGCTGGAAGCTGGCCACAAGGTGATGGCCTGCGACATCAATCCGATAGCTCCCGGCGACAGTCCGTATGCCGCTGGTGGCCATCTGCGGACGTCGATCTGCGATGTGTCGAAGTGGGTGGATTGCCAGCGGGTGGTGGCGGAGACCGTCAAGGCATTCGGCACGCTGGACCGGCTGCTGCATTTTGCCGGCATCCACTCCGTCAAGACCTGGGAGGAGCTGGACGCGGAGGAGTTCGCCCACCTGTATGCCGTCAACGTGACCGGATCGTTCCTGATCTCCAAGGCGGCCGCGCTGCATATGAAGGATCACGGCGGCGGCGCCATCGTGCTCACGGGGTCCAACTCGATGACGGCGGGCGGCGTCGGCGGTCATGGCCGCGGCGGTCCGGCCTATACCTCGACCAAGGGCGCGATCGTCGCCCTGCACCGCTCGCTGGCGCGGTCGTTCGGGCCCTACAACATCCGCGTGAACGCGGTCAGCCCCGGCGCCACCACGACGGCAATGACGGCGGACTACGACGAGGAGGCGATCGCCCGCGTCAACGAGCGCACGGTCCTCAATCGCATTGGCCGCGCCGACGAGATTGCATCTGTTGCCATGTTCCTGGCCTCGGACGCGGCTAGCTACATCACCGGCGAGTGGGTCAACGTCAACGGCGGCGGCAGCTTCGGGATTTGACGACGCGGTCAATCGGCTGCGCATAACGGAGACGGTCAGTCATGATAGAAATGCGCATGGATGGGCGCACGGCGCTGATCACCGGCGCCAGCAAGGGTATCGGCTTAGCCGCCGCGACCAACTTCCTGAAGGCCGGCGCCGACGTCGCTATCGTGGCCCGCCGTCCGGATGTGCTGGAGGAGGCGCGTACCGCCCTGTCCAAGGCGGGCAAGGGCAAGATCGTGACCATTCCCGGCGACGTCAGCAAGGCGGAGGATTGCACGCGGGTTTTCGCGGCCGCCGAGGCCGGGCTCGGCCGGGTCGATGTCCTCGTCAACAATGCTGGCACGCACGCCAACGGCCCATTCGAGGCGGCCACCGACGAGATCTGGCAGGCCGACTTCGATCTCAAGCTGTTCGCCGCCATCCGTTTGTCGCGCGCGGCGTTTCCCGGCATGAAGGCGCGCAAGTGGGGCCGCATCGTCAACGTGCTGAACACCGGCGCCAAGTGGCCGCGCCACGGCAGCGCGCCGACCTCGGTGACGCGTGCGGCGGGCATGGCACTGACAAAGGTTCTGGCCAATGAAGGCGCCGCTCACAACGTGCTGGCAAACGCGGTGCTCGTCGGCTTGATCCAGACCGATCAGTGGGTGCGTGCGCACGCCAGGGAGGACAAGGGTCGCACGCTCGACGACTTCCACGCCGACATGGCCGTGCGCGTGCCCATGGGCCGCATCGGCACCGCCGAGGAGTTCGCCAATATGGTGCTGTTCCTGGCCTCCGACGCCGGCAGCTACGTCACCGGCACCGCCATCAATGTCGACGGCGGCATGTGCCCGGTGGTGTAGACAGGCCTGAGCCGGCTGTTGTCGCTCCTTGGCCGCGAGCCGACGCGCGAAGGGGGATGCGACGGGGCGGTTATGGACTTAGGTCGGGATAGGTCTTCAATGCCGGTGGACGCTGCGGTGAGCAAGCTAAGCTGGGCGTAATGTCAAAGCGGTATAGTGGGCGGCATCAGCTGCCGAATACAGACGACACTGCACCTCGTTGTACGCTGCCGGCGTCCAGGCATACGTGCTGCCATCGAAATGCCACGCGCCCCTGAACGAGCCAAACAAAAAAAGAAGCACAAGGTCATTGCGTTCCCGGACGGTCTGGACAGGCAGCTGCTGAAGCAACTCCTCCGTCTCTAGGCGCAGTATAAGTTCATTCAGGCCGCGCGCGATGAAATCAGACTGTTCAAGCTCGGTCGAATCCAGGCCAAGTTCAACATGCGATGCTCGACAGACCTCTGCTTCGTTGCGATTTGCTTCGTGCATGAGGTGCTTGCCAGGGGGCAGCAAACCCCGCTCTCACAAATTCTGGAGACCTTTGGGTTTCATCATCTCGATGTTGAGAGGTACTCACCGCGCTTCCTCTATGAAGAAATAACGCGCCCTCTCCCACCGCGAACGAGCAGGTCGCTCGCGGTGGGCGGTACGTCTTGTTGTTTGAACGATGCACCCCGCGACGGGCAATGATGAGCGTCTCTGCGACAGCGGACGCCGATGCGTCGATTATCTTCAGAAGACAGAGCGATTGCCACCCTGATCATGTCCACCGCTACCGCGTGCACAGCGCAGAGCGCAATTGCATCTATCCACCCTCCCGGCAACAATTCTGCCTCCCGATATTGAACGTTGTTTTCTTGCGTCCATTGCATAATGCGAACTACGTATGTTGTCATGCAGACGTATGCTGTTTGCCTACCAAGCTATAAACAAGCCCGATTGAAGGTAGTCTGGTTTTTCATCAAACCGTGCTGGCCAAGTCAACGATCAGATGTCGGTCCGGTCATGCCCATCTGTCGAATTCGGATTGAAGGGCTGAGGCCAGGGCGCTTTCTCAATCGGTGCGGGGCCTCGTGCCGCCCAAAGATCCGGCTCGGACGAAGCCGAGGCGAACTGAATGCTTTTCATGCGGAGCGCTGTGCCGCCGTCGCGACTGGCGCTTGCCGGTCGCCTCGATGAAAGCTGTCGCGTGATCGTGCCGATCGCCTCGTCATTTGCCGTCAGATCAGGTCATCTCAAGGCATGATAGGGTTCCCATCTCGAGCCACGTGATCGGTCGAGCCGAACAATGCGCGTCAGGCGGCGGATTCACGAAGCGCCCGTTGTCGACCGACTCCGGACGACGAGCGAATGCCCTTGCTGCGATCACGGGAATGTGATTGTTTTAATTTTGTTAAAACACCGTTCAGAAGGGTCGCTGCATGGTCGCGAAGGATAGCGCAACAAAACTGGAGACGTCGGCAACTCATCTTTTGCATCGCGCCGCTCAGCACGCGACGCAGCTTTTTGATGCGCAGTCCGAAGCCTCGAAGTTCGACCTGACCGAAAGGCAGGTGTCCGTATTGATGGCTCTGGAGTTGAATGAAGGAGCTAGCCAGACGCGCCTGGTCGAGCTAACCGGGATCGATCGCTCGACATTGGCGGATATGGTCCGCCGGCTCATCAAGAAGGGTCTGATCGAGCGAGGGAGAAGCAGGACGCAAGGGCCTATGCGGTGAAGCTTACAGCTGAGGGTCGCAAGCAGCTAGCCCTCGCGGTTCCAGCATTGGATAGTGCTGAAAAGGCATTCCTTGGGGCGCTACCGGCCGGAGGCCGCAAGGAGTTCATTGCCGCTCTGCAGAAAATCTCGGCCGCAGCTGCACAGTCCCCCATCAAGAAGCGCGTCTGACTTCTCCGGGCCTCTACGGCATGAGATGTAGCAAGAGCAATGACACCGGTGCTAGCGGCGCAATCTGCTAGTGGTTTAGCTGGCACCGCTAAGGCCCCGCCGCAGTCGATGCGGAACGCAGGCATCGAGCAGCACCTTGACCATTTCCCACTGCCCCCGACCGGTCGATTACTCGGCAGCGTCTGGCAGCGCCACCGCCCGGTTTGCGAGGTCGATCACGGCGACGGCATGCTCCCTCGACACGCTCGGGAAGTCGCCCAGGAACTCCTCCAGGGTATGACCGGCCTTCAGGTAGTCGAAGAGCGCCTTGACCGCCACGCGACGGCCTGTGAAGCACGGTTCCCCGCCAAGCCAGTCGGCGGAGGTGGAGACCAGGGGGGTGGGCAGCGGATAGCTCGTCTCGCTCATCGAAAAAGCATAGCACAAGGGAACTTCAAATCGAACAGCTGTTTGAGGTGCATTAAGATAGTTCAACTGCCAGGTAATCCCGTGTCGGCAGTGCGAGCCACGTCCGCGGTCGCCCGGCAGCGGATCTGCACCGACACAGTCAATGGTCCGGGGGACAGCAATGTGCTGATCAAGCGGTCCGCCTGAGTCATGGCTTGAGCACGGCCATGAAATCGCACTGGATCAGCACGCCGGGCTCCATCGATGTCTCCATGACCTGACGTGCGGGCCGCGAGTTCATGATCGGGAAACATCTTCGACCATTGCGCGTTGATCGGAGCCCGGTCGAGCTTCTCCATCCACACCGTCAGCTTGATGATGTCGTCGACGCTGCCGCCGCCGGCCTCAACCGTCGTCTTCATGTTCTGGAACATCAATTCGCATTGCCGGTTCATGTCCGGCGTGAATGTGCCGTCCGCTTCCGCTCCGCGGATCAGCCCGGAGGCAATCACGTTGCCGATCCGGCTGGCATTCGGAATCGGGCTCTTGTGCGCGAACGTATCGACGCTGATACTACGGCGTTGCATCGATCGGGGTCTCCTCCAGGCTGATGCAGTGATCCCAACCAGCATACGCCGGGCGATACCGGGCCGGAAGGAGAGCTGGTTGTCAATCCGGAACGCATTTTCAGAGGTCTCGCCATGACGTCAACTCTCAAGGTCATCTCCGCCGGCGCCGTCGAGTTCGTCATCCGCGGACTGGCCAAGACGTTCACGGACGAGACCGGCACCTCCGTGGAATTCACGTTCAACACCATTGCCGGTGTCCGCAAGCGGCTCGCCTCGGGGGAAAGCGGCGATATCGTGATCGGCACGGCACCGGCCATCGCTGAGTTCGAGAGCGCGGGCACCGTTCTGGCCGGAACGGTCGTTCCCATCGGCCGCACCCACACCGGCATCTGTGTGGCGCCGGGCGCGCCGATCCCCGACATCTCGACACCGGCCGCGCTGAAGGCGACGCTGCTCGCCGCGCGCTCGTTCGCCTACACCAATCCCGAGGCAGGCGGCACCTCCGGCATTTATCTCACCGGCCTGATGGAGCGCCTCGGGATCCTCGACGCAATGAAGCGCAAGGCGGTTCTGTGCATCAACGGCGAGGATGTCGTCGAGAAGGTGCTGTCCGGACAGGCCGAGATCGGCTCCACCTTCATCAGCGAGTTCTTTCTCGGCAAGGGCGTGGTCTCTGCAGGGCCGCTGCCGCGCGAGATCGGCAATGCCACCACCTATGCCGCGGGGCTGCTGGCCCCGGGCGCCAATCGCGACACGTCGAAGCGATTCATCGCCATGCTAACCGCTACGCCGCAGCGCCAACGGTGGACCGACGGAGGCTTCGAGCCGGCCGCCTGACGAGGCCCGTGACACGCCTCAGCGGACTTCTGCTCTCGACGCCAGCCGCTCGATTTCCTCTGCATAGATGCTGTCTTCGATGAAGCCGATGGGGCCCGGCTTGCCGGTGCCGATCATCGTCTGCATCAGCACGTTCTCGCTGCTCTCGTTGACGAAACCATGCGGAATGCCGGCCGGGCAGGAGACGACGTCGTACTTGCGGAGCTTGCTGTCGGCGCGGTTGCCATTCTCATCCACGAAAAACACCGTCAGCTCGCCTTCCAGCACGAAGAATGCCTCCTCGACCTCATGAGTGTGGGCAGCGCCGCCCTGTCCCGGTGGCACGATCATGATGGACAAGGTGAAACCGCCGGCGGGCAATGCGTTGGGATCGGGCTTGCCCGATCCGCCAGCGCCGATCAGACGGAACTGGGCGCGCCTGCCGCCCTCCCGCTGGGAATCGGCGAACGCGTTCCAGTCCGGCGTCAACTCGCTGTAGCGAACCACCTGTCGGCGTGCGAGCTCCTTAGCTGGAACGCCTTCGTATTCTGTCGGGATGGCGTGCTTGACCCTGTCCATGGCGGCATCTCCCGTAGTTTTTTCTGCACAATGGATGATGCGTCGGTGGCATAGGGCCGGGCGGCTTGCAATCGGGCCCGGTGCTGCATCATTCGACGCCAAGGCCGGCAGGTCCCCGACGTCGGGCACGGTTTCTGGCACGGCACTGCTGGCAGGGGGCAAAGAAGCGGGTTATCGTTGCCCGAGCTGGCCGTGATGCGGCGACGGACCTTGGGCTGGAGAAGCACGATGTCGGATGGCAACTTCGATCAACCTGGCGGAGCAGAGATGGCGAGGCGTGCTGACGAATTGATCGCCAGCGCACGACGGTTGCAGCCGATCATCGAACGCGCCGGAGACCGGATCGAGCGCGAGCGCGGGCTGCCGGACGACATCCTCGAGGCGCTCTACGACGCGCGACTGTTCCGCCTGACGATCCCGCGCTCTTGTGACGGCGAGGAGGTCGAGCCGGCAACACTGTTCCAGGTGGTCGAGGCGCTGGCCCAGGCCGACGCGAGTGCCGCGTGGTGCGTGGGGCAGGCCAATGGCGTCGCAACGGCTTCGGCCTATCTCGCTGCTCCGGTCCGTGACGAGATATTCGGCAATCGCAACGCGGTCGTAGCGTCGGGCCCAAACAACAAGCAGGCCAAGGCCGTGATCTGCGATGGCGGCTACCGGGTGACGGGAAATTGGCGATTTGCCAGCGGTTCTCATCATGCGACCTGGCTTGGCGGGCATTCGACGATTTGCGAGCCGGACGGCACGCCGAAGCAGGACGCGAGCGGCCGCCAACTGGACCAGGTGACGGTGCTGTTTCCGAAGTCCGCCGCCGTCATGAGCGATGTGTGGAACGTCATGGGGCTTCGCGGCACCGGCAGCAATGACTACGCGGTGGCGGATTTGTTCGTGCCTGCCGATCATGCCTACACGCGGGAGTCCGATACGGATCGGCGGGAGCAGGGGCCGCTCTACCGCTTTTCCATCTTCAATCTGTTCGGGGTGAGCTTCTCCGGCGTCGCGCTGGGCATTGCGCGCCGTGCTCTTGACGATTTCATCGCGCTCGCCCGGACGAAAACGCCGTATGCCTCGACGGTTCCAATGCGCGAGAACGGCGTTATTCAATCCCAGGTAGGGTTGTCGGAAATGCGTCTGCGGGCCGCGCGAACCCTGGTTCTCGATCACTTCCGTAACCTCTATGCGCTCGCCGCAAAGGGGGAAGCTTTCACCCAGGAAATGCGCGTGGCCAACCGGACGGTCACGTGCTTCGCCATCCATCAGGCGCGCGAGGTGATGAATTTCGTCCACCACGCAGCCGGATCGGCGGCGATCTTCGAGAGCCAGGGCTTCGAGCGACGGTTCCGTGATCTGAATACGTTGACCCAGCAGGGGCAGGCAGCGTTCTCGAACTTCGAGGGGTTGGGCAAGACTTTGATGGGGATCGAGTCGACACGGCAGACCTGAGCTGCGCGGCAGCAGGTGGGCCCCGCCCTGAAAGCACAGCTACCGTGCCCGGGCGGTGGCGTCTCCACCAGATGTATGGCGTCTGGTTGCCGTCAAGGTTCCACATTACTAGGTTGGGCACAGTCGAACAGCAATCGGATCGCAACGGCGTGATCCGGCTGAGGCCGATGCAAGGCACCCGTGATGTCAAAGCCCTCGAATACCAACTCGAATACCGACCGGAAAGCTCCTGCTGACAGCAAGGACGCGATGCGTGACCCAGTCTCGCCGGCGCCTGCCGGGGGAGAGGTGGATGCGCAGGCAACACGTCCTCCGGCGCAGGCGGCGACCGATGCCGACGTTGCCGATTTCATTTCCCGCATGAAATCGCTTGCCCCCTCGACGGTGGAGGGGCGTGGCCGGCTGATCTTCGCCATGGACGCGACAATGAGCCGGGAGCCGACATGGGATCTGGCGCTGGGGCTGCAGGCCGATATGTTCGCCGCCGTGAAAGAGGTTGGCGGGCTCGACGTACAACTCGTGTTCTTCCGGGGTACGGGCGAATGCAAGTCGTCCAAGTGGGTCTCCGATCCCGATGCCTTGGCCCGGCTGATGACGACGGTCCGGTGCATGGGCGGACATACCCAGATCGGGAAGGTCTTGAGCCATGCCCGGCGCGAGGCGGACGAGCGCAAGGTCAATGCCCTCGTCTATGTCGGCGATGCCATGGAGGAAAATGTCGACGACTTGTGCCAGAAGGCCGGAGAGCTTGCGCTGCTCGGCATGCCGGTGTTCCTGTTCCAGGAAGGCAATGATGGTGCGGCGCGTGCGGCCTTCAAGGAGATTGCGCGGCTGACCGGCGGTGCGTGGTGCCGGTTCGATGCAGGCTCGGCATCGCAACTGCGCGCGTTGTTGTCCGCCGTCGCCGTGTATGCGGCCGGTGGGCGTCAGGCGCTGGAGCGTCTGGCGGACGACCGCGCGGGCGGAACCGGTGCCCGCCTGCTCATTGCGCAGATGAAGTGACGAAGCTGGCCGAGCCGCGTCGCGGCGCAGGATAACGGTAGAGGGTGATGCAATATTTCCTGATCGGTCTCATTGCCCTCATATTCCTGTTGGCCCTGCTTCATGCCTTCAAAGGGGCAAATCCTGCCGTTCTGGCGCGCCGCTTGAGGGGTGTCGGTGCAGTTGTGTTGCTATCGGCCGCTGCCGTGCTCGGCGCGCGCGGGGCGATGTCGTATGCGTTGCCGATGGCAATGGTCGGGATTTGGATGCTGTTCGGCGGCAGCGGCGCGCCGTGGAGCGGACGCTCGATCCCGTCCTCGGGCAACACCTCCCGCATCGTCACCGATCATCTGGAAATGGAGCTGGACCACGATACCGGTGCCATCCGTGGGCGCGTCCTCAAGGGCGTTTTTGCGGGACGCTCTATCGAGCGCCTGGCCCCGGCGGAGCTGGCGCTCTTGTGGCGGGATTGCCGGTTCACCGATCCGCAGTCGGCGCAACTGATCGAGGCCTGGCTCGACCGCATGCACCCGAGCTGGCGGGAGGATATGTCACGGGCGGAGGCAGAGCCGGGCGCGGGTGGCATCATGACCCGTGACGAAGCCTATGAGATCCTCGGCTTGAAGCCAGGTGCCAGCGAGGAGGATATCCGCCGCGCGCATCGCAATCTGATGCTGAAAATGCACCCCGATCGCGGCGGCTCCGACTACCTCGCCTCCAAGATCAACGAAGCCAAGGACCTGCTGCTGGGCAAGTGACCCGCAAAAATGGGGACAGCTCGAATTTTCTCCACCCGCCCCTTTGTCGGGTAATACTGCGTCTGAAAATTCGAGCTGTCCCGATTTTCGGGTCCAGATTTTCGGTTCACTCTCGGCACGGCATCGGGTCGAGCATCTCCAGCTTTGTGAGCTTGCCCTTGATGGCATAGTCGCCGTTATCGATCATCAGGCTGCGTGAGACACCGTTCTCAAAAAACATGAACGAGATCTCGTAAACGGGCGCGGTGTCCTTGCGCTCCGAGCCATGCTCGAAATAGCTGAGGCTGACGGGCCATGCGGCCACCTTGTCCAGAACGGCGATGTTGGCCATCCGGGGCAGCGATTTATTGTACCCCGGTGCCTTGCGGCCACCGAGAAATGCCGCGACGTGGTAGCTTTTTCCTCCGCCCTCCGAGCCGTCGTAGAAATCCGACCTGAAGCTCTTGGCGCCGGAGCGGGCCGCCTCCAGCAGTTTCACCGAGTGCTGGATCGGGAACATGGCACCGGCGCCGATGCCCGTCCGCTCGTCTTTGGGCAGCGTGATCTCGACCTCGATGTCGCCGCCGTCCTTGGGGCGCTTGGCCGATCCTGCGGCCTCTTCGACCAGCTTGCGGTCGCGATATTGCTTGGTCTGGAACCTCAGCCGGTTGCCCGAAGGATCCTCCCACGTGATCGAGCGCTGGTCGGCAAGCGTCGTCTCTCCGCTCTGGGCAGTGGACAGCGTTACGAAGCGCATCGATTGCGTGAAGCCGTCGCACTTGGACCCCTGGAACTCGTAGACCATTCGACCCGAAAGCGCAGAGATCGAGCTGGCCGAGCGTGTGCTGCTCAGGTTGAATTCATAGACGGCGCGGTGCGGTGCCAGCTCGATCCCGCCCTTGGATTGCTGGGCTGCCGGTGCACCCGAAGCAGCCAGGACAGCGACAAGGGCAGTGACCAGGGCGGACAGGCGCATGTGAGGGCTCCGGCGTGTTAGCTTTGGTCGGCTTCGGGCGGGTGACATTCGGCTTCACTCAATCTACGCATTTGCAGCCGTTTCCGCTATGGTCTGCGGCTCGCCCACCCATCCTCATATAGGGAGACCCGCCTCGATGGCCTACGACAGCCTGCGCACGTATCTCGCCGCCCTGGAGCAGCAGGGGCTGTTCCGCTGGGTCGACGCCGAGGTGGACAAGGACTGGGAGATCGCCACCGTCTCGCGCATGATGTTCCGCGCCATGGATGAGGACAAGCGCGTCGGCGTGGGTTTCCGGAATATCAAGGGGTTTCCGGGCGGGCGCGTGGTGGCCGGCGTGATCGCGTCGTCGAAGCAGATGATCGCCTCCGCGATCGGTGCCGAGCCCAACCCGGATTCAATTCATGAGAAGGTGATCGCCGGGCTCGAGAAGCCGATCGCGCCCGTTATCGTCGAGAGCGGGCCGTGCAAGGAGGTCAAGGTCTTCGGCGACGACGTCGACCTGACAAAACTGCCGAACCCGATCTGGACTCCCGGTAAGGACGCCGGCCCCTACATGACGCCGTTGTGGGTGACCAAGGACCCCGATACCGGCCGTCGCAACGTCGGCATCCGCCGCTGCCAGATCAAGGACCGCAACACCACCGGCATCCTGTTCGGCGCACCCGATCGCGGCGGCGCCATCCATCACGCCAAGTGGAAGGCGCTGGGCAAGCCGATGCCGGCAGCCATCTTCATCGGCGCCGATCCGGTGCAGTATCTGGTGGCGCCCTCGCGCTATGGCGAGGACGAGTTCGCCATCGCCGGCGGCATCCGCGGCCAGGCGGTGGAGCTCGTCAAGTGCGAGACCGTGGACCTGGAGGTGCCGGCCAGCGCGGAAATCATCATCGAGGGCGAGGTGCTGACCGACTACACCGAGCCGGAGGGGCCGTTCGGCGAGTTCACCGGCTATATGGCCGGCGGCCGCGACGGGCCGGTGTTCAAGGTGAAATGCATCACGCACCGCAAGGACCCGATCCTGCTCGGCGTCGTCAGCCAGTTCCCGCCGTCCGAATCCAGCATGCTGAAGGTGGCGCTGCTGGAATCCAACATCCTGAAGCATCTGAAAAGCGTGCTGAACATCCCCGGCATCGCCGACGTACATGCGTTGGAGGCGGGCGGTTGCACCTCGATCTGCTGGGTCAGCCTCAAGAAGATGTACAACGGCCACGTCGATCAGACGGCGATGGGCGTGTGGGGCTACATGGGCATGAGCTACTTCAAGTGGCTCGTCGTGTGCGACGACGACGTGGACATCCGCGATCCCTTCATGCGCGACTGGGTGATGGCCTGGCGCGTCAGGCCCGACAAGGACATGCGGGTGCTGCCGGGCACCGCGATGGTTGAGCTCGACCCGTCTTCGCTGGAACCGGGTCTTGCCATGCACGAGACCACCGGTGCCAAGGCGATGATCGATGCGACGCAGAAATGGGACTATCCCGGCATCTCGCTGCCGCCGCGCGACCTGATGGAGAAGGTGGCCGGCGAATGGGAGAGCTACGGCCTGCCGGCCTTGGGAGAGCTGCGGGTGCCGAAACGCACGTGAAGCGGGGTCAGACCCTGCGGGTCTGACCCCTTGGCACCCTCTCTCTCACGGGGTCAGACCCGCAGGGTCTGACCCCTTGGCATAAGAAAGGATCTCTCATGCCGCGCAAACTGCGTGAGGACTATGAGGGTGCTTGGCATCACGTGATGAACCGCGGCATCGACCGCGCCACAGTATTTTCCGACAATCGCGACCGAAGTCTTTTTCTTGAGCTTCTGGGCCAAGCCATCTTGCGTACAGCCGTCGAGGTGCATGCTTACTGTCTCATGGGCAATCATTATCATCTACTCATGTACAGTCGAGAGGGGCGACTTTCGGAATGCATGAAATGGTTGTCTGGCCGGTTTACGCAGCGTGTGAACTATCGCGATGGTCGAGACGGTCCGCTGTTTCGAGGCCGCTTCGCATCAGTGGCGATTGAAACTGATGCCCAGCTCGTTCAGGTCAGCAGGTACATTCACTTGAATCCGGTCGAGGCTGGACTGGTGGTCGACGCTGCGGAATGGCGGTGGTCGAGCGCGCGCGCCTACCTCGAAGGCGGCGACAATGTGGGCTGGCTGCAGACCAGCATGCTGCTCGATATGTTTGGCCCGCAAGCTCCGAGGCGGACTTATCGCGCATTCATCGCGGCAGGCGTGGATGCGGAAACTGCCGAGCGCTATCGGACTTTTGTTCCGGGGGCAGACCCGCAGGGTCAGACCCCGGTGCTGCGGGTGCCGAAGCGGACGTGAAGCGGTGAAGCGGGGTCAGACCCTGCGGGTCTGACCCCTCGGCACCCCACCGGGTCCAGGGCCGGCGGCCCTGGCCTGAGAGCGCGAGAGGTGGAGCCTCTCGCATCGCGTCAGCGACGGGCCGTCCGGCGAACGCGGCGGGGAACGCGGAACGGCTCGATTTTCTGCTTCCGCTACGATAGCTTGGTCCGCCTGACGGTCCGACACAGCGGGCTGTTTCGTTAATCGCCAAGGACCAAGCCTTGACCAAGCGCATCCTCCTCATCGTCGGCGGCGGCATCGCCGCCTACAAGTGCCTCGACCTCGTGCGCCGCCTGAACGAGCGCGGGATCGCCACGCGCGTGGTGATGACCGCGGCGGCCCAGCGGTTCGTCACGCCGCTGTCGGTCGGCGCGATCTGCGGGCGAGCGCGTGTTCACCGACCTGTTCGAGCGAGGCGACGAGCTGCGACATCGGCCACATCCGGCTGTCGCGCGAGGCCGATCTGATCGTGGTCGCGCCTGCCACCGCCGACCTGCTGGCCAAGATGGCGGGCGGCCATGCCGACGATCTGGCGACCGCGGTGCTGCTCGCGACCGACAAGCCGGTGCTGGTGGCGCCCGCCATGAACCCACGCATGTGGCTCAATCCGGCCACGCAGCGCAACGTGGCGCAGCTGAAGGCCGACGGCATCGCATTTGTCGGACCCAACGTCGGCGAGATGGCCGAGCGCGGCGAGGCCGGCCCCGGGCGCATGGCAGAGCCGCTGGAGATCGCCGGGGCAAGGTGGAGGCTTCTACTTGCCGCTGGCGGCACGCCCTCGCGGCCGGCTCGCCCGCAGGGAAGTCGCGAGGGGCAAGCGGCAGACTCCGGCCGGCTCCCGCGCAGCGGAGTCGCGAGGGGCAACTCAAGGCGCTCCACATGCTCGTCACTGCCGGGCCGACGCATGAGCCGATCGACCCGGTGCGCTACATCGCCAACCGGTCTTCGGGCAAACAGGGCTATGCCCTGGCCGCCGAGGCGGCCCGTCGTGGCGCTCGCGTGACGCTGGTATCGGGGCCGGTCAATCTGCCCGCGCCCGCAAGGCGTCGATATCGTCCGTGTCGAGACGGCAGAGGCCATGCTCGCCGCGGTCCGCGCCGCATTGCCGGCCGACATCGCTATCTTTGCCGCTGCAGTCGCCGACTGGCGCGTGGACAGGGCTGCCGAGGAGAAGATCAAGAAATCCGGAGCTGGCGCACCGAGCCTGACGCTGGTGGAGAACCCGGACATCCTGAAGACGATTGCGCACAAGCGCGCCGGCCGTCCGGAGCTCGTCATCGGCTTCGCTGCCGAGACCGAGAACGTGGTCGAGCACGCGCGCGCGAAACGCAAATCGAAGGGCTGCGACTGGATCGTGGCCAACGACGTGTCGCCGGAGACAGGCGTGATGGGCGGCGACCGCAATACGGTGCACCTCATCACCGCCGACGGCGTCGAGGGCTGGCCGGAGATGGCCAAGGATGCGGTGGCAGGCCAGCTCGTGGAGCGGATTGTCGAATATCTTCAGCTTAAGAACGCGAGCGTCTAACGATGGCGACAAGCGAGGAAGAAGCCGGCGCCGGCCGCAGTCCAGATCCGTGTGGCCCTTCTACCGCATGCGGATGGACTGGCGCTTCCGGCCTATCAGTCTGACGGTGCGGCGGGGCTCGACCTGGTGGCGGCAGTGCCGGCCGGCAAGCCGCTTCGCTTGCGTCCGAAGGCGCGCGCGCTGGTGCCGACCGGCCTCGTCCTGGAGCTGCCGCAAGGTACCGAGGCACAGGTGCGCCCGCGCAGCGGCCTCGCCTTGAAGCACGGGGTCACCGTGCTCAACAGTCCGGGCACCATCGACAGCGACTATCGCGGCGAGTTGATGGTGCTGCTAGTCAACCTGGGCGAGAAGGTCTTTTCGGTCGCTCGCGGCGAGCGCATCGCCCAACTCGTCATCCAGCCCGTCCTCAAGGCTAAAGTGGTGCCAGCCAAGAAGCTCGCCGGAACCTCGCGTGGCGCCGGCGGCTTCGGCTCCACCGGCACCGCCACGAAAGGCGTGGTGGCTCCCTCGCCCGCTATCAAGCTTCCTTCCCGTCGCACCAATGTGCGGCGCCCGCTGGTTCGCTCCGGCGCTCGTCGGCCAGCCAAGCCGCGCACATGAACGCCGCATAACAAAGACCTCAGCAGTTGTTCAGCGTGACGTCTCTATCGTCAGACCCATGCACGATGTTGGCCGCGAACAGGCCCCGTCGGCTGACAGGTTCTGAGGGGTAAAGGAGGAGCACGTCACATGAACAAATTTGCGGTCACCACACTCGTTATCAGCATGGCCGCCACCCTGGCTGCCACCACAGTCGCCGCGCAGGAGCGCAGCCGCGGCGAAGGGCGCGGACAGCGCGCAGCCGCCGCACAGGGCGACACCACGACCGCCGGGCAGCGCAATCGAAGCGGCACCAGGCGCTCTGATGCGACCGCGGCGTCGCGGTCAACAAGCCCGACATCTTCCGCCTCCAGAACGTCTGCCCCGAGCACGTCTGCGCCGACGCAGTGGGGCCGAGGAAATAACCGGACGCTCGGAATCGACCGCCGCCAGTCGCATCAGAATACATGGATCTCCTGGGGGCGCCGTACCGGGTCGCTGACCGGCGAAGAAGCGCGCGCGCTGCGCGCCCAGCAGCAGCACATCGCCGAAATGGAGCGCCGCGCCAAGGCCGACGGCCACGTGACCCGCAATGAGCGCATCGGCATCCGTCAGGCCCAGCGCGAGGCTGCGCACGATATCAGGCGCGAGATGCGCGATCGCGATCGGCGCGGTCGTGGCTGGCACCGCGGCAATCCCCGCCGCTGGTGGTAACCCGAGCCGCAGCAGTTATGAGTGACTGCAGTGCCTGGTAGGTGAAGTGCAGAGCGGCGGGCTCCGGTAACGGGGCCCGCCGCACGCGAACTCCATACTGCCGGAAGGCCGGTTATTTCTGCTCCGGCTGCGTCACCTTACGCGCCTTGGCGAGGAGCGGTTTCGGTGTCCCATACCACTCCGCGAACAGCTTGGTGGTCTCCTCGCCCGAGAGCGGGTCGAATTTGAACCCTGCTTTCTCGGCATCCGCTATCAGCTGCGGATCTTTCAGGGTTGCAATCATGGCCTTGCGGAGAGCGGCAACACGCTCTTTCGGCGTACCGGGAGGCGCAGCCAATGGCCTCGCGATCTCGGTCTGGCGGAAGATGACGTTGAAGACCTTCTTGTCGTCGTCCGTCTTCATGAGGTCCCAGAGCGGCGTCGCATCGCCGAAATAGGGCACCTTTTTACCACCACTTCCGAACTGGGCGACGATCTTGAAATCACCGGCCTTGACGTGCTGGGCGAACGCGGAGCGAACCGAGGACTCGAACATGCCGCAGCTGGCATCCACCTCGCCGCGCTGCATGGCGAGCGAGACGCCTTTCGTGCCCTTGTAGCCGTAAACGACCTTGATGTTCGCACCCACCATGTTCTTCATGAAGAGCGGATGCTGGCTGGTGATCGCCGTCGGCGACGTCGAGCCGAAAACGACGGTCTTCTTCGCCTTTATGAGGTCGGGGATCGATTTGACACCCTGGCCCGCGCCCTTCCACACACCGCAGCTCGCAATGTCCTGGTGCAGCGAGCCGATCCACTCGAACTTGCGCGGGTCGTAGAGCGCCTTGTCGTTGCCGAAAAGCGGCTCGAGCGCGGTGGAAGAGGCGAACACCCCCAGCACCGTGCCGTCCTTCGGAGCGACCGCCCATACCTGGTTCGCCACCTTCATCGAGCCGGCGCCCGGCACATTTTGCACGACGATCGTCGGATTGCCCGGCATGTGTTTGCCGAAATGGCGGGCGAACATCCGCGCGTTTGTATCGTATCCGCCACCGGCCCCGTAACCGACCTGGATCGTGATGGTCTTACCCTGGTAGAAGTCGGCGACGGATTGCGCCTTGGCCGGCAGCAAATAGCCGGCGGCCGCAAGTGCGGCCACCGCTGCCGACGAGCGCAGTAGGGTATGTTTTCCGGTCATTGATACCTCCCTTGTTGTCGTATTCCCGGATGACACGGTGCAACGACACATGCGCGCGAAGGTCAAGTCCGACGCGGCATTTGAAGGGTGGCGAATGGCCGCCGGAAAACTACTGACAATCAAGCGAACGTGCCTCGGTGCCCGGCCCGAGGTAGCTGATCTTGCAGCTCATGCCCTGCTTGAGCGCCGATCGCTTGGCAGGCTGTCCGCCAATCGTGATCTTGGTTCCGCTGCCGGAGATCGCGGTCTTTAGTGTCGCTCCGTCAGCGCCTTTCAGCTCGAGCCGGCGGCCTTCGCTCTTGATGGCGGCGATCGTGCCGGCTGCATCGACGTAAGTGAGCTTGGCTCGCTGGACCTCGCCCTTCGGGAACAGGTTCTGGCGCGTGGCTTCGACAACCGGCTTCGGTGTCTTCAGTACGCGTGCGATCAGCTGCTGAACCTCTTCGCCGCCCACCCAGTCGATTTCGGTGTCGGACTTCTTGGCTTCAGCGATGAATTCGGGATCTTTCATGGTAGCGGCGAAAGCCTTGCGGATCGCCTCCACCCGGTCGGCCGGAACCTTCGGCGGCAGCACGAACGGTCTGCCGATGGCTTGGCGGATGAATACCAACTCCATCTGCTGTCGCTGCGAGTCATTGCGTGCGAGATCGGTGATGAGCGGAATAGCCGGCAGATCGGGGTGTTTCTTCAGCGCCAGTTGCAGCACGGGTCGGATCTTGCCGGACTTGATCTGCTCGCCGCGCATTCTCAATACGCTCGACCATGACCAGCCGCAGATGCCGTCGACCTCACCACGGTCCATCGCCAAAACGGTGACAGCGGTTCCAGGATAGCCGGTAATCAGGTTGAATTTCGAGCCGAGCAGGTGCTTGACGAAAAGCGCGAATTGATCGGCATCCGACGCCGCGCCCTGGCCACCGACAACCGTTTCGAATTTCAGTGTATCGGCAAAGCTCTTGGCCTTTGCACGATCCGACAGCAGACAAACGCTGACCTCGTTGTTCATGCTGCCGACCCAGTTCATCTGGTTGGAATCGAACTGGGCACCCTTGCCCCCCAGCATCTCGTGGGTCGGGATTGCACGCGAGACCATGCCCATTACGGTGCCGTCGAACGGACCAACATTGTAAAGGATGTTGGTAAGCTTGATGGTGCCGCTGCCGGTCCGGTTCTTGACCACCACGGCCGGGTTGCCAGGGATGTGTTTGCCGATGTGCCGGGCCAGAAACCGAGCGTAGGCGTCATATCCGCCACCGGCAGAGAATCCTACGTGGATTTCGAAGGTCTTGCCCTTGTAGAAGTCCGCCACCGCATCGGCTTTCGCGGTTGTGGCGGCAGTCGTCGCTGTCAGGCAGGCGACCAGTGAAGTCACGAAACGAGATGCAATTCGACCAGACATCTCAGCCCTCCCTTTTTTGTGGGTCTGATAGTGTGTCCACATCCTCCGGTTACAAACGCAAAAGTCAAGTGCCAGCTGCATCCCGCCGGCGGGTGACGGCCGGTTCGGGCGGCCCGACACTGGAATGGGGCTTGGCACTCCCCACTTGAAAGTGCTAGCAGGTCGCCTATGTTCGGCATCGTGGCGTAAGGGCCGGCCCGTTGCGCGGGAGGTTGGGCCGCGGGCCTGCCGAGCACGTGAATGCCGCGGCATCCCGGCAGATTGACCAATCCCAACGGTCGCGCGGCGGCACGAGCGCGATGACGCATATAAGATAGTGCAGACGAGTGCAGAGGGAGACGCGAACGGATGACAACTCTCATCGAGGCCCAAGCGCTTCGCAAATGCTTCGGCAAGATCGTCGCTGTGGATGAGATCTCGCTGCAGGTTGCCAAGGGGGAGGTGCTTGGCTTCCTCGGCCCCAATGGCGCCGGCAAGTCCACTACGATGAAGATGCTTACCGGCTTCCTGGAGCCGGACAGCGGCACGGCGCGTATCGCTGGCATCAACATGAGCACGGACGCCAAGGCAGCGAAGGCGAGGTTGGGCTATCTGCCGGAGGGCGCGCCGTCCTATGGCGATATGACGCCGCGCTCGTTTCTCAACTTCATCGCCGAGATCCGGGGTTTCAGTGGCGGGGACGCAAAGCTCAAGGCTGACGCCGCAGCCGAGAAAACCGGCCTGCTCGGCGTCTGGGACCAGCGTATCGAGACGTTGTCCAAGGGCTACAAGCGCCGCGTGGGCCTGGCCCAGGCAATCCTGCATGATCCACCTGTCCTCGTGATGGACGAGCCGACTGACGGCCTCGACCCCAATCAGCAGCACCACGTCCGCAACCTGATCCGGGAGATGTCGGCGGACAAGGGGATCATCGTATCCACGCACATCCTGCAAGAGGTCGAGGCCGTCTGCACACGCGCCGTCATCATCGACAAGGGCCGCATCGTCGCGGACGGCACGGCGGAGGACCTGCGTCGTCGTCTGCCCTATCATGACGCAGTGGCCGTGCGCGTCGGCAATGCCCGGGCGGCAGATGCACAAGCCGCGCTCGAGAGCCTGGCCTCGGTGGACAAGGTCGAGGTCGTCGGCAAGCCCAATGGCGCCGTTCTTCTTCGCGCCATCCCAAAGGGCGATCGCAGTATCGCCGCAGCGGTGTCCAACCAGTTGCGGGATAAGGCCATAGAGATCGAGGAACTCTACGTCGAAAAGGGCAGCCTCGACGACGTTTTCCGTCAGATCACGTCTTCGGATGGAGCGCGCCGCCATGCGTAATGTTCTCATCATCGCACGACGCGAGCTTGGTGCGTATTTCGGCACGCCGCTGGCCTACGTATTCGCCGTCATCTTTGTCGCGCTGACCGGTGCCTTCGCCTTCTATTTCGGCAATTTTTTCGATCGTGGACAGGCCGATCTCGCCACCTTCTTCATCTACCACCCATGGCTGTATCTGATCTTGGTGCCGGCGGTGGCGATGCGCCTGTGGGCAGAGGAGCGCAAGAGCGGAACGATCGAGCTGCTGATGACTTTGCCGATTGCGCCCTGGGAGGCCATCGTCGGCAAGTTCCTCGCGGCCTGGGCCTTCATCGGCGTTGCCTTGGTGCTGACATTTCCGATGTGGATCACCGTGAACATGCTCGGCGATCCGGACAATGGCGTGATCTTCACCAGCTACATCGGCAGCTTTCTGATGGCAGGCGCGTTCCTTGCGATCGGTTCTGCCATTTCCGCGCTCACGAAAAATCAGGTGATCGCATTCATCGTGGCTGCCGTGATCTCGTTCCTGTTCGTCATGAGCGGGGTGGAGATGGTGCAGAATACGGCACGCCTGTTGCTGCCGGATTTCGTCGTGCAGGCCATCACGTCGATGTCCTTCCTCAATCATTTCGACATGGTTGCGCGCGGCCTGATCGATCTGCCGAGCCTGTTCTTCTACCTCTCGATGATCGCCTTCTTCCTGTTCGTCAATGTGGTCATTGTCGAGCAGAAGAAGGCCGCATGAGCCGGAAGCAGGATGGCGATAACGCCGCAAGACACAGCAGTCCTGGAACAATTCAATGAGCACGCCTACTAACAATCAGCATTCGGGCCAGCAGAATTCGGGCAAGACGTCCGTGGTCAAGGCGACCGAGGCCGCCAGAAAGGCGGGCACGGTGGCCAAGGACCAATCGCGCAAAGCCTTCGACAAAGGCGTCCAGTGGGCCGGCCAGCGCAGTCCCGCTACGCTCGCCTGGGGCGGCATCGCACTGGCGGCGATCGTGCTTCTCATGACCAATCTGCTGGCCGGCACCTGGTTCAAGAATTGGCGGGCCGACCTCACGGAGGACGGCATCTATACGATTTCGGACAGTACACGCAAAGTGCTGTCCGGCATCGACGAGCCGATCAACGTGCAACTGTATTTCACCAAGGCCCTGGGTGAGCAGGCGCCGCAGTTCGCAGCCTACTTCCAGCGTGTGCGTGCGCTGCTGGAGCGGTATCGCGATCTTTCCGCCGGCAAGCTGCGGCTGGAGTTCATCAGTCCGGAGGCATTTTCGGATGCCGAGGATCGCGCTGTCGGCTCCGGGCTGAGGGGAATTCGTCTCAATGCGGAAGGCGACATGGCCTATTTCGGCCTGGTTGCCACCAATACGACCGACAACGTTGAAACGGTCGGATTCTTCACCACCGATCGCGAGCGCTATCTCGAGTACGACCTGACCAAGCTGATCCACACCCTGTCCAAGCCGAAAAAGAAAGTGCTGGGTCTGATTGCAGGATTGCCGCTGGAAGGTGCTCCTGGCAATCCGATGATGGGCGGCCGCCCCATGCCGCCTTGGGCGATTATCGGTCAGATCAAGGATTTCTTCGAGCTGAAGACCCTGCCGGAGGACCTCAAGGAGGTTCCCGCAGACGTCGAGACGCTGATGCTCGTGCAGCCGACCGGACTGACGCCGCAGGCTGCCTACGCCATCGACCAGTTTGTGTTGAAGGGCGGGCGCTTGCTTGTCTTCGTCGATCCGGTGGCCGAGGTCGCTCGCATGCTGTCAGGCGGCCGTCCGACCGGTGAGCCCAAGGAGCTCGAGAAGCTTCTGGCCGCATGGGGTGTCAAATATGATCCCAAGAAGGTTGCCGCGGATGTAGCGACTGCCCGCCGCGTCCAGTATGGCGGCGGTCCCGGTGGCGCCGAGCCTTCGGTCGCCCAGTATGTCGCCTGGCTCAGCATGGATCGCAAGGCGCTGGACGAGAGCAGCGCGCTGACCGGCGGCGTGGAAACCCTCAACGTTGCGAGCATGGGCATCGTGGAGGTTGCGGACAAGGCGACCGTCAAGCTGACGCCTATCCTGCAGACCAGCGAGCGCGCGATGGTTATCGACGCCGAGAAAATCAGTCTGCAGCCTAATCCGATCGAGCTGCTGCGCAACTACCAGCCCGGCGGCAAGCGGCTGACTGTTGCAGCCCGCGTGAGCGGCGATATAAAGACGGCTTTCCCGAACGGACTGCCGAAGCCGGAAGACGACAAGAAGGCGGGTGGCGAGGCTGCGAAGGCAGGCGGCGGCAAAGCCGGGGATACCAAGCCGGAAGGCGCCAAGGCCAATGCCGCCAAGGCCAGCGACCCGAAGGCCCCGCAGCAGCTGACCTCCGGCAAGATCAACGCCATCGTCGTCGCCGACAGCGACCTGCTGCACGATCAGTTCTGGGTCGACGAGCGGGATTTCCTCGGCCAGCGCATCGCCATTCCGACCGCGCACAATGCTGTTCTCGTCGTCAATGCCATCGAGAACCTGACCGGCGGCGAGGCGCTTCGCGACCTCAGAGGCCGTGGCGTGAAACCTCGCCCGTTCACCGTTGTCGACGAGATCCGCCGTGAGGCTGAGCGCAAGTTCCACAAGGAGCAGCAGACGCTCGAGACCAAGCTCAAGGAAGTGCAGACCAAGCTCGCCGGCATCGAACAGAAGGGCGAGGGCGGAAAGGTGATCCTGAGCGACAAGGACCGAGAGACGATCGAGAAGTTCCGGGTAGAGATGCTCGGCATCCGGCGCCAGTTGCGCGAGGTGAAGCACAATATGCGTCGCGATATCGATCGTCTCGACACCACACTGAAGTTCGTCAACATCGCAGCCGTGCCGTTGCTGATCGGTCTGGGCGCGCTGGGCCTCGCGCTGATGCGCCGCCGCTCCGATCGGGTGGCGCGCAATACGGCAACCCCACAGACGTAGGCTGGAGGAGCATCAATGACTCCGAGAACGTTCACCGCTCTCGCGGTTGCCGCGGTGGTATCCCTGGCGCTGGCAGCCCTCGTCAACGCGTCCAGCGACAGTTGGACATCGGGCGAGCCGCAAGGCGCAAAGCTTCTGGCCAACTTCGGCAATAGCGTCGCCCGCGTTAAGAGCCTGACCATTCGGCAAGGCGAGAAGTCGCTTGTGCTCGACCGCAAGAGCGATACCGAGTGGGTTGCGCGCTCGCAAGGCGGCTACCCCGTGCAAACGGAAAAGGTGCGCGCGCTACTGGTGAAGTTGCTGGATGCCCAACTCGTGTCGGCAAAAACGCGCATGCCCGACAGGTTCAAGCTTCTCGACCTCGACGACGTCGCAAAGGGCTCGAATTCCCGGCTCCTCTCGCTGGTGGACGACAAGGGAGCGAAGCTTGCGGAGGTGCTGATCGGCAAGCGCAGCGTTGAGCAGTTCGGTGCAGGAAAGGGCGGCACCTACGTCCGCCGAGCCGGTCAGAATGAGACCTGGTTGATCAATGCGGAGATCGACGTCAGTGCGGATGTCAACCAGTGGGTCGACACGCTGATAGCGGAGACTGACGTCAAGAAGGTGCTGCAGGTCACGATCGATCAGCCGGGCAAGCCGCAGGTGCGGATCGATCGTGAAAGCGGCAAGCCGGCGGACAAGGACGGCTATCAGCTCGCTGGCATGCCGGCCGGCAAGGCACTGAAGACCGACTTTGCCCTCGAGGATGTCGTCAACGCCTTCGCCCGGCTCGAGTTCGAGGATGTGCGCAAGAAGCCGGCCGGCGATCAGCCGGCGCCAGCCGCGAAGCCGGCCGCCGGAGCCAAGACTGCTGCAGCCTCGGACGTATCGACTGCCGTGTTCGAATCCGAGGACGGGTTGCTGATGACGATCGCCGTGCGCAAGGAGGGTGATGTGCGTTGGGCCCGCGTTACCGCCGAAGGCACCGGCGAAGCAGAGACTGCGGCCGAGAAGATCAACGCGCGTGCCAATGCATGGGAGTACAAGCTTCCAAGCTGGAAATTCGAGCAGATGTTCAAGCCTCGCGACGATCTGCTCAAGGACGCCCAACCGGCTGCGGCCGGCAAGGGCAATAACGGACCGAAGTAACGCCAGTGCTAGTGGCCATGCCAGTGGCACTGGCATGCCAGTGCCACCGCGGCTGCGGCAGCGGCGCGGGTCTGTCAAGCACGGTTCCTGCTTGCATGACTGTTATCCACCCGTGTCCACAGGAAAGACAATTTTGTCGAACTTGGGCGCGACAGCGATGCGCAAGTGATGCTACCTCCGACGTCACGGGGAGCGTGCTCGTCTCGGCTGGCGGGGGGTCGAGCCAATCAGCCGCGAGGCAGGTTCGAAGTCCGAGCCGCTCCCCTCTGCCGGTCGCCAGCTTGCTGGGAATTCCGGCCTCTCCCTCGCCTCTCCCGATTGCCACGCTCGTGCAAGTGACGAGCTCGCTCAAGCGTTGCACCCGAGCCGGGCTCGGAGGCGGCGCATGACGCGCGCGAATGTGCAAGATATGCTTGGCATCGCTGGCCTCGTGCGAGCCTCGTCCGGCTTTTCGGAATTGCAAATAGGCGCCTCAGCCGCCGTGTCAGATCTTTCTCCATGCAGGAACGATAGGGAGCGCTGAATGCTGCAGATTACCTACTCCGCGGGTTCGCCATTCGTGCGCAAAGTCAGGCTTGCCGCTGCGATCAAGAACGTTTCGGACAAGATCGCGTTCGTCGGCTCGGATGCCGCTGACGACGAGCGTCTCAAGGCGCTGCGCCGCTCCAATCCGCTGGAGAAAATTCCCGCCGGAAGACTTCCCGACGGCACGCTGATCTATGATAGCCACGTGATCTGCGAGTTCATCGACAGCCTTGCCGATCAGCCGCGGCTGTTTCCACCCAACGGGCCGCAGCGCTGGAAGGCGCTTACGCTTGCAGCGCTGTCGGATGGCCTCACGGAGGCTGCTGTTCTGATCATGTACGAATCGCGTTTCCGGCCACCGGAGCTGTATCATCAGGGCTGGGTCGACCGCCAGCAGCAGAAGATTGAGGCCGCGCTGGGCTACCTCGAAGCCGGCGTGCCGGAGTGGACGGACCACCCGGGCTATGGCCACATCTCGCTCGCCTGTGCGCTCGGCTATCTCGATGTACGCCAGGAGGGACACTGGCGCAGCGGTCGGCCAAACCTGGTGTCATGGCTGGAGCGTTTTGCAGTTGCGGTGCCGGCCTGGCGTGAGACAGCGCCCGTTTAGAGCTGCCCGCTGCCTGCGCTTCAGGCGTGGCCCGTGTAGCTGACAAGGTGCGATAGATCCACGCCCAGCTTCGACAGGGCCCGGTCGTATTTGAATTCCAGGTTGGGATCGAACACCAGATCCGCATCGGCTGGGCACGAAAGCCAGCCATTCGCCTGGATTTCGTCCTCCAGCTGTCCTGCTGCCCATCCGGCATAGCCGAGCGCCATGATCGCCTGTTCTGGCCCGCGTCCTCTCGCCATCGACTTCAGAATGTCGATCGTGTTGGTCAGGCAAACGCCGCCCTGGATCGCCATTGTCGACTTGCCACCGGAGTAGTCTGAGCTGTGCAGCACGAAGCCGCGACCCGTTTCCACTGGACCACCGATCTGCACGGGCATCGACAATATGTCGACCGGCACCGCATCCTCGTCATCCCCGGATAGGACGCCGAGCTCTCGCAGCAGCTTGGGGAAACTGATCGTGCCGGCGCGCTGGTTGATGATAAGACCCATCGCGCCCTTGGCATTGTGCATGCACATATAGATGACCGAACGCGCAAAGTACTTGCTCGTCATCGCGGGCATGGCGATAAGGAGCTGACCGCCCAGATAGCTGGGGCGGGATTTGGCGCGGCGCCGTCTGGAAGGTGCAACACTCATATCGCAAGACTAGACCGAGGTCGGGGGCGATGTGAAGCATCGAATGCAGTCTGGCGAATGCTTTGCGATTTGGCGCGCATAGCGCAATCGCCGCAATGGTTCGCTCATCATCGCAATGTTATCAATTGTGCATTGCGCAGCGTGAAGCCAGCGGTTCAGATGGCTCGACGAAGCCAATTTTGCAAAATCTGGATCGGAGGCCGATTTGCACGCCGAATTCTTCGCCAAATCGCGGTTTGGACCGGGGCGGTCTTTTTCGACGTCGTATAAGGCGGCTTGCGCGCTTGTTGCTTGTGCGCTGTCAGCTCTTGCCGTGGCCTCTTCTGCGCTGGCTCAAGGGGTATCCCGGCCCTGGGCGCAGTCGCAGTGGACCAAGGCGCATGGCGCTTCAACCCGGCTGATTGGGGGCCAGATCGCAACGGCCGGCGGCAAAGCCGAAATCTATGCAGGTGTGGAGATCAAGCTCGACAACGGCTGGAAGACGTACTGGCGCAACCCCGGCGATGCCGGCGGTCTGCCCCGTCCTTCGATTTCTCGGCGTCGCGTAATCTCCTTCAGGCCGAAGCGCTGTATCCTGCACCCCAGCGTCTGATCGATTCCAGCGGGCAGAATATAGGCTACAAGACGCACGTGGTTTTCCCGGTTCGAATAACACCGCGGCAGGCCGCCGCCCCCGTCGAGCTTGCCCTGCGCTTCGACTATGGGATTTGCCGCGAAATCTGCGTGCCTGCTGAAGCCCACCTCACCCTGACGATTTCGCCCGAGCACGTCACCTTGCCGCGCCACTTGATGGATGCACTGGGCCGCGTGCCGCACAAGGCGGGCAAGGCCGATGCCGCGAGCTTGCCAAGGCTAGGTGCGGCACGGGCGATCCTGGCTGGGGATAAGCCGCGCCTGGAATTCGAGGTCGCGGTGCCGGGTACCGGCACGTCCGATCTGTTCGCGGAAGGGCCACCCGGCACCTATCTGCCGATGGCTGTGCCAACCGGCCCGGCAGCCGCCGGCGTGCGGCGTTTTTCGATCGATTTGAAGGATGTTGACAATGTTTCCGCGCTTGTCGGCAAGGCGTTGCGGCTGACGATGACGCATCCCGCCGGAGCAACCGAGGCCGAGTGGACGATCCGCTGATGCGGGCTGTGCGGCAGCCACCGTGTCAAACAGGACGTGGCCCTGCCTCGTCGGCTTGCCGGCCCGATATTTCCAGGATGAGTTTGCGCAGAATGGCTTCGCCGAAGTCCTTGAAGGTGGCAGCCGCGATAACGAAAGCTCCAGGTCCGCCGATCACGTTCGAGCGATAATAGCTATCGAGATCAGGCTCGATCTCCAGAATTGGCAGGCCGTTGATGTTCACGCCCAGAGCCACTGCTGCGTCGCGGGCATCAGTCGCCGGACGCCCGCGATTGTTGACCCCATCACCGGATATGTCGATGACGCGCCGCCCCCCTGTGAACGGGCTCTCACCGAGCTTCAGCATGCCATAGTCGATCGCGCCGGAGATCGATGTGCCGCCGCCGAAAAGCTGGCGCTCGGCTCCCGCAATCGCAGCGGAAAAGGCGCGCATCGAAGTCTCGTCGCTGATGCGCGTCCATCCGACCACGTCGGCATGCAATTCCGGCCCCGTCCATTGCACCATCATGACGCCTATGGCCCCGACGGCGCCGGAGCCGATCGCATCCAGCACACGCTTGTTTGCGAAGGCGTCGACGTAGCCTTGTTTCTGCAGCGCGAACCGAGACCAACTGACGCTGCCGGAGGCGTCCAGCGCCAGCACCAGGTTCAGATCGACAGGTAAGGACGCCTGTTTGGGCACACCCTGGCTTGTCTGGCCCCATGCTCCCGGACCCGACAGGGAAATCGGTGCGGCAAGCGAACCTGCCGCCAGCCAGGTCAAGGCCTTTCTGCGGGTAGTGCCATTGCGACCGGCCATCGACAGGCTCCGCGCTCGAGACGTGGCGCCTGTGCGCCCGTGCTGAAGGCGCGATGTTATACCTCCCCCAAAACCTTTCAACCGGTTCCAGCCAGCCGCCGTGCGATAACCCTGGCCGGGGACGGACACGATCGCGTGAATGGGGCTGGGCAGATCAATGCGGCGCCGGATGCAGGAACGTCCACGGCGTTGTTTCGCTGTTCGGATCGAGCTTGACCTCGATCAGTGTCGCTGCGTCGCGCTCGATGAAGTCGGCAAGGGTGGTCTTGAAGCCGGCGGGATCGCTGACCCGTCGCGCCTCCAGCCCGAAGCTTTGCGCCAGGCGAACGAAGTCCGGGTTCTGCAGTTCAGCGCCCACGATGCGTCCGTCGTAGACCCGCATCTGATCGCGCAATACGTTGCCGAACGCGCCATTGTTGAATACGACCGCAACAACGCCGATCCCGTGCTGGGCCGCAGTGGCAAGCTCCTGTACGCCGAACATGAAGCCACCATCGCCGGAGATCGAGACGACGGCCTTGTCAGGGTTCGCGATCTTCACCCCCAGTGCGGTGGGAAAACCGAAACCGAGATTGTCCTGATAGCCGCAGGTCACGTACTGGCGCGGAGCATAGACCGGGAACGCAAAACGAGCCGCAAAGCCCGGCTGACAAATCTCCTCGACGAAAAAACCGTCGCGCGGCAGCAGCTCGCGGATGGCATCGAGGTAGTGCACCTGCGGCTGCACGGCTTCGTAGGCTGAGCGGGCTGCGGCTTTAACCTGATCGAATTCCGCTTCCCTGCTACGCGCCGACCGCCCGACCGCCTGCGACAGCGCCCGCGTGGCCTCGGCGGCATCGGCGACGATACCGACATCCGGCTTGAGCCGCACCATCTCTGTGGGGTCGATGTCGATACGTACGATTTTCAGACCGGGCGGCTGCCAGCGCCAGCGCATGAATTGCAGCTCGAGCCGCGAACCGATGCCGATCAGGACATCGCAGTTCCGCCAGTACTGGTAGGCGGCGACGAGATCCATGGCATACGGACTGTCGCCCGCGACGATGCCCTTTCCGCTGCGATGCGCCGTTACCGGTGCCTGTAACCTGCGGGCCAGCTCCAGCACCTCCGCCGCCGCATCATTGGCGCCGCTCCCGACCATGATCAGCGGGTTCTCTGCTGCCGCAATGATGCTTGCAGCCTTCTGGATGCTGGCGTCATCGATCGCGGGAGTTTCGATTTCGGCGACATGGTTCGGCGTTGCGGGCCCCCGCATGCCGAACACGTCCCACGGCGCCTCGATCGCAACCGGGCCCGGCCGTCCGCTCAGCATACGGCGGAACGCTTCCGTGACCGTATGTGCTGCCTGCGACTGGTGGTCGATGCGCTCGCTCCATTTTGTCAGCCCGCGCAGCGTCGCCAGCTGGTCGGGGAGCTCATGCAGTTGCCCGCGGCCCCTGCCGATGAGATCGGACATGATGTTGCCGGTAATGCACAGCACCGGCGCGTTGGCGCCTAATGCCGTACACAGAGCTGCACCCGAGTTGAGCACGCCGGGCCCCGGGACGACACTGTAGATCCCGGGTCTTCCGGACGATTTCGCATAGCCGTACGCCATATAGCCGGCGCCCTGCTCGTGCCTGGGATGAATGGTCCGGATGCGGTCCCGCACGGCGTGGAGTGCATCGATGAAGTCGTACATGTGCGCCCCGGGTATCGCGAACACCGTATCGGCTCCGTGCGCAACAAGGCCATTGGCGATCACCCGCCCGGTCGTTTCCTGCATCTTGATCCGCCCACAAACGATGAGACTGAGCGCTGCGCCCTGATCTCGGGCCAGCCTCGACGACGCAACAGGTGCCTACCGGCCCCGCGCACGCGAAATCATATGCACGGATCGGCATTGAGGATAGCGGGGGATTGCTCCGGTCGGCCGGCGACCGATGTCAGGAGAGCGGATTTCAATACATGAAGCCGGATCCGGTAGCGAGCATGCACATTGCATAATCGACGCCCTGGTATACCTTCAGTCCGCTACGAAGCTACAGTCGCCGACCTCCGGTCATTTGTCCAACCGCGGTCCTGACAACAGTGAGTGCAGTCGTGGAAAGAATGGTTGGCATGAACAGCGAGGCCGGTGCAGTGGACTGGGTCGCGCGCGCCGAGGCGATCGCCCCGGTCGTTGCCGCAGGGGCCAATTCGGCGCAGGCGTCGCGGCAGGTCGCCGCCGAAGTCATGGAGGCAATGCACGAAGCGGAATTGTTCCGAATTGCATTGCCCCGCGGGCTGGGAGGCGCTGAGACTGATCCGATGACGATCATCCGGGTCGTTGAAGCGGTATCTGCGGCCGACGCGAGCGCGGGTTGGTGCCTGGCGCAAGGGATCGGCTGCACTTTGGCGGCAGCCTTCCTCGATCCCGAGGTCGCGCGGGAGATCTATGGCGACCCGCGCGCGGTCGTGGCGTGGGGGCCCAACACGACGCCTGCCAGGGCCGTGTGCGTGGCAGGCGGCTACCGGGTGACGGGACGCTGGGTCTTCGCCAGCGGCAGTCGTCATGCCAGTTGGATGGGAGGACACTGCCACGTCTATGACGATGAGAGCACGCCCAGGCTGAACGAAGCGGGCCGGCCTGTCGAACGCACGATGTTGTTCCCGAAAGCAGCGGCAAAATTCGACGACGTCTGGGATGTCATAGGTTTGCAAGGCACCGGCAGCGACAATTATTCGGTTACGGATTTGTTTGTTCCGCAGGCCTATACGACATGGCGCGACTCGGTGCCGGACCGGCGCAATGCAGGCCCATTGTACAGTACGCCTCTTATCACGTTCTACGGCCTGGTTTTCGCAGGCGTCTCCTTTGGGATTGCCCGCGCTACGCTCGACGAGTTCAAGCAGCTGGCCTGCCGCAAACGGACCGGGCCTGATAGCCTGCTGCGCGACAATGCTGTCATTCAGATGGGTCTGGCGCGGGCCGAAGGTCAGCTGGGTTCGGCGCGGGAGTATCTGGCCAGGATGGTCGAAGCATTCTGGCAGAACGCGTGTGCCGGCAAGCCTACACCGTTGGAGCAGCGAGCGCACTTGCGTATCGCAATCACGCTCGGCATCGACAACGCGCGTGCAGCCGTGGACTTTGCCTACCATTCTGCCGGCTCCAATGCCGTTTACGCCTCCAATCCTTTCGAGCGTCGGTTTCGCGATATGAACACGCTCACGCAGCAGGGTCAGGCGCATCTGTCGAACCTGGAGGATGCGGGCAAGGCGCTGCTTGGTCTCAACCCAGGCTATCGAGTTTAGCGCCTAGTGATCCGGTTCTGACATTTGCCTTCCCGTGAGGCCTTGAGGTGGGGCCGACACGAGCGTGTTGCTTAGAGTGCTCGCCGGATTGACAAATGGTCTGGCATTCCGCGCCACTGAGCCTTAGCATTCTCCGGCGGGCAACCTGCCCTGCTCCGCGTTCGAACTGGAGGATTCAATGAAGCGATACCACCATTCGCTGTTCGTCGTTCCCGCGCTGCTGGCCGGAGTGTTGGTTGGTGCAGGGGATGTCAATGCGCAAACCAAGATCAAGATCGGAAAAATCGTCGGCGGCAGCGGCTTCCATGTTCCAAGCTATGTCGCGATGGAGCGAGGGTTCTACAAGGAGGAAGGGCTCGACGCCACTTTCGTGGTGTTGACCGGAAAGGCCCAGGTAACAGCGGGCATGACGGGCGCTATCGATTTCTCCGGGATCGTCTCGGGTAGCGCGCAGGCTGCACTGTCGGGAGCGCAACTGCGCTACGTCGTGGGCCAGGCGCTCAAGTCCCACTGGATTATCGTTGCTAAACCGAGCATCACGAAGCCGGAGGATCTGAAGGGCAAGACACTCGGCTACGGCCGCGCCGGCAGTGCGGACTACGACGAAGGCGCCGCCGTGCTGTTGCGGAACTTCAAGATGAGTCCGGGCAAGGACTACAAGGTGATCTCGCTGCAAAGCGAGCCGGACCGCATCGCGGCGCTGATCAATGGCAGCATCGATGCCGGACTTGTAACGATCCCGCACGTTCCGGCCGCGGTGAATGGAGGCCAGAAAGTTCTGCTGAGACTGGGCGACTACCTGCAGCGCGCCGGCGGAACGATGTGGACGACCAAGGCATTCGCAGACAAGAACCCGGAGGCTATTCCGAAGTTCGTCCGCGCTATCGCCAAAGGCATCATGTACTACCGCTCGAACAAGGCGGGTTCCGTTCCGATTCTGAAGCAGCATCTCGGCATCAAGAGCGATAAGGACGCCGAGGTTGTGTGGGAGCAGACGCGCGATTCGTATGGCGCGGAGTTGCCGAAGGACTCGTTCCGCAAGATCTTCGAATCACGGCGTCAGGCCATGATCGCCGGTGGCCAGTGGTCGAAGGACAAGCCGTTGCCGGATCCTGAGCAGTGGTTGATGCGAGACGTGCTCGAGAAGACGTTGGCTGGGATGAAATACGAGCCAGCTAAGCTGTAGTAGAGGCCGGATCGTTGTACCCGGATCGTTGCGCTCTGTGCGCACGATCCGGCGGCATATCAACCCAAGGCATGACGCCTCGTTTCATCGCTCGCGAGCCCACGACATTCAGCGCGCGTTTCGGCCAATCCCGCGCGGATCAGAATTCCTTCAGCGCCTGCGGGCGCCAGCGGTTCAACCGGTTTTCGAGAACCTGAACGGCCGCTGCCATTGCCAGCGACAGCACAGCGAACACGATCAGGCCGGCGAATACGACATCGACCTGGTACTGACCGGCCGCTTGCACCATCATCACACCCAGGCCAGCCTCCGAGCCGAAGAATTCGGCAACCACCACGCCCAGCACGGCACGACCGATCGCGAGCCTCAGGCCCGCGACGATGTAGGGCATGGAGTTGGGGATCACCACCAATCGGGCAATATCCCATTCCTTGGCGCCGAACGATCTGACCACGTTGATCAGCAGTCGGTCGGCATTGCGAACCCCTTCGTAGGTATTGATCAGGATCGGGAACACAGCCCCGATGAAGACGATCAGCACCTTCGCCCACAGCCCGATGCCGAGCCAGACCATGACCAGCGGCAGGAACACGAGCCGCGGCGTCGCGTTGAAGGCGGTGATGAAGGGATCCAGCATCGCATTCATCGTGCGCGAGCGGCCGATGATCACGCCAAGGGGCAGCCCGACGACGATCGCCAGGCCGAGGCCTATCCCGAACGCGGAGGCGCTGACAGACAGCGGGTGCCAGATCGTTCCTTCCGCAAACATCCTATACAGCGTACCGGCGATCTGACTCGGTGTCGTGAAGAACAGTTTAGTTCCAGCCGAAAGGGTCATGAAACGCGGGACCAGCTCCCAGACCAGTAGAAGGCCGACGATGCCTGCCGTACCCAGAATTGCCGGTTCGAACCGTTCCCATAGGCTTCGCGCAGGAGCCGCGCTTTCATCGAATGTGGTTGCGGCCCTGGGTGGCGCGCTGGTGATCTGCTGGGCTTCGCTCATGAGGTATTACTCCAGGTCCCACAGGGCACTCATTGACCGACGCGCCAGGGAAATGCCGCGCGCTCCGCCCACCGGACGCCTTCCGTGAGCACGACCGCGATGATCATGATGATGAAGATGCAGGCGAACATCTTGTCGAGCGCGAACAGGTCGCCGTATTTCGCAATGGCATAGCCGATGCCTTCGGACGCGGCGAAGAACTCTCCGACCAGAATGCCGATCAGGCCGCGACCGACGGCAATTCGTGCGCCGGCGACGATATACGGCAATACGCTCGGCACGAGGACCTTGAGATAGAGGTCTTTCTCCGTTCCGCCCAGCGAGCGCACCACATTGATCAGCAGCCGGTCCACTGCGCGCACCCCCGCCTGCGCATTGAAGATGAATGGAAACACTGACAGAACGAAAATGATCAGCGTCTTGCCGGCGACGCCGACACCGAAAAAGACGATGACGAGGGGAGCAAGGGCAACGAGGGGGCTCGCATAGAAGATCGTCATCAAGGGATCGAGCGCATAGCCGACCCGCTGACGCCAGCCCATCACGATGCCGATCGCGACACCCACGACCACGGCAGCCGAGAAGCCGTAGAGAAATGGGACGGCGCTGACAGCGAGGTCGTGCAACAGCGCGCCGGAGGCGACGAGATCGGCCAGACCGCGCAGGATCAAGCTCGGCTTGCTGATGAACAGCGGGTTGAGCGGAACGAACAGGAATACGGCTTCCCAGGCCGCCAGGAACAAGCCAACGGACAACAGGCCGAGCAGCAGATTGCGGTTGCGCGCTGCAAATCCCACGCGTGTCGGCGGTTCGGTCGCGGTATTCGTCATAGTCTACACCGTTATCTCGTCCTTGAGAGCGTTCCAGATCTCGAGCTTGAGATCATTGAACTGAGGCGTGACACGCATCTCGTAGTCGCGCGGGCGCGGCAGCGGGATATCGAAAATCCGCTTGGTACGGCCCGGCCGCTTCGTCATCACGATCACCCGGTCCGACAGGTAGACCGCTTCCTCGATCTGATGCGTGACGAACAGGACGGTCTTGCGCGCCTCCTGCCAGATGCGCAGCAACTCGGCCTGCATTATGTCGCGGGTCTGCGCGTCGAGTGCGGCGAACGGCTCGTCCATCAGCAGCACGTCTGGGTCGGTTGCCAGGGCGCGCGCCAGGCCGACACGCTGTTTCATGCCGCCGGACAACTCGTGCGGATAGTGGTTCTCGAAGCCTGACAGCCCGACCATCTCGATGAAATGCTGCGAGGTGGTGCGACGGGTTTCGAGCGGAACCCCCTTCAGCTCCAGTCCCAGCTCGGTGTTGCTTTGCACCGTTCGCCACGGCAACAGGCCGAAATCCTGGAACACCATCGCCCTGTCGGTTCCCGGCCCTGAGATCGGCTTGCCTCGCATCGTGAGATCGCCGGACTCTGGCTTTATCAATCCGAGCAGAACGTTGAGAAAGCTGCTCTTGCCGCAGCCCGATGGCCCCACGATCGACAGGAACTCGCCCTCGTTCACATCGATGTCGAAGTCGTCGAGCGCACGGACCGCACCGCGGTTTGGCGGGCGAAAGACAAGATTGACGTTACGACCTTGAATGTATGCTGCCATGGCTCTGCCGTTGGTTGTGGGTACGCTTCTGCCGCATGTCGTTCTCGAGGATTGGCCCAGCGGGTCACTGTGGCACAACCCGCGCTAGGCGCAAACAGAGAGATTTGGCCGGGCCGCAACCCGCTGCCGATCCTGCGGCGCCCGCCTTCACCGTGTCTGTCTCGCCTCTTTCTGCCGGTGCGGCAAATGCCAAGCCCGACCCGCAGCGCCGCTGTTGATGCGCGCCAACACCGGCCATTTTCCAGGCTGGCGGTGAAATGCAGCAGGCAGAAAATCGCGCCGAATTGATCACGATCAATCGCCTGGCGGCGATAGCCCGAAACACTGACGCGACTGTCGTGCCGTGATCAGCCGGTACAAGGGAGGTGTCGATGCTCGTCGAAAAATTCCATCACGTCGCGTTCCGTTGCCGGGATGCAAAGGAAACAGTCGATTTCTACAAGCGTATTCTCGACATGGATCTGATTGGTGCGATGGCGGAAGACAAGGTGCCTTCGACCAAGGAACCCGATCCCTACATGCACATTTTCCTGGACGCCGGCGGCGGCAGCATCCTGGCGTTTTTCGAGTTGCCGAATTCTCCGCCGATGGGCCGCGACCCGAATACGCCGGCCTGGACCCAGCACATCGCGCTTCAGGTAAAAGACCTCGATGCGCTCGACGAGGTGAAAGCGCGGCTGCAGGCAGAGCAACAGGACGTCACCGGTCCGATCGATCACACCTTGTTCAAGTCCATCTATTTCCACGATCCGAGCGGTCACCGTCTGGAGGTGGCGACGTGGACGGCGAGCAAGGCGCAGATCGAGCGCATGAAAGCGGCCGGCCCGGCGATGGTCGAGGAGTGGAGCCGCACGCGAAAGCCGCCGCGCCAGATGGCATGGGTTCACGCGCGCGAATTCGAGCACGGCGAGACCGAATAGTCCTGCCTTTGGCGCCGGAGCGGAGAGCGAAAGGAAAGACCATCACGATGCGCGCCTGGTACTTCACAGAGATGCCTTACCCTCACCTCCCGCCATTCGACAAATTGTCCTCGATCCGGGTTTCACTGCCCAGCAGGCACTTTGATCCGGTGATCGGAGCCGACCTCTACAATCGCTATCTCGATGAATACATCCTTGCCGCCGAGGAAGGCCTCGACCTGATGGTCAACGAGCACCACCAGACTGCAACGTGCATCGACGTGGCAGCCCCGCTTTCGCTGGCAATTCTGGCTCGGCAGACCAGGGATGCGCGACTGTGCATACTCGGCAATCCGATTGCCAATCGCGGCGATCCGGTCCGCATTGCCGAGGAGATGGCAATGGTCGACTGCATTTCCAGGGGCCGTGTCGACGCCGGGTTTGTGCGCGGCGTGCCCTACGAGATCTTTGCGGCCAATACCAATCCGACCGAGACGCTCGAAAGGTTGTGGGAAGGCGTCGACCTGTGTGTCAAGGCGTGGACGCAGTTCCGATGGGCCGAGCAATTTCGAAGGACGCTTCACGCATCGCCGCGCGCTCAATGTCTGGCCGCGACCGTTCCAGCAGCCGCACCCGCCGGTATGGGTAACGGGCTCAAGTGACGTCGCATCGGTGCGTCGCGCCGCCGCCAGCGGCTATGTGTTCGCGACGTTCCTCCAGCCCTTTCAGCAGGCGCGCAGGCTGTTCGACGCCTATCGGGAGGCCTACGTCGACAACGGTCAACCCGGCGGCGGTGGATTGGCGTTCATGCCGCTGATGTATGTCGGCGACACCGAGGCGGAGGCCGAGGCGGGCGCGCGTGAGCTGGCGTGGTATCTGGCCGCCAAGGTCGAGCCGCAATTTCGCAATCCGCCCGGGTACGTGCCGGTTGATTTCAACGTCGAGGCGCTCAAGGGCAATACGGCACGCGCTGCCCGCAGCGAAAGTGTGCGTGGTCTGAAGATGGAGGATGCGCGCGAGGCGGGCACCATGATGTACGGCACGCCGGATAGCGTGGTGCAGCAGGTCAAGCGCCAGCACGAACGTGTCGGCGGCTTCGATCATCTTCTGATGATGATGCAGGCAGGCTTCCTCGATCACAGGCGAACCGTAAGGAACATCGAGTTGTTCGCCCGCGAGGTTTACCCGCAGATCAGGCACCTCGCCGGCTCGCCAGCGAGCCGACCGTTCGCAACGCAGCCTCGGGAGCCTGCCATCGTCCCGGGCTAGTGTCCCGGTTCTGACATTTGCTACCCAGTGCGGCGAATCCGAAAGCAAATATCAGAACCATGAGGAACACTAGAAAGATCATGATTCTAGTGTTGTTTTTGCACCTGACGTTGGGTCTCGAGGCGAGCGCCAAGCGGGTACCAAACGTCAGGTGCGCTACACTAGCTGCCTGATGGGGAATTGCGGTGGCGGCTGAGACGGCGGGCCAGCGCCACCGCTGCAATTGCCGCTGCGATAGCGAATACGACAAGCACGCCCAGCGGCATCAGCCCATCGCCGGCCAGATACGAGCCGAACATGACAAAAGCCGCGAGCACACCGAAGAATCCAGCGATCGAGCCGACGATCGCGTTCACGACGCCTCCGGCGTAAAGGCCATAGAGAAGGCCGACGACGATGCCCGGGTAGATTGACGGCCAGAAATGATCGCCCATGTCCAGTTCTCCTGCCATCCATACGCGCGCGAAGGTCACGCCGTCAGCGCAGTCCGGCCTGACGTTTCGGGTATCGGCACTCATCGGGCATCGGCGCTTTTGTTGCGAAAGGAAAAGCCCGATCTCGAGCGAGCGTCGCGACTGCGACAATGCGAGACCGGGCGTGCCACGCTCTCAAGCCGTCTTTCCCCGCACCCGCACTCGGCTCGGGCTGAGCACGCCAAGAACTTCGCCGCCATCCCGACGGGTTCGCATGGCCGTGATGTTCGTGAGCTTGGCCGCGCTCTGCCATGTTGCCTCCTGAGCGCGTTGCAGCGCGCGGTGCCTGCACCACGCGGGCCATGACAAGGTTCTGCGCAAAAAGGGCCGCTTGCTCTTGATCTCGATCAAAATGGGGTGCGACACGTGTTGACGGTAATGCCGGATCTTCCGCATGCAGAGCCAGTCCTGCTGGCCCCATTGCTTGTCCCGCCGGCACTTGACCTGCATTGGCCCGCTGGATCTGGTTGATCGCGCATGTGTCGCACTGGTGCTGCCGTCCCGGCAGGTTTAGTTTCAAGCGTCTGCAATTGGCGAGGCTCTCACTGATGCGCATGCGGCAGCTGGCGTGCAATACGTGTGCGATCCGACACCGGGCTGTCTGCGGTGCGCTGTCGGATGACGAAATTCTGCACCTCAACGAGATTTCAATCTGGAAGCATCTGGATGCTGGTCAGGTTATTCTGCGGGATCAAGAGGAGCCGCAATATTTTTCCAATATTGTTTCCGGCGTGGTCAAGCTCACCAAATCGCTGGCCGACGGCCGGCAGCAGATCGTCGGGCTGCAGTTTCCGGCAGAATTCATCGGTCGCCCGTTGCGCCGGCGCAGCCCGTATTTCGCTGAAGCGGCGAGCAGCGTCACGCTGTGCGCCTTCGATCGCGGCCGGTTTGAACGGCTGGTCGAGAGGTTCCCTGGCCTGGAGCGGCGACTGTTCGAGCACGCGTTGGATGAGCTCGACGCCGCCCGTGACTGGATGGTCCTGCTCGGAAGAAAGACCGCGGGCGAGAAGGTGGCCAGTTTTCTGCTGATGGTCGCGCACCGCGCAAGCCAGGTGGGGTGCTCCGCGCCTGAAGATTTGGCGTCCGCGAAGTTCGAGCTGGCGCTTTCCCGCGCCGAGATTGCCGACAGCCTGGGTCTTACGATCGAGACGGTCAGCCGCCAGTTCACCGGCCTTCGACGCCGGGGAATCATCGAGTTGAGCGGCGCGCGCGAGGTCTTCGTCCCCGACATGAAAATGCTCGGGCAGATGGCAGAGCAAAATCTTGATTAGACTGCCGGCTTTTCGGCACGGCATGTCTGACCCTCTGGCTGCGCCGGAGGATTTCCCTGTGCTCATGGCCCCATTGCGGCGGAGAGTTGCTCCAGATCCTGCGTCGTGAGAAGCCGCCGTGCCGCCGGAATGATCAGTGCGTCCTCCCATTCGATGTGACGTCGAAGTGAGACGAAATATCCGCGCAGCATGTAGCCCAGCATATCCGGATTTCGGACTTTTCCGGTTTCCACCACAAGCCGTAGTTCCTCAGCCAACTCGCCGGATAGATCCTCGTCGCGATCGTGCTCTTTCGCGATCTGCGCAATCACGGCGGACAAGTGCGGGTCGCTTCTTGCGCGTTGGCTGAGGAGAGGAAAAAGAATGTTTTCCTCCAGCGCAAAATGCGCTGTCATTCCTTTGCACAAAGTGGCGCCCGCCTCCGCGATCTCCCCCTTGTCGAATTTCTGGGGCAAACCGTCGGCTATGTGCTCGAGCATGTCGCACAGCCGAAGTTGGAGTGCATGCTCCTGGATGATCCTGTCGATCGGGTTGATGCTTCGCTTGTCAGAGCCAGGCGAGCGTTTCGGCATAGCATCTGTGGACCACCGCGCACCCATGGATGAGAGTCTCTCCAAATCATCATCAGGTTCGATTGCAGTAGGCTTCCAGACGCCCGGGGCCGTTGATGCAGGTCAACGATGAAGGAATCCGTGGCGTCGCCGCACCTTTCCGGAGCGGCGAACGGGGAATTCGGTTTTCTGGTGTCAGAAAGCTGATCTGGTTTCGAGGCGAGCCGTTCGCTGATACCATTCGCCAAGTCCGCCAGACAAGCGCTGGCGGCTGCCGGCGCTATGCGCTGCTGCCGTTGGGGGCATGGGGCTCATGCTGCTTGGGGAATACCGTCGGGCCAGCCCATCGCGCACCGCGAGGCACCCGGAGTCAGCGGCTTGAAAGCCGTGGTGCCCAGGGGCGGAATTGAACCACCGACACTGCGATTTTCAGTCGCATGCTCTACCAACTGAGCTACCTGGGCGCTGCCTCGCACCGCATGCTCGCAGGAACGTTATCCTGCAACCGCATTGACGCGAAGCTCGGGCCTTATAGAGCGGGCACCGGGCGATGTCCAGTTGCTTTCTCACGTTCTTCCGGCGGCCCTGCCGCTCGCTCGGTCGAAGCCGCCTCAGCTGTCGTCATCCTCGGATTTCGTGGCGGTGGCATCGGAGCCGCGCGGTGCCAGCACATCCGCCAATCGGGTCTTCGCCGAGCCGGGGCGCAGCGGTTGGGGCTGGCTCTCGTGCGGAGCCCAGGCTGTCATCGAGATGATTTCGAACGTCGCCCGCACCCTGCCTTCGGCGGTGGCGTACCGCTCGGCATAGAGCGCGCAGGCCCGCATCAGGGTATCGCGGCGCAGCGGGCGTCGTGCGCGGTCGAGCAGGACGTTGCCGGCCCCCATACAGCGCAAGTCGCGCATCAGCGCGATCGGTGTAGGATAGGTCACGCTCACCGTGTCGCTGTCGACAACCGGCAGCGCGAACCCGGCTCTTTGCAGTAGCGCCCCCGTATCCCGGACGTCGGCGAACGGTGCAACGCGCGGCGAGGCCCCGCCCTGTGTTTCCAGTTCCGCCTCCAGCATCACGTCCCGCAACTCGCACAGCGTGCGCCCGCCAGCCATGGCCGCAAGCAGCAAGCCGTCCGGCCTCAATGCCCGCCGAACCTGGGCAAGCACCCCAGGCAGATCGTTGACGTGTTGCAGCGCGAGGGCGGAGACCACCAGGTCGAGGCTGGCGCTGCCGAACGGAATCGCCTCCTCGTCAGCCAATACCCGCGGTCCATCGCACAACTCGAGCAAGCGGGGACTGCTGTCGGCCTCGATCACCAGCCCGACGTTGGGCAACGCGCGCAGGCTGCGCGCCACCAGGCCGTGGTGGGCGCCCAGGACGACGCAATCGGCGAAGTGCCGATGCACGATCCCGACACGCTCGACCAGATCGTCACGAACCCGTTGCAGCAGGAAATCGCTACTGGCGATTGTTGCCGCCGCACGATCCCGCCTGCGGGTCAGCAGCTCGCGGTCGAACAGCGGGTTTATGGCGGTCTTCGTCGCGCTCGTGTCCATCCCCGTACTCATAGCATGGACCGGCAGCAGGCGGGCCCAGACGATGAGGCCATCCGAAGTGGCGGTGTGATGAGGCTCGCTCGATGCAAGGTGCTGCTGTAGGCTGATCACCATGACGGAGTGGGAGGCAACGCAGCGAGAGCGCCGGCATGGGAGCGATTGACGGGCAGGACGGTGAGAGCGGAAAGCAGGGAATGCTCGGCCGGATAGGTCGCGGCGTGCTGAGCTCCGGTCGCCTGCTGGCGGATTTGATCGTGCCTCCGGTGTGTATGTCGTGCCAGCGGCCGTTGGGCACCCACGACGCCCTGTGCGCCGCATGCTGGCGCCAGATGCGCTTCATTCGTGCGCCATTGTGCGACCGTCTCGGCATTCCGCTGCCGTATGACACTGGCGGCGTGATGGTCTCAGGGGCAGCGCTGGCGGAACCGCCGGATTGGGATCGAGCGCGCGCCGTGGCGCAGTTCGGGCCCGTCTCCCAGGATCTTATCCACGGCTTGAAGTATGCCGACCGCCACGAGGCCCGCCGCTTGTTCGGCCGCTGGCTCGTCGGAGCAGGCCAGGAGCTGCTGGCGGACGCCGACCTCATCGTCCCGGTCCCGCTGCACAGGTGGCGGCTGTTGTCCCGCCGCTTCAATCAGGCGGCACTGCTGGCCCGCGAGGTTTCGCGCCTGAGTGGTGTGCCCTGCGATCCGCTTGCACTGGTCAGGGTCAAGCCGGTTCCCGCTCAGGTCGGGCTGTCCGCCGCTGAACGCCGGCGCAATCTTGCCGGGGCTTTCAAAGCGCCCCGGCCGCAACGGCTCGAGGGGCGGCGCGTTGTTCTGGTTGACGACGTCATGACGACCGGGTCCACTGCTGGTGCCTGCGCCCGCGTGCTGAGGCGAGCCGGAGCAGGCCGCATCGATGTCTTGGCTTTGGCTTTGGTAACCCAGGATCCCACCGGCAGCGGCTGACGGCCGGTTCTCGAAAACCCTGCAGCATGACCTGCCCCGGTGGGCGCGTGATGGCTCTGACCGGTGGCTTTGATTGCAGAATTGCTCGCATTACATTATGAGCACATCGATCAAATACACCCGATCCCCTGCAGCTTTCCGCTGGAGCACCGATGGCCCGCGTAACGATCTACACCACCCCGATCTGCCCCTATTGCATCTCGGCCAAGCGGCTTCTGACCAAGAAGGGCACCGCATTCGAGGAGATCAACGTGATGGGCCATCCGCAACTGCGGGACGAAATGGTGGCCAAGGCGGGAGGCCGCAACACCGTCCCTCAAATCTGGATCGATGAAACCCACGTTGGCGGTTGCGATGACCTGTTCGCGTTGGAGGCGGAGGGCCGCCTGGACGCGATGCTCGTGTAGCGCACCTGACGTTTGCTCACTACCTGGCCTCACAGAGAAGCGAATGTCAGAACCGGAACACGTGCATGATGCAGCCGATGTTGTCGTTAACGCTTGCCTCAGATACCCGGCAAGCAAACGCATGCAACCCTACGGAGCATTCATCATTGTGCCATACTGTGAAATGGAGTGTCTGCAGCAGGATGTGGCGGGCTGCTGAGAGGTTGAACCCATGATCCGCTATCGTTTGCAGTGCAACAAAGGGCACGAGTTCGAGACGTGGTTCGCCTCCAGTGAGGCCTACGACAAGCTCGAGAAGCGCCGGCAGCTGTCGTGCCCGGACTGCGGCTCATCTAAGGTGGCCAAGGCGCTCATGTCGCCCCAGGTGGCAACCAGCCGCCGCAGCAGGCGGACGGGCGAGGACATGGAGCGGCTGGCAGCTAATCCGCCGGAGACGCCCGGTCCGGTTGCGGCACAACCCGGCGAGGAGATGCAGCGGCAGTTCCTGGCGCTGATGCGCGAGGTCCGCAAAGAGGTCGAGAAGAGCTCCGAATACGTCGGCCCGCGCTTTGCCGAGGAAGCCCGCAAGATCCACCTCGAGGAGGCAGAGGCGCGCGGCATCTGGGGCGAAGCGACACTAGACGAGGCCAAAGAGTTGCACGAGGAAGGCATCGACTGCCTGCCGCTGCCCCGCCTGCCCGAAGACCAGAATTGAGCCCGATGCCGGCAGGCCTCAGCCGGTTGTCTCTGAAGTCGAGATCTCGATCGCCAGATCGCCCGTCTCCGCTTCGAAATCCTCCAGTCTGAGCAGTCCGACGCAAGGCATGGCACCGCGCGCCTCGAGGCTGCCTTGCACGAGTTTGCGTGCCAGTACGACGGACGCGATGGCAGGCACGTAAGGGCCTTGGTTCTGACGCGCGATAAGAGAGACTACGATCGAGCGCGCTCGACCTGCGTGATCGCGGCCGGCGATTCTCACGAACATTCCGCCTGCATCCGTGCCGAGAAATCTCAGGCTGCGCTTGATCCGCATCAGCGGCAAGGCCAGGCGCTCGGGCCGCGGTACGATCCCGAGCCGGCTTGCGGCCGCCAGCAGCCATAGTCCGAGCTGAAAGACCGGGACTTCCAGGCCAGCCTGAAACCTCACTGTCTGCACGCCCGCGTAGCGCGAAGGAAACAAGGCCAGATCCGGCACATCGCAATCGGCCATGAGACGGTGGCCCAGCCCCGGGCACGCGACCCGCCTGAGCCCCTGCCAACCGTGCACGGTACGCCAGTCGCCGTTGATCCACATCGACAGCGGTTTGCCTGCGCCGCCGAGAATAGAGGCTGTGGTTGCCAGCCCTGGATCGTAGCCATTGGCTGGCGTGATGCAGTGCTCAATGCGCTCGAGTGATGCGAAGTCCGCTGCATACCGGTCCACGATGGCGGCGGCTACCGCAGGCACGCTGCTTGCTCCACTGGTAACGAGCACGCCGGCCTGCCGTGCCTCGGTATCGAGCACGGTGATTCCGGTCACGAAGGTACGGGCATCGGCCAGGTCGATATAGTGGGCACCGATCGAGATCGCCGCTCGCGCCAGTGCATAGTCCTGCGCCTGGAACGGGCCCGACGCGTTGACGATGACCGCCGGCGCGAGACTGGCCAGCGCCACCCGGTCCGGAGCAACGGCATCGATCGCCGCATGTCCGATGGCGGCGAGCGAATTGCGAGCCAGGACTGCTGCGGCCGCTTGCGCGCGAGAGGCGGATCTGCCGGCAAGGATCACCTCGATGCCGGCCTCACGCGCCAATCGCTCTGCAACCTTGAGGCCGAAGGCGCCATAACCGCCAACGATGAGGATGGCGGGCATCAGGACCTGTCAGGCTATCGGCCCGTGCTTGGCCATGAACGGCAACACCTCGGCATGAAACGCGGCCGGGTCCTCGGCATGCAGCATGTGAGCGGTTTCCGGCACCTCGGCGTATTCCGAGCCTGCAATGCCCTTGTGTATGATCTGTGCCATCGCAGGAGAGGTGGCGGGATCAAGGGCGCCGACGATGACTTTGGTCGGGACCTTTATCAAGCCGAGCCTGGCGGTCACGTTGAAGTCACGGATCGCCTGGCACCAGCCGATGTAGCCCTCCGTCGGCGTTGTGCGCAGCATTCCGACCAGCTTCTCGACCACGGCCGGCTTCGAAGATAGAGAGCTGGGTGCCAGCCAGCGCGACATCGAGCCGTCGACCAGCGCATCCGTGTAGCCGTCATTTCGCACCGTGTTGATCCGCATGTCCCATACCTCTCCGGTCGCGCTCATGTCGGACGAGGTCGAGACGAGGCACAACGAGTGGAAACGGTCGCCGTGATCCATACCCAGAACCTGGCCGCAGAAGCCGCCCATCGACAGCCCCAGATAGCGGGCCTTGCCGATACCGAGATGATCCATCAGTCCGACCACGTCGCCGGCAAGCGTCTTGAAATCGTAGGGCCCTTTGGGAGCGTCCGTCTTGCCGTGGCCGCGCGCATCGAAGCGGATAACGCGATATTTCGCCTCCAACGCTGCTGTCAGCTCATCCCACGTGCCGAGATTGGTCGCCAGCGGATGATGCAACACCACCGGTGGTGCCTGCTCCGGGCCCGAAATGGCGTAGTTGATCGAGATCCCGTTGATCTTGGCTTGCATCGTTCTCTCCATTTTTTCCCGACCGCTCTATTCTACGGCCGACTACGCCGTCTTCGCTCTCACCCCAGTCGCATGCGCGGCCGCAGCTCGTGATTGACCGCGCGGACCCCTATTTTGTCTGAAATCGCCAGCCGCGAAAGCGTTTTATGGCCGAACGAGGCGACCGCTCAGTGCCGGATAGGCTGATCGGGGAAGGCAAGCTGCTCGCGTGCGCGCCATTCGTTCGTGACGAAATTCACGATCACCGACTTCCGCACCCCCTCGATGGGCCGCGGCTCGAAGCCGTGATAGGTGATGCCGGAGGGAACGAATACGGTCGCGCCATTCGGCTTGAACGGCGCCCGGCCGGCGATTCGCTTGTCGGTGAAGTAGAGATCCGTACCCAAATCGGAATGGCTCGGCTTGCGTGAGATGTACAGCAGCAGCGTGAACAGTTTGACGCCCAGGTCGGTATGCGGCTCGAGCCAGAAGCCGTTGGTGTCCTGCGCGTATTCGATGCGCAGAAAGCTGCCGCCCAGGCGCGTGCCGAAAGTGCGCTCGATGGCGGTGGTGATTCGCTCGTCCTGAAATGCGCTGGAAACGGCCTCGATCACGGGAAAACGTGCCCGGTTCTCCATGTCGAAGTATTTGCGGGTCGCGTTGTGCACCTCGCGCTTGCCGGAAACCCCGTCGAGTGCCGGGGCCGGGAATGGCAGCGTGTCCATATCGTTGATCGCAACATCCGGCACCAGCCGATCAAGATACCAGTGCTGGTAGGGCTGATCGTGGCGTTGCGCTGCCGCGAAGCTGGCCGCCAGCGAGTTCAACGACGGCATCTGCTGTGATAGCCATGACTTCGATCCCCCTGGCGCGCTGCGGTGCCTGCTGCAGGCTCACATGATAATCGCACCCGTTGCTGCCGATCCCGGAATGCGGATTATCAGGCTCGAGCAGCTGCTTCGCGGGTCTATCACCGTGCCTCGACCCGGCAAATGGACACGGCGTCGCGGACGCTGCCTTTGCGAGGAAATCCACTGATTTCGGGGGCGGTTCATTTCAGGGGCGGTTCATGGTGGGGGCAGGGTCGTCCGTAGGTCCGCCGCTCCCCTCGGGAGCGCAACGGCAGATGCCGGAGCACTCGACAGGGATAAGCTGAACGCGAGCCGTGCGACCCTGCCCTCCATCCATGTTCCATACCGCACTCTCTTCGTGTCGAAAATACGGCATCGTTAAAATTCGAGCTTTTGCTGCCCGGCTGCGCTCTTCAGCACGTTATCATAGCAAGCGTTGCATTCCTGCAATCGCGCCGACCAGCCGACGCAGTTAGGTTGAACCGGTGATTTGGCATCGAGCATCGTCTGTTGGCGTGGCGTTTGGGCCGGCAACATGGAGCAGAATTCGATGCGCAACGCAAACACGCTGCAGGCTTGCGACGACGAGCAGGCGCACGACAATCCGGGGCTGGAGAGCGATCGCATTCCAATCGCGCCGAACCGTCGCGAGCCGACAGCCGCTTCCGGCCGCCTGATCCTGGTCTTGTGCGCCGATCCGGGCTGGTTGGATCTCATCCTGGAAGCGGCGCGCTCTCGTCTCGAGCACCTGCCCGGGCTCGGTTTTGCCATGCCGGTTTCAACCCGCAGTCTTCCTGCCGGCGGTGGCGTCGCCGTCAAGCGTAGCGGCTTCAACGCGCTGCTCGATGTCGGAGGACTGGCCTTGTCGTGGCGCAGCGACGCTCGCGATTATGGATACACGATTGCTCTGTCGGCGCGGTTGTCGCAGGGCGAGACGGTGGTTGCGGGAGCCACGGTGGATGTTGTCGCCGAGGCGCGCAGGCATTGGCATGATGTGCGTTTCATTCGACTGGCGGCGAGCACGGACAAAATCCGCGCCCCACTGGCTCCGCGCGCGTGCCTGTCGCGGCTGGCCGGACCGCGCGAGAGGAGACAGCCCGCACTCGGACGGCTGCTGCTCGATCGCTGCGAGGTCGTTGTGGACGGTGAGGGCGCGGTTGCCCCGGCCGTGCAACGCCTCGTTGCCGCAATCGAGGCGCTCTCGTCAGAAGGCCGCAGAAGCCGCAAGACCGAAATGTCGCTTCAGCCCTGCACCGCCGTCCTCTGAGCGGTTGTGGCGTTGTCTGAATGCTGTCGGGGCTTGCCCGCGCGGCCATGCTCGCGTGCCAGATAGGTGTATACCGCCGGTGTCACGAACAGCGTGAAAGCCGTGCCGATGGTCATGCCGGAGGCGATGACGAGGCCGATCGCGAACCGGCTTGCCGCGCCTGCTCCCGAGGCAGTCAGTAGCGGTACCATGGCCACCACCATTGCCGCAGTCGTCATCAGAATCGGACGCAGTCTGATTGCTGCCGCTTCCTCGATGGCCTCGCGGCGGCTCTTTCCCTCCAGCTGCAGCCGGTTGGCATAGTCGACCATCAGGATACCATGCTTGGAGATGAGGCCGATCAGCGTGACCAGGCCGATCTGGGTGTAGATGTTGATGCTGCCCAGCCCGAAGCTCAGCGGCAGCAGCGCGCCGAACATCGAGGTCGGCAGCGCGATCAGGATGATGAGCGGGTCGCGGAAGCTCTCATACTGTGCTGCCAGCACGAGATAGATGATGATCAGTGCCAGCGCGAATGTGAGCACCAGCGTGCCGGTCTCCTGCTCGTACTGTCGGCTTTCCGCGTCGAAGTCGTAGCCGAACCCTTCAGGCAGTTTCTCCGCTGCTTTCGCTTTTATGTAGTCGATGGCTTCGCCCATCGTGCGGCCCGGAAACGGCGCGCCCACGAGTTTGGCCGAGTTGAGCTGCTGGAAGCTTGTCAGGGCATTGGGCTGCACCGAGCGCGAAACGCTTGCAACGCTGGACAGCGGAACCAATTGGCCCGTGGTCGTTCTCACCTGGTAGCGGGTCAGCCAGTCCTCTGTCAGGCGGTAGTCGCGCGGCACCTGCGGGATCACTTTGTAGCTGCGTCCGTACAGATCGAACCGATTGACCAGGTTGCCGCCCAGCAGCGTGGCTAGCGTCACGCCGATGTCCGACATCCGGATGCCAAGTCGGTTGGCTTTGTCGTGGTCGATCCTGAGCTCGATCTGAGGGGTTTCAAAACGAAGGTCGCCGTCGACGAAAATGAACATGCCGCTCTTTTGCGCATCGGCTTTGATGTCTGCCAGCACGTCTGCAAGTTGGCGGTGGTCACCCGTCGTGGTGATCACGAATTGAAATGGCGGGCCACCGGCTGAGCCCGGCAGGGACGGCAGCGGGAACGTCTGCACCTGGCCTGAGGCGACGCCTGCGACCGCGGGTTGAAGGCTCTGCATGATCTGCTGCTGCGAGCGTTTGCGCTCGTTCCACGGCTTGAACAGGATGCCGGCGAACGCCTGATGCACGTCGGCGTCCGAGCCATTGATGGCAAACACATGCTCCTTTTCCGGAACCTTCTTGAAGATCTCATAAAGGTCCGCGGTAGTGCGCTCCAGATAGTCGAGGTTGCCCGCCGGTGGCGTCTGGACGACGTTGAACAGGATGCCCTGATCCTCCTCCGGCGCAAGTTCTTTCGCCGTGCCTTGGTACATCACGACGACGGCGACGATGCTGCCTGCCAGTAGGATCAACATCGCCGGGCGCGCGTTCAACGAGCGATGCAGGACGCGCTGATAGCTGTTCTTGAGGCGATCGAACAGACGATCGAGGAAAGCGGAAAATCCGCTCTTTGCTGTGTCGTGGCGCAGCAGGCGCGAGCACATCATCGGCGACAGCGTCAGTGCGATGATGCCCGACACGATGACAGCGCCAGCCAGCGTGAAGGCGAATTCGCGGAACAGCGCTCCGGTGAGGCCGGACACGAATCCGATCGGGGCATAGACGGCTGCCAGTGTGATCGTCATCGAGATCACCGGCACGGCGATTTCACGCGCCCCGACAAGAGCCGCGTCGAATGGCGCCATGCCGTCCTCGATATGCCGGTGGATGTTCTCCACCACGACGATCGCGTCGTCGACGACGAGCCCGATGGCCAAAACCAGGGCCAGCAGCGTCAGCAGATTTATGGAGTAGCCCAGAGCAAGCAGCGCGAACATCACGCCCACAAGAGAAAGTGGAATGGTGACGATTGGAATCAGCGTGGAGCGCAGATTGCCGAGAAACAGAAAAATGACGACCACGACAATCAGCGCGGCCTCGATAAGCGTCTTCTGCACCTCCGCAATCGATGCATCGATGAACTTGGTCGCGTCGTAGGCGATTGCGGCGTCCAGGCCCGGCGGCAGTTGGCTCTGAAGTTGCGGGAACGAGTCGCGCACCTGCTTTATGACCGTCAGCGGATTGGCCGTGGGAGTCGCGTAAATGCCGATGAATACGGCTTTGAGGCCATCGAAGGCGGACGACGAATCGGCGCTCTCCGGCCCAAGCTCGATCTCAGCGATGTCCTGCAACCGGATCAACGCATCGCCGCGCGTTGAGACCACCAGCCGGCCGAATGCCTCTGCCGACTTGAGGGAAGTCTGGGCGTTGATCGTGGTCTGGACGAAATCGCCCTTCACCTGCCCCGCCGCCGTCGTGAAGTTGTTCTGGCTGAGCGCGTTGCGTACGTCCAGCGGCGTGACGCCCAGTGCTGCCATCCGGTCCGGATTCAGCCAGATGCGCATTGCGAATGTCTGGGCACCGAGGATCTGCGCGCTGGCAACCCCGTTGATGGTCTGCAGTCTCGGCTGGATCACTCGTGTCAGATAGTCCGTGATCTGCGACCTGTTCAGCACCTCGGAATTGAACGACAGGTACAACAATGCTGTGGTCTGTCCGGTCAGCTTGAGAACGACCGGGTCGAGCGCTTCGGCCGGCAGTTGGCTCTTGACCTGGTTGACCTTGGACAGAACATCGGCCACCGCGCGATCCGGATCGGCATCAAGCCTGAGGTTCAGCGTGACGCTGGAGGTGTTCTGGCGCGACGACGAGGTCAGCGTGTCGATCCCCTCCGCGCTCGCAACGGCCTGCTCGATTGGCGTTGTAATGAATCCCTTGATGAGCTCGGCGTTGGCCCCGGGATATACCGTGGTGATCGTGATGCGCGTGTTGCTGAGCTTGGGATATTGACGGACCTGGAGATTGAAAACCGATACGAGCCCGATCAGCAGGATCAGCAGGCTCGTCACCGTCGCCAGCACTGGGCGACGGATGAATATGTCGGTGAAGGCCGAGCCAGCCCCGAATTGTCTGTCCTCGTTCGATGACACGGAACGTGCTCGCTCTCTACTCTTTGGGCCGCACGGCGGGCGGCGTCAGTGGATTGGACTCTGCAATACGCACTTCGGCGCCCGGATTGAGCTTGATCTGGCCGGAGGTGACCACGCGTTCACCCTCTTTGAGACCTTCCACGATTGAAGTGCGATTTCCTTGCGTCTCGCCCGATTTCACGAAGCGGCGCTCCACGGCAAATGACGGTGCGCTTTTGCCGTCTTGCGTCCCGCCTTTTTGTTCCGCTGCTTTGAGCACCCAAATGCTGTCGCCATAAAGGCTGTACGTGATTGCGGTGCGCGGCACGGTCACCACCGCGCGCTCCTTGTTGCCGACAACAGTCACGTTGGCGAACATGCCCGGCAGCAACCGGCCGTCTGCGTTCGGGATCTCACCGCGCACCATCAGTGTACGGGTGTCTGCTGCAACGCGCGCGTCGAGAACCAGAACCTTGCCCCGGAACGTACGGCCCGGGAATGCATCGACCGTGACTTCGATCGTCTGGCCGACGAACAAGCCGGAGATAAACCGCTCAGGCATCGGGAAATCGACCCACATCGGATCGAGCGCCTGCAGGGTCACCAGCGGCAGCCCGGGAGAGACATACTGCCCGACCTCGACCTTTCGGATGCCCAGCCTTCCGGCAAACGGCGCGGCAATCGTTTTCTTGGCGATGGTTGCGTCGGTCTTGGCCACTGCGGCGGCAGCTGTATCCCGCCTTGCGCGAGCCGCATCGACGTTGGCATCCGAAGTCACTGCCTTGCGCTTCAGATCCACCTGCCGTTGCCAGGCGAGCTCTGCCTCTTTCAGCGTGGCGCGGCTGCTTGCAAGATCCGCTTTTTCGATGTCGGTGTCCAACTCCACCAGCTTCGCGCCGGTTTCCACTTTCTGGCCGCTGTCGAAGTGGATGCGCTGTACCGTGCCGCCGACCTGGGCAGCGACTTCGACCCCCTCCGAAGCAATCAGTGTCCCAATCGATGATGAGCGTTCGAGCCAGCTATCGCTGCGTGCCGGCTCGACGACGACAGTCGGAACAGGGCGCGGTGCATTCTCTATGAAGCCGCGAATCATTTGTGGCTTGAACACGAACTGGAAGTAGGCAATTCCGCCGACCACCAGTGCGGTAATGAGCGCGACGATGACGCTTCGCTTCGACATTAAGGCTCCAGATCGAGTTCGTCGGCGAGACAGGTATCCCGAGGTGGTCGTCGGGGCGCTACAAAGCTTGCGCGCGGCCCCGCTTACTCCGTCCCGGGCAGGAGGCATGTTTTCGGGGGCTTCGGACTTTGCCTAGATATGAACCCTTTAGCCAAGGGGCAACCGGGACCAAGGTATACGGCACTGACCATCATAGGGCCGGCCGGGGCACAGCCCGTCGCTATCGCATCACCACTTCGACCTGTTTGGACTCGCCCGATTTGATGGCGAATTGCTGCCTGTATACACGTCCCTGCGACCGGGCGGTGACGGTGTAGGTGCCCGGTGCCAAGGTGTGCGTCGGGAAAGCGCCGGCGCTTTCCTTCACGATGTCGCCTTCCCGGTCGACGATGCTCCAGTGGGTATCGGGCGTGGCATCGCCGCCCGGACGCGTCACCAGTTTGAAGGTAATGCGCGCGGCGTGATGAATGACGGTGGCTTCCGTCAGCTTGCCCGGCTCGACCGTCATATCGGCCCTGACCACGGCGTTGGCATCACCGTATCTGGAAACGACATGGTACAGGCCGGAGTTGAGACGGATCAGCACGCCTGTTTTGGCGTTGGTCACCACGCGGCTGGGTTCGCCGAACTTGTCGCGCTCGTCGGCAAGGACGTCCAGGCTGACCGCGCCCGGCGGCAGCGGCGTCTTGCCGCCGAGCAGGGCCCTGACGCGCAAGAGCCCGACGTTCAATGCGAATTGCTCCACTGTGGCGGCCGCCGCCGCGACCGTTATCCTTCGCGTGATGTTGGCGCGGCCAAAGGCGGCGTTCACATAGTAGTCGCCTGGCGCCAAACGCAGTTTCGGCGATGCGGCGGTTTGGGTTGAGACCAGCCGCGGCTTCCCGTCTGGCCCCTTGATTTCGAAAACCCGCCAAACGAGTGTCTCGTTTATCCGCTGTCCATCCTCAGTGACCAGTCCGACCAGCGTCACTTCGCCGCTGTCGGCCGCGCCCTGTTGCGGGGCCGCCGGCGACTGCCTGGGAACCACCGTCAAATTCGAGGCACCGCCCTTGGACTGGCCATCGGAGATTGCTCCGCGCAGGATATCCAGTGCGAACGGACTTGGCGCCGCCGTTGGCGCCGCCGTTGGGGCAGCCGCCGCCGCCGCCGGCGGCTGCTGCGCCCACGCCGGCGCAGCGATCAGCGAATGAATGACGACAGCTGCGGTGGCGGACACGCCGCTCCAGCAACCCCGCTTGCCGGACTGCTGCACGCCGTAACGGACATCGCGCATTCCGCTTGCCTTTCACATGCCTATTGCGTCAACGGCTGCAGAGTTGTGCCGAGCGGTGTCTCGAAGCATCGCTCAACCGCCGAGATCCACGACTTTGTTTTCGCCAGCTTTTGCATCCAACGCGAATTCCATTGCGCGATTACGCAGTCGTACCTTCAGCGTATAGCGGCCGGCCAGCAGCGCGACAATCGGCTCCGGCTGGGTCGTACGAAACACGGCTCGGCCACTTTCATCCAGGATCTGCCAGAACACCTCGCCCAAACCAAGGCCGTTGCTGTTGCGCATCCTCAGCTTGTAGGCCCCGGCCTTCGGACTGATTTCCAGCACCACAGGCTTGCCGGCAACCACGTCCGCCTCGCCGATGGCAACGGCATTCTGCAGGCCGACTCGCGATCGATACGATAACGGCCCGGCACGAGATTGACCACAGGCTCCGCCTTGCCGCGCAGCGTGATGGTGCGTGGCGCTCCATCCAGTCGTTCTATGCGAAAGGCGACCGGCAGCCCTGCAGGCAGCGACTGTCCGATGCGGCTGACCAATCTGACATCGGTGGCCGTCAGACTGATCCGGCGCCTGACCAGCGAGCCGGCGGTCAGCACGACACGCTGTATCGTTTCGGCCGTCCCGTCACGGGCGGTCACGCGATATGCGCCGGCGGGCAGCGTGATGTCGAGGGCGGTTGTCGCTGAGCGGGCTATTTCCCTGCTGCCCGTCGGGCTGTCCGGATCGTCTTTCTCGATGCTGATCCGGACTGCCTCGGGAATGGCGGAGGCATCTTTGCCCTCCATCTGCACCGAAAGTCGTCCGGCGGCGAGCGGCAACTCCACAGCTTTGTGGTCGCCCGCCGCTACTGACAGCGTGCGCTCGGCATTCACCCGGCCGTCACTGGCGACGATGCGGTATGTGCCGGGAGGGACGACAAGGTTTTCGGCGCCCACCCGTGCCATCCACAATGGCCGCATCGCCGCTTGCCCCGATGTCGTGGACGCCTCGTACAGCGCAAGCAGGGTAGAGGAGGACAGCGACCCGCCGGCGGCCAGTGGCGCTGAGATCGACAGCATGGCTGCATCCAGGACGATTGGTGTGGCCCGCGGCGCAGCCGCAGCGCCGCTGTCCACGTCGAGCGGGATTTTCTTTGTCACCAGGCCAGCTCGGGCTTGCACCTCATACTTCCCCACGGGAAGTTTGACATTCAGCATCGCCGACGTGGACGATGCGACCGCGGGGGTTGTTTCACTGCCGCCAGCAGGGGTCACCAGCCACGTCACCTGCTCGATGACGTCCTTACGCGCCGGGCTTAGGTTGGCAAACAGATTGAGGCCGGGAAGCAGCACGGCGACAGGTGGAGCTAATCCGCGTGGGACCGGCGCGCGGGCCACCTTGGGCGCGGGTGGTCTTCTGAGTGCGGGTTCGGGGCGCGGCGGTGCAGCGTTGACCAGGCGCATCGCCGTGAGAATGGATTGCGCCGCCTCGTCCGGCGTGCTGCTGTCGAAAAGTCTGCCGCCTGTCTTTTCGGCGACGCAGGTCATCGTCGTGACCTCGCTCTGCTTGAGGCCGAGCCCAACGACATGAATGGTGAGTGAGGGATCCTTGTCGTGCAGCTCCTCTGCTGCCTCGCACGGATCCTCGCTACGGCAGCTCGCCAGATCGTCGAGCAGAAGCACGATAGACTTCTTGCTTCGTCCCTGCGGCAGCGCCTCCGCAGCCTTGCGCAGCGCCAGAGCCACCGGGCTCCAGCCGCGCGGCTGGAAGTCATCCAGTGCCTCTTTCACCTCGTCCTTGCCGTCCCCTGGGGCGACGAGCACCGCTGCATCGTTGCAGTCCCTTGTCCGCTGCGATCCGAATGCGGCAAGGCCGAATTGTGTGCCGGGCGTGCTGCTGGCCAGGGCTTGCAGCAGGGCATTGCGGGCCGTGACGTATTTTTGCTCGCTGGCTCCGGTGAGACGCCCATTCATCGAGTTCGAGCCGTCGAGCACGATGATCGCGGTGGACCTGACGCCGCCGTCTGGTCTGCCCCCTTGCGCTGAAGCTGGCGGCGATAGTGCCAGTCCAATCGCCGCCGGCACGACCAGGAGCGCGGCGAGCAGCGGTCTTCGCCTGCGCGTATACTGGTCACCCGGGTTCATGCTGTCAGGTGTCACCGCAGCCCCCATATGACAAGCGTGGCGTTGTCGCCCGGCAAGAATTGAGATAGCGAGTGTCACGAGCCAACACGGAAGGTCAAGGCCAGGATCATGACAAATCCGACAATCGAGCTGTTGCTTTCGCGCCGCTCCGCCAAGGCGGCAGAGCTCGCCGCGCCCGGCCCGACGCCGGCCGAGCTGGAGCAGATTTTGACTGCCGCCTCTCGTGTGCCCGACCACAAGGCGCTTGCGCCGTGGCGTTTCATCGTGTTCGAGGGCGACGCTAGGGCCCGCTTTGGCGAGATCCTGGCCGAGGTCGTCCAGCAGGAGGAGGCAGAGCCACCCTCGCCGCTCAGGCTGGAGACCGAGCGGCAGCGCCTGACGGGGGCGCCGGTGGTGGTCGCCGTCGTCAGCCGCGCATCCGATAAGCCGGGCGCGCCGGAGTGGGAGCAGGTGCTTTCTGCGGGTGCTGCTTGCCAGAACCTCGTCATTGCAGCCACCGCGCTGGGCTTCGGCGTGCAGTGGGTGACGCGCTGGTACAGCTACAGCAAGGGCGTATCTCGCCGGCTGGGGCTGGCAGAGGGCGAGCGTATTGCCGGCTTCATCCACATCGGAACGCAGGCAGAGCGACAGTCGGAACGCAAGCGCCCGGCACTTGCGGAGGTTGTCACGAGGTTCGGCAGCTGAGGTTCGGCTGCCCGGCGTCAGTAGGTCCGGCTGCCGGCGGCTGAGCCGGGGGCGGCGCCGATCGGAGCCGGGCCGTCGCCTTTCATCTCCCTGACAACGGCTGAGGCGGCCGCAGCCAGCAGGCGGTTGTCGCTCATCAGCGTGACGAGATCGAAGCCCTTGCCAAGCAGCGCCTTGGCGTAGGCGGTCGAGCCGGTGTGCGAGCCGCAGCGCTTGCCCATGGCCTTGCAGCGGGCCAGCACATGCTCCATTGCCTCGACAACCTTGGGCTCCGTGGGGTCCATCTGGCCCTTGAAGCCCAGCGACTGACCAAGATCCGCCGGGCCGATGTAGACGCCGTCGAGGCCTTCCACGGCGAGGATTTCGTCGAGGTTCTTCACACCATCTCTGGTCTCGATCATGGCCAGCGTTACGACCGTTTCGTTGGCGTGGTCGATGTAGTCGGGACCGCCATAGATCTGCGCGCGGATCGGCCCGAGGCTGCGATAGCCGCCAGGCGCGGGCGGATAACGACAGGCTCCCACGAAACGTCGGGCTTCCTCGGCATTGTTGACCATCGGGCAGATCACGCCATACGCGCCGGCATCGAGACACTTCATGATGATGGCCGGGTCGTTCCAGGGCACGCGCACCAACGGCGTCACATCCGTCGTCGAGATCGCCTGCATCATCGCCGCCGCCGTCTGATAGTCGACGAGGCCGTGCTGGATGTCGATGGTGAGCGAATCCCAGCCGCAGTGCGCCATCACCTCCGCGGAAAAACCGCTGGGAATGGCAAGCCAGCCGTTGATGATCGGTTGCCCGGCAGTCCAGCGGGTATGCAGCATGTTCGGGCGCATTTCCACCTCCGGGCGTCGCTTCGCAATGGTCAGATGCTATAGATGTCGATCGCGCCGACCACACGGTCGTCGTGCAGCGTGATCTTCTTGAGCCGAATCTTCAGGCTGCCGTTCGCCCTCACCAGCTCGTAATCATAGCGCCCTGCCCGCAGTGTCGCGCCGTGCGTACGCCAGAACGATTGCACCATGACATTGGCGCGGGCAGTGATGACGCCGTCGGCGCGTTGCTCAACCGCGGTCGGCATCACCATGTGCACGGTGTGGGGCAACGGCATGGAGGCGTAGGAATTGCCGCCCTCGATGCGGAATATGCGTGCTTCCAGCTCGGTGCGGTTCGCCCAGATCAGGCTGATGCTCCCTCGCGGGTCGTCGGTCATGCGATCGTCGCCGTCCCAGGCCGGAACCCACAACCGGCCATCCTCCGCGAACAGCTCCAGCCAGTCGTGCCAGTGCCGGTCGTCGAGAAGCATCGCCTCGCGGCCCAGGAAGGCTGCGACGTCCCGGAACAGTGCCGTTGTCTCGTTGCTCATGTGCGGCCGCCTCGCACGTCGTCCGCCATTAACTCAGCCCAGCGACGGTAGAAGCCGAAGAAGCAGGTCTCGCTATCGCCTTGCGAGTTCGATGTCGCCGGCCTCATGTCCAGCTCCCTGGCGCGGCCGTCGGCTCCCTCCACCATCGATGGCCGGCCGCGGTCGAACACGACCCATCCCATCCCGGTCGCCATGCTGCCCTCCTGCGCCCCCTCCATCGCTGCCACATCGTCGGGAACGGCAAGGCTGGAGGGCAGGAAGAAATCCTCGAACTTGCGGATGCGCGCCTCCCGCGCCTTCGCGCTTTCGCCCTTTGGCGCAAAGCACCACGTCTCCAGCTCTGACAGGTCCGCCGAGACCGGCCGCCAGATGCGGATTGCCGTGGAGGCGACATCATTGATGAGCAGATTGGGGAAGACGGTCAGCACGCGGCCGCGGCGCAGCATCCAGTCGACCTGTCCTCGAGGCAGGCGCGCCAGCAGCTCGTCCTCGCGCTCGCTCAACGGGATCGCGGCGATGTTGGCGCGATGCGACCAGTTCAGCATGTGGCCCTGGCCGAGATCGTAGCTGCCGGTCTCTGTCTTGGAGCGGTCGAGAATGCGTCCGGCCTCCGTCGCCTGCATCGGGTCGAGACCGGTAGTGATCTGCTCGCGGAATGACACCGTGTCCGCATAGTTGCGATGCACCGCCGCGACGTGATAGCCGTCCGCGCCGTTCTCCGATTGGAACTTCCAGTTTGCACGCATCATGTAGCGGATCGAGCCGGGCAGCACCTCGATGCCTTCCGGCGACTGGTCTGCCATCGTGTCGATGACGCGGGCCGAGGCGCCCAGGTAGGTCGGCAGGTCCTCGCCCTCGGGGCTGAGGGAGGCGAACACGAAACCCTTATAGCTCGCCACCCGTGGCAGCGGCTTCAGGTTCGTTTCGAGATCGCGCGGCATCCCATCCGGCCAGCCGAGGTTCTCATACTGGACCTTGATGCATTTGCCGTGCGTATCGTAGCACCAGCCATGGTAGCGGCAGGTTATCGTCTTCGCATTGCCGTAGCGCCGCGTGGTGAGGCGCGCACCGCGATGGGCGCAGGCATCGAAGAACACGCCGAAGCCGCCGTCTGGCTGCCGAATGGCGAACACCGGCTGGCGTCCGATCTCGGTGGCCACATAATCGCCCACAGCCTTCAGTTGGCTCTCGTGGCAGACGTAGATCCAGGCGCGGGAGAAGATGCGCTCCAATTCCAGCTCGAACACGGCGTCGTCGACGTAGATCCGCTTGTCGACACGAAACATTGCGTCGGCCGGCCGGTCGTCGACCAGCGCTTGCGGATCGGGGGCGTCGGCGGCTACGGCTCGATGATGGACATTCATGGCGTCGGTCCCAGCTCGTTCATGCCGATCTATCCTCCTGCCGGTTTGCGCTCGGCCTGCGATACCGGATACCCGAGCTCGATGACGCAATCGCTTTCCAGCCGCATCTGACACAACAGCACGCCGCCTGCCTCGCGATCAGCAGCCGGCAGGGCATCGTCGCTATAGTCCTCAAGGCTGAACCGGCCGGAACTGCACACGGCACGGCAGGTGCCGCATGCGCCTTCCCGGCAATCGGTCAGCAGCATCAGGCGATGGCGCTGCGCGGCCCGGACGACGCTGTAGCCGGCCGGTACGGGAAACGATCGCGTTGCACCATCGCTGAAGACCAGCGTTGCATTCGGTGGCGTCATCTGAGCGTTTTACTCTTCCGACACCGTCATGCGCCGCATCAGGCGAACCTCTTCGGCCGGAAAATCATTGCGGGCATGATTGAGGCAGCGGTTGTCCCAGATCAGGATGTCGCCGGGCGTCCACTTGTGCGCATACACGAACTCGGGCTTCTCGGCGTGCTCGAACAGCTCCTCCAGCAGCTTGTCGCTTTCCGCCCTGTCCATGCCGACGACCGCGCGCGACATCAGCCGGCTGAGGTAGAGCGACTTGCGGCCGGTATCTGGATGCGTCCGCACGAGCGGATGGATGGCGCTGGACAGGCTTTCGTCACTCTCGTCGGTTTGCTCGCGATAGACCGCATCGACCCGGTAGACATATCGGATCTGCAACCCGTCCAGCCTGTCTTTCGTGGCCTGTGGCAGGGCATCGTATGTGGCATAGAGATTGGCGAACTTTGTCTCGCCGCCGCGCGAGGGGACTTTCACGGCATAGAGCGTCGTGGCGCGATAAGGCACCGCCCTGTGCGAGCCGTCGGAGTGGAACTGCATCTCGCCGTCGGGCAGTGAGCCGATCGCCTTGCCGTTCTCGCGGATGTTGGTGATGAACATGATGCCGCGCGCACGCGTCTTGCCCTCGCCCTTCTCGTCCTTGCTGATGTTGGCGCTGTCGGCCTTGCCGAACATGGCGCAGAACCGTGCCTGGTCGTCCTCGGAGATGTCTTGCCCGGGAAAGCAGAGCACGGAATAACGCGCGAATGCCTCGCGCATGGCGTCCTGCGTGGATTTGTCGAGCTGCCGGGACAGATCGACGCCGGTGATCCGCCCGCCCAGTACCGGGCTCAGTGGTTCGATTCCGATCTGAACGTCTGCGACGGCCATGGCGAGCTCCTTGGAACGTAGTTTCATTGTTTCGTTTTGCCGTGCCAATCTGGCTGGCGTCAAGCTCGGGGCGCGCGGTGTGGGACAGATTTTGCGAAGCTGCAGGCCGCCACCCGCAGTTCGCCACCCGCAACTCGCCACTGGGCCCAATTCCCCGCGTTCGTACCCTACTTGTGTTTCCACGTGGGTTTTCGTTTGTCGACGAAGGCGGCCATGCCCTCTTTCTGGTCCTCGGTTGCGAAGGTGGCCCAGAACACGCGGCGCTCGAAGCGTACGCCTTCCGCCAGCGTCGTCTCGTAGGCGCGGTTGACGCATTCCTTCACCATCATCGCCGCCGGCAGCGACTTCGCGGCAATCGTTTCGGCTGCCTTCATCGCCTCCGCCAGCAGGTCGGCGGCCGGCACCACGCGCGACACGAGGCCGGCGCGCTCGGCCTCCGCTGCGTCCATCATCCGGCCGGTGAGGCACATCTCCATCGCCTTCGACTTGCCCACGAATTGCGTCAGCCGCTGCGTGCCTCCGGCGCCCGGCGGAATGCCGAGATTGATCTCGGGCTGGCCGAATTTGGCCGTATCGGCGGCAATGATGAAGTCGCACATCATGGCAAGCTCGCAGCCGCCGCCGAGCGCGAAGCCCGCTACCGCCGCGACGACCGGCTTGCGGCAGCGCGATATGCGCTCCCACGGGCCGATGAAGTCGCCCAAGTAGGCGTCCATGTAGGACTTCGCCTGCATTTCCTTGATGTCGGCGCCCGCCGCGAACGCCTTCTCCGAGCCGGTGACGACGATGCAGCCGATGCCGACATCCGCCTCCCACTGGTCAATCACCTCGTTGACCTCGCCGATCAGCTCGGAATTGAGCGCATTGAGCGCCTGCGGCCGGTTCAGCGTGATGACGCCGACGCGTCCCTTCACCTCGGTCTGGATAGTAGTGTAGGCCATGTGCTGCTCCGTCATCCCTTCGGGTCGTTACTTCTTTTTCTCAGCCTGCCGCTCATTGGAGCGAGCGACGTGGAAGCGCTGGAAATTCCGGTCTTTCTCGTATTCCTTGACACGGATCCAGGTGAACATGTCGTAGAAGGTCGGCGGTCCGAAGCCCAGGTGCATGCGCGCCACCTCGAGCGTCTGGCCCCAACCCTTGATGTCCTTCATGCCGTCCTTGAAGAATACGATCGTTGGCGTGAATAGCACGCCCCAGCGTTCGGCCAGCTTCTTCTCGGGCATCCGGGTGCCGTCGAAGTCGGTGACCTCGCGTGCCCCCCAGAGGTCGAGTTGCACGATTGTGAAATTCTCGCGCACGTAGTCGTTGATGTATTTGTGGGCCAGCACGTCGGTATGCATCTTCGTGCAATAGATGCAGCCGCGCTGCTCGAAGATGATCGCGAACCGCTTTCCCGCCTTCTCGGCCTCGCCGTAGTCCTCCTTGAGGTCGAGGAAGCCCTCGTGGAACCAGGTCTGGTGGTAGATGCCGTCATCGCGGCGTTCCGGCTTGATGCGCGGCTCGGAGGGGCCGGAGGCCGGCGGCAGCTTGGCTGCTGGCGTCGTTTGCGCGTGTGCCACGCCGGCCGCCAGTGACAGCATCAGGGCTGCCAGCAGCACGTTGAGAATTCTGGTCATGCTAAAGCCTCGCTCATCGGCTGACGTCAGCGCTGGCAGGTCCGGCAATGGAACGTCGAGCGGCCAGCCTGCACGATCCGTCCGATGATGCCCGAGCATCCGTCCCGCGTGCAAGGCTCGCCTTCGCGGCCATAGACCTTGAATGAATGTTGGAAGTAGCCGAGCGCTCCATCCGTGTGCCGGTAGTCCCGCAGTGTCGAGCCGCCCGCTGCGATCGCGTCCTCCAGAACCTGCCGGATTGCGGGGACCAGCCGCTCGCAGCGCTCCGTCGGGCGCCCGCTCTTCAGTGCCAGGCATCCCGCCACTCTTCGCGGGCTCAAGTCCGCCTTGAACAGCGCCTCGCACACATAGATGTTGCCGAGCCCGGCGATGTTCCTCTGATCGAGCAGGAATGCCTTGAGGTCCGTTGCCTTGCCGCGTGCCCGCCCCGCCAGATAGGTCGCATCGAACCCGTTTCCGAGCGGCTCCGGTCCCATGCCGGCAAAAAACTTGTGCTCATCGAGACTGGATTCGGGGATCAGATCCATGAACCCGAACCGGCGCGGGTCGTTGTAGACCACGCGCGCGCCGCCTTCCAGCTCGAAGACGACGTGGTCGTGCACCGGATCGGCGCCGCTGTCGTGGACCAACTCGCCGACCCGCTTCGCGCCTGGCGGCCGGCTCCCCGAAGGGGAGTCGCCAGGCGCCACCCAGAACCGTCCGCTCATGCCGAGATGCATCACCAGCACCTCGCCGTTGTCGAGCCGCGCCAGAAGATATTTGGCGCGCCGCCGCATGCTGTCGATGCGCCGGCCCGCCAGACGCTCGGCAAATCGTTCGGGCAGCGGAAACCGCAAGTCCGGTCGGCGCAGATCGACGCGCACAATGCGTGCGCCGGCCATCACGGGTTCCAGCCCGCGGCGCACGGTCTCGACTTCCGGCAATTCCGGCACGGCTGATCCGTTCGGTTCGCTGACAATGCAGCATTATGGAGCGAGCGCAATTGCCATGCGAGTGGTCATGATAGCGCGTTGCCGTGAAGCCCTGAGATCAGGTCGCCGCCACAATGCGACCGCGCAGGGGCACGAGCCTTGCGGCTCGGGGCAATGTGCGTGTGATGGCGGCTGCGACCGGCACCCGCTCGGCCGCCATGACGCCCCAAACCATCGCCATCAGCAGGTAGAAGTGGCGCCAGTGGTCGATGTCGACGATGAAGCCCTCCAGCGCGGTCGCCACGAAGGCGGCATAGGCGACGAGAAACAATGGTCTCGTCTGCCGCGCTTTCAGCGCATGCGCCAGTCCAAGCACGATTGTCGCCAGCAACATCGCCGCGAACACCAGCCCGCCGATCCAGCCGGCATTCAGGAACATGCTGAGATAGACGTTGTGGACGTCCTCATGATGGATCCACTTGCCGAACTCCAGGGCCCCGATTCCGAGCGGTGACTCGACGATGAGCTGCTTGGCCTTGGCCTGCCCGCCGAAGCGCCCGTGCGGTCCTTCGTCGTAGTCCTGCGTCAGCGCGGCGCGCTGCGACAGCAGCTCCCCAACCTCGTCGATCTGGCTGGCAACGGCGAGGCAGGCCGCCACAGCCGTCAGCGCCACCGCACCCAGCGCGATGATTTTGGTGCGCTGGGCTTCGCTGGCGGCAAACATCACGGAAAAGTACAGGTATATTGCGGCTCCCACGGCGCTGTTGAACCAGGCGCCGCGCGAGAAGCTGAGCAGCACGCCGAAGGCCAGGAATGCGAGCATCACGCCCGGCAGCAACGTCCGCCGGGCATCGCAGGTCAGCAGGCGGTGCAGGGCATAGATCAGCGCAGGGGCCAGGAATGCGCCGTAAACGTTGGGGTCCTTGAACGTGCCGGCGGCACGTCCGAACCGTGTGAAGAGGTCGGCCGCGCCCGGCAGCAGATTGAAATAGCCGACGACGCCGGCCACCGCGCCCACGAAGGCAGCCCACAGGTAGGCATCCAGGATCAGTCGTACATTCGCCATCGGCCGCTTGGCTACGAATGCCGCCATGACGAAAAACATGGCGTAGAGGTAGATCGAGATGGCCGAGTGCGTCAGCGACCGGTCGAGCTGCAATGACTGTGCGGATGCCACGAATGCGCCCGCGCCGCACACCAGCCAGACCGCCAACGCACCCCACAGCATGGGGGTCGGCGCGATGAGACCGACCAGCGGCAGCCCGACGATCAGGCCCATCGACAGCACGTCCACCGGGGCCGGCTCGCTGAACACGACCGCACCCGAAGCAACGGTCAGCCAGACCAGCACCAGTGCGAGCCGGCGGACGGAATTGCGCTCATCCCAGGCGCTTTCGCCCTGCGCGGCTTCAATTGTCTGGATTGCCATCACTGTCTCCTCGACGCGGGGCTGCGCATGGCCGCCTTCAGTAGGCGTTGTCGGTCCGCGTCAGGGCAATCGGCGTCATCGCCAGAATGTAGACGTCGAAGAACACCGACCAGTTCTCGATATAGTGGAGGTCGTGCTCAATTCGCCTGCGCAGTTTTTCTTCCGTATCGGTCTCGCCGCGCCAGCCATTGATCTGGGCCCAGCCGGTGATTCCCGGTTTGACCTTGTGGCGGGCGAAATAGCTGTCGACGGCTTCGTCATAGAGCTTGCCGCCCGCCTTTGCCGACACCGCGTGCGGCCGCGGACCGACCAGCGAGAGGTTGCCGATCATCACGTTGAAGAGCTGCGGCAGCTCATCGAGGCTGGTCTTGCGAATGAAGCGTCCAACGCGCGTCACACGCGGGTCGTCCTTGGTGACCAGCTTGGCGGCAGCGGTGTCGGACTGATCGACGTACATCGAGCGGAACTTGTAGATCTCGATCAGCTCGTTGTTGAAGCCGTAGCGCTTCTGCCGGAACAGCACCGGCCCGCGGCTGTCGAGCCGGATGGCGATCGCGGTCGCCAGCATCACCGGTGACAGCGCCAGCAGGGCGGCTGCGCCGATCACCTTGTCGAACAGCCATTTCGCGACGACGCCCCAGTCCGCGATCGGCTTGTCTGTCAGGGGGATCAGCGCGACGCCGCCGATGTAGGAATATGCCCGCCTCGAAAGCTTCAGCCTCGACGCCGAGCCCACCAGCCTGATATCGGCGGGCAGAACCCACAGCCTCTTGTGCAGATCGATCAGTCTGGCCTCGGCGGAGATGGGCAGCGCGAGCAGGACCAGGTCGACATTGCTTTGCCGTACGAAGGCAACGAGATCGTCCAGGCGACCACGACCGAGGTGCTCCTCGGAGCGACTAGCAACGGTGTCGCGGTGACCGTCCCGGTCGTCGAAAATGCCGCAGATGCGGATGCCGCAGTCCTTGTCGTACTCCAATGCGTCGAGGAGTTGACGGCAAGCGGCGCCATGTCCGTAAACGACGGCGCGGCGTACGAGGTGTCCCGATTTGAAGCAGCTCTTCAGGCTTGACCTGACACACACGCGCACGAAGATGAGCCCGGCCACGCCAGCGAAATACCAGCCGGCAAGCCAGAGGGGAGAGAACATGTCGCCCAGCCGCGAGGCATGAACGATGCCTGCCAGCGCTGCCATTGAAAGCGTCCAGGCGCCTATGGAGCGCACCTCGTCGAGTGGCCGTGCACGACCTGCAACCAGGTCATAAAGCCCCATGGAATGCATGAGAAGGCTGGCTGCGAGCGCTGTTGCCGCCGATGTCATGGCATACGGCGCAAGCTGGGCGGCGGGGATCTGCAGGTAAAACGTTGCGGCGCCGAGCCCGAGCGCGATCATCATAAAGAGGTCGGCTACACTGACTGTTCCGGACAGGACGACGGGGGAGACCAGAGGCGCGCGGACTGTCGCTTGCCGCCTGGAAAGCACGGCATCAACCCCGGACCGGGGTTCGAGAGTTGGTGAACGGGAGAGGTTGGCTTGCTGCATCTTGGAATTAACTCGATATGAGCCTGTGGGGCAGAGTTAATCCGATGTAAGCATTCGACGTGCCAGTGAACGCCGGTCAGTCCAGCGACGATAATCCGTCCGCACTCATTCCTAACGAGCCGTTAATTCTGCGTAGAAGGCAACCACGTCTGCGGCCATGCGATCGGCCATGAATTGGTCTGCGACGCGGCGCTGCAGATCGGCGGCATCGCTCCGTGCACGGCCAGGATCGCCCAGGGCGGCACTGAGCGCGCTGGCGAGCGCAGCTGCGTCTCCGGGCGGCAATAGCCGGACAGCACTGCCTGCAACGATCTCGGGAATGCCGCCAACGTCGGTCGCAATCATCGGCATGCCGGCCGCGGCAGCTTCCAGAACGATGTATGGAAAGCTCTCGGCCCTGGATGGCATCGCCAGCACTCTTCCCCTGGGAAACGCGTCGCGTGCGGGCATCGCACCTGCGAATGTCACGCTGCCCGATAGCCCTGCTTGTGCAGCCTGCCCTTCGAACGCAGCGCGATCCGGCCCTTCACCAACGATCAGCGCCGTGACGGATTGACGATCGGGCATTGACGCCAGCGCCTCGAGCAGGACATCGACACCCTTCAGCCGTCTGAGCTCGCCGACGAACAGCACGTCGGCAGCGTCGCCGAGCGGCCGATGGCTGGAAAACTCCTCGGCGAGCAGACCGTTGGGAATGACCCGCATACGGCAGGATGGTTCGCCGACCTTCGCCTGGTAGATGCGCTGTGAATAGGCGCTCTCGAAAATCAGTCCGTCCGTCAGCGCCGCGAGCCGCCGTTCAAGCGCCATGAAAACACGACCCTTCAGGCTTGCCGGATCGTAGTGGAGGCTGCCCCCATGCGGCGTATAAAGACACCGCACGTTGTGGCCCGACTTGCGCAGCGCCGCAGCGGCAAGCCGCGCATAGGCTCCACCTTTGGCGCCGTGCCCGTGCAGGATGTCGGCGTTGCATTCGATGGCGAGCTTGCGCGTCGACCGATAGGCGGAAACGTCTGCCGTTCCTATCTCGCGGCTCATGCGGACCTTGTGCAGTCCCAGCCCGAGGTGCTGCTCGAGCGCAGCCAGTCGGCTGGCCGTCAGGCTGTCGTTGGCGCTGCTGTCGCATATTACGCCAACGGACAATCCCATCGCGCTTTGTGCGCCAACAAGATCGCGTACGTGGCGGAACAGTCCGCCGACCGGCGCGCGAAGCACATGGATTACGCGAGGCTGCGACATGACCTTCAGAAGTACCGCTCGTACACGTAGATGCTGTCGCCAGGCTCGACTTCGAAGTTGGCTCCCGCCTCGATGGTCTCGAGCGCACCGCCCGAGCGCCGCTTCAGCCGCACCCGTCGCTCGCTCGCGCGCTCGCTGTAGCCGCCTGCGATGGCGACCGCTGTTTCCACCGTCATGCCGTTGACATAGTCGTATTGGCCGGGATTTCGAACCTCGCCGAGGATGAAGAACGGACGATGTTGATGGATGTCGACCGTTACCTGGGGGTCGCGCACGAATTGAGTGCCGAGTTGGCCGCGGATGGCGGCTGCAACCTGGCTCGCAGTGCGCCCACGTGCCGAAACGGTTCCGATCAATGGAACGCTTAAGCGACCCGACTGGTCGACCGGATAGATCCGCGACAGATTGGGCTGGCCATAGACGAACACGCGCAGTTTGTCGCCGCTGTCGAGCAGATAAGGCCGATTCGGGTTGGAAACTGCTGTGAAGGTCTCTTGGTCGGCAAGCGGCAGACCAGCATGGCTTTCCGGTACCGCGACCTCGACCCGGGACCAGGACGCGACGGCCGGCGCGGCCGGCTGCATGCCGACGGCAGTAGCCGCAGTGGTGGCATCGCCGGGGAATGGTGCAGCATTGCGCGCATCGCCGACGAGGTCGTGTGCGCAACCGCCCAGTGCCAGCGTTGCAGACAACAGTGCCGCGGCAACGGCCGTACGCCAAGACATCTGATGGACTCCGTATCGCAACTGGATGTTCGACGCTCAGTTAGCGCTTCAGCTGTTAAAAAAGCCTCAAGCGCTGCCCATTTTTGGCACGATTAATTGATTGCTTACCCAGCCGGGCTCTAATCGGCGCAGGACTTGCGAGGTGCGTGCCCATCCGCCCCTTGCATATTCCGGACCGCGACCGGCGGTCTTGCTACTGTCAGCCGTCGTCAGGACGAAGCTCATGAATGCCCACTCGCACGCTACCACAGCCGAGCCACAGGACATCGAGCTGTCCACGTTGTGGTCTTCCGTTCTCAGATCGCTGCGCAATCTGCTTATTCTGACATCCCTGGCCGGCGTTGCGACCTTTGTCGTGCTGTCGCTGATGGCGCCGCGCTACACGGCTGAGAGCCAGCTCGTGCTTGCCGCCAAGCGCAGTAATCCGTTTCCGGAAGGAACGGAGCGGTTCGGCGGCTCGAGCAATGTCGCCCCGCGCCTCGATCGAGAGGCTGTCAATACCCATGCCCGGGCCCTGCTGGCCCCAACGCTGCTCTTGCGCGTGGCTGACGATCTGAAATTGCGCAACCGGGTCGAGTTCAATGCAGAGCTCGGAAGTCTCGATACCGCGAGTGCCGTCCTGCGGCTTGCCGGGATCGGCGCCCCAATTCCCGGAGAGGCGGTGGAGGACCGCGTTCTGGGCGTGGTACGCCGGCAACTCCAGATAGCGCCTGTCAAGGACAGCCGCATCATTCCGATCCGTTTCACCTCCGCTGATCCCGGGCTTGCCGCGGCTTTCGCCAACCAGCTGGCCGATGCCTACCGCACCAGCCTGGTCACGGCTCCGGTCGAGGAGACCGGCCAGGTTGTCAAGGTGCTCGGCCCGAAGGTCGAGCAACTGCGCCGCGAGGTCCTCGAGGCAGAGGCGGTCGTGGAGCGCTTTCGCGCCCGCACCGGCCAGTTCCGCGCCGGCTCCCAGCGCATGCCGATCAACGACCAGCGCATGGCGTCGTTGAACGACGAGCTCATAAAGGCCGAGACCGCGCGGGCCGAGGCCGAGGCGCGCTGGCGCACCGCCACGGAGCTCTTGAATGCGGGTAGCGCCGACGTCCTGCCAGAGGTTCAGAAATCGCCGCTCATTCAGGGTCTGATTGCGCAGCGCGTGCGGCTGGAGCGCCAGATCGCGGAGGCCGGAGCCGCGTTGCTGCCGGCCCACCCCCGCATGCGCCAGCTCAGTGCCGACCTCGCCGGTCTCAAGCGCCAGATCGCTGCGGAGGTCAGGAAGGTCGTGCAGGGCCTCGACAAGGATTTTCGGGCAACCACACTGAAAGTCGACTCTGCCCAGCGTCAGGTCGAGCAGCTCAAGCAGCGCGTTGTCGAACTGAGCGGAAGCGAGGCGGAGCTTAAAGCCCTGGAATCGACGGCTAACGCCAAGCGGACGGAGCTGGAGCGCTTGCAGAAGCTGCTCGAGGACAACCGCACCGTTGTCAGCACGCGGCAGGTGCCGGTCGAGGCGCAGATCATTCAGGCGCGAGCCTCCAGCGTGCCGGTAGCGCCCAAGAAGATGCCGATGACGCTGCTGGCCATGGCGGCCACGTTCATTCTGGGGCTCGCCTTCATAATTACGCGTACGCTGTTGCTCGCGCCGATGCGCGGTACCGGCCGCGGCAGGCCTGCCAGGGTTTCGAGCGCGAAGTCGACGCCTCGGTCGCCTGAGGACGTGCCGCGCAGCGAGCCGGCACAGACCATGCCGTCGCAACGGCTGCCCGCCACTGCTGACGCGGGCGACATGGCCGCAGCGGCGCGCCAGCAACTCTCGCCGTCACTGGCCCAGTTTGCCGCGCGCCTGACAAAGCGGTCGGGAAATGGCGGCGGGGTTCGCACCCTGGTCACGTCAGAAGAGGTCGGTGTCGACGTTCGCCCTGAAGCAAGAGCGTTGGCCGAGGCGCTGGCCGCCGCAGGGCAGCACGTCGTGTTGCTTGTCTGGAGCCTCGCCGGTCGCGGACTGCCCATAGCGCGCAGCAAGGTGCATCAGCCGGGTCTGATGGCACTGCTGCAGGGGACGGTAGGCTTCGAGGAGGTTATCATCCGGCTGCCTGATTCCGGTGTACACCTGATCCAGCCGGGCACAGCGCCGAAACGGGCGGCAGATGTGCTGGATTCGGACCGGCTCAACCTGACACTCGATGCACTCGACGAGGTCTATGATCAGGTCATTGTCGCAAGCGATCATGCCGATGCTGTTCGGCTGTTCGAAGCCGTCGAGGGCCGTTTCGATACAGCAGTGCTGGTCGCACAGGCGAGCAAGGTCTCGCCGGCCGCAGAGCCCCCCGATCGCCTGCTTGGATTCCAGGTCGCCGACATCGACGTCGTCGTGAGCCCGCGACAGGGCCAACGGCCGACCCAGCCGGATGCGCCTGCTAGTCCTGCGGCTGGTCGCCGTCGGCTTCAGCCGGTGCGTTGAGCCCGCATCTCGCCCCGCACCGCGTGCGCATTAACAATTTGGAAACCAAAGCTCGACTTCGCTGCGCAAAGGTTCGGTGTCGCGGGCCTGCGCGCACGCCAATTGCATGTACGCACCGACAGGTATTGTGCGGACAGGCGCTTGAGCGCCGCCGCTAGCGAAAGTTCAGATATGCGTTCCATGAAGACGAAAGCATTGAGGTTCGGCCTGACGGCCCTCAATCGCTCAGGCGCGACGGCGGCGTTAGGGCCTCATCTGCAGGGGCAAGGCGCGATCTTCATGCTGCATCATGTCAGACCCGAGCAGCGCAAGGGTTTCGCACCGAACCGTCTGCTGGAAATTACGCCCGAATTCCTCGATGCGACGTGCCGGGAGGTCATCCGCGCCGGCTTCGATATCTTATCGCTCGATGAAGCCTGCGCGCGCCTTCAAGGCCAGGAAAGCAGCCGGCGCCCATTCGCTTGTTTCACCTTTGATGACGGTTATCGGGACAATCGGGACTTCGCCTTGCCCGTGATGAAGCGGCATGGGGTCCCATTCACCGTCTATGTCGCCTCGGACTTCGCCGATGGCCGCGGCTTCTTGTGGTGGCTTGTTCTCGAGGAGGTGATCCGGGTATCCGGGCAAATCTCGGTCGTGATCGACGGGCATTTCCAACGCCTCAACTGCGACACGGATCATGCAAAGCTTCGCGCCTGGTCCCGCCTCTATTGGTGGCTTCGCACAATGCCGGAAGAGGATGCACGCGAAATTGTCTCGAGCCTGGCGGCAAGGGCCGGGGTCGACATCCTGTCACCATGCCGGGAATTGGCGATGTCCTGGCCGGAAATTGCGCAGCTCGCCTGTGACCCGCTCGTGACCATTGGCGCCCATTCGATTTCGCACTGTGCGCTGGGCTCCCTGGATGTCAGCAGAATGCGGGCGGAGATCAAGGGCAGCGTGATGCGGATTGAGCAGGAATTGGGCGTGCCCTGCCGTCACTTCTGTTATCCTTACGGTGACGACGCCAGCGCCGGCGAGCGCGAATTCCGGGCGGCGGCTGAGCTCGGGCTGGCAAGTGCAGTCACGACCCGCAAGGGATTTGTGAGCGCAAGCCACGCCTGCGCGCCGACCTCGTTGCCGCGCGTGTCGCTCAATGGTGAGTTCCAGAGCATCGACTGTCTCCGGGCCTTGCTGTCGGGTATTCCGTTCGCTCTCTGGCGCGGGCTGGAGCCGGCAATGGCGCGTCCGCGTCATTCCGTAGCCAAGGACCGCGCGAGCGTCCAAGCGGTCGCATCGGCTTGACGTGGCGCCGGCCTATCGGGGCGGATCCGGCCGCTGCATCCACCACACCAGGGCGCCGGCCGGGACCACCCATGCCAGTCCGCCGATGATGTAGAACGCCAATTCCAGGAGCTTGCTTTCGCGGACCTGCAGGACGACCGCGACCATCATGACCAGGAGCGCATAGACCGCGAGGAAGGCTAGCAGCAATACTGCCCCGACAAGCTTGCGCGATCTGCTGGTCATACCCTCTCCTGCCTTGACGCGCCCGCAGCGGACTTGGTCGCGCGGTCGACGGCCGCATTGCCGTTGCGGAACACCCCATCTAACACAATCTCCAACTGAACTGGAAATGGGTGCGCAACACATGTCGCTGCTGGCCGACACGTCCAGCCTGGCTCCCGGCAAGGCCGCATCACAGCGTCAGGCCGTGCGCATCTGGCTGCTGATCGTAGCTGCACTGGTGCTCGTGATGATCGGCGTCGGCGGAGCCACCAGGCTGACCGGCTCCGGCCTTTCGATTACCGAGTGGAAGCCCATCATGGGCGCACTGCCGCCGCTCAGCGATGCCGATTGGCAGGACGCATTCGACAAATACAGGCAGATCCCGCAATACCGCGAGATCAACAAGGGGATGAGCCTTGCCGAATTCAAGACGATCTTCTGGTGGGAGTGGGGCCATCGCCTGCTGGGCCGGTTGATTGGCATCGTGTTCGCAGTGCCCTTATTCTGGTTCTGGTGGACCGGATCGCTCAGCCGCGACGACAAATGGAAGTTTTCAGGACTGCTGGTGCTGGGCGGACTGCAGGGCCTGATGGGCTGGTACATGGTGATGTCGGGGCTCGTCGACCGTGTATCGGTCAGCCACTACAGACTGGCTGCGCACCTTGGGCTTGCCATCCTGATCTTCGGCTTCCTTGTCTGGATCGCATCGAGCATGGGCCGGCGCGAGGACCATCGCATAACGCTGGACACGGTATCGGGCTTGCAGCGTTGGCTGGCGGTGGTGCTGGTGGTTGCCGTGTTCTTGCAGATCGAGTTGGGGGCACTGGTCGCCGGCCTGAAAGCGGGGCTGACCTACAATACCTGGCCATTGATGGATGGCCGCCTTGTCCCCTCCGGCCTGGTATCGATGACGCCCTGGTGGATCAATCCGTTTGAGAATATCACGATGGTCCAGTTCAATCATCGCATCATGGCCTACGTCGTGACGGCGCTGGCGGTCTGGCACACAGTCGCGTTGTGGCGGACGGCCGACGATGATCGCGTGATCACCACTGCTGCGCTTCTTCTTGTCGCGATCCTGGCGCAGGCGGCGCTGGGCATCTGGACGCTGCTGGCGGTGGTGCCTGTCTCCCTTGGCGTTGCCCATCAGGTGGGAGCTGCAGTGGTGTTTGCGATCGCCGTCTGGCATCTCCGGCGCATGCTTCGGCCTTGATGGGAGGCGACAGGTCGAGCTTGGCCGGGGGGCAGCGGAGCACGCCGCATCATGCCGCGGTCGCGGGCGGCCCATCGTAATCGACCCGGGCGAGGTAGAGGCCGGCTGCCGGCGCAAGCGCGCCGCACGAAGCCCTGTCGCGAGCGGCCAATGCCCGCTCCACATCATGCGCGCGCCATTTGCCTTGCCCGACCAGCTTCAGCGAGCCGACGATCGAGCGCACCTGATGGTGGAGAAACGACCGCGCCGATGCATCGACATGGATCTCCTGGCCGACTTGAGAAACGACCAGACGCTCCAGCGTCTTGATTGGCGAGTTGGCTTGGCAGGCTGCCGCCCGGAACGTCGTGAAGTCATGCCGGCCGACGAGCACTTGCGCCGCGTGATGCATGGCCTCGGCATCGATCGCCGCCGGCACCCACCACACCCTGTTGCGCTCGAGTGCCGGCGGGGCGCGACGCGGCAGGATCCGATAGAGATAGTGTCGTTTCGTGGCGCTGAAGCGGGCGTCGAAGTCGGGTGCTGCGGCGGCGCAGTCGAGGACCGCGATGGGCCAGCGCTTGAGATGGAAATTCAGCGCCTCGCGGACACGGAAGGGGTCCCATTCGCGCTCCAGATCGAAGTGCGCAACCTGCCCCTGGGCGTGCACGCCGGCGTCCGTGCGGCCGGCGCCGCGCACCTGTACTGTCTCGCCTGAGAAACGCGCGATTGCCGAACCGAGCTCGCCCTGCACGCTGGCGCCTTCAGCCTGGATCTGCCAGCCGACGAAAGGCGTGCCGTCGTATTCGATCGTAATGCGATAGCGGGGCATGGGCACTCCGGGCGGCGCACCGACTGCGCCTGCCCGATGCCTTATTCAGTCGCACCCGCAAACTCAAGTGGATGCGGAGCGCGGCGCGCTGCTCTACCTGATGTTTGCTGGCTTGAAGCCGCCGCCGCGTTGCTTCTGGCCGCCGTGACCGCGATGACCGCGTCCGCGGTCGACGCCGGCGTAGGGCACCGCGTAGGTATTGCCGCCGCCAGCCGCCGGCGCGCGAGCCTCGCCGCCGTAGAAATGATTGTGGCTGGTGGAGTGCTCACGGATGTCGGTGAGCCCCAGGTTCAGAGGGGTCCGTCCCTCCGGATTGATGATGACGTACTTTGTGGTCGGCAGCGGACGCCATACCCTTACGCCCTGTTCGATTGTGACGATCGCACCGTAATAGGGGCGCGGCTCGATGCGGATCGTCGCGGATTCGGCCAGTGCCGGGGCTGCGGTGGCTGCCGCGAGCGTTGCTGCTGTGATGGCTGTCAGAAATCGGGTCATGTGCGCTACCTTGAACTCGCATCCTCTGGCCATGCGGCGCATCCAGCAGGCGCGGGATGGCAGGAGGCTCCTCAAAGCATCGTAATGCGGGACGGGCCCGTCCATCAGGTCAATCTGAATAGACGATTAATCGCATTGTAGGGGCATCGGCGGTCGCGCGCTCATGTCAGCCGCTGGCCTCTCGGGATGCGAAAGCCGCGCAACAGCTCCGCTGCCGACATCGGCCGCTTGCCTGCGCGCTGCAACTCGATGAGCCTCACGGCGCCCGATCCGCACGCCACCGTTAGCTTATCATCCAGGACTTCGCCTGCAGCACCATCGACAGCGTCGACCAGAAGCGCTGAGCGCAGCACCTTGATCCGCTCTGGATTATCGTTCGGCTGTGCTTTCAGCTCGAAATAGGCACCCGGAAACGGCGACAGGCCTCTGATCTGGTTGTGCACGCTCTCAGCCGGCTGCGAGAAATCGATATGCGCCTCGGCCTTGTCGATCTTGGCCGCATAGGCGACGCCGTGCTCGGACTGCGGCGTTTCCGTCAGGCTGCCGCGCTCGAGAGCCGCCAGTGCCCGCACCATCAGGCCGGCCCCGCTGCGAGCCAGCGCGTCGTGCAACTCGCCTGCAGTCGTGTCCTGTCCGATCGCGATGCGCTCCGCCAGGCAGACCGGGCCCGTGTCCAGCCCCGCCTCCATGCGCATGACTATCACGGCCGTCTCCGCATCGCCGGCCATGATCGCGCGCTGGATGGGGGCCGCGCCGCGCCAGCGCGGCAGGGCGGAGGCATGCAGATTGAAGCAGCCGAACGGTGGAGCATCGAGAACCGGCTGCGGCAGTATCAGGCCATAGGCGACGATCACCGCGACGTCGGCACGGTGCGCCCGGAATGTTTCCTGCGCGTCCACGGTTCGGAGCGACTTCGGGGTCAGGACCGGAAGTCCCGCGCTCTCGGCAAATCGGTGGACCGGTGATTTCCGCTCTGCCATGCCCCGGCCGGCCGGCCGCGGCGGTTGGCAGTACACCGCGACGACATCGTGTCCAGCACCCAGGATTTCCGCCAGCGTAGGCACGGCGAAGTCCGGTGTGCCCATGTAGATCACGCGCAAAGTCATGTGCTGTTCCAACGAGCTTCTAACAAGCGCGTTGTCGATGCTGGCAGCCGCGAGGTCAAGCCGGCACGGACCCGGCGGGTTGGCACGTCCCCTGCATCGGCAACACGAGACGCCATCAGGAGCCGTCAGCGCCATGCCATTTGAACAGAATTCGCCCTCACTCGATCGCCGGCATCTGCTGGGCGTCAGCCTTGGACTGGGAGCCGGCCTGGGGGTAGGCGTCGCAGGGGCAGCCGCGCGCGACCGTGCACCGGCAACCAGTCGCCCTCAGGCCCGGACGCGGCCCCATACGTCCATCGAGGCGACCTCTCTTGGCGTCGTGCCGGATGCGCCCAATGACGTAACCGCGCGGCTTCAGCGAGCAATCGACCATGCGGCTGAGGCGCGTGCTGCCCTCGTCCTCGCACCTGGCCGCTATGTTGTCAGCGGCCTGCGCTTGCACAGCGGCACGATCCTGGAGGGAGTAGCGGGCGCAACGCGTCTCGAGCAGGGCGGCGGACAGCCGATCCTCACCGCCCAGGATGTGAGCGATACCACGGTCTCCGGACTGACGCTTGTCGGCAGGATGGCGATGCGCCCTGGCGCGCTGGGGCTGCTCGAGGTCAGGGCAGGACGGCGTGTATCGATCACTGACATGACAGTCGAGGCCAGTGCTGCGGCTGGCATCTACCTGGAGAAATGCTCGGGCGTCGTCTCCAGGTTGCCTGGTCACCTTTGCCGCCACCGCCGGCATTTGGTCGATGGACGCAGAAGGTCTCGATATCACCCTCAACACAGTCACCGATTGCGACAACAATGGCGTACTCGTCTGGTCCTCGGCACCGCGCGAGGATGCGACCATCGTGTCCAACAACCGAATTCAGCGCATCGCGGCCAAGGCTGGCGGCAGCGGACAGAACGGCAACGGCATCAACATCTACCGCGCCGGAAATGTAATCGTTGCGGCTAATCGCATCTCCGATTGCGCCTACTCGGCGGTGCGCGCCAACAGCGCGTCCGGTGTCCAGATCCAGGCCAACAGCATCAGCCGCATGGGCGAGGTCGCGATCTATTCCGAATTCGCATTCGAGGGCGCGGTGATCTCTGCCAACCAGATAGACGGTGCCGCCACCGGCATTTCGGTGACCAACTTCAACGATGGTGGCCGCCTGTCGGTCGTCCAGGGCAATCTCGTCCGCAACCTCGTGCGGCGCGCTGACAGCAAATTCACCACCGGCTATGGCATTGTAGTCGAGGCCGATGCGGCGGTCACCGGCAATGTGATCGAGGCCGCTTCGACTGCCGGCATTGCCATCGGCTGGGGTCGCTATCGCCGCGATGTCGTCGCCACTGGCAATGTCATCCGCCAAAGCGAGGTCGGGATCGGGGTCAGTAGCGATGAGCACGGCGGTGCAGTGTTGATCGCATCGAATATGATCTCGGGCGCGCGTGATGGCGCCATCCGTGCGCTGGATCACGGCAAGCCTGTCGGTCGAGACCTCGGACGGGAGCCGCAATCTCCGTCTGGTGTCATCGTGAGCGGCAATAGCGTGGCGTAGGTCAGCGCACTTGAGCCCATCACTCAGTGTGCACTGATCGCACATTGAGACGAGTTTGCCCCCGCAGATGAACTGCTTCTGGCGCGACCTGACCGGTGCCGTGCTCCGCAAGACGCGCGACAACGCAGTCCCGCATCGATCATCCTTCACGATCAGGGTTGCCGGGCCGTCTACGTCCAAACTGGCTCTTGCTGTCGGCATGCAGCGTGCCCGGCAGCTGCGCTGCGCTGCGCAATCCGCGGTGCTGCATGAATTGGCTTCCCCACCGGCTCGCGATTTGGCACACTCACGCTCGGTGGCGGTCGCCTGTGAAGGCGGCAGGCTGCTGACAAGGCGCAAAAAGCGCCGACGCCTTTTGCCTCGTCCGCCCATACCGGACGCGGATGTCTGGGCAGATTGCAGGGAGGATACCGTGATGCACGCAATCCGCGTGGCCTTGACCGCCGCGTTTGGCGGCTTGATGGCATTTCAGGCCAACCCGGCCTCGGCTGCGGAGCTGGTTTACGGCAGCTTCGTCAGCCCCAAGCATTCGGTCATGCGCACCGCGATGCCGAGCTATTTCAAGGATATCGAGACGGCTACAAAGGGTGCCATCAAGTGGAAGATGGTCGCCGGCGGCCAGCTGGTGGACGTCAAGGGCACCATCCCCGGTCTCAAGAGCGGCCTCATCGATGGCGGCTTCACCATCGCACCATTCGCTCCGAGCTACCTGCCCGCGCTCAACCTCGTCTTCAGCACCCAGGTCTTTGGTGACGACACGGTGGCATCGACCGGTGCCATGATGGAGTTCATGCTGCTGAAATGTCCGCAATGTCTGGCCGAGGCGAAGAAGGCCGGCATCGTCGACTTGGGCGGTTTTTCGACCACACCCTACAAGCTGATGTGCCGCCTGCCGATCGCTACGGTTGCCGACATGAAAGGCAAGAAGATCCGCACCATCGGCGGCGGCGTCGGGACCATGCGGCTGGGCGGCGCGGTGCCGGTCGGCATGTCGCCGTCCGACGCCACGCAGGCCCTGCAGCGCGGCGGCATCGACTGCGTGCACGGACCGGCGTCCTGGCTGCGGTCCTATGGCTACCAGGATGTAGCCAAGCACGTGACGGACTTCCCGCTGGGCATGTCCGGCCCGGCGCTGCACCTCTCCTTCAGCCGCAACCGGTTCCTGTCGTTCACGCCCGAGCAGCGCAAGGCCCACGTTCTCGCCAGCGCCGCCTCCGTGGCTGCTGCTGCCATCGACGGACAGGTCCGCAGCGACGGCGAGATCATCGCTGCCGCAAAGCAGAAAGGCGTCAACTTCATCAAGGGTGGTGAAGGCTTTGCCGAGCTGGTGGCGAAGCGCGATGCCGAGCAGGCCGCTGCCAATGTGGCCGCCGCCAAGAAGTTCAACGTCGCCGAGCCGGAGAAGCTGCTGACAACCTTCAACGGACTTCTCAAGAAATGGCAGGCAATGACCAAGGACATCGGCCTCGACAAGAAGAAGTTCACCGATGCCTTGATGCGAGAGGTCTACAGCAAGGTCGATCCAGAGAAATTATGACGCGAGCGCTGCGATGGTGTCTGACAAGCATGGAAGGAAGACAACGATGCGAATGAAAAGAGTGGCCGGCCTTGGCCTCGTCGGCGCAGGCGTGCTTGCGTTGGCGCCTGCCACCGCTACGGCCGGCGAGCTTGTCTATGGCAGCTGGGTGAGTCCGAAACACTCGGTCATGCGTACCGCGATGCCGCCGTTCTTCAAGTCGGTCGCCAAGGCAACGAATGGCGCGGTCACGTGGAAAATGGTGGCTGGCGGGCAGCTTGTCGATGCCAAGGGCACAGCGCCGGGCCTCAAGGACAATCTGATCGACGGCGGTCTTGTCATCGCCTCGTTCGGCCCCAGCTACACGCCGACGATCTCCTTGATCTTCAACACTCAGGTGTTCGGCGAGGACGTCGTGGCCGCCGCCGGTGCCCAGTCCGAGCTCATCCTGCTCAAGTGCCCGCAGTGTCTCGAAGAGACCCGCAAGATGAACTTCGTGCCGCTGGCCAGCTACTCGACAACGCCATTCCTGCTGATGTGCCGGCAGCCGGTGACCAAGGTCTCCGATATCAAGGGCAAGAAGGTGCGCGCGGCTGGCGGTGGTATCCAGGTGATGCGTATCGCTGGCGCCAACCCGGTCGGCATGTCGCCGGCCGATGCCACCCAGGCGCTGCAGCGTGGTGGTCTCGATTGCGTGTTGGGTGCTGCCGCCTGGCTCAGGTCTTACGGCTACCAGGACGTCGCCAAGCACGTGCTCGACTTCCCGCTCGGCATGTCCGGTCCGGGCTTCCATGTCGCGATCAACCGGAAGAAATGGCTAGCCATGACCCCGGAGCAACGCAAGGCGCATGTCATGGCCGCCGCTGAGTCCGCCGCCATCGCGACCATCGACGGCTACATCAAGAGCGACCAGGAGATCATCGAGGCGGCCAAGAAGAAAGGCGTGAAAGTGACTGTCGGCGGTGCCGATTTCGCCGCGGTCGCCAAGAAGCGCGAAGGCGAGCAGCGCGAGGGCAACATCAAGTCTGCTGCCAAGTTCAACGTGCCCAATCCAGGCAAGGTGCTGGACGCCTATGAGGCGGCGCTGGTCAAGTGGCGCAAGTTGTCGAAGGAGATCGGCCTCGACGTGGCCAAGTTCACCGCCGCTTTGCAGCGTGAGGTCTACAGCAAGGTAGACCCCGAGAAGCTCGTAGTGTCCCGATTTCGAAGTTCGCCCCCACTTTGCCGCAACCTCAAGAGCGAACTTCGGAATCAAAAGGGACACTAGAATCAATATGATACTAGTGTGGTTCAGATCGCGAAGTTCGTTTGGGACCAAGCCGCGACTGGATACGAACTTCGCGATCACCACACAAGTTGGCCGCTGGCGGGCCAGCTGTGCAAGCGAGCCAGCGCATCAAGACGGAAATGGAGATAAAGCAGACCCGGTCCGGGAAGCGGGCCGCCAGATGAGGAGGAGAAGCGCATGCGGACAACAGGTCTCGCCCACGCCGGCATTATCGCTGGCACCGCCCTTTGCGTTGCCACATCGGCATCGGCAACCGATCTGGTCTATGGCAGCTGGGTCAGCCCCAAGCACTCGATCATGACGAGCGGCGCCGTCCCCTACATCGCTGACATCAAGAAGCAGACCAATGGTGCGATCAATTGGAAGCTGGTCGCCGGTGGTCAGCTTGTCGATGCCAAGGGCACTGCGGCGGGATTGAAGGACAGCCTGATCGATGGCGGCTTTCTCGTCCCGCCCTACGCCGCGAGCTACGTGCCCTCCATCAACCTGGTTTTCACCACCCAGGTGTTCGGTGATGATGCCGTCGGCGCAACCGGCGCTCAGATCGAATACATGATGTTGAAGTGCCCGTCCTGCCTGGAGGAGGCGAAGAAAAACAATCTCGTCAACCTGTCCGGATACTCCACGACGCCATTTGTACTGATGTGCCGCATACCAATCAAATCGTCGGCTGAATTGAAGGGCAAGAAGGTGCGTGCCATTGGCGGTGCCGTGAAGCTGATGCAGTTGGCCGGCGCGACGCCGGTGGTGATGTCGCCAGCCGACGCCACGCAGGCGCTGCAGCGCGGCGGCATCGACTGTGTCAACGGCCCGGTCTCCTGGCTGCGCTCCTACGGCTACCAGGACGTCGCCAAGCATGTCGTGGACTTCCCGCTCGGCATGGCCGGCCCTGCATTGCATATCGTGATCAATCGCAAGAAGTTTCTCGAGATGACGCCGGAGCAGCGCAAGATCCACGTCATGGCCGCTGCCGCTTCGACTGCATCCGCGACGATCGACGGCTACATCCTGAACGACCGCAAGATCATTGCCGATGCCAAGAAGCGCGGCGTCAGCTTCGTAAAGGGCGACAAGGGCTTCGAGCAGATCGTCGCCAAGCGCCTAGCCGATCAGGACCAGGAGACGCAGAAGCAGGCCGAAAAGTTCAATCTGAAGAACGGTGCGCAACTGATCAAGGACTTCAACCAGCTGTTGGAGAAATGGCGCAAGCTGTCCAAGGGCATCGGCCTCGACAAGGCGAAATTCACCGAGGCGTTGACGCGTGAGGTCTACGGCAAGGTGGACCCGGAGAAGCTGTAGTCTCGAAGGAACGTGACAAGCCGGCGGTGCAGACCTGCCCGCCGGTTTGTATTGGGGTGCGAGCCGGTGCAGCCGGTGTCACGTGGTAGCGAAAACGAACAGGCCCTGCATGCTCAAGCTATTCGCGCGTTTTGCTGACGGTCTCAGTACCCTCGCGATGTGGACCGGAATGCTCATCGGCCTCATCATGATGTTCCATATCGCAGCCGATGTTTTCGCGAGGAACTTTCTAGGCGGCTCGCTGTTCGGCACCATCGAGATCGTGTCCGGCTACTACATGGTCGCGATCATGTTCCTGCCGCTGGCATGGATCGTCGGGCGCGAGGGACACATTTTCGTCGAGCTGTTCACCCGCAAGATGAAGAGCCGCTCGTTGTTGCGCCTCGATACCTTTGTGATGGCTATCAGCTTGCTCTATGTCGTCGTGCTGGCCTGGCAGTCGATACTGAATGCGTGGGAGCAGACGCTTCGACAGGAGCGGTGGGAGACCGCGCTCGGCTTCGTGCCGATGTGGCCCAGCCGCTGGTTTCTCGTCGCTGGTTTTGTGTGCCTGCTGTTGCAGCTGATCGCTCATTTTCTGATGGGACTGGCGAAGCTCACGGGCGACGATGACGGCAAGACGGCAGGTTCCCAATGAGCGCGCTGACAATTGGAATGCTGAGTCTGCTGGCGGTGGTGCTGCTGATCGCCATCCGTGTGCCCATCGCAGTGGCGCTGGGCGGCGTATCGTTGGTCGGCATGGCGCTGATCCGGTCACCGGAGGTGGCGCTCGGTCTGGCCAAGCAGACCCCCTTCAACTTTGCCGCGCATTGGGACCTGACGGCGATCCCGATGTTCCTGCTGATGGGGGCCATCGCGCATCATTCCGGTCTCAGTGCGGCCTTGTTCAAGGCGGCGCGACTGTGGTTCGGCGCGTTGCCTGGCGGGTCTGGCTGTGGCCGCCAACCTCGCCTGCGCCGGCTTCGCGGCGGCATCCGGCTCCAGCGTCGCCACTGCTGCCGCGATGGGCCGCATCGCGATCCCGGAAATGCTGAAGGCGGGTTACGACAAGGCCTTGGCGACTGGCGTGGTCGCAAGCGCCGGGACGCTCGGCGCCCTCATTCCGCCCTCCATTCTGTTCGTGATCTACGGCATCTTTGCGGAAGTATCGATCGTCAAGCTGCTGATCGCGGGGCTGCTCCCCGGCCTTCTCACCGCTGCCGTCTACACCATCATGATCCTGGTGCGGTGCTCGTTGAATCCCAACCTTGCACCCAGGCTGGCCAAGGGCGAATTCCGCGCCAGTCGTGCGGAGCGGTGGGCCTCGCTGGTGCCGATCTGGCCGCTCCTTGTGCTGATCGTCGGCATAGTCGGCGGGCTCTATGGCGGCATCTTCACGCCGACCGAGGCGGGCGCTGCAGGTGCGCTACTCGCATTTCTGATCGCACTTTTGCAGGGGCGGCTCAGCTGGCACAGCCTGGTGGGGTCACTGCAGGAGACGACATCGTCGAGCGCGCGCATCTTTTTCGTGGCGATCGGCGCGGTGATGTACACGAAGTTCCTGGCATTCACCGGCGTGCCGGCATTCTTCGGGGAAACAATTGCCTCCCTGGGCGTCAACAAGATCGTGGTCGTTGTCGGGTTCTCTGTCGCCTATCTCTTCCTCGGCATGTTCCTGGACCCGCTCGGCGTGCTGCTGCTGACGCTGCCGATCATGCTGCCGATGTTCGAGGCGCTCGAACTCGATCTGATCTGGCTTGGCGTGCTGGTGGTGAAGTATCTGGAAATCGGCATGCTGACGCCGCCGGTCGGTTTCAACGTCTACATTATCAAGAGTGTAGTCGGTGACGAGATTCCGCTAGAGACGATCTTCAGAGGTGTCGGCTGGTTCCTGGCCTGCGAGGTCGTGATCATGGCCCTTCTGATCGGCTTCCCCGAGATCTCGTTGTGGCTGCCGAACCAGATGTGAGGTGCACGATGGCCGTCCATTTCAATGAGCGTGAGGTGCCGCCGCAGACCTACGGCCATGGCGCCCGGCGCCAGCCGCTGCTGACGGCGGACCGTATTCCGGGCACGAATATTCTGCTCGATCGCGTGACGCTCCTGTCCGCCGGCGGCATGCGGCTCGAGGTTGGCGCCGCCGACATCGCCTGGTTCCAGGTGCTCGACGGCGACGCCGAACTGTCAGGCGATGTTGCCAGCGCGCGGCTGTCCGATGGGCATGTGGTATTCTGCCCTCCCGGCTTTGGCGGCACTCTGACATCGAAGCACGGCGCCTCGCTTCTGCTGGCAACGGTGCCGCAAGCGGCTCGCTTCGACGCCGGCATTGCGGCATCGCCGCCACCGTTCCGGATCGTCGATTGGCGGCGTGAGCCGGTCCTCGATTCGCAGCATGATGCCCGCAAGCGCATCTACCTTGTGACGCCCATGCTGTTCGGTCACAAGGTCATCAAGGGCGAAATGATCATCTACCCGCCGGGCACGAAAGCCGCCAACCATCACCACGAGGGCGCGGAGCATTTCATGTATTTCCTGCGCGGCAAGGGCACAGCATGGGCCAACGAGCAGCCCTTTGCCGTGCAGGCCGGTGATGTCGTCTACTACCAGGACCACGAGCGGCATTATCTGAGGGCGGACGACGACAGCGAGATGGCGTTTGCGGAGTTCTTCGTGCCGGCCGAGTTCAAGACGGTGTGGGTCGATGCCGCGGAAGTGTGCACCTGGCTGCCGACCGGCCATGACATCCGTGGCGGCACACCCGTGCGCGAGATTGCGGCCCATGACTCCGCAACCATCGCCAGTCCCGCCGATGTCTGATCAGCAGGAGGCGGGGGGATAGTCAGTAGACGGCAGCTCCGACATAGCCGGGCGCCGGTATGAAGCCGATCATGCTCCATCCCGCTACGTCGCCGCTGAGGTCGCCGACACTGAGGATAGCGGCCGGCCGGTCCGGCTCGATACTCACTTCAAACGATTTCAGCGGGTAATGCAGGCCTTCGCCGAGAGCCTTGATGAACGCCTCCTTGCGGGTCCAGCACGCCAGGAAAGCAGCGTCCCGCCGGTCTTCGGGCAGGCGCATCAGGTCTGCCGCCTCACGCGGCGAGAAGTAGCGCGCAGCCATGCCTTCGACGTCCGGTACCTTGCGCAGCTCTTCGACATCCACGCCGACCTCGCGGCCGCGTGCGAACGCGAAGACGGCTAATGCGCCCGAGTGGGAAATGTTGAAGCGCAGCGCGCAGTCCCCATGGCCGGCGCCGAGTGCCGGCTTGCCGCGAGGGGCGGTGACGATCTCGATCTCCGCCGCTGACATGTGCAGGCGGCCCGCCAGTTGTTGGCGAAGTTGTCCCCGGGCGGCGATGTAATTGCGGCGGACACTGAGATTGCGATAGCGGTCTGCGCGCTCTCGCTCTTGCCCCGACAACAGCTCCAGCAGCGCAGCCTGCATGGCATCGTCGATGTCGAGCCCCGCAGCGACGATCTCGATTTCGGACGTCTTCACGACATCGAATACGGCAGGGCTTTGGTCGGCAGTCCGCACGTCAGCTGCTTGCCTTCTGCAGGGGGATTGCGACATCCGCGGGCCGATGAAGACCGAGGAGAGCAAGTCGCAGTGTTTGTGCAACTCTTGGCATCAGTCAAAATCCATTCTGTCCGCCGTTATGGCATTGTGTTGAGCGCTCAGGTGCTCGCCACCATCCGGCGTTTCCCCGGCGTTACCTGGTCCGGTCCCCGTCAGGCTAAATGTTGGGATTGGCGGCGACAAGGGGCCCTCGTTGGCGGCCCTCATTTGGAGCGCGATGTTGCCGCGCCGGAAAGCAGAAGTCCGAGCGCCCGTTCGAGCCGCTTGATGCCCGGCTTCAGATCCGGCTTGTCCGACAGCAGCCGGCGCCGCGACGGGCATTCGCAACATCCTCTCCACCGACATCGGCGGCAAGAGCTTTGACGTCGGCGTCATCGTCGATGGTTCGCCGATCATGCGGTCAGAGCTGTCGATTGCGGAGGCTGACCTGCGCGTTCACTCGATCGAAGACATCGTTCTGTCGTTTGCGGAAAAAGACGGAGACGGACGACAATCCGCCAGCCGTTGAGCCTCCAACGAGAGCACCGCGTTTTGCAAGGATGGCAGCAGACGTGAACATCGGATCGACAACTGAAAGTAGCATCCCAGTGTCCTCGAACCCTCCCATCTCCTATCATCGCGCACCCGAGCACGATCGGGGAATCGACATGAAGGTCGTCGCCGTCCCGATACGCCACAGCGTGGATCTGTCCGCCGACATCTATCGTCTCAGTTGCCGGCCACCGAACGCGGCGCACCCATCACAATCCTTCTCGCGGCTGTCGCCATGCGCGAGGCGTCCGCACCGATCCCGACCAAGGCAGGCAATAGGAACAGCAACAAGAGTGTCGCGAACGCCAGACCCCACGTCAGCGTGATGGCAATCGGAATGAGGAACTGTGCCTGTAGGCTCTTCTCGAACAGCAGCGGTGACATCCCGCCGACCGTCGTCAATGTCACAAGCAGCAGCGCCCGAAGCCTGTCGCGCGCAGCGCCGATTGCAGCCGTCTCGACATCCTCGCCATCGCCAACGCGTTCATTCATGCGATCGACCATCACAATTGCACCGTTGACGACGATGCCCGACAAACCGAGCAACCCGATCATCGAGAACAAGGCCAGGTTGAAGCCCATCAGGTAGTGGCCGATCACCATGCCGATGAATCCGAACGGGATGATCGCCATCACCAGCAATGGCTGGAGCCAGCGTTGGAACACGAACACCAGTATGAGATAGATCGCCGTCAGCGCCAGAAACGCGCCGATCCGCAAATCCGCGAACGTCTTTCGCTGCGTCTCGGCCCGGCCCTCGAACGTCGCGCGGATCCCGTGTTTCGCCTCGAGCTCCGTCAGCGGTCCGGCCCGCAGTGCTGCCAGCACGCGGTCCGCCGTCGTCACCTGCGAATCGACATTTGCCGTAACGCTGACCGCCAGCTTGCCGTCGACCCGCTGCACAACCGAGAACGCCTGCTGCTCCACGACGCGCACCGCCTCCGACAACGGCACATTCATGCCGCCGGGCGAGCGCAGATTGAGTGCGGCAAGTCCGGCAAGCCCCCGCCTGCGCTCGTTCTCATCTGTCCGCACTCGGATCGTCACTTCCTCGTCGCCACGCGCAAACCGCACCGCGATCGCGCCCTGGTAGGCAGCGCGTACCTGTCGGGCGACCTGCTCCGTGGTGAAGCCGAGTGCCTGGCCGCGCGGCGTCAATTCGAGGATTACCTCGGCCTTGCCGTAGGGCAGGTCGTCGGAAAGTCCGACGAGACCATTGTAGCTCTCGAGCGTGCGCCGCAGATCCAGCGCAGCCAGCTTGAGGCGGTCGATATTGGCGCCGGTCAGGCGGACGTCGACGTCGAATCCGGGCGGTCCAACCCGCCGCCCCAGCACCGCGGCGTTGTCGACCCCGACGATCGCAGGCAGCGCCTTGCGCCAGGCGGCAACGAACTGCCGCGTACGCACGCTGCGTTCTTCTCCCCGGCGTCAACTCGATCTCGATTCGCGCCAGATTTTCGCCGCGCGCGCGAGCCTGCTGCCCGAGCGTGGTATAGACCATCAGTATAAGGGGCTTGCCGTCCGGAGACAGACGACGTTCGGCCGTGCGAGCAGCCTCCTCGAAACGATCAGCGCAGCGATGCGGCGCTCCTCCGGCAGACCCGGCGTGAAAGTGACATCAGCGTAGACCGATTCCGGCTCTGGCGAGGGAAAGAACGTGAACTGCAGCCGACCGCCACCGATCAGCCCGATTGCCACCATCATGCCCGACACAGCTAAGGCCACCGTCACGTAACGCCAGCGATAGGCGAGTGCGATCAACCAGGCCACGGGACCGTCGCGCAGCCTGACGAACCAGTGGTCGAAGCCGGTACGAAACGCCGCCAGCAGACGGCTCGGCAGCCAGGGCTGCCGCATTCTTGTCCGCTCCGAGGCGATGAGCGTATGCTTCAGGTGCGACGGAAGCGTCAGAAAGCATTCAATGAGCGAGGCCAGCAGCGCCACGACGACGACCATGGGAATAGCCACCAGGATCTGGCCGATCACGCCGCTGATCAGCAGGATCGGCAGGAAGGCGGCCTGCGTGGTGGAGGTGGAAGCAATCACCGGCAGCACCATGCGGGTGGCGGCGGCCTCGGCCGCATCGTGCGGACTGGAGCCTTGCTCGTGGCGGGTCGCGGTCGCCTCGCCGACCACGATCGCGTCGTCGACGATGATGCCGAGTACCAGGATCAGTGCGACCAGCGATACCGCATTCAACGTCTGTCCGGTCGCCAGCATGAAGGCAAACGTCGCCAGAAGCGAGATCGGCACCCCGAGTGCGACCCAGAACGCGACCCTGAGATTGAGGAAAATGATCAGTACGAGAACGACCAGGACGAAGCCTTGTAGTGCGTTCTCCGTCAGCATTCGAAGCCGCTGATCGACGACCTTCGCACGCACATCGAATGCCTCGATATTGAGCGTAGGCGGATTTTCCGCCCGGAAAGCCGCCACGGTATCCAGCATCGTCTTCATCGAGCGGATGGTGTCGCCGGACACCGTACGCTGCACGTTGAGCAGGATCGTTTTCGCCATTCCTGAAGTGGCGAGGCGCGCCCTCCTCGTACTACTTCTTCACCATCGCCACGTCGCGAACCAGGATCTTGTGGCCGCTCAGGAAAGCCTTCAGCTCGATCGAGGCGACGCCGTCCGCCGTTGTCACCCGGCCGCGGGCGCGCAGCTGCTTCTCGCTGCCGCCTTCCAGGTTGCCGAGCGGCGTGTTCTGGCTGACGACGGCGACGCGATCGGCGACCTCGCGCGCAGTGAGCCCCAGTTGCTGCATCGCCGCGTTCGGGATTTCGACCCAGATTTCCTGGTCGCGCTTGCCCGACAAGGTGACGCGGTCGATGCCTGCATCGAGCAGACGGTCGCGCAGGCGTTTGGCGGCGTCCTGTATCGCCCCTTCCGTAAAGGGTCCGGATACGGATATATATCCCACCGTCTCGTAGAGCTGGGCGCGCGTCACAATCGGTCGCTCGCTTTCCTGCGGCAGCGTGGTGATTGTGGCCAGGCGGCTCTCCACGTCGGAGAGCGCCTTCTGCATGTCGCTGCCTTCCTTGAACTCCAGCGTTATGCTGACCGGAGTCCCTCGACGGCATTCGAAGCCACCTTGTCGATGCCGTCTATGAAAGCGGATCTCCGGTTCCACGACGTCGAGGATGCCTTGTGAAATCTCCTGCGCGCTGGCGCCCGGCCATGCGATCGACACCGCGATGGTGGGTATCTCCGTAGACGGAAAGAACTGCGTGTTGAGCCGGCTCAGCGCGACGAGCCCGGCAATCACCATGACGATGGCGATCAGGTTCGGCGCAACCCTGTGGTTGAGGAAGCCGCGGATCAGTCCGTTGATAAGGTTTACATCCGGATTCGGGCCAGCCATCACAATGTCCTCAGCGGGTGCTTACGAGCACGCCAGGGCCGGCATCCGGTAGCCGGCTTGTCATCAGCACCGCCCCCTCCGGTATGGCGCCGCGCACCAGCACGTCGCTGCCGGCATAGCCGGCGACGGATACGGCTATCGGCTGCAGCCGGCCGCCATCGTCAATGCGGAACAGTTGCGATCCCGGATGCACGGCGCTGGCTGGAACCCGGACCACGCCCGCGAACACGACATCGGGCGTCTCGATCGTCACGAATGCGCCTGGGCGAAGAGCATCGGTTGCTGCTGATCCGTGAGCCGGGCGAAGACCTCAAAGCCGCCTGAGCCGGCCACGACCGTCGGTGACACCCGATCTATACTGCCCGCCGAGGTAAGGTCTGCCGATCCGCCCTTCCAACGCACCTTGACGGCGCGGCCTTCGAGCCGGCCTGTCTGCTCGACAAGCCGTCCGTATTGCGCGTCCGAAAGCGTGAAGCGGGCCTCGAACCGGTCGAGATCGACAAGCGTTGCCACCCGGTCATTGACGTTGAGCAGTCGCCCCGCTTCTGCCGCGACATTTGACACGATGCCGCCGAACGGCGCGGTCAGTGTCGTGTTCTCGATATCGCGCGACGCCTTGCGCACGTTCCAACGCAGGCGGTCCAGCCCGGCCTGCTCGCGCGCGAACTGCGCCTCGAGCACGAGGATCTGGTTGGCGCGGCTCTCCACACTAGCCTGAGCCACCGATAGCCTGGTGCGCCCGGCATCGAGGGTCGCATCGCTGGTGGCGCCGCGCTCCCGCAATGTACTGAACCGTTCGACTTCGCGCTCCGCGATCTGCATTTGCTCCCGCGCCCGCTTGGCCGCCGCTTGTTCCTGCACGATCTTCGCTCGCGTCTCCACCAGCCTGGCCTCTGCCTCGGCGAGCTCCGCGCGTGCCCTCACCAGGGCCCCCTCGAACTCGAACGGATCGACCTTCACCAGCACATCGCCTGGCTTCACACTGCCGCCCTCGACGAGAGCCGGCGAGATGGACTTGACCTCGCCGCCGACCAGAACGCGCAAATCCACGCTCCGTCCCGCTGCGATCTGCCCGTAGAGCTCGAGCATGGGCTGGATGTCGGCTGGTTTGGCGAGGATGGTCTCCACGCGCCGCGGCAGCTCTTGCGAGGCGCGCTGCGGGGTCGGCGGTTTGGTTGCGATCAGGTATCGCTGAAACGCCCAGCCGCCGATCAGCACAGCGCCGACCAGAGCGATGGTGAGGAGGCCGCGCAATAGCCCGCCGATCCAGCTGGACGGTACCGCTCCAAACTCCGGGGCTGTGTCATAGACGCCGGAGCTGTGTCTGGCAGGAAAAGGGGTGCTGTCGCGCTCCTCCCGCGGCAGCTGTCTATTAACGTCTTGCATTTCAGCGCTTTCCCTTCGGCCGCCCCGGCCAAGTGCCCTAGCCGATGCATATCCCGGAAACGGGGTGTCATCGTGATCAGATCAGCTCCCAGGCACATATCAGTGACAGTGGATAGTCCACAAACGCTATACCTTGGACGACTACAACCGATCGGCCGCCCGCAATTCCGGCGCTGGCTATGCGTGACGACGGCAATATTATCAAGGCACGCCGAGGGCCTCCAAGCGGCTCGTTCTGCGTGCAGCAGTGCCCGGGGACTTGCAGCTTGGGCGAGATGCGGGCCTATCGTTCGGCTGCCGCCGGCTGGCGCGACCCAGGCTGGCGGCGCGACCAGGCTGGCGCGACCTTGCCCGGCTATCCGCTCCGGCTTTGCCGGTGCCTGCAGGCGCATCCCCTGGAAAGATACGCCAAGGCGTGCCGGCGACCCTGAGCCCATGATCCAAATGCAAGGAACTGGCGG
>CAWGUF010000022.1:0-32777 GCA_963825625.1 uncultured Alphaproteobacteria bacterium | reverse complement strand
GGATCGGCGGGCCGGAAGGCGTGGACGGCTTCGCCGGGGGCTTCATGCCACGGCGAAGGTCGCCGCGGTCAGCTCTTCGGGCATGTTTCTTTGTTCGACCTGAAGCCCGTTTCTCCGCCCCGACCCGCACATCCGCAGCGGCAGCGCGCGCAGGGGCGGTCAAGTACGCGCACTTCGCGCGCCCCGCGAGGGGCTTGTCCTTGACGGCTCCGAGCACGCGGCCAGGCGCGGGTGCGTCGGGGCTGATCTCGCCGCCCTCGGCCGTGTAGGTCGCCAGACGGTGCGGGCCGAGGAACACGCTCAGCCTTCCGTCCGGGTACTGGTGCACGCGCACCACCGCCTTGACGAAGTGCGGCCTGAGCCGGCTTTCGGGAAGCTGCAGGCGCTGCCCGTTCCAGGCGATCGTGTTGTCGTTGGCGACGGTGCGTTCCTCGATCACGCATACCGTTTCGCGCCATGCCTCGCGGGCGCGTCGGCGACGAATGCCGTTCCCTCCTGCTCGGCCTTGATCGCAAACGCCGCGTTGTGCACGGCGATGTCGTGCGACTTCAGCCACGCATTCGCGGCCTCCACCGTCGTGATCCCGGCCAGCCGCAGGTCCTTCGGCAACCGTCCCTGCAGCGTGCCGAACATCCGCTCCGAGCGCCCGAGCGCCTCCGGCGAGTAGGCCGCGATGTGTACTATGCCGAGATGCGACAAGGCTCGCCCCACTTGCGTCGTTCGGCGTCTTCGAGACTTTCTCGCCCGCCTTCGGCGTGTGGAAGTAATGACTGCCGCGATCGGTGTAGAGCGCGCAGAACAGGCAGGTGCGCGCCGACCGACGCCTCCATACCGACGAGGCAGGGCGGCAGGTTGGCAATGCGCGTCGCAAGCGCCACGCGCGTGAGCTTGAGCCTCAGGACGATGTGGCCGTGCCGGTCGAGGCCGACCAGATGGAACCTGTTCTTGCCGATGTCGATGCCGATGACGGCAACCCCGGCCTTGCGATGTGCAGCGATCTTGGCGGGCATGGGCGTGCTCCTATCAGTGCCGCCCGTCCAGCAGGCACCATCGCCTGCAGTTGGGGCAGGAGCACGGCCGGACCATCCCATTACCGGCTGTGAGCGATTGCAGCATGCGCGGCAGGCTCAGAGCCCGTCCTCATATATCTGACTTTACTTCAACGCCCTGGCAATTCGCCTGAGCATCAGCCTGATGAGCGCCATGACGAGGAAGGCGGCTGCGGTGCGCGTTCTGTTCTCGTAGTCCTTGGCGAGACGGCGGCAGCGTCCGAGCCAGCCGAACGTGCGCTCGACGATCCAGCGCCTGGGCAGCACGACGAAGCCGTATCCGATCGCTTGACGATCTCCAGCGGCAGATCCGCGTCCTCGCGGACGGCCGCCGCAGTCGCCACACCCTGATAGCCGCCGTCTGCAACGGCGAGAGCGAGCGTCGGGCAGCGCCGCTTCGCGATTGCGAGCAGCGGTGCGATCATGTCGCGATCCTGAATGTCGGCCGGCGTAATGGCGAAGTTGATCAGGAGGCCTTGCGTATCGACGCAGATGTGACGCTTCTTGCCTTTGACCTTCTTGCCGGCGTCGTACCCGGATGGATCGATCGAAGCCCCCATTTTTCGGCGCTTTTCACGCTTTGGCTGTCGACGATCCCGAGGCTGGCGGTCGCGTTCCGGCCGACAAGCTCTCTGGCCTGCGTGTAGAGTTCGTGATGCACGCGCGCGAGCACGCCATCGCGGTCCCAGCACACCAGATAGTCGTGCACCACGCTCTTGGAGGAAAAGTCCTTCGGCAGCTGGCGCCACTGACATCCGGTCGTCAGCACATACAGGATCGCGTCCAGAACCTTGCGCGTATCCGGCACCGGATGACGCCGCGCCTTCCTCGCTGGCGGCATCAGCGGCGCGATAAGCGCCCACTCCTCGTCGGTCAGATCACTCGGATATCGGAAGTGCTTGCGCTCGTAGGCCTTCCGGTTATCGTTGGTCCACATCCTGGGTCCGCTCGCGAATTACGGCACGCCCCACAGAATCACAACCGATTTCCGGACTTCAGAACTTTGAGGACGGGCTCTAAGAGACGGGCGGAGGATTGCGGACGTTGGGTGGCGGTGAGGCTCGGCTCTTATGGCGGCTCCGGTGGCACGGCAAAGGCTGCATCGATACTGACCGTTAGCGCGGTGATGCGGTGGTCCATTACAGCCCACCAGTCGACCAAGGATGATCAGTACTTGTGTGCTATTTGGGATGCTCTGCTCCCTTCCCAGCGTGACTTGGGATTGTGCGTGTTGGGTCAATCGTGCAACCTGAGGCACGCTACCAAATTGAGGGGGCGAAGGTTTGGGTTCGGTCGAAGTCGGAATGCCATGCTCTCGCATAGAATTTCTATAATCCTGTTCATCTTGGTGTCCTTGAGTGGTTGCGCCACAACTACGCGCTTGCCGCCCGTGCCGCTAGCCAAGGCGTCCGAGACTAGGCTACTCGATATTCAAGATGCGCGGTTCTATCCAGACACGGACATCGAGAAGATAGAGGCACTAGCTCGGAAATCCCGGGAAAGAGAGTTGCGTTCTTTTGCTCAAAGCAGCCGGAAGGGTGGATTGCCTCCGGACTACTTCTTGGCCATCTCGGGAGGTGGGGACGACGGTGCGTTCGGAGCTGGACTGCTGTGCGGGTGGACAGATCGCGGAGACCGGCCGGTCTTCAAGCTGGTGACGGGCATCAGCACTGGCGCACTCTCAGCACCATTCGCCTTTCTAGGCTCGGAATACGACCGATACCTGAAGCAGGTCTACACTCAAACCGAAGCAGCGGATGTTTTCAAGACACGCGGAGCGTTGATTGCGGCGGTCGCGGCAGACGCATTGAGCGATACGACGCCGCTTCGGCAGATGGTCTCCAAGTTCCTAACACCGGAGCTTATCGACCGCATCGCGGATGAATACCGTAAGGGGCGAATCCTGCTTATCATGACGACCAATCTAGATCAGGGTCGCCCTGTGATCTGGAATATTGGCGCAATTGCTGAGAGCCGTCATCCCAAATCGCGACAGCTCATTATAGACATCCTGATGGCATCGGCCGCGATCCCGGCCGTGTTTCCGCCCGTGATGTTGAACGTCTCCTATGGAGGTGTAGACTATCAGGAAATGCATGTCGACGGTGGTGCCATTGCGCAAGTGTTTCTTTATCCTCCGACCTTCAAACCAAACCGGTCGTCGCGAAAAACTTCGAGCTGACATAAGGCCTACGGGTTATATCATCAACAACGTGCGACCATTTAGGCCCGAGGCCACGGTCCGTCGCCAGACACTGTCGATTGCGCAGCAATCGACCTCGACTATGTTTGCAGCGAGTGGGTTGAACGACGCATATCGAATTTACCTGACAACAAAACGCGACCGTGTTGGCTACAATCTGGCCTATATCGCGAGTGATTTCAGCGAGCCGTACGTGGGCCCTTTCAATAGGGACTACATGAACAAGCTCTTCGCGTATGGTTATGATAAGGGGCGCAGCGGGAAGGCTTGGCACAAGACACCGCCTGGCTATCATGAGTGAACAGATGAGCGCGTCCGCCAACCATGGGTTTCACCCGGGTTGAGCGGTTATCTTAGTCATGCTGCTCTGGGAGCGGCGGCAGAGCGAGAAAAGGATCGGGAAATGACACGAATTTGCTCTAGGCTCTTTGGCTTTATTCGGCGGGGCACTAAGCCTAATTCTGATCGTGCCCTCTCCCGCAGCTGCCCAGAATGCGCGCGCTGTAGCGGGAACGCTTACCTGTCAAGGGCAAGGTTCGGTGGGGTTGGTCCTAGGCTCAAAGGAGAGATTGGTATGCAAATATTCTCCTGTCGGCGGTGGAGCGGAGAGGCGTTTTGATGGAACGATCACCCGCGTTGGATTGGACATCGGCGTCCGCGGCAAGAGCGTGATGATATGGACGGTGTTGGGATCGACGGGTCAACTGCCGCACGAGAACTTGGTTGGAAATTTCGCCGGTGTCTCGGCTGAAGCGGCTATTGGCATCGGCGCCGGAGCTATGCTCTAATCGGAGGAAACAAGAAGTCCGTCGTTTTGCAGCCTCTCAGCGTGAGAGGGCTCGAACTGGCGTCAACCTGGCATAGGTGTCTCCGGTTTGAGGCTTGAAGCACGTTCTCGCTGATCCCTCGGCAAACCCGAAATCGCAGGTCGATTTGGCGGTATTCGCGGTAGTGAGAGATAGGGAACGCTTCTTTCCTCAACAGGTCTGAGGTCGATTAGTAGTCAGGCCCACTGGGAATGATGCTATCCGTCTGTGTGCGCGATGCGCCGCTTAGCGGACATTGTCGGTGGCACTCCACTCACCGCCCGTCGCCGTCAGATTGACGTAGTCCCAGGTGAATGACGTCGCTTAGTGCGGCGCACCAAAGGGGCGGAGTCGATCAGCCGCTTATGGACGATTTTGTTGCAAAACTATGTTGAGAGACGGTGCGGAACCGTGATTTCGTCTGCTGAAAACGGCAGCCATCGACGGAGCGGTTCGATGATGGGACGGCGCAAGAGTGAGCAGGGCCAACTGTTCTATGCGTTTGATCTCGAAGCCGTGGTGCCGGACGACCATCAGGTCCGACGGATTGCGGCCGTTCTTGACCTGTCTTGGGTCCGCGCCGAGTTGGCGCCGCATTATTCCCATACCGGGCGGCCATCGACCGACCCGGAACTGATGATCCGCATGCTCATCCTCGGCTACGTTTTCGCGATCCGCTCGGAGCGCGCCTTGTGCCGCGAGGTGCAGGTCAACCTCGCCTACCGCTGGTGCTGCGGGCTGGGCATCGAGGACAAGATACCCGATCATTCCGCCTTCACGCGTGCTCGCAATGAGCGTTTTCGCGAGCACGATGTTTTCCGTAGTGTCTTCGAGCGCATCGTCGCGGCTTGCATCAAGGCGGGATTGGTTGGTGGCAATGGTTCTGCGGTCGGACGCGAGCCTGATTGCTGCAGACGCAAACAAGTGCCGCTCCACGCCGGGCCATGAATGGAGCCACGACATCGATCCGGAGACGGCACGACGCGCTGTGCAAGACTACTTCGCCACTCTCAACGAACCCGCGTGGGGCGCGGCTAGCGATGTTGTGCCGAAATTCGTGGCGCCTGCCGATCCTGCGGCGCAATGGACAGGCGCGCTGCGAAACGCAGCGTTTTTCGCCTATGCCGACAATTATCTCATCGATGTGAAGTTCGGCATCATCATGGATGTCGAGGCGTCACGGGCAATCCGGCAAGCCGAGGTCGGTGCCTCGCAGACGATGATCGACAGGACCGAGGCAACGTTCGGCATCAAGCCGGATTGGCTCGTTGCTGACACCGCCTATAGGGCGGCGCCAAATCTTCATTTCCTTGTCGATGAAAAGGGCATCGAGCCGCACGTGCCAGTGATCGACAAGTCGAAGCGCGATGATGGCACGTTCAGCCGGGAGGATTTTATCTATGACAACGAACGGGATTGTTAACCTGAAGCGCATCCTGCGCCTTGGCCGGCTTCGCTTGCGCGGACCGAACGGCGCGCAGTTCGAGTTTACGTTTGCTGCCATCGCCCAAAACCTGCGACGGCTGGCAAAGCTCACTGCGCGGGCCCCACCTGACGAGGCGGTTGAATTGGTTGCGTAGGGTTGCGTCAGATGAAGTTGCGTCCCCGGCGTTGTTCCTGTGCGTCCAGCCTGGCGCTCCACCCGGAGCGCGCAGCACCAGGGGGTTCGTCCGTGGCTCAAAGAAAGCGCCTTGAGCGCACCAGATCGATACTCCGCACGACTTCTGCAACAAAATCGGCCCGTTGCTGCCGAACTGGGGCAGAGGATAGTGCGGTCGGCATAGGTGGAGAAGCTGTCAAGGCCCGAGCACCCCAAACCACTGTCGGCAACCTCCGATCTGTCTTAGGCTAGCTGCACTACCCCCGCGGCCGAGCGATGCGGCGAGAGACGGCCCTTCGATCATTGTACTGATCATTTGGTCATACCATTTCGTTTTGCGATTTGAACATTGGCCCGCGCGCGAATTTCCAAACGATGATCGATCGCGCGCAAAAAATTTCTCGCTCGCGCCGATCTTGAATTTTGCCGATCGGATCGATCGGAAATTCCGCAATCCGGCGCGAGCGAGACTGAGAACATGACGATGGCCAGTCGCTACGGTTCAGGACCGGTGGTCCAGCTTGTCGGGCGGGGGATAAGTATCCTGCAGGAATTCTCCACTGTACTCGCCCGACCCCACTCCTGAACGTAGCGAGGCCAACACAGAGGGACGGGCGTCAGCCCGTCACTGTTGGCCGAGCGGAGATGGTGTGATGTGATTGGATTGTCGTGTATGCCGCGCAGCGCCCACGACGTGAGAAAAAGGAGTGGGGTCGGGCGGGACGCCCGACAAGCTGGACGGTCAAGAATTCAAGTCAAATCAAGTCAATATCCCAGTATATCGGTAGGGGATTACATGAAATGCCGCGCTAATCCCCACGCAAATGCTGAAAAGACAGCGAGCGCTTAGGAGTATTATTGTGAACATAATTGAATATGCCTGAGCAGTCAACGACACGACTGAACCTGGCAGTACATGACGTCACCCGGCGCAGGGCGCGACGCGACGAACGAGGAGGGTAGAGGGATGCCTGAGTAGGCGCACAGACTGGCGTAAATCAAGTCTACATTGCCTGAACGCAAGTCAATGATCAGCATCATGACGCACAATTACGAGGTTTCTACGATGCCGGCGCGCAAGCTGACGACAACCTCATCCGCTCGATGAGGCGTCGTAGAAACTTTGTTGCACTGAACCGCGGGCCGCGAGCGACGCCTATGGGGATTGTGCGGCATCGGTTGCCGCTAGGAGCACGTGTTCCGCACTCATTATACTCGATGTCTTCACGCAATGGCCGACCCGAGTGCTGTCCTGGTATCCAGTTCGCTCCGATATCGTTCGAATCGTGCCGGATATTGCACGTTGTTCGAGTGTCACGCATTGTGCAGAGCGCAGAGCGTCGTTCCCGATCATGGATTCGAGGGCGCAATGTACCGCATTCGTTGCCGGAGGTCGGGCAGATCTTCTCATGACGTGTCCAGCCTCCGGATCCTGAAGGGGCGCGACATCGGGCCATCGAAAATCTCAGTGACCCTCATTCTGCCGCCGCAGCAGGGGCAGGGAGGCGGCTCGCGCTGCTCGTCGGGCTGCTGGCCACCAGCATGTTCATCTTCGCCGTCGGTGATTGCGACCGGAACGTCAAGCAGCCGTCGGCACAGATCGAGCTTTGCTGCACGATGGCCGTTGGCGAACAGACCGTAGTGGCGAATGCGATGGAAACCTTCCGGCAGCACATGCATCAGAAAGCGGCGCATAAACTCTGCCGGCGTCAGTCGCATCACTTTCGATCTGGCACGGCCATCCTCGCGATAATCCTTCCAGCGGAAGCTCACGTGGTCATCGCCGATCTCGGCGAGCCGGCGGTTGGAAATGGCGACACGGTGGGTGTAGCGCGCCAGGTAGGCGAGTACCTGCTCAGGTCCGGCGAAAGGCCGCTTGGCGTAGACGACCCAGTCAGTCCACCGCAGCGGTGCAAGCAGAGACTTGAAAGCACGTGCGTCGGCAAGTGGCGCCAGGTCGCCGAAGAACTGCATCTCGCCTTCGGCGTGCAGCCTGGCCAGACCTTCCAGAAACAGGCGCCGGAACAACGCTGACAGGACGCACACGTGCACCAGGAATTTGGGTCGGCTGGGAACCCACCGCGTGCCGTCCGGCGAGATGCCGCCGCCCGGCACGATGCAATGCACGTGCGGATGGTGGTCGAGCTTCTGGCCCCACGTGTGCAACACGGCGGTGACGCCGATGTCGGCGCCCAGATGCTTGGGGTCGGCCGCGATCGTGGTCAGTGTCTCGGCCGTCGCCTTGAATAGGAGGCCGTAGACCTTGGCCTTGTTCTGGTAGGCGATTGCCCTGAGCTCAGCGGGCAGCGTGAACACGACGTGGAAATAGGGAACCGGCAACAGCTCCGCCTTGCGCGCTTCGAGCCACGCCTCCGCCGCCTGCCATTGGCACTTCGGACAGTGCCGGTTACGGCAGGAGTTGTAGGCGACGCGCGTGTGCGCACAGTCCTGGCAGCGCTCGACGTGGCCGCCGAGTGCTGCAGTTCTGCAGATCTCTATCGCCGTCATGACGCGCCGTTGCGCAAGGCTGACATGAGCCTCATTGGCTGCGCGCCACTGGGCGCCGAAGCGGCGGAATATATCCGCCACCTCCAGCGTTGGCCGGGACATGGCCAGCCCGTCAATCCGGCTCGTGTCCATCCAAGACAAGCAACTCGAGCGGGCTTTGGATGTTGCGGATCGTGGTGATTGCCACGCGCGTGTACCGCGTCGTCGAGTTGATGTTGCTGTGCCCTAGAAGTTGTTGAATCGTACGAATATCGACGCCTTGCTCGTACAGGTGCGTTGCGAAGCTGTGGCGCAATGTATGTGGACTGACGTCCTCTTCGAGACCTGCTTGATCGGCGGCCTGCCGGAACGCACGCTGCACTGAGCGCACGGTGATCGGGCGATCCGGGATCAGGCCGGGAAACAGATGTTCACCCGTTGGCCGCTTGTGCTTCCAGTACTTGCGAAGAATGCTGAGCAGCTGCTCCGACAGCATCACGTAGCGATCCTTGTGCCCCTTGGCCTGGCGCACGTGGATCACCTTGCGCGCGCTGTTGATGTCGCTCAGCGTCAGCTTCACCACCTCCGAGATGCGCAGGCCGGCCGCGTAGATGGTGATGAAGATCGTCCGCATCATCACGTCGGGCTCGGCCCGCAAGAGCTGCAGCACCTGGTCGCGGGTCAGAACGGCTGGCAGCGTGTCCTCGGCGCGGGCAAACGGAATCTGCTGGGCCAACTCCTTGTTGCCGAGCGTCGTGCCGTAGAAGAAGCGCAATGCGCCGACAATCGGGTTGACCGATCGCGCCTTAAGGCCACGCGCCAGGAGATGCAGACGGTAGTCGCGGACATGCTCGATACCGAGGTGGTCGGGGGACTGCCGGTGATACCGTGCGAAGTTCGATACGGCGTAGGTGTAGGCCTTCTGGGTGTTCGGCGACATGTTGCGCATAGCCATGTCGTCGATCATGCGTTGCCTGAGCGGCGAGATCTGCTTAGTCATTGGCGTGCTCCTTGTGATCAAGAGGAGCCCGTATGGAACGCCGATACCCGTGAGAAACCGGTAACCAGAACCGAGGAAGACCTGGCCGAATTGGCTAACGTCGCAGAGGTTATCTTGTGCGACGTATGCGGAATGGCTTGGTTGAGCCATTCCCTGCCGCCGAAGGTCAGCGGGCGCGTCTTGCCGAAGACATGAGGAGATCAGCGATGCTCGACCGGACGGAGAAGACCGAGGCGCTACTGAACGCGATGATGGACGCGGTCCCGTTCGAGGTCAGCTTGATGCCTGAGCTGATCGATGATCTTGCCCGACAACAAAAGCCGGTTGCAGTCAAGCTCGTCGAGAGGGTCTCGGATGTCTCATATCTCGGGGATTCAGCCGGCATTGTCTGCCACATACAGCCTGCGGACAGCGACAGCGTAGTTGTGGTGTCGTTGACCCATGTGCGCGTTCCCCGCACCTTGCCGTTTGCCACGGCCGCGCACGCTTACCAGAAGCACCGGGTGAAGAAGCTCAAGAAGCAACACGCTTGGATCTGATGATCTGGCCGCGACGAGCGCCGCAGGCCTACCGCGTTAGCGGTTTAGTGCAATATTTGTTTCGCGACACGATATCCGTGATCTGTCAAGCATTTCATTTGCTTAAAAGTGATTTCACTACTGAGTATTATTAGTTTTAGTATTTTTATGCTGTGTATTCTTATAATGTATGATCGGCCAATATGGCCATTCTTGATCGGCAATTCTGGCCACTCTGGACCGGCCAAATTGGCCGGTCTGGACTGGCACCTCTAAGCCGCCTTGTGCTTCACAGTGAGATGTAAACGGTAGAGGTTGGTCTTTCCGAGCCCGCGCTGTTTGACCTCGAGCAGGCCAGAGCGCTCCAGCTCGTCGATATAGCGGCGCACGCTGCGCGCGCCGGCCCCCATGTCGCCGGCCAGCTTCTCCTGGCCCGGAAAGCAGGCCTCGTCACTCCAGGCGTATTTGAGCAGCATGGCGTAGGCGAGCTTGGCGCCGACCGAAAGCTTGTTGTTGGTGAGAATGAAATTCGGGACCTGCGTGAACCCGTGTCGTGTCACCGGATCGGCGCCGACAATCTCGATGTTGCGGGCAGTTCTCTCCAGTTGGCTGCCGATGTGGTCCATGCGCTGAATTATAGACCACCGTGGTCCCGGTTCTCGGGGATATCAACATGTGGACGATAATCGGCGATGATCGGCTGGTCCCCTGCCCCGTCATCATGTTCGGCGATGTTCAGCCGTGGATGATCTTGCCCGGATGCCAGCTGGCGGACCTGCAATTGCAGGGCGCCGTTTTCGCGCAGCAGGTCCTCGGTCTGGCCGCGTTGTCGCTCATGTTCTGATGCCGCTTGCGACAGCAATCGTTTTCGCACCTCGAGGTCGATCTTGAGCTGCATGTTTTCATCGCGCAGCCTGGCGACGACGTCGGCGTCGTCACCATCGTGCGGCAGCCTCGCACTGGAATTAGTGGAGGCCTCACGAGGTCTCGTGGGGTCTTGCGAGGCCTCATGAGACCTTGCCGGGTCTCGGGAGGTGTCTTGAGGTCTGACGGGGTCTTGCAAGGCCTCGTGAGATCCGCCGTTCTGCTTTTGATCGAGGAGCCAGGCGGTGAAGTCGTCGCGATCAAGACGATAGGCACTACCCGCGCGGGTTGTGACCAGGATTGACTTGACCGGGCTGGCCGAACCTTGCTCGGCCCACAGCTTGGCCCAGCGCTGCAGGGTGCTCTTGCCGATGGGCAAGTCCTCGGCCGACGCGATCGACCGTGCCTCCTGGATCGAGATGGCGTTGTCTCGGGGGATCTCGACCGGATCTTGTGAGGTCTCAGGAGATGGGGTGGGGACTTGCTCAGGCATGCCGTCATAGTACCAACGGCAGCGGCACTTCAGGGCCGATATCCACATGCGACGCGATGCAAAGTGGAGCCTATTCGGAGCCTAAGCCAAAAGTCAACAGGGAAAATTTCAATATAACTTATTGATTTTCTTGGCGACCCCGACAGGATTTGAACCTGTGACCCCCAGATTAGGAATCTGGTGCTCTATCCTGCTGAGCTACGGGGCCTTGCTGGCTGTGGATTGGCCGACTGTAGATTGGCCGACGGTGGATCGAACGACCGGAACAGTCAGGAATGCACTGCATAGCCGCTGATCGAGCGCGACGGAAGCCATTTGTGCATATCGGCCATTTTCCGCTGCCCGCGGCGCAATCGGAGCGCTGCTGCCGCGTCGGTTGTGCCGGGAAGCGAAGCCTCTCAAGCGACGCCGAGGCGCAGCAGGTCGTGCACGTGGACGATACCGACCGGCTTGCCGTCCATCACCGCGAAAAGCGCGGTGATGCGCGATGCGTTGATCATCTCCAGCGCGGCGGAGGCGAGCGCATCCGGCCGCACCGTCTTGGGGTTGCGCGTCATGATATCGCCAGTCCGCGCCGCCAGCAGGTCCGCTCCCATGTGGCGCCTGAGATCGCCATCCGTGATCACGCCGACCAGAGAGCCGCCATCATCGACCACGCCCAGGCAGCCGAAGCTCTTGCCGGTCATCGTCACCAAAGCCTCGTTCATCGCGGTGTCCGCCGACACGAGCGGCAGGCTGTCGCCGGTGTGCATCACATCGCCGACGTGCATCAGCCGCGCTCCCAGCGATCCGCCAGGATGAAAGACCTTGAAGTCGTGCGGGGAAAAACCGTTGCTTTCCAGCAAGGCCAGCGCCAGGCAGTCGCCCATGGCCAGCTGCATCGTTGTCGAGGTCGTGGGGGCCAGTCCATGCGGACAGGCTTCCGCTGCGCGCGGGAGCTGAAGCACGATGTCGGCAGCCCGGGCGAGCGCGCTTTCCGCCCGGCTTGTGATCGCGACCATCGGAACGGCGAACCGGCGGGAGTAATCGATGATGTTGGTGAGCTCCACGGTCTCGCCCGACCACGAAAGAGCGACGATCACGTCGTCCTTTGTGATCATGCCCAGGTCGCCGTGCGAGGCCTCGCTCGGATGCACGAAATGAGCAGGAGTGCCCGTCGAAGCCAGCGTCGCCGCAATCTTGAGCCCGATGTGACCGCTCTTGCCCATGCCGGTGACGATGATGCGGCCGCGGGCCTCCCGCATCACCTGCACCGCGCGGGCGAACGGCTGACCGAGATCTCCGGCCAGGTGCTCCTTGAGCTGCAGCAGGCCGTCGCGCTCGCAGTCGATGGTGCGCAGCGCCGATTGGATGGTGGCGGCCTCGGGAGGTCCCTTCTCCCCATGTCGCAATCTGGCAGGTTGTTCCTGCCGCAAATTGGCTGTGGCCGACACCATTCACTCCGTGATTTCCGTTTAGGTGCGCGGGTCCTCCGCACCGGACTATGCCAGTCGGAGAACGCTCCGACCTGACCCCACCGGTTCTTGGGTTAGCACAGCCGTCACGGGCCGCCAACGCGATCGCTGCAATCCTCCACGTCGTTGTTGCAGGTATGCAGTGGCGGAGACCGGAAATCCACCTCCACCCTGCCGCGATCCGTTCTCTTCGCCTGAAGCACTATTATGCCTGTTGGTGCGAGCGAGCCGCGAGGCCAAACAGCACGACCGAGGCCGCAATGGCACAATGCAGCCAGAGCTGCCACAGCCCATAGCTCGTAGAGATCATAGCCGCCACGAGCGTGAAATGCGCCAGCGCTGGGCCTTGAAGGGCCATGTTGAGACGTCCGATGCCCGCTACCGCAGCGAGCCCGGCGGCGAGCAGCAGCAGCGCTCCGATTGCGCCCAGCTCGTACCAGACCTGCAGATAGTAGTTGTGCGAGTGCCGGCCAGGCCGGATCGCCTTGTAGCGAACATCGACGCCCCGGCCAGCGCTGTCCATCGCCTTGTTGAGGGCGGGGGTCGTGTTTGCGCCGCCGCCGATCATCGGGCGCTCGGCGACTTTGCCCGCTGTGTAGCCCCACAGCGCGATGCGCTCGCGCGCGGAGTTGAACAACCACGGGGCGTTGCTGAGGCCGCTGTCGTAGGCCAGCGTGCTCAGCGGAACCACCAGCATGGTGAGGATGCACCACCCCATCACGACGGCCATTCGCGCCAGCCTCAGAGATAGTGAGGCCAGAGCATGGACGATCAGGGCCGCTAACACCGCCAGCTGAGTCGACTGGTGACCGGTGCCACTCCAGACCAACGCCGCCAGCAACAGCAGCGCCAAGGCCGCTCTGGGACCCGCTGCGGCGGACAGTTGCCAGCGAGCAAGTGCAAGGCTCGGCACTAACAGCATCGTCCAGACGCAAACGCTGCGGTTGATCTCGTTCTCGCTCAGCATGGTGACGCGGCCATCGACCACCAGCATGTGCTTGCCGCTCTCCAGCAGCGACGGAAACAGCTCCAGCAACGTCCGCACGATCAACTGACCACTCCAGGTCTCCACGGCCAGGAACAGCCCGGTTGCGGTCATTGCCGCGACTAGCCCGCAGGTCAGGGCATGCGCGGTTGAAGTCTCCGTGAGTGAGGCCAGACGCATCGTCGTTGCACCGACTGCGACGACCAGTGCGAGCAGCAGTGCCTTTTCGAGCCCGTCCGAACGAGCCACGGCCCACGTTGTGCTGATCATCGCCCATGCAGCCAGCGCCAGAAGAGCGATCGCGGTCGCGTCCGGCCGCATCAGGCGGCGCAAGGGCAGGCGCAGAGCGGAGCCCAGCAGGGCCGCCAGCAGCAGTACGCCGAGCCATGTGGCGCGCGGCGCCATCACCGCGGCGCCGATCGCGATGCCCGCAATCGGGCCGACGATGTGGCGCTGCGGAATGCCGGTGCGTTCGGCAAGTCGCGTGAGGGGAAGGTCCGTCATCGAGATGATGCATTCGCCAGCTTCAGATCTCGTGACAGCCCTACACGATCGGTCTGCGCTCGTCACGCATGGGATGGCAGTTTTGCCACCACCAGGCGTTACGGTTTCGTCGGTGCCGTTGTCGTATAGTCCGCGCTCGCAGTGGGTGGCTCGAGTGCCGCCGCGGCGATACCGCGCACGATACGGTCTGCAATGCCGACGCGATAGTGCAACGGATCCCAGTAGTTTTCGTCATTTCGGGTAATCGGCGAGTTGATCCAGAAGTCCACGTAGTGAGCCCGCCTCGCTTTTGCGATATCGGCAACCTGGGCCTTGCAGGCCGCGAGGCGCTGGGCTTCGACGCTGCCCGGCGCCGGCTGCGTCACGATGTGTCCCGGCATGAATGCGACAATCCGGCGGGTGCCGGATGACGCCGCCGCCAGCGTCTCGTCCAGCCAGCCAAGCGCTGGAAACCGCCATGCTGCCCGCTCCGTGGCGCTGACGTGTTGCACAACCGGTGCCGGCAGGCCGCTATCCTGCGGCCTGCGCCCCTGCCAGATGTTCCCGCGCGCCTTGGCGAGGTCGTAGCGCGCTTCCGGCAGCACGAAGACTTCATATCCGTTCATCGGAATCCGGACGTTCACGATGCCGGCCCTGTGCAGCAGCTGATTGGCCGCGAGTTCGACCGACCGGCCGTTCAAGGCATAAAGCCAGTCGTTCCAGGGGTTGGCGTCGTAGATCCAATGTGGCCAGCCGCGCTTGGTGACGCGCTCGCTGTCGGCTTTCGCATCGCACCACACCCAGTCGACGGCGAACAGCAGCGTGCGTGGAGACGTCGTGTGCGCGAGGAACAGCCGGGCCAGCTGCGTCTGTTCCCAGGCCCGGCCATCGTCCAACCCGAGATTGGCGAACCGGCCGCCGAAGGCGTCCTCCAGCCTGTCCGGCTTCAGCAAGCGCGAGCTCGAGGTGCCGAAAACCGCCGAATCATATGCGCCACTGCGCACGATCGCTGGATAATGGTAACGCTGGTTGGTGCCCATGATGGCATGCTCGAAGGGCAGCAGCCGCGGCAGGTTGCCGTAGGGGTTCATCGCCGCGATGAGCCCGCCGAGCACTGCAAGCACGCCCGCGAAGGTCGCTATGAATGTTACGAGAAACCGGCGCCAGGGCTGCATGCTCGATCCCTAGAACTGGAAGTAGATGAAGCTTTGCGGCTGGCCCTTGCCAACCTCCAGCACGATAAAGGCGCACAGCAGGCCCAGTGCGGCGGCCATCCTTCTGTCCGCGGCCAGCCACCGCTCGACGGCCTGTTGCATTGTGAACGGCGCCAGCGCCAATGCTGCGGCAATGAGGATCAGAATCAGGTCCTTCCCCTGCCATGCCGCACCAAGTCCCGCGCTGCCCGTCAGGCCCGCGAGAATGCGCCCGGCCGATGCCAGGTCGGTGGCGCGGAAGACGACGAACAGCAAGACGACGAAGATGACCGTGATCAGCCAACCCATTACGTCAGGCATCCGCAGCTTCAGCTTCGTCCAGCCGCGGCAGATGACGAGCCCCATGCCATGCAGCACGCCCCAGACGATGAACGTCCAGCCGGCGCCGTGCCACAGCCCGCACAGCCCCATCGTCACCATGGTGGCGATCAGGTAGCGCGACGTGCCCTGCCGGCTGCCGCCCAATGGAATGTAGAGATAGTCGCGCAGAAATCGCGACAGCGTCATATGCCAGCGGCGCCAGAAGTCCTGCAGGCTCAGCGCTCTGTACGGCTGATCGAAATTCCGTGGCAGGGAAAGGCCCAGCATCAGCGCAAGCCCGATTGCCATTTCCGAGTAGGCAGCGAAATCGAAGAAGATCTGCAGCGCGAAGCCCAGGCTGGCGAATGCTGCGTCTGCAAGTGTCGGCACGCTGCCGCTGGCGGCGGCCGCGAAGTGGGGATCCACGCTGGCCGCCAGCTTGTCCGCAAGCAGCACCTTGGCGGCCGCGGCAATAACGAACAGCGCAAGCCCGCGGCTCATGCGCTCCGACCAGCCCTCGCGCAATGGGTCGGCCTTGAATTGGTCGATGATCTCGTTGTGACGCACGATTGGCCCGGCGATCAGTTGCGGGAACAGCACGACGAACAGCATGAAGTTGCGCAGCGAGTAGCTGGGCGCGGTGTGCCGCAGCGCGTCGACCAGGTAGGAGACGATCTGGAATGTGTAGAAGCTGATTCCGATCGGCAGGATCAGATTGGATTTCGGCAGCGCCAGCCCGCTGGCGTCTTCCACGACAGAAACGAAGAAGTCGAGGTATTTGTAGAGCCCGAGCACCGACAGATTGGCGGCGATGGCCAGCCGAAGCGGCCACTTCGCACCTGTCCGGAAGTGCCAGACCGCTGCCGCCCAGCTCACCAGCGTTTGCGCCATGATAAGAGGCAGGAAGCGCGCGTCCCACCACGCATAGAAAATCAGCGACGCCGCCACCAGCAGCCACTGGCGTGTCTCTGGTTTACGCGCCAAGGCATAATAGCCGACAAGCACGATTGGCAGAAAGCCGAGCACGAAGATCTGGGAATGGAACAGCATAGATTGGGCCCAAATCGCGCGACCGGAGGGAGCGACGGATGCTCATAGCCGCTCGGGCCCCGTAAGTCCACGCCATGCCGGACGGGCCCCATGGGGCTTGCACTCTTTGCTGCCAGCCGCCAATAGGTGCGCGGCGGTCGACCATACGAAGGGCCGCAATGTCTAGGCCGCACTCGTCCCAGTGGCACGCTCCAGATGCCGAAGATCGTCTACCTCGTCACCGAAGATTGGTTCGCCTGCTCGCACTTCCTGCCGATGTTCCGGCAGGCGCGCGCAGACGGCTTCGAGGTGGTTGTCGTCACCCGCATCCGGGCGCACGAGGCGCGGCTGATCGCGGAAGGGTGCCGTGTGGTGCCGCTCGAAGCGGAACGGCGCAGCCTTTCGCCCGTGGAAATCGTCCGCGGCTGGTTCCGTCTCCTCGCTATATTGCGGCGCGAGCGCCCGCAAATCGTGCATTGCATCGCGCTGCGCATGGTCGTTCTCGGCGGCCTTGCTGCGCGACTGTCCGGCGTCAGGCGTCTCGTTCTTGCGCCCACGGGCCTGGGGCACTTGTGGATCGCGAACGGCATCAAGGAGCGGTTGGCACGGTCGGTGTCACGGTTCGTCGTCGGTCGGGTCCTCCGCGGCGCCGGCACGCTCTATCTGTTCGAGAATATGGAGGACCCGCGCGAGTTCGGACTTGATCCGGCCAGCGACGAGGTGGTCCGCGTCGGTGGCGCCGGCGTCGATCCGGAGCAGTTCGCCACAAGCCCGGAGCCGCCATGCCCCCCTGTGAAAATCGCAATTGTTGCCCGTATGACGCGGCAGAAGGGGATCCCGGAAAGCATCGCCGCCGTCGAGCGGGCCCGCGCCTTGGGGGCAGACGTCGAGCTTGATCTCATCGGGGCGCCGGATACGTCCAATCGCGCCGCACTTGCCCCCGCCGACATCGAGGACTTGAGCAAGGATCCCGCAGTGCGTTGGCGCGGTCCTTCCAGCGATATCTCGGCCGTCTGGCGCGAGCACCACATCGCCATGCTGCTGTCGCATCGCGAGGGCATGCCGCGCAGCCTGATCGAGGCCGCGATGTGCGCCCGCCCGATCATTGCGACCGACGTCACGGGCTGTCGTGACGTCGTGAGGCACGGCGTGGACGGCATTCTTGTACCACCAGGCGATATCCAGAGCGCTGCGGAGGCGATTGTGCGATTGGCAGGCGACGCGGGTTTGCGCCGGCGTATGGGAGCCGCCGCCGCGGAGCGGGCCCGGCAGGAGTTTTCCGAGGATGCCGTTCGCAGGACTGTTGGTGCGGTCTACGCGCGCTTGATGCGCTCGTAGTCGAGCGCCGCGGCGATGCCCTGCTCGAGTGTCTGCGGCGGCCGCCACCCGGTTGTCGTCTTCAGCTTCGCGTTGCTGAACTGTAGCGGATCGAGCAGGCGGGCGACATCCGCGTTCCGGCCGCTCAGCCGGCCGCCGGCGCGCAGCAGCATCTCCGGCACCGGCAGCAGACGCGACGGCTTGCGCAACTGAGCCGCCATCATCCTGATTAAACCGGCAGTAGACGTCGTATCGTCGTCGCACACCAGCAGGGCTTGGTTTCCCGCCTCGGGATGCTCGATCACGTGCGCCACAGCGGACACCAGGTTTGCCACCGAGACGAATGTTTTCGCAGCGCTCGCTCGCGCCAGCGGCAGCGGCAGTCCCCGTGCGACGAGGCGGGCGAGGCGATGGAAATTGCCCGGTGAGCCTGGGCCGTACACCATCGGCGGTCTCAGTGCGATCCACTCCATTCCGCTGGCGGTCGCGATCGCCTGCAGCCGTTGCTCTGCATCCCATTTGGAGCGAGCATAGGCGGTCGCCGGCTGCGGCGCGTCAGCTTCGGTAAAGCCGCGCCCCTTCGGGCTTGCCGGACCACACACGAGCGCCGAGCTGACAAGGATGAAGCGGCGAACACCGGCAGCGGCTGCGGCACGAGCGACGGTTGCGGACCCATCGGCATTGATGCGCTGGGCCTCTGAAGCGCCTGCCTCCGTCTCGGGCACGTGCGCGCGGCCGGCGAAATGAATGACGACGGTAGCGCCGCCGAGCACCGCTTCCCATCCATCAGGCGATGCGAGATCGCCGTGCAGTGCCCATTTGCCTGCGGTGCCCGGCGGCATTGGCCGCCGCGCGCCACGAACGACGACATGTCGTCCGCTACCCTCCAGGCCATCCGCCGTCGCCTGCCCCAGATAGCCGGACGCACCGGTCACGAATACAGTGCTGGTCATGGCGTTTCAGGAACCCTGTATACCGCGCGGGTGCGCAGCCTACTTGGTGCCATACATCCGGTCACCGGCATCGCCAAGGCCCGGCACGATGTAGCCGTGCGAGTTGAGGTGGTTGTCGATTGCGGCGGTGAACAACCGTACGTCCGGGTGGGCTTCGCTGACGGCTTTGATGCCCTCGGGCGCGGCCAGCAGGCAGCAGAAGCGGATGTCCTTCGATCCCGCCTGCTTCAGACGCGTTATCGCAGCCGAGGCCGAATTGCCGGTGGCGAGCATGGGATCAACCAGGATCGCCGGACGGCTTTCCAGATCTTCCGGCAGCTTCAGATAATACTCCACCGCCATCAGCGTTTCCGGGTCGCGATATAATCCGATATGTCCCACGCGAGCAGAGGGCACCAGATTGAGCATGCCGTCGAGCAGACCATTGCCGGCGCGCAGAATGGAGACGAGAACCAGCTTCTTGCCTGCCAGGATCGGTGCGTCCATTTCGGTCAGCGGCGTCTCGATGCGCGTGGTCGTCATCGGCAGGTCGCGCAGCACCTCGTAGGCGAGCAGCAGCGAGATCTCGTTGAGCAACTGGCGGAACACGGCCGACGGTGTCGACTTGTCCCGCATCAGCGTCAGCTTGTGCAGAACCAGCGGGTGGTTGATGACGGTGAGTGACTCGCTCATGAAATCCTCGGCTGTAGACGGCTCAGAACACTGAGCCGTCGGATAAGATCGAAATAGGGGGCGGTCCGCCCGGCCGCAACTGAGCGGCAAGCCGGCGCCCCGTCGCCCATGTGCCGCCTTCCAGGATGCTCGCCAGCTCCAGCTCAGCTTCGGTGCGCCCCAGGCGGTTGCGTACCAGGGGCGCGATCTCGTCGAGCAGGCAAACGGTGAGCGCCCGCCATTCCACGACAAGCTCGCTGCCGGCATCATGGGGCAGCGATGCCGCCGAAGCATTGCGCAGCGCCAACACGCCGCTATCGATGAAAAGGCCGCCGTTGCGGTATTCGGCAAGTCCCGTCAGCGCTTCGGTACCGATGATACGGATGCCACGATGCTGCAACGGCTCGATCAGGGAATAGCTGAGCCACTGACTGAGCTTGTGGAACGGCACCAGACCTCGGCCACCCGCTGCCCGATGCCGCCAGGTATCGCCCAGATTACGGCCGGCGAGTGTCACACGGCCGGGCCAGATCGGGCCGAGGGCGTTCAGTATGGTGATCAGTATCGAGCGGGCCTCCAGGCCCCCGTTGTGCGCAAGTGAAGCAAGATAATCAGCGATATTGCCGAGCCGCGCCTCATCGCCGAAGACCTTCGGCATCGCTGCCACCTGTTCGCCCAGGCGCCTGATGACGAGTGCCCGGCCCGCAGCGCCGTCCAACGGATTGTCGGCATCGACGTGGAACGCCTCTGCCAGTTGCGCCGAATCGAACGCTGCCAGCCGTGAGGCGTCGGCCCGCAGTGGCGTTTCCGCCCGCGCCGAGAACCCGCCCGATGCGTAGAGGTCGAGACTGGCGATCGCGAGACCCTCTGAGCGGGCGAGGATGGAGCCGGTCGTCTTGTCCCGATAGCGCCAAGACGCGCCGGCGCCCGCATCCAGCAGCACCGATGTTATTGCAAGCTCACACGCGATCCGGGCGTGCTCGGCGGCATCGCAGACGAGGCCGGCCGCTATCTCGCCCCAGCGGTCTCTGCCCTCGACAACGAAATGCCGCCACCGGGCATGTGGTGGGACGGCGAGTGAAGGGTAATTCGTACGAATTGTCTGGCAAACGGCATCCGCGGTCGCGCCGAGCCGGCCCATGTCGACACGGAAGTGCTCGAGCTCACCCGCAAGCCCCGCCCTGAACACCTCGCCACAGTGAAGGCGAACCGCCTCTGGCGTCAGCAGCCGGTCGGCATCTTCAGCCTCAGTACTGGTCAAGACCCCTGCCTTTCGGCTTCGTCAGATCATCGCTCACCGACACGGTCGCATCCGTGTAGTAGCCGGCTGCTTTCTTGGCATCCATCTCGACTTGTGCATCGGGCGGGATCAGCTCATCGGGGATCGGCACCCGTTCGATGATCTCGATACCCTGCTGCGCCATCGCATCGTGCTTCATGTTGGACATCGACACCCAGCGATGGATCCGTCGAATGCCCAGCCAGTGGAACACGTCCGGCATCAGATCCTGGAAGCGCATGTCCTGCACGCCGGCCACGCATTCCGTGCGTTCGAAATACGACGCGGCGCTATCACCGGCAGGGTTGCGCTTGCGAGCATTGTAGACGAGGAACTTGACGACCTCTCCGAGTGCCCGGCCTTCCTTGCGATTATACACCACCAGGCCCGCACCGTCTCTCTGGGCCGACTTGACGCATTCTTCTATGCCGTGGATCAGATACGGTCGGCAGGTGCAGATGTCCGAGCCGAACACGTCGGAACCGTTGCACTCGTCATGGACGCGGCAGGCGACTTCGCGATTGCCATCCCAAAGTGCTTCCACCTCACCCATGATGTAGAGCGTGATGCCGCCGATGGGCGGCAGGAACACCTTGAGATCGGTCCGGGTGACGAGCTCCGGATACATATGTCCGGTGTTCTGGAACAGGCTCCGGCGTAGGTCGCTTTCCTTTACCTTGAGGCGGTCCGCCAGTCCCGGCAGATACCAGACCGGCTCGATCGCCGCCTTCGTCACGTTGACCTCGGCAGTATCGAGCAACACGCGCCCGTCCGGTTTCACGCGCCCTTTTGCGATTGCCTCACGCATTTCGGGCAGCTGGATGCGCGCGCGCGTGATGGCGATGGTCGGGCGGATATCGTATCCCGCCTTCAATTCATCTGCGAACACGTCCGCAACCATATGACCCCAGGGATCGATGGACACGATTTTTGTCGGGTCCGACCACTGCGGGAAGGGTCCGATCTGAAGCGGCGGACTGGTGTTGGTCAGGTCGGGGCGGTGTATCGGGTTGAGCTTGCCTGCAGCGATTGCAAGCGCGCGGTACACGCCATAGGCACCCGAATGCACGCCTATCACGTTGCGCTGCTCCGGCGCGATCGTCGAGCCGATCACTGGCCCGCGTTGTTTCGCGCTGGCCGCCCCCCAGACGATCTTCGGACCGGCTGAGCCGCCCTTGGGTGGATGGGAGGTTAAGACGATATGCTTCGTCTCGGCCATGCAAGTCTACTCCCAGGTCGATACGGAAGCCCGTGATAGTGGTGGAAATCGCCATGTTCGTCCAGTGGCGGTACGCGTCTTTTCCCGCAGGCCTGCAGCCCGATTGCAAATCGGGCACGTCGCAGCGGAACAAGGAATCAGCTTATACCTACGAAATTAACGCCGTTTCATGACCCTTGACCATCGACATCATCGGCGCAACAGGATCGATAGTTGCAGGCCGGGGGGGCCGGGGGTATGGAGTTATGTTGGGCGATCCATGGCATGATTCAAGGCGCACACGGAATTTGGTGCCGCTGAACTCGTCCCTTACCGCATGATCCTGCGGCCGATTTGCAGCATTACGACAAATGGTCTGATGACCGGTATTCCGGGGTTGAAACGCCCGGAGAAAAGGTAGCGGATGACGCGCGCCCGGTTGAATGGATCTGGGTCGAACTCGAGCGCAAATCCATCATTGGTAAGTCGGATAACTCTGGCTTCGACCTGCGCCCCGCCCAACTCGACGGAGACGGCGCCTCCAACAGTCGAAGGCGGATCTCCCACAAGCCGTACGCCGCTGATCGAAATGTCCGCGGTTTTGAAGATGTGACCACTGACATTCACCTGCGCCGACCACGGAAATCGATTGCCTGAGCGGCGTTCTTCGACGCAGACATAACAGGCCAGGGTCAGGATTACGAGATTGTACCAGCTCCAGAACAGGGCAATTGCGCTTGCTTCCGAGACGGAGCTCGACTTGTTGAACAGGAAGGACGAGACGATCCCCAGCCCGACGAAAATTGCCAGGCCCAGAAAGATCCGCAGCATTGGCCACTGAATGAACCGGCCGCTGCGGTCTCCTCCTTTTGCCGTGACTTTGAAGCGCTGCTTTTTCGGTCGAACCAGCCCTTGGAAAACCGCCTTTACAACCTCGTGGGCGGCGAGAAGTTGATAGAGGTCGGCGAGGATGGGCAGGACGCGGCCCTGCGTCAGCCAGTAGTAGACCAGCGACTGGGCCACGAAGTACGGGAACAGATGAGTGATGACGTCGGTCACCGTCGTATGCACGGCCTGGACGCCGAACAGCAGGTATAGCGAGGGGATCACGATGCCCAGTAGCCGGAACATATGCGTTGCCGACCAGTGCAGGAATGTCTCCAGCAGGATTATACGGTCGGCCAGCGGCAGGCCGTTACCCAAGCGCAATGGGCCGCTCTGGCTACGTACGATCTGGACAAACCCAAGGCACCAGCGGCTGCGTTGCGTGCAATACTCGACCAGTCCCTCCGGTGCCAGTCCGAGCGACAGCACCTCGTTCAGGTAGACGGTCTTGTAGCCGCTCTGCCGCAATTTGAGCGACACGAGATAGTCCTCGGTGACCGACTCGGTGGGAAAGCCCCCGACCCGCAGCAACGCGTCGAAACGAAGCAGCGACGACGTTCCGCAGCAGAAGGCGGCATTCCACGCGTCCTTCGCCGGCATGATGATGTCGAAGAAGAAGCGCTGCTCATCGGGCCACACCTTTGCCAGTGACAAGTTGTTCTGAACGGGATCCGGGTTGAAGAAGTGCTGCGGTGATTGGACGACACCGACGTCGTCATCACGCATCAGCGCGACGGTCCGAGTCAGGAACGTCGGCAGCGGTACGAAATCCGCATCCAGGATTGCAACGAATTCTGGCTTCTCAGGCAGCGCCGCAAGCTTCTCCAGGGCGGCGTTGATGTTGCCGGCCTTGGCGTGCTTGTTGTCCGGCCGAGTGAGGTAGCCGACATCGTACAGCTTGCACATGTCGCGCAGCCAGTCGCGTCGGCCGTCGTCGCAGACCCATACGCGATAGTTGTCGTATTCGATCGACGTCGCCCCGACAATGGTCCGCTCAAGGATCTGTTGATCCTCATTGTACGTGCATATGAGAACATCTATTCTGGGAGCCACACCATTCGCGCGCATCCATTCGACGTTCTCGTCTGCCTGTGGTGTCCTGTTCGAGGTTCGCGTCAGGAACAGCATCGACAGCGTACTGCCGATCAGGGCCAGTGCCTCGACGCTGGTAAAGAGGATCCCCGTAACACGGTCGATCAGCGGCCCATCGAGCGGGGTCGTGTGGACGATCCGCCAGGACATGTAGTTCCATGCCAGATACGCGCAAAGGATCAGCAGAACTGACCGTATCAGCGCATTCTTCCGATCGAGCCAGGGTAGCACGGCCAGCAGTGCGCCAGCGAACATCAGGCCCGGCAGGAATGCGTCCAGGTAGCCGACGTTGCCGACCCCGCTCATTTAGCTCCGACGCTGGCAGTCGTCGTCCCCTGGGTAGGCGCGCCCATTGTTGCGCGTGCAGACGTATCGAACGTGACGAGGCCGCTGTGGCCCACGCTGCAGTTGCTGTTGACGGCAAGTCCGGGAAACCTCAGCGTGACGTTGTAAGGCTCCTTCTGCAGCGCGCTGAACGGAATTGCTGTGCTTGACTGCACTGAAGCAAGTCCGTTGAGGGCCACGACCGTGCCATTGATGATGTAGCCGCCGTCGCGCAGCGCGAACGTGGCTGGTTGCCCGACGGCCAGCTTTTGGAATGTTGCCTCGCTGACGCTGGCAGTCACCAGGGTGGAGTTGCAGTCCACGACCCGCATCAGATCCTGCCCGGCACTGACGAATTCGCCCGGCTTGGACATCATCTCCCATACGCGCCCCTTGTGCGGCAGGGCCAGAACGGCTTTCGATCGTTGCTGCAACTGTTTGTGCGCTTCTTCAAGGTCTGCCTCGACGCTGGCGAGTTGGAGCCGCGCCCCGGCCAGCCGGCCCCCCACCTCGGCCAGATCAATCGCGATCGCGCTGGCGCGCTGGGCCGATTGCGGTGTGTCGTTGTAGCTGTCGCCGATGAAGGTTCCCGCTCGCGCGCTGGATAGCTCTACACGCATGCCTTCCAGGCGGTGGCCGAGCGCGTTGACCGTTTCCGCTGCCATGCGCTCCGCCGCGACACCTTTGTCCAGGTTGGCTTGGGAGCTGTTCCCCGAGCGTCGCAATGCCTCGACGCGCAGCCGCGCTCGCAGCGCAGCACGATGCTCAGCCGCGTGCGCCGCGATTGAGGCCTGTGTCTCGCGAATGCGTTCCTCGAGCTGGGATATCCGCCCCAGCCGGAACTTCTCTTTCTAAATGCTGAATTGTTCTTGCTGACGTTGCAGCGCCGCCTGTCTCGCTTCCAGCGATGTGATGAGCGTCTGCAGGTCGCCTTTAGTGCGGCGCAACAGGTCCAGATGCGTGCGGTCAGCAAACGGGTTGGAGACCGTTAGAACCGGCACACCCGCTTGAAGCGGCGAGCCGATCTCGAGGTTCGGAATATCCGCTGCAACGAGGCCGGAGATTGGGGCCCGCACGGTCGTTACGTGCCTGTTGACGATTGCTTCCGCGCTGGTCACCGTAAGCAGGCGGCTGACCGGAACGATGCCCAGAATTATGACCGCCAGCGCCGCAAGCACCGATTTGACGACAGTGCTGTTCCGCGCCATGGACTTGATGGTTTCGAGCAAACCTCCGGAGGCGTGCGCAGGGGCTCGAGTTGCCGCGCTGGGTTTGTCCCCCGTCCGGAATGCTTCGCGAAGGACCTGCAACTGTTCGTTGACGACAAGGCCGGCAGGCCGGTCTGCGGCGCGGTCAACCCTATCGGTCGCATTTGGTTCGCAGAAGGACGAGCGGCGCGAAGACGACTCCTTCATGAATTCTTGACCTTTGTTACGCTTACACCATCAATTAAATGACTATAGTTCAGAGGATTGATTGTGAGGTTAACGGAGCATCGGCGGCGGCCATGTTCGTGTAATCAGACACCGCGTTTGCGCTTTGTGGACAATGCGTTTCTGGTCCGTCCACTGAGCACAACTGTCGGGAGTGGAGTGCGTTCCGCGACAAAGGAACGGCTGGACCTCACAATGGTTGCATTCCCCGGCATCGCCCCCCCCCCCGCGCGGCATCCCCCCGGCAGCCATCGGGTATGCGGCCGCATCGGTTGGCGAACCGCTGCTTTCGGCGTCAATCAGCTTTCGGCGATGTCTTCAGCCCATAAGTCCGGCTTCTCGGCAATGAAGCGACGCATCAGCGCGATGCAGTCGGGATCGTCTGCGATAACGACATCGACGCCACGGCTACGGAGAAAGTCTTCGTTGCCGCCGAACGTGACGTTCTCGCCTATCACGACCCGCGGGATGCCGAATTGCACGATCGTGCCGGCGCACATCATGCAGGGGCTGAGCGAGGTGTAGAGTGTGATGTCCTGATAGGTCTTCTGCCGGCCGGCCTTGCGCAGTGCATCCATCTCGCCGTGTGCGATCGGATCGCCGCACTGCACACGCTGGTTGCGCCCACGCGAGATCAACTGACCGTCGCGTGCCAATACCGCGCCGATGGGACATCCGCCTTCATCAAAGCCCGCCAACGCCTCCTCGTAGGCAATCCTCAGGAACAATCGATCGGCATCCGTAAGCATGCGCCTTCACATTCTGCTCTGTTGTTTCGCCAGCCAGCATCGCAGCACCGCCAGGACATGCCGGCACGCGGCGCCGTCAAGCTGCGCCCATGCGTCCGGCTTCAGCCTCCGTTGGCCGTCTGTTGCCAAGGATCATGTCGGAAGCCTTTTCCCCGATCATCAGTACCCCGGCATTGAGATGCGCCGAAGGCAGGTCCGGCATTATCGACGCATCGACCACCCGCAACCCTTCTGTGCCGTGCACCCTCAGTTGCGGATCGACGACCGAACCCTCGCCGGTGCCCATCCTGGCGGTGCAAGCCGGATGCTCGACCGTGGTCGCCTTGCGCCGCAGCCAGTCGTCGATCTGGTCGTCGCTCGTCACATCCGGGCCTGGATCGAGCTCCGATCCGCGATAGGGGTCCAGCGGCCGGCGCGATCCCACGTCGCGTCCGATCTTGAAGGCTTTGCGCAGCAACTCCAGGTCGCTGCGCTCGCTGAGGAAGTTGAAGCGTATGCGCGGCGGATCGCGCGGATCTGCCGACCGCAACAGCACCTCGCCGCGCGACTTCGGGTGCAGGATGCATGGCCGGATTCCGAAACCGTCCTCGTAGCGCCTGACGACGCCGGGAAACCACATGTCGGCTTCCGGCGGCGCACCGCGGAACATGAACTCGATATCCGGTACCGGTTGTGATGGCTCCGACTTGATGAACGCGTGCAAGCCGCCCGGCACGACCGTGGCGCGGCCGGTGCCGAACAAATGCGCCTGGACCATGCTGAGCGCGATACGGTCCGCGCGCAGGTCGTCGCGAAAGCGGCTGGTGTTCGTGGGCCGCGACCACACGATGAGCGGCGCCAGGTGGTCCTGGAGGTTTTTCCCCACCGGCAGGTCCAGAATGGGCGTGATGCCAATGTCCTTCAGATGGTCGGCTGGCCCGATGCCGGACAGCATCAGGATCTGGGGACTGTTGAATGCGCCGGCGGACAGGATCACCTCGCGCGCGGCCATTGCTGTCTCGGTGCGTCCGCCCCTGGTGAACTCGACGCCGACCGCCCGCTTGCCGTCCATGATGATGCGTGTTGTCGCCGCCTTGGTCAGTACGGTGAGGTTTTTGCGCCCCATCGCAGGTCGCAGATAGCCGACGGCAGCCGAGCAGCGCTTGCCACCCTTGATCGTGTACTGGCTGCGTCCGAAGCCGACCGGGTCGGGCCCATTGTAGTCGGAGGTTACCGGCCATCCGGCCTCGCGTGCCGCCTCCAGCCAGGCATCGTAGAGCGGATCGTCGGTGCGCGCATACTGAGTGCCGATTGGCCCGGACCCGCCCCTGATATCGCTGGCGCCCCCCTCCCAGCTCTCCGCGCGGCGGAAGTACGGCAGCACCTCGTCGAACGACCAGCCGGCGGCGCCGTCTTTCGCCCAGCGGTCATAGTCCCCCGGATGCCCGCGCGTATAGGCCATCACGTTGACCGCCGACGATCCACCCAGCACTTTGCCGCGCAGCGCCCTGATGCGGCGGCCTGCCAGATGCGGTTCCGGCTCGCTGTCATATCCCCAATCGTGCAGACGATGCTTGTGCATCTTGCCCATGCCGAGAGGGATATGGATCAGCGGATCGCTATCCTTGCCCCCGGCTTCCAGCACCGCGACCCGCACGTCCGGGTCAGCCGAGAGGCGATTGGCCAAGACGCAGCCGGCCGATCCAGCGCCGATGATGACAAAATCGAATTGGTTGTTCGTGCGGTTGCCTGCGGCTGCCATGTGGTGGTGCCCCTTGCTTCGTTCCGATGAGACCGGGTTTCAGGCGAGCCTACTGTTAGAGGGGCCCAAAAGCCAATAATTGAAGACGGCTCATGTCTGGACTACGCTATGCGCTGCCATGCAAGACGTCGAGAGGCCCCAAATCGAATGACGACACCAAAGCGGCTGAGCCAGCAGCAGATCCAGTTTTACCGCGACAATGGCTATCTGTCGCCGGTCCGCGTGATGAGTGCGCAAGAGGCGAAAGCCTATCGCGCCAAGCTGGAGGCGTTCGAGTCCGGACAAGGCAAGCCGCTGACCGGCCAGCAGCGCGCGCGCACCTATCTGCTCTTTTCATGGGCCTACGAAATCCTGACCCGGCCCGAAGTCCTGGACGTGGTGGAGGATCTGATCGGACCCGACATCATGGTGTATCACTGGACGAGCTGGATCAAGGAGGCGCACTCGCCCGGCTTTGTCAGTTGGCACCAGGACTCGACATATTTCGGCTTGGAGCCGCTCGAGCAGGTCACCGTGTGGCTGGCGCTGTCGGAGGCGTCGTCCAAGGCAGGCTGCATGCGTGTGCTCCCCGGCAGCCAGAAGCACGGCCAGCTTCCCTCGGATCTGAAGCCGGAGGAAAACAACCTGCTCTCCAGCGGACAGACCGTGCAGCTCGACTTCGACCCATCCGCAACCGTGGAGATGCCGTTGTCCCCCGGCGAGGTCTCGCTGCACCACACCTGCACCGTGCACGGCTCCGGCGGCAACAACAACGATGACCGCCGTATCGGATTTTGCATGAACTACATTCCCGCCCACGTGAAGCCCAACGAGCATCTGCTCGCCACCGGACAGACCTGCTCGGCCATGCTGTTGCGCGGCAAGCTGCACCACGATCTGTTTCCTGTGGAGACCGCGCCGACCGGCGATGCCGATGCGGCGGCGATTGCCGCGCACGACTGGGGCAATGCCAACTACCGCAGGATGGTGGGGGCCCTTGGCCACATGACTGCGACCCGGTTCGACAAGAGCTGAGAGCCGCCGAAGCCGTATCCGCGCCACGTCTGCGCGCCGTCATCACGGGAGCGACCCATGCCATTCCTTAAGTCCCATGCCGCCGATGCCGGTCCCGGCGCCGTGTTCTCCGCCTATCCTGAGATCTACCGCCATTGGGCCGAGATGGGCGAGATGCTGATCAACGGTCCCTCGCCGTTCAGTCCGGGCGAGCGGGAGTTGATGCAGGCCTTCGTGGCTGGTCTCATCGGCTGCCGCTATGCCTATGTCGCCCATACCGCCTGCGCCGAGGCGCGCGGCACGGCCCCGGGGCTCACCGACCAGCTGCTCACCGATGTCGACGGTGCGCCAGTCGATGATAAGCTCAAGCCCGTGATGCGGTTCGTAAGGAAGCTGACATTGACGCCGACGGAGGTGGGCCAAGCCGATGTCGACGCGATGCAGTCCGCCGGCTGGGACGAGAAGGCGGTGCACGACGCCACCGCCATCACCGCGCGCATGACCTTCATGTCGCGCATCATCCATGGCCACGGCTTCACGCCGATGACGCCGGAGAAGGCCAACGCCAGCGCCGAGCACCGGGCCAAGGTCGGCTACGTCTCGCTCTATCCGGCGCTGGGCGACAATAAGAGCTAGCCGAATTCAACCACACGCGCTGCGGCCGGCGCGCCGCAGGCGTGTCGCAGCGCGCCAGCGAGACTCCGGCCGGCGCGCCGCAGGCGTGTCGCAGCGCGCCAGCGAGACTCCGGCCGGCGCGCCGCAGGCGTGTCGCAGCGCGCCAGCGAGACTCCGGCCGGCGCGCCGCAGGCGTGTCGCAGCGCGCCAGCGAGACTCCGGCCGGCGCGCCACAGGCGTGTCGCAGCGCGCCAGCGAGACTCCGGCCGGCTCCCCGCAGGGGTGTCGGAACGCGCCATCAGAGCCAGGCCCCAGGCGGGCTGTAAGCGATCATGCCGGATCGTTTTCGCACGAATGGATTTCCGGTCGGGCCGGGAACCTTTGAGCTGATCTTTGCGACGAATCCATCAGAAGGCGGCTGGTCCGCTTCCAGAATGGGCGAGCAAGGGATCACCTCGATGAAAACGTTGATGCGTGGTTGCCGTCGTGGGCGTGGCGTCGAGGAGCCCTCCAGCGAATATCAATCCTCGGCCATAGCGACTTGCCACCCTCGTGCTAGTGCATGTCAGTTGCGTGCGCTTTGGCGGTTTCTGGCAGCATCCGCATTCACGATGCTTCCTGCCATTGCAGCCGGGCCACGCGTAGTTGGGACGATGGTGTGTCTCACCGTCGTGTTGGTATTGGCATGTGCACACAGGCTGGAAGCGGCTGAGAGCCGTTCTGGATCGTTGGCGCTCATGCTGATGTTATTTGCCGTAGTGATGGCAACGCCGGCGACCGCAGGCACCACGCAGTGGATGTTGATGTCGGCTGCAGGAACCGCCGACGCTCTCCACCGCGCCATTGCAGTTGCGGGCGTGGAGGTGCGCGCCTACTTCAAGATGCAACACCGGGGGCTGCAGGCAGGCGTGCTGGCGACCTTCGCCCTTGTCAATGCCCTGCGCATCTTCTCGTACATTCCGCAGATCGTCAGGGCCGCACGCGATCGCAACGGGGCCAGTGCCATCTCATGCGCGACCTGGACGTTCTTCCTTTTTTCACACCTGATCACGGCGGCTTACGCGATCATTTGTCTGGGTGATCTCCTCATGACGTTCATTTTCCTTGGCAATGCAGCTGCATGTGTCGCGATCGTGGCTGTGGCATTGGCCAAGCGCCGAGAGCAGCCCCGATGAGGACTGCAATGTTGCCGCCCTGAAGACCAACGGCTCCGCGCAGGCGTGTCGCAGCGCGCAACCAAAACCACCTAATCCACCGCCGCAGTCACCATGATCTCGATCAGGGTGTCGGCCGAGCTGAGATCGGCACCGACGCAGGCGCGCACCGGCGGGTTGTCGAGATCGATCCACGCCGACCACACCTCGTTCATGGCGTCCTTGTTCGTCATGTTGTTGAGCCACACGAGCGCCGAAAGCAGCCGGGATTTGTTGGTCCCCGCGTCGGCCAGATGCTTGTCGATCTTTGCCAGTATCTGCCGGGTCTGGTCCTGGATGCCGGCCGACTTGTCGTCCGCGACCAGGCCGGACAGATAAGCGATCCCGCCGTGCATGACGACGCGTGCGTTGATGGCGTTGCCGCCTTGCCGTGTAATCGGACGCATCAAATCACTCCTTTGCGCGTTGTGCTGACGCGCAAAAGCTATCCTGCCTGTGGCGGCTTTGACAGTCCCGGATTACCGGGTGCTGGATTTGCGCGCCTTGCGGGCCGCATACCGGGCGTCGCGCTTGGCTTTCTGCACGGCGGCCGCTTCCTCGCCGCGGATCACCGCTTCGATCGCAGCACGGCGTTCCGCTGCCTCTCGCGCGGCTTTCTCGGTCGCCATGCGCGTCGCGCGCTCCTCGCCGTCCTTGCGCCGCTGCTCCGCCTTCTCGGCGTCGCGCTTGGCCTTTGCCTCCGCGCGCGCCTTTTGCTCTGCCCGCAGCTTGACGACCTCAGGGTCGTTCTCGTCAGGGCGGGCCTTGTACTTCTCCAGCAGCGCCTGACGAGCCTTCGCGGCCTCGGCCAGACGATCGTTGAAATTCTGTCCTTTTATAACTCGCATTCACGTCCTGTCGCGATGTTGCCGCCTCACCTGCCCCGTTGAGGCCGGCTCCCTGCGGCGTTGATGTGTGGAAAGCGGACCACCCGCGGCCCGCAATGTACCACACGGGAGATAAGGTGGATCGGCCGCGAACGCAACCGTCCCCAGCCTGCGCCATCGCCGCAGGCCGGTGTCGGGCAGGCCGCAGCCTGTTCCACGATGCAGCCCGATCGTGACAGGAGAGTGAAGGGCGCGCCGGTCGCACCCAGCCCCGGCCGGGCCGAGACGCAGCCGAGGGTCGGGACCAGGCGGCCATGACGATCCAATAAAAACGGGTCCAGGGCAGCGCCCTGGTCGGGATCGCAAGGGGCAGATCGCCCCTTGCCTGCCGCAGGCATGTCGGTCCGATCGTAGCCATGCGGAGGGCTCGGTCATTGACCAGACGGCACGAGCCGGGCCCAATCTTGCGTTCCGGGGCATGGCAGCAATGCCCACGAGACCGACCGTCGCCCGGACTTCGGCTTGGGGCCAAAAGCGCCATAGGCCAGACGCAGATCATCGGAGGACATGTGCTTTCCCCGCACCTCGGCTTGATGATCGTTGCCGCGAAAATCGCTGCAGTGCATCACGAGAGAGGCGGATTTGTGTGTGGCGACTGCTTTCGGCCCTACCGCGTCGGTCGGCGCGCGGTCAGCAGATTGTGAGTTTTACAACAACTAGGCTCAGTGCTCGTGTGCGTTGCACTGAGCATATTGAAGCGCATCTCACGGTGTGCGCCGCAACATTGGCTCAGCGCGACCACGTGCCGTTAGGATGACCGGCCTACTACCGATACGCATCTGTCTCTTTTTCACTGAGGCCAATAGCGGCCAGCTTGAGCGGGGACAATAGTTTGTGGCGTGTTTCTTTGGCTAGGCCGGCGTTCTGAGGGAAACTTGCTGGGTCGCCGAGAGATCGCGGACGTGCAAGCTAGTCGTACCTCTGGACGTCAAGTCAACGGATCACGAGCACAGACAGCGATGTGTGCGACAGCACCTTGCTG
>CAWGUF010000021.1:0-39728 GCA_963825625.1 uncultured Alphaproteobacteria bacterium | reverse complement strand
GGTGATCTCCTACATCACGATGTTCTATACGCTGGGACCGACAGTGGCACCCATGATCGGGGGAGTGCTGGTCGACATCTATGGCTGGCGCATGCTGTTCGGTTTCGCCATCGCAGCCGGCGCGGCGATCCTTATGGCGGCGGCCGTCGCCATACCAGAGACCAGACCACAAATCTCCGTTGCGATGCCGCGGCCGCGTACACTGGCCGTCTACGCCGATCTGTTCTCGCGACTGCGCTTCAACGCGTTTGTCCTGCAGACGGGCCTAAGCACAGGCGTGTTCTTCATTACAGCCACCGCTGCATCCTTCATCATGAAGGAGCAGCTGCAGCGGCCAGCGACCGAGTTCGGCTTGTACTTCGCACCGTTCCCGCTCGGCTTCATGCTCGGCACTTTCATCTCGGCCCGTATCGGCGGGCGGATCAGCATCGAGACCATGGTGCTGAGCGGCGCCATCATGCTGGCAGCCACCGTCGCCGTGCAGATCAGCATCCTGCTCGCCGGAATCGTCACACCGCTGTCACTTTGCCTGCCCGGCTTCTTCATCACGCTGGCCCAAGGCATCGCCTTGCCATCAAGCCAGTCCGGCGCCATCGCGACCGCGCCCAATCATGCCGGTACGGCGGCCGGAATCGGGGTATGTGTGCAGATGCTGACAGGCGGATTGGCGGCGCAGCTTTACGGCCTCGCGGCAGATGGAACCTTGATGCCCTTCCTGGCCTCGTCGGCACTGTGTGCGGCGGCGTGCCTGGTGGCCGGCATCATCGTGTACGCGACCAGGGACACGGCGGCGGGCCGGCGGCGGTCCTGAGAAAAAGCCCTTGCCTTGCTGAGCGGCGGGCGACACTTTCACGAGTCGGAACAAAGGACCGCAATGACAAGCCTGCCGCCAGTCTCGTTCGCAATCACGCTGGCTTCGATCTCGCTGATCGCACCGTTTGCAATTCATTTGTTCTTTCCCGCGATCCCGGTCATCAAGGCCGAACTCGGCCTGACCGACGCGGAGGCGCAACTGGCGTTCGCCATCTCGCTGTTCACGATGGGAATTGCTCCACGCTGGTCTACGGCTCGCTGGCGGATCGTTATGGTCGACGCCCCGTGCTGTTATCCGGACTGTTCCTGTTCCTGATCGGCTCGGTGATCTCGACGATGGCGGATTCGCTCGGGCTGCTTGTGGCTGGCCGCTTCATCCAGGCCATCGGCGCCGGCTGCGGGACAACGCTGGTGCGGACCATCGCGCGCGACGCCTATGGCCAGCAACACCTCGTCAAAGCCATCGCCTACCTCACGATGTTCTACACCATGGGGCCGATGCTGGCGCCGCTCGTGGGCGGCATCCTGATCGATACGCTTGGATGGCGGATGCTGTTCGTGTTCGCCTACGTCTGCGGGGCGATCATCATGATCGCGGCGGTGCTCGTCATCCACGAGACCCACACGCCACAAGCACGAAGCGGGCCTCAAGTCAGCGTCTTTCGATCCTATGCCGCGCTCGTCACGCAGTTGCGCTTCAACGCCTACATCCTGCAGACCGGATTCAACAGCGCCTCGTTCCTGGTCACGGCCGCCGCCGCCTCGATGTTCATGAAGGAGGTTCTGCAGCGACCGGCCACGGAATTCGGCCTCTACTTTCTGGTCTTCCCGTTCGGCTTCCTGGCAGGCAACTTCATCACCACGCGGATCGGCCACAGGGTTGCCCGCGACAGGATGGTGCTGGCAGGCTCGCTGATAGCCGCGCTTACGGTCGCTGTGCAGTCGGCCGTTCTCTACCACGGCTACATCACACCACTGTCACTATGCCTGCCCGGCTTTACGATCAGCATGGCGCAAGGCATCTCGATGCCGTCGGGGCAGGCGGCGGCAATCGCGCTGGCTCCACAGCACGCGGGCACGGCATCCGGCCTGGGCGTGTTCGCGCAGATGATGCTCGGCGGACTTGCCGTACAAGCGTTCGGAATACTTGCCGACGGCACGACGACACCGTTCATCTGGACCATCGCTGTCACCGGTTCGGCAACCCTGATCTTTGGTATCTTGCCGTCGATCCTGCCGGCGCCGAGGGCCAATCCGCCACCAAGCGCGGGGCGGCAACGACAAGCACCGAGGTTCCGCCCGGGGTGAGGCGATGCGGTCTGCAAAGCTGTTACGGTCTTTGGCGCCTTTGTCTCTGGCAACTTTGCTAGCCATGCCCGCCGATTGCCAATAGCCTCGGAATGGCAGCCAACGTGAAATCGAGGAACAGTCATGCGGATCGGAACGGCGGAGCCCGTCAGCACATTCATCACCCAAGGCGAGGCACTGGCCACCGTGCTGCCCCGGCACGGCGTGACGGAACCAATCGAGGTGCTGGCCAGTCCCGGCGCCAGCATCGACAACGCCAACCGCCTGGAAGCGGGCGAGATCGAGTTCGGCTTCATGGCGGCCAACTGGATCGGTCGGGCAAAACGGGGCGAGGCGCCATTTGCAAAGCCGATCGATATCGCGATGGTGGCGCCGATGAACGCCGGGCCGCTGTTCTTCATCGCGTTGAAATCCTCCGGCCTCAAGACATTCGACGACCTCAAGGGCAAACGCGTTTCGGTCGGGCTGGAGAGGAGCGGCATGACGCAGCATGCCCGCACCTTCTACCGGGCGCTGGGACGCTCATTCGACGAGATCGAGCCGGTCTACCTGTCGTTCGTCGACGGCGGGGAGGCGCTGAAACGGGGCGAGGTGGATGCGCAATTGCAGTGCCCGATTCCGAACAGGATCATGACAGCCATCGACGAAAGCGCGGATCTCACGGTGCTGGATTACCGGCCGGAGCAACTGGACGAAATCCTGAAGAACGTTTCCTTCTACCGGCGGGCGACGATGCGGGCAGGCAGACTGAGAGCGCTGGACCGCGATATCGACCAGCCCGGCGTGCTCAACGTACTGGTCTGTCACCGTCGGGCGGAAGCGGGGCAGGTCAAGGCCGTGGCCAGCGCCGTGTTCCAGGGCGCGACTGAGCTGGCAGCAGCCAATGCCCTTTTCGACGGGCTGGGCACGTTGTTCCGGCCGCTGAAGACCGAGGGCGCGGAGGCGCTGGAATTCGATGGCGTGACGCTGCATCCGGGCGCATTGGCGGCGTACCGGTCGGCAGGAACTCCTCGCCTGAACCTGGCGCCGCATCTCGTTAGCCGAGATCAATTGCGGCTGCTTGCGAGGTGCTATTGTTCCGCGGTCGATGGATCGGAGCATTGGCTGGCGGGGGCAAGACGTAAATATGACTATAAGTCCGTCCACACCACTGAGCGCGATCGACGCGGTCGTGCTCGACACAGAGACGACGGGGCTCGATCAGCGCACGGCGCGAATCGTGCAGGTGGGCGCTGTTCGCATCATTGCCGGGCGCCTCTGCGAGGTCGACCCGCTCGATGTGCTGGTCAATCCCGAAGTGCCGATTCCGCCCGGCTCCAGCGACATTCACGGCATCACCGACGCGGCCGTTGCAGCGGCGCCGACATTCAAGGACGTGGCGCCGCAACTCGGCGCCTACATCGATGGAGCGGTGGTGATCGGGCATACGATCGGGTTCGATCTGGGCATACTGGCGCGCGAGCATCGATCCGCTAGCCTGCCGTTCAGAATGCCGCATGCCCTGGACGTTCGGCTGCTGGCACGGCTGGCTGCGCCGGAGCTGGCGCAATACGACCTCGACCGACTGGCTGCCTGGCTCGGCGTGCAGATCAAAGGCCGGCACTCGGCACGCGGGGATGCAATCGCCACGGCAGAGGTGTTCATCGCCCTGGTGCCGCTGCTCAGGCAGAAGAACATCCGCACGCTGGCGGAAGCAGAGGCGGCGAGCAAACGGCTGGCGGAAGCTGAGGCGCGCGCGGCGGGCGAGTTACCGAAAGGTGCCGAGGCCGAGGCACCGATACGGCCGCGTTCGCAAATCGACAGCTTTCCCTACCGACATCGCATATCCGACGTGATGAGCGCACCGGCGATCTTCGCAGCTGCGGAGGCGACGCTGGCCGACGGCGTGCGCCTGCTGCTGGAGCGCAAGACGAGCAGCACGTTCGTGCGTCTGGCCGACGGCAGCGTCGGCATCGTGACCGAGCGCGACATCCTGCGGGCGATTGCAGCGGGACCCAGCGCGCTCGAGACGCAGCTCGGCGGCATTGCCAAGGGCCCGCTTCAGAGCGTGCGCGATACGGATTTTGTCTATCGTGCCATCGGGCGGATGGAGCGGCTCGGGATCCGACATCTGGGTGTGGTCGATGCGACTGGCGAGGTGGTCGGTGCAGTGACGACGCGCAACCTGTTGCGCCATCGCTCGACATCGGCGCTGGTGCTGGGCGACGACATCGAAATGGCGGCCGACCAGGACGCGCTCGCTGCCGCGTGGTCGAAGCTGGCGCCGATGGCGTCGCAACTGGTGGCCGAGGAGGTCGATGCGCGCAGCGTGGCCGCCGTCATCAGCGCGGAGCTGCAGCACATGACGCGGCGTGCGGCGGAGTTGGCAGAAGCCGCGATGGCTGCGGAAGGGCGCGGCGCACCGCCGGTCCCCTACGCCGTGCTGGTGCTCGGCTCGGGCGGTCGCGGGGAAAGCCTGCTGTCTGCCGATCAGGACAACGCGATCGTCTATGCGCAAGGCGAGGACGGCAGCGACATCGACCGCTATTTCGAGGAGCTCGGCAAGCGCCTGTGTGCGACGCTGGATGCGGCCGGCATTCCCTACTGCAACGGCGGCGTAATGGCGCAGAACCGGGCGTGGCGGATGAGCCTGGCAGATTGGCGCAAGACGGTTGCGGGCTGGCTCACCCGGCAACGGCCGCAGGATCTGCTCAGCGTCGACATCTTCTTCGATGCCGTTGCGGTGCATGGCGATCTGGTGCTTGGCGAATCGGTGCGGGAGGACGCGCTGGCAGATGCGGCGCACGCGCGCGATTTCCTGATGGCGCTGACCGAGGTCGCCAGACAGAAGACGCCGGCGCTGACGATGTTCGGCAGATTGAGGACCGACGAAAAGGGCCGCATCGACGTCAAGAAGGGCGGCCTGATGCCAGTCTTTTCATCGGCGCGCGTGCTGGCGATCCGGCACGGCATCACCGCGCGGTCGACGCCGGACCGGCTGGCTGGTGTGGCGGCGAAGGGTATCGCCTCCCCGGGCGACATCGAGGCGGTGATCGAGGCGCATCGCACCATCCTGGATGCGATGCTTGCTCAGCAGTTGCGCGACATCGAGACCGGTGTGCCGCCGTCGCCGCGGATCGAGGTTGGCCGGCTCGACCGGCGCCGGACTGCCGCACTGAAAGCTGCGCTCGGTCAAGTCGATACGGCCATCGCGCTGGTCAGCGAAGGCCGGATGTGACGCCGGCCAACTCATGCGGCGTTGACCGGCCATCTTGACTCCGGTGGCGGCTTGCAGGGACGATCGCCGCCTGAAGTCATCACAGCACCCGAGCCGCCGAGTGAAGCCATGAGCGACAGCACCTCTGCACCTCACCACCACATGCATGACCACGAGGGCCACGTCGAAGCCGTTGAGGCCGATCTGGAGTACTGGCGCACCAAACGGCTGGAGCCGCGCATCCTGCGGCTGCACCGGCGCGGCATCATCACGCTGTACGATCTGATGAGCACGGCGGCGGAGGTGCCGGGCACGCAGACCGGCAGCGGCCTTAGCGCCGATGACATCGAGGGCCGCATCCGCGCGCTGGAGGACGGGCTCGACGCCTATATCCGCGACATCGGCCTTGCCAATGTCAACGCCGCCGGGCACGACTTCGTCATCGACGACACGCGCAAGGAACGCGGCGATTATGACGACTTCTTCCGTATCGCCAAGCCACCACACGATGGCACGCTGGTAGAGCGCATCGCACGGCTGGAAAACGACTTGGCAAAGTATCGCCGTCTGCTCGACGTGGTGTTGCGCGCGCTGGTCGACAAGGGACTTCTTACGGAGGCGCAGATCGAGCGCCAGCGCGAGCTGATCGCGGGCCGCGGCGCCTGGAACGGAGCGAGGATCGTGGCGCGGGCGTGGGTCGATCCCGCCTTCAAGCAGGAGCTGCTGACTAAGGGCCGCGAGGCTGTGCGGGTTCTGAACATCCCACCGGGCCGGCTCGGCAAGCTGGGGGTGGCGGAGAACACGCCGACACGGCACAACGTCGTCGTGTGTACGCTGTGCTCGTGCTATCCGCTCGACCTGTTGGGCGATCCGCCGTGGTGGTACCGCGAAGAAAGCTATCGCGACCGCATAGTGCGCGATCCACGCGGCACGCTCACCAATCGTTTCGGGCTGGCGCTGCCCGACGACGTGGAGGTGCGCGTGCATGACAGCACGAGCGACATCCGCTGGATGGTGCTGCCCAATCGTCCGGACGGCACCGATGGCTGGAGCGAGGAGGAGCTGGCGCGGCTGGTGACGATCGAGAGCATGGTCGGGACTGCACGCGCGCTCACACCGGCGGAGCTTGCCGAGCGCCAGGCTCAAGGTGGGGCATGACCATGAGCTCGGCAGAAGAAGCACACCGCTATCGTATCGGCGACCGCGTACGGGTGAAGCGCGCCAACCCGACCGGCAATCCCAGAACGCCGACGTTCGTGTGGGGCAAGACAGGCGTCGTCAGCGCGCTGCACGGCGCGATCGTCAATCCGCTGGATCATCGCGGCGTCTACCAGCCGCTGTGCACCGTCGTGTTCCGTGTCGCGGACGTGTTCGGCAGCGGTGGCAACGACACGCTAGCCGTCGACGTGCACGAGGACTGGCTGGACCCGGGATAAGCGGAGGCGACGATCCGGGAACGCTCGAGAGATGAGCGCGCGTCGAATATCGTGACGGAAATGACGTGACGGCGTGGCTGCGATTTCTGCCTACGATTTCTTCCGCCCTACCGCCACCCGGCTGCCTTGCTCGTCGGGGGCGCCGAAGTGGCCGAAGTAGCGGGGGTCGATCTTCTCCACCGGCAGGATGATGAGGACGTCTGTGGTGCCGAACTGATGGTCGATCACCGCGCCATCACCGATCATGGCACCAAGCCTGAGATATCCCTTTATCAGCGGAGGCAGCTCGCGCAGGGCGGCGCGGCTGTCGATGCTGTCCTTCGGGATGCAGTTCATCGGCACGTGCAGGTGATCGTGCGCCCGCACCATCCAGTCGGGCGAGGCCAGCGCATGATGATAGAGGAATGACAGCGCCATCGCGTGCTCGGACGGGTTGGTGCCCTCGAAGCTGGCACACCCGATCATGACGTCGACCTTGTGCTCACGCACGTAAGTCCAAAGGCCGTGCCAGAGCAATTCGACAGTACGCTTGTTGCGATAGGGCTTCAGGACGCAACTGCGACCCAGCTCCATGAAGCGGTAGCGCGGCGAGCGGGCGGCAATCAGCGGCGCGATGTCGTATTCGCCCTGGGTGTAGAACCCGAGGGTTCGCTCGGCGACTTCCTGGCGCAGCACACGGTAGGTGCCGATCACTCGATTGCGCCTGAGCCCGGTGTGCCAGGCGGCGCCTGCATCGGGCGCCGGTGCCGTGTCGAACACGAGCAGATGGTCGCAGACGGCATCATAGCGATCCTCGTCGCGGCGTCGCATCCTGGCGGTCAGCGTAGGGGTGGCCGACATTTCGCCGTAGAAGACGTCGTAGCGCAAGCGCTGCGCCAGCTTCACGTCGGCGCGTGTCCGCGCAAGCCGAACCTCGAGATTGCCGATGCGGCCATAGGTTTTGGGCGGGCTCAGGCTTCGCCCCAGCCAGCGGGATGAGCCGCCACTCGCGATCCGCTGGCCAGCAATGTGGCGGACGCGGGCCAACGGCCACCTGCCTCGCCGCCAACGCTTGACGAGCCTTCGAGCCTCGATGCGCATCAGCGCCTCCCCACCGCTTCCCCCCGCTCCCGACGGCCTGCCGGTGCCTAGCGGCAAACAGTTTCATTTCCTAGACTTAATCGCACGTCGATACAATGGAAGAGTAGCAGATCATTGCAGGACCAGCGAAGGTGACGAGCCTGATTTCGCGATACTCCGCACGGCCCCCCGACCCAGCCGGGCACGCCCGCCACCGGCACCACAATACCACCGTGCAGGTGCCATGGAGTTTGCCCGACTCGACAGCAAGGGATCGACGCGTCATAGTCCGCGCGCAACGCACGACAGTGTCAAGCAGCGCGGCGGGCAATCATGCCTGACGGCTTTGTTGAATATGCCTAGCAGTACTGGGAGAGGCGATGGCTGAGCGGCGCTCCAGCTACGAATTCGAGGACCTCCTCGCCTGCGGACGGGGCGAGCTGTTCGGTCCCGGCAATGCGCAATTGCCGTTGCCGCCTATGCTGATGTTCGAACGGATCGCATTGATCAGCGAGAGCGGGGGTGAACACGGCAAGGGGCAGATCCGAGCCGAACTGGCGGTTGCGGGCAATCCAGTCTGCGACTGGTTCTTTGCCTGCCACTTCAAAGGCGACCCGGTGATGCCCGGCTGCCTGGGGCTGGATGCACTTTGGCAGCTGACCGGATTTTTTCTCGGCTGGCTGGGCGCTCCCGGTCGCGGCCGGGCCCTGGGCGTGGGCGAGGTCAAATTCACCGGCATGGTGGTGCCGACGATCAAACACATCGAATACGTGGTGGATCTGAAACGCGTCATCCTGCGCAAGCTCAAGCTCGGGATCGCCGACGGGGTTATGAAGGCCGACGGCCAGGTCATCTACACCGCCAGCGATCTTCGAGTCGGGCTGTTCGATGGCTCCGATCATGATCCGACCAAAGCCGACTGAGCCCGAATCCCGTGCGCTGTCAGCAGTTTGCCTGTACCGGCGGAGCGTGCCGGAAGCCGGCACTCTTCAACAAGCGCCGCACCAGCGACGCGTTGGCTCGCTTGTTTCTGGCGCAAAACGGCATTAACACCTGAGGCTCCTGGTGTGGCACACTGTCATGCAGCCCAGAGATGCCTTGGCCGCAGCGCATTGGCGCCATACCAAAGCGCCATTGTCACGCAATGCGCTGCGGACTGTCGGACGGCCACCCAGGCCGGCGGGGCTTGCAACCGGAGCCTGGATGCCAGCCCTGCGGGCGGGTTGGGAAGGGGACCAGAATCATGAGACGCGTCGTCGTCACCGGCATGGGGATCGTCTCCAGCATCGGCAACAGCACCCAGGAGGTGCTGGCGGCATTGCGAGAGGGGCGGTCGGGCATCGTACCTGCCAGCCAATATGCCGAACTCGGCTTTCGCTGCCGCGTGCACGGCGCGCCTTCGTTCGAGTGGCAGGAGCAGGTGCCACGAAAGCCGAAGCGATTCATGGAGATGGGTGTGGGCTGGAACTATATCGCGATGGATCAGGCGATCCGCGATTCCGGCCTGGAGGATACCGACATCACCAACGAACGAACTGGCGTGGTGATGGGGCAGGGAGGGCCATCGACGCGTGCGATCGTCGCTGCCGCCGATACCACGCGCCAAAAGGATCCCAAGAAAGTGGGCCCGTTCGAGGTGCCCAAGGCGATGTGCTCGGGACCGTCTGCGGTGCTGGCGACCAGCTTCAAGATCCACGGCGTCAATTACTCGATATCGTCGGCTTGCGCGACGTCCGCCCACTGCATCGGCAATGCCGCGGAAATGATCCAGTGGGGCAAGCAGGACGTGATGTTTGCAGGCGGCTGCGAAGAACTCGACTGGACGCTGTCGGTGCTGTTCGACGCAATGGGCGCGATGTCATCGCGCTTCAACGACACGCCGGCCAAGGCCAGCCGTGCCTACGACAAGGACCGGGACGGCTTCGTCATCGCCGGCGGGGCTGGGGTCGTGGTGCTGGAGGAGCTTGAGCGGGCCAAGGCGCGTGGCGCAAAGATCTACGGCGAAATCGTCGGATATGGCGCGACCTCCGACGGCTTCGATATGGTGGCCCCCTCCGGCGAAGGCGCTGCTCGCTGCATGAAGCAAGCGATGAAGGGCCTCGACGGCAAGGGTGTCGGCCGGATCGACTACATCAATCCGCATGCGACATCCACTCCGGTCGGCGACCAGCGCGAGATCGATGCCATTCGCGAGGTGTTTGGAAAAGATATTCCGCCGATCGCGGCCACAAAGTCGCTGACAGGGCATTCGCTGGGTGCAATTGGCGTCCAGGAGACAATTTTTTCGCTTCTGATGATGAATAACGGCTTCATCTGCGAAAGCGCCAATATCGACGAGATCGACCCGGCTTTCGAGGACATTCCGATCGTCAGAGCTCGTAAAGACGATGCCTCGCTTAACTGTGTCATGTCGAACAGCTTTGGGTTCGGCGGGACGAATGCCACTCTCGTTCTGCGCCGCTACGATGGTTAATTGGGTTTGCGATTGAGCGCGGCGGGACGCAACCCTCAGTCCCGCTGGGCACAACTGTATGCGACTGCTAAGACATGGTACTGGTTGGTTCGACGTCGGCATGTGCCGCCCGCAAGGGACGTCAGGAGTTGAAATGAGCGCGATCGATATTGCCAAACCGGGACCGCTGATGGCCGGCAAGCGCGGCCTCGTCATGGGCGTTGCCAACGAGCGCTCGATAGCGTGGGGGATCGCACGTGTCCTGGCAGGACAGGGCGCGAAGCTGGCATTCACCTATCAAGGCGATGCCTTCGGGCGGCGTGCAATTCCACTCGCGAAGTCCGTGGGCGCCGACATCATCACGTCGTGTGACGTCACCGATCTCGCCTCGGTCGATGCGACCTTCAATGAAATCGAAAAGTCGTGGGGCGGACTGGACTTCGTGGTGCACGCTCTCGCATTTTCGGACCGGCGCGAACTGTCTGGCCGCTATGCCGACACCACGCGCGAAAACTTCGTGAACACGATGGTCATCTCGTGCTTCTCCTTCACCGAGATTGCCAAGCGCAGCGCAGACCTGATGCCGAACGGCGGCTCGCTGCTGACACTGACCTACGGCGGCGCGACACGCTGGGTGCCGTCCTACAACGTGATGGGCGTTGCGAAGGCTGCGCTGGAAGCGTCCGTCCGCTATCTGGCTGCGGATCTTGGCCCGCGCGGCGTTCGCGTCAATGCCCTGTCCGCCGGACCGATGCGAACGCTCGCGGGCGCGGGGATTTCGGATGCACGCGTGATCTTCAATTATCAGAAAGACCACGCACCGCTGAAGCGCACGCCGACATTGGATGAGGTTGGCGGCTCAGCCCTCTACCTGCTCTCCGATTTGTCGGGTGCAGTGACGGGTGAAGTCCATTTCGTCGACTGCGGTTTCAATTCCGTTGCAATGCCGAACCTCGACGAACTGAAGGCTTTGGAGGCGGACGCCGAGGCAGCCGGCCGACCGCCATCACAAGCAGCGGAATAGCCAACGACTTCCGGCATGGCTTCTCCGATTTGGAATTGCAGTTATCGGTTAGCGCAATTCATTAGCCATTCATGTAAAAATCCGTAATCTCCTCATCGTACTTACCGAAGCGCGACATGAGGAGGGGATCTGGATGTTGTTGATTACCAAAGTCGTTGCGTCCGCGTGCGGGCTGGCCGCCAGTGCCATGCTTACCGCGGCCGTTGCTCTGCCGGCGGCGCCTAGCGCTCCGCCCGCACCTCTTGCAAACAATCTCGTCGAGACAATTCACGGCTGCCACCAAGGTGTGGAACGTGGCCGTGCCGGCTGGCACTACCATGGCCGCCGTTGCCGCCGGGAGGCGGCGCCACCGCCGGCGCGTTTCCGCGGGCCGCCACCGCGCCGTCATCGTGAGGGATCCTGGCGCCGTGACCGCGGGCCGGTCTGCACCGAGCGCTGCCAGTACATCGGTCCGATCAAGACCTGTGAAAGGGTCTGTCGCTAGTCGCCACGCCGCGAGCCATCAGCGATGGCTCGGGCCCCGCCAATCCGCGGAGAGCATCATGAGAAGATTATTCACCGGTGTCGCCGGGACGACGCTGGCCATGCTGGGCTTCACCGTGGCTGCCGTGGCAGGCCCCGCTCAGTTGGCCGGTGGGGATCTGTCCACTGAAAATGCCTCGCCGGTCGTCAAGGTACACGGTTGCCATTTCAATTCAGGGCCAGGAATGGCGCCTGATCCGGTCAACGGCGCGCATTACCACGACCGCACCTGTGACGTGGTGCGGACTGGCCCACCACGCCGGTCCAGCCCGCCACCTCCTGCTCAGCGCAGGGCGGAGCCTCCACGCAGGGCGGAGCCTCAGCGCCGTGCCGCGCCTCAACGCGGGCAAGACTCGCAGCGCCGGGCCGCGCCTCAGCGCCGGGCCGATCCGCCTCGCGCGGCTGATCCGCCGCGACGCAGCAGGGCTGACGATCGTCCGCAGTGGCGCGAAACCGACGCTGAGCGCAGGCGCCGTCTGCGCAGGGAACGGCGCTTGCGGCGTGCGGCACCGCCGCCGCCGAGGCGGCCAGTATGCGTACAGAAGTGCCAGTACATTGGGCCGTTCAAGACCTGCAAGACCGAGTGCAACTGATATACGTTCTTCGAGCGCAAACGCGACCGGGCCATGTGCCCGGTCGTTTCGTTTTGGGCGCATAAATCGATTGCAATCGATCTTGTCTGTCATCAATCGCGCGACTTGAGCGCCGCCGCGATCTCATCGAGCGCGGCCGGGTCCTCGATCGTGGCTGGCTGCTTCCAGTCCTCGCCATCGGCCATCTGGCGCATGGTCCCCCGCAGAATTTTGCCCGAGCGCGTTTTCGGCAGGCGCTTTACGACCATTACGCTCTTCGGACTTGCAATCGGGCCGATCTCCTCGCGCACGAGCTTCGTCACCTCGGCCTCGATCTCTGAAGCCGGACGATCGACGCCGGCGCTCAGAACCACGAAGCCTGCCGGCACCTGCCCCTTGAGCTGATCCGCAACTCCTATCACCGCGCATTCGGCGACGTCCTTGTGCCGCGCGACCACCTCCTCCATCTGGCCGGTCGAAAGGCGATGGCCGGCGACGTTAATGACGTCGTCGGTTCGAGCCATCACGTAGACATATCCGTCCTCGTCGCGATAGCCGGCATCCGAAGTCGTATAGTAGCCGCGGAACTCTTTGAGATAGCTCGACCGGAAGCGCTCGGCATCGTTCCACAACGTCGGCAGGCACGACGGTGGCAACGGCAGCTTGATCGCGAGCGTGCCGGTTTCTCCTGCCTTCACCGGCTCTCCGTTCTCGCCCAGAACATCGAGCTCGTAACCCGGCATCGGCACCGTCGGCGAGCCGTGCTTGACGGGCAGCGCGCCCAGGCCGATGGGATTGGCGCAGATCGACCAGCCCGTCTCGGTCTGCCACCAATGGTCGATGACCGGCACGCCCAGGTGTGCCTCTGCCCATTTGATGGTCTCCGGATCGGCGCGCTCGCCAGCCAGAAACAAGGTGCGGAATGCCCGCAGATCGTAGTCCTTGATGAATTTTCCTTCCGGATCCTGCCCCTTGATGGCGCGGAACGCCGTCGGCGCCGTGAACATGGCGGAGACGCGATGCTCGGCGATCACCCGCCAGAATGCTCCAGCGTCCGGCGTTCCGACCGGTTTGCCCTCGTACAGGATCGTGGTCGCGCCATGCAGAAGGGGCGCATAAACGATGTAGGAGTGGCCGACGACCCAACCGACGTCGGAGGCAGCCCAGAATGTCTCGCCGGGCTCGATGCCGTAGATGTTTTTCATCGTCCACTTGAGCGCAACCATATGGCCGCCGTTGTCGCGGACAACGCCCTTCGGCGCGCCGGTGGTGCCGGACGTATAGAGGATGTAAAGGGGGTCGGTGGCGGCGACGGCGATGCAGCCGGCCTTGCGGCCGCCCTTCTTGGCCCCTGCTACCAGATCGGCCCAATCGAGGTCCCGCCCTGCAACCATCGATGCCTCAGCCTGAGGCCGCTGCAGGACAACGCAGTGCTTCGGCTTGTGCTGCGACAGCTCGATGGCGTGATCCAGCAGCGGTTTGTAGGGGATCACTCTGGCCGCCTCGATACCACAGGAGGCGGCGACGACGACATCGGGCTTCGAATCATTGATGCGGGTGGCAAGCTCAGGTGCGGCGAAACCACCAAAAACGACGGAGTGGATTGCACCAATCCGGGCGCAGGCGAGCATGGCGATTGCCGCCTCCGGTACCATCGGCATGTAGATGATGACGCGATCGCCCTTGCGGATACCAAGATCGTGGAGGATGCCGGCAAAGGTCGCCACCTCATGCAACAGCTCCGCGTAGGTGTAGGTCCTCGTCGTGCTGGTGACCGGGCTGTCGTAGATCAGCGCCTTCTGGCCGCCACGCCCGCGCTCGACGTGGCGATCGAGGCAGTTATAGGCCGTGTTGCATTCAGCTCCCGCGAACCAGCGCCCATACTCGTCCATATAGGGGTCGAATACCTTGTCCCAGGGCTTGTACCAGGATATGTCGCGCGCTGCTTCGGCCCAGAATGCCTCCGGATCGCGCTGCCATGCTGCGTAGACCTCGTGATAGCGGCTGTTGGCGCTCATGATGCTTCCTCCGGACTCGCATTGTGCTTGTTTGAAGACTACGAGGTCCGACACCGGACCGTCCACACTTCGGACGTATGAAGGTGGCTGGAGGCTGGCGGATGCGTCGTCATGAGCTGCCGCAATGTGTCGAGAGCGTGTACATTCGGTGTGCTTGCCACTGGAACCCTCGCCACTGTGCCCCTTCTGTGCCCCTGGCCACTGGGGGGCCCTGGCCACTGGGGCCCTGGCCACTGGGCCCCTGGCCACTGGGCCCCTGGCCACTGGGCCCCTGGCCACTGGGGCCGTACACACTCGCGGATGCCGGAGCCGACCGAGACCGATGATCACCGATCCCGGCTTCATTGCCGCCGCCCTTGTGGGAACATTCCTTGTCGGCATGTCGAAATCGGGCTTCCTGATCGGCGTTGGTACACTGGGCGTGCCGCTGATGGCGCTGTTCGTGCCGCCAGTACAGGCCGCGGCCATTCTTCTGCCGCTGCTGATCGCGACAGACTGGATCGGGGTGATCAGCTACCGCAAAACCTATGACTGGGCCAATCTGCGGATCCTCATTCCATCCGCATTCATCGGCACGGCTGCCGGCTGGGCCACCGCCTCGTTCGTGACCGACGCCATGATCCTCGTGCTGGTCGGTCTCATCGGTCTCTCGTTCACACTGAATTACTGGTTCGGGCGGCGGCCGAGCGGCGGCCATGTTGCGACCGGTCCGAGTTGGGGCCGCGGCTTGTTCTGGGGGTCGACATCGACCTACACGAGCTTTTTCGCGCATGCCGGCGGTCCGCCGTTTGCCGTCTACATCCTGCCGCAGCGGCTGCCCAACGAGGTCTACGCCGGCACGACGATCATTTTCTACACACTGATGAACCTGTTGAAAGTGCCGCCCTATCTCATGCTCGGCCAGTTCACACGCGAGAGCCTGATGATCTCGGCGATGCTGCTGCCGGTCGCCTGGGTATCGACGATGATCGGTATCTGGCTGGTCCGGCGGATGCCGCGCGAGCCATTCTATCGGCTGGCATATGCGACGCAATTCGTCGTATCGGCTAAGCTTCTGTGGGACGGCGCCTGGCGAATGGCGGCGGGTTGAAGGTCCCCACTCGATGGCCTGCGTTGGTGGCGGCGCACTGGCGCCGGGCCGCAATTCGCGGCCTTCGCGTGCGTCCGATTAATCGTCCGGCGCGCTAAATGAGAAACGGTGCAACAAGCAGCAGCGTTACCAGCATCCAGAATACTGCATTTTCTGCCTTCGCGCGTGTCATCTGGTCCTCCAGATTTCGCTTCGAATCGCATCGCTACTGCAAATCACTGTAGCATGACATCGCGCCTTGGGGCGACACGAAGTCGTGATTGCGATGGCAAGCGAGGACCAACGGGCGATTGTCGCTGGCATCGGTCCGCGATAGCGTTGGCTCATGATCGCCCGACAGCTACGGAGCGCCGCGCCATGGCACAGAATATCTCCGCCTATGACCAGCACCTGGACCGGAATGCCGCCAACTTCCAGCCGCTGACACCGCTGACGCTGCTGGAACGCGCGGCCGCGACATGGCCAGACCACACGGCGGTGATCCATGGGCGGCAGCGCTTCAGCTATGGGGAGTTTTATGCACGCTGCCGGCGGCTCGCATCGGCGCTGGCAAAGCGCGGGATCGGCGTCGGAGACACCGTTTCGGTGATGCTGCCCAATGTGCCGGCAATGCTCGAGGCCCACTATGGCGTCGCGATGACGGGGGCGGTGTTGCACTCAATGAACACGCGGCTCGATGCGGCAATCATCTCCTTCATGCTCGACCATGCCGAGGCCAACGTCGTGATCACCGACCGCGAGTTTGCTGCGGTCATGAAGCCTGCCCTGGCGGCGGCAAAAGTGAAGCCTCTGGTGATCGACTATGACGATCCGGAGTTCGCGCAAGACGGCGAGCGGCTGGGCTCGATCGACTACGAGGCGTTCATCGCGGACGGCGATCCTGCTTTCGCGTGGCGTATGCCGGCCGATGAGTGGGAGGCGATCGGGCTCAACTACACCTCCGGCACAACCGGCAATCCGAAGGGCGTGGTCGTGCACCACCGTGGCGCGGCGCTGATGTGCTACTCCAACATCCTGGCGGCGGGGATGGGGCGGCACCCCGTCTATCTGTGGACGCTGCCGATGTTCCACTGCAACGGCTGGGCGTTCCCGTGGACGTTGTCGGCCATCGCCGGCACGCACGTTTGCCTGAGGGCTGTCCGCGCCAAGCCGATCTTCGACCTCATCGCCGAGCACAAGGTGACTCACATGTGCGGGGCGCCGATCGTGATGTCGACACTGCTAAACGCTCCGGATGCGGAAAAACGCGAGCTGCCGCACCGCGTCGCGTTCGTCACCGCCGGCGCGCCTCCGCCGGAAGCGGTTCTGGCGAGGATGGGAGATGCGGGCTTCGACGTCACGCATGTGTACGGACTGACGGAGGTCTATGGGCCGTCCGTCGTCAACGAGTGGAAGGCGGAGTGGGACGCGCTGCCGATCGCGGAGATGGCGACGAAGAAGGCGCGGCAGGGCGTGCGTTATACCGCGCTGGAAGGTCTCACCGTGATGGATCCGGCTACAATGCAGCCGACGTCGGCGGACGGGGAAACGATGGGCGAAGTGATGATGCGCGGAAACATCGTCATGAAGGGCTATCTGAAGAATCCGAAGGCCACACAGGAGGCCTTCGCCGGCGGCTGGTTCCACACCGGCGACCTCGGCGTCATGCATCCGGACGGCTATATCCAGCTGAAGGACCGCTCCAAGGACATCATAATCTCAGGCGGGGAGAACATCTCGTCGATCGAGGTGGAGGACGTGCTGTACAAGCATGCGGCTGTCGCGCACTGCGCCGTGGTGGCCAAGCCCGACGAGAAATGGGGCGAGACGCCATGCGCGTTCATCGAGTTGAAGCCCGGCGCGGTTGCGACGGCCGATGAAATCATCGCCTGGTGCCGCCAGGGCCTGGCCGCCTACAAGTGCCCGCGCCATGTGGTGTTCGCCGAAATTCCCAAGACCTCGACCGGCAAGATCCAGAAGTTCAAGCTGCGCGAGTTGGCGAAGGCGGGGTGAGGTACAAAATGGGGACAGCCGCCATTTTCAGTGCACGGCGGTCACAAGTCGCTGACGGCAGAGCGAAAATGGTGGCTGTCCTCATTTTGCAGTCGCACTTTCACCCCCTGGCATTGCCGCGGCTCTCCATCCACAGCCCCAGCTTCTGCTGGGCGACGCGGTCGGAGTAGGAGAACAGGAAGGCGTCGTCGTCGGCTTCGAGCCGATAGGGCAGCCAGCACGGGATAGCGAAGATGTCGCGCGGCTTCCAGTCGAACGCCACCTCGCTCCCGCCCTCGCCGATGACGACGCGGCCGCGCCCTTCGACCGGCGTAATCACCGTATTCTCGGTCGTGCGGTAGGCTTCCGTCGTCCGGCCCTTCGGCAGCAGCGTCAGAAACGCGGAGATGGTCGGCATCGCCGCGCCGCCGCGGGTCGGATCGATGTACTCCAGCTTGATGCCGTCGAACGGGTTCCAGTGGCCGAGCCGGCGCAGGCTTTCCAGCGCCTCGCGTGAGCGCTCGTAGGGGTAGGAGAACAGCGGCGATTCGGCCTTGGTCCAGGTGACGTCGACGGGGGCCATGTTGGCGCCCCAGCGCGCGAGGCTCTCGCCCGGCGCGCGGCGCTCCGGCGAGCGGTCGTCCTCATAAGCGTCGAAGAACATCGGGCCGAAGCAGGCCACCATCGGAATGTCGAGGCCGTCCATCCAGAAGAACGGCCCATCGCCGTCGTGGCCGTGGTCGTGCCAGGTCATCGACGGCGTGATGATGAAGTCGCCGGGCTTCATGTAGGACTTCTCGCCGTCGACCGCGGTCCAGGCGCCCTCGCCTTCCATGATGAAGCGCAACGCCGACGGGGTGTGCCGGTGCGCCGGCGCGCATTCGCCGGGCATGATCATCTGCAGCCCGGCGTAGAGCGATTTAAGTATCTTGGGCTGGCCGCCGAAGCCGGGGTTCTCCAGCGACAGCACCCGCCGGTTTGCCTCCTTTGCGGTGATCAGTCCGCCGGCCTCAAGCAGCAGCGGCTTCATCACTTTGTCGAAGTCCCACAGGTGCGGCTTCGCTTTCACGAACTTCTCCGGCCGCGGCTGCACCAGCGTCGTCGTCCACAGCGGCGACAGCTCATTGGTGGCCGCGACCCTGGCGTAGAAGGCCTCGCGTTCGGCCTGGTTGGGGGCCTTGTTGTCTGCGGCGGCGGCCATGCGCTGTCTCCTCCGCTGAAATCGAGATGAAACCTGCTTCCACTTTGGCATGGAGCAGGATCGATCCGCCAGTATCGTCGCCAGTATCGGCGGCAAAATTAGCTACCGTCCCCGCCTTCGACGCGCCCGAGACTTTGCATCAGCGCCTCGGTCGCCGCCAAAGCAAGCCGCGCGCGTTCGGCCGCGGGCAGGTGCGCGTGAGCCGCGCTTGGTGCCTCGATGGAGATGCCGCAGTGGTCAGGCAAGGCTGCAATCAGCGCACGCAGCCAAAGCAAGCCCTCCCCCGGCAACAGCCGCGCGGTCCGCAATTCCGCGCGCAACTCGTCCGCCGTCAGCGTACCGATGGGCGGCGGCGGCGGCGCATCGCAAAGATGCAGCAGATCCAGCCATTCCGCGGGCGCACGCGCCAGATCGGCCGGGTCGCCACCGGACCGCGACAGATGCAGCGCATCGATCACGAGGCCCGCACCTGGATGCGCAGCCGCGGCAACGATGCCCACCGCCTCGGTCAGCGAGCGGCAAGCGCTGTACGGATTGAATTCGACGAGCGCCTTCATGCCCTCGGCCGCCGCCAGATCGCACAGACGACGGAATGCCGCAACGCTACGCTGCAGGTCTGGATCTTCCACCGGACAGACGAGATACCGCGCCCCGATGCGACCGCTATAGGCCACCACCGCCTCGATGTACGGCCAGTCCATCTGCGGCTTGACGGGGAAGACACCGATCTCCAGTACCCCGATCCCCGTCTCCTCCAGCAGGTGCTCGACCTCGGCCTCGGCCGCCGCAAGGCCAACCACGCGAGCATCTGTCGCGAGCAGCGGCATCAGGCGCAGCCCGACGAACTCAAAACCCGCTTCCGCCGCAGCCTGGATCTGGCCGGCAGGCCCTGCATCGAGGACAGTCAGCGCGGCAAGCGACAACGGTTGAGCCATGGCAGCATCTCCCTCTGCCCATGGACCGGCGACGCGCGAGCGTCAAAACCCTCACGCGAGCAGCGATCCGGACGTACTATAAACGACGGCAGCGCCGATCCCGGTGGTGACGACCCCGATCAGCAGTTGCAGCACCGTGTTGCCGATCGTCAGCGATCGTGCTGTCCAGCTCAGCGGCACCGCGATAATGGCACTCAGGATCGTCATGCCGGCCACCGATCCCAGCCCGAACGTAAGCACATAGGCGATCCCCCACCACGGCGAATCGATGCTGGAGGCCGTCAGCACGACAAGCGCGGCCGAGCCAGCCATGCCGTGCATGGTGCCGACCAGCAGCGTACGCCAGGGCAAGGCATCCGGGTGCTCGTGCTCGTGCGCGCTGTGCTGATGCGGCCCATGCTCGCCACGGTGGCTGTGCGCGTGAAGGTGGCGGGTGCCGTCGCCATGCGAATGAACGCCGAAATGCACTCTGTCCTGCCACAGCCGCCACAGCACGTGCGCCCCGAGCGCCACAAGCATCAGACCGACGATAAATTCCAGCACGGTCGCCAGTTGCGGGTCGACCGAGCTGCGGAATACGATGCAGGTGCCGGCCACCAGCAGCAGGGTCAGCGTATGACCTATGCCCCAGACCGCGCCGTGCCAGGAAATGGCGCGAACGCCCCGCTTGCGGCTGACCACGCTGGAAACGGCAGCGACATGGTCGGCCTCGAACGCATGCTGCATCCCCACCAGTAGTCCAAGTCCAAGCACCGATAGCAGCACCTAAGGTCTCCCCAGCGGGCTCCAGACGAGCAGATTGCGAAGAAAAGCTGCGTAGTTCTAGAGGATTGCCAGGAACTTTCAAGCTCGGTGACGACGCAGGCCGCGCAGCCGAGCCGCCTCAGCACCCACAATCCCACCCGATACCGGATGCAGCAGGCTCGCCAACTTGCATCAGCCACCACAAATCCAGGTCCCGAGCGGGGCGGTCCGGCAGGACATTGGCCGGGCCATCATGAAAAGCAACTTCCACGCGCGCAGCAGGGTTTGCTGCGCGCCCCCAATCAGTTCGTGATCCGGGCGATGGTCATCGTGCTGCCAATGCTCTCGAAAGCGCTCAGCAGTTGGGAATAGTCGACGGCATCGTAGAAGGCACCGCCCGGCGTCGCACATGTCTCCAGGATGGTCTTGATCGTCGGATCGGTGACCTGGAACGCAACCGTGAAGATCTCGATCTTCTCGTTGGTGTCTGCACGGATGTTTGCGCAAAGCTCCGTCGTCACCTGATTGGCCAGGCTTGCATCCGAACCGGTATGCTCGCCAGTCGAGTAGTCGGCGGATTTCGAGTTCTGCCCGTCCGTCATCAGCACGATGAACTTCCTGAGCGGAGCGCTCGATTGCGCCGCAATCGCGGAGCTCTCTGCGAACGGCTCGCCGCTGGACAAAACCCGCCATCCCCAGGCCAGACCGGCGGGCATGTAGGTATCGCCATCTGCCGTCATGGCATCGATGCTTGCCTTGATGCTGTCCGGCTGGCCCGTCAACGGCAGCACCGCTCCCGGACATGAAACATTCATGATGCCGGGAATTTTCGTCGTGTACGTTCCATCCTGCACATTCAGTGGATGGGCGCGGGAGCCGGCGCAACCGTTCCAGGTCAAAGTCGTCGTTTGATCCTCGCACACCGTAACCGGATCGCCCCAGACCCAGTCGCAAACCTGCGCAGTATAGGTGTAGGGAAGACCGTCCTGTGTGGACGTAAAGGTTTCCATCCTGCAATTCGAGGAAACCGCGTTCGGATAGGTCGCGCTGCAGAAATTCGACGTCTGCGAGCCGTCGGCGGGAACGTTCATCCAGCTGGCATAGCGGTTACCCAGGCCGACATTGACGTACTGCGCAAACGGCACCAGAGCCACATGAACGTTGCCGGTTGCGCCTGGCAGCGAATACAGTTTGTCGACAAGCTGTTTGGCCGCGCTTTGCGCATCGCTCAGCTTCGCCCCTTCCATCGACTTCGTCGTATCCAGCACCAGCGCGACAGCAACGCGCCCCAGCGAGCGGGTTACGGCAGACTTGAGTTTGATGTCGACTTTGGGAAATCCCATCACGCGCATCAGGATCGTGTCGAGCTCGGCTGTGACTTCACCTTTGATCGAAGAGGTGCCGATAGATTTTCCGGAAACCGCGGTGAGCTGCGCGCCGTGGGCGAGACCGGACTGCTTGGCCATGAACCCCTGGACGGCTGCATTGATCGCCGCATCGTCGGACTCACCCGTCTTGGCTGCGGCCAGCACGGCGGCATCCAAAGAGCTCTGCACTGACGTTCTTACCGCGTGACTTCTCCCGAAATCCAGTGCGAGACCAGCAGCGCCGAATACCGCCATCAGCGAAAAAGCAAATATGATCGCGACGTTCCCGGCATTGTTGCGCACACCGCTCGTGACTCGACCGACACGATCCGACATCAATCCACGCCCTTTCCATTCCTGCATATTGGGGTATCCCATAGCCGCAATGCGTGAACGGATCGCCACAAAGGAACGAATAATTCGCGGTTTCTTCGATGCGTGGGCCACAAGTCAACAAGCGCTGGTTAGCGCGAGTTTCATTTCAGGACTGATCCGGTTGCCTTGCGGGCTCATGAACAAAAATTCTGTAATCAGAACGTTGCGTGACTGATCAAATTCATACAGCAACGCAAGTCACGGCTCATGGCACCGGGAATGTATATGCGTCTTTCATTATGCTGACAGGCGCGCCGCCATCCCTCGTCAGGAGATGCCCAGCTCCCGGTGAAGACGGGTCAACGCTGCAACCGCATCGCAGCCGACGTGCAGCAAGCCATCGACCCCGGCCGCTTCCAGCGCCGTTCTCGCTTCCCCATCCGGGCGGCCGGCGAGATAGACCCGCAGCGCGCCGGCTCCCTTCAGCGCCATTGCGGTCGCCTCGGCCAGCTCAGCGTACGCCTGGTCGGTGCCACAGATGCAGGCAATCCGTGCCCCGCTTTGCGCGAATGCCATCCCCGCATCCCCAGAGGCCGTGAAACCGTCGCTCCGTTCGGCTTCGATGCCACCGGCTGCAAGAAAATTCGCGACCCACGTCGAACGCACACCATGCTCGGCCTGCAGGCCCAGTGAAGCCAGGTAAACGCGGGGCGGCACAGGTGCTGCATCGGCAGCATCCCGCAACTGCTCGAACAACTCTGCAAGGCGACGAGCCACCAGTCGTTTCGTCCCATTCGCGTCAGACGGAACCGGCACCTCTGGCCACGGCGCAACGCTGACCCCATCGCGTCCCAACACCGGAAATGCGGATGTGCCCGTCACCGATATCCTGCCTGTCGAAATGTCGCGCGCACGTGCCTCAGCTACGGCAGCGATCTGGTCTTGAACCAGCCCGCTCGTCAACGCCGCCTGCATGCCGCCTTCCGCCTCCCATTTCTGGAAGATGCTCCACGCCTTGCGCGCGAGATTGTCGGTAAGCTGCTCAAACCCCCATGCACCACCCGCCGGATCGGCAATGCGGTCGAGCGACGACTCCTCCCGCAGCACGATGCCAACATTGCGTGCGATGCGTCGGGCGAAGGCGTCGGGCGGCCCCAGTGGCCAGGTGAAAGGCAACACCGCAACCTCGCTGGCTCGCCCCATCAGCGCAGCCGCACACCCCGCCGTCACCCGCAGCATGTTCACCCATGGATCGCGGCGCGTCATCATCCGCTCTGATGTCGACGTCGACAGCCGCACGCGCTGCACCGCCTCCGCAGCACCGCACGCCTCGGCAATGCGCCCCACAATGCGCCGCGCAGCTCGCAGCTTGGCAATGCCGAGAAAAATATCCGCATCGAGCGCAAGGCCGAGCGAGAGCCTCGGCAGCGCGTCGGCCGGAGCCAGGCCTTCGCCCTCGCAGCCGCGCAGATAGGCGACAACGGTCGCGGCGAGCGCCGCCAACTCCTGGGCCTCCGAAGCCCCAGCCTCATGATAAGGCCGCGCATCGGCCAGCAGCGTGGTCGCACCCCCGGTAAGCCATGGCAGCCCAAGCCCAAATCCGCTGCCGTCCGCTTTCAACAGCCAGCGCTCACCTGTGCGGGCCAGCACCCCGAGCGGATCGATCCCAAGGCCGGCGACGGCATGCGGAAAACCCCGCGCTTTTGCGACCGTCGCAAGTGCCAGCCCAGCATGAATCGCATTCCGACCGGCATCGAGGGAAATCCGAACTCTATCCAGCGGCACGGCCGCCAGCATCGCTTCGATCGCCCGGAAGTCCGGTGCCAACCCGCTCTGCCCAGGCGCCGCGATTCGGACCGTAAAGCCCTCTACACCACCTTCCGCATCAGCGCAGATAGCCCCCGCCAATGTCGCCGGGTCGGGATCGACATGAAGTTGCGTGATTGCCGTCCTGCCAGCCGCCAGGCCACGCATCACTGCAGCGTCTGCAGCTTCGGGCAAAGCATCGGCACGCGTATAAAGCGGTCCGACCGCCAATCCGTCCGCCGAGCGCGCGACCATGCGGCGCTCGAAATCCGCCCCCTTCAACACCTTGTCGACCAGAGCCCGCCACTGCTCCAGCGTTGCTGTCTCGAAGCCGGAGGCCAGCGACGGATCTTCAGACATGCTCTTCTCTCTCAGGTCTCTCGCGCACATCCGGTCAAACACGGCCCTTGTGCGCTGACCAGCATACCGGCCCTTCTTCCGCACGCCATCCCGCGTTCGTCGAATGGCGGAAACGCGTATCATGACAACAGTTATCCAGTGTCCCAGCTGCAACTGAAATTGCAATCGTCACATTCGCATGCAAATACGGCTGCATGTCCCGAGTCGGCTATGATCGGCGCGGAGAAGTCCCGGCTGCCAATCGAAGCGCCAGATCAGATCCTAGGAGACCTCGCCAATGCTGCAGGAAGGCAAGATCTTCATCGGCAAGAGCATCAAGCCGGAGTATCTCGACCTCCGACTTGCCAATCGGCATGGGCTGATCACTGGCGCCACCGGCACAGGCAAGACTGTGACGCTTCAGGTCCTCGCGGAAGGCTTCTCGGATGCGGGCGTGCCCGTGTTCGCCGCCGACATCAAGGGCGACCTGTCCGGCATTGCGGCTGTTGGCGAGCCCAAGGACTTCATCAGCAAGCGTGTCGCCGAGGTCGGCCTGGAGGGCGCATTCGAGCAGAAAGCCTATCCGACCGTGATGTGGGACGTGTTCGGCGAGCAGGGGCACCCGGTTCGCGCCACGGTTGCCGACATGGGACCGTTGCTGCTGTCGCGCCTGCTGGAACTCAACGAGGTGCAGGAAGGCGTTCTCGCTATCGCATTTCGCCTCGCCGACGACGAGAAAATGCCGCTGCTCGACCTGAAAGACCTGCGCGCCATGATCAACAGCGTCGGCGAGCGAGCCAAGGAGCTGACGACCAAGTACGGCAATGTCTCCGCCGCCTCGGTCGGTGCCATCCAACGCCGCCTGCTGGTGCTCGAAGACCAGGGCGCCGACCTGTTCTTTGGCGAGCCTGCCCTCGACATCAAGGATTTCATCCGCACGGCTCCCGATGGCCGCGGCATCGTCAATCTCATGGCGGCAGACCGCCTGATGCAGAAGCCTCGGCTATACGGGACCTTCCTCCTGTGGCTGCTGACCAAGCTGTGGGCCACACTGCCGGAGGTTGGCGACCAGCCTAAGCCGAAACTCGTGTTCTTCTTCGATGAAGCGCACCTGCTGTTCGATGAGGCCCCTCGCGCGCTCTTGGAGCGCATCGAGCAGGTCGCCCGTCTCATTCGCTCCAAGGGCGTCGGCGTCTACTTCGTCACCCAGAACCCGCTGGACGTCCCCGACGAGGTCTCGTCCCAGCTTGGCAACCGCGTGCAGCACGCATTGCGGGCCTTCACGCCCCGTGAGCAGCGGGCCGTCAAGGCCGCGGCCGAGACCTTCCGGGCCAATCCCGATCTCGATACGGAGGCAGCGATTCTGGAATTGAAGGTCGGCGAGGCGCTCGTTTCCACTCTCGAGAGTAAGGGCGAGCCTTCGATCGTGCAGCGGACCTTGATCCGCCCCCCGCAAGGCCGCATCGGACCGCTGTCTGCCCAGGAGCGGCAGGGCGTGATCGAGTACAGCCCGGTGCACGGCAAATACGAGGACGTGCTCGATCGCGAATCAGCGCACGAGATGCTGGCCAAGCGCGCCGACGAGATTTCCGCGCAGCGTGAGGCCGACGCCTCGGGCTGGGGCGGCACGATTTTCGGCAGCGGGACTGGTGGCAAACGAGGCCAGCAAGGCTTTGGCACAATGATCGGCAAGGAGCTGCAGCGCTCCGTCGCCCGAAGTGCGGCGACCATGATCAAGAACGTCATCTTGCGCTCGCTCGGCCTGAGGCGTCGCTGAAGCCAGCCCCCAGCCATTACCCGGAAAGACGTCCAGACTGAGCGCACCGGCGGCCCCTTGAGGCCGTGTCGCTTCGCCACCTGCGGCGCCCCCAGTGCAAGCAAACTGCCGCACCAGAGCGCTTTATCCCCGCGCCGCCGTAACACCACAATGATGGTGAGATATCTGCGCTTTGATCGCAACACCCTGGCCGTCCGCCCGCGCTGACGGTTGCCGCGGGCGAGCGTGTGCATTGATGGCGAACTCATAATCCGACGCGTTGCGAGACCTGGAGGCTTGAGCATGGCGGGACCCGAGCTCGAATGCGACGTCATCATGCGCGGCGGCATTGCAAGCGGCCTGGCTTATCCGCCCGCCGTAGCCAGATTGGCCGAGACCTACAGGTTTCGTTCCATCGGCGGCACTTCGGCCGGCGCCATGGCCGCTGCCGCCGCGGCAGCCGCTGAATATGGCCGGCGGGAAGGAACCGAGCCGTGCGCTTTCGAGCTACTGGATCAGGTCTCCGACGAGTTGGCCAGCCGGGAAGGCGGAAGGACCTCAAAGCTGCTACGGATGTTCCAGCCGCAGCACAGCACGCAAGGCCTGTTCGGCGTGGCGGTCAGCCTCTTACGCAATGCCGCAGGCGGCACCCGCCTGCAGATTCTAGGTATGATCCTGGCGCTGTGCCGGGCCTTTCCGTTTGCCTTTCTTGTCGGCGCCTTGCCCGGTCTTTATGCCGCCGTGCATTTTCTCAACCTGGTGCCCGCCATTGCGGAGGTGGCCCCGGAATATCGATTGCTCGTCTCACTCGCCGCCGCGGCAGCCATTCTCCTCCTGCTCGTCGGCATACTGGCCTTTACCCTTCGCGTACGATTCCTCCTGCTGACGACCGTGCTGGTGGTTTGCGGCCTCATCGGCTGGGGCGTTTGGACGGCACTGGTCGTAAGCCCCGACGCCAATCCCGACAGGTGGGCAGACATCGCGCGGCGCATCGGCCCCATCGTCATCACTGCCGAGTACAGCTTGGCAGCGATGGGCGCCATTTACCTCGCCGCCGCCGGAGCGTTGCTCAGTGGAGCACTGGCCGCCCTGTGGAACGCACGCAAGGTGGTGCCCGACAACTTTTTCGGACTTTGTGCCGGCGTCTCGAATCACAAGCGAGACCGGCGTGGCGGCACCGGTGATCCCCATCTCATCGAGTGGCTGCACGCCAAGATCCAGGAGCTTGCCGGCCGCAGTCCTGATGCTCCGCCCCTGACCGTCGGCGACCTCCAGCAGCCCGGTCCCGGCTGCCGCTATCCGCGCGAACGCGCGAGCATCGATCTGGCCCTCATGACCACCGATATAACCCGCGGCACGTCGCACTGCTTCCCCAACCTGGAGGGCATCGATGGCTGGCGCGGCGAGCTCTACTACCGGTCCGAGGAATTGAAGCGTGTGCTGCCGGCAAGCGTCGTCGACTTCATGGACAGCGTCTCGCCTCACGCGCTCGGCGAAGACGTCAGCGTGCGCGGACGGCAAGTGGCGGGCAATGACACCGGGCCAGGGCCGCGAGGCTTCAGAAAACTGCCGGCCCCGCACGACTTGCCGATCGTGCTCGGCGCACGTTTGAGCATGAGCTTCCCGCTGCTGATCAGCGCAGTGCCGCTCTACACCCCCGTGCCAGGCCGCGACTGCAGTGCTGCGCCCGACATGCGGCGATGCTGGTTTTCGGACGGCGGCCTGACCAGCAATTTCCCCATCCATCTGTTCGATTCACCGGTCCCCAGCCGCCCGACGTTCGGCATCAGTCTCGCATATGGCAATGTCGAGATCGAAAAGCTGCAATCGGATCCCTCCGCAGTTTCGGAAAGCCCGGAGCAGAGCGAGGCCTGGCGCGTATTCGGCGATGACATCATCATGGCCACCGACAACCCGGTCGGAGCCGCCGATTTCCAGCGCTACAACCTGATCGAGTTGGATTCTGCACGTTTATCGCAGTTCTTTTCCGCACTGATGGATACCTCTCTGAACTGGTCGGACACCCAGATGACGACCATGCCGGGCTATCGCGACCGCATCGTGCAGGTGCGGCTCAAGAACGACGAAGGTGGCTACAATCTGGATATGACGCCCGAAACCATCGCGAAAATCGCGACCAAGGGGCGCCTCGCCGGCGAGCTGCTGGGGGCCAGGTTCGCGCCAGGACACAAGGTCGACCCCAAGACCGGCGAGCCTATAAGGCTGCACTGGGACAACCATCGCTGGGTGCGCTTTCGGGCATTCATGGCATCGCTGGAGATCACAGCCAGGAAGTTCCGCGACCGCGTCGAATCGACCGACGGCTACCTGCCAGCAGGCATTACGCCCTTGAGCCAGCTGATCGTCGACAGCGAGATCGCCGCTCCCTCCTACACATGGTCGAACCGGGCCCAATATGAGTATGCCATCGACATGACGAACCGATTCATTGCGGTGTCGCGGGCGCAGGCCGAAGCCAAAACGCCGGATGACGAGACGTTGGGGCTGGATCGCGGCTCGCCCGATCCCAAGCCATTGCTGCGCGTGATGCCTCCGGACGAAGCGCTCAACGCCGCCGCACCGTCCGTGGGCCCGATTGCCGCCGCCGGCTCATACACGTATCCGCAGCAATCGACGCCACCGCGTACGGATTAGCTATGCAGCGTCGCGCAATGGACATATGCATAATCTATTCAGTGCGTGCGTAACCGACAGCCAACACAGGGGGAGGGGTCAACATGGATCCAGCACTCATCAATCTGATCGTCTCAGCGCTGAGCGGCGCAGCGGGCGGCAATATCGCAGGTTCGCTGATGAAGAACATCAGCCTGGGAACCGTCGCCAACTCACTCGCCGGACTGGTCGGCGGCGGACTTGGCGGCAAGATTCTGGGCATGCTCGTACCGGCGCTCGGCGGCATGGCTGCAGCCCCCGCGGTTGGCGCCGGCGGCCTGGATATCGGGGCCATCATTGGACAGGTTGCGGGCGGTGGCGTCGGCGGCGGCGTGCTGATGGCCGTCATCGGCGTGTTGTGGAAAATGATCGGCCGCCGCTAAGCCCAGAAGATCGTCTGGCCCAGCAGACAGTCTGGCCCAGCAGATTGGCTGACAACGTGCAGGGACTGCCCGGCTCAACCTTATCGGGCAAGCCCTCGCGTTTTTCAGGGATCCCAGGCCGACGGCCAGCGCCTGCTCGCGAAGTCATAGGCGCCCGCCGCGGGGGGCGAACGCTATTCGGCTGGCGCCACTCTCGGTTGTCTCGCCTCATTCACGCGCTCGGTCGGACGGTCGTCCATCAGCAACTGCGCGAACCCGGCGATGAGACCGACGATGATCCCAGCCTGCAACGCCCGGTCATAGGAGCCCAGCCAGTCGTAGATGAAGCCGCCGCCCCACGCGCCTACGAACGAACCGACCTGGTGGCTGAAGAACGCGATCCCGGTCAGCGTCGACAGATAGCGAATGCCAAAAATGCTGACCAGCAGACCGTTTACCAGCGGGATGACGCCAAGCCACAACAGGCCCATCAACGCAGCGAAGATCAGCGTCGATTCCGGTGTGACCGGGGTTACGAAATAAATCGCGATGATGATCGAGCGGATAATATAGACAAGGCCGAGCAGCGTGCGTTTGCGGAAGTGATCGCCGAGCCAGCCCAGCCCCCATGATCCGAACACGTTGAAGAGACCGATAATCGCCAGCGCTTGCGCGCCCAGCATCGGGCTTTGGCCACACAGCTTCAGATAGCTCGGCAGGTGCGTGACGAGGAAGGTCAGCTGCAGGCCACAAACGAAATAAGACAGGCTCATCACCACGTAGCCACGGTGCCGGGCAGCTTCGCCAAGGGCACTGACCAGGGACTGTGGATTGCCGTGACCGGACAACCCGCGTAGCCGATCCACGCGACCGCCGATGAAGGCCGCCGGCAGCATGAGCAGTCCCAGCAGTCCAAGGGCCACCAGACCAACGCGCCAGCCGGATTGGTCGATCACCAGTTGCCCCAACGGCGCAATGAAGAAGGTGCCGATCGAACCGACGGCGGATACGATGCCGAACGCCAGACTATGACGCGTCGGCGACACCACCTGTGCGGCAATTTTGGCGGCAATGCCGGCGGTCGTACACGCTTGCGAAACACCGATCATGATGCCGCAACCGATCAGCACCATCATCGAGTTCTCTGCCAACGCGGTAAGCGCCATGCCGGCCATGAACAGGAGCGAGCCGCCGACTGCCACCCAGCGTGTGCCGAACTTGTCGATCAGCATGCCGGCGAATGGGCCCACGACGCCCCACGTGAAATTCTGCAAGGCAATCGCCAGTCCGAACTCGGCTGTCGCAATGCCGAGATCGGCGACAAGCGGTGCCTGGAACAGACCAAGGCTCTGCCGCACGCCAAATGCCACGGCCATCATCATCGCGGCGGCGCCGAGAATGATCAGCGCCTCGGCCCGGCCCAGCAGCGGATTGTGGAAGGACTCGCGCGATGAAGAATCGGAAGCGGCAGCCATGTCACCTCGCGTCGAATTCTGATCAGGGGCGGCAAAAAATGCACTATACGCCTCTTGCCCGCGGCAGCAGCACTATCGCGGGGTCCCCAAAACTAGCAGCAGTCGCCGCGCTCGTCTCTACTCACCTCGTGCATAGGAGATCTGCACGAAGCGCCGACACGGCAATCGACCTCACGATCGCGAAGTCCAGCGGCAGCCGCAAACGGCGTTGATCAGGACAGCGTCAGTATCGGGACAGCGTTTGGAGAAGCCTGTGCATTCGGACAGATCGGCATTCGCCCGCTGGCGCTGGCGATCACGGTACGGCTGCCACGGTGCATTGGCTCGATGAGGTCTTGATCAAGACTGTAGAAAAACGGCCAGCACGTCCCGGGCGCTCGATGCCTGCTTGCAGAGCGCCCGGCTGCGTCCAACGCGGTCAGCCTTTCTCGGGAACTTGCACAACTCGAAGAGAAAGGCTGAACGTCGGAGTTACTTCACAACTAGTGGCCTGTCGCGCCTAAATCGCTACACTAGCGGCAACCGTTGACGATTGAGGCGCAACATGAAGTCCACTAGCAACATCAATGGCTTAGTGAGGCGTTTATCGCGCCTTAATTGACATCAACCTTGCCGCACCCATCGGTCAATTAAGGCGCGACGCCTCACTAGTGCCTAGTCGCGCCCTCGAGGCGGGCGATCTCGTCCTTCAGCTTGAGCTTTTCTTGCTTCCACTTTGCAATTCTGGCTGTGTCGGCAGCCGGTCTTGTCATTTCCTCGGCGATTTTCTGCTCAAGTGACCGATGCTTTTCACTCAACTCCACGAGATGCGCATTGACCGACATCCTTTGCCTCCTTCTTGCGTTGAGGACGACATTAGTGTGACAGAACCATGCAGGCTTGTCCAATTGAAGACCCATTGGACGGTTGACCAGTTGATGAGCCCAAGGCCCGCAATTGAATTGCCTTCGTTCAGTCTGCCTCTGGTCCCCTTTGACGACAGTTTGTGTTCTGGATCGAACGCGCGTTCCCGACGGCTGATCGCCAGGCTTTCGCGAACACGGAACGGGCACAAAACGTTGGACGAATCCTCCGGGCTGAGGTTCAGCTGGCAAGCGACAGAACCGGAGCATTGGACTTCCTGCTCGGGCAGCGGGCCCGTCAGCTCGTTGCGGCACCACGGCATCGTTTGGGGCCTCGTTTGCTTGCATCCGGCGGAAAACACGAGGATAATTAAAAAGAATGCATGATTCTGCGATACGATTGTCGCCTCATGCACAGGATGGATTAGAGCGGCCGCCATGCAGCGCCAGTACGACCAAGAAATTCGAGACCATCTGGTACGGCTGCGGCTGGAGCACCGTGACCTCGACGGAGAGATTGCCACGCTCGAGGCAGCGGGTAACGCCGACCAGCTTCAGATTACGCGGCTCAAGAAGAAGAAACTGAAGCTGAAGGATCAGATCACTGCGCTGGAGGACCAACTTTTTCCGGATATCATCGCCTGATTCGAGCTCGAGCGCCTATCGCTACTCCAGGCAAGGCTACGCAACTGCTCCGACGACATCAACGCGGCGCAGCACTATCCACAATCTTCGGTTTGATCGAGAAAATCGAACCGGCAGCAGACAAAACCGACACTTGTCATTGGCGAGGCGTTTTTCTACTGACATCGTGATCGGCGGGCTGCGGCTCCACCAGATGTAAGATATTCCTATCCGGCAGGTACCTATCGCGACATGAGCAGCAACGATAAGCCATTGGTCGGTTTGATTATGGGTAGCCAGTCGGACTGGCCGACCATGCGCCACGCCGCCAACGAGCTGGCTTCGCTCGGGATCGCGTTCGAGGCCAGAATCGTCTCGGCTCACCGCACACCCCAACGGCTTTATGCCTATGCCTCAGGCGCTGCCGGGCGCGGGTTGAAGGTCATAATCGCGGGCGCGGGAGGAGCAGCCCATTTGCCGGGAATGACGGCGGCGATGACCACCCTGCCGGTGCTCGGCGTGCCAGTCGAAAGTCGCGCGCTGAAAGGCCAGGACAGCTTGCTTTCCATTGTCCAGATGCCTGCAGGCGTACCGGTCGGTACGCTTGCGATCGGCGAGGCGGGCGCCGCCAATGCCGGGCTCCTTGCCGCCCAGATCCTGGCATTATCTGATCCGGGATTGGCCCGCCGAGTCGCTGACCGACGCGCGGCGCAGACAGCGGCGGTCGCCGAGGAGCCGGCCGATCAGCCCGCGACCACCGCCGCCCCGCAAGGCACCGGGAGCAGGACCTGACGTGGCGCAGCAGCCCTCCGATGCCCTGAAACAGGGACCGTTGCTGCCCGGATCCACCATAGGCATTCTCGGCGGTGGTCAACTTGGCCGCATGCTCGTATTGGCAGCAGCCCGCCTCGGCCTCAAATGCCACGTCTACTCTGACGAGCCCGACAGCCCTGCGTTCGAGGTAACGGCTCGCGCCACACAGGGTAGCTACACCGATTTGCCCCATCTGGAGGCGTTCGCTCGGGAAGTTGACGTCGTAACCTACGAGTTCGAGAATGTTCCGGTCGAGGCGGCTCGGCATCTGGCGCGCATGGTTCCCGTGCGTCCCGGGGCAAAAGCCCTGGAGGTGGCGCAGGATCGCCTGATCGAGAAGCAATTCATTTCAGACCTCGGGATCGCGGTGGCTCCATTTGCCGAGGTCAGTCACAGGCGCGACTTGATCGCGGCACTCGATCGGTTCGCGGCGCCTTCGATTCTCAAAACCCGACGGCTCGGCTATGACGGCAAGGGCCAGATCGGCCTGGAGCCCGGCGCTGACGCTGCCGCTGCCGTTGCGGCCCTCGGTCATCAGGCGGCCATCCTGGAGCAGCGGATACCCTTCGATATGGAGGTCTCCGTGCTTGTTGTGCGCGCACCGAATGCCGACGTGGCTTTCTACGATCTCCCAGTAAATACGCATGAAGGCGGCATCCTGCGGCGCAGCGTGGTGCCGGCCCCCCTGTCTGCGGACCTGATCGACGAGGCCCGCGATATCGCCAGCCGCATTGCCTCCGCGCTGGACTATGTCGGTGTCCTTGGCGTCGAAATGTTCCATTCCAGCTCAGCCAAGACTTCAGCCCGGCTGATGGTCAACGAAATCGCGCCACGGGTTCACAACTCCGGCCACTGGACGATGGATGCCTGCGGTTGCAGCCAGTTCGAGAACCACATCCGGGCGGTCGCCGGTTGGCCGCTGGGCTCCACGCAACGGCACTCCGATGCGGAAATGCACAATATTATCGGGACCGAAGCAGAGCAGTGGGCCCGGCTTGCCAGCGAGCCCGACGTGTGCGTGCATCTTTATGGAAAGCGCGAGGCGAGAGCGGGCCGGAAGATGGGACATTGGACCAGGCTGACCGCACGCACGGCATCGCCAGCCTGATCGGCACCGTTGCAGCATGTGCCAACTACCGGGTGATGGACAATTCGCACAAGGTGAACTATGAATGCACCATCTCACGGGCCGGGCGCAGGGTATTGGTGCGTTTGCCGGTGGCTTCGCGCATTAACCTGACATGAGCGACTGGAGGATATCGGCGGATATCCTGGCGCTTAGGGGTTCGTTGCTCGAGCAGCATCACCGGGACCTGCACACGGCAGATTAGCAGGAAAGCGTCATATATCTCGGCGGCGGCAGCAGAGCCGTTCGCTACAGGCCATCAGGCAGGAGGATGAAACCCTAGTGCAGGTACTCGTTCGCGACAACAACGTCGACCAGGCTCTTCGCGCACTTAAAAAGAAGATGCAGCGCGAAGGCATTTTCCGCGAAATGAAGCTGCGGAACTATTACGAGAAGCCTTCGGAGCGCAAGGCGCGCGAGAAAGCTGAGGCGGTGCGCCGTGCGCGCAAACTGGCGCGCAAGCGGGCCCAGCGGGAAGGCCTCCTTCCGAACAAGGCTGCCGGCCAGCGCGGAGCAGCAGGCGGTCGTGGTGGCCCTGGCGGCCCCGGCGGCCGGCGTGGAGAGGGTGGTCCCGGGTCTGAACTCGTCGCGGGATTCCGGCTCGTCGAGCTGAGCCGCTGAGCTGAGCTCCGCGGGGCAGCAGCCCCGCTCAACCGTGGGTCTGCTTTGATATTCGAATTATTGACCAGGCCGCTCGATCATTGATCGGGCGGCTTTGGTGCGTTTTGAACAGACAGTCCCTGAGTAGACAGTCCCTGAGTAGTCGTTCCCTTTACAGGTGGCCCCAACTGGCGGCCCCACACCATCAGTCCATTGCGACAGTTTCTCCACGGGCGGCACGTGCCGTCGCCCGGCTTGATCGAAGTCAATTCTGAGCTGCCTGGGTCCAAATACATTCCAATATGCGAATGTATGAATGGAGGATCCCATGATACTATCCTGGAAATCAGGCGGCCTACTGCTGGGTGCAGTGTTTTTTGCCGCCGTCCTGCTCGCAAAGCCGATTGGCGTTTCAACCCAGTTCGTGATTTTCGACGGCATTCTGTGGGACGCTATTGACCCCACGACCGTAGTCACCTCGTCGGCCGCCAAGAGCGGATACGCCAGTCCCAATGCGTACCTCAACAAAAGCGGTGGCGCATACGCGAAATCGGTCGCGAACCCCCTGAATTATAGCCTTATCCTCGTTCTTGCGATGGTCGGCGGAGCCCTGGTTTCGGCAATTCTGCGCGGCGGCGTTACATCGGCCGAGCGCACCATGCCCGCAGTCTGGCGGGCAAACTTCGGTGACGAGAGCTGGAAGCGCTATCTCGCCGCATTTGTCGCTGGCTTCGTCGTCCTATACGGCGCTCGGCTCGCCGGGGGCTGCACATCGGGCCACATGATGAGCGGCATGATGCAGACGGCCGTTTCCGGATACATCTTCGCGCTTTCGGCTTTCGCAGCGGCCATTCCCGTAGCGATGCTGCTGTATCGCAAGGAGGCATAGCCATGGACATCCTGCTCGCAGTCCTTATCGGCGCCGCTTTCGGTTTCGCGCTCGATCGCATCGGCGCCACCAACCCAGGCTACATCATTGGCATGCTGAATTTAACCCGCTTGCATCTGATGAAGACGATCCTCCTTGGCATCGGCTTGGCCAGCATTCTCACCTTCGCCGGATTACTGAGCGGACTTGTCGATCCTGCGCATCTATCCGTGAAGACGGCCTATCTCGGCGTGATCGTCGGGGGGCTCTTGCTCGGCGCGGGCTTTGCTGTCGCCGGATATTGCCCGGGTACTGGCCTTGCCGCGTTGGCCACGGGGAGGGTTGACGCCGCAGTCTTCGTTGCCGGCGGCCTTGCTGGAGCATTCGCCTACATGCTGAGCTACGGCTGGGTGAAGACCACAGGCATTCTCGAGCCGGTTCTTGGCGGCGCCACGACGATCGGCAAAGTCGCAGGCACCAAGTATTCAGCTTTAGTGCCGGCTGTGTCCGGCGAGCTGATCGGCCTGATCCTCGGTGTCATTCTGGTCGCTGTCGCATTCCTCCTGCCGGACCGTATCGTGCGCCGTACCGCCACGCACGCCGCGCCGGCCGAATAGCCGGGCGCGAGAGGACATCGGTTGCAGCAGCGCGCGGGCTCTCAGTCCCGGCTCGCGCCGCGGCGTCACGGCTATCCCCACAGGCGGGCAGCACCCCTGACACCGCTGGCATCCCCCCACCGCGGCGCCACGACTCGCAGCCGCGGAGCAGCCGCAAAGACCCAGGGATGCATCAACTCTGGCAATTGCTTGTACAGGCGGCGGATGTTCGACAATCCGCCGCCAAGCACGATAACGTCTGGATCAACGATATCGACCAAAACGGCAAGCCCGCGCGCCAGTCTGCCGGCATGCCGGTCCAGCGTCGCCTGCGCATCCGGCTGCCCCGCCTCGGCCGCCGCCGCGATCGCCGCCGCTGTCATCGCATCCCCCGTCACCTCGCGATGATCCTTCGCGAGCCCCGGCCCCGAAACCCAGAGCTCCATGCAACTCCGTCTGCCACACCAGCATTGCGGTCCCGGCCATTCCTCGCTAGCCGGCCACGGCAGCGGCATGTGCCCCCACTCGCCGCTGATCGCGTTGGGACCATCCACGAGGCGGCCATCTACCACCAGTGCTCCGCCGCATCCGGTACCCAGAATGACCCCGAATACGCAGCGAGCACCAGCCGCAGCTCCATCCACGGCCTCGGACAGCGCGAAGCAGTTCGCGTCATTGGCAACCCGCACCGGCCGCCCGAGCGCAGTCTCGACATCGACGGCAAATGGACGGTCATTGAGCCAAGTGGAGTTTGCCCCCTGCACGCTTCCGGTGACAGGCGAGATCGAGCCCGGCAGTCCAATCCCGATGCTGCAACTGGCCCCGCAATCGGCTTCCAAAGCACCGACCATTTCGGCGATCGCCTGCAGCGTCGCGCGATAGTCTTCCCGCGGTGCCGCGACGCGCCGCATGGCCAATATCCTATCGCCTGCACCGAGCACGATGCCGGCTATCTTTGTGCCGCCCAGATCAATACCAAGGCGCAACCGATGCTGGGCTCCCGCGACGTTGGCAGACGTGCCGGACATGAGTGCGCCTCACCATCCGCTGACCTGATCTTCACCCGCCAGAATGGCGCGCGCCGGCTCGATCGTCGCGGGGTCTATGCCGCTGCCGGACGCAAAAACCAGCAGCATCGATTCGTCTGCTGCCAAATGCTGTAAGACCGCTCCAAGGATCTCCGGCCGGGTTGCGGCAACACTCAATTCTGCGGGCTCCAGTCCGGTTTCGGCAAGAAATCGAGCGAGCCGGTCGCGATCCTCGGTCATGAAAACGAGTGCCTGCAGCGCGATCTCCTCGGCGTCCCCTTGGTTGGGCAGACCCTTTTTGCGGCTCGGAAGCATGGCTGTCTCCACGAAATAGATTCGGTCACCGCTTATACACCTTAAACTGTTGGTTACCGCTTGTGGCGCAAAGTGAATCCACCGCCGCCAATCGAATCGGTGCACAATTGGTGGTGATCAAGAGCTGAGTTTGCCGCCCATGACATACCAACCCAGCAGCAGGACCCTTGAAGGCCTGAAACCTGGCATCAGCCGGAGCGGCAAAACAGTGCTCATCGTCGAGGACAACGAGCTCAATATGAAGCTCTTTCACGACCTCCTCGACGCCCACGGCTACCGGAGCATTCAGACGCGCAGCGGAATGGATGCTTTGAGGCTCGCCCGCGAACATCGGCCGGATTTGATCCTGATGGATATCCAACTGCCGGAAGTTTCGGGCCTCGAGGTCACGAAGTGGCTGAAAGAGGATGACGAGCTTCGCTCAATCCCGGTTGTCGCGGTGACCGCCTTCGCAATGAAGGGCGATGAGGAACGGATTCGACAGGGTGGGTGCGAAGCCTACATCTCGAAGCCGATTTCCGTCATGGGCTTCGTAGATACCGTGCGCCGTTTCATCGGGGACGCCTGATCGGCACCACAACGGGTGGGTCGTGAAGGGCGTAGTGGGCAGCAAGGGTTGCGGGATGACAGCGCGCGTATTGGTAGTTGATGACATCTTGGCGAACGTGAAGCTTCTCGAGGCCCGGCTACAGGCCGAGTACTTCGAGGTCCTGACCGCGTCCAGCGGCCAGGCCGCGATCGACATCTGCGAGCGCGAGCGGGTCGACGTCGTGCTGCTTGACGTCATGATGCCCGGCATGGACGGCTTCGAGGCTTGCCGGCGACTGAAGAACGCGCAAGCCACCGCGCATATCCCGGTCATCATGGTGACAGCGCTCGACCAGCCTTCCGACAAGGTTCAGGGGCTGCAGGCCGGTGCCGACGATTTCCTGACCAAGCCTGTCGACGACATCGCGCTGATCACGCGCGTCAAGAACCTCGCGCGGCTGAAAATGCTCAACGACGAGATGGCCATGCGCGCCTCGACCAGCAAGCAGATGGGGCTGGGCCCCAATGCGATGGCGAAGGCCTTGCGCGGCGAGACCGGGCGGATCCTCCTTGTCGACGATCATCCGCGTTCCGCCTCGCGCATCCTGGAGGTTCTCGCCAAGGTCCACGACGCTTTCGTGGAACGCGATATCCAAGCGGCCTTGATGAAGGTGACCCAATACAAATTCGACCTTCTGATTGTCAGTCTCAGCCTCAACAATGCTGACGGCCTGAGGCTTTGCAGCCAGGTCCGCTCTCTCGACCGGACCCGCCATTTGCCGATCATCATCCTGGTGGAGCCCGGCGACGATGCCCGCCTGCTCAGGGGCCTCGATATGGGCGTGAACGACTATCTCGTGCGCCCGATCGATCGCAACGAGATGCTGGCCCGCGTGAAAACCCAGATCCGGCGCAAGCGGCATGCCGATTTTCTGCGCAATCGGCTGGAGCAGAGCCTGGAGCAAGCCGTTACCGACGCGCTGACCGGACTTCACAACCGGCGCTACATGGAAGGCCACCTGAAGACGCTGGTGGATGAAGCTGTCGCGAACGGGCGGCCGTTGTCGCTCCTCGTCAGCGATATCGACCATTTCAAACGCGTCAACGATACATACGGGCACGACGCCGGCGACAACGTGCTGCGCGAATTCGCGGCGCGCCTTCGCCGCAACACGCGCGGAATTGATCTGGCTTGTCGCTATGGCGGCGAGGAGTTCGTGATCATCATGCCCGATACCGAGTTGGAACGGGCCCAACACGTCGCCGAGCGCCTTCGGGCCTGTGTCGAGGCTGAGCCATTCAAGGTCAACGCAACGACGACAATCGCCGTGACGACCAGCGTCGGCCTCGCAACGCTCGAGCAACCAGACGAGACGTCGGAAACGATCTTCAAGCGGGCGGATACCGCGCTCTATGCCGCCAAGAGAGATGGCCGCAACCGCGTCGTTGCCGACGCAGCCTGACCGGGCGCCCTATCTGCGGTAACGCTTCAACCTGCTGCCGCTTCGCGCCAGCAGTCGCGGCCTCGTGAACTTTTCCCAGAATATTCGTCTCAGCCGCGAGTGTGCCATTCAGGAGACAAATTATCGCCCAACTGAAGTGATGGTATTTAATTGCTTGACAGAGACATGAAAACCAAACCCGCGTGGGTTGCAAGCGGTTCGAAGTTGTGCAACTAGATGGTATGGATAACAGAATAGCCGTCCGAACTGCTCAGCGTCAGCCAAGACGAACAGACAGCCGGAAGGTTCAACGGAGTGCCCTCGTGAATCAGGTCCGCCGCATCTCCTGAAACACGGGCACATGATCGACCCGGAGGTTGATGATGGCCTCCTCAGCCTCTTTTGGTGGGTCGATCGGACACCAGGCGGTCGCCAACGCCCTCTTTGGCAGCCGTCTGGTCACCAGGTCAGGGGACGTGGCTCTTTCGGATCAATACCCCGCTGCCGAAAGT
>CAWGUF010000020.1:0-105635 GCA_963825625.1 uncultured Alphaproteobacteria bacterium | reverse complement strand
AGTTGCGCAGCATTTCCTCGGTGGCGATGAAGTCGGCGATGACACCATCCCGCGAGCGGCCCGGATCGTTTCGATGCTTTCGGCATACGGCCAGCATCGCCTTGGCCGTTTGTCCCACGGCCAAGACCTCTCGGGTGCCGCCGCGCGCTCGGATCGCGACTACGGACGGCTCATCTATGACAACACCCCTGCCTGACACATAGACAAGCGTGTTCGCGGGTCCCAGATCGATGGCGATATCGTCGGAGAATACGCCGATTGCACCCAGTATCATGCGAAATGCGGCCTTTGGTATCAGGGTCTGGACGCCAGCCGGCACCGAGGATTGGGCTATGACGACCCCCACCCATTGAATGCAAGCTTTACGCCAGCCGGCTCCTTCGCCTTGCCGCGCGCCCGTCCCTCGTGGCAGCACCCCAGCCCGCATCTACCGTCTCAAGTGATCTTATCGCAGCATTGCAGGGTGCAACAATATGGCAGGTCGTCCCGATTAAGCCAAATCACCAACTTCGGCATTTTGAAGCCTGATCATTGCTCTGACCACGCCCATCCCGGAAGGACAGGGCCAGACCGGGCCGGCACGAGGCCGCCCCGGTCGCCTGGCTCGACATCAGATGCCCTTGATACGCTCGGCTTCAGGGCCACGCGCCTGGGCCACGACGAGGCGCTGGCGCTTGATCATCAGCTTGTTGAGCGCAGCGACATAGGCCTTGGCCGAAGCGACCAGCGTGTCGGGATCGGCGGCGCGTGGCCGTCACCTGGCGGCCGTCCTCCTGCAGCCGCACCGACACCTCGGCCTGCGCGTCCGTGCCCTCGGTCACGGCATGGACCTGATAGAGCTCCAGCATGCGCGTCGTGCGGCACGAGCTCGCTGGATCGCGTTGAACGTTGCATCGACCGGTCCATTGCCGGTCGACTGCACCGTCTGTGTGCTGGCCGTCGATATCGAGCGTCAGGGTGGCCGACTGCGGCCCCTGCGGTGCCGGCGATGACGGTCAGCGACACGACCTTGATGCGATCGGTCGCGGTGGCGATCTCCTCGTCCACCAGCGCCTCGATGTCCTCGTCGTAGACACCTTCTTGCGGTCAGCGAGCGCCTTGAAGCGGTTGAAGGCATCCTCGAACGCGTTCTCGCCGAGCTCATAGCCCAGTTCCTTCAGCTTGGTGCGGAAGGCATTGCGGCCGGAATGCTTGCCCATCACCAGCGAGGTCTTGGCGACGCCGACGGATTCCGGCGTCATGATCTCGTAGGTCTGCGTGTGCTTGAGCATGCCATCCTGGTGGATGCCGCTCTCGTGCGCGAACGCATTCCGGCCGACGATCGCCTTGTTGTACTGCACCGGGAACGAGGTCGCCGCCGATACCAGCTTGGAGGCGCGGGTCAGCATCGTCGCCTCGATGCCGGTGGCGAACGGGAGCACGTCGGCGCGCGTCCTGATCGCCATCACGATCTCTTCGAGCGCAGCATTGCCGGCGCGCTCGCCGATGCCGTTGATCGTGCACTCGATCTGGCGCGCGCCAGCCTTGACGCCGGCCAGCGAATTGGCGACCGCCAGGCCGAGATCGTTGTGGCAGTGGGTCGAGAAGATCGACCTTGTCGGCATTCGGGACCCGCTCGCGCAGCATCTTGATCAGCTCGAAGTATTCCTCCGGCATGGTGTAGCCGACCGTGTCGGGAATGTTGATCGTCGTCGCGCCGGCCTTGATGGCGGTCTCGACGCAACGGCACAGGAAATCGTGCTCGGTGCGCGTGGCGTCCTCGGCCGACCACTCGACGTCATCGACGTGATCGCGCGCGCGCGCTGCACCGAGGCGCGGATCAGCTCCAGCACCTCGTCCGGCTCCTTCTGCAGCTTGTGCTTCATGTGAATCGGCGAGGTCGAGATGAAGGTGTGGATGCGGGGACTGCGCGGCGTGGCGCACCGCCTCGCCGCAGCGATCGATGTCCTTGAAGCCGGCGCGGGCCAGCCCGGCCACGGTGGCGCGCTTGACCCGCCTGGCGATCTCGCTCACCGCCTCGAAATCGCCTTCGGAGGCGATCGGGAAGCCGGCCTCGATGATGTCGACGCCCATCTCGTCGAGCAGCTCGGCGACCTCGAGCTTCTCTTCCAGGGTCATGGTGGCGCCGGGCGACTGCTCGCCATCGCGCAGCGTGGTGTCGAAGATGAGGACCCGGTCGCCGCCGGCGGCAGCGCGGATGGCCTCGGCCATGGCGGGACTGGTTGGGTGGGTGGTGCTGTCGGTCATGGTCAGTTCCTGCGGATTAGGGCTGTGTTGGACCACAACAACCGGTTCCGATCAACTTCGGATACTCGGGCGGGCCCGCTGCTTTCAGTTCCCGTATCCCCTGAGCACCGTTCCGCGGGCAGCGCGGAACCTCCACGGCTCAGGGGCTGGTAAGCAGCAGTCCAAGCGGCAAGCGAGGGTACACGCGCGCGATGACCGGCAGCTGCCCGAAGCAGCCGGTAGACTGAGCAGCAATGGGCCCGTCGTTGCGCATCTCACCTCTGCCACGAAACCGTTGCCGATGAAGGCCCCGTTTCGACACCGGATCCGCATCCGGCATGTTCTCAATTTGCCTGCATGTGCCGCAAATTGCAAGCAATGTGGCTGCCAACTCTCAATGGCGGCTTAAAGTTGCATGCTCCACCGTCGCTCACGCGGCATAGTCGCCGCGCTCGAACAGGGCCGCATAATCGGGTTGGGCCTGGGTGGTGATCTCCCACCAGACATTGTTGAGGTCGAGCAGCATGAATGACGTGAAGCCGTTCGCGGTCTCGACCGCTTCGACGCGGCGCATCTCGTAATCGTCCTTGTGGGCCACTGCGGCAGCGTGCGCGGTGCGAACTGCGGCGGCGGATTCCACCGTCAGCTTGAAGCGGTTCTGTTGCGTCTGGGTCTTGGCCTCGGACTCCTCTATGCAGACGCAGACGACCGACCAGGGACCGCCTTTCCACATATACTGCGCTTCAGGCAGCGGCCGGACGACGTCGATGCCGAGAAATTCGGTCAGAAACCTGCGCGTCTTGGCAATGTCGCTGCATTCGATCGTGCCGTGCGACAGAAGTTCGGGCTGAACCAGCGGCGTTATCATGTCATCCCCTCCTCAATGCTGATCGCCCTTGTCGCGCAGTGTCGTGTAGAGAAGATCATGGGTGCGATACTCGATCTCCCACCAGTTGCTGTCGCCGTCGACGAAGTAGAACGCATACGAGCCGTGCCGGAAACGGGGCTTCTGCACGCGCCCGAGGCCAAAGTCCTTCTGCGCCGCACTGACTTTCTCGTAGGCTTCGTCCACCGCCGCCTGGCTGGAAACGAACACGCCCCAATGGTTGAGCATTTCCTGCGGGACCTCGACCTTGTCGACCTGACGGCATTCCAGCACCCAGAAGGGCTGGCCCGCCAGCTTTTCTCCTGCTTTATGGCCCCGCTCGCGAATGAGGAGGAGGCCGGGCTCCGGCTCCACGCATTCCAGACCCAGCAAATCCTCGCACATGCGGCGGGCGCGCTTGATGTCGGTCGTCACGAATGTGCCGGACAGGAGCTGTGTCGGCTGTATACGGGAAACCTGGCGGCTCTCGGTTTGCGGAACTGCGCCCATAGCCTGTCTCCTCATCCGCTCTTACGTTCAAAGGTCCAGTACGACCGTCTCACCGGGCTGTCCACGCGAGATACAGACCTGGATGGCGGTCTCGCGCTCCTCGTCGGTCAACACCTCGTCGCGATGGTCGACCGCGCCGGACAACAGACCGACGCGGCAGGTGCCGCAGACGCCCTCCTTGCATAGCGTCTTGATCTTGATGCCTTCGGCGCGCAGCACCTCGAGGATCGACTTGTCGGCTGGGACAGTCAACGTCTTTCCCGACTTGGCGAGCCGGATCGTGAACGGCCGGTCGGCAGAGCGCAACGCCACGTCGGCCTCGCTGCCGCGGAACAGCTCGTAATGCACGGTTCCCTTCGGCCAGTCGCGCGTTGCCTCGCGCGCGGCGCGGATCAGACCGGCGGGACCGCAGACGTAGACATGCGCGGCCGGTGGACGGCGCGAAAGGAGCCCGGCAACATCGAGGCCGCGCGACGGATCACCGCCGTCGAAATGAAGCTGCAGGCGGTCCCCCACGAGCATGGCCAGACCGTCGCAGAACGCAGCCTCTTGCCGGCTGCGCGCGCAATAATGCAGCGCAAATTCCGCACCCAGCGTCCGCAGCCGATGGGCCATTGCCATGATCGGCGTGATGCCGACACCGCCAGCGATCAGGATATGGCGCTCGCCCGCCTCGTTGAGCGGGAAATTGTTGAGCGGCCCGGTCGCAATCAGTCGGTCGCCGGGCCTCAGGCTGTCGTGCACAAAAGTCGAGCCGCCACGGCTTTCAGCCTCACGCAGCACGGCCAGGACATACCGGTGCGTCTCGGCCGGATCGTTCATCAGCGAATAGGATCGTTCCAGATCTTCGGTCAGCGTCACATCGATATGCGCGCCGGCAGTGAAGGCAGGCAGCGCGCCGCCATCGGCTGCGGCCAGCTCGATTCGCTTGATACGCGGCGTCGCATCGGCAATCGCCTGGACTACGAGCTCGGGCATTGGACCTCCTATAGCCGCGGCCTCGATGATGGCGGGAAAGCATGTGCCCCCTGGCTCAGGCCGGAGCAGTCAATTAGCATCGCACGTGGCCGCAACCCTGACGGGCGCGGCCCAACGGTCAGTTTCCTTTTACATCCAGGGAGAAGACGATGCCAAAACGTGTTCTGAAGCCGGCCGCCGTCAAGTCCAAAGGCAGCTACAGCCCGGGCTGGGAGGTTTCCGACGGCCGCATGATCTTCGTGGCCGGTCAGATCCCGTGGGACGCGGACGGCAATACCGTGTGCAAGGGAGACATCGCAGGCCAGACCCGGGCCGTGTTCAAGAACATCGAGGCGGTTCTTGCGGAGGCCGGCGCGACGCTGGCCGATGTCGTCAAGATCAACGTGTTCGCTGCCGACATCCGTTACCGCGACGCGATCAACCAGGTGCGTACGGAGGTGTTCAGCCCGCCCTATCCGGCAAGCACCCAAGTGGCCGTGGCCTCGCTCGTCGATCCGGAATGGATGGTGGAGATCGAGGCCATCGCTTTCGTGCCGAACTCGAAGTAAGGCGGCAGTGCCGGCCGCACCGAAATCGGTCGCGCGCCGGCTCACCCACCCTCGAAGAAGCGGCCGCGATAGGACATGGCGCCGACCTCGCAGTCGGTCAGCCAACCGGCGACCTCGTCGTGGCGGGCGAACCAGACGTCCGGCTGGCGAGCAAGATATTCCAACGTCCGGCGCACGACGGCCGCCATCAATGGCCGCCCGCCGAAGTGACAGTGGATGCCTAGGTTCAACAGCGCGCCCGGCTCATGGGCGTGCAGGTATTCGAAGGTCTCAGCGTGCACGTCGAAATAGGTCTGCGGCGGTGCGCGCAGGACGCGGTTGTCGACGAAATCGCTCCAGGGCAGCAGTACGATCCGCCCACTCGCGGCGGTATGCTGATGGGGAATGCTGGTGTCGAGTGCATCGCAGCTCCAGGTCAGCCCGGCTTCGATCAGATAATCGATGGTGCCTTGCGACCAGCCGTAGATCGGCGTCAGCCAACCGCGCGGCCGGCGGCCTGAGACATACTCCAGGATGTCCAAGGTCTTGGCAATCGCGGCACGCTCGCCAACCGGCCCCAGTGAGAACATCGTCTCGTCCTGCAGGTAGCCATGGGCGGCGACGTCGTGCCCTGCGCCGGCAAATGCCGCGACGGCATCGGGAAACAGCTCGGCGCCGCGGCCGTTGCAGAACAGGGTGGCAGGCAGGCCCAGCCCTTCGAGCATGCGCAGGAGACGCCAGATCCCCTCGTTGCCGCCAAAACGGGACCAGCTGATGCCGGCGTGATCGGTAAGTCCGGGCGCGAGCGGCGTGGTGCGCGGGAAGTAGCTCGGCGCCTTTCCCTCGCTCCAGCTCTCGAGCAGAATGCTAACGACGACGGCGGTGCGCTTTGCGTGCGGCCAGGTGAAGTTTCTCGACATCGCCCACCCCTCTACACTCCACCGCAGCAGCCCGGCTGCGGCTATATCGTCAAGCGCCCTTCGGCAACCCGCAGGGCGCAGCCACCGATGCGAACGGCGTGCAACTGACCGCGCTCGATGTCCAGCGAGAGCTCGACAGTGCTCGGCCGGCCCATCTCGTAGCCCTGCTCGATGATGCGCTTGTGCTGGCCATCGGGCGGGGCATCGAAGCGGTGCAACACGCCTGCCAATGCGGCCGCGGCAGACCCCGTAGCCGGATCCTCGGGGATGCCGAAATCCGGGGCAAACATGCGGGCGTGCAGCGAGGACGTCGTGTGCACGGTCTCGCGGCAATAGAGATAAGCGCCAATGAGGCCCTGACCGCCGAAGGCGGCGGACCACGCCGACTGGTTCACGCCGGCCCTGCGGATGGCGGCCAGCGTCGAGATCGGCACGAACGCAAAGCCGTTGCCCGCCGTGAAGCGGACAGGACGGTGATTGGCGAATCCGATCTCGCTGGGAATGAGGCCGAGTGCGGCGGATAGCTGGTCAGTGGGTGCCAACGTGCCCGCAGCCTGTGGCAGTTGAGGCGCGTCGAATTCGGCGAACGATGCCCGCCCCGGCGTCAGCCTGACGCCAACGCGGACGAGACCGATGTCCTCCTCCAACGTTATCAGCGCATCCTGATTGCCGGCTAGCGCGGCCAGCCGCAGCTCGGCAAGCAGCACGGCTGTGCCGATGCTGGGATGGCCAGCGAAGGTGAGCTCGGCGACTGGCGTGAAGATCCGAACGCGAGCCGTGTGGGCTGGATTGGACGGCTTCATGACAAAGACCGTCTCGGGCAAATTGAACTCGCGGGCTATCGATTGCATACGAGCGGGGTCCAGGCCATCCGCATCAAGCACAACGGCAAGCGGATTGCCGGTGAGAGGCCGGTCGCTGAAAACATCGAGCGTGTAGAAGGTCAGCGACATGTGATCCCACCTCAAAACCGGGCTGGCATTGCGACAATGCCGCTGCAGATTTCGCCGAGCAGCACCGCGCCCCAGCATCAGTTCGGGCCGGACAATGCCTCATCCCGCCGCCGTCTCCAAGCACAACGCTCGCGGTGACCGCCACTGCCCGCGGCGCGTGGCCGGGCTGCCACCTGCGCCTCTCGTTCAGCTGTCGCGGGGCAGGAGCGTGCTCAGCAGGGTTCGTGCGTAAGGCGATATGTCGTGCCGTTCAAGATCATCCCGGCACTCGACGACCACGACGTCGTCTAGCTCGGGATCCTCGTCCGCGGCGATATGGCTGCGTATCAGCTCAACGAGATCGGCGGCCGGCAATGACGAGCGATACTCCCTCGCCACCGAAACCAGCGGTCCTGCAAACGTCATGCGGAAACCATGACCAACCGCCAGATCGTCGGCTTTGAGGCCGGTCTCCTCCGCAAGCTCGCGCGCGATGCTCGCCGCGATATCGATCGTGCCGGACGGCGTGACGTCGCGGTGATCGATGAATCCGCCGGGCAGGTAGGCGCGACCGCCATTGACATAGCCAGGCCGCTGACGGCCGAGCACCACGTGGCCTTCAGCAGATCGCAGCAGCGCCGAGCCGAAGGCATCTCGCACATCCGAGCCGCTGAAGCCGTGCTCACGCCAATGCAGATAGCTCTTGAAGTCGGTGCGCAATAGCCGGCCGTCGAAAACGCGGTCGTGCAGCGCGTACTCGGCCATAACGAAAATCTGGCCGTTGAACATGGCCGGATTCTCCTCGCGACGGCGTGCCCAGTAATGATCGATGGCGACGGCATTCGACACCGCGTACGGCCAGTGCCCGGCAACAACCTGCAGCCGGCAATCATCGACCGAGATCACGCCATTGCTCTGGGATGTCATGATCACTCCCGCACCTTCCCCGGAGAAACCATCCTCCTCACAACATTGCTTTTTATTTCGATAATTTGAATGCCGCAAATCGCGGATTGGGACAGTTGCGTCACCATCCAGCCACGCAATCCACACAATTACAGTGCCTTATCGACGCCAGCCGGGGACGATCGGTGGCAACCGATTTCAAAGCGCCCCGATAAAGCTTCGAGCGGCTCGATAGCACTGACGCCCCTTTCCGAGCGTCTGCCTGCCGCCCCTTCCGAAACATCTACGAGGCCGAAGGCGCACTATGCGCCCAGCGCTTTCGGTCTCATTGGTCCGACCATCACAGGCGGATCACGGTTGCTGGTCATAGGGGGCCCCCGCTTCCCCGAAACCCAGCATACAGGGCTCCGCCGGCTCACTCCATCGCAAGGTGGGCGGGCCGGCGGGCTCAACTGACCGGTTGGTCCGTGCCGCCGCACCGCCACACACCTCCCTCCCCGAGCGGTGGTGCGGACCTTCCGGTTGTGGGATAGCTCGTAAAGGAGAGCGTCCTTGGCAGCGCGCGCGGCGGCGGATTTCGGCAGCTCAGCTGCGCCCCTCAATTCCGGTCATTGCCGCATCCAGGTCCTTCGTAAGCGGAGCAGACCTGGCATAGGTGAATGTGCCCGCTTCAGCGATCTCACGGCCGGCGGCCAGCAGCGCGCCCATCGCAGCACGGGCCATGGCGCCGCCGACGCTGATGCGGCGGACACCAGCGGCCGCCAGCTCGGCCAGCGTCAGATCCGCATTGAAGCCGCTCACCAGGACGTTGACAGGTTTGCTGACCGCCGCGAGTACGGTTCGGATGTCCTCGATGCGCGCGAGGCCCGGCGCATACAGCACGTCTGCGCCTACGGCCTCGAAGGCCTGCAGGCGCCTGATCGTGTCATCAAGATCGCGCGCACGGTGCAAAAGGCCCTCGGCGCGGGCGGTGATGAGGATCGGATCGGCATGGGCGCGGGCGGCCTCGACGCCGGCAGCGACGCGTTCCACCGCATGCTCGAAGTCGTAGATGGGGCGGGCGGCATCGCCGGAGAAATCCTCAATCGATGCGCCCGCGATGCCGGTGTCGGAGGCGAGCCGTATGGTCTCGGCCACGCCGGCCGGGGCATCGGCAAAGCACTTCTCGAGGTCGGCATTGACGGGCAACGGCGTGGCGGCGGCGATCTGGCGGCAATGCGCGAGCGCCTCGTCCCGCGTGACGCTGCCGTCGGTGCGTCCAAGGCTCCAGGCAAAACCGGAGCTGGTAGTGGCGAGCGCCTGGAAACCCATGCTGGCCAGCAACCGCGCCGAGCCGATGTCCCATGGATTGGGGATCACGAACGTGCCGGGACCGGCGTGCAAGTCCCGGAACCGCGCCAATGCCTGATTGCGATCTGCCATGACACTACTCCACTCCCACTTTCCACCCGCAAACAGCCGCCTTTCACTGCGTCCGTGCCGGGCCAAGCCCGAGAAGCTGGACATTGCCACCAGTGGCGGTGATGTCGACGGCGCGCACGCGCTCGGTCGCGAACCGCGTCAGATAATTCGGACCGCCGGCCTTGGGGCCCGTGCCCGACAGCCCGTCGCCACCGAACGGTTGGGCGCCGACCACCGCGCCGATCTGATTGCGGTTGACATAAAGGTTGCCGACATGGGCGTGCTCGGCGACGTACTCCGCCACGGCCTCGATGCGACTGTGCAGGCCGAGCGTCAGGCCGAAACCCGTGGCGTTGATCGCCGCGACCACCTTGTCGAGATGGCCCTGGCCGAAGCGAACGACGTGCAGGATCGGTCCGAACACCTCCTTCTCCAGCATCGCCATGCGCTCGATCTCGAACACGGCCGGCGTCACGTAGGTGCCGGTGCCGCATTCCGGCGGCAGGCGCAGATCGGCGATCCTCCTGCCCTCCCGATACATGCGCGCCTTGTGGGCGTTGAGCTCGCTGCGGGCCGCCTCGTCGATCACCGGCCCGATGTCCGTGGCATAGTCCATCGGGTCGCCGACATCGAGCGCTTCGGTGGCGCCGGCCAGCATATCGATGATGGGATCGGCGACATCGTCCTGCACGAACAGGACACGGGCGGCGGAGCAACGCTGTCCGGCGCTATCGAAGGCGGAGCGGACGACATCGCGCACCACCTGCTCGGGCAAGGCGGTCGAAATCGACGATCATGGCATTGATACCGCCGGTCTCGGCGATGAATGGAACGATATCGCTGCGCCGATCAGCCAATGCGCGCTGGATGCGCCAGGCGGTCTCGTTGGAGCCGGTGAAGGCAACGCCCTTGACGCGCTTGTCGGAGACCAAGGCGGCGCCGACCTCACCTGCTCCGGTCAAGAGCTGCAGCACGCCGGGCGGCACGCCGGCCTGCAGCAGCAAGCCGGTCGCGATCCAGGCCGTGATCGGGGTCTGCTCCGCCGGCTTGGCAAGTACGGGATTGCCGGCCGCGAGGGCCGCTGCCACCTGGCCGGTGAAGATTGCGAGCGGGAAATTCCAGGGGGCGATACAGGCGAAGGGACCACGAGCCCGCAGCGCCAGCGTATTCTTCTCGCCGGTCGGTCCCGGCAAGATCGTCGCGCCCGCAAACAACCGGCGCGCTTCCGCAGCGTAATAGCGCAGGAAGTCCACCGCTTCGCGCAAGTCCGCCTGGGCGTTCTCAAGGGTCTTGCCCGCCTCGCGCACCATCACGGCCATCAGGCGGGCGCGATCAGCCTCATAGAGATCGGCGGCGCGTTCCAGGATTTGTGCACGCCTGGGCCCGCCCAACATGTCCCAATCATGCGCGACCTCGACGGCGCGGCCGACCGCCGCCTCGACCAGGACGGCATCCGCGTTGACGACGGTGCCTATCCGCTCGCGCCGATCGTGCGGGCAGGTCACGAGCTCCGGCCGCGCGGTTACCTTGGCGGGCGGTAGGTCGACCAGCGGCGCAGCAGCGAAAGTGCCGGACAAGGCCGCCGACATTTCCGCGTAGAGATCGTCGCGGACCGATGGCTCGGACAACGGCAGGCCGAGACTGTTGCGCCGCCCGCCGAAAATCTCGCCCGGCAGCGGCAGCGGTCGTGCCAATCCCGACAACTCGCGCTCGAAGCCCGCAGCCTCGGCAGGATCGCGGATGATCTCCTCAATCGGCTGTGCCTCGTCGGCGATGCGGTTGACGAAGGAGGTGTTGGCGCCATTCTCCAGCAGCCGGCGAACAAGATAGGCCAACAGATCCTCATGCCCGCCCACCGGAGCGTAGATGCGGCAAGGACGATCGAGATTGGTTGGGCCGACGACGTCGTTGTAGAGCGCTTCGCCCATGCCATGCAGGCGCTGGAACTCGAATTCCGCGTTGCCCGCCGTTACATACGCGGCGGCGACGGTATGCGCGTTATGGGTTGCGAACTGCGGATAAAACGCCCGGGGCTCGGCAAGCAGCAGTCGCATGCAGGCCAGATAGGAGAGGTCGGTGTGGCGTTTGCGCGTGAACACGGGATAGTCGGCCCACCCCTTCTCCTGCGCCCACTTGATCTCGCTGTCCCAATAGGCGCCCTTGACCAGGCGCAGCGGGATTCGCTTTCCGGTGTGGTCCGACAGGCGCTTCAGCCAGCGCAACACCGGAATGGCGCGGCGACCGTAGGCTTGCACGGCAAGTCCCAGTCCCGGCCACCCCGACAGCTCGGGCGCAACCATGGCGCTGGCGAATATCTGCAAGGTCAGGTCGAGGCGGTCCTGCTCTTCGGCGTCGAGGGTAACCGTCAGCCCCTGCTCCCTGGCGGCAGCGCACAGCTGCAAGAGGCGCGGCAGCAGTTCGCCGGTCAGACGGTCCAGCTTGCCGGGCTCGAAGCGCGGGTGGATGGCAGACAATTTCACCGAGATGCCGGGCCGCTGCATCAGCGCGTCCTGGTGACGCGAGAACAAGGGACCGGCGGAACGGCCGACAGCCTCGAGCGCATGCATGTAGCGCTGGAAATAACGGTCCGCGTCGGCCTCGCTGCGGGCCGCCTCGCCCAGCATGTCGTAGGACAGCAGATAGCCTTCGGATTGCAGCGCGGCGCCGCGCGACAACGCCTCCTGGATGGTTTCGCCAAGCACAAACTGGTCGCCCATCACCCGCATCGCCTGGCGCAGCGCCTGGCGGATCACCGGCTCGCCGGAGCGGGCGACGAGGCGCTTGAGCACGCTGGAGGGAGAGGTGCCCTTGCCGCGCTTCAGCCTGACGATACGGCCGGTCAGCATCAGCCCCCAGGTCGATGCATTGACGAACAGATTGCTCGAGTGGCCGAGATGGGTGTCCCATTTGCCGCCGCCGACCTTCTCGGCGATGAAGTCGTCGGCCGTATCAGCGTCGGGTATGCGCAACAACGCCTCCGCGAGGCACATCAAGATGACGCCTTCCTCGCTGGTGAGGCCATACTCGACCATAAAGGCATCGATGCCGGAGTACTGGTGTCGGCCTTCACGCACGGCCGTGACCAGGCGGCGGGCAATCTCGGAGACGCGGCGCCGCTCGTCGCTGGTGAAAATCGCGCGCTCGATCAGCCCGCCGACGAGGCGATCCTCATCCATCAGATGGTAGGCCGCTATCTCGTCGCGTGGCAGCGCCTGGCGTCCGCCACCATTGTCGGACGCTCGGCGCGCACCGCCTAGCGTAGTCATGGGCACCGCTCCACTGGCCAAAGAATCGGGATGTGAGTGTAGCAGAAGGCGCGCGCAATGGGGTGGCACTTGACGCGATGGCCGCGATGGCCGAACGCTGGGCCGCGGATCCATTGCCACGCACGGAGAAAACCGTGACCGACACGCCGGTTCCCTATGTCACCACAATAGCCGAGTTGCGGGCCGTCGTTCGCGGCTGGCGCAGAAAGGGCGAGCGGGTCGCGCTGGTGCCGACAATGGGCGCATTGCACGACGGCCACATCGCGCTGGTGCGGCTGGCGGCGTCGCACGCGGACAGGGTGGTGACGTCGGTATTCGTCAATCCTGCCCAGTTCGCGCCGCACGAGGATTTCGACCGCTATCCACGCACGCTGGCAGATGACATTGGCAAGCTGGACCGGACAGGTTGCGATCTCGTATGGGCGCCGGCCGACTCGGAGATGTACCCCGACGGCTTCGCCACGCGCGTTGTGCCCACGGGCGCGGCGGACGGGCTGGAGACCGAATTCCGGCCCCACTTCTTCGCCGGCGTGGCGACTGTCTGCACCAAGCTGTTCGGCCAGGTGCAGCCGGACTGCGCGATCTTCGGGGAAAAGGACTTCCAGCAGCTGGCGGTGATCCGGCAACTGGTTCGCGATCTCAATCTGCCGCTCGACATCGTCGGCGCCCCGATCGTGCGCGAAGGCGACGGGCTGGCGATGTCGTCGCGCAATCGATACCTGGCGGAAAAAGAACGGCGGGTGGCGCCCAATCTCTATCGGGCGCTGCGCGTGGTGGCGCAGAATGTAGGGGCAGAGGGCCGCGGGGCGAGCCAGGAGCAGATCGCCTATCACTGCAACGAGGCGATCAAGATGCTGATTGCCGTCGGCTTCACCAAGGCGGACTACGTGACCGTGCGCGATGCGGCCTCGCTGGGTCCGCCCGAGCCGGCCTCGGGGCGGCCGATGCGCGTGCTCGCGGCAGTATGGCTCGGCAAGACGCGGCTGATCGACAACGTTCCGGTGTAAACGGGGTGCGGGTGTGACCGGGCCCGGCATGACAGAGGTCGGGGAAATGGCCGGCAGCGCCCCGGCGCCGCCCGCTCCCCGACCGCCACGTTTGCGCTATCCCGTGCCTTCGCCGGGGAGGGTATCAGTTTGAGATATATTATTTGGGGTGAGGCGCGCCCCCCTCTGCAAAGCACCATAATGCTTGGCCACAATCAATGTTGGCGCATGGGTGACAATATGCACAAAGAGACCTGTTTTTGCTGCGGTCGCAAGTTCCAGCATGCCAATGGAGTATATGGCCAATACATCAGAACTTGGCGGATCTTGGTGTGCCAACCATGCCACGGCAGTGTGTGGGGTTCTGTGTCTCCGAACTGCATGGCCAAACTTCTCAAACATCTGGAGTCTTCTTGGCATCGAGGTGCGTCCGGATGCAAATGGCGAACTGAAGTGGCCATCCTGAGTCTGAGGAACGAACAGATTGCCACGCGGACCTAAGGGCGAGCAGCGCCCGGCTGATGTAGTCGGCGGCGGATTCTCTTAACAGGTTGATGACTATAGGATATTGCGAAGGCGCTAGCCTCATTGACGACTTGACGCCTCGGGAAGATGTTGTGTCGCTGATCGACGCTGCCGCGAGGCGGGTCGGCAGGCCGAAGACGTGCAAGAAGCGAGCAATCCCCAGCTAACATACTGGCCAGACTCGACAAAATGTCGCGAACTCACATCCACAAGAATATGGCTCCGACGCTTCCGACGCCGGAGCCATTCTGCAAACCGCCAAAGGCGATTGGGTGTGATCACGATGGCTAGTCTACAGAGTCGGGACTCGCGGTCAATTGCTTTCTGGCCATTCATCCAAAGGACAGAAAGATGAGCGACTACATCGACTGGCTTGGGCAATCTGGCCGCCTTTATCGGTACTGGCCGGTGAACATGAGTTTGCCGTTTGACCCAATTGGCGGCAATTATGCTTTCTGCAAGCCGTCTGGAAGCGGCATCTACATACCGCTTTATTTCGGTGAGAGCGGAAACCTACAGGAACGTATGCCCGCGCATGAAGTCTGGCCCAAAGCCATCCGTTTGGGCGCTACTCTTGCTGTGGCCCATGCCACACCAGCCGGAGAACAGGCGCGCTTGGTCGAGGAGCGGGACCTGATTGCGTTCTGGAACCCGCTGCTGAACAGTCAGCATCGGACTGCTGGCTGATCCTGCGCGGATCAGCGTCTGTCTCTTGCGTTCCGTATTGAAGCGTGGTGCCCCGCATCTTCATCAGGATGCGGGCGTTTTCTTTTTGTGCAAGGTCGCTCATGGTGAGAGGCTCAACATGAGTCGGGTTTCCCAAGTTCCTAAATCGCCACATATTTTAAACTGGTGCACCACCCTTCGTCGCCACAGCTTGCCAAATCGGCATCGGGCGTGCGAGGAACGCCGCCTACCCGTCGCGCGTAAGATTCGCTGGGGAACGGTCTCGCAGCACCGCAACCTGCTCGTGTATCAAAGTATTTCGTTCACTCCCGTTGCCCGGCACCGACAACCGGCCGCCCTAAGCGGCGCAGGAGGTAATGCCGTGGCTGCTCAGCGCGACCTGTTTGCAAGGCTCGAAGCGGAAATGACAGACAAATCAGCAGCGCGTGCCCGCAGGACCAGCTTGGTTGCCGGCGACGAGTACAACGAGGCCGATATCGAGGTGCTTGAGGGCCTCGAGCCGGTCCGGCGCCGGCCGGGCATGTATATCGGCGGCACCGACGAGAAGGCGCTGCATCACCTGTTCGCCGAGGTGATCGACAACTCGATGGACGAGGCCGTCGCCGGTCACGCGACCTGGATCGAGGTTCGGCTCGATGCCGACGGCTTCCTGACGGTCACCGACAACGGCCGCGGCATTCCGGTCGATCCGCACCCCAAGTTCAAGAACAAGTCGGCGCTCGAAGTCGATCATGACCACGCTGCACGCCGGCGGCAAATTCGACGGCAAGGCCTATCAGACATCGGGCGGCCTGCACGGCGTCGGCGTCTCGGTCGTCAACGCGCTGTCGGAACTGCTGGAAGTCGAGGTCGCGCGCGGCCAGCAGCTCTATCGCATGGTGTTCTCGCGCGGCGATCCGCAGACCAAGCTGGAAAAGCTCGGCTCGATCATGAACCGGCGCGGCACCAAGGTGCGCTTCCAGCCCGACGAGCAGATCTTCGGCAAGGGCGCCAGCTTCAAGCCGGCGCGGCTCTTGAGCATGGCGCGCTCGAAGGCCTATCTGTTCGGCGGCGTCGAGATCCGCTGGTCGTGCGATCCGGCGCTCATCAAGGACGACACGCCGGCCGAAGCGGTGTTCCATTTCCCCGGCGGGCTCAAGGACTATCTGGCGGACAGCATCGACGGGGCGACGCATGGTCACCAAGGACATCTTCTCCGGCCGCGTCGAGAAGGAAGGCGGGCACGGCTCGGTCGAATGGGCGGTCGCCTGGATCGCGAACGACGACGGCTTCTGCCGCTCCTACTGCAACACCATTCCGACCGCCGAGGGCGGCACGCACGAGAATGGCCTGCGCTCAGCGCTGTCCAAGGCGCTGCGCGCCTACGGCGAGCTGATCGGCAACAAGAAGGCTGCCCAGATCACCGCCGACGACGTGATGGGCACGGCGGCGGCGATGCTGTCGGTGTTCATCCGCGAGCCGGAATTCCAGGGCCAGACCAAGGACAAGCTGGCGACGCAGGAAGCCGCCCGCATCGTCGAGAACACGGTGCGGGACGCCTTCGACCATTGGCTGGCCGACAGCCCGCAACAGGCGACGCAAGCTGCTCGAATGGACCATCGAGCAGGCCGAGGACCGCCTGAAGCGCCGGCGCGAGAAGGAGATCGGCCGGCAGATCGGCGACGCGCAAGCTGCGGCTGCCGGGCAAGCTCGTCGACTGCGCGATCCAGACGGCGCAAGGCACCGAGATCTTCATCGTCGAGGGCGATTCGGCCGGCGGCTCGGCCAAGCAGGCGCGCAATCCCAAGACGCAGGCCGTGCTGCCGCTGCGCGGCAAGATCCTCAACGTCGCCAACGCCACCTCCGCCAAGCTGTCGCAGAACCAGATGCTGTCGGACCTGATCCAGTCGCTCGGCTGCGGCATCGGCGCGCGCTATCGCGACGAGGACCTGCGCTACGAGCGCGTCATCATCATGACCGACGCCGACGTCGACGGCGCGCACATCGCCTCGCTGCTGATCACGTTCTTCTACCAGGAGATGCCGACCGCTGATCGAGAACGGCCACCTGTTCCTGGCCGTGCCGCCGCTGTTCAAGCTGACCCAGGGCGCCAAGTCGTTCTACGCGCGCGACGAAGCACAAGGACGAGCTGGTCGAGCGCGAGTTCAAGGCCAGACCCAGAAGATCGAGGTCTCCCGCTTCAAGGGCCTCGGCGAGATGAACGCCTCGCAGCTCAAGGAAACGACGATGGACCCGACCAAGCGCATCCTGCTGCAGGTCGAGATCGGCGACGGCGACTGCAGGCGTGATCGGCGAGGCGGTCAACGCGCTGATGGGCTCGAAGCCGGAAGCCCGCTTCCGCTTCATCCAGGAGCACGCCGCATTCGCCAAGGACCTTGACGTGTAAGCGGTGCTTACGGAAAACTCTTTGGTGATCGTATTTCCGATGACTGTTCGCCTCAAGGGACCAGTCAAACGGACGTCGAGCTAACCGGATTTTTCTGTGTGCATCTCTCGTCAACGGAGGGCGAATGGTGAGGAATTTCGTGTCGCAGTCCGCAGGATTGCTAGCCCTTGTTTTGGTCTCTGGCTCGATGGCGGGGGCTCATGCAGCTCCGTTCGGGCCGCAGGTTTCCCCGCCTTTCAAGACAACGGCTATCGGCTTGGCATCACCGCTGCCTGCCAATATCTTGCGGGTGCATGCCGTTCCGGGCCGCCATTGCCATACAATGAGGCCGAACGTCAGATGTCGCTGGCGAACCAAGAAGGTATGCGCTCAATGGGTGCGTGGGCGGTGCGTGTCGTATAGAAACGTATCTATGCAGGTCTGCACAGGGGGAAGACCCCGCACGTTCTGCCACAGTGGAGGGCCGACCCTCGGGCCGCGCTGAAAGACAGCTCCAAAAAAAGTTTAGCTCGAATTAAAGCGGACCGTTCGCGCTACGCAGCCAGCCGTGCGGACAAGGAGTTATGCTGATTTTCCAGTCGACACAATGAAGCCGCCGCCCAGCACGCGGGCGCGGGAGCTGTCATCGGCGTAGAAGACGCAGGCCTGGCCGGGAGCGACGCCAAGCTCGCCTCCGGGCAACTCCACGCTCACTCTCCCGTCACCATCCGCACGCAGACGCGCCGGCCGGGGCGGGCTTGTTGAGCGAATGCGGGCATGAATCTCGAGGCCGTTGCCGGCCGCCGCATCGGCCAGCGGGCCATCTCCCAGCCAGTTGACGTCGCGCAACTCAAGAAGATCCACGGCGAGCGCATCACGCGGGCCGACCGTGACCTGAGCGCGCGCCGGATCGAGCGCCACGACGAACAAGGGCTCGCCGGCGGTTGTGAGGCCAAGGCCGCGGCGCTGGCCAATGGTGAAATTGACGATGCCCTCGTGGCGGCCCAGCACGCGGCCGTCGACATGAACGATATCACCGGGCGTGCCGGCTTCCGGCCGCAGCCTGCGGATGACATCGGCGTAGCGGCCGCCGGTCACGAAGCAGATATCTTGGCTGTCCGGCTTGGCAGCGACCGGCAGGCCGATCTCATCGGCAATCCGGCGAACATCCGGCTTGAGCATGGCGCCGAGCGGGAACCAGAGCCGCTGCAGCTGCTGCGGTGTGGTGGCGAACAGGAAATAGCTCTGATCGCGGTCGACGTCGGCGGCCCGGTAAAGCCCGGGGCCGGCCGGGCCGTCGCGGCGCTCGATATAGTGGCCGGTGGCCATCACGTCCGCGCCCAGGTCGGAGGCGAAATCGATCAGATCGCGGAACTTGATCTCGCGGTTGCAGGCCACGCACGGCAGCGGCGTCTCGCCGCGAACATAGGCGTCCGCGAAGGTATCGATGACCGCGTCGCGAAAGCGCTGCTCGTAGTCGAGCACATAGTGGGGGATGTCCAGGCGCTCTGCAACGCGGCGGGCATCGTGGATATCCTCGCCGGCGCAGCAGGCGCCCTTGCGACGGAGCAGCGGCGCCGTGGTCGTAGAGCTGCAGCGTAATGCCGATCACCTCGTGGCCGGCGCGTTGCATCAGCGCCGCGGTAACAGCCGAATCGACGCCGCCAGACATCGCCACGACCACGCGGCGACGAGCGGGTGCGGTGCGGACGTCAGGCATTGGCAGGCGTTCGTTCATGAGGATCGGGGCGTGAGGATCGGGGCGTCAAAGCCGACTGCGTCGGCGGTGGTCTTGCTGCTCTGCGCCGGCGTGGCAGGGCCGGCGCACGAGGACATGTCGAGCATCGCGGGCGCCGCGTCAATGGTCGCGTCCCGAAACGCCCGAAAAGCAACAACCTTTGGCACGACACTTGCGGGGTGGAAGGCTCGTGGTCGTTCCGGATCTCATGGCTGGACAAGACGAAACGGCGTCGATTGCAACGGTTTTGTGAATACGATCCACAAAGCCACTGTTGCAATTGATAAAATATCCGTTAATCTTGCTGGTGTGGCGTTACGGGACAGCTGAATGTGCCCCGTTTACCTCAACGCTTAGAACGAGCTTAATTTCCATAAGCTATGTTCTTAGCCAGGGTCAGAAAACGTGTTCAGAGTGTCATGACCGAGCAAAATATGAGAGCGCGCGTGCGATATGTCATTGGGCCCGATGGGAGCCCGCTGACCATCGCGGATTTGCCACCCAGCAACACCAAACGCTGGGTCATCCGGCGTAAGGCAGAAGTGGTGGCAGCCGTCCGCGGCGGTCTGCTCAGCCTCGACGAGGCCTGTGAGCGCTATAAGCTGACGGTAGATGAGTTCCTGAGCTGGCAGCGCTCAATCGACAAGCACGGGCTGCCGGGGCTCAGAGCCACGCGGATCCAGGATTATCGCGGCAACGAATAATCGGCCGAACAGAAGGTCGAGGCGTCAGCACTGAGCGCGGTCCGGCTGATCGGACCGCGCTCGTTGCTTGCCGAGAGGCATCATTTCTTGTTTGCTGCCGTCCCGTCGGGCTCGTTCGCAAGGCGCTTGGCATTGCGCTTTGCGGCACCTGCGCCACCCCGGCCCGACTTGGCTTTCCCACGTACCGGCGGAGTAGCGGCGGCCTTGCGACCAGATGACGCCACCGGTGCAGGCAGGATGTCCGCCTGGCCGTTCGCGGCCTCGCTGCAGGATTGGTCCCCGCCGGCCCAAGCGAACACCTCTGCGCGCATTCGGCTGGCCTCGTCGGGCGGCATCCGCAGATTTTCGACATTGAGAGTAGCGTTGGCGCCTCCAGGTGCGCCGTCAAGGCGGGGTTGCTCGCCAAGCGATATGCGATAGGCCTTGTAGCCCCAGGGCTTCGGCTGATCCGTTGCGCGCTCGTGCACGACAATCTCGACAGCACCACCATCGACGGAAGAGGCCACGTCGGCGTGAAAAATGTGGCTGGCTGCGATCCTTCCGCCGGGACCGAACCAACAGCGGCGGGCGCCACGTGCGATGCGGGAGTAAATTTCCGCTGATCCCGCTTGCAGCGATGCAGGCTCGCGGACAATGGCCGGGGCACTAACCTTGACCAAATCGGCCATGCCCGAGGGCGAGGGGAGCGACGGAAGTCCGGAAGGGCCCGATCCGGTCGCGCAACCAGCGCCGACCGCAACGGCCAAAATGCTCAAAGCCAATAGCGCATATCGCCTGCTCATCGCTCGGATGCCCGATTCCCCAGACCTTGGGACGGCTGACCGAGGACATCTGCACGGCCGCGCCCACACAAGCCATCACACGCGAGCCATCACACGACCGGCGCCTGGGTGCAAGAGGGTTTAGCGGGAGGCGCGCCACGGCCGTGGATACAGCCGAGCAGCAGAAGAAATCAGGTCGTTGCAGCGGCCGCGGCGGCGACCGTACTGGATTCAGCGGATGGACGTCACCGTGCCGGCCCGCTCCTGCCGCCGGCGTGCGCGAGGATAATCGCGAGCAGCAGCATCAGGCGTGCTCTCCAGCTCGGCCTGAGCCTCGTTGCGCTCACGAACAGCAACGTCGAGCTGCGCCTTCAGATCTTCAATGGAGGCCAGAAGCTTGTCGCGCCGCTGGATTGCGGCCTTGGCAAACGTCGAATAAGCAAAGTGCGCACGGTCCTTGACGCCCGTACGATCTTCTTCCGCCTGGATCTGCCGCTCCAGGTCGGACGCCATCTGCTCGAAGTCATTCACCATCTGCTCGAGGCCCTGCGCCTTGCGAGCCTTTTCCTGAACCTCAAACAATTTGAGTCGCTGCGCGGTTTCACGTGACTTCATGTTCGATACCCCTGACTAACTCGAACTGTCGCCGGTCGTCCGAACAAGAACCGTGCCACTGATGCCTGACGGATGGGCTCCATCCGCAAGCAATCACTGGCCAGGCTCTCTTGGCCTCGTTGGTCGAGGCTCGTCTGGCACGCAAAGACGCTCCGTGGACGCCTTTTGCCGCACTGCGGTGTTCCGGTTTAAACCACAGTGTGCCAAATATGGTTTAAGTCGCAGTAAACCAATTGACAATCCCCTATTGACTAGTGTGCCAACACAACGCAAGCCGAAAAATTTGTGCAGAAGCCCCCTAGGGTTCTTGAACGAACAATGTTAGCAATTGATTCGGGCAGGCAAGTGGCAGGGTGGGCAAGCTCGACGTCCGATACAGGGGGCTGCATCGGGCTGCGACTCAGGTGTGTAAATCCCAAATCCCAAGTTTCAGGTCGACGGCGGGTGTGTCGTCGGTTGCCTCGCTGTTGCTTGTGCAATGGCAAGTGTCAATCGAGTCCGGAATTCGGACAAGACATTATTAGGATTTGTTAACACCTCCCGCGTAGTTTCCAGTTCATTCATCGTTGGCGCGTTGAGATCGGGTGTCCTCGGTCCGGGGTCGGATTTGGAAGGGCGCAGGTGGAAGTCGGGCAGCGGACTAGGGCCGAGCCGGGGACGGAGAGAACGGCATGCGGGTGCTTCTCATCGAAGATGATAGTGCAACGGCGCAGAGCATCGAACTGATGCTCCAGTCGGAAGGGTTCAATGTCTACACGACCGACCTTGGGGAGGAGGGTGTGGACCTTGGCAAGTTGTACGATTATGATATAATTCTCTTGGACTTGAACCTGCCCGATATGAGTGGGTATGAAGTCCTGAAGACGCTCAGGGTCAGTAAGGTCTCGACGCCGATCCTTATCCTATCCGGTCTCGCCGGTATCGAGGACAAGTGTCGCGGCCTGGGTTTCGGGGCAGACGATTACATGACGAAGCCGTTCCACAAGGACGAGCTGGTGGCGCGGATCCATGCGATCGTGCGGCGCTCGAAGGGTCACGCCCAGTCGGTCATCGAGACTGGCGCGCTGAAGGTCAATCTCGACGCGAAGACGGTCGAGGTCAACGGCCAGCGGGTGCATCTGACCGGCAAGGAATACCAGATGTTGGAGCTGCTTTCCCTGCGGAAAGGGACCACGCTCACCAAGGAGATGTTCCTGAACCATCTCTATGGCGGCATGGACGAGCCGGAACTCAAGATCATCGACGTGTTCATCTGCAAACTCAGGAAAAAGCTGCAGGCGGCCACCGGCGGCGTGCACTACATCGAGACGGTCTGGGGACGTGGCTATGTGCTACGTGACCCCGATGACGAGAGCGAGGCGGCGTAGCGCGGGATCGCTGACAGGTTTGCGGACGACGCCGCCCGGCATCTCGGGCATCAGCCGTCGCTCCGCGTCGGTTCGAGTGGGTACTTGGCCATTCATCTCGGGGGCGCCTTTCGGTTGCCCCCGTTTTTCGTGGTCTGGCGACGACCTGGATCGCAAGATTGTCGCGCGGCAATGAGGACAGCCAATTTTCAGCCAACGCTGCCTGCCCGCGTCGGCTCCAGTACATTGGTGGCTGTCCCTATTTCTCACTCGAAGAATTTGTTGGGTTTCTGGAAGATGCCCAGGACCAGGGCACCATTGGGCGCGCGGGCGACATGGCGGGAGCCTGCTGGCCGCCAGACGAAGTTGCCTGCGGTCACCTCGCCGTCCTCGTCAACGAGGCTGCCTTCCAGGATGAAACTCTGCTCAAGATCGACGTGCTCGTGATCGGGCAAGACCGCGCCAGGCTGCCACTTGAACAGCGCCGTCATCAGCCCGGTTGCTTCGTCAGTCATCAACACCTTGATCTCCACGCCCTTATAAGGGGTCGGCTGCCACTGAAGCTTTTCGACCTCAACCAGACGGGACTGCAGCGCGCCCAGGCTCTCGGCAAATTTGTAGTTCGGTGTCGTCGCGGTCATCAGCTTCCTCCATCGCGGGCTTGGTGCGTAAAAAGTTCCGCACCTGTATAGACCTGGATTTTGCCACAGCGGCGGCGCAAGGACCACGCGCTTATTTCATGGCCAGGAGTGGATGGTGGAGCGAGGCACGGCCGGCGGCGTTTCGATGTGGTGCAGGGGGCGAGCAAGTCCGATGCTCGCAGCGCTGGCCAGCGTCAGCGTCGTGTGGATCGCGGCCTGGGCACGGTGGTGGTGGGGCGATACGGTTGTCCCGTGGGACTCCAAGAACCAATTCTATGCCTTCTTCCGCTTCATGGCCGGGGAGCTCAGCGCCGGCAGGGCACCGTGGTGGAACCCGTACCATTATGGCGGGCATCCAAGCATCGCGGACCCGCAATCCCTGGTTTTCCAGCCGGTGTTCCTGCTGTGGGCTCTGTTCGACGACGCTCCATCCCTGCGCGTCTTCGATACGCTGGTGTTTGCTCATCTGCTGGTGGGCGGGCTTGCGATGGTTTCGATCGGCCGGAGGCACGGCTGGCCAGCGGCGGCATGCGTGTTGGCAGCATGTGTGTTCATGCTGGGGGGGCCGGCATCCGGCCGCCTCAACCACACCGGGATCATTATTGCGTACGGACTTTTTCCGCTCGCCTGGCTGCTTGCGGAAGTCGCTCTTTCGCGCCGCTCAGTCCGGCCAGCCATCGGTTTTGCGCTGGTCGCGGGTGTGATCGTACTTGGCCGCAACCAGGTCTCGCTGATGGTCGCGTTGACACTTGCCGGCCTCATGCTGCGAGAGATGATCAATGACGCGGCACCATGGGCGTGGCTCAAAAGCCGATGGCACCTGCTCGCGGCGATGGCGGTCGTGCTGGTCGCCGTGATTGGCGTGCCGATGCTGCTGACGCTCCAGTTCGCGCAACTCTCCAATCGCCCCGTCATTGCTCTGGATAGTGCTCTGGAGGCCTCGCTTCATCCGGTCAGCTTCGCCTCGGCTGTCATGGCCAACATCCTCGGTCAGCATGCCGGCGACTATTTCTACTGGGGTCCGGGTGTTGAGACGCTGCCGGAAGTTGCCGCGACAGACGACAGCTTCAACTACCTGTTCGTGGGGGCGGCGCCGATCGTCCTCCTGTTCTGGCTGGGTGTCGCCGGCCGGCAGTTGTGGGAGCCGGGACTAAGGACTTGGACGATCGTGCTTGGGCTGGCGGTGATGTTCTCACTCGGCCGCTATGCCCCGCTATTTCCACTGGTGTTCGAGCACGTGCCTGGCTTCTCATTTTTCCGCAGGCCGAACGATGGTGCTTTCCTCGCGGTCATTGCTGTCGCCTACCTGGGTGGGGCGCTGCTGGCCGCGTACGCGGCACGCGGAATGCCAAAACCGGTACCGCTCGCCACCGCAGCCGCGCTGTCCGCGGCAACTTTGGTGATCGCGGGGGCTTTGACCTTTGCCAACCGGACCGGCCACGGCTGGGCCGCGTTGGTCGAGCTTGCGCGGGGCATGCCGGTCCTCGTCGTCGTTCTGGTGGCGCTGGCCATCGCCAGAGGTCCGGAACAGCGACGACACGTGGGCATGTTGCTGGCTGCGATAACGGCGGCGGAACTGGTCGTGTGGAATGCGGCGTCGCGGCTCAATGCCGAGGACAGACCCTATTATCAGGTGCTTGAGCGTGCCAATGGCGAGGAGGCACGCGCCTTGCGCCTGCTCGATCAGGACATCGCTCGTCGCCGCGGCGAGGGGCAGCGCCCGCGGGTGGAGATCGCCGGCGTCGACGGGCCTTGGCAGAACCTGGGAATGGTGCGGCGGCTGGAGGCAATCAACGGCTACAACCCGTTGCGGATCGGCACCTACGACCGCTTCGTCGCGCCGGGTGAGATCGCGGCGTTCCTCGACAAGCGGGCGTTTCCGCCATCGTTTCCGAGCTATGACAGCGCGCTCGCCCGCGCGGCGGGGCTCGAATATCTGGTGCTGGGCCAGCCGATCGAGGAGAGCGTCAACCTGCGTCGGCCCAAGGGCATCGAGACGCTGATGTCTGGCCCCAAGGTCTGGATCTATCGATTGCCCGCTGCAATGACACGGGTGCGGTTCGTCTCGCGCGTCAGACTGGTTGATGGTGAGACGATGGCTCGCGGCGGCGGGCTGGAGCGGGCGCTATCGGCCGACGGGGTGCTGATCGATCGTGAACAACCGCCACGAGCGCACTACGTGGCCGGCGACAAGCCGCCGGGGTCGGCACAAATCACGGCCTGGCAGGCGACCCGCGTGGAAGTCGAGGTCGAGGCCAGGCGAGCCGGCGTGCTGGTGCTGGGCGACGCCTACTATCCCGGATGGGTGGCGGAGCTTGACGGGGTGCGCGCGCCAATCCTGCGCGCGGACGTGCTGTTTCGCGCCGTCGAGGTGCCGCCGGGCAAGCATCGGGTGGTGTTCAGCTACCGGCCCCTTTCGTTGGAGAACCTGACCGAAGCGCTGGTCCGACTTGGCCGCAAGAGAGAGACAGCGCCAGGCGGCAGGCGTTGACGCAGTGAGTGTTCGAGGCCAAGGATGCTGCAATTACCGCCGAGACTGAGCGGCTCCTGAAGGACGTATCATGACCGAGCTATCAGAACGACTGCAGACCCCGATCTCGACCGCTGAGCTGGAGCGCCGCTGGGGCGCAGTACGGGCCGCGATGAAGGCCGCGAAGATCGAAGTCCTCCTTATGCAGAATAACAACGACCACATGGGCGGCTATGTGAAGTATTTCACCGACCTGCCCGCCACCAATGGCTATCCGATGACGCTGGTGTTCCCGGTCGACGACGACATGACGATGGTCACACAGGGCCCGATCGGAAAGGTCACGGAGATCCCGCGCGCAGGCGATGGGATGCGACGCGGCGTGAAACAGTGGCTGACGACGCCAAGCTATGCCTCGTGCCACTATACGGCGCCCTATGATCCGGAATTGGCGGCACGCGGCCTCCAGCCTTACGCCAAGGGCACTATCGGCCTCGTCGGCACCTACCAGTTGTCAGCGGCCGTGGCAGATCACATGCGCAAGCAGTTCCCGCAGGCAACGTTCGTGGACGCCACCGACCTTGTCGACCGCATCAAGATCATCAAGAGCGAAGAGGAACAGGAGCTGGTCAAGCTGGCGGCGAAAATGCAGGACGGCGCGATGCGGGCCGCGTTCGCCGCGATCGAGCCCGGCATGCGTGACCGCGATGTGGCTGCCATCGCGCAATGCTACAGCCAGCAGCACGGCTCGGAGAACGGCATCTATTTGTGCGTGTCCGCACCATTGGGCCAGCCTGCCATGATCTCGCAGCGGCATTATCAGAACCGCGTCATCCGGGAAGGCGATTATTTCATGATGCTGGTGGAGGACAGCGGACCAGGCGGCATGTATACGGAGCTTGGTCGCACCTGCGTGCTGGGCAAGGTGCCGCAGCAGATGAAGGACGAATTCGCCTTCACGCTCGAAGCGCGCAGGTTCACCCTGGACCTGTTGAAGCCCGGCACGCCATGCAAGACGATCTGGGACGAGTACAACGCCTTCATGAAGAAGAACGGCCGTCCGCCGGAATCGCGGCTGTATTGCCACGGCCAGGGATATGACCTCGTCGAGAGACCCTTGATCCGGCACGACGAGCCACTCCAGATCCAGGCCAACACCAACATCGTGGTGCATCCCACATACGTGCACGACAGCCAGGCGTCATGGGTGTGCGACAACTACCTGATCGGCGCAAACGGCCCCGGCGAGCGACTGCACCGGTACGCTGAAGAGGTTGTCGAGATCTATTGAGGGGCACCTGCGAGAGCGGTCACAGCGCCAATTGCGTTCACAGCAAGACTGCAATAATCACGTCTGCAATAATCACTCCGTAGACGCATCAACGTCGTTCCTTTTCCAGGTCGGGCGATGGCGTCACTACCAGTCCCTGACTGAACCCTAGCTGCCGAACATCGCCGGAGGTGCGAGGCTATCGCCTGCGGCGCCGAGGCATCTGCGCTTTTCTTCTTTGTGATGCTGATTTTTCGCCGCGATTTGCCGGGCAGGCTCGCTTGAGGGCTTTGCATGACTGCAAGCGTTGACAATGGCCCCGGGTCTCTAGAAGCTGGCGCGTCAGAGCATACGAAAAGAATTCGCTTCAACGAAAATATCGGGAGAACGCTCTCATGTGGGCTATCGTGGATTATACTGCGCCGCACAAACTCGCCACTGGCGCTGTGGCAACGCTCGCTCTGTGCTCAGTTCTGGCGGCCTCTCCGGCCTACGCTCAGCAAACGATCGCACTGACGGCCATCGACGGCTATCCGCCCAAGTCTCTTTGGATCAAGACCTTCATCGAGCATTTCATTCCGGAGGTCGACAAGGCGCTGGCCAAGAGCGGCAAGTACAAGATCCGCTGGAATCAGGCGTGGGGCGGTCAGATCGTCAAGCCGCGGCACGTGTTCGAGGGCCTGCAGAAGGGGCTCGGCGACATCGGCATCGTCACATCCGTGTTCCATCTCGACAAGGTGCCGCTGCAGGGCATCGGCTTCGTCACGCCGTTCGTGACTACGGACCCGGGACTGCTGGCGAAAACCTCCGACGATCTCGCCGAGAAGTTTCCGGCGTTCAAGGAGACCTGGGCCAAGTACAACCAAGTCTACCTGACCAACCTGGCCGTGCTCGAACTTCTACCAGATGTTCTTCAAGGAGGAGGTCAAGGACCTCAGCGGCTTCAAGGGCAAGAAGGTGGGCAGCGCCGGCATCAACCTGCGCTACCTGCAGAACACTGGCGCCGCAGGCGTGCCCAACAGCGCGGTCAACTATTATAATATGATCAAGACCGGCACCATCGATGCATCGATGCTGTGGGCGGAAGGCGCGCTGACGTTCAAGCTGGTCGAGGTCGCGCCGTACATGCTGAAGGCCGACATCGGCACGGCCAACTCCAAGACCATCACGATGAATGCCAACTCCTGGAAGAAGCTGCCGCCGGACGTCCAGCAGGTGATCAAGAAGGTCGCGATCAGCTATCGCGACTACACCTCCAACCAGGTGGCCAAGGTCGCTGAGACGGCGTATGCGGATTTCAAGAAAAAGGGCGGAAAGATCATCGAGATGAGCCAGGCCGAGCGCCAGAAGTGGGCCAAGACCATGCCCAATGTCGCCAAGGACTGGGCAGCGAGTTGGGAGAAGAAAGGCGTGCCTGCCAACGCAGTGCTGAAGGCGCACATGGACGTCATGCGCGCAGCCAAGCAGCCGATTCTCCGGCATTGGGACAAGGAATAACGGCTTGAGCGGCAATAAGGCGGACGATGCCAAGGCCGAGCAGGGCGTTGCCACGGGCGCATTTACCGGGCTGGTGAGCGGGCTCAATGCGCTCGGTTCCCTGCTTGTGCTGGCGATGGTGGTGCTGATCAACATCGAGGCGTTCTCGCGCACGGTGCTGCATGCGCCGTTCGAGGGCATTATCGAACTGATCGAGATTGGCATCGTCGCCATCGTGTTCCTGCAGCTCGCCGACGCAACGCGGCGCGGCACGCTGACCCGTTCAGACGGCCTCATCGGTCTGCTGATGACGCGCCGGCCGACGGTCGGCCTGTCGTTGGCAATCCTCATCGATCTGCTCGCGGCTGCATTCATGGGCCTGATCCTCTACGGCAGCTATCCGCTGCTGATCGAGGCCTGGCGCGAGGGGCACTATGTCGGCGTGCAGCACGTGTTCACGGCGCCGAAATGGCCGATCAAGCTGATCATCGTCGTCGGCTGCATCGTGACCATGATCCAATTTCTGATCTTCGCGGCCGGCCACTGGAACGCGCTGAGGCGGCACAGCGCGCCGCATGCGAAAGCGGGCTGAGGGCTCATCATCATGTTTGGCGTCGAGCTCGGCATCGCCTCCGTCATCGCGATCATCATACTGATCTATTGCGGCGTCTACGTTGCGGTGGCGCTTGGCCTCGTCTCGTTCATTGGTGTCTGGCTCTATCGCGGCTCGCTGGAGACGGCGATCAACCTGCTGGCGCTGGCCACCGCCGATTCGGTCTCGCACGAAGTGTTCGCCAACGTTCCGCTGTTCGCGCTGATGGGCATCCTGGCGAGCGAAGCGGGGCTCGGCAGCGACGCCTACAAGGTCGCCAACCACGTGTTCCGGCGCGTGCGCGGCGGGCTCGGCATCGCGACTGTCGCCGCCAACGCGCTGTTTGCCGCTATCACCGGCTCCTCGATCGCCTCGGCGTCCGTGTTCACCCGCATCTCCGTGCCCGAAATGCTGCGGTTCGGCTACACCAAGCGGTTCTCTGTCGGCGTCGTGGCCGGCAGTTCCGTGCTCGGAATGTTGATCCCGCCGTCGGCCATGCTGATCATCTATGCGATCGTGACCGAGCAGTCGGTCGGTCATATGTTCCTTGCTGGCGTGATACCGGGACTACTGCTCGCCTTGGCGTACGGCATCGCGATCCTGGGCATGGCGTATCTGACGCCGGGTTTCGTCGGCGGCAATGCGCTGGCCGCCCATCGCGACCGGGTGGAGGACGAGCCGCAGCTGTCGTGGGGCGAGACTTTCAGCCTGTTGTTCCCGATCCTGCTGCTGGTGGTGATCGTGCTGGGGGGGATCTACAATGGGGTGTTCACCCCAGAGGAAGCAGGCGCGGCCGGCTCGCTCGGCGCACTGTTGATCGGCATCGCGAAACGGCGGCTCACCTGGGCCGGCTTCTGGCGCGTGCTGGTGCAGACCGGTCACATCACGGCGGCGATCCTGTTCCTGATCATCACCGCATCGATGTACTCGCGCATGCTGGGCGTGGCGGCGCTGCCAACCCTATTCGGCGAATGGCTGGCCAGCGTCGACATCGGCATGTACGCGCTGCTGGCGATCTATGTCGTGCTGCTCTTGATCCTCGGTACCATCATCGACACCGCCTCGATCATCCTGATCGTGGTGCCGCTGTTCCTGCCAGCTATCGAGGCAATGGGCGGCAACATCGTATGGTTCGGCATCGTCACCGTGATCGGCGCGGAGATCGGACTGCTCACCCCGCCGCTCGGCATCTCCTGCTTCACCATCAAGAGCACCATTAACAATCCCGACATCACGCTTGCCGACATCTTCGCGGGCGCCTTCCCGTTCGCCCTCATCATGCTGGCGGTGCTGGTCGTCATCATCGCCTTCCCCTGGCTCAGCCTGGCGTTGTTGTAGGAATCGGGCCGGCCGCACCCAAGCGCTGGTGTGCGTTTGCCGGACTGCTTGCCGGCTTTCGCATCGACGGCGATGCGGCCATCAATCTTGCCGGCATCCGCACGCCTTCAACGCACATGGAGGCTGTGCTGTCGGCAGATGGCAGAGAGGCAAGGACTCCAACCCGCACTGGACAATGGTCCGGTTCAGCAGCGCGATCGGTCGAGACGGTCCAGGGGCATTATCGCGAGGTCCGGGAAATGCTAAGCCGGCGGCAGGCGGCGTGTCCGATGGACCGCCGCAGCCGGCAATAGCACTCAGGTCTTATAGCTCGCATCCCGCCGGTCGAGCAGGCGCTTCAACGCTGGCCACTCGATTTCGCCCTGACGGCGGGTGCGACCGGTGCCGTCCTTGGTCGGAGAGACAGATAGCTGGCGGTTGGACAGCTCGATCACCTCCTGCGAGGGCATGTGAAGCGGCGAATTGCACGACATCGCCATGATTTGTGACTGGCACGCCTTTTCCAGCCGATAGATGCTGGCGAACGCTTCGGCAATCGATTGTCCAACCGACAAGAGACCATGGTTGCGCATGATCATGGCGTCACAGTCGCCCAGGTTCTCAACCAGCCGCTGCTGCTCGTCCAGATTCACCACCACGCCCTCGTAGTCGTGGTAGGCGACCTTGGCGAAACGCATCGCCGTCTGCGTCATCGGCAACAGACCGCATTCCAGCGACGAAATGGCCATGCCGGCATTGGTGTGGGTGTGCAGGACGCAACCGACGTCGGGCCGGGCGCGGTGAATGGCGCTATGGATCACGTATCCGGGCAGATTGAAGTTATAGTCCGGATTCGGATTATCGATGATGTTGCCGTCAAGATCGATCTTGATGAGGCAGGACGCGGTGATCTCCTCGTACAGCATGCCGAACGGATTGATCAGGAAGTGCTCGTGGCTGCCGGGCACGCGGGCGGAGATGTGGTTGAGGTGCATGTCGCACATGCCGTAATGATCGACAAGGCGATAGCAGGCGGCAAGATCGACGCGCGTGGCCCATTCGGCCTCGCTGCAGCGGGGGGCAACTCACTCCTGCGTGCGGTCAGCGTCGACATGGGTTGCCTCTTTTCGTTGGCATTGGCGTGGGGCTGTGTCGTGGGGTGAGCGCGATGCGACCATCAGCGCTTGATTGGCGCAAATGAAACGTCGCTCATAAGCTTGTTTTCCTGTTTCAGCAGATAGCCTGCCTCGGCATTCATCTCCAGGTAGGCGAGCCATTCCGGGTCGGCCATCAGCGATGCTCGTTTCCTCGCGCGGTCTGCCGCGTCGTCGTAGACCCAGATGTGCATATAGGTGTTCACGTCGCCGACCTCGGTGACAAGGTAGGCAAGGGGCTCACCGAAGTGGCGCTTCTGCGGTGCCAGGCCGTGCTTCTCGAACAGTGCCAGCTGCTTTTTGAGGGTTCCGGGACGAACCGTGTAGGTGCGAACATCCAGCAGCATGGCGGCCTCCTCTTGTCTCGGCGGCCGGTGGTTCAAATTCATGACCCAGGCCATGGAGGCTGATAGTGGGCCTCAAGGACAAGTTGCGTCAAGACAGCGTGCCTCGGGCCAGCTCTCCGCAGGCCAACGCAACTCAGGCCAGCTCGGCGAGCAGGCATTTCAGGACGCCGTAGTCGTAGCGTCCCTCGAGCGCGGCATGGGCCGGACCCAGCTTGCCGCTGTCGAGCGTGCCGCAGCGTTCGAACGCGTCGTGGATCTCCTCCAGCTCGGCATCGTCCAGGGCGACCACATCGCGCATCTCCACGAGACCGGCCTCGATCGCCTCGGCGAAATGACCGTATACGGTGGACAGCTCTAGGCCGCGTTCCGTGGCAATCGCTTCGGCATCCTTGTCAGCCAGGTGGAGAGCGAGCGTCTGATTGACGGTGGCGGATAGCTTGTTGTCCAAGAGCGGGTGCGGCTTGAAGCGCGCGACAGTCTCCAGAAGCGCACTGCCGAAGCGGGCGATCTTGCGCGTGCCGAGCCCGGCAATGTCGGACAGCGCATCCGGGTCGGCGGGGCGGGCAGCCGCGATCTCTGCAATCGTCTTGTCGTGAAAGATCACGTAGGGGGGGACTTTGGCCTCCGCTGCCAGCTTCGCGCGCAGCGCCTTCAAGGCTGCAAACAGCGGCTGATCGGGAACAGGGACAGTCAGCCTTGCCTCGCGCTCACGCTTGGGTTTCTTGAGGCCGCGTCCTGCTGGCTGCGGCTTGCGCATCCGAAACGTCGCCTCGCCGCGCAGGATCGGGCGCGCGCTCTCGGTCAGCTGCAGCGTGCCGTGGCCCTCGTCGTCGCCGGCAAGCAGCCCGCCGGCAACGAGCTGCCGATAAAGCGTGCGCCATCCGTTGGCATCGAGCTCGCTGCCGAGGCCGTACACCTTCAATTTGTCGTGGCCGTTGCGCGCCACCCGATCGTCTGCCTTGCCAAGCAGCACGTCGACGAGATAGCCGACGCCGAAACGTTCGCCCGTGCGGTACACCGCCGACAGTCCCTTCTGCGCGGCAATCGTGCCATCGATGGTCTCAGGCGGCTCGAGGCAATTATCGCAGTTACCGCATGGCTCAGATCGGGCCTCGCCGAAATAGGCCAGCAGTGCCTGGCGTCGGCAGGTCGGCATCTCGCACAGACCGATCAGGGCATCCAGCTTCTGGCGCTGGACCTGCTTGAAGGCGTCGGAGCCCTCCGAGGCGGCAATCCATTGCCTGAGCTGCATGACGTCGTTCAAGCCGTAGGCGAGCCAAGCGTTGGCCGGCTCGCCATCGCGACCCGCCCGGCCGGTTTCCTGATAATAGGCCTCGATCGTCTTCGGCAGGTTCAAGTGGGCGACGAAGCGGACGTCGGGCTTGTCGATCCCCATGCCGAATGCAATCGTCGCCACCACGATCAGTCCGTCCTCGGCCAGGAAACGTTCCTGTGCCCGACGCCTTACCTCGGCGGGAAGGCCCGCGTGGTAGGCGAGGGCGGTGCGGCCCTTGCCGGTCAGCCAGGCGGCCGTCTCATCCACGCCCTTGCGCGACAGGCAGTAGACGATGCCGGCGTCGCGCGGGTGCTCGGCCTGGATGAAGTGCCACAACCGCTCGCGCGCGGACATCGAGCCCATCTCGGCGATCGTGTAGCGGATGTTGGGGCGGTCGAAGCTGGCGACAAAGCGGGCGGCGCCTTCCAGTCGCAACTCGGAGACGATCTCCTCGCGGGTGCGCTCGTCTGCGGTTGCGGTCAAAGCAATGCGGGGCACGCCCGGGAAGCGCTCGGCCAGCACGCTGAGCTGCCGGTACTCCGGCCGGAAGTCGTGGCCCCACTGCGACACACAATGCGCCTCATCGATCGCGAACAGGCACACTTTCGCCTGCTGCAGCAGCGACAAGGTCCGCTCCTGGACGAGGCGCTCGGGTGCGACGTACAGCACGTCCACCGCTCCGGCGAGAACCTGGCGCTCGACATCGCCCTGCTCCTGCCAGGTCAGCGTCGAGTTGAGATACTGGGCGGACACGCCGGCCTGGCGCAGCGCGTCGACCTGGTCCTGCATCAGCGCCACAAGCGGAGAGACGACGACGCCCGTCCCTCCCCGCACCAGCGCAGGCACCTGATAACATAGCGATTTGCCGCCACCTGTGGGCATCAGGACAAGGGCATCACCACCCTCGATCAGGCGTGTGACGATATCGGCCTGGTAGGAGCGGAACTGCTTATAGCCGAAGACGCGCTCAAGCACCTCGAGCGCGCGCGCGGTGGTGTCGGTTTGTCCCGCAACCGCGCCGCCTCCGTCGCCGCTCGCCCCACTCCCGTTGAAGTCGTCCGCCTGACGCAGTGCCGGCAGCCCCATCCGTCTTCCCCCGTCACTTGCCTTGGCCTTGGCCTTGGCCTTGGCCTTGGCCTTGGCCTTGGCCTTGGCCTCGCCCTTGGCCTCGCCCTTGGCCTCGCCCTCGCCCTTGGCCTCGCCCTGGCCGCAGCGCATTTTGCCCCGACCACATCCTGGTATGCGATTCGGGCTATGGGCGCGTCATACTTGTATGGAATACCACCGGCAACTACGACCAAGCACGGCTCAACCGATCAAGAAAATAGTACCTGAATGCCGCCTGCAGGTCATATTCAGCGGCGGTTCATGGGGCTCGGGGTAGACATGAGCATGCTGCTGGTGATCTAGCAGGAGGGGAGCAAGGCTCGGGGAGGGCCTGTTCCGATCGCCAACGAAGAGCGCGAGGATTACACGCATGTCGAGCATCCGGACTTTGGCTCTAGCTGCAGCCGCGCTGACGGCCGGCGTAGCACTTGCCGGGACCGCCCAGGCACAGGGGAACTGCGACTGGTACGCCAAGACCGCACTCGCCCAGCAGAAGCAGAACATCGACAAGAAGTGCGGGTTTACAGGCAACGGCTGGTCATCCAGCTATGCCGAGCACCGCGGATGGTGCAATACGGTAAGCCCGGATGTATGGCGCAAGGCCGCCAAGGATCGCGCCGACGCCTTGGCAAAGTGCACGCCCAAGTGACATGCTGCGGCACCAGCCCTGACCGCCTCTTTGCGACAGGCGGTGGACATGTGGAACTGACATGTTCACTTTGACATAATCCGCGGCTACAAGTCCGTCGACTGCATTGTCGGCGGACTCCCGCGCGTGCCTGACCGCATGATTTTTCCGGCTTTGGGGGATTGGGGCATGAAACGGCTGATCGCACTCATCATCTTGCTGCTGGTGGGCTTCTACGTGGCATGGCCCGGCTGGACCGCCTACCAAATCAGCACAGCGCTCAAGGCCAAGGATGCCGGAGTGCTCGAACGCAAGATCGATTTCGGCCGCGTGCGAGACTCGTTGAAGCCGGCTGCCACCACCAAAATCGGCGAGGTCTACGACAGCTATCAGGCCAAGGCGGGAGCGGGCGCGGCCATCGTCGGTCAAATCAAGAAGGACGTCGTGCCGAAGATCGCGGACACGGCCCTGAAGTCGCTGGTGACGGCGCCCAACCTCATCAAGGTCGCCAGTGAGGGCGGGACTTCTGAAGGCCAACGTCGAAAAACTTCTCAAGGAGCAAATCGCCAAGATCGGGCTGCCAGGCATCGGCGGCCTCAATCTGCCCGGTGGGCTCGGCAACGTGCTGGGCGGCGGCGGCGGATCGCCGGGTGGCGCTGGCCTTGGCGGACTGCCCGGAGGTTTGGGCAATCTCGCCGGCAAACTGCCCGGTGGGCTGGGAGGCAAAATTCCTGGATTCGGCGGTGGGCCCGCGGCGGCGCAGCCCGCCCCTGCTCCGGCCCCCGCCGCGAAGCCGGAACCGCCATCCAAGCCGCCAAGCTATGGGCTTTCGAACATCAAGCGCTTCGGCTTCAATGGGCCGCTCGGCTTCGAGATCGGGATCGCCAAAGACGCGGCCGCGACAGAAGCCGACGCCACCCTGCAGATGGAATTCTCCGGCATGGACTGGCGCGTTGTCGGCGTAAAGCCGCGGATCTGATGCCGCAGTTGCAGCGCCCTAAACGCGACGGCCATTCGCTGGACAGGGGGCGCCACCGCCAATAGCCTCATTGCGCTAGGTGTTCCACGTCCTGAGTTCTCCTGATCGCGCAGTACGGCAGGGTAGCGAACTTCGGACGCCGAGGGAAACGAGGCTGAACCGAGACCACTGCGCATGCCGAGCGATGCCACCGCCGCTTCCGCACATCCGCTACCGCTTGCCGGCGTGCGTGTGATCGAGCTCAGTCACACCATCATGGGGCCGTCTGCCGGCGTCATACTGGCGGACATGGGGGCGGACGTGGTCAAGGTCGAGCCCGCTCCAGGCGGCGACCCGACGCGGCGGCTGCCGGGCTTCGGCGCGGGATTCTTTTGCGCCTTCAACCGCAACAAGAAGAGCCTTTGTCTCGACCTGAAGACCGAGGCCGGCCGTGCCCTGCTGCATCGGCTGGCGGAATGCTCGGACGTTGTAATCGAGAACTACGGTCCGGGCACGATGGAGCGGCTGGGTTGCGGCTTCGAGACACTGATGGCGCGGAATCCGCGGCTCATCTGCTGCGCGATGAAGGGCTTTCTGTCCGGCCCCTACGAAACCCGGCCGGCGCTCGACGAGGTCGTGCAGTTCATGTCGGGGCTCGCCTACATGACCGGCTTGCCCGGGCAGCCGCTGCGGGCCGGCTCGTCGGTGATAGACATCATGGGCGGCATGTTCGCGGTGATCGGTATCCAGGCGGCCTTGGCCGAGCGCGAGCGTACCGGTCGCGGGCAACTGGTGAAATCGGCCCTGTTCGAAAGCGCTGCGTTCCTGATGACGCAACACATGGCGGGCGAGGCCGTGACGGGTCAGCCGCCGCCGCCGATGGCGGTACGCAATGCCGCCTGGGGCATCTATGAGCCGTTCCCGACGAGGGATGGCCTGCAGGTGTTCGTCGGCATCACGTCGGATAATCACTGGCGGCGGTTCTGCGAAGCGGTCGGGCGCGCGGAGCTGCTGGCCGATGCGGGCTTTGCGACGAACAGCGATCGCGTCGCCAACCGGGAGCGTTTGCGTCCGATCGTGGCGGAGATCGTCGCCGGCATGGACATGGCGGAGATCGTGCCGCTCCTGGAGCGGATCGGTGTGCCGTTCTCGCCCGTCGCGCGGCCCGGCGAGCTGTTCGAGGACCCGCAGCTCAACGCCCTCGGCCGGATGCTGGAGACCGTGTTCCCGGCCGGCAATTCCGCCAAGCTGCCACGACTGCCGATCGAGGTTGGCGGCCACGACTTCGCCCTGCGCATGCAGGCGCCAGCGGTCGGCGAGCATACAGTGGACGTGTTGAGTGGGATCGGCCTGGACGCGGACGAGATCGCGCGGCTGGCCGCACAACAGGTCATCGTTGCGGCGTAGCGCCAGCCAATCCCTGCAGGCCGCCCCAACCGCCCTGGCCATTCCCCCTCGACCGCAGCACGTCTCCGTCCTAGGGTAGCGCCCGAGTTTGCAAAATGCCTCAAGGCCCAGTCGGGAGGACGACACCGTGGACATGCCATCTGCCGCCGAAATGAATGCGACCCTGTACCTGACCCAGCTCAAGAAGCGCGGTGTCGATTACGTCTTCGCAAACGCCGGGACGGATTTCGCGCCGATCATCGAGGCGTTGTCCGGCGACCTCGGCTCCCCTGATTTTCCGAAGTTCATCATCGCACCGCACGAGAACCTGGCGATGGCGATGGCCTACGGCTACTACCGCGCCACGGGCAAGATCGCGGGCGTGATGGTTCACGTGTCGGTCGGCACCGGCAATACCGTGTGCGGCGTCATGAATGCAGCACGCGACAACATTCCGATCCTGGTCGCCGCCGGGCGCACGCCGCTTACCGAAAGCGGCCACATTGCTTCGCGCGACCGGCAGATCCACTGGGGCCAGGAATGCCGCGACCAGGGTGGCATGGTGCGCGAGTTCGTGAAGTGGGACTATGAGCTGCGCGCCGGACAACCGGCGGACACGATTGTCGATCGTGCGCTCGACATTGCGATGAGCGAGCCGCGGGGCCCGGTATATCTGACGCTGCCGCGCGAGGTGTTGGCTGACAGTGCCCATCCATCGCGCAAGCCCGCCTCCGGCCTCGCGACGGGGGTGGCGCCAGCCCAGCCCGGGCAAGCGCAGATCGAGGAAGCCGCCAGGCTGATCGCCGGGGCCAGGTGGCCGCTGATCATCACGTCGTCGGCGGGCCTGTCGCCGGCCGGCTTCCATGGCCTCGCCTCGCTGGCGAAGAACGCCGTGCTGCCCGTCGTGCAGCAGGATGCGTATACGAACAATCTGCCCTCCAGCCACGACATGCACCTAGGCTACGAGATCACCAAGCCGATGCTGGAAAAGGCCGACGTGATCCTGATCCTCGACACCAAGGTGCCGTGGTCGCCGCAGCACATGCAGCCGCGGCTCGATGCCAACGTGATCCACATCGCGCCCGATCCGCTGATCACACAGGTGCCGTTCCACGGCTTCCGCCCGGACATGGCCATCGCCGGCTCCGTCGAGCTCGCGATGCCGCTGTTGGAGAAGTCGATCGTCGACAAGCAGAAGGGCAAGGAGAAGGCGCGCGATGCCCGCAAGGCGGAGATCGCGGAGATGCGGGCCGCCTACAAGGACGCCAACGCAAAGCAGCTCGAGGCCGCTCGCAAGCGCAGACCCATCCTGGGGCCGCACATCGCGGACTGCCTCAACCAGCTCAAGGCGCGCGATGCCATCGTCATCTCCGAGCTGGGCGTGCCGGTGCGTCACCTGGAGCTGGAGGAGCCGTGCTCGTTCATGGGCTCGGTGCTGGCCGGCGGTCTCGGCGTCGGGCTGGGCGCGGCGCTCGGCGCCAAGCTCGGCGCACCGAACCGGGAAGTCATCACCACGGTTGGCGACGGCTCCTACATGTTCGGCAATCCGTTGCCGTATCATTTCGTGCAGCGCGCGGAGAAGCTGCCGATCCTGACCATCGTCACCAACAACCTGCAATGGTACGCGGTGGCACGCTCGACGCAGGCGGTCTACCCGAAGGGCAAGGCGATGGCGGCAAACCTGATGCCGCTGACATCGCTCGATCCGTCGCCGGCATTCGAGAAGATGGTCGAGACCTGCGGCGGCTTCGGCGCAAAGGTGGAAGACCCCGACGAGCTGCTGCCGGTCATGAAGAAGGCGTTCGAGGCGATCCGCTCCGGCACCCCGGCGCTGCTCAACATCATCACCGAGGGACGCTGATGCACGATGGTGCGATGGAGGTCAGACCCGCAGGGTCTGACCCCTTCCCCGAAAGGAGGCCTGATGCCACGCGTCACCGAAATCGAGAGTGACCAGGGCAGCGAGGTTCTGCGGACGATCTTCGAGAAAGAGCAGGCGGCTTTCGGCGGCCTGCTCAATACCACGAAGGTGCTCGCGCACTGTCCCGAAATTCTCGCGGCTGCAAAGCAGCTCGGTACAGCAATAGAGCGCGCCGGCCAGCTGCCGGCGAGCCTCGTGTCACTCGTCTATCTGCGGGTGGCGACGCTGAACGGCTGCCCGTTCTGAATGGACCTCAATTCCCTCCGTGTGGGGGATGATGACAATGGTTCGGACAAGGTCGAGGCGATCGGCGACTGGCAATCGTCCACCGCCTTCAGCGCATCGGAGCGTGTCGCGCTGGAGCTGGCCGACCGCATGACCGCGACCCCGCCCGCCGTCGACGATGCGTTCTGGGAGCGACTGCGGGCGCACTTCGACGAGCCGCAAGCGGTGCGGCTTGCAGCGGCCATCGCGTTGGAGAATTTCCGCAGCCGGCTGAACCCGGCGCTCGGCGTGGACAGCCAGGGGTTTTGCATGCGGCCGGCGGGTTCAACCGGTACGGGTCCGGACGATCATGGCAGAGGCTGACCGGACGGACGGGGCCGCGGATGTTCGCTTCGCGAGCAGGGCTGCCGCCCTGCGACCCGCCCGGAGGGACGCCCTCCGGACCTCCCGCTTTTTGGACGTTGCGAACAATAATGATGGACAGCCGCCAATTTCACACGATACTACGCAGACCTTGGTGCTGCGGAAAAAAATGGTGGCTGTCCCTATTTGATTATCGCTCGTCCGCGTTGTTCAGGCGCGCGATCAGGCTGGAGGTATCCCAGCGGCGGCCGCCCATGCGCTGCACCTCGCCGTAGAACTGGTCGACGAGCGCGGTGACCGGCAGGCTGGCATCGCAGCGCCGTGCCTCGTCCAGGCAGATGCCGAGGTCCTTGCGCATCCAGTCGACCGCGAAGCCGAAGTCGAACTTGCCCGCGACCATCGTCTCCCAGCGGTTCTCCATCTGCCAGGACTGCGCGGCGCCCTTCGAAATCGTGTCCATCACCTTGGGGATGTCGAGGCCGGTCTTCTGCGCCAGATGCAGCGCTTCGGACAGCCCCTGCACGATGCCGGCGATGCAGATCTGGTTGCACCATCTTGGCGAGCTGGCCGGAGCCCGGCGGGCCGATCAGGTTGGCCATCACCGCGTAGCAATCGATGACCGGCTTGGCGCGCTGGAAAACCGCTTCATCGCCACCGATCATGACGGTGAGCACACCGTTCTCCGCGCCGGCCTGGCCGCCCGACACCGGCGCATCGAGAAAGTCGAAGCCGGCCGCCTTCGCGGTCGCGTGGAGCTCGCGGGCGACATCGGCAGACGCCGTCGTGTTGTCGATAAAGATCGCGCCCTTTTGCATGGCCTTGAACGCGCCGTCGGGGCCGGTCGTCACCTGCCTCAGATCGTCGTCGTTGCCGACGCAGCAGAACACGAAGTCGGCGCCGCGAGCGGCCTCGGACGGTGTCGGCGCGGTGCGGCCGTTGCCGTACTGCTTCACCCAGGCGTCAGCCTTGGCCGCGGTCCGGTTGTAGACGGTCAGCTCGTGCCCGCCCTTCACCAGGATGTGCCCGGCCATCGGATAGCCCATGACGCCAAGTCCGATCCATGCCACCTTTGCCATGATGTTCTCCGATGCCGAATTGGATGCTGCCCCGGCCAGCCAGACACGGCCAAGGCGGTGTTTGCTTCTTGCTAGTTCGTTATGGCCTATGATGGAAGGCCCGAGACGGTTTCCGGCTCACTGCAGGTGCCATGCATGGCAAAGAGACTTACCGACACCTCGACGCTGCCCGTCACGCATGACGACATCGTGCGCGCCCGCGACGTGCTCGAGGGTGCCATCGTGCGCACCGACTTCGACCACAGCCGCACGTTGTCGGCGATGCTGGGGGCTGAGGTGTGGCTGAAATTCGAAAACCTTCAGTTCACCGCTTCGTTCAAGGAGCGCGGCGCACTCAACAAGCTGTCCTCGCTCGATGCCGTGCAGCGGGCGGCGGGCGTCATCGCCATGTCGGCGGGCAACCACGCGCAAGGCGTCGCCTATCACGCCAAGCGGCTGGGACTTGCCGCGACGATCGTGATGCCGGAGGGCACGCCGACGGTGAAAGTCGAGAACACGCGCCAGTTCGGGGCCGACGTCATCGTCACGGGCGCGACGCTGGAGGACGCGGCCGCGTTTCGCGCGCGAGCGTGCGACGGGCAGGGCCTGACCTTCGTCCACCCCTACGACGATCCGCTGATCATCGCCGGCCAGGGCACGATCGCGCTGGAGATGCTGGCGGACGTGCCCGACCTCGATGTGCTGGTGGTGCCGATCGGCGGCGGCGGGCTGATCTCGGGCATGGCGATCGCGGCAAAGCATGTAGGCCGGCGATCGAGATCGTGGGCGTGGAGGCCGAGCTCTATCCGTCGATGCTCAACCGCATCTACGGGCGGCGACTGCCGTGTCGCGGCGACACGCTGGCGGAGGGCATCGCGGTGAAGTCGCCGGGCAAGCTAACCGAGACGATCGTGCGGGCGCTGGTGTCCGACATCGTGCTGGTCGGACGAGGTGCGCCTCGAGCGCGCGGTGGTGCTGCTGATCGAGATCGAGAAGACGGTCGTCGAAGGTGCGGGCGCGGCAGGGCTGGCCGCCGTGCTTGCCGATCCGGAGCGGTTTGCCGGTCGCAAGGTCGGGCTGGTGCTCTGCGGCGGCAACATCGACACGCGGCTGCTGGCGAGCGTGCTGACGCGGGAGCTGGCGCGCGGCGGGCGATTGTCGGAGCTCGACGTCGATCTGTCGGACCGTCCGGGGCAACTCGCCAAGCTCGCCGCGATCATCGCGGAGACTGGCGCCAACATCATCGAGGTCGTGCATCAGCGCGTGTTCACCGACACGCCCGCCAAGGGGGCGCTGGCGCGCGTCGTGGTGGAGACGCGCGACAGGGCGCATCTGGATGCGACGGTGGCGCGGCTGCGCGCGGCGGGACTGGACGTGGAGCGCGTGAAGCGGCGGGGATGAGGCGTGGCGCGGTGCTGCCTGACGGCTGTGGTCGGCGTGTGGGTGGAGGCACGACGGGACGATCATGCGTTAGCAGGCGTCGCCTCACTTTCATTCCGCCGTCATGGCCGCGCCGGTCCGAGGCGACTGCCGAGGGCCGGGACCAGGCGGCCATCCACGGCAACCATCCGCATGCGTGGCTGTCGAGCCCCGCATGGATGGCCGACATGTCCCTCGGTCCCGTTTCACGCGACCTCGGATCGGCCATGACGGTGATTATACAGAAGCGGCTGTTGGGCGGCGCGGCGTTGACGAGACGATCCAGCTTGCCGATGATGTCCGTAGCTGGGGGTGGTGCAGCAACCGCTGGCGAGCGAGTGATGCGTGCAAGTGACCCCAATGTATGGTCCGGCCGTGCGTCGCAAGAGGGATCGTCGATCTGGTGTGAGCGGTCTTGCATCAATGTATCCGGCCTCTGATTGGAGCGGTTCATTGCTCCGGGCCATCATGGATATCAGCGCGCGATCGATCTCATTAGCGGACAAGCCTCGACGGGCTATTTGGGTCACCAGTGTTCGATCGCGCCGGGAAGACCGATCTCCATCTCTTCGTTTCCTCTCGCAGACCTCGGCGGGTAAGCTTGGGTTGCTGCACTACGGGCATCGTCGGTCTCCTCATGCCATTTCCTTGTTCGACCGAGCTGGCCTTTCCCTCGTCCCGACCGTGCGCCTCGTCACGGCGCCGCGCCGAGGGCTGGTCAAGGCTGGCCGCGCGTTGGCTCGACGCGGCTCGCCGTCCAGGCCGTGGCCTTGACGAGACCGAGCACGGCGCCAGGCTCAGGCAGGTTGGGCGACGCATCGGTCGTCCTCGTACGACCTCGAAGTTGCGGCCCTTGGCCAGCACCGCCCAGGTGATGCGGGCGAGCTTGTTGGCGAGCGCGATCGCCAGCACGTTGTGGTGCAGGCGTTTCTTGGCCGCCTCGATCCAGCTCTTGAGCCCGTGGCGCTCCCAGCTCTGCGGCTTGACCAGCACGACCCAGGCCGCCTGCACGAACAGCTTGCGCAGGTAGCGATTGCCGCGCTTGGAGATCTTGCCCAGGATCGTGCGATCTCCGGTCGACATCTGCTTCGGCACGAGCCCGAGCCAGGCGGCGAAGTCGCGGCCCTTGGAGAAGACGTCGCCGGTGCCGATGGCGGCGACCATCGCGCTGGAGATGATCGGGCCGATGCCCGGCACGCGTCATCAGCCGCTCGCAGTCCGGGTCGTCGCTGGCCGATGCGCCTGGATCTCGCTCGACAGTGCTCTCGATGCGCTCGTCGAGCCGGCGCCAGTCGCCGGCCAGATCCTCGATCACGTGGACCATGCGCGGCGACAGAACGTCGTCGCGCGTCGCCAGGATGCGCGGCAGCTCGGCGCGCAGGAAGCGAGCCCTTGGCGCACGGCGATGCCGCGCTCCAGCAGGAAGGCGCGGATCTGGTTGATGACGCCGGTGCGCTGCGAGACCAGCCGCTCGCGCACGCGGTGCAGCGCCTGCAGATCGAGTTGATCGGCCGTCTTGACGGCGACGAACTTCATCGTCGGCCGCTGCACGGCCTCGGCGATCGCCTCGGCATCGCTGAAGTCGTTCTTCTGGCCCTTCGCATAGGGCCGCACGTACTTCGCCGGCATCAGCCGGGCGTCGTGGCCGAGCGCGTTCAGCTTGCGCGCGAGATGATGGGCGCCGACGCAGGCCTCCATGCCGATCAGGCACGGTGGCATGTTGGCGAGCCGCGCCTCGAGCTGGCCGCGCGACCACTTCTGGCGCATACGATCGCGCCCGCTTGTCGATCGAGGCCGACGACGTGGAACGTGTTCTTGCCGATGTCGATGCCGATCACGGCGATCTTGGTGTCGGCACGGCGTTTTGCGACTTGGGCATGGGCGTGCTCCTTCGATGCAGCTCCCTCCAGCAGGCACTGTCGCCCGCAGGTGGGGCAGGAGCACGGCCGGACCATCCCATTAGCAGGCATACTGCCCGCGCTCAACACTCGTGTTGTAAAATTGCAGAGCACGTCGACGAGCATCGTGTGCACTGCAAAAGGCATGCTTCTAACTGGTCTCGGCGGTGATGACAGTCTGGCACCCGAGACCTCTTTCATTCCCATTTTCGAGGAGGGCCTGTGCGACGGAAACCAAGTCGGCGCTCGTGACTCCCGGTCCAACCAGGATGCTGACATTCTCGGTCAGCAATTTCGGTTGATGTATTGCGAAACGAGCGTGGCGAGCAAAACCTAAGGCAGCAAGCTTGGTAATTGAAGCTCGCAGATGCGATGTTGAGCAAGTGTCGGAAATCTGCATCATCAGCGAGGTGCGCTTGGCTCCCCGACAGCACCGCCGTGCTTCTCGCCTTCTACCGGCTAACCGATGAGCGGCACCGCCTTCGCTTCGACCGTCTCCAACCGGCTCGCAATATGAGCTGAATTATTGCCGGCCCTGCAGCACCGCCAGTGTCGCGGCCGCGAGCGGCATCAAGGCGTCGTCAGGGAACGGATAGACCGAGCTGACATTGATCTCGCAAAGCACCCAGGTGTCTAGGCCGGCAGTATCCTTGGGACCGTAGAAGAAGTCGGCGTCCCACAACAGCGGGAGTTGCGATTGCTCGATACCGAGATGGCCGCACAGTTGACCAATCCATTCGCGCTCGAGCTTGGTCTTCAGGCCCTGAAAATCGGGCCGCGTCGGGGGATAGTAGAGCCGTCGTCCCGGAAGGGGCGCCTCGCTCGACGGTGCACCGGGGGCTCCGGGATGAAGCGCGATCACGAGCTGCTCGCCGAAGCCGGCGACGCGGTCGCCGACGCAGTAGCAGCGGACCATGCCGTCCGTGATCCGAGGCTGGAACGCCTGATCGATCATGCCGCCATCGGCTGCGTCGAAGTAGGGCTGGCAACGCGCAAGGTAGGCATCGAGCGAGATCTCCTCCTCCGGGCTGGCACGCTCGGCGTGGCGGACGCGCAGCATGGTATGTGATGTGGACGGAACCGCCAGCTCGACCTTCCAGATGCCATGGCCACTATGACCACGGATCTGTTTCAGTACACGCGGGCCGGATTTGAGGCTTGCCGGCAGAGCGTTGCGCATGGCGTCCGGCGTGCGATAGAGGCGCACATCGCCGCCCCAGCTCATGTCTCTGGTCGTATAGAGCACCTCCTTGGTGCCCATCCTGTCGATGAGATCGGGATGCGTGCTGACGACGACGCCCTTCGCCGCGACCTGACGCAGCATCGCGTTCAGCACGGACCTGTCGCGTCCGCCTTCGATCGGGTTATGCCAGACGAGCACGGCATCGACGCGCTCGAGCTGCTGGCGCACCTCTTCGACGGCCTCTTCGCAGTAGGGCGCGCCCTCGACGTCGAGCCCGACCTCGCGCAGCGCTTCAGCGGTAGCTGAGAAGCGCGTATCTTCCAGTCGAATGGTGTTGCGTGCCGATGCTTCGGCGGGAAACAGAATTGCCACGCAGTGACGGTCATTCGGCATTGATGCACGCTCCTGCGAAACAGGTTCGCGTCACGATAGCACAAGACGGGGACACAAAATCAGTGCCGATGCGTGTGGTGCATGTCCGGCATATGTGGGTGGCTGTGGATCAGCCGGCGGTGGCGATGCCGGTGCGCATGCGGTTCGCCTATTGGATCGCCGGGAGCATGCTCGTGCCGATGGTGCTCGTCGTGCACGTGTGCGTGGTCGTGCTCCAGCGTCTCGTGCACGTGCTCATGCTCATGGCGTTCTGTGATGTGCAACCACACGCCTGCTGCCATCAGGGCGCCGGCTGAAATGAGCTGGATGGTGATCGGCTCCCCCAGCATCGCGATGGCCGCAACGGTGCCGATGAACGGGGCCGTCGAGAAGTAGGCGCCCGTGCGCGCCGTGCCCAGATCGCGCAGGGCCAGCACGAAGAGCACCAGACTGACGCCGTACCCGACGAAGCCGACGAGACCTGAGACGGCAGCAATGGACAGGCTCGGTAAGCTGCCGCCGGCCCACAAGCCGAGCGCGATATTGACCGGACCAGCGATCAGTCCCTTCAACTCGACGGTCTGCAAGGGATCGGCCAGGGACACCTTGCGGGTCAGGTTGTTGTCGAGGCCCCAGGCGATGCAGGCGCCCAAGATGGCGAGTGGTCCCAGCACGCCAGCGAGCGTCGGAGTGCCCGACCAGGACAGCATAAGCGCACCTGCGACCAGAAAGAGCATTCCGAACAGGATGCGGCGGTCGAAGCTCTCGTTGAACGCGAACCACGCAAGAAGCGCGGTCGCCACGCCCTCCAGCGTCAGGAGCAGCGAGGCTGCGGCTGCGTCGGTTCGCGTGAGCCCCAGCATCAACAGGATCGGGCCGACGATGCCGCCTGCCACGATTGCGCCTGCCAGCCAGGGCACATCGTGGCGTCCGAGCGGTGTCTCAGCTTCCAGGCCACCCGTGACGAGCGGACGTGCGAAGCGACGCAACAGGGCGACACCGATGCCGGCGCCGCAATAGAGAAGGCCGGCTAGAACAGCGGGATGGATGGTGCCTAGCAACGCCTTGGCGGCGGGTGTAGAGACGCCGAACAAAGCTGCGGACAACAGAGCGAAAATGACGGCGCGATGCTGCATACCATGAAGATAGTCGAATGCCCCGCCTGCAGCCAGCCAATCGGAGCAGGGGATGGTGCAGCATGCCGGACTGGCTGAACATCTGGCTCGCCCAGATCCAGGGCGGCATCATGAACACACTGGCTGCTGAGCTACGGGCCGGCGGCATAGCCACCGCATGGCTCGCGTTCACGCTCGGTGCGCTGCACGCGTTGACGCCAGGCCACGGCAAGGCGGCGCTGGCGGCCTATATGTTAGGCCATGATTCACGAATAGGAAAAGGCCTGCGGATCGCGTTGACGGCGGCTTTGCTGCATGTGCTGTCGGGTTTGCTCGTGTTCCTCGTCATTCGCTTCGTGATCGGCAAGTCCCCGCTGCTGTTCGGGCGTCCATCGCCGTCGTTCACGGCAGTCGGTTACGGCCTCATCGTGCTGGCCGGACTGATCATGCTGGTGCAGAGCTTGCGCAGCAGCCGCGGCCAGCATGGTGACGGCGGCCATGCCCTCACGGCTGGGATCGGACTGCTGCCCTGCCCGTTGACGATCTCGGTGCTCGGCTTCGCATGGTCGCAGAGCAGCATGGCGATGGTCGCCCTGGTCCTCGTGTCGCTGGGCCTCGGAATCTCTCTCGACCATCGGACTGGTTGCACTTGTCGCCGTTCTTGCACGTCGAGGATTGGGTGCAGCGCTTGCTTCACATTTGCCGGCGCTCGATCGCTGGTCGCGCATTATTCAGGGAATGGCCGGGGTACTGATCATGGTAATAGGAATCTACACGATCGCAGCGTTGCGCTTTTGAACAGGTTCTGCGGTGCGTTCGTCGCACAGGGCGGCAAGGAGGATAGCGTCATGTGACCGAAAAGCTTCAGCGCAGGCTAATTCCGATTGCAGGTCCACGATAAGTGCGAAGGTCATAGGAGATGCCCTTTCGGACTGGCACGGCGGTGCGTTAGGTGTGCTGGTGGAATCATTCAGGGAGACTGCCAAGGATGCGTCATGGCACGCTGACAACTCGCGTTGCGGCCGTTGCGGCCCTCTCCGTGATCTCTCTTGCACCGGGCGCCTCTGCACAGACATTCGATGTAAAGCCTGTCGAGGTGGAGAAGGGTGCCGTCGACTATGGCCCGGAGACTATGTTTGCCGTTCACCCGCCGGAGGGGGCCAATCGTCACGCGAACGAGCAGGCGCTGTTCTACGGTCTCACCGATCGCTGGAAGATTTCGGGTGCACTGAAGTTCGAGCAGCCCAAGTCGGACGATATGCGATTGGTGGGACTCGCAGCAGGCAGTCTATTCGTGTTGCGTGCGCTGGACGACAAGAAGCCGTTCGATTACGGGCTTGGCTGGTACACTGAGGTGACCGGCGCAGTGCACCGCGATGCGACCAACTCCGTTCTGTTCGGCCTCATTCCCACCGTGAAAACCGACAAGCTCTCGTTCACCAGCAACTTGTTCCTGGAGAAGACGTTCGGTCAGAACAGGGAGGAAGGCATCGCTTTTGCCTACGGCTGGCAGGTGAAGTACGATTTGCGTGAAGGTTTCGGCCTCGGCGTTGAAGGCTTTGGTGTCGTCGACAACCTGGGCAACGCACCGCCGTGGTCCGAGCAGGAGCACAGGATCGGGCCCGTCGCCTATACTCAGATCGATTTTGGCCGGGACACGAAGGTCGGTGTCGACCTCGGGTTGCTGTTCGGTCTGACGCCGGCGACGCCGGATACGGCAGTGAAGCTGAACTTCAACGTGCCTATCTACAAGCCCAAGGTTGGCGGCTGAAGTCCCGGCTGAGCGTGGCAGCATGCCAAGCGGTCAAGTCCTCTCGGAGCAGCTGACGCGTGGCAATCGCACGATGGCTTCCAGTCCATGCGGGGCACGATTGGACAGCGTCACATCTCCACCGTGCGCGCGTACGATCGAGCGCGTGATGGTGAGCCCCAGGCCGTAGCCCCCCGTGCGCCGGTCCCGCGATGGCTCCAGCCGATAGAACGGCTCGAATACGGCCTCCACCCTGTCGGTGGGAAGCCCCGGGCCATTATCCGCAATCGAGATTCGTATCTCGTCACGGGCTGCGTTGGCGGTGATCCTTGCCTGCCCACCGAACTTCAGCGCATTCTGCACCAGATTGCCGAATGCTCGCTTCAGCGCCAGATGTCTCCCCCCGATAACAATGGAACGCGGAATGTCGACCTCGACATGCTGACCTGCATCGCTGGCGTCGTCGGCGAGCGTCTGCAGGATGGCGGCCAAGTCGACCTGCTCAATCTCCTCTTTTGCCATGTCATCGCGCAGAAACGACAACGTCGCATCGATCATCGCCTCCATTTCGTTGAGATCCGCCTCGATGCTCTTGCGGGTATCGGCGTCGCCGAGGCCGGTAACGCGAAGCCGCAGGCGCGTCAGCGGCGTTCTGAGGTCGTGACTGACAGCCGCCAGCATGTGCGTGCGATCATCCACCATGCGGCGGATGCGGGCCTGGAGGTCGTTGATTGCAGTCGCCAGCGTGCGCACCTCGCGCGTCCCGGTCTCGGGCAGTGGGAGATTATCCGAAGTCAGAAAGAGATTGCGTGCGCCTCGGGCGAGTTGCTCCAAAGGTCTCGTCAGCCATCGGCTCATCAGCACCGACAACGCGACAATACCGAGAGCACCGATGGCGATGGTCAGGAGGAGACTGGGGGAGGCCGCGCGCGTCGGCTGTACGCGGGCGAGTGTCACGTTCAGCCAGCTGCCATCGTCAAGAGGGAGCGAAATCAGCGAGGTGTGCTTGTCGTCGGCCCCCTTGTCGATGGCATGCCCCACGCCATCGGTGCGAGTCGTGCCGACGACCAGTCCCATCGCCTCCAGGTCGGGCGACTTGGAAATCAGTCTTGCCCGCAGATTCGAGGTAACCGTATCGAGCCGCCCACCCTGCGTGGCCAGGGGCTCGCGTCCCCAATGCAGCTCCAGGGGACCACCCGACAGGCCGTGCGCGGCATCGTCCCGTTTCGCGGGGTCGACCGAGGATAACGTGCCGGCCATGAACAGGAGCCGATCGGCTATGCTTTCGGTGTTGCTGGCCGAGACCTCGCGCTCGATGCCGGTCTGATAGACGTATTGCCCCAGCGCTATGATGGAGCCCAGCCCGATAACCAGCACCATGATCGTGCGGCCGGCAATCGTATCAGTAAGCCAGCTCATCGTTCCTGCACCTTCGCAACGAACATGTAGCCGGCGCCACGCACTGTTTTGATGAAACCCTCGCCGCTCTCCTCGCCTCCGATCTTGCGCCTGAGGCGGCTGACCTGCACATCGATGCTGCGATCGAACGGTTGTGCGTCGCGATTGCACGCGGCATCGAGCAGCTGCTCACGTGAGAGCACACGCTGTGGTGCTTCCAAGAACGCCAGCAGCAGGTCATATTCACCCGCCGAGAGATCGATAATCACGCCCGCCGGGTTGCGCAGCTCCCGGCGTGTCACGTCTAGCTGCCAGCCATCGAAGGCGTAGCCGCGGCGCTGCCCGGTGAGCATTCCTGGCCCGGCCATGCGCCAGCGTCTCAGCATGGCCTTCACACGCGCCAGCAACTCGTTCGGGCTGAACGGCTTGCTCATGTAGTCGTCGGCACCCATCTCCAGGCCAACGATGCGGTCCGTCTCGTCGCCGCGCGCCGTCAGCATAAGGATCGGTACGTGAGACGTCACGCGCAGCTCCCGGCATATCTCCATTCCGCTCTGGCCGGGCAGCATGATGTCCAGGATGACCAGGTCGACCGGCGCCCCCGAACGGAAATGACGTGCGAGCTCGCGTCCATCGGCGACGGCGATAACCGCGAATCCGTGGTCGGTCAGGAACGTCGCCAGCAGGCGTCGCAATTCCGCGTCGTCGTCGCACACGAGGATGTGCGCGTCGGGCACTTGCGATGTGTCATCGCCAGATACACCTTGTGCGGAATTATCTCTCGGTGGTGTCCTGCCCGGCATTCGTGCCGATCACCTCACTTCAGCGGCGTCAGCCGCGCCTGGAAGCTCTCGCCGCCGACCTTGCTGGTTTTTACAATCACGCGCATGCCCTTAGCGGCCACGAATTGCCCGGAGCCCTTCAATGTATTGGCGCCGGCGGGCGACAGTGAAACCTTGTGGTTCTTGCCGCCGACCAGCACCTGAGCGTCGGCGGAGCCACCCGTGGTGTCAACAGGCTTTTCGTCCTTGTCGGTAACGTAGAGCGTCAACTCACCGCCCTTGGCAACAAGCTCCCAGTGCTGCTTGCCGCCACCGGCATCAATGATATGGCCACCGTGCGGGCCCTGGATGAATTTGCTCGCCTGGTGCGCGCTGGCCGGTACGCTTGCGAATGCCAGTGCGACGGCGAGGATCAGGTATCTCAGCATGTTTGCATTCCCTTATTTGCGGTTGTTTCGATCATGGCGTGATGTTGTCCGATCCGCTCTTCAGTAAGCCTGGGCCGTGGCTTGACCAAGGCTAGCCTCCTCCCGCTCTGCCTTCAGGCGCTCGATGGCCTTCTCGCCGTAGCGGAGGAACAGGATCGGCGTCAGGATCGTGTCGAGCAGGGTGGAGCTGATGAGGCCGCCGAAGATCGTGATGGCGACCGGATGCAGGATCTCCTTGCCGGGCGCATCGGCTCCGATCATCAGCGGGATCAGGGCGAGGCCGGCGGCAAGTGCGGTCATCAGCACCGGTGTCAGGCGTTCCAGGCTGCCGCGCACGATCATCTCGCGGCCGAAACGCTCGCCTTCGAGCAGCACCAGATTGATATAGTGGCTGACCTTGAGGATGCCGTTGCGCGCGCTGATGCCGGCCAGCGTGATAAAGCCGACCATGCTCGCGACCGAAAGTGGCTGCCCGGCGAGCCACAGCGCGATCACGCTGCCGATCAGCGCCAGCGGCACGTTGCCCATGATGATCAGCGCAAGCACGGGTGATTTGTAGCGGCTGAACAACACCACGAAGATCGCGCCCAAAGAGAACAGCGCCAGTATCGCAATCAGCCGCGTCGCCTCCTCCTGCGCCTGGAAGGTGCCTTCCAACGACGTGAAATAGCCGTCCGGAAGTTCCGATGCCGCAACGGCTTTGCGGACGTCAGCAATTATGCGCGCCATGTCAGAGCCGTCCGTGTTGGCCAGAACGACGATACGGCGGCGCGTGTTGTCGCGCAGGATCTGATTGGGGCCGTCGGTCTCGACAATCGATGCGAATGCAGACAGTGGAACCCGGCCGGACGGGGTCTCCAGCATCAGGCCCGAGAGTCCGTCCGTCGTGCGGTCGCGCTCGGCTACGCGCAACACCACGTCGTAGCGGCGGCTGCCGTCGATCACCTGCGAAACGACACGGCCGTTGACCATCGATGCCAGTGCCTCGGTAACGTGCGCGGGTGCCACGCCCAGCCGGGATGCCTTGTCGTAGTCGACGGATATCTGCACCTGCGGAATGCGCACCTGCCGCTCGATCTGCAGATCGACCAGCCCCGGGATGCCATTCATCCCGGTCCTGAGCTGCTCCGCGACGGACCGCAGCGTATCGAGATCATCACCGAAGATTTTCAGGGCGATCTGCGCGCGAATGCCGGACAGCATATGGTCGAGCCGGTGCGAGATCGGTTGGCCGACGTTGACGTTGGCCGGCAAGATCGCGAGGCGCGACCTGATGTCAGCGATGATGTCCTCGCGGCTACGCGCGGAGCGGTCGAGATCGACGTCGATTTCAGCGGAGTGGACGCCTTCGGCATGCTCGTCGAGCTCTGCGCGGCCCGTTCGCCGTCCGACCGTGCGCACCTCCGGCACCTGCTGGATCAGTCGTTCCGCGATCAGGCCCACGCGATGCGACTCCGTGAGCGCGATCCCAGGCCGGAACAGCATCGATATCGTCAGTGTGCCCTCATTGAACGGCGGCAGGAAGGAACGGGGAAGATAGGTCGCGCTCAATACCGCGATCGAGACGGCAAACACCGCGGCAGTCATGATGAAAGGCTGCTGGCCGAACGCCCAGCCGAGCAGGCGCCTGTTGCCCCTCTTCAGCGTTCGCACCAACCAGCCGTCGTGACCGGCGGCGGCGCGGGACTTGGGCAGCAGATAGTAGCATAGCACGGGCGTGACTGTGATCGAGGTGACGAGGCTTGCCAGGATGGAGACGATATAGGCGACGCCGAGCGGCGCGAATAGACCGGCCCTCGATGCCCGACAGCGCGAACAGGGGCACGAACACCAGGACGATGATCGCCGTCGCATAGATGATGCCGGAGCGAACCTCCTGTGAGGCCCGCGCTATGACGCTCAAAACTGGCTCCGGAACTGCCTTCGCCCTGTTCTCGCGCAACCGACGGAATACGTTCTCGACGTCCACAACAGCGTCGTCGACCAACTCGCCGATCGCAATCGCAAGACCGCCGAGCGTCATCGTGTTGATCGTCATGCCGAATAACTGGAACACGATCACGGTGACGAGGATCGAGATCGGGATCGCGGTCAACGATATTGCGGTGGTGCGCCAGTTGAGCAGGAACATGAACAGCACGATGGCGACGACGATCAGTGCCTCGACCAGCACCTTCTGCACGTTGTCAATCGAGACCTTGATGAAGTCGGCCTGACGGAACAGCACCGACGTCGTCACGGTTCCCGGCATGACCCGCTTCAGATCGGCCAGTGCGGCCTCGATGTCCGCGGTCAGCTTCAGGGTGTCTCCGCTCGGCTGTTTCTGCACCGAGAGGATTACAGCCGGCCGGCCCATGAAGCCGGCATCGCCGCGCTTCACGCGCGCGCCGTAATCGACCTCGGCCACCTGCGACAATCGCACCGAGAGGCCGGCGCGATGCGAGACCGGCAGATCGCGCAGATCCTGCAGCCGTGTGGTCCGGCCCAAATTGCGGATGAGGTATTCGCGGGCATGCTGATCGACGAAGCCGCCGGCCGTGTTGGCGCCGAACTGGCTAAGCGCGGTCTCGACCTCGTTTCGCGATACTTTGAGGACATTCATCTGCGACAGATTTAGGGAGATGCGGTACTGCCTGACCTCGCCGCCGATCGGGATCACCTGGGCGACCCCGGGAATCGTCAGCAGCCGCGGCCGGATGACCCAATCGGCCTCCTCGCGCAGCTCCATCGGGCTCGCCTTGTCGCTGGCCAGCGCGATCAGCATGATCTCGCCCATGATCGAGGTGATCGGTCCCATCTGTGGAACGACACCGCGCGGCAGCTGCTCACGCACGATGCCGAGCCGCTCGGTCACCTGCTGGCGATTGCGGAAGACGTCGGTGCCCCATTCGAACTCGACGTAGACGATCGAAAGGCCGACGCCGGAGACGGATCTGACGCGCGAGACGCCGGGCATACCGTTCATCGCCGTCTCGATCGGGAACGTGACGAGGGTCTCGACCTCCTCCGGCGCCAGGCCTTCCGCTTCCGTCATCAGTGTGACGGTCGGGCGATTGAGATCGGGGAACACATCGACCGGCAGCGCGCGCATCGCTAGCGCGCCGTAGATGACCAGGACCGTCGCGACCGCGAGCACGAACAGGCGATTGCGAAGGCTGGCGCTGACGAGGAAATTGAACATGGCCGTGTTCGCCCCGCCTCAACGCACCTGATTGAGCAGTGTCACGCCGTTTGTCACGACTCGCATATCGTCCTTGAGGCCGGCAGTGATCACGATGGACGTCCCGTCGAGCGGCGCAACCTTTACCGTCTGTGGCTCGAAGCGCTCGGCCTCGGTCTTTACCCAGACGATCGGCAGCCCTGTCTGGCCGCGCACGACGGAAGAGGCCGGAATCACGAAGCCATCAACTTTGGCCCTTGACTGCACCACCACCTTGACCGGCATGCCAATCGCCAATCCTTCCCGAGTTCCCGTGATGCGGAACGTGAGCACGGTGGCCTGCTGGCGCAGCACCAGTCCGCGTCCGGCGAATGTCAGCGGAATCTGCTCGCCACCGCCGGCGATCGCGACCGCTTTTTCCGGTTGGCTGACGGCCTCGCGGTCGTAGGCAATGGCCTCGACCCAGAACTCCGACGGATCGACGATCTCGAACAGCACATCGCGCGCCTCTACGATCTGTCCGATCGTTGCGTTGGCAACGGAGACGATGCCGCCAATCGGCGCAATGATCGGCTCGCGCGAGCCGGCGGCAGGCAGCAACTCCGCTCGCTTGCGCGTCAATGCCTGCAACTCGCCGCGCACCTCATCGACCTTCACCTGCGGTACCGAGCCGGGCAACTTGTCATAGCGCGACAGGATCGTTTTGAGCTTTTCGATCCGGCCTTCAGTCTCCGCGATCATGCTGTCCATGTTGGCGCGGTCGGCCGCCTCGATGTAGGTGCGCACGTAGCCCAACAGCTGGCCTTTCTCGACGCGCTTGCCGACGAACGCCAAGCCGCCGGGCGCTGCCTCGATGCGCCCCGGTCTGCCCGGCTGCACGCGGCCGAAATGCTCAGGACCGGGAATGATCGTGCCGGTCAGCTCCACCGAGCGGGATGCATCACCCCGCGCCGTCAGACGGGTGCGCACGCCGAGCAGATGCTGCGTCGCTTTGGGAACGAACAAGGTGCCGTCGGGCATGCGCTGCGCCAGATCCGTCGCCATCGTCGGTGGAATCGAGGGCAGGGGGTCGTCGGCTGCCCGGACGGGCTCGGGCACGAGCTGGCCGATAAGCAGTCCGACGATGAGGATCGAAACACCGGCCCCGACCTGGCGCCTCTGCGGCTCAACTGCCGCTCGCGTCAAACGGTCCAAATCTTCACCGATCTCGGAGTGTGGGTGCGACTGAACAGCTTCGCTCTTGCCGCGCCTTCGTGCTCCAAGCACCAGCATTGTCAGGAGAATGCCGGCCATCAATCCACCGGCCGCCGCCAACAGAAAAACGGGCTGTTCAAGCAATCGTCCGGATTGCCATGCCGAGGCACTGGCGGGCGGGCGGGAGGTCTGCGTGCTGGCCACCTCACTGAGCCGCCCAGTCAGCAGGTCCTGCGTGCCGTCAGCCAGGGTCAACGCGAACACGAGGTCGATACCCTTGGCGGTGTCGAGCCAGGGTGCTGAAATAGTGAAAACGCCATCGCCTTCCGGCTTGGCAGCGGCGCTGTTCTCACCTGCGCTGACGTCTATCCGGGCTCCCTTGATGGGCTCATTGCTGGCGTAGGCATGGAGGAAGATGGTCAGCCGGTTACCACCCGACGAAACACCCACCAGCTCCAATTCAGGCGTAACCGCCACCACGCGCGGGGCAACCGGAAGGTTCAGCACTGGCGGCTTGTCGTGGATGTGGCCTTCGTGCGCGCGGGCTGGCGTGAAGCCAAACACCGTAAGGCAGGCGATTGCCGCCAGGCACTTTCGCAGCATTATCGCTCGTCCCGTCTGGCCCATCGCGCTTCGCCAGTCATTCTCCGGCTGAGCGCTCGATCAGTGGTTAAGGTAACGCGAGGGTGTTGCTGGGCGATTTCCGGATTGTTTCACTCTGTAACGGCGCGGACTCTTTAATTTCAATGCGTTACGGCAATTCAACTCGCCAAACATCAGGTCTATGCGCCTACAAGTCCCCGCGCAGTCTCTTCAGTCCCAGCTCGGATGGCTTAAGACCGGGTTGGATCTTCAAGGCCTGTCTGTAGTCCTCGATGGCTTTGTCGCGCTGCCCAAGCCGCTCATACTCATAACCTCGATTGTGGTGTGCGACGGCCATGTCGGGATTGATGCGGATCGCCTCGGTATAATCGGCGATGGCCTCTGGCCCGCGTCCGAGGCGAGCTTTCGCCAGTCCGCGATTGTAGTAGGAGCTGGGATCTTTCGGATTGAGACGCAGAGCGACCTCGAAGTCGGCAAGCGCTCGTTCCGTCTCCTTGATCATTAGGAACAACGAGCCCCGATTGGAATATGCATTGGGTTTGTCGGGGGCCTGCGCCACGGCATGGTTGCAGTCGAAAAACGCCTGCACCAATTCGCCTCGCTTGATGTGGGAGGCGCACCAGCTATCCGATGCAGTGCCGTCATTGGGTGGGTGCGCGACGACTGCCGGCGACCGCGCCTGCCGATCTTCCGGAATGTGCGCCGCGACGATCGTGACCGTACAGGCCCACGCAAGGACGGCTCCCAGAAGCGTAGCGGCGGTTCGGCTCATGGCTTTTATATCTCGATCGATGACGTGCGTGGCGCCCCCGCAGGAGAATGGATTACCACATCCACTGATCTCGAAGAGACGACATCTGTGCCAACTCACAGGTACAAATACTTGACGTGAAACATCGCCACGCCAAATGGTCACAGCCTGAGCGTGCGACATCAGGAAAGGGCGAGATAGCGGACCAACTATCCTGCCAGAACTCAAGCCGACGACTTCAGAGGCAAAGAGAGCCTTGATCGGTGTTCGGTCGACGGCCGCAGCGCCTCAGAACTTGCACATTCGCGCGACGCCGAGGTGGGCCAAGTGTGATCGTTCAGATTGGCACGGTTGGTGAGCTGCATGAAGCATGCAGGGCCACGCAGTGTTCTCTCGGGCGGGCTATCCGGCGCTTGCCAAACGCCGTGCTGAACTATCGGGGAATTTCGAAGGTTGCCCGCAAGCCCTGTTGGCGCCTGTTGGAGAGTTTCAAGGCTCCGCCGTGGTTCTCGGCAATCGAGGACGCGATGGCGAGGCCGAGCCCAATCCCGCCGGTGTCGCGATTTCGCGAGTTTTCGATACGGTAGAAGGGCTGCAGCACGTCTGACAACTGATCCTCGGGAATGCCCGGCCCCTCATCATCAACGTCGATCGCGACGTTGGGGCCCATTGTGGAGAGCGAGACGGTCGCACGCTCGCCGTACTTGACAGCGTTGTCGATCAGGTTGGCGAGCGCGCGGCGCAGAGCAACGGGCCTGCATTCGACGATCAACCCTGCTTGCACCTGCCCACTGACGACGGGCATGCCCGCCTCGCTCATGTCGTCGATGATACTGGTAACAAGCGCACTGACATCGACGCGCCGGCTCGCCTCGCCATTGCGGAGACTGGCGCCAACATCATCGAGGTCGTGCATCAGCGCGTGTTCACAGACACGCCCGCCAAGGGGGCGCTGGCGCGCGTCGTGGTGGAGACGCGCGACAGGGCGCATCTGGATGCGACGGTGGCGCGGCTGCGCGCGGCAGGCCTGGACGTGGCGCGCGTGAAGCGGCGGGGATGAGGCGTGGCGCGGTGCTGCCTGACGGCTGTGGTCGGCGTGTGGGTGGAGGCACGACGGGACGATCATGTGTTAGCAGGCGTCGCCTCACTTTCATTCCGCCGTCATGGCCGCGCCGGTCCGAGGCGACTGCCGAGGGCCGGGACCAGGCGGCCATCCACGGCAACCATCCGCATGCGTGGCTGTCGAGCCCCGCATGGATGGCCGACATGTCCCTCGGTCCCGTTTCACGCGACCTCGGATCGGCCATGACGGTGATTATACACTTGCGGAACTAGACAGGGGCGGCATTCACGGGGCGGCTCTTCCCATCGATGATGTCCGGAGCTGGAGGTGGTTCTGCCGAGAGCGAGGCGAAAGGAACTTCGGCCTCTGCACCACTCCGGAACAAGGCCATCAAGATCATCGTTGTGTTGATCTGTCCGCGTCCGCCAGCTTAGTGACGAACGGCATCACTCCCAATCTGTCGTGATGTGCCAAGTTATTGACGTTCGGCAGGTTCGATATTGACCTGCCTCATTGTCAGGAAAACTGTCGATAACAAAATCTAAACTCACTCGTCTGCATGGCGATGACTGGAGAGTTCGCCTTTGACATTCGTGTCCGTGAAGTGAGCGGCGACGGAAAAGAAGACAAGACTTCTCAGGGCATCAAGAAATGAATTTGAAGTAGAAGGGTGGTCAAGGGGAGGAATTTCAATGAACTTAAGTCCTAAACTGTCGGATTATATCACCGCAAAATTCCTTAATATGAGTGACTCGGCGAAGAAGCTACTGGGTATTGATCATCTAACAAAAAACGAACTTCAGATCGAACTTGCCACCGGCAATACGAGCATTGGTGAGATTATCAGCAGACAAATACTGTCGCCTATTATTCTGTTGCGCGCCCCGCTTCTTGGCGCGCTTATCGCCAGTTTCGTTCTCGCCATGCCCGGCCAGACCCTAGAGGTCTATAGAATTTATGCCGAAGACATCTTATTAAGCTCGATCGCATTGAGGGGAGGCATGGAAATTGAAGAAGCAGATAAGTTTGTCGAGTACGTTTTTATTACCGTCACGATTGGTATTCCGATTTTCGTATCCGCTCTATTGTGGCTCACGGTCAGATCTCTCATCAATACAGGATTACCTCAGGGCCCAAATGTAGATTATAGCCGCGCAGGTCGCTTAATGAAACATGGTCTGCCGCTTCTTGTGGGGTCTGTACCAATCGTTTTCATGCTCCCTATATGGCTGTTTTTACACCCGATGACGTTTTTTTTGGGCCTGCAGCCTTGGTTGGCAATCTTGACTCTGATTGGCATGGCATTCTTCCTGTGGCTGATGGCCCGTCATCTAACCTTGACCTTTAAGTATGATTGGCTGGAAAAAGAGTTGATCGGTGGTGGTCTGTTGCGCTGGCTTCCCCGCTTGGTTGGCATGGCGCCTTTTTTCGCTACGGCAATGGGTCTTTACTCCGCATCACGCATCGTGCTTGTCGGACATTTGTGGAATTTGCAGCCGACATTAGTCTGGGCTGCGGTGATCGTCAGTTTGTTTGGCGTATTGTTTGGAATATTGACCTTATTACACAGTTACAAGGGAGCGCCACAACTCATCACGGGATCGTTGGTGTTTGAAAGTCTCGCCAATGGGGTTATGAGCCGTCAATTTACAAGGGTGTCTATTTCGCTCTTTTTTATTATCGTAGCCCTAATTTCAACGATCACATTTTGGTATGAATCAGTATTTTTAGCACAGTTTATCGGCATCATGCCCATATTCAATATTTTTATTGTCACCTTAGTGTTGTTCGGCAGCTTACTGACGCGTGTTTTTCAAGGCCTCGGCTTCCCGATTCTCTCTCTGATATTGGCCATGGCCTTTCTGTGGAGCTGGTTAGATATCAACGACAATCATGGAGTTCGCCTATTGCCCCAGAAAGAGGCGGCGATAACGGCGCCTCTCGATCTGGAGAAAGCCTTTGGTCAGTGGTACGATGCGCGCGCCGACAAGCAAGCTTATGGCACCTATCCCGTTTACATTGTGGCAGCACAGGGCGGCGGTCTTTACGCCGCTTATCATGCGGCCACAGTGCTCGGTCGATTGCAGGACCATTGTCCCGGTTTCGCCCAGCATGTCTTTGCTATCAGCGGGGTCTCTGGGGGAAGCCTAGGGTCGTCGATTTTCAACTCCTTGGTCAGGATGCGCAAGCTAAAACAGTCTGACGGCGCGCAACGGTGTAGTTTAACGAGTTCCTCGACAAATTTTACGGGCTTGTTGGATTCGCTATATCTAAAAGATTTTCTTACGCCGCTCGCTGCGGCAACATTGTTTCCGGATTTCATACAGAGGCTCGTCCCTGTCCCTATACCCGTTTTCGATCGTGCTCGTGCTTTGGAAAACAGCTTTGAAGCAATGGGCATGTACATCTCATTGGTAACCAAAGCGGACAATCCGTTCCGTCAGCGTTTCTCTGACACTTGGACACCGGGGGGTGTCTCGCCTGCTCTCTTGCTCAACACCACGGATGTAGGGACGGGCCGTCGCTATGTCATCGCTCCCTTTGGGCTCGCTTCCGCTAATACGCTCGGTGCCGATACAGACATGCGGTTGAGTACGGCGGTAGCGCTCTCGGCACGTTTTCCTTTGCTCACGCCGGCGGGCTGGCTCGAGAAAGAGGGTAAGAAGATACGGCTCGTCGATGGTGGGTATTTCGAAAACTCTGGCGTTGCGACTGCCATGGATGTAATGACAGCGATTGACACGCTGGCAAAAGCCAGAAAACTTCCGATCCGAGTTCGTACTTCTGGCGCTGACAGTACCGATCGACAAGCAGCGCGAGGTCCAACCTTCTAATGCTTTCGGTGAGCTAATGTCGCCCGTCCGGACACTTTTCAATACCCGCGTGGCGCGGGGTAACTATTCCGTGCGTCAGGCCTTGCTCAGCAACAAGCAACTGGAAATGAGCAATGGGCATTCAAGGACCCGTGATAGGGCAAGGGTCCGCCTCTTCGAACTGGATCCTGTGGGGCTCGGCCTGCCCCTTGGATGGCAGCTTTCTAAAGACTTATTTGCAAAGATTGACAAGGCTATCGGTTTGCCCAGGTCTTGCGAAGCGGGTTCACACTCAATCCGGCATTCTAGCTGTGTATTTAGAGGCGTTCTTGAAGAGCTTTCGGCTCCAGTAGGAGATCCTGCACCCTGAAAAGAAATCACGCTCCCCAACGAAACATCCTTGTGATGTTTCATTCAAAATAGAAGGCGTCATTGAGGGATCGTTTCACCTTCAACGTCGCCAGCACACTTTCTGCTTCCCTATCCCTATCAGTCCGAGGACTGGTGATTGTGCATAACCCTTATCGGCTTGGTCCGAATTTGCCCCATGGCGTCGCGACCCCGTCTTCCGCTCTCTGGGGTACCTCTGCCATTGGTTTGAGCACACGATTGGGCCGGGCGCACCGGCCGGTCAATGGCAGCAATCTCCGCCTCGCTACAATCAGACCGACATGCCTGCGGCATGCAAGGGGCTGTCCGCCCCTTGCGACCCGGACCAGGGCGTTGCCCTGGACCCGTTGTTCTTGGGGCGCGCGTGCAGGCCGCAGCCGAGGAAAGCTCGGCTCTGGAAGAATTGCGAACGTGCGGATCGGCGTCGGCGGGCCAGCGCATGGCCCACCGTACGTCGCGTGCCTAAACCCTCACCCCACACTTTCCACCGTAGCGGGCGCCAGGGCGGGCTTGCCGGCGATCATGTCGGCGGCTTTCTCGGCGATCATGATCACGGGGGCATTGATGTTGCCGCCGACGAGGTCCGGCATCACCGAGGCGTCGACGACGCGCAGATTGCGGGCGCCGATCACCTTCAGCTCCGGATCGACGACAGCCATCGGATCGCTCGCCTGGCCCATCTTGCAGGTGCAGGCGGGATGGTGGACGGTGATGCCGGTGACCTTGACGTGCTCATCGAGAGCAGCGTCAGACCAGTTGTCCGGACCTGGCTGCAGCTCCTTGGAGATGAAGGCCTGCATCGACTTCTGGCTCATCACGTCGCGGACCATTCTGAGGCCGGCACGCTGGGCCTTCTTGTCGCGTTCGGTCTGCAGGAAGTTCTGCTTGATGCGCACGTGCTCGCCCGGGTCCGCGGATTTCAGCGTGACCTCACCGCGGCTGGTCGGGCGCAGCACCGCCGCGCGGCACGAGAAGCCGTCGTCGTAGGCCTTCTTCACGCCGGGGAAATAGGGATATGCCGTCATCGGCGCGGCGTTGAACAGGAACTGGATATCGGGCAGCGGCTCGCTCGTATCGCTCTTCAGGAATGCCATCTCACCGCCGGGCAGCTCGGTGGCCAACCCCTTGCCGCGAAAATAGCAATTGCCGAGCTCCTTCACGATACGATCGAGCCGCATGGCCTTATGGAAGGTGCCGGGCTCGCGGCGCGAGAAATAGACGTGCGAGGAAATGTGGTCCTGCAGGTTCTGGCCAACGCCGGACAGGGCAACGCGCGTCTCGATGCCGTGGCTCTTCAGGTGCTCCGGATTACCGATACCCGACAGCATAAGGAGTTGCGGCGAGTTGATGACGCCGCCGGCCAGAATGACCTCGCGCGAGGCCATGACGTCGCTGGTCTGGCCGCCGCTGGCGCAGCGGATGCCGGTTGCCTTGTCGCCCTCCATCAGGATTTTGGTCGCCAGAACCTTGATGCGCACGGTGAGGTTCGGGCGGGTGAGGGCGGGGCGGAGATAGGCCACCGCCGCGCTGCAGCGGCGCCCATTGCGGGTCGTGGTCTGCCAGGTCCCGAAGCCTTCCTGCTGGGCGCCGTTGTAGTCATCGGTGTGCTGATAGCCGGCAGCAAGGCCCGATTCCTTGAAGGCGCGAACGAGCGGGTCGGCGAAGCGGTTGACGGTGACGGTCAGCGGACCGTCGGCGCCGCGAAAGGTGTCGGCGCCGCCGATCCAGCTCTCCTGACGACGGAAATACGGCAGCACGTGCGCATAATCCCAAGCCTCGGTGCAGGTGTCGGCCCAGCGCTCGTAATCGCCGCGGTGGCCGCGCACATAAGCCATCGCATTGATGGACGATGAGCCGCCAATAACCTTGCCGCGGGCGCATTCCAATCCGCGGTCGCCCATCGTCTCTTCCGGCTCGGCGAAGTACATCCAGTCGTGCATTCGGTTGAGCAGAAGCTTGGGCCAGCCGAGCGGGATATGGATCCAGGGATCGCGATCCCAGCCGCCAGCCTCGAGCAGCAGGACCTTAACGCTAGGGTTCTCCGTCAGCCGCGCGGCGAGCGTGCAGCCGGCGGAGCCCGCACCAACGATCACGTAGTCGAATGTCTCGCTCGGGCCTGCCATGTGGGTTTCCTCGCAAATCCGCTGTTGTGCATGATTGCCCTTGTGTTAGCAGCCGTGACGCGCCAGTGGCAACTGCCGGATCGCGGGTGAAAGCTGCGGCTGGCATCTGCCCCCAAGCCATTATATGTTGTCCGGCAACGACTTGTAGTTGCCATGCCGGCGCGGCCGGCACAGACCAGCGAGCTGTCCATGTCCTCCCAGCCCACCCAGCCGAAGAAGCGGATCACCGCTCCCGACATCGCCGCCATGAAAGGTATGACGCCGGTCGTCTCGCTCACGGCCTATCACACCCACACCGCGGCACTGGCCGATACCTACTGCGATTTCCTGCTGGTGGGAGACAGTCTGGGCATGGTCATGCACGGCTACGAGACGACCGTGCCGGTGCCGCTGGAACTGATGATCATGCATGGCCGTGCGGTGGTGCGCGGCGCCAAGCGCGCGCTGGTCGTGGTCGATATGCCATTCGGCTCCTACGAGGAAAGTCCGCCGGTCGCTTTCCGCAATGCGGCGCGTGTGATGAAGGAGACCGACTGCGGCGCGGTCAAGCTGGAGGGCGGGCGGCGCATGGCGGAGACCATCCGCTATCTGGTGGAGCGCGGCATTCCCGTAATGGCGCACATCGGGCTCACACCGCAGTCGATCAACGTGCTGGGCGGGTTCAAGGTGCAAGGTCGCACCGACGCCCAATGGGCGGCGATCGAGGAGGATGCGCGGGCCGTCGCCGATGCAGGGGCGTTCTCGGTCGTTCTGGAAGCAATACCGGCGCCACTGGCCGACCGGCTGACCAAGGCAGTGCCGATCCCCACGATCGGAATTGGCGCATCGGCAGGTTGCGACGGGCAGATCCTGGTGATGGAGGATATGCTCGGCCTTTCGCCCCGCGTGCCGAAATTCGTCAAGCAATTCGGAGAGGTCGGCAAGGCTATCGAAGGTGCGATCCGCAGCTACGCAGAGGAGGTTCGCGCCCGCAGCTTTCCAGGAGCAGAGCACACCTATCAGATGCAAAATCCGGCGGCTTCATCCTCCGGGGGAAAACCCGCGGCCGGAGAGCGCGCCAAGGGAGCCGCAAAATCGCCGAAAACTGCCAGCACGTAGATGCAGTCGACGGCGGGTGCCTGCGTTGCGGATGGCGGGGCGATTATCTGCCGTTTGCCGAGAGCGCCACTTGGGCTTATGTGATGAAGCGATCTGACAACAGTTTACGGCGGGCCCACGATGCCCCGTGAACGCTTCGACCGTGCGAGGGTCCTCGGCAATGGCCAATGAAAGCGATGCGCTGATCCGCGAAGTGCAGGAGGAACTGCGTCGCGATAAACTTAAGAAATTCTGGGACCAATACGGGACATACGCCATCGGCGCGCTGGTACTCGTGCTGGCTGGCGTGGGCGGCTTCAACTGGTGGCAGGCGAGCCGGATTGCCAGCGCCGAATCCGCTGGAGCGCGGTTCGAGCAGGCGCTCGATCTGGCAAACGACGAGAAGAAGACGGATGAGGCCGGCAAGGTGCTGACGGCGATCGCCAAGGAGGGTGCGCCCGGATACGGCACGCTGGCCCAGCTGACACTCGCCGGGGAGGCCGTCGAGGCCGGCAAGACCGATGAGGCGCTGAAGGCTTACGAGGCCGCGGCCGCTTCGGCGGCGGATACGCTGCTCAAAGACTACGCAAACTTGCAAGCGGCAGCGTTGAAAATCGAGTCGGCCGACTGGACCGAGATGCAGAATCGCTTGAAGACTCTGGCAGCAACGACCAGTCCGTGGCGCTACAGGGCGCGCGAGCTGCTCGGCTTGGCAGCGCTCAGAGCCGGAAAGCTGGAAGAGGCGCGCAAGGAATTGGCACCGTTGTCGGCTGACCCAAAGGCGCCGGTATCCGTGCGAGAGCGTACTGGGGCACTCATGCAGCAGGTGGTGGCCGCCGAAAGCGAAAAATCGGCGCCGAAGGAGGTCGCGCTGGAGGCGACCGCAGCCCCGCCGAAACCGGCGGATGACAGCAAAGCCAGCGGAGACGGCACAAAGCCGGCCTCCATGCTGGAACGTCTCAAGGGCGGCAAATAGCGTCCGATCCGCACAGCCGCGGCGACATGCCGATACGGCGAAGGCAACTGGGGGGCCCCGATGGGCAGGATGGCAGACAAGACAAGCCCGACAGCCATTCCAGCGGGAGTCATCGTTGGGGGCACAACCGTTCGCACTATCGCGAGCGGAGCGTTGCTCGCCCTGGTGCTGAGCGGAGCCGCTACCGGATTGAGCGGCTGCTCGTCCGACAGCTTTGCGCTGCCAAAGATCAACGATATCAACCCGTTCCTCAAGAAGGACCCGCCGCTGCCCGGCAAGCGTGTTGCCATTCTCGAAACCAAACCCGGTCCCGCCGCTAATCTCGCACCCGCCGACAGGCCGATCGTGTTGCCGGCGCCCTACGCAAACGAGACATGGACGCAGCCAGGCGGAAGTCCGAATAACGCGCCTGGGCACCTGGCATTGAACCCCACACTGCGGCAGGTGTGGAGCAGCAGCATCGGCACCGGGTCGTCCAAGGGCGCCAAGGTGACGGCCAGCCCGGTCGTGTTCGACGGGCGCATCTACACGCTCGATGCGGCCGCCCGGGTCAGCGCTGTTTCGGTGAGTGGCGGCTCGACAGTCTGGCGCGCCAACCTGGTTCCGGAGTCCGAAAGCAAGGCCGGTTCATTCAACCTGTGGTCGCTCGGCGGCTCAAATGCCGTAGGCGGCTATGGCGGCGGCCTGGCGGTCGACAACGGCAAGCTCTACGTCGCGACGGGGTTCGGCACCGTTTCCGCGCTCGATCCCAGGTCCGGTAAAGTGCTGTGGACGAAGTCGCTGGGTGCTCCCATCAGGTCGTCGCCGACAGCGGTGGCCGACCGCGTTTTCATCACCACGAGGGACGGACGCATCGTCGCCCTGGCCGGGAGCGACGGAAGCGAGCTTTGGACCTCCAAGGGCTTGCCGGAGCAGGCCAGTCTGATCGGCAGTCCAAGCCCGGCGGTCGATGGCGACATTGTTGCAGCGCCGTTCCCCTCAGGCGAGGTGATGGGCGTCAAGATTGGCACGGGCGAGACGGTCTGGACGGAGTCGCTGACGCGGGCGCGTGGCGCCACCGCGATATCCGCCATGAGCGACGCCGCGCGGCCGGCAATCATGGATGGGATCGTCTACTCGGTTGCGCATGGTGGTCGCCTGACCGCCGCGCAGGCGGCAACGGGCGAGCGGCTGTGGTCGATCAACCTGTCCAGCACGCAGGCGCCTTTGGTCGCGGGAGAGTACGTCTTCGTGGTTGATACCGGTGGCCAGCTTCAGGCCATCAATCGCCGCGATGGCACCACACTGTGGACAGTGAACCTTCCGGGCGCGAAGACGTGGTCCGGACCGACACTGGCGGGCGGGCAACTCTGGCTGACCTCAAGCACGGGTGCGTTGGTCGGCGTCGACGCCGCGACGGGGCGCATCTCCGGCCAGCATTCGCTCGGCGCGGCTGCCTACATCGCGCCGATCGTGGCAGGCGGACGGCTTTACGTGCTGACGGACAATGCCCGGCTCGTCGCATTCAATTGACAGCTCTGTGCTGAGATCAGGGTTTCAGTCGCCCTCGACGAACCCGACTAATCGCGGCAGGCAGACGGTGCGCAAATCGTAGCGATCCACTATCGTCTGGCGGGCGGCGTGGCGCATGGCGTCATGGCGGGCCGGCTCGGCCAACGCTTCTATCAGGGTCTGCGACCAGGCTGCGACATCGAAGAAGTCCACGAGGCGGCCGTTGACGCCGTCCTCGATAACCTCCGAGACCGGAGGTGTCGCCGAGCCGACAACCAACGCGCCCGCGCTCATGGCTTCCAGCATCGACCAGGACAGCACGAACGGATAGGTCAGATAGCCGTGCACCCGTGTCACGCGCATCAGGTCGATAAACACGGGATAGGGAAGTTGGCCGACGAAGTGGACGCGTGACAGGTCGAGCCGATCCTTCACCTCGTCGAGGAGCATCTGCTTCCAGGTCGTGCCCTGCGGCGGGCGGGTCGAGTAGCTGACGCCGTCGCCGCCAACCAGGACGACGCGGGCATCAGGACGCGCCTTCAGCACCGCAGGCAACGCCCGCATGAAAATGTGGTAGCCGCGATAAGGCTCGAGATTGCGGGCAACGAAGGTCAGCACCTCATCGCCCTGGGCAAGTGCAAGGCCGCCCGGCAACGTGACTCTCGCGCCGGCTTGCGGCGCTACACGCGATGTGTCGATCCCATCATGAACCACGGTGATGCGGTGACGGAAATCAGTCGGATAGGATGCTGCCTGCCATTGCGTCGGGGACAGCGCTGCATCGACAGCGTTCAGCGCGAGCAGGTGCGGTGCCTGACGCGTCGTGACCCAGATGTCGCCGGCAAGGTCGGTACGCTGGAACTCAGGATCGAAGCCGGTGTCCAGTCCGCGCGGACGATAGAAAAACTCAGCATACGCAAGATGTCGCGCTGTCGGCCAAACCTGGCGCAGGTACAGCGTCTCGCCCCAGCCAGGATGGCCGAATACGATGTCGGGCGTGTAGCCGCTCGCGGTCAATTGAGCGGCGGCTTGCGCAACCCGCTCGCCACGTTGCGTCATGCGGGCAAAGTCAACGGCAAGTCCCAACTGGCGGGCGTCAAATTCGCGAGGCTCGAAGCGATAGGTGACGACGGGAACGGGTGCCTGCCGGGTGTTGGTGTGCGGGGTCAGAGCCCTGACGTCGTGGCCGCGCCGGGCGAGCATCGGGGCCAGATGCACGAACTGGGCGGGAAAGTTCTGGTGCACGAACAAGATGCGCATGGGGCAGGATCCTCACCGGCACATACAGGCGCACAACGCGACCTTGCAGCCAACCACATCGCGTCGCCGGCATCACAACGTCATTACTCGATTCTGCGGCGTGGGCTCGGCGTCAGCTTCCGGCCAAACCAGTTGCCAGGCCGGCGGGCCCGAGCCTCAGCCCGCCCAGCTGATGCCAAGGATGTCCGGAGGCAGGTCCCGGCCGCGCGTAATCGGAATGATCTCAATCGGCGTGGCGATACCACGGACCTCGATCTCCTCGCCAGTCGTGCCGACGTTCCATCCCGCGTACTGCGCGACATCGCGCGAGATCACGAGTTGGCAGTGCTTTTCCTTGGTCAATGCCTCCAGGCGGCTCGCCGCGTTCACGGTATGACCGATCACGGTCATATCGACGCTCTCACCCCAACCGATGCGGCCCATCAGCAGCGGGCCGGCGTGAATACCCATGCCGATCTCGATGGGATGTGGCAGCTCGGACTGGAGGCGGGCATTGACATGGTCCAGCGCAAGATCGATCGCGCGGGCTGCCTGCAAAGCCTGGCGGCAGCCAACCTCGGGACCGCCGTGCTGACCGAACACGGCCAGCAGGCCATCGCCCAGGTACTTGTCGATGGTGCCGCCGTGCGTCGTGATCGCCTTGCCTGTGGCAGCGAAGAACTCGTTGAGAATGTAGACCACGTCGTAGGGTAGTTTCGCCTGCATCATGCGCGTGAAATTGCGCACATCGAGGAACATCAGCGCCAGGATACGCTCCATGCCCTCCGCATCGGTCTCGAGCTGTCCAGCCGCTGACGGGCCGGTGCTGCCGGGCCGCAGCAGGCGGGTGACGGTCAGGCTGGATTGCGGTCGCAGCTGGCAGGCGAGGCGGACCGAGGGCGGTGCGCCGATGGCGTTGAGGGCGGCGGCCTCCACATACTGCGGCGCCGGTTGCAGCTCATGGCCCTTGTCGATGCGAACGCGGCAGGTGGAGCAACGACCGCGTCCGCCGCAGATGGCGGCGTGCGGTACGTTATGGGCGCGGCTGATATCAAGCAGCGTCGGACCGATGTTGGTCGTGATCGTCGGCCCGCCCGCATAGCTGATGGCGAGCTTGGGCTGCGACTGCTGGGTGGCGAACCGACGGACGAGGAGAGCGGCGGCCACGAGGATGCAGGCGCCGAAGCCATAGACGAACCACGAGCGGATCTGGGCAAGGCGGGCTTCGGATGCCGCGTCGGGCCATGACGTCACCTGCTTGAGCTGGCGCAAGCCATTGGGATCGGCGATCACCGCGGCAATCTCGCGCCCCGAGGTCACGAAACCGGCAAGTGCGGCCAGCGGGATCAGAGCGGCTGCGACCAACAGCACGGGTGCGACGCGGCGGTAAGGCTCCCACAGGCGTAGCCAGAAATGGATGCCCATGACGCCATGCACCCACACCATCAGCAGCAGTGTGTATTGGATCAGTGCCTTGTCCGGCCAGAGCCGCGCCAGCTCATAGGCATAGGCATCATTGACACCGAAAAAGACGTGCGCAATCCGAGTGTTGACGATGTGGGGAAACAGCAGGAACGGGATCGTCAGGCCGAGCACGATCTGTGCAGCCTCCCACCAAGGCATGCGCCAGCTGGTTCGGGTCGCGATTTTGGCCAGGCTCAGCGCGATATGGACGACAAGTGCACCGCCAAGGACGAAGGTGCCGGGCCACGTGCGCTGAACGGCCGTCCGCCAGGCCTGGAAACCATGCATGGCATCGACGCTGACCAGGCCCAGCGCGTGATTGATGAAATGGAACAATGCGAACACGAACAGGACCAGGCCGGAGGCGATCCTCAAGCGCTGCGCCCAGCTGCCCTGCATTACTGGTGCTACCGCGCTGCCGCTCATTCCCTCACCAAAGCCTCGTTGCGGGAGCCACGTTCGGGTTGCCGGGTCCTACGCGAGTTTGCCATGCAGGTCGAATACCACAAGCTCGGTCAATTCGGGCTGCTCTCGCTGCGGCCCCGTAAACAACACTCGACGATCCTGGCTCGCGGTGTCTTGCGGGGGACAGCTGGCGACTATAACAAGGGATAGAGTTGGTTTTGCATGCCGTTGCGCCTGCGACCGTCCGGCGTACTTGGGTCGCGGCGCGAACAGGTGCTTGCCGCATACCGGATTTTCGCCCGAACACGTTCACTTCCGGCCCAACAATGGGACTTCCATGCGCCGCTCAGTTGCAGGTCTGACCCTGGTAGCACTCACTCTGCTCACAGCGCCGTATGGCCTTCAACCCGCCATGGCGCAGGGCGTGAAGGACCTGATGGGGAAGGCCCAATCGCAGTCGGATAAGCGCGCCGTCGAGGACCTGATCCGGATGCTGAAGGGCCAGCAGAAGAGCGGGCCGGCCGCCGCGACGCCGCCTCCACCTGCCGCGCCAGCGCAGGCACCGCCGACGGCCGAGTTGACACCGGTTGCTCCGCCGCCGCCACCATCCGTGCCGGCCGAGGCTAGGCCGCAGCCGAGCATCGCTGCACCGGCCGAGCTTCCAGCACCGCCTGAGGCACCGGCCGAGGCGGCGAAGCTACCGGCCGAACCGACCGTGGAACCGGCCCGTCCGTCCCCACCGGCAGCACCGCCAAGGATCGAGCAGGCCGCGCCAGCACCAGAACCATCACCATCTCCGGAAACAGAGCGGGCGCGCGTTCCAGCAATTCCGCCGGCTGGGCCGGTTGCGGTCACGCCGCCAGTCGAAGCTCCCAAAACGGCTATCCCGGTCACGCCGCCGCCGGCCCCGCCCAAACCACCTGTGGCGGTGACTGCACCTGCGCCTGAGGAGCGGCCCAAAACCGATCCGATCCGGCCACGCGCGCCGGCTGTTGCCGCCCCGGCACCCGTCCCGACACCACCAGTCGTCAGCAAACCTGAGCCCCCTGTGCAGCGGCCGCAGCAAGCCGCGCCGCCGAAGCCGGTCGCCGTGCCGCGGCCTGCCCTGACGCTGCCGGGCCGGCCGCCGGCGATACCTGCCGTTCCGCCCGACGCGGTGGACATTGCCCGACAGCGCAAGCTGCCGACGGTGGACATCGAGGTTTATTTCGACTTCGACACGGCGCGCGTTTCAAGACGCGCCATCGCGACACTCGATATACTGGGCCAGGCATTGAGCGATCCACGGCTTGCGGCCGCAACATTCCTGATCGCCGGCCACACGGACGCAAAGGGCCGTCCCGAATACAATCAGCGGCTGTCCGAAGAGCGGGCAGCGGCAGTGCGCAAGTATCTGATCGATAAATTCGGCATTGGGGAAAACCGGCTCGTCAGCCGCGGCTATGGCGAGAGCAGGCTGAAGCTGCCGAAACAACCGAATGCTGTGCAAAACAGGCGCGTGCAGATCATCAACTGGACGTCGCAACTGGCGCGTTGACGCGACGGCCGCTTCGGGCGACCCTGTTGGCCAGAGACCAGCCTGGCGCGCTTGGAACTTGCCTGGAGGAGGGTCAGTGCCCCCTTGACGTGGTAGCGGCGTGCCTCGAAAACGGGCGCAGCCGCCTGTCAGTTTTTCGCTGCGCCGACATAGGTTCGACCATGCTGGAGGTACGATGAGCGATGAGATCCTGAAGCCCAGCACGCCCTACCACGCGGCGGCCAAGCCCGCGTCGGACTGGGTGCAGGGCTTCAGTCCGCTGTCGACCGGGACGCGTGTGGGCGAGCTCACGATCCTATCGGTGCTCGGTGCAGGCGAGTACGGCATCACTTACGTCACCGAGCACGCAGGCCGCGGAAAGCGGTATGCGCTGAAGGAGTACTTCCCGCGGACGATCGCCTATCGAGACGGCCCGACAGTGCGGGCACTTGCGGCCGGCATGCCGGAATTCACGTGGGGGCTCGACCGCTTTCTGGCAGAGGCCCGGTCGCTGCAAAAGGTGAGGCATCCGTCGATAATCGCGGTGCACGGCGTCACCGAGGTGGGGGGCACCGGCTATGTCGGCATGAACTACGAGCAGGGACGCGATCTCGGCATCTGGCTGCACGAGTTCAGGCGACTGCCGACGCAGGAGGAAATCGACAAGCTGCTGGTGCCGCTGCTGCAAGGCCTCGAAGGCGTACACGCGGCCGGCATGCTGCATTACGATATCGGCCCGGATAGCATCCTGATCCGGGACGATGGCACGCCGGTACTGGTCGATTTCGGTGGCTGCCGGGTCGGGATGCGGCGCAGGACCGACCGCAACACGACGGCGCGCCATGCCTATTCTGCGCCGGAGCTGCTTGGCTCGGGCGCGGTGGAGACCGGGCCGCGGACCGATATCTACGCGCTGGCTGCAACGCTCTACTACACCATTACCGGGCAGCCGCCTCCGGCAGCGCACGAGCGACTTGCGGGAGACACATTGAAGCCCGTAGCTGGCGTTACGGAAGGGCGCTACCGCGCCGATTTCCTGGCCGCCGTCGACGCCGGCCTGCAGTTGTCCGCAGCTGCCCGGCCCGCCAGCATCGCGCATTGGCGGGAAGAGCTGATGCGCACACAGAGTGCGAGGTCAGGTAGCAAGCCGACTGCTGCCGCCGCGCCTGCGGAACCAACCGACACGCTCGGCAACCGGCCATCCCCGTTCGACGAAGAAGACCTGCCGCTGGAGCCGGAGAAGCCCGAAACGCTCATGGAAAACCAAGGCTTCCGCGCGTTGTTCTATGGACTGGTGGGCATTTGCGGCGGCGCAATCGGCGGAGCGCTGGCCGCCATCCTTGCAGGCACGCTCATTAATCCGGAGTGTTCGACGGACAGCTGCATCGGCGGCCCGCTGCTGCCGGCGCTGGCGGCAGTTGGCGCCCTGGTCGGTGCTTGGCTCGGGGTGCGGGCCGGCCGTCAGCCGCCGCCCCCGCCATCGATGAACGACATGGGCCGCTACTGAGGGGACCATCACGGCGCATCAGGAAAGCCACCTGCTCATGCGCACGCCCTGCTACACGGGCCCTTGGAGCATAGTTTTTCGGGGCATATTTTTGGGCCCAAAGTTCCTGGAGCCGCAGCGCGCCTACTCGGCCGCATCCTCGAGTGCGCCACCGACGCCGCTCTTGCCACCCGCCAGGATGGTTGCAGGCATATCGCGACCGCGCTGCATGGCGACCACCTTCATAGGCGCAGGGAATCCGGGCAGGCCAATCTCGCTGCTGGCCTGGTCGGCATTGGGCCAGCCGGCCTGACGTGCGACCTCCTCGGACATGATGATCTGGACGCCCTTCTCCTTGGCCACGCCTTCGAGCGCCCGCGCCGTCTTTACCGCGGGGCCGATGGCTGTCAGGTCGACCGCCTCGCCGAAACCAACGCGCCCAAGCAGCAGCATGCCGACGTGAATACCGATGCCGACCTGCATCGGCTTTGCAATCTCGGAGGCCAGCACGGCGTTGACGTGATCAAGCGCAAGGTCGATGGCGCGGGCAGCCCGCAATGCCTGCCGGCAGCCTGCCTGGGCGCCGTGACGCTGACCGAACACGGCATAGAGCCCATCGCCCGCGAAGCTATCGATCCAGCCGCCCTGGGTGGCGATCGCTGTGCCGGTTGCATTGAAGAACGCGTTCAGGATGAACACGACGTCATAGGGCAGTTTCTTCTTCGACAGCTCGGTGAACTCGCGCATGTTGAGATACAGGACTGCAAGCTCCTTCTCGACGCCACCCGAATCCATCTCCTGCAGGTCTGCAGCATTGGGACCGGTGGAACCGGGACGCAGCAGCCTGCGTCACCGTGATCGACGATGTCGGTCGCACCTGACAGGCAAGGCGTACGTTCGCAGGCGCCTGGATCGAGCCCAGCGTCACCGATTCGGGAAACTGGGGGGCGGCAGCGGGATCGCGGCATCGTCGATGCGCACCCGGCAGGTGGAACAGCGCGACCGACCACCGCACACCGCGGCATGCGGGATGCGGTGCATGCGGCTGATCTCGAGCAGGCTGGCGCCCGGCGGGGCCTTGACCGTGGGGCCGCCGACGTAGCGCACGGTAATCTTCGGCTGCGCGATCCGTTGCAGGTAGCGGATGCCGATGTAGGCCGCGACAAGGCCCAGCAGACCGGCAAAACCCAGGCGAGTCCAGGCGCGATATTCCGCCAGTTGCGCGCCGGCAGCCTCACTTGGCCAGCGGGTCAACTCCTTGACCTGACGGAAACTGTCAGGGTCCTTTATCAGTTGCGCGACCGCCTCGCCGGACTTCATGAAGCCTGCAAGCGCCAGCAGCGGAACGGCGATCGCCAGAAAGACGAGCACGGGCTGCGCGGCGCGGTATGGCGAATAAAGCCGCAACCAGAAATGTATTCCGATGCAGCCGTGGACCCACACCAGCAACAACAGCGTGCTCTGCAGGATCGCGCTGTTCGGCCACAACCGGGCAAGCTCGTAAAGGTAGCTGTCCTCGACGCCGAAATAGTTGTTGGCTATGCGGGTGTTGACGATATGGGGAAACAGGAGGAACGGAATCAGAACTCCAAAGCCCAGCTGCAGCATCTCCCAGGGTGGCAGATTCCACGTCTTGCGCTCGGCCACCTTGGCAAGCGCCAATACTATGTGGACCACCAGGGCAGCAACGAGGATGATCGTGCCGGGCCAGGATCGCGTGACGAACAGGCGAACCTGCTGGAAGTCGTGCATGATCTTGACGTCGTACAGGCCCATCGCATGGTTCAGGAAGTGGGTCAGCGCAAACGCGAACAGGATCAGGCCCGAGACGAGCCGGGCCCGCTGCAGCGTGTTACCTCGGAGCAGTATCTGCATCTAATTGATCCTGAATGCCTGGAGACGGCAGGGAATGGGAATCTGGCGGCGAGAATACACAGCGCTGCTATAAATTGGAACCGGTGCCGGCAGTCCTGCCGCTACGCGTCAACCACGCGACGAAGGCACAGGCTCCGGTTCCAAGCCGGCGCCCGATATCTAGGAGGCGATTGATGTCATTTGTGGAAATGAAAGTCGACGGCGGCGTCGCCACTGTGTCGCTCAACCGACCGGATGTGTTGAACGCCATCGACGATGCGTTGCGGACAGACCTGCTGGCAGCGCTGGACACGATCACCCGCGATGACCAGATCCGCGCGCTGGTGCTGACCGGCAAGGGAAAGGGCTTTTCAGCCGGCGGCGATATCCGCGGCATGGAGGAGCGGCTCAAAGCGCCGGCTGGCTCGGTCGCCATCAATGGCTGGCGACGCCAACAGCGCACACATCATTTCATTTCCAGCCTGCACATGCTGCCAAAGCCGACGATCGCCGCCGTCAACGGCGCTGCGGCGGGGCTGGGCTGCGACCTGGCGCTGGCCTGCGATTTCATCATCGCCAGCCCGAAGGCCATGCTGACCATGAGCTACGTGCATCGCGGGCTCATTCCTGACGGCGGCGGCATGTACTTCCTGCCGCGCCGGGTCGGACTGGTGAAGGCGAAGGAGCTGATCTTCTCCGGGCGCCGCCTGAAGCCGGAGGAGGCGCTCGAAATCGGCATGATCGACCGTATCGCCACCGAAGCGGACACTCTCCTCGATGAGGCCGCAAACTGGGCGCGCGAGCTGAGCCAGGGTTCCGCACCGGCGATCGCACTTGCCAAGACCATTCTCAACGAGACGTTCGAGACCCCGCGCGCGGAGGTGTTCCAGAAGGGCAGCGAGGCGCAGGGCATCTGCTATACGACGAGCGAGCATCAGGACTCGGTCCGAGCGTTTCTCGAACAGTCCCGTCAACGAGCGGCGGAAAAGAGCGGAGGCAGCAAGACTTGAACGCGTTGTGGAAGCTCTTGCAGCCGGCCAGCGTCGCGGTGGTCGGTGCCTCGACAGATCCGGCCAAGACGGCGGGACGACCGGTCTCGTACCTGCTCAAACACGGATTTGCCGGAGCCATCTTTCCGGTTAATCCGCGCGCGAACTCGATCCAGGGACTTGCCTGCTACCCCGATGTCGCCTCGCTGCCAGATGCCCCCGATGTCGGGATCGTGCTGGTCGGCCCGGAGCGTGCCGCCGAGGCGGTCCGCGAACTTGCCGCACGCGGGACGGCGGCTGCGATCGTGCTCGCGGGCGGCTTCGGCGAGACCGGGAGCCGAGGGTGCACGCCGCCAGATCGCGCTCAAAGAGGCCGCCGGGGATATGCGGCTGCTGGGCCCGAATACGATCGGCATCGTCAATCTGGTCGACCGCATCATGCTATCGGCGACCGGGGCGCTGGAGATCGGAGACCTGCCGGCTGGCCGCATTTCAGTAGTCTCGCAATCGGGTGGCATCCTGGGGGCGCTGCTGTCGCGGGCGGCAGACCGCGGGGTCGGTTTCGCGCGGCTGATCTCCACCGGCAACGAAGCCGACCTGGGGACGGTCGACTTCATCGAGTTGCTGATCGACGATCCGGAGACGGATGTCATCGCCTTGTATCTGGAAGGTTTGCGCTCGCCACAAGGGTTCCGCGAAGCGGCAAAGCGCGCCGCAGTTGCGGGCAAGGCACTGGTCGCCTTCAAGGTCGGCCGGTCCGAGGCCGGAGCGCGCTCTGCCATATCACATACCGGAGCGCTGGCCGGCTCGGATGCGATGTATGACACGCTGTTCCGCCAGACCGGGGTCATCAGAGCAGAAACGTTTTCCGATCTGATCGACATTCCGGCCGGGCTGGCCTGCGGCAGGCGGCCCGCTGGACCGAGGCTGGCGGTGATCACGTCTACGGGCGGAGCCGGCACATTGGTCGCGGATGCGTGCGGACTGCTGGGCCTGGAGTTGCCGCAGCCCGACCCGGCTACGGCAGACCGGCTCGCTAAGCTGCTCGATTCGGAGCAGGCCGCCGCGACCCAAAATCCTGTCGACGTCACGCTTGCGGGCGTAAAGCCCGACGTGCTACGCGCAGCCATCGGTGCACTGCTCGACAGCCCCAGCTATGACGCGGTCGTAGCGGTCGTGGGATCGTCGGCACTGGCGCATCCAACGATTGCCGCCGAGGCGATCGCCGACTGCCAGCAAAAGACCGAGAAACCGCTGCTCGCCTTCGTCAGTCCGCATGCGCCGCACATCGTGGCCCTGCTCAACGCCAAGGGCATTCCCGCATTCGCCTCGCCGGAAGGGTTGGCCGCAGCGCTCGCGGCGATGTGGCGAGACGGGCAGCGGCGAGGGTTGCCGCACGATCCTGTAGCGGTGCGATCTGAAGACGTTCCTGCCCTCTCAATCGGCACTTTGAACGAGGCGGAAGCCAAGCGGTTGTTCGCACACTTCGGCGTGCCTGTGGTGCGCGAGGCTGCAGCGGAGACGCCAGAGGCCGCGGCCGTGACCGCCAGGACGTTCGGTGATCGCGTCGTGCTCAAGGTGCTGTCGCGTGCAATCGCCCATAAGAGCGACGTCGGCGGCGTGAAGGTGGGCGTTGCAGCGGACGAGGTGGCACGCTGCGCCGCGGCCATGCTCAGCGACGTTCGCGGCGCAACCGGCGTGGAGCCCGAAGGCATTCTTGTTCAGGAAATGGTGGCAGGCGGGCTGGAGTTGATCCTCGGCTTCGTGCGGGATGCGCAGCTGGGACCGGCGATCCTGCTCGGCCTGGGCGGGATAGGGGCCGAACTCGTCGGCGATACCGCGGTACGGCTGCTGCCAATCGACGAGTCGGACGCACGGGAGATGATCGCGGGCCTCAAATCCGCGCCACTGCTCGACGGCTATCGCGGCCAGCCCGTGCGAGATAAATCGGCGCTGGTCGATGCCATTGTCGCGTTCGCGCGCATGGCTGAGGCGCTCGGGGAGCGATTGGCGGAGGCCGAGATCAATCCCCTGTTCGTTCTTGAAGAGGGCAAGGGTGTCGTTGCCGCGGACGGGCTGGCGGTGCTGCGTTGAAGAGAGCGCTCGTCAATGGCCCGCGGAGCTTCCGGCCTGATGCAAGCGTGAAGCTTTGGTGGCCATCCACTCGTAGCCGAACAGCACCGCGCCCAATCCGAGCCCGATGATGTCCGTCCATTCGGCATTGCTGAACGTGCCGGCGGGGATGAACAAAAGGAGGCCGGCGAACGCAAAGCCTATGCGCATGGGTAAGGTCAGAGGCCGCAGCGCATAGCCGGCGAACGCAGCACAGACCAGCCAGACGCCCGCCAGCCCCGTTACGATTGCAAGCGCGATCGTCTCCGGGGGGCCGGTCAGCAGCAACGACGGCGCATGCACGAACAGGAACGGAATGATGTAGGCGATCCATCCGAAGCGCACAGCGGCCCAGCCTGTCCGCATCGGATCGGAGCCGGCCAGCGAGGCGGCGGCAAAGGCTGCCAGTGCAACCGGCGGCGTAATCATCGACATCATGCCGAAATACATCACGAACATATGCGCTGCCATCGGCTGGATGCCGACCTTGACCAAAGCGGGCGCCACCAGCGCGGCGAGCAGAACGTAGACGCCGACCGTCGGCATGCCCATGCCGAGGATGATGCAGACAATGGCCGACAGGATCAGCAGCAGCAACGGCGCTGTCGCCGCCGACATTGACGAGCGCAAGGGTGAGCGAGAAGCCGAGGCCGGTGATATTCAGCACGCCGATCACGAACCCGGCCGCGGCGGTGATCATCAACAGGTCGAGTGATGCCATGCCGGTAGAGCGGACCGCGTCGACGATATCGAACAAACGCAGACGCTTGCCGTCATAGCCGAGCGTCAGTCCGAACAGGACCAGGATGGCAGCCCCCGCAAGCGCGGATTTCTCCGCCGACCAGTTGAGCCAGAACAGCGCATAGATCAGCACCGCGAACGGCACGATGAAGTGCCAGCCCTTGGCCAGCACGGAGAGCAATTGCGGGATCTGGTCCTCCGGCACGCGGGTGATGCCGAGGCGAGCGGCGAGCAGGTCGACCTGAACGAACAGCGCGAAGTAGTAGAGGATCGCTGGCAGCAGGGCGGCGAGCACCACGTCCTTGTAGGGAACCTGCAGGAACTCCGCCATCAGGAACGCGGCGGCACCCATCACCGGCGGCATCAGCTGGCCGCCGGTCGACGCCACCGCCTCGATGGCGCCGGCGACGTGGGCTGGATAGCCGCCGTTGCTGCATCAGCGGAATGGTGATGACGCCGGTCGAGGTGACGTTGGAGACGGCGCTGCCGGAGATCGTGCCGAACAGCGAGGAGGCGGTGACCGCGATCTTGGCCGAGCCGCCGCGATAACGTCCCATCAGCGCCAGCGAGATGTCGGTGAAGAACGCCGAGCCGCCGGAAGCGAAAAGAATTGTGCCGAAGAAGATGAAGGCGATGACGACGGTACACGCTATTCCCATCGGCGCTCCCAGCATGCTGCCGGGATCCCACACCAGATAGTAGGCAAGCTGGGTCATCTTCACCGGCCGGCCCGCCAGCTGGCCCGGAACCTGATCGCCGACCAGCGCATAAACGAGAAACACCAGGATCACGATGGTGAGCGACCGGCCGGCGACCCGGCGCAGCGCCTCTACCAGCAGCGGCAGTGCGATGAACGCGCACACGAGACCATCGGTGGGCCGCGCGGTCACCTCTTCCGACAGCCGGGGGAAATGCACAGCCAGATAGGCGCCTACGGCAAGGCCGGCGGCAGCAAGACACCAATCGTACCACGGCACCCCCGCCTGCCGCGGGGACTGCCCGGTACGGGATGTCGTAAGATAAACCAGGGCGACGCCGAGCCCGAGGAAGCAGGCGAGCAACTGCTCGTTCATCAACAGTAGGCCGACGCTGCGATAAAGCTGCAACGCCCAGGCGATCGAAGCCAGCGTCAAGAGCGATGCGCCGATGGCGATGATCCAGCGGGCGATTGGCGCGGCCGGCGCAGGCGCCGCTGCTCGCATCTCATCGGTCACGACAATCTCACTATCGTTACAGGCGAGCTATGCACGATGCCCCGGCAACGCAGGGGATGCGGCCGGGGCAACTCGTAGGCTTCGAAGGCAGACGCGGCCGTCAGTTGCTCTTGGGCGGCCAGGTCTTGTTCTCGGTGTAGAACTTGATGGCGCCGGGATGAAATTTAACCGGTCCCAGGTCCTTCGCCATCCGAGCGGGATCGAAACCGCGCAGCGCGCCAAAGCCGGCGACCAGATCCGCCTTCTTCTGGCTCATGATCTTGGTGAGTTTGTAGACCGCATCATCGGGGGTCTTGGAGCTGGCCAGTACCAGATAGTCGTAGGCATACACCATGGTGGGCGTGTCGACGCCGACCCGGCCCTTGGCTGGCTGCAGCATGGTGGCATAAGCCGGCGGCACGTACTTCTTCAGGCGGGCCATGGCCTCCGGTGAGGGATCGAGCGGCAGAACGCGAACGCCTCCGACCTTGGCGTCAGTCTCCGCAACCTTGCCGGCGCCGACCGCGAACATGAAGGCATCCGTCTTGCCTTCGGCAAACTCATCAGCTCCGGCGGCGACATTGGCGACCGGCACCTTGTTGACATCGTCGTAGGTCAGGCCGGCGTTGGCGAGGGCCCCTTTCATCAACTCGGCCAAGACACGCTGGCTGGTGAAATCGGAAGGCAGACGCTTGCCCTTGAGGTCGGCGATCGACTTGTAGGGCAAATCCTTCTTCACGAAGATCACCGAGTAGAGCGGGGTGAGCACTGCCACAGCCCGGACATCCGGCTGCGGCTTACCCTTGTACATGACCTGGCCGGTGACTGCGTAGGTGGCTTCGAGCTCGTTTGCGAGGCCGAAATCGATCTCGCGCGCAGCGACGGCCGGCACGTAGGCCGAGGTGCCGCCAAACGGCTGGATTCGCATATTCAGGCCATTGTCGGAGGCGACCTTGGCGATCGCGGCGCCCGCCGAGTAGGTGTAAAAACCCTGCTTGCCGGTGCCCAAGCCGAGCAGCTGGGCAGAGGCCGGGGCAGCGGTCGAGACCGCCGCTGTGAGCAGTGCGGCGGCGACCATTCCAGCCCGCGCGTTGCTGACGCTCATCCACTTTGTCATGCTGTTTCCTCTCCGGCGCTGAAGCCTTGCGGCTTCCCTCGACAATGCGTACACCGCTCCCCGATCGACTGAGCGAGCTGGCTACGTTGCATTTCTCGATGGAATTGCTGACTTGTTACGCTATCGTTTTGCGCAAGGTCAAGTGCGGACGGTTTCAGCTCGCCTCTTGCGAATGAGATCCCAGGCAACATTGATGCGCTTCAGCCGTTCCTCGCGCTCCTGGCGATCGGCGGCGTCGCGGGCCAGATCGGGATGCCAGCTCTGGCGTAAGGCCTCGACAAGCTTCTTGGCGATCGCATCGCTGACGTCGGGATTGATGCCCAGCAAGCGGTAGGCCTCCGCCTTGTTTCGCGGTTCCAGGGTGTCGGCGACGGCATTGTGGACCATGATGCTGGAGCAAGCCCCGTCGGCGATCTCGGCCAGTCGGCGCAGGTCGCGCACGAGTGCTTCGATGCGTTCGTCGCGATCCAACACGGTTGGCATCGGCTGCTTGTCGGCCGCGGCACTATCGGATGCGAGGCGGGAGACGACTTCGTCCAGCGAACGGCCGGCAGCGGACAGCTCACGGGCGAGGACGCGCCGCAGCGGCAGCTGTTCCGGCAGACGATCAAGACTGGCTCGCGCGGCAACCAGGTATTCGACCGCCTCCACGAGTGAACGCGTTACGGTGGCGGTTAACTGCGCCGCCAGCGATGTGGAATCCGCCTCATGCGCGTCGGGTGGCGGCAAAGCCGGGGGTGCCGCGGCTGCGCGGACGGTGGTTGCACGCTTGAGCAACGCAATGATGGCCAACCAGCCCAGAATTGGCAGCAAAATCGTGCCGGCCAGTCCGACAAGGGTAGACCAGGTCAACGGCTGCGCCAGGCCCGCGCGCTGTACGGATGCGGTAGAGGCCACGGCATCAGCCCGCGAAACGCTGCGCATGTTCGGAGCAGACGATGTGTGCTCAGGCATTGCCGGCTGGTGGGCGTTCTGGATACGAACCACCTGCGCGGTCCAACCCGGCGCAAGAGGCGATGGTGCGACTGGCTCGGACCGCGCCGTGCCAGCCGCCACGATCGACATCAAACAAATCGATAATGCAATCCTGCCCCCCGGCCGTCCGCCCCCCACGCCCGCTCCCCCGCTGCCCGGCCGCCTTACGGTCCCCCTTCGCCCCTGCACAGATCCAGAGGGGCGCTACTGTGGCCGGGATGAGAACGAGCGTGGGGCCCTTTTCATTCCCATGCCAATTGTCGCGGATCAGAGGAGCCACAACGAGGCCAGCCCCAGAAACGCAAAGAAGCCGACGACATCGGTGATCGTGGTCACGAAGACGGTCGAGCTGATTGCCGGATCGTAGCCCTGACGGTGCAGCAGCAGCGGCACGTAGATCCCGGCCAGGGCGGCGGCAAGCAGATTGACGATCATCGCAGCGCCGATCACGAGGCCAAGCTTGCCGATGCCGTACCACAGCATCACCACAGCTCCCATGATGATGGCAAACATCAACCCATTGAGCAGGCCGACGGCAGTCTCGCGAAACACAAAGCGAGTGAGATTGACCGGGCCCAGCGCCTCCAGCGCGAGCGCGCGAACGGCGACCGTCATCGTCTGCGTGGCCGCATTGCCGCCCATCGAGGCTACAATCGGCATCAGCACGGCAAGCGCCACCATCTGCTGCAGGGTGGCGTCGAACAGAGAGATCACCGAGGACGCCAGTATCGCCGTCAGCAGGTTGACGAAAAGCCAACCGAAACGCCCGGCGAAGACATCGCGTACCGGGTCGACCACGGATTCATCGCCGACGCCGCCCAGCGCGCGGATATCTTCTTCCGCTTCCTCCTGGATGACCTCCACGACGTCATCGACTGTCACGACGCCGACCAGCCGATTGTTCTGGTCGACGACAGGTGCCGACATCAAATCGTAGCGCTGGAACTGGCGCGCCACTTTCTCCTGATCGTCAGTCGCCAGCACGACCTCGCGAACCGGATGCATCAGATCTTCAACCGGAACGTGGCGCTTGGTGCGCAACAGCCGTGACAGCTCGACGGAGCCCATGACCTTGAATGCGGGATCTACGACAAAGATATTGGCAAAGGTGTCCGGCAGGTCGTCGCTCTCGCGCATGTAGTCGATGACCTGACCGACGTTCCAGAAAGGAGCAACGGCGACGAAATCGGCCTGCATGATGCGGCCGGCCGTCTCCTCCGGGTATTCGAGGTTGCGCTCGAGCGCGAGGCGCTCCTCGCGGGGAAGGTGGGCAAGGACCTCCGCCTTGTCCTCCGGCTCCAGGCTTTCGATCACATAGGCGGCATCGTCGCTGTCGAGACCGACGACCGCCCTGGCAAGCAGCTCGTTGGGCAAGGCCTCGGTCAGCTGGTCGCGGACCGCCGGATCCAGCTCGGACAGCACCTCATAGTCGAACTCGGCACCAAGCTCCTGAATGAGCCCAACGCGGTCGTCCGGATCGAGCAACTCGATGACATCGGCGAGATCGGGTGCGCGCATCCCCGCCACGAGCTCGCGGATGTGAACGGCCTCGCCGGCGGCCAGCGCCCCGGCGACCTTGCGTGCAACCTCCTGGTCGGTTGCTGCGGCGTCCGGGGTGGCTGCGCCATCCTGAATGTGTGGTTCGGCCATCGCGCGTCCTCAATGCTCCGCCGTTCCAACGCCCAGCACCAACTCTTTGATTCCAATGTATGACAAAGCAGCGACACAGGGCCGCGCAGATCGCCCATCTGGCGCGATCCTTGGGAGATTGCGGCTGTCAGCGCAAGTCCCTGCAACAGTTTTGCAACGCCGCGATGGATATAAGCGATCAATATGCATTGTTGATGGGCGAACGTTTGCCTCGCCTCGCTCATCTCGGGTAAACTGACAGAAATTCACGACGTGCCGCCACGGAGCGCTACTCGCCTGCAACGAGTGTTCCGCTGCGCTGCCCTAGCAAGTCCTGGACGGAGCGCAGCCATGACATACCGTTACTGGAACCGGGGAGCCATGCTGCTTGCGGCAGTCATGATCGCCGCCGGCATGGCTTGGACTGCCTCGACCCAGGCTTACGCCCAAGCCGCCGCATCCAGAGCGGACGCCGGCAACGCCAATCGTGAGGCAGGCAATACGGGCTGCCGCCGTCGCCCCGGCATGCTGGGCGTCTCCCGAAAGGTCGAAATCGACGCGAGCGGCGGGCCGCGCTTCGGTCTGCAGCAATACAAAGAGAACGACTTCCTCCGGGACAAAGAGGTCGTTCTGACCTTCGACGACGGTCCCTTGCGACGGCATACGCGTGCGGTGCTGGCGGCTCTTGCCGCGCACTGCACGCAGGCGACGTTCTTCATGGTCGGCCGGATGGCTGCCTCGGATCCGGAGATGGTGCGCGAGGTCGCAAGGCAGGGACACACCGTGGCGCTGCATACCTGGTCGCATCGCAACTTGAGGGCGATCGGCATCGAGCGGGCCCGCCAAGAGATTGAGCTCGGCGCCAGCGCGGTGCAACGGGCGCTCGGCCAACCAGTGGCGCCGTTCTTCCGCTTTCCATATCTGGCCGACAGCCAGGCAACGCTCGCCTATCTCGCACAGCGCAATCTTGCAGTGTTCTCCATCGACAACGACGCCTACGACTATCGCACGTCCAGCGCCGGTACGGTGCAGCGCAATATTCTGCGCAGCCTGGAATCCAAACGGAAAGGTATCGCCCTGTTCCACGACATCCAGCCCTCGACGGCACGCGCCTTGAAGGACCTTCTGGATGCGTTGGCCGAACGCGGCTTCAAGGTCGTGCATGTGGTTCCAAAGACGCGCGCGACAACGCTGGCCAAGTATGATGAATTGGCCGAGGCCGAGGTCGCGAAGAGATCGCGGACGCCGCTAGCTGCGATGGCGCGCCGGTCGATTGTCTACCCGATTGCCAACCCCGGCGTACCGGTGGTCAAATTCGATGCCGTCCGCGGCCCGGCTCGCGCCTCAGGGGACGAAAACGCCAGAGGCGCCGGGCGCGACAGCGGCGCTGGGCGTGCGAATGCGAAGCCGGTGCCGAATCCGCGGCCGGTCGCAGCCAGCCCGCCGCCAACAGCGCCTGCTGCCAGACCTGGACAGCCGGGTGCCGTGTACGACTTTGACTGGCGCAGCCGCGTCTTCGCCAATTGACAGATCCGGCTCCGGCTCGCTGCGCAAGGAAAGCGGAAATGCTGCAATTCGCGCGATCAATTGCGGCATGATCGTCGTCTAACGGCCGTACTATGGCCGTCGATGCTCGCTAGCTGTTCGGGAGAATCGGATATCTGTCGGCGCGCGCCTGGAAAGCGTGCTTGCCCATCGCGTCGATTGGCTCATCGTAGACAACCCAGGCTGGAGAGGACATGAGCGCGTCCCAGATCGCCCCGGCCTGTTGGTGGCTGGCCTGTTGGTGCCTGGCCGCATTCGTCATGGCCGCTACAGCGGCGCGCTCAGAAGCGCCGGAGGGCCTGGTGTTTCCGGGACAGGCCTACATCGCGCCGAAACAAGCGGCACCGACGGCGGACGCGACGCCCCATGCCGAAACTCCTGACGAGATCTTGCAGCCTGAGCCGTCGCCACAATCGGGCGCCCCCGAGGCTGGAGCAACGCCGCTTCAAGCAGACAGCACCGCTGTGCGGTCATCCGAGGCAGACTCCATGCCTGCGGCGTTACGCGGACAAACCTACAGCGGGGAAACGCCGCCAGCGTGCAAGACCCCAGAAGGCGCTCTTGGCGTATCCCGTGTCGTGGACATCGATGCTTCGGCGGGGCCCATTTACGGCAGGGTCTCCAGGTATGCCACAGAGGCGAGCTTTCTTGGCGACAAGGAAGTGCTGCTGACGTTCGATGACGGGCCATCGCCAGCAATCACCAATTCAGTGCTGGCAACACTGGACCGCTTCTGCACCAAAGCCACGTTCTTCATGGTCGGGCGCATGGCATTGGCCTATCCCGATACGGTTCGAAGTGTTCTGGACCGTGGACACACCGTGGCCGCGCACACGTTGTCACACCCGCTCAGCCTGAACCGCATCCCGGCCAAGGCTGCTATCGCGGAGATCGAGCATGGCTTTGCGGCGCTGGCTCTTGCCGCGGGAAAGCCGATCTCGCCATTCTTCCGATTTCCCGGTCTGGGCGATGGCAAGCTGCTGCTGACCTATCTGAAAGGGCGACAGGTCGCGACAATCTCGGTTGATGTCATCTCCGATGACAGCTTCATTGCTTCGAGCGAGCAGCTGATCCGCACCACACTGGCCAGGATCGAGCAAAGACGCGGCGGGATTGTGCTGTTCCACGATATCAAGCCACAGACAGCGCGGGCGCTGCCGGCGGTGCTGACGGCCCTCAAATCGCGCGGTTACCGCATCGTGCATATGCGCTCGGTCACCGGCTTCAAAGCCGATGCGGCGGCAATTGCAGCGGTGGAGCAGATTGCGGCGCGGAGGCGTTCGCAGGCGACAAGAGCCGAAGGAACGAGCCTGACGCCGGCAGGCCCCAGCGGCACGTCGGCACAACCCTATGATGTCGAGACGGGGGGATTGCCGCCCGTCTCGGTGCTTGCGCCTCAGGCCAAACCGCTCGTCAGCTCGGCAAGCAAGGCGCAGCAGCCAACAGTCCCGGCGCCGCGGCCGCCAAAGGATGTGCGCGTCATTACAGGCTGGACGACATCGGTGCGCAAATCGCCGGAGCACGGCCAATAGCGGCAGCTTATCCCGGCATATCGGCCGGCACTGCGATCTCGATACGACGTGACCGGCTCATTGCCTCACCGCGCCTGCCCGACAAAGTCCGTCTGAATGCGTTCGATCAGATGCAATGCGTCAGGCGGCAAAGGACCTGCGGCGGCGGCTGAGGCTGCGTCGACAATCTGTTCCGATCCGGACACCCCGATCAGAACAGTGGAGATGCCATCGAACGAGAGAGCATACCTTATGGCAGCGGCCGGCAGCGACGCGGCGTTGCCGTTCACGATCAACGGGTGAAGGGCTGCGGCGCGTTCGGCATCGCGCTCGTACGTCGAGCCGGACCCCATCGGCTTGGCGCCGGCGCGTGCCAGCGGATGCAGCGGCCCGCCGGACAGCGCGCCTGCCGCCATGACCCGGATGCAGACGCCGCCCATGCCTTGCTCCGCCATGCGCTCGAGCAGGCGCTCATAATCCTGAGCGGGATAACCGGCAGGGACGGAGCGAACCGGCGTGGGATTGAGCAGGTTCAACGCAACCTGTGCGGTTGCAAAGCGGCCAAGGGCGACCAGCTTGTGCAGGGCCGCTGTGTCGCCCAATGCGGTCATTCCAAAGTTGCGGATCTTTCCATCACGTATCAGACCGTCCAGCGCGGGGACGGCATGGTCGAAAACCTCATCGGCAGTCAATCCACCGGGATGGCGCACGTCTGCGATGGTGTTGTGCACCTGCAGGAGGTCGACGCTGTCGCGGCGAAGCCGACGCAAGCTGGCCTCCAACGACGTCCGGATGGCCGCGCCGATCTCGCGGGGCTCGACAGCCGGCACTTTGACCTTGGTGGCCACGACGACATCAGGTCGCAGCGCTGCCAACGCGCGCCCCAAGCTCTCCTCGGAAACGCCATCACCATACTGAGGGGCGGTGTCGAAATAGTTGATGCCGTGATCGAGCGCCAACGCCACTGCGCGCTGCTGCTCGGCGGCGCCGCTGCGCGTCATCAGCCCGCCGACTGTACCGCAGCCGAACCCGATCTCGGAGACCAACAGACCGGTGCTGCCAAGCTTGCGCTTTCGCATGCCAGTTGTCTCCCGCCAACAAGGGCGGTCCATCAGAAGTCCGGCTCACGCCGGCAATATTGGTGCGGTCGAAAGGACTCGAACCTTCACGGGTTGCCCCGCTACCACCTCAAGGTAGTGCGTCTACCAATTCCGCCACGACCGCATGGGCGCCGAAAGGCACAGAAGAGCCCCTCTAGCAGACCCGGCACGGAGCAACAAGCGATGATCCGCGCGAAGGCGCTTCGCCTAGCAGACTGGCGCAGGGAAGGCAAGCACCGGTCGATCCGCCGGCCGATCCGAAAGCGTCGGATGCCGAGTTGCACCGGGTTCGACCCGGCGCCATGTATAGCCGTAACTGCGAGCGCTGACGGCCACCGCCGCAGAACGTATCGACCGTTGCCAACACGGGGCACAGCGCGCAAGCTTTCGCGCCAAAACGTGACAGGCGGGACCATCCACCATGAGCCAGGGCGAACGCGGGAGCACACTTTCTCCCAACAGCGGCGACAATCGCCGGGCACAGGCCGAGCTGAAGCGGCTGGCGACTGTCGTGGAGTGGGCGATCAGCGACGCGCCGGTGGACTATGCCGCGGCGGTGGCCGCAATGGAGGAGCGGGCCGACAAGATCGCACGCGGGGAGGCGAGCGAACTGGTCTGGCTGCTCGAGCACCCGCCCATCTACACTGCGGGAACCAGCGCCAAGCCAACGGACCTCTTGGAGCCGAACCGCTTTCCAGTGCACAGAAGCGGTCGCGGCGGGCAGTACACCTATCATGGTCCCGGCCAGCGCATCGCCTACGTTATGCTCGACCTCGGACAGCGCGGCAGGGACGTGCGCGCGTTCGTATCCGAGCTGGAAGCGTGGGTTATCGAAACTCTCGATGGATTCAACGTCAGGGGCGAGATCCGCAACGACAGGGTCGGCGTCTGGGTCCGGCGCCCGCAGAAGGGGGAGGGCGGAGAGGACAAGATCGCTGCGATCGGTATCCGGCTCAGGCAGTGGGTGAGCATGCACGGGCTGGCAATCAACGTGGAGCCGGATCTCAGCCACTTCAGCGGAATTGTGCCGTGCGGGGTCGCCAGCCATGGCGTAACGAGCCTGGCGGACCTCGGTCTCATCGTCAGCACTGCAGAGATGGACATGGCGCTGGCGGCGACGTTTACACGTCGCTTCGGTCCGACAAGGCGCGTCTCCGTGCCGATCGCTTGAAAGGCCGATCGCTTGACACAAAGCGCCCGGCCCCGCAGCGAAGTGCGGAGACCAGGCTCTAATCTGGCCGAACTCAGCAGGCTTACGTTTTGCCGCGGCCCTGCTTGGCGCTATCGGCAGGCGGCTCATCCTGCTGTACCGGACCGGTGTAGTAGAGGAAGCCGGACTTGATGGTCACGACCTCGTTGCCTTCGAGCCGGTACTCGGCTTCGGCACTCCCTTGCAGGCGGACGATGCAGCCTGCGGGGCAGACGCGTTCCAGTACGCCGTCGCGTTGGAGCACATGCTGTCTGGAAGCACCCTTCTCAACGATCGTCAGCGTATGCTCGCCATCATCGCGATTGACGATCGAGCTTGCCTGCGCTGCCATCGTAGAGACTGAACCTGCGAAAAGGCCGGCCGCAATAGCGTGCACAACTTTCACGACCAGCTCCCTCGATCCGAGGTTGGAACTCGACTACTTCTTCTTGGCTTTCTTAGCAGGCGCCTTCTTGGCGGCTGCCTTTTTTGCTGGAGCCTTTTTAGCGGCGGCTTTCGTGGTCTTGGCCTTCATTGTCTTCGATCCTTCTTTTCAGCGGTTGTTCTCGGTTTGCCTTGCTCACCCAGGAGCCGCTCGAGGCGCCTCGGTGACCTTGCGTGGGAGAACTCCTCTAGCACCGACTTCGAGAATCGGAGCGACTGTGAAGATGGTGAGATTCAATTCGCGTCGCAAACGGAAAATTCCGGTGACCACTATCGAAAACTTCGATAGATCGTCTCTCGGCCATCTTTTTGGTGGATAACTCCCCGACACGCGGCAGCACGCACGAGCAGACAGCGCGAAGTGCCATGGACATCAATCTCGCCAGAACGTTTCTGATGGTGACCGAGACGGGCAGCTTCATCGAGGCGGCCCGACGCATGAACCTCACGCAGTCTACGGTCAGTGCGCGTATCAAGGTGCTTGAAACGAGCCTCGGACGACCGCTTTACGAACGCTCGAAAAGTGGCGCTTCGCTGACGGCCGCCGGTGAGCAGTTCCGACGTCACGCGCTGACACTGGTCCGGGTGTGGCAGCACGCGCAGGTGGAGATCGGGCTTACGGAGCGGCACCAGGACCTGATGGCAGCGGGGGCGCCCGCATGCCTATGGGACGGCTTTCTTCTACGATGGGTGGGGTGGGTACGGCGCAAAATGCCCGATGTCGCCCTCTCGGCCTTCGCCGCCCAGAGCCATGTCCTCACCCAGCGACTGATCGAGGGAACGCTCGATGTGGCCATCATGTACCGTCCGGTGCCGCCGCCAGGCCTGGAAATCGAGCATCTTTTCGACGAGGAGTTCGTGCTGGTGACAAGTGGCCAGCTGACAGGCCGACGACAGACCGTCAGCCTGATGTCGCTGGACTGGTGTCCCGAACTCCAGATCGACCTCACGGCGGCCTATCCAGATCTCGCGGCACCAATGCTGCATCTGGATATCGGCAGTCTTGGCCTCGACCACCTGATCGGGGCGGAGGGCGCGGGCTATGCCCCTTATCGGCTCGTGAAGCAGCACATCGCGCGGGGACGCCTGAAGGCGATTCAGAATGCGCGAAAGTTCACTTATCCGGTGTGCGCGGTCTATCCCGAGACGCGTGACGAGGAGGCGTTCGAGCCGATACTGCAGGGACTACGCAGCATCGCCAAGCGGGCGGGTCAAAGCAAGGCGTCCTGAATCGTTGCCGCCAAGAGTGGAGCCGCTCTGTCCTCATCGCGCATGGACAGCATCAGGCGGCGGCCACACCGGGAAGACGTGTGCCGATTGCCGCTCAAGCAGCCTCGTCGATATCGAGGCGCAAGCCATGCTTTTCGGCAAGCTCGGCGACGGCGGCCTTGGCGATTTCCTGATCGAGCGGCTCGAACGGCGGACGTACCAGCGCCCAGCCCGGATCCTGCCGATAATGGGCGACCAGCGCCTTGAGCAGCGGCACGACCGGATAAGCCTCGACGGCATTGCGCAGGGCGCTGATGCTTGCCTGCTGCTCGTCGGCACCGCTTTGTTGCCAGCTATCGAACAGGGCACGCATCGGCCCCGGACTTACATTGGCGGTGGCGGATATTACGCCGGCGGCACCGGTGCGAAGACCGTCGAGGAGGAACTGCTCCGAGCCAGGAAAGAACTCAAGATCGGGATGGGCCTGCATCACCGCCTGCATGTTCGACCAGTCGCCGGACGAGTCCTTCATTCCCTTGATCACCTCCGGGAACTCCGATTTCAGCCGGGCGATCAGCGACAACGGGAAGCCGACCTGGGCAACCGGCGGGATGTGGTAGAGGTAGATCGCCAGATCGTCCTCCCCGACCTCGTCGATCACGGACGCGAAGAAGCGGAACAAGCCCTCTTCGCTCGGGTTCTTGTAATAGAACGGGGGCAGCATGAGCACGCCGCCGCATCCACATTCTGCCGCATGCTCGGTCAGGATCACGGCGTCCGTGACGGAACAGGCGCCGGTGCCCGGCATCAGCATCGATGGATCGATGCCTCCCTCTACCAGCGTCTCGAGCAGCTCGAGGCGCTCATCCAGGCCCATTGAATTGGCCTCGCTGGTGGTGCCGAAGGGGGCCAGAGCGGTGCAGCCCTCCTCGATCAGCCAATGCGCATGATCGAGGAAACGTTCGGGGTCCGGCGCACCGTCGGATCCGAATGGTGTCAGCACCGGCGCAATAATGCCGCTGAAATTGCGTTCCTGTTGCATCGTTTCCCACCTCTTCAGCTCTGCCGGCGTCTATTCCTGCGGCACCAGGCTTCTATCTCGGATTGTACGTAGACGAGACTTATAGCGACTGCGCCCCGCCCATCGCGCCGGGCGGCGCCGCCATTGCGGTGATCACGGCATCGGTATCTCGGCCTGCGGCGTCGGCACATGATAACCGCGCACGACCGCAGGCCTGGCAGCAACCGCACGATACCAGCGCACGACGTTGGAGAAGTCCTTGAGATCGCCGATGTGCCACTCGAAACGCGACACCCATGGCCAGACAGATACGTCAGCTACGCTGTATTCACTGCCAGCGACGTATTCACACGCGGCCAACTGCTTGTCGAGCACACCATACAGCCGCCTGGTCTCGGTCGCGTAGCGCTGCTCTGCATAGGGCGCCTTGCCGCGATTGTACTTGAGGAAGTGGTGTGCCTGACCAAGCATCGGACCAAACCCACCCATCTGCCACATGAGCCACTCGATTGCCCGCCATCGCGCCTCGCCGTCCTTGGCCAGGAGCTTGCCGCTCTTGTTGGCGAGATAGAGGAGTATCGCTCCGGACTCGAACACTGTCTGGCCATTGTCGCGATCAACGATGGCAGGAATTCGATTGTTCGGGCTGACTTTCAGGAACGCCGGATCAAATTGGTCGCCCTTGCCGATGTCGACTGCATGCACGGTGTAGGGCAGGCCGATCTCCTCGAGCATGATCGAAGCCTTGCGACCGTTCGGCGTGGACCAGGTATAAAGATCGATCATCGTCGCCTCGGCAGCTTGACTGAGGGCTACAAGCCCAGGCGCATTCTCAGTCGCGGCGGAGCGTTCCAGTATGGCCCCGGCAGGGCGGACACTAGACCATCGCGGTGGCCCCGCCAATTGCGAGATTCGCAACCGCGAGCTGCGCAGGGCCGGAGGCGCACGAGCCGATCCGCAGTGTCGATCGTCGACAGCGAGCCTGCATCCACGCACGGCAAAGGGCAAGCACGAGCGTCACTTCAGCGTCCGCGACGACCATGGACGCGACAAGGTTCAGCCCTTGTCGCGCTCGGCGCGCTCGCTTTTTGCCGTCTTCGCGAAGGTGAGCGGCAGAGCCGTGGTGAATTTGATCTGCTCCATGGCGAAGGCCGACGATACCTTGGCGATGTCGATGCGCGAGATCAGACGCTTGTAGAAGGCGTCATAAGCGGCGATGTCGGGAACGACGACACGCAGGAGATAGTCGACCTCGCCGGACATCCGGTAGAATTCGACCACTTCAGGAAACTCGACCACGGCAGCGTGAAAACGATCCAGCCATTCGATGCTGTGCTGATCGGTCTTCACGGAAACGAACACCGTGACCCCGACGTTGATCTTCTCCGGGTCCAGCAGCGCGACGCGCCGCTGCAGGACGCCGGTTTCCTCCAGCTTCTGAATTCTGCGCCAGCACGGCGTTGTCGAAAGGCCTACTTCCTTGCCGATCTCGGCCACCGGGCGGGTCGCATCCTCCTGCAGCACGCGCAGGATCTTGACGTCCATATCGTCGAGCATCGCACCCTCCTGAATTTGGAATGCTGTTCTCGGCCCTCGGCCGATTGCCAATCATTTTTTTCTAATACAGAAGCGACTGCCGATAGTATAGTATTTTTTTCTCTTTTATATCCGAGATGGACTTGATTGAGGTATGTTTTTTCAATAAATGACCCTTGTTGCAAACAGGGCAGGGCGCCATGGAGCGGATCACCTATATCTCATCGTGCATCGCGGTGGCTCGCAGCCTGACGGCAGCGGACATCCCCGCCCTTGCGCACCACGGCTTCCGGGCCCTGATCAGCAATCGTCTCGACAACGAGGAAGACGGGCAACTCAACGCCGGCGAGACCGCTGCACTTGCACGACAAAGCGGGATTGCGTTCCGGCATTTGCCTGTGGCCAAGCACGAGGTGCTCGATATGGCCGCCGTCGAGACCGTGGCCGCCGCATTGGCAAGCCTGCCGGGACCGATTGTTCTGGCCTGCCAGTCCGGGACGCGATCGGCACTGTTATGGGCGGCAGCGCGCGCAGCCAACGAGCCGATCGACGGCGTGCTCGCCACCTTGTCGCGGGCCGGCTTTGATTTCGAGGACATGAGGGAGGACATTGTCGCGGCCGGGGCAGGCCTGCGCGCGATAGCCATATCAGAGGCTCTCGACTGCGCAGCGTGAGGCGGCTCCACACGGTGGCATTCCGCTCTAGCTCGTTTCCGCCTTAGGCCGAAGCGATCTGTCCTTCTCGCTCACGTGCCGCACCGGCCTAAAAAGGCCTGGCACTCCGCGGGGGCGGCGCACCAGCGCCGGGCCGCAGTCGCGGCCTGGAGCGCTTCTGTCTCAATCGGAAATACTCTAAAGGTGCCGTCGAACCTGGGCCCGCAACGCCGGCAGCAATTCATCTTGAAACCAGGGATTGCGCTTGATCCAGGCATTGTTGCGCCACGACGGGTGGGGGAGGGGAAACATCTGAGGGACCTCACCAGGGGCGATATATGTACGCCAAGCGCCGACCGTCTCCGTCAGCGTGGCGCAGCGACGCTTCCCCAGATGCCAGCGATGTGCGTATTGGCCAACCAGGAGCATCAGGCGCAATTCCGGCAAGCCGGCCATGACGCGATCCCGCCAGCGCGGCGCGCATTCCGGTCTGGGCGGCAGATCGCCTCCCTTCGCGTCGTGTCCGGGGAAGCAGAACCCCATCGGCACGATCGCGATTCGCGAGGTATCGTAGAATTCGTCCGCCGTCACAGCCATCCACTCGCGCAACCGCTCACCCGAAGGGTCCATGAACGGTATCCCGCAGGCGTGCACACGCGTGCCGGGCGCCTGACCGAAAATCCCGATCGTCGCCGTCGCCGCAGCCAACAGAACCGGGCGCGGCTCGTGCGGCAACGGCCGGGCCAGGGGGCTGTCGATGCACAGGCGGCAGGCTTTGATCTCCGCCAAGAGTTTGGCCAGACCTTCGCTCATCGTTGCTGCTTCACACCTCGAGCACCAGCCCGTCCTCAGCCAGCTCGACCCCGGCCTCACGTGCCTCATGCGCATGGGCCAGCATGTCGGCGCCCATGTGCGTCAAGAGCACACGGCGTGCGGCAATATCAGAAAGCCGAGCAGACAGGCCGCGCCACTCAAGATGATTGCGAACGGTGCTGTCGTAGCCAAAACATTCGCAGATGAAGAGGTCGGAATCGCGAGAGCACGACAGCAGGGCGTCGGTCCACTCCGTATCGCCGGAGTAGGCAACGGTCCGTCCCTCGGCCTCGAGCCGCAAAGAATAGGACGGTGCGCCGCTGGGATGCACGGCTTCGAACGGCGTCACCCAGACGGGGCCGACCTGGTCGCGCCGTCCCAACTCCAGCTCGTGAAACCGGAGCGGGAAAGGGAACTCGCGTTGCATCATGCCGGGGAACAGCGCCTCCGCAGCAGCGTGGAGCCGCTGCCTGGTTCCAGGGGGGCCCGCGACAAGGAGCGGCGAAGTGCGCTGCTCGACATAGACTGCCCGCAACAGCCACCAGACCAGGCCACTATAGTGATCGCCGTGAAGATGCGAGATCACGACGGTATCCACCGCTGCCGGCGAAAGGCCGACACGTTCCATGGCAATCAACGCTGTCGCGCCGCAGTCTATCAGCAGCCGGCTGCCAGCTGTCTCCAGGTGGTAGCAACTTTGCAGCCGGCCTCCAGAGCCGAACGCGTCGCCGCACCCGGCGACGGTGATCCTCATCCAACCCCCTACGATCGCTGTGCGCGATGCTGTTGCTAGTTTTATCCCAAGGCTGTTGCACACCGGCAGCGTCTGCGCTGTTCCGTAGGTAACAGCCAAGCCTTTTAGCTCACACGGACGGCGACCCGCTCAGGCCCTCGCACTCGGCCTGGCATTGACTCTGTCGTACCAGCGGTCCAGTCCGGCCAGACCTTGCGGCCGATCAATCTTGGCCGGCTTCATGAAATCAACGGCGACCAAAGCGGTGATGTCGGCAATGGAGTAGCCGCCGCCGGCAATATAGTCGCTATTGCGCAATTCACTGTCGAGCAAGCCCAGGAAATCCAGCGCCCGGTTGCGATTGACCTCGCCCCAGGATGCGATTTGCGGGTCTTCCAGAGGGGCCATGGCGGGGTGGGTGTGGCGAAAACAATTCGCCACAGCGTGGAACAGTCCCAGCTCGACGCGGCGATTCCACATTTCAATGCGGGCCTGCTCCAGTGGGGTTTCCCCCATCAGTGGCGGTTCAGGTTGTATTTCCTCAAAGTACCGGCAGATAGCGACGCTTTCAGAGATCGCCATGCCATCATCCAGCACCAAAACCGGCACCTGCTGAAACGGGTTGAGACGGGCAAACCCCGGCGCCTTATGCTCGTGCTTCATGATATCGATCGCCTCGAACGGCACCTCGATACCCTTCTCGGCCAGAAAGATCCTCACGCGCCGCGGATTGGGGGCACGGGGCTGATCGATGATCCTCATGGGGCTCCTCTACGAAACGGAAGCTCTATCATAGGCGCAGAGGCGAGCGAACGCCATGAACACCCCGAAGGATACCCCGAACGTTCCCGCTTCGATCTGCTTGTTGAAGATAAAACGTTTGTAATCATATTGTTGCACCCATTTACTTTGTATCGATATAAACTTGTTGTTAGTAACTTCAGTGAAGATTGGTGAAATCTCATTATCCGTACCGCCAGCGCCCCAAAGACCTGGCGGCACTCCTTCCCGATGGGCGGCTAGCGCAGTCATGACGACGGCAGGTACGGTCAGGCAGAATGCTGTGGCTTCGCGCCCAGGCCCAGGCCCGGGCAGCAGGGGCACGAGCAACAGCGGCACGACCGCGAGCGTCAAGGAAGCACGCCAGCGCCTCGCCCACGGTGGAGGCAGCGAACCCCGCTTCCAGTACGAGCTCACGCTGATGTTCGTTCAGAACGAATTGTCGGCGCAAGCAACGATCCTGCTGCTGGCAGTCATCTTCTCACTGTCGTCGATGTTCTGGGCACCCTGGACGCAGGCCCTGCTGTGGCTGGTGCTGGTGATCGGCTCGAAAGTGCATGTGCTGGAAATGTGCCGCCGGTTCCAGGCGACGCCGGCGACCGAGATGGACCTGCCGAAATGGCGGCGCCGGCTGTTCCTGGCGGAAGCGGCGAACGGAATGGCCTGGGCCGGCTTCGCGCTGATCGGCATCGGAGGCGCAAATGCGCTGGGGCAACAATTCCTGTTTTCCAGCCACGTCTTCGTATTCGCGTCGCTGATCGTCGTGCTCGCGATACGCATGACGTTCGCGTCCACGGTCATACCGATCTTCTATGTCGGCACCATTCCCATGACCCTGGCGGTGGTGACGCGGCTGCTGCTCAATGGCGACTATTTCTATCTGGCGCTGGCTTCAATGGCGATCGGCGTGCACATCTACTTCGTATTTCTCGCCAAGGGCCTCAATTCCACGGCGCTGGCCATGCTCGAGTTCAGGGCGCAAAAGGACGCCTTGATTGCCGAGCTGGAAGAAGCCAAGTCGATATCGGACGAGGCACGGCGGCGGGCGGAGGATGCGAACGTCGCCAAATCGCGATTCCTGGCGACAATGAGCCATGAGCTTCGAACGCCGCTCAATGCGATTCTCGGTTTCTCCGAGGTGATGCACCAGGAGATCATGGGACGGCTCGACAACCCTCTTTACAAAGAGTATGCCGGCAACATCCACCAGTCGGGCAGCCATCTGTTGCACCTTATCAACGAAATCCTGGATTTGTCCCGCATCGAAGCGGGGCGCTACGAGCTGTCCGAGGAGGCTTTGCGCCTGACTGACATCGTGGAGGACTGTCACCGCCTCTTGAAGCTGAGAGCGGAAAGCAAGGGTTTGAAATTCGTGGAGGTGTTCGAGCCCGACCTGCACCAGATCTGGGCCGACGAGAGAGCATTGCGTCAGGTCTGTCTCAATCTGATGTCGAACGCGCTGAAATTCACGCCACGTGGCGGCACGATCACGCTGCGTGTCGGGAAGAGCAAAGACGGCGGTCAGTTTGTCAGCGTACGCGACACCGGTCCTGGCATCCCGGAAAAGGAACTTGCCAAAGTCATGGAGGCCTTCGGCCAGGGCTCGCTGGCGCATGAAACCGCGGAGGGCGGCACGGGCCTCGGCCTGCCGATTGTCAAGAGCCTGGTGGAATTGCACGGCGGCCGGTTCGAGCTCAGATCACAGCTCAGGAAGGGAACCCAGGCAATCGCATTTTTTCCGACGGAGCGGGTATTGCGTGCCATACCGCCGCTGCAGCCGCGCGGCCAGGAGCGCCACCGCAACGGCCAGGCAGAGGCAGAAGCCACGGCCACGGCGACATCGGCCGTCCCCAAAGCGGCGCCACGCACGGGCTCCGTGCGTCAGTCACGGTTGCGCCAGCTCGTCGCGGCTGGACCGGCCCGCTGACGTACGCGGAGCGACAAGCCCGGTTGTATCTTGTCCGGGCCAGACCGTGTGATATAGGCGTTGCAAGCTGGCCCGCAGCGGCACGGCTCCCCGGCAACAACCAGCGTCCACGCCGCTATGAAACCGCCTGCGTCATTGGCCGAGCACGTGCGCACCGCCGCAGCTCTCATCGAGCAAGGGCAGGCAAAGGCTGCCGAGCGCGTGTTGAAGGCGGTGCTGCGCGAAGACCCCAATCGCGCGGATGCGCTGGTGACACTCGGCGTATTGTGCGGCATGCGGGGGCAACTTGGCGAAGCCGTCAAACACCTCTCTCGCGCCGCGCGGCAGCGCCCGGATGACGATGCCGCCCACTACAATCTGGGACAAGCACTGATCAGACAGGGGCGGCACGAAGACGCCGCAAAAGCCTTGGAGCGCGCGGCCGAGCTCGCGAACCGCCCCGAAATACACGAGAAGCTTGGCGATTGCCTCGTTCGGCTCGGACGTCTCGACGAGGCAGTTGGGCGTTTCAGTCGAGCGCTGAGCGCAGAGCCACGTGGACTGGCCGGCGGGCAAGAGGCCATGTTGCTGTCCAGTCTGATTGAGACGAAGCGACGGATCTGCGACTGGGCCGGGCTGAAGGACCTGGAGCAACGGCTTGCGAGCCGGATCAGGGCCGGCTTTGCTGGCGAACCTCTGCTGATGCTCTACGTTGCGGACGATCCTGAGCTGCACCGGATCAACGCCATCCAGTATGCCAGGGATTTTCTCGGTCCGATGCTGGCGCCAGCGTTGCCTGCGACGCCGTTTTCGCACGTGCCGCGCCAACGACAGCGCATCAGGATCGGCTATCTGTGCTCGGATTTCCGCAATCATGCGACCGCCCGGCTGATCGCTGGCGTGATCGAAGCGCACGACCGGACGACTTTCGAAGTGTTCGGCCTTTCGATCGGCCGCGATGACGGCTCGCCAATGCGCCGGCGCATGCGCGCCGCATTCGACCGCTTCGTCGACCTCAAGGGGCTGGCGGCGGCCGAGAGCGCGAGGCGCATCCACGCGCTGGGGATCGATGTTCTGATCGACGTGAATGGCTACATCGCGGATTCGCAACCGGCGATACTGGCTGCCCGGCCCGCGCCGGTGCAATGCCACTACCTCGCGTTTCCAGGCACCCTGGGCGGCGACTTCATCGACTACATGATCGTCGATCCGGTCATCGTTCCTCACTCGGACAATTCGCATTACACTGAAGCGCTGGTGCGGCTGCCGGAGTGCTATCAGGCAAACGATGACAAGCGCATGGCAGTCGCGGCCACGCCGTCGCGCGAAGATTGCGGCCTGCCATCGTCCGGGTTCGTCTACTGCGCCTTCAACAATGCGATCAAGATTTCTCCCGATACATTCGACGTATGGATGCGTATCCTGAAGAGTGTGCCGGGCAGTGTGCTGTGGCTGTTCAGGGACAATGCCTGGCAGGAGGACCGGCTCCGCAGCGAGGCCGAAGCGCGGGGCGTGGATGGCCAGCGCCTGGTATTCGCAGGCTATGCGGATCCCGAGCAGCATCTGGCGCGGATGCGTATTGCCGACCTCTTCATCGATACATTCCCTTACACCGGACACACCACCGCAAGCGATGCGCTGTGGGTGGGCCTGCCGGTATTGACGCGCCCGGGGCGGACATTTGCATCACGCGTCGGGGCCAGCCTGTTGCGGGCCGCCGGGGTTGCGGAGTTGATCATGGAGGCAGAGGAGGCGTTCGAGCGGGAGGCGATTGCGTTGGGCTCGGACCCGCACCGGTTGACGGCAATCAGGTCGCAGCTTGATTCCAACCGTGGGTCCTGCCCGCTGTTCGACACGCAGCGGTTCACCAGACACCTGGAAGCGGCCTACGCCGGCATGTGGGAGCGCTGGCGCAGCGGCAGGAAACCGGCGGCATTCGATGTCACTGCTGGCAACGATCAGCCGTAGCGTGCCAGAGCCTCGGCGCTGTGCGAGGCGAACTGGACACCGGCACAGCGGCCTCTCTGATACTTCAGATCGCAAGCGACCTCGAACGCATCCTGCCAGATCTGCAGCCGGAAACGCAGCGGCAGCACGGCATCGGCGGTAAGCACCAGCCCCGCCCCCATCGGAGAGATATCGCGCACAATGGCTGGCAGGAACATGCCGCCGGGAAAGTGGATACGGGCTTCACGCTCGACGAACCTGCGTATTGCCCGGCGCCGATCTTCTTGGCGTTCCAACTGGTGTATCAACGGTGCGATCCCGGATGAATGGGTGAGTGGCGCTCCCCCAAATGCTAGATCGCAGACTTGAAAATTCCGCCAAACGGCTGCGTTACTTTTTGGGGATATTTCCCGCAAATCGTATCGTTGTTGTGCTGCCTGACTGACAGGTCGACCATCAGTTGATGTCGGCCCGCACGGGCAGGTCAATGACATTCGACAAGAAAGAGTGGCGACAAGAAAGAGGGACGGACGGCAGCACGCCCTGTCAGAAATCGAGCTCTGTCAAAAATCGAGCCCCGGGCCGGCTGTGGGCGCAACGGGGCTCTGTCATTGCCTTGCATTCTTGTCCAGCAATCTCATGTGCCGGACTTCTTCATGGGGGTTCGGCACCGCATGATGCGTAACCGGACGATCCCATTCACTTGCTGTTTAATTGTGGCGTAAACGGCTCTTTGGCTGGCAACTCGCACATCCCTCGCTTCGCGCAATGCTCTGGGGATACAGCATGCCTTGGCGAATGGGTCCGCTACTGGAGCCGGTGCCTCGCCGTGCGGGCGAGACGGCGATGACTTTCGGGTGGTGTCATGCCTCCTCCTCCATTTAGCGCTGCAGGGAGAGAGTTGACGGCCGTGCCTCACAACCCCGCGGTACTACCGAAATGCCAGTTTCGCGTCGACCCGGGTCTGCTTGACGCATCCTCGGTCATTCCGGAGCGACGACCGTCTTGCCATGCAGTCTCGTGGCTGCCACGTGACGTGTCAAGAGTGAAACACGTTGCGTGAGAGCTGCACGCACAATTTAGCAAGGCGTTCGAATACGCGGCCGATAGCCCGAAAGGCAATTCAATCGTATCGTTTGCATGGAAACAAGAATCCGCATGATGGCAACAAAAGGAGAAATGCGTGGCCCGAATTGCTTATGTCGACCTCGAGGATCATCCCGAGCTCGCACCCGTTGTCGAGCGCATGACCAGCGCAAGACGCGGCAATCTCCTCAACATATACCGTATGCTGCTCAATAGTCCGCAATTGGCCGAGAGCTGGTTCGGCCATATGAATGCCGTGCGCTGGGGAACGACGCTGAGCGGGCGTCTGCGCGAGCTCGCGATCATTCGGGTCGGCTATCTGAACGATGCCGCCTATATCATCCGCCAGCACGTGCCGAAGCTGGCCGAGGCAGACGGCGTCAGCCGCGACGAATGCGATGCCTTGCGCGACTGGCCGGCATCGGCACGGTTCGATGCGGCCGAGCGGGCGGCACTCACCTTCGTCGACGAGGTTACGCGGCATGCGCGCGCCGGCGAGGCGACATTTGCCGCGCTGAGAGCGCACTACGACGAACGCTCGATCCTCGAACTCGCAGTGCTGATCGGAACCTATAATATGCACGCGCGGGTCATGAATGCGCTCGACGTCGACCTTGAAACAGGTTGACAGAGCCCGCAGTCGCGCCGCCCGCACCATCGCTGCACGGGGCAGAGCATCGGAATCCGTTGAAAGAATTTTTCCTGTCCGGCCGGCATGGAAATGGTGCTACACGTCCGATCGGGTGCGTACTATGCGCTGCGGTGCAGCAAGGCGCCGCGAGGGGGTAAGCGTATGGATGCCAGGAAGCTCTTGCGCCAGCAGGAGAACGCCAAGCGGCGGCGGAACCTGTTCATTATCGCGATTGTCGCAACCGCCTGCCTATGGGGTATCACTCCCAGCGCAGCGGTCTGGGGGTATATTGGCAGCGGCCTGTCGACGGGCGTTACCAACGCCACATGGTGGATTACGGCAAAGGCCGGCAAAGCGCTAGGTTTCCAGACCTTCCACCTCGAACCGGAGCCGGAGCGGGTGGCCAACGCCTCATCCGTGGTGCGGCGGGTGGATATCGGTCAAGGGCGACAACGCACGGTGCGGTGGCCTGCGCGAGAGGTGCAGTGTCTTGCCCTGGCCATCTATCATGAAGCAGGCGGAGCGGACAGCTCAGCTCAACTCGGAATTGCCCAGGTCGTGCTGAACCGTCTGAGCACTCCGGGGAAGGATGGCCGCAAGTCCGGCAGCAGCAAGGCCATCTGCGGGGTCGTTTATCACGGCCTGAACCAGCCCCTCGGCTGCCTGTTCAAGCAGACCTGCCGGCATATCGGCGAGATTCCCCTCGCCGGCCCGAGATGGGCGGAGGCTGTAGCGACCGCGGAGCAGGTTCTGGTCGAAGGGCGTGATCCCATGCCCGCGCTGAAACTGGCGACGCATTTTCACGATGCGAGACAAAGACCGGTGTGGCGGACTGCAGCGCTGTACGAGATCGAGCAGATCGGCTCATTGATGTTCCTGACATCCACTCCCAGCGACGGGATGATCGCTAAGCTGGCCCGGGAGGAGCGACAGCAGGCAGCGGCAGATGGTGACGGCGGCAGCGCCCAGGACACTCGGCCGCAGCCGAGCGTGTCGCGGCCCAGCAAAGCAATCGCGGCGAAACGGCCGGAGCCCGCAGGCGACCTGTCGTCCATCTTCGAGCGCTGAGCCGGCGACGGAACGCCGACGACACAAACGACTGTGCAAACCGGCGGGCGGCGGCTTTCAGTTGCATTGCCGCCCGTCAGCCGATCGGCTACGAAAACGCCCCATGAGCAAGCGTCAGACACTGAAGCGGCCAGGGGCGGCAGCCGGGCCCGTCACCGCAACCAAACCACGCGCCCAGCCGGCGCACGATCCGCGCACCATTCACGTGCGCGGCGCGCGCGAGCACAACCTCAAGAATGTCGATCTGGTGGTACCGCGCGATGCGTTGATCGTGTTCACGGGGTTGTCCGGCTCTGGCAAGTCCAGTCTCGCGTTCGACACCATCTACGCCGAAGGCCAGCGGCGGTACGTCGAGAGCCTGTCGGCATACGCCCGCCAGTTCCTCGAGATGATGCAGAAGCCTGATGTCGACCACATCGACGGGCTGTCGCCGGCGATCTCGATCGAGCAAAAGACGACATCAAAGAACCCGCGCTCCACGGTCGGCACCGTGACCGAGATCTGGGACTACATGCGTCTGCTGTTTGCCCGCGTCGGCGTGCCTTACTCGCCGGCTACCGGGCTGCCGATCGAGAGCCAGACCGTCACCCAGATGGTCGACCGCATCCTGGCGCTGGAGGAGGGCACGCGGCTCTATCTGCTGGCGCCGATCGTGCGGGGCCGGAAGGGCGAGTTCCGCAAGGAGCTGGCGGAGCTGCTCAAGAAGGGCTTTCAGCGCGTCAAGGTCGATGGTGCGTTCTACGAGATCCCGGATGCACCCAAGCTCGACAAGAAATTCAATCACGACATCGACGTCGTCGTGGACCGCGTTGTCGTGCGGCCGGATATCGCGACTCGCCTGGCGGATTCACTGGAGACGGCGCTGGGGCTGGCGGATGGAATCGCCGTCATCGAATTCGCTGACAAGGCATTGCCGGCGGAGGAGACCAAAGGCGCACACAAGAGCAAAAATGATACGCATGAACGCATCACGTTCTCGCAACGGTTCGCCTGCCCGGTCTCGGGTTTCACTATCGAGGAGATCGAGCCGCGGCTGTTCTCGTTCAATGCGCCCTCCGGCGCCTGCCCGGCGTGCGACGGCCTCGGCACGGAGCTCAAGTTCGAGCCGGATCTCGTGGTGCCCGATGCCGGCTTGTCGCTGGCCGAGGGCGCAGTGCAGCCGTGGGCACGCACCGGCGCCACATCGCCCTACTACGAGCAAACGCTGGAAGCGATCGGCCGACACTTCAAGGTGTCCATCTCTATGCCCTGGCGCGACCTGCCGAAGAAGGTTCGCGACACCATCCTGTTCGGCTCGGGGGGCGAGGAGATCACGTTCGTCTATGAAGACGGGGTGCGCAGCTACAAGACCGCAAAGGCGTTCGAGGGCGTCATCACCAACATCGAGCGGCGCTGGCGCGAGACGGATTCGGCGTGGGTGCGGGAGGAGCTGTCCCGCTACCAGTCGGACCATCCATGCGAAACCTGCGGCGGCAAGCGGCTGAAGCCGCAGGCGTTGGCGGTGAAAATCGGTGGCCTCGACATCTCGGAGGTGGCGGACTTGTCGATCCGAAAGGCCGGCCAGTGGTTCGACGAGGTGCCGGCAACATTCTCCAAGCAGCAAACCGAGATCGCCAACCGCATCCTGAAAGAGATTCAGGAGCGACTGAAGTTCCTGAACGACGTCGGGCTCGACTACCTCACGCTGTCGCGCAACTCCGGCACGCTGTCGGGCGGCGAGAGCCAGCGCATCCGGCTGGCCTCGCAGATCGGCTCCGGCCTCACCGGCGTGCTCTACGTGCTCGACGAGCCATCGATCGGCCTGCACCAGCGTGACAATGCGCGGCTGTTGGAGACGCTGAAGCATCTGCGCGACCTCGGCAACACCGTGATCGTGGTCGAGCACGACGAGGATGCGATCCTGACCGCCGACCACGTCGTCGATATCGGTCCCGGCGCCGGTGTGCATGGCGGGCGGATCGTCGCCCAGGGCGAACCGGCCGACATCATGGCGGCGGCGGAAAGCATCACGGGGCAATATCCTTTCGGGTACGCGTCAGGTTCCGGTTCCGGCAGAGCGGCGCAAGCCGCAAAAGGGCCGATTGCTCAAGGTGACGGGCGCCCGCGGCAACAACCTGCAGGCCATTACGGCGGAAATTCCGCTGGGACTGCTGACCTGCGTCACCGGGGTTTCGGGCTGTGGTAAGTCGACGTTCCTGATCGATACCGTTTATGCCGCCGCCGCCCGCCGGTTGAACGGCGCGCGCACGCAGCCTGCTCCGTTCGACACGATCGACGGGCTCGATCTGCTCGACAAGGTGATCGACATCGACCAGTCGCCGATCGGACGCACGCCGCGCTCCAATCCGGCCACCTATACCGGCGCGTTCACCCCGATCCGCGATTGGTATCGCCGGACTGCCGGAAGCCAAGGCGCGCGGCTATCAGCCGGGCCGGTTCTCGTTCAACGTGAAAGGCGGACGGTGCGAGGCCTGCCAGGGCGACGGCGTCATCAAGATCGAGATGCACTTCCTGCCGGACGTGTACGTGACCTGCGACCAGTGCAAGGGCAAGCGCTACAACCGCGAGACGCTGGAGGTCAGCTTCAGAGAGAAGTCCATTGCCGACGTGCTCGACATGACGGTCGAGGAGGGCGCGGACGTTCTTCAAGGCGGTGCCGGCGATCCGCGACAAGCTGGAGACGCTGGCACGGGTCGGTCTCGGCTACATCAAGATCGGGCAGCAGGCGACGACGCTGTCGGGCGGCGAGGCGCAGCGCATCAAGCTGGCGAAGGAGCTGGCGCAAGCGCGCGACCGGGCGGACGCTCTACATCCTCGACGAGCCGACCACGGGGCTGCATTTCCACGACGTCGCCAAGCTGCTCGAGGTGCTGCACGAGCTGGTGGACGCCGGCAACACCGTGGTCGTCATCGAGCACAACCTGGACGTCATCAAGACCGCCGACTGGCTGATCGACCTGGGCCCGGAGGGCGGCGACGGCGGCGGCCGGGTCGTTGCCGTCGGCACACCGGAGGACGTGGCCGCGTGCGAGGCGAGCTATACGGGCGCGTTCCTGCGCGAGGTGATGGCGCGGCGCGGGGGCGGGGGTCGCGCTAGTGCGGGCCGCGGCACTCAGCGGGCGAAGCCGGCGAAGGGCGCGGGACGGAACGGGGGGAGACGGCGGCCGGAAGCGGCGGAGTAGTGGGACGAACTCACACAGGGGCGGCTATGAGGCTTGTCGGGCGTTGACGAGGTCGTCCAGACCGCAGAGGATGTCCGGAACTGGGGGTGAAACAGCCGCCGCTGGCAGGCGCGTGATGCGTGCAGGTGACC
>CAWGUF010000019.1:0-418126 GCA_963825625.1 uncultured Alphaproteobacteria bacterium | reverse complement strand
CCGCATTCGTCGCAATTGGCATTGCCCTTGCCGATGTCATCGCCCCAGGAGTACGCAGTCGTCGTTCCGGCCCGCGCGGCGTATTCCCACTCGGCCTCGGTGAGCAGCCGATAGGTCTTGCCTGTCCTCACAGATAGCCATTCGACGTACTGCCTGGCCTCGTTCCATGAGACGTTAATAACGGGTCGTGTGCTCTTGCCCCAGCCTTGATCCGACGGGCTCCGGTTGCCCTGGCAGCCGCCACCCAGCACACATGCCGCCCACTCAGCGAATGTGACCTCGAACTTGCCGACCGCAAATGATCTGGCGATCGTCACCTTCCGCTGCGGGCCCTCGTCGCTGTTGCGGTTTTTCTCAGTTTCGGGCGAGCCCATCATGAACTCGCCGGCCGGCACGACGACCATCTCGGGGCACGTGTCGCACTCCTTGAAAGTCTCACCTCGTTTCAGCGCCCGCTCTGCTGCTTCATCGAGCACACCGGTTCGGGCGATCATTCCTTCAGCCAGACGGGCCCTCGCAGCTATACGCTCGGCCTCCGCAACGATCCGCGACCGATCAGCCAACTGCTGGACGTAGGCCGCGCCAGCGCCCACCGCGCCCAAGGCAACAAGACTTACTGCACCGCCAATGACCAGCTTTGTCTTGAGTGCCCGCCTACGGCATGCCGTGACGTATTCGGCAGGCACACCGGTAAGCCGCCGCTTGAAATCAGCCCGTCGTGCGAACCTGAGCGCCTCGCGGAGCCGATCGCCTCGTAGATCCAGCCATGTCTTGTCCCGTTTGGCCCTGTCCCACGCCTCCGCCTGACGCTCGATGAGTTGGGCTGTACTGAGCTGTCCGGATCGTCCGTCGAGAACACCCTTGAGCCAGTCCCATCGGCGCAACAACGCCTCATGGGCGACGCGATAAGTCGTGACCGGCTTTCCCTCCTCGCCGGCAGGTATCTCGTCGCTGACAAGAAGCCGCGCGTTCACCAGCCGCTGAATGAGGTTGTGACAGTCTGGCGAAATCTCTTGCGCCTTGGCGATGCGGCTCACCGGCTCGCCGTTCGTCTGGTTGATGTCCACTAGCGCCGGAACGAACGCCGCCTCCAGCAACAGTTCGCGCGTGTGTCGTTCGGCTGGGATCGCCGGCTCGTTACCCGGCTTGGAGAACGCCTCGTCGATTGCCGCGTTGATCGAGCCGGCGATGCCGCCAATGTCCTCATAGTGCTTCGGGACCAAGCCATCTTTGGTCTTGCCGTAACCGCGGTAGAGACGCTCTAGGGTGAAGGCCAGCAATGGCAGCGGATCAGCGCCTTCGGCTGCCGTATCCTTGATGAGCGCATCCGTAAGCGCGGCGTGAATTGCCAGTGGCGGCGTCAGGCGCGCGGCCGGGCGCAGGATGGCGTCGCGATAGACTGTTGCCGGCATCGGCGGCAGGTTGAACGGTTCCAGCAGCTTTGCCAGCAGTTCATCGCCCTGCAGCAGAGAGAAACGGTCTGATCTGATCGTGAGGAGCGCGATCGCGTCTGGCCCTCGCGTCAGAGCCGCCGCAAGATGCTGCCGCAGCTTAGCCGCCTCCTGGCCGGCATCGGGCGTAAACAGCTCCTCGGCCTGATCAATCGCGAGCACCACCGTCGGCGGGCGTTCGATTTGCGGCTTCGCTTCACCGACAAGCCGATCCATGGCCTGGACCTGCAAGGCATTGAGCAGCGGCGGCAGCGCATTTTCGTCGCGTGCCAGTAAGGCGAGCAGATCGCCAAACGGTCTGGGCTGTCGCAGTTTCTCGAACGCCTGCTCCAATGCTGTTGCAAGGCCGGTCCTGCCACTTAGGACACCCCGAACAATTGCTGAATCGCAATCTGTGTGCGTCGGTGTGACTCAGGCGGCATGGATTCCTGTTCCGGGCGAACAGTTGTAGCCCGGATGGCATGATCGATGAAGATGCCATCCGCACCCGCTGGAACGAGGTCGGCTCGAGGCTCGACGAACGGGGCCGGCGCCTGTTCGCGGCCGCTGAAGTGCGAACCGCCGGCTGGGGCGGTTTGGCGGTCGTTTCGCGGATCACCGGGCTCGCGCGTTCGACGATCAATCGCGGCGAGGATGATCTCGACGCCGAGCCCTTGGCCAAGGGGCAGGTGCGTCGCCCTGGTGCTGGTCGCAAAGCCGTTGCCGCCACTGATTCCGATCTTGTCCCCGCCCTGAAGCGGCTCGTCGAGCCCGCCACGCTTGGCGATCCCATGCGCCCGCTGCTGTGGGTCTCCAAGAGCATGGACAAGTTGGCCGCGATCCTGACGGAGGCGGGGCATCCGATCAGCGCCGACACCGTGCGCAAGGAGCTCGTGAAACTCGGCTTCTCGCGCCAGTACAATCGCAAGGCGGACGAAGGCTCGAAGCATCCCGATCGCAACGCCCAGTTCGAGCACATCAACGCGAAAGTCGTGGCCGCTCAGGCCAAACGGCAACCCGTCATCTCCGTCGATACGAAGAAGAAGGAGCTGGTCGGCAACTACAAGAACGGCGGCTCCGATTATCGGCCGAAGGGCCAGCCGCGTCGCGTGAACGTCCACGACTTCGAGGACAAGGAACTCGGCAAGGTCGTTCCCTATGGCGTCTACGACGTGACGGCCAACACCGGATTCGTCAGCCTCGGCATCACCAGCGACACGGCCGAGTTCGCCGTCGCGGCGATCCGCACCTGGCTCGCTCGCACGGGCCGCTCACGATATCCGAAGATGCGTGAGCTGACGGTCACCGCCGACTGCGGCGGCTCCAACGGCGCGCGTGTCCGGCTGTGGAAAGTCGAGCTGCAAAAGCTCGCCGACGAGACCGCACTGACGCTCAACGTGCACCACTATCCGCCGGGCACATCGAAGTGGAACAAGATCGAGCACCGGATGTTCTGCCACATCACGCAGAACTGGCGTGGCCGGCCGCTGACGGATCGTGTCGCCGTGATCGAGCTGATCGGCGCCACCACGACCAAGGCGGGGCTGACGATCGACTGCGTGCTCGACGAGCGGACCTACGAGAAGGGCATCAAGGTCCCCGATGCCGAGATGGACGCCCTCGACATCATCGGCGATGCGTTCCATCCTGAATGGAACTACACTATCAAGCCCCGGAAGATCGCTAAATCGTAGCGGTTATTGTTCGGGGCGTCCTTAGTGCGGCTGTACCGGGGCGGATCAACGGCAGGGTAACGAAGTCCCGGTCCTCACGCTCCAGGCGCGGCAGTAGGCCGGCGCGCATAAAACTGGACTTGCCCGAGCCCGACGCTCCCTGGATCACGAAAAGCTTGCGACCGCCCTCGGCACGGAGCCTGATCAAATGCTCGCGCGCGCGCACGAGATCGGTATCGCGGCCAAAGAAGACGCCGGCATCTTTGACGTCGAGAGCTTCGAGACCGCGGAACGGTGCACGGTTGGGCTCGTCTGCCGGTGGCCACGGGAAACTCTCGGTCTCAAACCCGACGAGGCCAAGACGAGCGAGCCCCACACGCAGCGCCTTCAAGTCCTCCTCGGGGAACGAGACAGTCATGCCGATGCGATCAGGCGGAGGGTTCACTGTGAACGTGATCTGCGGACCGCCGCGCGTCAAGTTGATGACTTGCAGCTCACCACCCAGCCCTGTCGGTACATGCTCGACGGGCATCTCATTGTCGATAATGATACCGATGCATTGGGCGCCGACATGAGCGGCAAGATCCAACTCCGAGATGCAATGCTTGGAGTTGAGCCAGTGGCGCGAGAGCAGGAAGATCACGGCGCGGCATCGGCCAATGGCCGCGTTCAGGGCCTTCTGCCAGCGATCAGCCGCGACGAGACCGCGCACAGGGTCGATATCGAGGAAAACGTCGTTCCAGCCTTGGCTTCCGAGCCAATCGCGTAGGGCGAGAGCCTCATCCAATCGCCGGCTCGTTGCAGCCGACGACGGCGGCATCTCGTTCCGATGGAAGGATTACCGCATCGAGGGACCGGAGCGCTGGAAAACGATGACATTGCCTCCGCACGAGTTTATCAGGCGCTTCCTGCTGCACGTGCTGCCCAAGGGCTTCCATCGCATCCGCCACTACGGCCTGTTCGCCAACGGCAATCGTGCAGAAGCGATCGCGCGGGCGCGCCAGTTGCTGGCGGTCGCGCCGCCGGCAGCCACCCCCGAGCCCATCACCACCAGCGGCGACGATACCAACGTGCTGCCGAACCCATGCCCCTGCTGCGGCGGCCGCATGCACGTCATCGAGAGGTTCGCGGCAGGCACGATGCCGCAACACAGATCATCGCCGACAATCTTGATGCTTCGGATCGACACCTCATGACCAGCTGCGCTTGCGTTCCCGTGCCGATCGATATCCCGCTGGTCGCGCGCCGGCCACGATTACGCACGTGTCGGGTCCGATTGTTGGGCCGTGCTACCACCCCGTGCGCGCCAATCAGCACTGAAAACACGCAGTCTCGCAGCGCTCGTGACCCTTCGATCGCCTCCCGGCGAGCCCCGTTCATCGGCGCACACGAGCGCGAGATTGCAGCAGCGCTGCTCAATCCCCATAGAGCGCAGCGCACGGCACCAGGAGCGCGCTGCACCGCCTGAGCAAGCGCGACTTCCTGCCTTGGTGCTTCTCCGACACCGGCCTACCGAGCACGAGGCCGGCCCCGACCATGGCCGGTGTCCGAGAAACCCATCACACTTGCCGACATCTTGCGCCCCCATCTCGAAGAGGCGGAAGCGTCGGTCAGCCATGTCCGAAGTCAGGGGTTTCGCTAGCGGCGCTTGCGATTACAAGGGCGAGCATCGACAGACGCTGACCAGCCATTAGCCGCCTTGGTGTAGTTCACGCCCTTTCCGCCGGCGTATCTGAAGTACGCCCAGTCTGTTCCGTACTCCCAGGCAGTGAATTCTTCCCACGCCTTGATCGCGGCTTTCCGGGCTGCCGGTTTGGTGCGGCCTTCGCCGGTCCCAGTATGGAAGTGGTCAGCGAAGCAGGTGATGCCACGTTCCTTGCGCCAAGTATGCATGCCTGCAAGTCCGGTCTCGTCGGCCGCCGCTTCAGTTGCGAAGCCGACCGGTATGACCGCGAGCGTTGCAATGATTAGCACGATGCGCATCTGTCTCCCCTTCGCCCCAATGTTGAGCCCCTTGCTGAAAGAAGCTTGGCAAGATGACTGAGGTCCAGTCATCACAACTCATTGTCGCGTGATGCATGCGCGTCTCGATCAGGCCGTGCCGCTTCTCAAGGGTTGCGCCCTATTGGACACAGGCTGAAATGGCTAAAGACGCCACTTCAACGTAAGCGCCCCAGAAATGACCTGACGGCGTGGTGTTGGTTTTCGCTGTGTTGGTTTTCGCTTGACGGGCTTGGGCTCAGGCAGCGACGCTGTGCGTCGCCGGCAGCACGACGTTCCAAGGGAGCAGGGCCTCGATGTCTTCGAGGGTCTTGGCCTGCGGCAGCAGCGTGAAGACCTGGCGGAGATAGGCGTAGGGCTCCAGACCATTGGCCTTCGCCGTCTCGACGAGGCCATAGAGCCGCGCCGAGGCTGTAGCCCCCTTCAGCGTATCGCTGAAGAGCCATGCTTTTCTTCCGACGGCAATCTCACAGTCATTCTGCCCATATCGGGCAGGATATCGTAGTCCATTACCGCTGGCATCCGCTGCATGGCCGGAGAGCGCGTTGCCTCATGGTCGAACATCGAGCCTCTGGCGAGATCGCGAATGTCGAGCTCGAGCCCGGTGTCGTCACGAAGGTGGCCGCCTGGAAGCTCGACCCCGTCAGTTGCGGTTCGATGAAGATTGGCTCCCCTCAGGTCTCGCTGTCGGCGTTGAGTGATCTACATCGGCTGCTGATCTCCTGCGAATCGCGGCTCCTCTCTGCGAACGGCAACACCGGCACGCAGGAGGTCCACGATGGGATCGTTGGTAGCACTGGCCCGAGCGACGCAGCTTGTTCCGCGACCACCATCTCGCCCGCTGACAGCACCACGCCAGCTCGACCTCGTTCTCGACGACGTCGTGCTTCAGGGAATGACGGCGGCGCAGCGCCAAGCGGCAATCCAGTCGCTGGCTCAACTGCTGCTGGAGGCCAGAGGCAGCGCGACGAGGGAGGCCGGCGATGACCTCGCTTGATGCACTCCTCCCGTCGACCCTGCTTCAGCGCAAGGCTATCGTGTATGTTCGCCAGTCGACGCCGCAACAGGTGCAGGCGAACCTGGAGAGCCAACGACGGCAGTACGAACTGGTCGACGTTGCACGCCGCCGGGGTTTCAAAGAGGTAGAAGTAATCGACGACGATCTCGGGCGTTCGGCAAGCGGTGCCGTCGAGCGCCCTGGCTTCGACCGTCTGGTGGCAGCCCTGTGCGCCGGACAAGTCGGTGCAGTGCTCTGCCTCGACGCGTCGCGGCTGGCGCGCAATGGCCGGGATTGGCACCACTTGCTCGAACTGTGCGGCTTGGTCGAGGCCCGCGTCATAGATCTCGATGGTGTGTACGATCCGTGCCGGCCGAACGATCGCCTGTTGCTCGGCATGAAGGGCAGCATCAGCGAGTTCGAGCTGGGTATCATTCGCTCCCGCATGTACGAAGCGGCGCGATCGAAGGCAAGGCGTGGCGAGCTGAGGATCTCGATACCGCTCGGCTACACCTGGGATCGTCGCGCCGGTCTCGGCCTCGATCCAGACCTGCGCCTGCAGGAGGTGATCAGACTTGTCTTTGCCAAGTTCCGGGAGCTTGGCAGCGCCCGCCAAGTGCTGCTGTGGATGGCGTCGGAGAATATCCACTTTCCCTATCCATCGGACGGCAGGACATTGACGTCGTTCGAATGGCGGCCGATCAGGTATCGCAACGTCATCTCGATTCTGAAGAATCCTTTCTATGCTGGCGTCTATGCCTACGGGAAGAGCGAGAAGCGCACCGAGATCGTCGACGGTCGTGCACGCAAGAGCTACGGCCACCGCAAGCCGATGGACGCCTGGGAGGTGTTCATCAAGGACCACCACGAAGGCTACATCGGCTGGGCTGAGTATCAGGGCAATCAGTCGATCCTCGCAGGCAACGCCTACGGCAGGACCGGCGACACGAAGTCTGCACGCGGTGGCCGGGCGCTGCTCGCCGGTCTCATTTGCTGTGCCCGTTGCGGTCGCAAGCTCAAGGTTGCCTACACTGGGCGCTATCCGCGGCCCGTCTACGGGTGCGAGAGCCCAAACCTGCAGATGGGCCGCAAGCGCTGTTTCAGGGTGGCCGGCAAGCACATCGACATGGCCGTGGCCGGAGAGATGCTGCGTGCGGTGGCGCCGATGGCGATCGAGGCTGCACACGAGGCCGAGCGCATGCTGAAAGAGGAAGATCAGGATCGGCGCCACATCGCCGAGCTGGAGCTGCGCCAAGCCCAGTACGATGCCTCGCTCGCCGAGCGTCGTTACGCGGCTTGCGATCCCGACAACCGCCTGATTGCGGCGCAGCTGGAGAAGGCGTGGGAAGTGACGCTGCAGCGCGTCGAGGCGTGCCGGCAACGGCTCCACGAAATGCCGGCACCCGCCGCAGGGGATGCACTACCCGATTTCACTGGACTGGCTGATGATCTCGCTGCGGCCTGGAAGTCGCCGCGAACGACAATGCGCACACGACAGCGGCTGGTGCGGGCCCTGATCACGGAGATCGTTGCCGATGTCGACGAGGTAGCCGGAGAGATCGTGCTCGTCGTCCACTGGAAGGGTGGCCAACATTCTGAGTTGCGCGTCCGAAAACCGAAGACCGGCGAGCATGGCTGTGGCACTCCCCAGCAGGCCTTGGCCGTCATTCGCGCCATGGCGGGCCGCTGGTCGGACCAGGATATCGCCGCTTCGTTGAACCGCATGGGGCTGCCTACCGGGCAAGGCAAGACCTGGACCGCACACCGCGTCGGATCAATCCGCCGCGTCAACGGCATTCACGGCTATCTCTCCGCCGAAAAGGATGGCCAGTGGCTGACAATGCGCGACGCAGCCGCGAAACTCGGCGTCAGCCATCATCAGATCCGAAAGCTGATCAACGCTGGCATCCTGACCAGCAACCAGATCGTGCCGGAGGCGCCGCACCAGATCCGGGCCTCAGATCTCGACAGCGAACAAGTCGCGAGTTCCCTCGCCCGGAAAGGTCGCCCGTGTCGGGCTGTCTCCGAAAACCAGCTCTCAATGTTTCCAAGCACTTACGAAGGGGGTGCAGAATGACCCGGTCATCACAAACGGGCGTAGCGCGTTCTCGCAGAGCACGTTCGATATCTCGAGCCGGCCGTCCGCAAGAGGTCAAATGGGAAATGCTGGTTCATCCGAACGGAGACCGACGTCATGACGAAGAAAAGCAAAGACGCCGACGTCGAGGCGGCGGTGGCTGAAGGCGCGCCTGGCAAGAAGTTGACGCGCAAGGAATTCGAAAAGAGGCTTTACGGGTTGCAGGTAGAACTGACTCGCCTGCAGGCCTGGGTCAAGGAAGCCGGCCAGCGCGTCATCGTCGTCTTCGAAGGCCGGGACACCGCCGGGAAGGGCGGCGTGATCAGCCGGATCACCGACCGCACCAGTCCGCGCGTGTTCAAGCATGTGGCGCTGCCCGCCCCGTCCGACCGTCAGAAAAGCCAGATCTACGCGCAGCGCTACATCGAGCTCTTCCCGGCGGCCGGCGAGATCATCCTGTTCGACCGCTCTTGGTACAATCGCGCCGGGGTCGAGCGGGTTATGGGCTTCTGCACCAACGAGGAATACGAGCGCTTCCTTCAGCTGGTTCCGGCCTTCGAGCAGGAGATGATCGTCAATGACGGCATCCATTTCCTGAAGTACTTCCTTGACGTGAGCCAGGACGAGCAGCGGCGTCGGTTCGCGGCGCGGATCACCGACCCGGTCAAGCACTGGAAGCTGAGCCCGATGGACACGGAGTCCGTGCGCCGCTGGTGGGACTACACCGAAGCCTACCAGCGGATGATCCAGACGACGCACACGCAGGCCGCGCCCTGGCACATCGTAGCCGCCGACGACAAGCGCCGCGCCCGGCTCAACCTCATCAGCCACCTGCTGGACAGCATCCCCTACGAGAAGGTGCCGGCCAAGCTGCCCAAGATCCCGAAGGCGCAACCAAAGCCCAAGCACGTAGAGCCGCGCCTCGACAGCGGCCAGCCCGTACCCGAAAGGTTCTGAGGGCGGTGCGGCCGCGCATCCTGGACATCGAAGCTATCACTTGCGTTCGGTCGACCGGCGCGTCCCGCAAGCACAGATAGCTCAACAACGCGACGTCCTTGCGGGACGGCAGAGCGATCGCGCAGCCGTCCGGCGCGATCAACTTTCATGCCTATTGAGTAGCGATCCAGTCTGGAAGGCAACGGCAGTCTTGCCCGCTCCGGTGCACAGTGTGAGCAGTGCCCGCTTCCTGCCCTGAAGTGTCCACTTAACCTTCTTTCCGTGCTATTCTTGGGAAGGAGGGAGTGCCCATGGGCCGCAGTTCACGGACGCTCAGAAGGCGTTCATCATCCGGCAGGGTGAGAACGGCACTCCGGTCGAGGAGATCTGCCGGAAGGCTGGGATCAGCCAGGCGACGTACTTCAACTGGAAGAAGAAGTACGCCGGGCTGATGCCGAGCGAGATGAAGCGCCTGCGCGAGCTCGAAGAGGAGAACGGGCGTCTGAAGCGGATTGTCGCGGATCTCTCGCTCGACAAGGAGATGCTGCAGGACGTCATCAAGCGAAAGCTCTAAGCCCGCATTCCCCAAGTATAATATGAGTTCCGCCTACTGCTGATGCCGCAAATCACATATATTCCAGTGCATTGGCGGTATCTGAGGCGGGCGGCGATGTCTCACCCAGCGGGTGCGAGCGAATTGGACGACGGAAGGCTCGGTTTCGATCGCCGCGTTCAGCTCGAGTTCCACGGCTCGAAGATCAGCTCCGATGGGGGCTTGCTCCTCTACCGCGAGCTGGATGAGGTGCTCGGTCTTCATGAGCTGATGGGCAAGCATCTCGTCGACACGCGCAGCGGTCATAACCGGCTGCACGGCATCGTCGCCCTTTCGCGCCAGTCGATCTTCGGCCGGCTCGCAGGCTACGAGGACGTCAACGATGCCGACTATCTGGCCGTCGATCCCGTGATGCGTCAGATCGTGGGTGGCCGGGCTGTCGATCATCAAGCGGCGTCGGCAAGCCAGATGGGGCAGTTCGAGACCGAGGTGCTCATCACTCCCGAGAACCTCGCCGCGCTGCCCGACATGCCGGGCCGCTGGATCGACCGCCACCATACCGCCAAGCCACTGCGTTGGCTTACGCTCGACATGGACAGCTCGGTGAGCCCGACTCATGGCGCGCAGGAAGGCACCGCCTGGAACGGCCACTTCGACTGCTCCTGCTACCATCCGCTGTTCGTGTTCAATCAGTTCGGCCAACTGGAGCGCTGCAAGCTGCGCCCCGGCAACGTGCACAGCGCTGACGGCTGGGAGGAGGTTCTGGGGTCGGTCATGGCTCGCTACGCCGACAAGGATGTTCTGCGCCTATTTCGGGCCGATGCCGCCTTTGCGCTTCCCGCCCTCTACGTCACCTTGGAGACGGCGGGATACCTCTACGCCATTCGCCTGCCGAAGAACGCGACCTTGCAGGAGCGGATTGCCGACCTGTTGAGGCGCCCGGTCGGGCGGCCACCGAACGAGGTCCGCCGGGTCTACGGCGACTTCGAGTACCAAGCTGGCTCCTGGGAAAAGCCCCGCCGGGTGCTGGCCAAGATCGAATGGCATCCAGGTGAGTTGCTGCCCCGTGTCGGCTTCCTGGTCACCAATCTGCCCTTCGAGCCCGAGCAGGTGTTCGCCTTCTACAATCAGCGCGGTACCGCCGAGCAGCACATTAAGGAGGGCAAGATCGCGCTCAGGTGGACCCGGCTGTCATGCCGGACGATGACGCAGAACGAGGTCCGCCTGCAGCTTCATGCGCTGGCCTACAACCTCGGCATGTTCTTGCAGGCCGCCGAACTGCCCGACGAGGTCGCGTCCTGGTCGCTGACGAGCCTGCAAACGCGGCTGATCAAGATCGGCGCCCGTGTCGTCCGCCATGCCCGGGCGATAACCTTCCAGCTGGCCGAGGCCGCAATCCCGCGAGACCTCTTCCACCAGATCCTCGCCGCTATTCATCGGCTGCGTCCGTCACCAGTGCCATCATGACGAACGATCTCGACCGCTTCGCATGCAGTCGACCCGACCGGCACGAACGTCACGGCGGCGCGTTGCCCGAGTGCGCCGGGAACGATGATCCGAGCGCGGCTGCGAGCCACTGCGCCGGTTCCGAACACTGCGGATCACGATGTGACAGCGGCTGCGGGCGCTTCCGAAACTGCCTGGGGCATTGCAGACGCACGGCTGGCGGCTTAGTCTGGAGCTGTCCCAAGGCTACTTGGGGAATGTCGGATAGACTGTAGACTTGGCCGGAACGGTATGAGGCGGGGATGTCGTGTTGCAGGATTGTCCGGGCGGTTCACTTGTTGGCATTCATACTGCTCGCGCCTGGGCTAGCGGCTGCTCAGGACCCGTCGAAAACGGCTGATCCGCCAGAATTACCCGCAGAGACAAGAGAGACGACGGCCGCAATTCTCCAGCCAAAGCCGGAACAAGAACGGCCCTCGGTCTGGGGGGAGCCGACAGAAGTTAGGGTTGGCATATATGTGATCGATGTAGACGGCATCGACTCGGCGAACCAACGGTTCTCGGCAAGTGTCTATTATGAGGCAAGCTGGATTAACCCCCTGCTTCGACACGAAGGACCTGGTCCAGTCGTTCGACGGGCGACAGATGTTTGGACCCCACGTCTCACTATTGTAAATCAGCAGCAGGCTTGGAGAGCTTTTCCAGATTTCGTCGAGATAAATCCCGAAGGTGGGGTCACACTCCGTCAGAAGACATGGGGCTGGTTTTCGCAGCCGCTCGACCTGGCCGAATTTCCGATGGATCGGCAAGTCCTGACCATCCATCTGGTTGCGGCCAGTTTGTCGGCGAGAGACGTGGCGATGCTCCCCATCCTACGCGAGGGGGGTAAGAACTCCGGGATTGCCAGCAAATTATCGATGCCGGACTTTAAGGTATTGGCTTGGGAGGCGGAACCGCGTCCCTATGTAGCCTTTGAGAAGACGGCTGGATCAGCGGGCTTCGTGTTGGCGATTGAGGTACAGAGGGTGCCAACCTACTATTTCTGGAAAGTGATTTTCCCTCTTTGTCTGATCGTCATCATGTCGTGGATTCCGCGCTGGCTTGATCCAAGGGAAAGCAGCACGGGTATCGGTATTTCGACCACCGCCTTCTTGACGCTAGTCGCTTATCTGTTTGCTATCACTGTTCTGCTCCCGAGGGTGTCCTACCTGACGCGGCTGGACGAGTTTATTCTTCTTGCGACAGTTCTAGTTTTTGCCGCGCTCATGCAAACCGTCGCACATGTCTACCTTGTCGAGCAGCAAAAGACTGAGATGGTCCGACGAGCCAATATTGCCTCGCGCATCATTTATCCCGTGGCACTCCTGGCTGTGCTTGGCGCATCGTTCTTCTAAAAACGGGTGAGGGTTCTGCGCACGACGGTTCCTGGCCCGTCTCGGCCGTTTGGCTGAGCGTTCCGTGTGTCGGCTCCCGAGGGTTTAGCTGTCAAACAGGCGCGTGACTTCTGCTGCTTGGGGCAGTGCTGCCTGCACGCAGACGCAAGTCGGTCGGTCGAGCCCGACCCGGAGCTGACATCAGTTTTTCCGCGTTAAGAGACCCGATGTACCATCGTGACGGTGCATGAGGCCGTCTCAACAACCAACCAGCGCGCGTCAAGACGGCTTCCGAGTCTACGCCAGCGTCTGATGATGGCCGATCAGCACTCGGCGTTGTTCTTTGACGAATGGCTCAAGAATATGCGCGACACGACAATACCCTGCGATATGCTTCCCACCAGGGTAAGCCTACATCCCATGTTTGGCAGCGTCACCGGTCATTGTCGACAATAGGTTGTTAGTTGACTCATCCCAATGCTGATTAATTGGCACCGCATCTTCCAACGCGTGCCGAAAGTCGCGCGTTTTCTTGGTAGGTGCACAAACGACCGTTTTTGCACCAACGCCACACCTCCTCAGAAAACATCCCAAAGCACAGCAAAACATGTTGCAATACTATGGTGCATAAGTTTATGGTTCAAATCACGATGCCGATAAGGTTTTTGCACCATGCTGATTGGCTACGCGCGCGTCTCAACCGATGAGCAGGAGACGCATCTGCAGATCGATGCCCTCAAGGCCGCCGGCGCCGAGCGCATCTACCAGGAAAAGTCATCCGGCGCGAAAACGGACCGCCCTGAACTCGCCCGCATGCTCGACACTGCGCGCAAAGGCGATGTCGTGATCGTGTGGAAGCTCGACCGGCTCGGCCGCTCACTCCTGCAACTGATCGAAACCGTCAACCTTCTGCACGCCCGCGGGGTGCAGCTCAAGTCGATCACAGAGAACCTGATCGACACCACGACACCGTCCGGCAAGCTGGTGTTTGGCGTGTTCGCCCTGATGGCGGAATTCGAGCGCGACATGCTGCGTCAACGCACCAACGCCGGTCTCGCGGCCGCACGAAAGCGTGGCCGTATCGGCGGCAGACCGAGGCGGCTGGATGCCGACGCTATCAAGAAGGCAAAGGCCCTACTCCGTTCGGGCGACTACAGCAGGAACGAGGTCGCCGAGGAGCTCGGTGTTAGTCGGCATACGCTCTGGCGCGCCCTTGCCAAGGAGGATGCATGATTGAACTCAGGCGCATCGACCGCGAACAGAACATGGCCCGGTATTACGCACTTAGCGTTGTGCCGACGTTGTTTGGTGAATGGGCGCTACATGCCGAATGGGGGCGGATCGGCCAGGCCGGCCAGATCCAACACTGCTGCTATCCCGACGAAGCTACCGCTCTGTCCGCGCTTGGCCGGCGTATGCAGAGAAAGATCGACCGCGGCTATCGCGCTAAGGTCCGCTCCTCATCATCTGCGATTGCGTTCCATTTACAAGATACCTCTGACTGCGCAGCGAGGCCACCACGATCAGCTCGCATCGAAAGCAGTGGAGATTAATTTTGTTCAGGGTTTGTATGAGGCGGTTCAGGCGATACAATTATAAGCCTGTCGTACGCACCGACTCTCGACATGCCATCGGATGGGAGTGCCGAACATGCTTAATTTCGTTGGTCTTCGACAATGGTTGTGGGTTCTTGGTATTGTGCTCTTTTTAATTGCCGCCGACATGGTCTCCAACACCACGAAGGCAGATAGTAATTCGAAGTTGAACGACGAAGTCGTCGTTGTGAACTCGAAGCTGTGCAAAGTCTCTGGCGGGACTGCGACTGTTACAGATCCAGCTGATGGCGATTGCTTATGCCCGGCCGGAACGCTTCGGGCCGGCGAGCGCCCGCTTGGACCACTTGGTTCGGGCAAATTTTTCTGCAGTCCGATCTGGTAAATGCGCTTTCTTAGCCTCTTTTATTCGTGAGCGGACTTCGGCTGGCGATGGAGCATGAGGCATCGGCCGGGTGGACGGCGGTGGCTTCGGTGACCTTCGGAACGCGTTCGGGGTTGGCGGGCAAGGGCTCCAGCGGCGGCTGCCGCGTCGGTCACGGGCCGCCTGTCGTGATGGCGCCGGTCATCATTGCGAGCATGGCCGCCTGCGGATAGCTGGCCGGGAACGCGAGCTTGATTTTGCCCTTCAGTTCCTCGACGCGGACGGCGACCTTCACGAACACACGCCGGATCGTCTCGAACGTTGCGCCGCGCCAGCGCGAACGTTTCGCCAGTCGGCGAGGTTCTGACGAAGCAACCGCTCTGTCTGCGCTTGGCCAGTGTATGAGGAGAAAGATCGGCCGAGGCTATCGTGCATAGCCACAACAACGGTTGCGCACTGCCGGCGCTCACGGAACATCACGAGCGCGTGAGGTACTCCGGCCTCAGTGAACCTAAGCAACCGGCGCAACGTTGTTAGGCTTGCAAAACGAACAAACCAACACGGAGATGGTCATGAAATTCCTTATCGTCCCGATGCTGTTCACTGCTGCAATCCTGGTTGCGCCGGTGTCCGCGAATGCGTTCGACGGCCAGCAGTTCTGGCAGGAGCAGGCCGCGCAGGCCGACTAATCCAGGTCGATTGTCGAGTAATGCAGCGGGCTTCAGGAAACTGGGGCTCGCCGCTTTTCGTCTTCTTCCATCTCCTAACTCGTCGCCGGCTGCCCCTCTCGGCCTCTCCGGCAACCCTTTTTCCCTCTGGCCCCGCCGTGCGATAAACGCCTGTACATCTGGGCGCGGATGAGTACCATATCCACTGCATCTGGTTCACACACGCCGGTTGCACGTCACCATCTGCCCTGGTCTTGTCCCTCCCGACCAGGGCATTTTTTCTTTGCCACACATTGCTGGGTGGCATGCCCTCTCTCACTTGGCCTCGCTGTCCCGCATTGGACGCCTCGCCCGAGGCCATTAGTCGATCATCGCCGAAACGACCGGAATTTGGGGAAGCGCCTGTACATCGCGGCGCGGAGCGCATCTAGACGGTTTATACCTCATCCATTTACGACGTCGTCGGCTCAGAATTCTCTTGACCAGGTTGATCGCTTACTCTTGCCGATAGCGATGGCATGTCCCACTCCTGGATTGCATCGGCTCGCGGCTCTGAATGAGAGAGACTACTTGTTGAAAGAATTTTCCAACAGAGACCGAGCAGGAGCGTTTGGCCACCGCCGCATCACTCGCTCGCCTACGAAAACGAATTGGCAGTACCGCCCCCACGTCATGGCTGGCGCCTTGGTGACTTGCCTCGTACTTGGCTTCTTAGCCTTCCAATTTCAAAAACAACTCTCCAGCATCCAGCTCTGCAATGGCCCCGTTCGCTATACCTGCATTGTCGATGGGGATACCGGTTGGGAGCAGGGCGTAAAGTGGCGCTTGCACGGTGTCGATACGCCCGAGCTGAGCTCGCCTGGATGCTCTAATGAGTATCGTAAGGCGGTGGCAGCCCGCGACCGGCTACGTAAGCTGATGAGCTCTGGTTACAGGATTGTGCGAATTGGCCAAAATGATCGCTACGGGCGCGAATTGGTTCAGATCGTGCTAGTCGACGGGCGGAATGTCGGCCGGGTAATGCTACAGGAAGGCCTTGCTCAGCCATGGCCTAACCGCGGCAACATCTGGTGCTCCCGTTAGGATTAGAGTGGAACGCCATTCGCACTGGAAGTAGCGGCACGCGGTTATTCTAAACGAGACCAGGACCACAGATTCGATCAGCGCGCGCTACTATATCGTCAAGACGGCAGCTTTTTCGGTGCTAGGCCGGCGAATACAGAGAAAGCTCGGCCGCGGCTATCGTGCCCAGGTCGGCTCCTCATCCGATGGCAGTCGAAATTCATCGGTGACGCGTGCCTGCATGTGACCCCGATTAGCCAACTCTGTGCCGGTGTGCTACACTGTGTGGCAGATGCCAGATTGTGACATATGCGGCACATAAAAAGACCTGCTTACCCATGATCGTCAGCCAAGTTTGAGCCACACGGGTCTGCGATTTTGCTGTGCATTCTGAGGGAGATGGCTCATGGCGCGGAACAAGGTGCAATTCCAGAAAGGCCTTTCGGAGGCTGAATTCCTGCGGCTCTATGGTGACGAGGATGCGTGCCGCGAGGCGCTTTTCCGCTGGCGCTGGCCTGGCGGCTTCGAGTGTCCGGCGTGCGGCGAGCGGGGCCATTGCGTGCTCGACCGGCGTGCGCTGATCCAGTGCAACACCTGCCGCACTCAGACATCGTTGACCGCCGGCACGATCTTCGCCAACACCAAATTGCCGCTCACGACTTGGTTCCGCGCCATGTACCTCATCACGCAGTCGAAGCAGGGCATCTCGACGGTCGAACTCGGCCGCCGCCTCGACGTGCGCCAGACCACGGCCTGGGCGATGAAATCGAAACTCACGCAAGTGATGCTTGAACGCGACGCGAAGAAACTGCTCGACGGCCGCGTCGAGATTGATGACGCCTATCTCGGTGGCCGGCGATCAGACGGCAAGACGGGACGCGGTGCGCCGGGAAAGACGCCGTTCGTGGCCGCGGTCGAGACCACCGACGACGGCAAACCGAAATGCGTGCAATTGCGTCGCGTCACACGCTTCTCGAAGAAGGCGATCAAGGCGCTGGCTGGCCGGACGTTGAAGCCCTCGGCGCGCGTCGTCACCGACGGGCTCGGCTGCTTTCACGGGCTCAAGGGATCGGTCGAAGCGCACAACCGGCTCATCGTCGCCCAACTTGGCCACGCCGAGAAACTGCCGCAATTCCAGTCGGTCAACACCGTGCTCGGCAATATCAAGAGCGCGATTACCGGGACATATCGCGCGGTCAGGAAGCACGCCGATCGCACCCTCGCCGAATTCGAATGGCGTTTCAATCGGCGCTATGATCTCGCCGCCATGATCCCCCGCCTCGGCTGGGCCGCAACCCACACGCCGCCGATGCCCCATCGGCTTCTGAAGATGGCTGAGAGTGGTGGGTAAGCAGGTAAAAAGATCTCGCCGTCGACTATAATTCGTGACCGCAAAGTTCCTCAGAATTGTGGCGTACGCTGAAACGCTGCGCAAGTGTTCCAGAGGACGTTCTTGAACAGTCAAGTAGCCTGACAACTCCACTAATGGAAAATTTCGAAATGAATGCAGAGATACTACTTGATGCGGGGATGCACTCTATAGGGAAGTCTACCCGTAAAGTGCTCGCGGCGGCATTTTTGGCGCTGATGTTTTACCCAGCGCAGGCCGAAGGGTTGAAAGACGACTCTTTTGCAGACACCGGTACGGCGGTTCCGGCACGCTTGGAAGCGACGATCGTGCCGATGTACGGCTGGGTGCCTGGGATCAACGGTGGCGTGGGCGCTCGCGGATTGTCCACATCAATTGATGTCTCACCAATCGACGTCCTTCGAAACCTCGACGATCTCATCGAGGCTCTCGACGGCATCTATATAGGTGCAGGGCACATCCGATATGGAAAGTTCGGATTTGCCTATGATGCGGTGTATTTCAATTTGAGCAGCGTCCGTGAATTTTCCGGTGAACGAAGTGGCGCAATCAACTTTTCGCGGCCGGGCGTTGGTCCGTTTCCAGGTCGAGACCTGACATTAACCGCCGGTGCAAGAGTAGATGGCATCGTAGACGTAGCCTTCTCCTACACAATGGCGACGTTTGCTGGCACCTATCGCGCGTACGAAACACCAACCACCCAAGTGGACCTTGTTGCGGGCGCGCGCGTGACTGATGTCGACGTGAAAGTTGGTGTGGTCGTGGACGCCGCCATCGCGGCTCAAGCCGATCTTACGATCGGACCGATCTCGAAGTCGGTGGGCGTTACGGCCGGTCGACAGGTCAATGCTTCCGCACGTCGCAATGAAAACTGGGTCGATCCCATCGTTGGCGTTATGGGCCGCTCGAAGCTCGATCAGAACTGGCTCGTTACAGGTTGGGCGATGATGGGCGGGTTCGGAGTAAATTCGGATTTTGTCTTCGATGTCATGGGGGGTGTCGGTTACGACTTGAGCAACGGGATTTCTGCTTTTGCCGGCTACAGGATCAGCCACACCGACTATCAGAATGCCGCTTTCCAGTGGGATCTGACAATGCATGGTCCGGTCATGGGGGTCAGTGCGAAGTTCTAATGGCGGTCGTCGATGTCTCGGGAACGGAGAACTTCCCGCCAGTAGCAGGGGAGAGAGATCCAGGATGTCGTTGACCGGTCTAACCAGTTCCGAACTCGCAGCTCAATAACCATGTGTTCAAGAATCCGAGTGTTCAGGAGTATGGGTGTAAGCGCCGGAGACAAAATCCCTCAGTGAGGCAGCCGAGTTGTTCGGTTGCGCCGGAGTAAAACTCCGGCACTGGTTAGCCCTGTGCCGCGTTCGGCCGAGGGCAGGGGATGTTCGACGTGGACGACTATCTGAAGGTTCGTTACGCGGTACAGATCGAGGGGATCAGCAAGCGGGCGGCGGCGCGCAGGTTCGGGCTTGATCCGAGGACCGTCGACAAGATGATGACGTTCTCGGTACCGCCCGGTTACGTGCGCACCAAGCCGCCGGTGCGGCCAAAGCTCGATGCGTTCGTTGCGATCATCGACAAGATCCTCGCCGACGACAAAACCCGCCCGAAGAAGCAGCAGCACACCTCGAAGCGGATTTTCGAGCGGCTGCGCGACGAGCATGGGTTTACCGGTGGCATCACCATCGTGAAGGACTACGTGGCCGGTTGCCAGCAGCGCTCGGCTGAGATGTTCGTGCCGCTGGTGCATCCGCCGGGTCATGCACAGGCCGACTTCGGCGAAGCACTGGCCGTCATTGGCGGCGTCGAGCAGAAGATCCACTACTTCGCATTCGATCTGCCGCACTCGGACGCCAACTTCGTCATCGCGTATCCGGCCGAGACCACGGAAGCGTTTTGCGATGGTCACGTTCAGGCGTTCGCGTTCTTTGGCGGCGTGCCGCAGTCGATCCTGTACGACAACACCAAGATCGCGGTGGCCAAGATCCTCGGCGACGGCAAGCGAAAACGCACGCGCGTGTTCACCGAACTGCAGTCGCACTACCTGTTCCTGGATCGCTTCGGCCGTCCGGCCAGGGGCAACGACAAAGGCAAAGTCGAGGGGCTTGTCGGCTTTGCACGCCGCAACTTCATGGTGCCGATCCCGGTGTTCGACACCTTCGCGGCGCTCAACGCGCATCTGGCCGAGTGCTGCCGCAAACGGATGGGCGAGGTTCTGCGCGGGCACACCGAGACGATCGGTGAGCGGTTGGAAGCCGATCTCGCCGCCTTGCAACAACCGCTGCCGCCGCCCTACGACGCCTGCGAGAAGATCAGCACGCACGTGTCATCGCTGTCGCTGGTGCGTTACCGGCTGAACGATTACTCGGTGCCGACCAGCTTCGGTCATCGCGACGTGTTTGTGCGCGGCTACGTGCACGAGGTCGTGATCTCCTGCGGCACGGAAATCATCGCGCGCCATCCCCGCTCTTATGAGCGCGAGGACTTCGTGTTCGACCCGCTGCATTACCTCGCGCTGATCGAGCGCAAGATCAATGCGCTGGACCAGGCGGCGCCGCTGGCGGACTGGACGTTGCCGGACGAGTTCGCGACGCTTCGCCGCCTGCTCGAAGGTCGGATGGGAAAGCCTGGCAAGCGCGAGTTCGTGCAGGTCCTGCGGCTGATGGAGACCTTCGCGATCGACGACGTAACCGCTGCCGTCCGCGATGCCATCAAGCGCGGCGCCGTCGGCTTCGATGCGATCAAGCACCTGGTGCTGTGCCGGATCGAACGGCGGCCGCCGCGCCTCGATATGGCGGTCTATCCGTATCTGCCCAAGGCGAAGGTCGCGACGACGTCGGCGCGTGACTATCTGGGCTTGTTGGCGGGAGCAGCGTCATGACGGACACGCCCCAGGTACTGCTGGCGTATCATCTCAAAGCGTTGAAGCTGCCGACGTTCCTGCGCGAGTACGACAAGGTGGCGCGCGCCTGTGCGGCCGAGGGCGTCGACCATGTCCGCTTCCTGATGCGTCTGGTCGAGCTGGAGGTTATCGATCGCGAGCGCCGCATGATCGACCGCCGCATTAAGGCGGCCAAGTTCCCGGTGGTGAAAAGCCTCGACAGCTTCGACTTCGCGGCCTTCCCGGACTTGAACAAAGCACTGGTGATGGAGTTGGCGCGCTCCGAATACGTCGAGCGCCGCGAGAATATTATCGCCGTCGGAAACTCCGGCACCGGCAAGAGCCACATCGGTCTGGGACTTGGGCTGGCCGCCTGCCAGAAAGGACTATCGGTCGGCTTCACGAACGCGGCCGCGATCGTGCACGAACTGATCGAGGCGCGCGACGAGAAAAGGCTGCTGCGTCTGCAGCGTCAGCTCGCCGCCTACAAACTGCTGATCGTCGACGAACTCGGATACATCCCGCTATCGCAGACCGGCGCCGAGCTGCTGTTCGAGGTGTTCTCCCAGCGTTACGAACGCGGCAGCACGATCGTCACCAGCAATCTTCCGTTCGACGAATGGACCTCGGTGTTCGGCTCGGAGCGGCTGACCGGCGCACTCCTGGACCGGCTGACGCATCACGTGCACATTCTGGAGATGAACGGCGAGAGCTACCGGCTCAATCAATCCAAGCGACGGGCCCGGCGGCCGAAGCCTGACGTCCCATCAGACGACGCCACCGAAAAATGACCGACGAACGCATGAAGGCCCCCGCGCGCGGGGGCCTTCATGCGTTCAAGACTGATGGATTATTGCTCCGGCCCGCCGATGCAAAATCACTCCGGCGTTGACATTTCGAACTAATTTCGTCGCGGGTGCCATCCTGGCAACGTCATTGTTGTATTCTGCCACGATGTGAATCGGAGTGGGGTCAAACGTGCCAATCAGCATCCAAGGTTGACCCCACCTTACGTCGATCAAGGCATTGACGTCTAATATGTTATTGTCAAAGCCGTGGGGGCAAGATTCGAATCCGAAAGGGGTCAGCCGAGCACTCCGATCCACACGCAAGTTAGGTACCTTCCGAAGATATGTGGTTCGCTACTGGTTGCGCACGCTGCGGCGTCGCACTCAAAGGCGCAGTCTCACGTGGAAACGGATCCAGCTTCTGGCGGACAAGTGGCTTCCGCAGCCGAGACCCCTTCACCCCTGGCCGGACCAACGCTTCGCCGTCAAGCACTCAAGGTAAGAACCGGATGCGGGAATCCCGCCCGTCCGGGTCTGTGCGGGGGGCGGCCGGCAACGGTCGTTCCTACCGCGATTCTCGTTTTCACTGTGAGCCGCTTCCGGAAGTAAGCTATGGCGCTCGATGGGCTTCAAACAGATCGATCTCGCTGCGGCCAAACGCAACGGCATTCGGGTGGCGCGCGTCCCTCATTACTCCCCGAATTCGGTCTCCGAATTCACCGTCGGCCTGATTCTCACGCTCACGCGCAAGATTCACCGCGCGTATCTGAGGGGCCGTGAGTTCAACTTCAATCTGACAGGGTTGTCGGGGACCCAGCTCTCGGACAAGACCATCGGCATGATCGGCGCTGGCCAGATTGGCACCTTGGTGCTCAACGCACTTGCGGCTTTCGGCTGCAGGCTCGTGTACCACGACATTCAACAGCGTGCCGATCTCGAAGGCATCGCGCAGTTCGTTTCGATCGCCGACTTGGCCCGCGACAGTGACATCGTCGTGTTCAACGTGCCGCTGACCAAGGAAACCAAGCACATGGTGAACATGGAAACGATCCCTCGGATGAAACGCGGCGCGCTGATCGTCAATACCGGTCGCGGCGGGCTGATCGACGCACAGGCGCTTGTCGAGGGCATCAAGAGCGGACAAATCGGCGGCGCTGCGCTCGACGTCTACGAGGACGAGGGGCCGATCTTCTACAGTGACCGTTCCGCCGACGTGCTGCAGGACGACGCGTTCTGTCGCCTGATGACGTTTCCCAACGTCATCGTGACGTCGCACATGGCGTACTTGACCGATCACGCGCTGAGCGATATTGCGCAGACCGCGCTGCAGGCGTTCAGTGATTTCGAAAAAGGCCGGCCGCTCGCGACCAGAGTGGTCGCATCAGGACACAACCTAGTGTTCCACACCTAACAGATGATTCCCATCCGGCCGCAAATCAGTCAGTATGCGGCTATGAGACGAGACGACATCTGCATTTACGTGGGCCCCGCCAGCCGTACCCGGCTCGAGGCTCTGACCGAGGACCGCAACACGCCCTCGAAAGTTGTCTGGCGCGCGCAAATCGTGCTGGCTACGGCCGACGGCCGCGGCACCAGGGAGATCATGCGGCTCACGGGCAAGTCCAAGCCCTGTGTCTGGCGCTGGCAGGAGCGCTACATCGCCGAGGGCGTCGATGGGCTCGAACGCGACAAGACGCGCCGCTCGCGCAAACCGCCGTTGCCTGAGGATGTGAAGCTCGCGGTGCTGACCAAGACGGCGACCGAGACGCCGGCAGGCGCCACGCACTGGAGCCGCGCCTTGATGGCGTCGGCAATGGGCATCAGCCCGTCGAGCGTGGGGCGCATCTGGGCCGAGGCCGGGCTTAAGCCGCACATCACCCGAACCTTCAAGGTGTCGAACGATCCGGCCTTCGCCGAGAAAGTGACCGATGTCGTCGGGCTCTACATGAACCCGCCGGACCGCGCGCTGGTACTGTGCGTCGACGAGAAGAGCCAGATCCAGGCGCTTGACCGCACGCAGCCGGGGCTTCCCTTGAAGAAGGGCCGCGCGGCGACGATGACGCACGATTACAAGCGGCACGGCACCACGACGCTGTTCGCTGCACTTGACGTGAAGAGCGGCCTCGTCATCGGCGAGTGCCAGCCGCGACACCGGACGCGCGAGTTCATCAAGTTCCTGCGCACCATCGACCGCATCGTTGACAAGCGGCTGGATCTTCATCTCGTTGTCGACAACTACGGGACACACAAGACGGCCGAGGTGAAAGCATGGCTCGCCAAGCACCCGCGCTTTCACCTGCACTTCACGCCGACCAGCGCGTCCTGGCTCAATCTCGTGGAGCGCTTCTTCGCCGAGATCACGCGCCAACAGATCAGGCGCGGCGCCTTCACCAGCGTTGCCGATCTGGAAGCCTCGATCCAGGATTACCTCTCTCACCGAAACCGCGCCCCGAAACCGTTCGTGTGGACCAAGACCGCCGAGACGATACTCGCCAAAGTCGACCGTGCCCGCGCCGCAGTGGATGCTGTCAAAACCGGGTACCAAGCGTTAGACTCGGAGCACTAGAAGGAGCCGGGGCGACGAAGGCGCATCAATCGCGCTTGGCGCCCGGCACGCCGCGTCCACGATTTCCCTGAACCGTTGGAGGAACCTTTTCATGACTGCCGTCACGACCCCATCAGGCTTCACCGACGACGCCGCCGAGTCCCACATCACGCACCCCGAGCGCAAGCACGAGAAATACGAGCGCCTGATCGCGCGGGCGAAGAGCGTCCCGCCGATCCGGACCGCGGTCGCCTGGCCCTGCGAAGTCCACGCCCTCGAAGGGCCGGTCGAGGCCGCCCGGGAGAAGATCATCAAGCCCGTACTGGTGGGCAGCGAAGCGCTCATCCGGGACGTGGCCGGGAAGGCGAACCTCGACCTGGCCGGCTGCGACATCGTCGATTTTCCCACCGAGGAGTCGGCCGCGGCGGGCGCGGTCAGCCTGGTCCAGGAAGGTAAGGCCCACGGGATAATGAAGGGCAGCCTGCATACCGACATCCTGATGCATGCCGTGGTGTCCAAGGAGGGCGGCCTGCGAACCAGCCGGCGCATCAGCCATATCTTTCTGATCGACGTGCCGACCTATACCGACGTGCTGTTCGTCACCGACGCCGCGATCAACATCTTTCCCGACATCGATTGCAAGCGCGACATCGTGCAGAACGCGATCGACCTGCATATCGGCCTCGAGCTGGGCGAGCCGCGGGTGGCGATCCTGTCGGCGGTGGAAGTGGTCAATTCGAAGATTCCGGGAACTACCGACGCGGCAATTCTCTGCAAGATGGCCGACCGAGGCCAGATCAAGGGCGGCGTTCTGGATGGCCCGCTCGCGCTGGACAACGCGATCAACCTGGAGGCTGCGAAGATCAAGGGCATCTCCTCGCCGGTGGCAGGCCGCGCCCAGATCTTGGTGGTACCGGATCTCGAAGCGGGCAACATGCTGGCGAAGAACCTGATCTTCCTCGCCAACGCCGATGCCGCGGGGATCGTTCTCGGGGCCGCGGTGCCCGTCATCCTCACGAGCCGCGCCGACAGCGTGCGCACGCGTCTGGCATCGACGGCAGTGGGAACCCTCTATGCCCACTACCTGATGCAGCAAAAGGAGCGGGCGGGGAAAGCTCGATGACGGACACCGTTCTTTGCATCAACGCCGGCAGCTCGAGCCTCAAATTCAAGCTGTTCGAGGCGCTCGCCGACGGCGGACTGTCGGTCTCGATCGAGGGTCAGTTGGACGGTATCGGCGTCAAGCCGCATCTGAAGGCGGCCGACGGCGCCGCTCGATCGCTCGTCGACCGGCAACTGAGCCCCGCGCAGGCGCCCGACACCGGCGCGGCGGTGCCGATGTTGCTGCAATGGTTGCGCGATCAGCTCAACGGTGTCGTGCCAGTGGTGATCGCCCATCGCGTGGTGTTCGGCGGCACGCGTTACGCGGCGCCCGTCCGGATCGACGACGCGGTGCTCGCCGAGTTGCGCGCGCTGGTGCCGATGATGCCGCTGCACCTGCCGCCCGAGCTGGCGCCGATCGAAGCAATTCGCGCGCGTCTGCCCGATCTGCCGCAGGTCGCGGTCTTCGATACCGGCTTTCACCGGGGGCACGACGAGGTCGTCGAGCGGCTGCCGCTGCCCGATACGTATTATCGGGAAGGCCTGCGCCGCTACGGCTACCACGGCATCTCCTACGAGTGCATCGCACAGCGCCTGCCCGCGGCCGCGCCCGACATCGCCGACGGGAGGGTCGTTGTCGCTCACCTCGGCAGCGGCTGCTCGATGGCCGCGTTGGTCGGTGGGCGCAGCGTCGAGACTACGATGAGCTTCTCCACCCTGGACGGGCTGACCATGGGTACGCGGCCCGGTCGAACTCGATCCCGGCGTCGTGCTGTATCTGTTTCAGGTCAAAGGCATGTCGGCGAAAGCCGTGGAAGACCTCCTGTACAAGGAATCCGGCCTGAAGGGCCTGTCCGGGATCAGCAACGACGTGCGCCCGCTCCTCAAGAGCGACGATCCCCGCGCGAAGATAGCGTTGGACTATTTCAGCCTGAGCTGCGCCCGCGCGGTCGCGGAGCTGGCGACCGTGATGGGAGGGATCGACGGGCTGGTGTTCACGGCAGGGGTCGGCGAGCACGCTGCGCCGGTACGCGATGCCATCGGGGCCAGGCTCGCTTGGCTGGGTCTCGAGATCGACGCGGCCGCGAATGCCCGGCATGGCCCGCGGATCTCCGCCGCGCAGAGCCGGATTGCCTGCTATGTCATCCCCACCAATGAGGAACTGATGATGGCACGTCACGCGCTGGCATTGGTCCGCTCACGTGCCTGAACGCCAGCGTCGAGATCGAGTTCTTCGACTGCGTTATCAGCCACGTCGCCTGGAACCATTTGGTCAACGGCAACAGCGAGTTCTCGAACACCGCACTGGCAATGACCGATGTCTGCTTGCGGCAGCCATGGCACAGATAAAGGCGTCGCTTGCCGACGATCGCGTGATCGCGACGCAATACCTTGCTTCTGCCGCCTCGCGGGCGACTTCGGCCAACGGTCCGACTTAAACTTGGACCCTAAAAGGTCATGAGTGGACGGCGAGTTTTTGATGAAATCTGAGCCGCGCCCGCGTTGCCACTCACCTCTTCCACTCAGCGACAGGTAGCAATTGTGCACTCCCGAATTCGGCTTCTGTTTTGCTAGAGCCTTCCCGCTCTGGCCGCGCAATCGGATCGCGCGCGATGTATGTCGTCTGTGACGGGAAGGCAAAGCCGGATCCAGATTCGTTGACCAGCTCGACGAAGCGCAACATGAGCTCTTCTTGGATGGCAAGAAACTCAGCGAAAGTTGTTGTGTCGATATACACATAGACTTCGATCTTGATCGACCAGTCGCCGAAACCGACGACATGGACGCGTGGTATGGCTATATCATTACGGACTTTGGGATGACACGAGAGGTAGTCTCGGATGCCTTTGACCAGAGATCGGAGCTGATCCGTCGTTGTCTCGTAGCGCAGATCGAGAACATTTCGAAACAGCATCTGATCACGAAGCGCATGGTTTGTAATGTTGGCTTTAGCCAATTGGGAATTGGGCACCGAAGTTACCGTCCTATCGAGGCCGCGAATCTTAGTTGACCGAAGCCCAATGTGCTCGACATGTCCCTTGATGGTGCCGTACTCACAGAAATCTCCGATGCGTATTGGGCGATCAGCGAAGATGTTAAGTCCCCCAATTAGATTTTCAACGCTGCTTTGAGCCGCGAGCGCCACGGCCAAACCACCCACTCCCAGTCCGGCGACAATTCCAAATATAGGAATTCCAAGCTGTTGCGCACCATAGCCTAAAATGGTGATGACACCGACGATGCCGATGGTACGGCCTAGCAAGCGGAGCAGGTTCGCATCGAGGCTTTCATTGGGGATTGCTGGGCCAGTAATGATCCATTCAGTGATCAAGGAGGTCGAGAGCGACAAAGCCCAGGCGGCAAAGACGTAAAGGGCTATTACCGTGGTGAATTCGATAAGCTCTGCGAAACTTCCAATAATTATGATTTGCCCGAAAAGCAGAGATTTAGCGCCAAAAATCGCGACCACCACTGCCAGTGGCGTCAACAAGCGCTGCAAATAGCCCCCTGGGCTCCGGCCAGACCCTCGTGGCCAGGTGAGGCAATGCCAAATCAACGTCAGCAGGGCAGCGAAGAGGATAAACAGGCCGCTCGCAATCAACTTCCATACTGGGGTATCCAGCACCGTCTGCTTAAGACTATCAGGCAGGTTGGGGACGAACTGCGCCGGGATCATCCAGCCATGCGCCTGGAGCTGAACATTTCGCCAACTCGCTACTTTGGCTGCGTGCCGCAGAGGGAGTGTCTCAACCAAGGAATAGAACTCTCCCACACGACGAACGGTCTCCGGGTCGAAGAGAAATTCCCCCTTTCTTGTGCCCTCTGTTAAGCGAGGAGCATCTGGTCGGAGGTCGCGCCGTGGCGGTCGCGCACGATCAGGATGGCATCGTGCTCGTCGGTCGAAAGCCCCGGCTTCTTGGCCTTTCCACCGCGTTTGCGGGGAGCGCGGCCGACGATGCGACGCGAACCCTTGGCCGACTTCAGGATGAAGGTCTCGTCTGCTTCGACGATGCCCGCGACTGCGCTCGCCTTCTTCGACTGCGCTGACGCGAGAAAGCGGTGCCGCCAGCGGAACGATGTCTCGAGATGGATGTCGTTCTGTGCTGCCGCTTTCCGGAGGCTCACGCCATCGACCAGCGATCGAGCATAGCCGAGCCACTTCTCACGCAGGCGTAGACCGCTGAGCGGCGTGCCGGTCAGCGCATTGAACGTGCGGTCGCAGGCCTTGCACATGTAGCGCTTGAGCCCCGATGCCTGGCCCCAGGGCCGGAACTCGCAACTGCCACAGTGACCACAGGCGGGCGCTGCCGCGAACCGCGTCTCGATCAAGGCGACCACTTCTGCACTCGAACCCTTTGCCGACAGCGCCTCGACAAGCGCCTCACGTTGAACCTGGGTGAGATCACCCAACTGCTCGACAAGAGCCCGGAAATCCTGCGCTTTCATGACGTCCCCGCTGGCCGCGAAATCACACCGCCATCACGGTCGCACTACATCGTGGCCGAACAGAGCCGTTAAGCGAGCTATCGTGATTTCGGTGCCCGGCACCGACCAGCTTGCCGGTGGACCAGCCTCCGCAAACGCTTTTTCGTCGGGAATTGCTTCGAGCTGGGGAACGTCGACGCGGCGGAGAACATCAATAAGCAATACAATTGCACTGCCACCGACGCTCTTGCGCGATGCCGGAGGTACTTGGCTCAAATTGAGAAGGCGCAGCAGTTTCAAGCTGACTCGCTGTACTTCCGCCTGTGAGGCGGCGCTGGGATGAGCCTGATGGTCAAGATATTTGATCTCAAGCGCATCTGCGAGATTGAACAGGGTCCGCATTGTCGCTTGCGGACTGCTGGTGTCGACAGCTAACAGCGGATTGGAATTTTGTGCTGACAGTCCGTTTGGGCTTGCCAGCAGAAAGGCCGCAGCAATAATTACCCCCGCGATCTGGCGAGTAGACGCAAACTTTATCATTCGGACGCTTTCCCCAAACCCCTGGCGACAACAACGCCAATACCACTCCGTTCAGCAGTGAAGCTGCCTGTCGGTGCATTGCGCGTCGCGGAAAGGCACTTCTTTGTTGCGAATGTGGCAGCAATGAGGATCTCCAGAGACTGTTGTGGCCCCCCAGCATCGTCGCAGATGTTTGCGTAGCCATCGCGCGATCAAAATAAACCCGGATCCGGGCAACCCTAGAATTCGTTTGCCACCTCCAGAGCTGACTTGCCATTGTTCGGTGTTCACCGACCGCCGAGGTCTGCAGCGGGTCAGGATGCCCAGTTCGGCATCCGAACATCGACCGACGAGATAGGGCCGAAAGCGGTCGCCAGCCTCGGATTCCGGCAGCGGCATGATGCACTGCAGCGATTTTTGCCGCGACGATCGCCGCGTAGACCTGCCCGAAAAGCACATGCCGACCGATCATCCCCGTTCGTCTTGTGGCGCTGTTGTGAAGGGTTTCGGATGACGGCCTGTCGCGCGCGTTGACCCTACCTCCGGGGCCGTTGTGAAGGGTTTCGGATGACGGCCCGTCGCGCGCGTTGACCCGACCTCCGGGGCCGTCGTCGGAAAGCCTCCAGGGAAGGAACCCGCGAGAGTTTGGCTCAGGTGGTGCGGCGAAGGCTATGGGGATTTGTGTGCGGCGCTGCGATTGGTGGCGGTGGTGGACGCGTTACCATCCGGCGATGCGACCGTCCGGCAGGCACGATCATGGCAAAGTTGACGGTGCAGATGCCTCGAGCGACCAATGCGTTCGGGCCTGCAGCCCTTTTCGAAGCACATTGCGGCCAAGCGTCGTCGCTGCCGGTCGTGAACCAGCCTGCAGGCACCTCAGTATTGCCGATGGTGGCCGCCCAGATCGTTCTCATGACGTATCGAACCTCATCATGACCGGCGTCACTGTCGGCCGGTGGCGTGGCTGGCTGCCGGCATCGAACGTCTCGATGATGCGCATCGGGCTGCCGCAGCAGGGACAGGGCCGCTCGTCCGCTTTCGCGTCGTTTCAGCCTCAACGCCATCGTCATTCGCCGGCTGCATTGCAACGCCCAGCAGTTTGCGCGCCTTGGTGAGCATCTCCGCCTTGGTGCTGCCGGCGAGCAGCCCGTAATGGCGGATGCGGTGGAACCCTTTTGGCAGCACGTGGATCAGCACGCGGCGGATGAACTCGCCCGTCGCCAAGGTCATCGTCTGTGTAGTCGGCCGGGGCCTTCGATCCGGTAGTCCTTGACCTTGAAGGTGACGCTGGTGGCGTCCGCCGCGATCAGCCGCCGGTTGGAGATGGCGACGCGATGAGTGTAGCGCGACAGATAGGCGAGCACGGCCTTGGGCCCGGCAAACGGGCGCTTGGCGTAGACGAACCACTTGCGCGATCGTTCTGAGTGGCTTGAGGAACTTCCTGAAGGCTTTCGCATCGGGTAAGATGGGCATGAGCGCCGAAGAAGTTCAGTTCGCCAGCGGCGAGAGCGGCAACGAGCTTCTCGACCATCAACCGCCGGAACAGTTTTGACAGCACCCGCACCGGGAGCAGGAAGAAGGCCTTCGGCACGCGATCCATCTTGTTCCGTCTGGCGACAGCCCGCCGCCGGGCACGATCATGTGCACGTGCGGATGATGCGTCATCGCTGAACCCCAGGTATGCAGCACCGACGTGATGCCGACGCGGGCGCCCAGGTGCTTCTTATCGGCCGCGATCGTCAGCATCGTCTCGGCCGCGACCTTGAACAGCAGCATCGTAGATCACGGCCTTGTTGGTGTAGGCGATGTCGCCGATCTCAGCCGGCAGTGTGAACACGACATGGAAGTACGGCACGGGTAGCAACTCGGCCTCCCGCGCCTCCATCCACTCTCGTGCGGCTGCGCCTTGACACTTCGGGCAATGCCGGTTGCGGCAGGAGTTGTAGGCGATGGTGGTGTGCCCGCATGCGTCGTTCTCGCAACGCGCAACATGACCGCCGAGGCCGCCGTACGGCAGCCCTCGATCGCACTCATCACCTTCAACTGGCCAAGGCTCACGTGGCCGCGGTTGGCCGTCGCGCCAAGCGGGGCCGTGGTCGCGGAAGATATCCGCGACCTCCAGGGCTGGACGAACACCATCGAGCCGGACTACTTGTCCGCCTCGTCCTTACGCCCGTCTTTGGATCTGGGTCCCAATGGTGTCAGCCGGTCGAGCGGGCTCATCACATCGCGGATCAAGTTGGTCGCCACCTGGGTGTAGCGCGCCGTCGTGTCCAGCTTGGCGTGGCCCAGCAAACCTGGATCACGCGCACGTCGATGTTGCTCTCCAAGAGATGCGTCGCGAACGAGTGCCGCAGCGTGTGCGGCGCGACCCACTTGGGCAACCCGGCAAGCTCGGCCGCCATGTGGCAGATGCGGTTGAGCTGGCGCGTCGTCATCGGGCCGATCTTGTCGCGGCCTGGGAACATGTAGATTCGTGGTCGGGCGATCCGGTACCAGTCGCGCAACAGTTCCAGGAGCTGCGGCGACAGCATCGCGAAGCGATCCTTGCGCCCCTTGCCCATCTCGACCCGGATCAGCATGCGCTGGCTGTCGATGTCGGTGATCTTGAGTGCGACCACCTCCATCGCGCGCAGACCGGCGCCGTAGGCAACGCTCAACGCCGCCTTCGACTTCGGGTTCGGTGCCGCCTCCAGCAACTTCAATACGTCCTCAGGCGGCAACATGCGCGGCAGCTTGCGTGGCTCGTAGACGAACACCAGATGGCGCGTCGTCTCCGGCCGGTCGACGCGTAACCTTGAAGAAGAACCTGAGTGCGGTGACCGTCGCGTTGATGGTCGGCGGGTTGGTGCCGGTCTCGGTCAGGTGCAGCTGGAAGGCGCGCAGGTCCTCCGCTGTTGCAGTGTCGGGTGAGCGCTTGAGAAACGCCGCCAGCTTCTTGACGGCGCGGATGTACTCGCGTTGGGTGTCGGGCACGAAGTTGCGCACGGTCATGTCGTTGATCATGCGCTGGCGCAGCGGGCTGATGGCTTCGCGAGGTGTCGTGGAGGTCATCTGAGGTGCTCCTGGTCTTGAGGGAGGTTGCTAACCCCTCGATCCTCAAGACCGGGCACTTCTCATTCCGTTACCGTGGCCCCGTTATCTGGCCCCGCCGCCCGAACCAGCCGCCCCTTGCGCGCAGCGCTCTCCCGCGTGAGCGGGTTCGTTCGCTGGCCCTAGGCTGACCTCGACCGATGGTCCGCTCTGACACCGGTCGCGTTCGGCCGGGCATCGGCGGGCCGCCCATTCGCATAATGGGGCATCTGGAAAGTCGGCGACGGTGCGATCCGTGCATTGTTCGACACGTTACTGTAGCGTCAGAGCACTTTCCGCTAAGGGTCATGGGCGGGCATTGCGACCACTTGACGCACTTCCGCCCTCCATCGGAGACCGGTCATTCTCGGCACGGAACGAGAACGCTGTCGCGATACCCCATATAGCTGCCAACTTGCTGCGGTGCAGCGCAACGGCGGTCAGGGCCATAAGCCGCCGACGGGCTCTGCTTGGTTGGTGCACCGCACAATGCTGCGCTTGTGCAAGTTGCCTACATCGACCAATCCTGCGATGACGCAGTAGTTGGGCGATTTTCTTACGTCCGCTGCTGAGGGAACTATTGCCTCGGTTCAGATGCAGACTTGTGTATGCAGGCGTGAGCATCGGCGCGGCATAGTCCGAAAGCCAGCATAAGGCAAGTTATGCTGATATCGGCATAACTAGCGCTGGAACTGGCGCGCGGCAAATGCAGCGGTCAGCCAAGCCGCCTGAAAGTCACCGCCACTGCGGTTCTCGATGCTTACTATTGATGCGCCTACTGGATCGAGCAGCAGCTCCGCCCGATAGCACCGAAATTGATCCAAATGAGTACGGCGCTTTAGAATTGAGAAAGTCTTTTACAATTTTAACAATTGGGGCGGCTCTGTTCGGCATCAGTGTAGGGTCTCTGGATGATCGAGTGCCTGGGTGAGACAGTGGCGCGGGGTGAGGCGGTCGCCGTCGCGCTCGATCATGCGCCGCCATCCGAGGTAGCTCGGGAGATGATGTGACGCGACGCCCTTGAACCTTGCGCGCCAGAGATCGAAGCGGCTGACGTAGGCGTTGACGTTCTGGATGTGGTAGCAGCCGATCGCGCGCTCGCCGTGGGCAACGACCATGGCCATCTGCGTGATACCGGTCTCGGCGGAAAAGGTTTCGTAGGCACGATTGCCGTCGGTGACGAGCACCGCGTCCTTGGCGACGATCGGCTTCAGATGCGCGCCGATGCTCGCCGCCGAAAGGTCGAGGAGCATCTGGTCGGAGGTCGCGCCGTGGCGGTCGCGCACGATCAGGATGGCATCGTGCTCGTCGGTCGAAAGCCCCGGCTTCTTGGCCTTTCCACCGCGTTTGCGGGGAGCGCGGCCGACGATGCGACGCGAACCCTTGGCCGACTTCAGGATGAAGGTCTCGTCTGCTTCGACGATGCCCGCGACTGCGCTCGCCTTCTTCGACTGCGCTGACGCGAGAAAGCGGTGCCGCCAGCGGAACGATGTCTCGAGATGGATGTCGTTCTGTGCTGCCGCTTTCCGGAGGCTCACGCCATCGACCAGCGATCGAGCATAGCCGAGCCACTTCTCACGCAGGCGTAGACCGCTGAGCGGCGTGCCGGTCAGCGCATTGAACGTGCGGTCGCAGGCCTTGCACATGTAGCGCTTGAGCCCCGATGCCTGGCCCCAGGGCCGGAACTCGCAACTGCCACAGTGACCACAGGCGGGCGCTGCCGCGAACCGCGTCTCGATCAAGGCGACCACTTCTGCACTCGAACCCTTTGCCGACAGCGCCTCGACAAGCGCCTCACGTTGAACCTGGGTGAGATCACCCAACTGCTCGACAAGAGCCCGGAAATCCAGCGCTTTCATGACGTCCCCGCTGGCCGCGAATCACACCGCCATCACGGTCACACTACATCGTGGCCGAACAGAGCCATTGGGGCTCGCCCTTGCGAAACAGCCCATTAATCGCTTGAGGACATAGCTATCGGTTGCAAAGCGTGGAAGAGGGAGCGGCCAAATGCGCGCGTGTGCCGAGGAAACACTGAAACGATTGGCTGACTGCAGAAGCGGATCTGTGCTCATACCGTTCGCAGCGGGATTGGTCATGATCATGATGGCTGGAGCTCTCTCGATAGACTACGGCAGAGCCTTGAGCGTCAAATCAGCCGTGCAAGCTGCTGCGGATGCGGCAGTTTTGGCCGGGGCCAGCGTCCGCGGAGCAACGGCAACTGAGCGCACTACTCTCGCCACAAACGTCTTCCAGAACAACGTCGCCGGCACGAACCTTAGCATTACGCCAACCGTGGCAATGGCAAACAACTTCGAGGTTGTTTCGCTCACAGCCAACGTGTCCGTACCGACAGCAATCGCCAAGGCGGTGGGGTTCGGTACGATTGATTTCGCCATCAAATCCCAAGCTGCAATGCCAAACTTCGAGGGCGAAATCGTCATGGTGCTCGACTATTCGAGTTCCATGACCGATAGCGCGGGCAACGGCAAGGAGAAATGGGAGGCGATGCGGGACGCGGCCAAAGACTTGATCGATCGGCTGCTCAACGGTAAACCCAATCCCGAGCTGCGGGTGGGGCTCGTCCCGTTCGCGAGGAATGTCTACGTCTCGCTGCCTGGAGAACACGTCATCGGTGGAACTGCGGGCCTCACCTGGACGAACTGTACGAATGATCGCCGTCATCCCTATGTGGTTGAAGATTTCACACCCATTGAAGGCGACAGCAACACGAAGTGGGGCCGTACAGACGGCGATGACGCTATCGATGCCGACGAATACGATGATTGCTCGAACTATGCATCGCGCAATCTCGAGGTTCGCCCGCTGACCAACGATCACGATGCTGTCAAGAACCAGCTCACGGCAATGGTGCCGCATTCGGGCACCAACATTTCGGCCGGGATGTCATTCGGCTGGCATGTCATTTCACCTAATGAGCCGTTCACAGAAGGCGCGGTTTATGGTGATATCGGCAAGACCATTATTCTATTGTCGGATGGTGAGCAGACGGTGAAGTCGTTCGGGCCCGGCGGTAGCTATAACGTCAACGAAGGTGAGCTGAACCTGGTCGACATGTGTACGGCCATCAAGTCAAAGGGTGTCCGGCTCATTACCGTTGCCTTCGGCACGAGCATCGGCGGCGCGACTTTGAACCGCCTGCAGAACTGCGCATCCACTTCGCAGTTCTTCTACAATCCACCGGATGGTGCGGCTCTCGCGAATGCATTCAAGGACATAGGAAACCGGATTGGCGGCAACGCGATGCTGATCAAATAGTCAGATTGGCAATTCGCGTACTGATTCGTTATGTGTAGAGGCAAACGGCCACTTCGACCGAAAGAGGCCGTCGAGGTCCGGCTGCAAGGCAAGCGACCGACGGGCGTTGGTCTGAAAGAGTTGGTTGCCGAAATTCGCGGCGTTATGCTGCCCCGCAACGATTTTGACCGCGAACCCGAGGTTCGTCGAGGTCCATGTCCGCTGACTGGGGTACTCCGACCGAGGCCAGCCACTTTGACATCAGCCGAGCCCGGGGGCCCGATGAGGTCGAAATTTTCCACAGGGCGTTCGTTGTGGGGCAAGCGCTGTTGCACTTGCTCAGGCCCGCTTTGGGTCAGGGGCCACCGTCAGCAGGTTCTGCGCCGGGTCGTCGATGTCAACCCGTAAGCTGCCGTCCACTGCAGAAATTGCTTCCAATCGAGTTGCACCGCAGCAATTTCATGGCTGAACTCGGGTGGCCGTCGTGGCTTGAACAACACGCCACGGCTGATCGTCTCTTCTCAGACATTGACGGTATTGATGTGGTGGACGGCGCCCGCTCCCGGCATCGAAGTGCCATAGGGTGATCGTTGGAACGAATCACATGAGGGGAGCCGTCCACATGCAGATTACTACGATCGGTTTGGATCTCGCCAAGAACGTATTCCAGGTTCACGCGATTGACGCGAGCGAGAAGGTCGTTGTCAAGAAGCAGCTCAAGCGCAGTCAGGTGATCGCGTACTTCAAGGCGCTGCCGCCGTGCCTTGTCGGGATGGAGGCGTGTGCCACCGCGCATTACTGGGCGCGCGAGCTTGCCAAGCTGGGCCACGAGGTTCGCCTGATGCCGGCGAAAGACGTTAAGGCCTACGTCAAGCGCAATAAGAACGACGCGGCCGATGCCGAGGCGATCTGCGAAGCAGTGCGCCGCCCGACGATGCGCTTCGTGCGAGTGAAGTCGCCCGAACAGCAAGGCCGGCTGATGCAGCACCGCGCGCGTGATCTCCTGATGCGCCAGCGTACACAGCTGATCAATGCCATGCGGGCTCACTTGGCCGAGCTCGGCATCGTGTCGGCACAAGGCCGGGAAGGATTGAGCGAACTGCTGTCGGTCATCTCCGATGAACAGGAGATCCAGATGCCGATCGATGCGCGGGCGACCCTGATGGTTCTGGCCGCGCAACTTCAGGCCCTGCAGACGCTGATCGGCACACTCGACAAGCGGATCATGGCGCAGCATCGAACGAGCGACGAGAGCAAACGGCTAGAGACGATCCCTGGCATCGGCCCGATCGGCGCCACCACGATCGTGGCAGTCGTCCCCGATCCAAAGGTGTTCAAGTCGGGCCGTGATTTCGCGGCCTGGATCGGCCTCGTGCCGCGACAGGATTCCACGGGCGGCAAGCAGAAGCTGGGGCCGATCTCCAAGCAGGGTGACCGCTATCTGCGGCGCATCCTCGTCGTCGGAGCACACGCAGTCCTGCGTCGTGCCAGGCAGAATCCCGCCAAGTACCCTTGGCTCACACAGCTTCTTGCGCGACGCCCCTTCAAGGTCGTCGCCGTCGCGCTCGCCAACAAGATGGCGCGCATCGCCTGGGCCTTGCTGGCCAAGGGCGGAACATATCGATCACCTGAGCTTGCGGCAGCGTAGCAAGCGGCTCGGCAATGGGTGATTGAATCAAGCGTTACGTGCGTTCTCGAACTGCAGGGGTGAAGAAGACGTTGATGCGAAACGGTCGAGACCGTCGATCGGGAGAACCCGTTTTGGGGCCACGCGAGGAAAGAACGCGTGCTTTTGATTGGGACCCGATCAGCGGATCACATCAGGGCCAGCGGCCATAGCGGCTGCATCGCGATGAGGGTTCGCCCTTCATCCGACAACAGGCCGGATACATGGCTGCACCCGATAGTTTCGCTGAACCGTCAGTTTCCTCTTGCACCGCGGGCGCCGTCCATACATGGCCCAGGGCTGAAATTAGCTGCTCTGCAGCATTTCACCCGCAGCTGAGGGTACAGCGGACCATGGTATCCCCATCTGGGGACGCGGTAGAGCTGGAAACGGCAAGCGTGTGCGATCCTCCCGTGCGTCATGGCTGCGGCCACCCCCGCATTGTCGCTGGTTGCTTGCCAGCCTTGCGCCTTATTGCGCCACCTCATGCCCGTTCGACCCATGCGCCGCTGATTCTCTTGCCGACTGCCACCCTGCCAACAATCGCCCGCTCAGCGATCGAATACACGAACCCCAGATAGCGTGTGCGCAGGCCCAGCAGCTTCTTCTGCTCGACGCACAGGGCGAGCTTCTGGCCATCCGGTGAGAGTTGCGCGCTCTCAACCGTGCACCGCCCATCGCTGATGCCGGCTGCGAGTTGCGCGATACCGGTCCACAAACCCTGCTGATCGGCGGCCCGACGGGTTGCGTTCAACATCTCGGCGAGCGGTGCCAGTCGCCATGGCGCTTCCCGCGTGCCGTGCCCGACGTGGATCGGCAAGCCGGTCAAGGCGCAAGTCCGGATGTCGTCGGGATGGCTGACATGACCACTCCAGGCGCAGGGTGTGGCTTCCGCGCGGGTGCAAGCCTTTCCGTGAATTCGACGCGATCGCTTCCTCGTGCAGGCAGCGTGAGCCGGAGATACTGCTCGACACGAGGTACTGGCTGAGAGCCCGCCGGCCGCTGACCGATGATGCCTCCAGTAAGTTTGGCATCACGTGGGCGCGCGAGACTGCACATTCCGCGAGCATCCCCGGAAACACGCGCTGCCCTGTCACGGCACAGCGTTCCGCCTCGCTTGCAAGCAGCACGCGTCCTGACAGCGGACAGGTGTAGAACTCGGAAACGTGGCCTCTCCTTCCCGAAACCTCTGACTGCGCCTTTTGATCGGTACGGTAGTGCTTCCCTGAAATCTCGCTTACCGCCAGCTCAGACAGCAGGGCGTCCACCTGGGTGAACGCACATCGCCCCATGTGTTCAGCCTCGGCTTTGCGTCCGCTGAGGGTCGAGATTTTGAGAATCGTCCGGAGCACGGGGTTTCCGGTCACATCGGACGGTTCCAACTCCGTCAGCAGAACGCGCTGGCCGCTCACGCTGCAGCTCGCCATGTGCTCTGGCAGGCCATACCGCTCCGAGGCAGCGGATTTGACGAGCAGGTGGCGAAGGACCCGCCTCATCGACACCGCGCATTCGCCCAGCGCGTCAAGCGGTGCCGGCTGGCCGGACTTGCCGCAGATCCCCAGCGGCGGTGCTTCGATGATCTTGGACGCCGACGGGACGATACGCAGTGTCGAGACATATTCCGCTTGGTTGTCGATCAGGTAGTTCACGCGGCTTTCCACGATGCGGTCTACCGTACCACGCAGGCCGGCGATCGTCGTTTGCAGGCGCGGCGTGAAATCGTCCTCGAGCTTCTTGGCCAAACGCGGATCATTGCCAGCGGCATGCACCTCTTCGGCTCGGCGCTCCGTGTAGAACCGGCGGAACTCGGCGATGCCGGGGTCGAGCATCGCCCGCCGTCTGATTTGCTCGACTGACAGACCAATCTGCTCCGGCCGATCGATGACAGGCGGGATTGGGTCAAGCAGCGCACTGCCATCGACAGCTTGATGCTCGTCACCCGAGCAGTCCACGGGGATCAGACGTTCGTAGCTGTCGTGCGCAACCGTCGCCCGAACCTGCAGCACGGCATTGCCGGTAAAGCGCCGGGTTACACGATCTAACTTGGCTGCGCGTAGCGTCCCGCCGAATGAGTTTACCCATTGGGTTGCGACAGCCTTGGCGACTTCCTCCGGCGTGCTGTCGGCATCGCTCACGTTGTGCATACCGGATTGAGTCAAACGGGTGATCAGCCGGTCGAAGGCGGGGGAGCCGGGCGTGTAGCGGGTGACGCGATTGTCGGCTTCACTTCCTTCCGCAACCGAAATGGTCTCACGTGCGCCATCGAGTTCGCACGTGTAGACATCGGACGACTGCTCAGCGAGCTTGGCTCCGAGTGCCTTAAGCCCGGCGAGGACGAACTCGCGAGGGGGCATCGAACGCTGTGGCGGGGGAAGGTCGGGACTGCGCGGCCCCTTGTCGGCAGCGCCGTCCATCGCACCCAGAATCTCGTCGATGTTCTCTTCTTCCTCGGCGAGAATCTCGCGGCCCCGGTCAATGCTTTCCTCTGCGGCCTTTGCCGCCGCCTTGACATCCTGTCCCGCCAATGACTCCAGCACCAGCTGCAGAATATGGTCCTCGAAACTCTCCGCTCCGTCGTCCTTGCCGTCGCCCATGCCGGATGCCTGCAACAGCGACTCGATATCGCCGATCGCATGGTTCGCCATCTGGAGCTTCTGCATCAACCGGCCGACGATGTAGTCCTCGAACGTCCCCGCCAACGTCACGCTGTAGACCAGAACATGTGCATGCTCCGATCCGAGGCGCTGAACGCGGCCGACACGCTGCTCGACGATCATCGGGTTCCAAGGCAGGTCGTAGTTCACCAACACGTTGGCGGCTTGCAGGTTCACGCCCTCGGAGCCTGCCTCCGTGGAAACGATCACATGGATTTTCGGCGGTGAGGCCTTCAAGTCGGCGATGGTGGCCTGGTTTCTGCCGGTGGTCTTACCGTTGATGATTCCGACCGGCACGCCGAGGGATTCTAGATAGTTTTGAATAGTAGTCTGGGTCTCGTGTCGCTGCGTGAACACGATCATGCGCCAGTTCTGCGGGTTTTCGCGCCGGAGCTTGTCGACCAATGCTGCAACGCCATGCAGCTTGGCGCTCATCTTCATGCTCTTGACGACGGCCCTGAACCGCACGGCGACATCCGGCGGGAAAGTGCCGTTGCGCGCCATGTTCTCCAGCTGGGTCGCACATGCGTCGGGACTGCTCGTCAGCGCCTGCAGGATGCTGATCTGCGCGAGCCGGTTCATGCCCTGGATCGGCTTGGCGATGAGCTTGATCAGATGCAGTTCTTCAGGCGTCGGTGTCACGGGCTGTCTGAACACCTTGCGCGTCGGAAATTGCAGCTTTACGTCGCCGCGACGCACGCGCGACATGTACCCGTAGACGATTGCGCGGAACTCCTCCTTTGCCTCCAGCCTCAGTTGGCGTGCCTGCGTGGGGTTGTCAGCGATGAACTTGCGCGCAAACAGCCCTTCGCTGCCGAACGGGTTCTGATGCCCTCGCGCCACCGTCAGCAGGTCTACCAACGAATACAGATCCCACAGCCGGTTCTGGATCGGCGTGGCGGTCAGCATCAGCACGAACTTGAAGGCCCGGCCAGCGAGCACCTCGCGGAAGCGCTTGGCGACCATAGGCGGGTTCGGCACCCCATACAGGTTCCGCAGCTTGTGCGCCTCGTCCAGAATCAGCATCTGGAACCGATCGCGCGGCAATCGTTTGATGTACTGCGCGTGCCGAATGATACGTGGTGATCACGGCGCCGATCTCGCCGTCCGGATCGGCATGGAGCAGGGCACGGCCGACCGCCACCTCCGCCGGAATGTCAAACTTGGTTTCCAGCTCCTCCTTCCACTGCGGCCCGAGGAGCTTCGGCGCCACGATCAGAATCTTGACTCAACTTCCGCCGGGAAATCAGCTCACTGGCGATGAGGCCGGCACTGATGGTCTTGCCGAGGCCGACGTCGTCGGCCAGCAGCGTCACCGGCAGGCGTCGGCAGTAGGTGATGAGGTTGGTAACCTGGTGCTGAAACGGCTTGACGCGCTCGCGCCACCGGGGCGCCGACTTCAGGTCATTGCGGTCATTGATGATGATCGGGTCGACAAGGCTCCACTCCAGACCCGCGCAGTAGACATCGAACTCGCCCGGTTCCTTGGCCCGGCGGAGTGGTTTGGTTTGGACCTCCTGAGACGATGATGGCATCGCGTGCCCCCCCAATCACGCTTTGGCTGTCAATGCCGACTACGAAGCACGTCAAACACGTCAGCAGCAAGTACTCCATTAGCACTCTGATCAACCGGCTTTCCGCTGCTCTCGACGCAGCCCCAAAGTTTCAGGCTTTCACCGCCCATGAATCTCGTCGGAGGTGCTACCCGCCGTTGACGCGACGCTTGTGCTGACTGCCGTGTCCGGACTTTTCAACGCCCGCAAGTACGCCTCGAACTCCTCCGAGATCGAGTGCCGCTGCGTCACGTCGAGCGCTTGTGGTGGTCGGCCCCAGCCACGATCGAGGATGGCCGTGGCGGCAGCAACGCGGGCCGATGGCGGCGCCCCACTGTCCGACATGAGGCTGACCAGCGTCGCTATTGCATCGGCCGTATATAGCCGGGCCAGCTCGGCCACCTCCAAATCCCGCTTGGGGCGGCCGCGTGGATTTCCGGAGTGTCCGGGCTGGAAACGTCGCCCTTCAGGTATGCGCGCCGCTGTTCCGCCGCTGTTAGCAGCGGGCACGAGAGCCAAGTCCGACGTGCCCTTCATCAGCTTTCTCCGATCTGGCGGACTAGCTCGCGAGACGCACTGATCAGCTCGCGCAGGCCGCGGCGCCTGGCGACCGCCTCGTTCGTTTCCCGGCCATGCCTCCAGGCGCCGTTGGTCCTACCGCTCGGCGCCCCGGCTCGCGCGCCGTGCATCCGGCACACGTTTCGCCCCTTCACGGCCGGCGCCCGGCACCGGCATCGGGATCGCTTGCTCATGGCCGAGCAGCGCCGGGCGGCATTCATCTGGCTCGATTTCTAGGTGCATGGGATTGGCTCGTGTTTTCATGGGCTCCCCCTCCCCCCTGGTTGATGCCGACCACAGCTTGGCCGGCCGTTACGCTCACGTGCTGGTGCGTGACCTTCACGTTCTGCTCGCCGGATGAGCGGTAGCGCTTCAGCGCCTCGACCTGCGGCGGCGAACGTCCTCGCCAACTTGTTCAGCATGTTGGACGCGCTGTCCTGCTGCGTAATCGTATCCGCGTGGTTGAGCCGGCGAGCCGCAACCATCGTTGCATTGTGAATGGCCATCATCTGTGCGGCGAGCAAGCTCTCGACCGGGTCGCGCGGTTCGATCGCGCTGACAGTGGCCAGCGCGAAATTCAAGTCGCGTGAGGTCAACTTCTTCCCGGACCGGGCAACATTGGCGATCTGATCGAGAAGGCCGACCGAGAAGGTGGTGTCGCCGGTTGCAATCATGTCCGTCAGAAGGGCGTGCGCGTAAGCTGGCTCGACGTGGTCCGGCTCAATGGTGACGGTATCGCCCTCGTGAGACACCGTGAACCGGGGCGCCGGTGGCTTGCCATTTCGCCTGCTCCGAAGGCGATCGACCGCGGCACGCTCGTGCGCCGTGGCCTCGTATGGCTTCGATGCATTGTCCGCAGGTTGTTCCGACGCGGATGCATGTGTCGAGGCCGGCACAGTAGCAACGCCGTGCACAGCATCCGGGTTGCGCTTGTTCTTGCTCATGAGTTTGCCTCATCCGAGATTGTGCCTTGTGCACAGTCGCTCGCCGTCGAGCCGCCCCCCTGTTCCTGTGCTGTAGAAACAGCGAGGCCGCTGTGCATCGCGCACAGTTCAAGCCCGTTAGACGCCGTTATGAAACGGTGTCCGTCCTCCTCTTGAGCTGGTGCCATCGGAACCGGGCTCGCGGCTGGCTCGGCGGTGTGACGCGGCCCTGCACTGAGCAGGCATACGCCGGGCGCGGGCGTCGACACCGTAACCACGCCGGCCGACAGCAGGGCGGCCCGCATCTTCTGACAGGCGAACGGCTCGCGGCTGGGCATGCGCGGCTGCCCTTCCCAATAGGCGACAGCGTTGCGATGCAGCCCCGCTGCCGCAGCGAGGTCGATCCGGCGCCAGCCGAGCAGTGCGCGAGCGGCCTTGATCTGTGCCCCGGTGACGATCTTCGGCGGGTTCGGGTTCAGTGCTGGAATTGGGTTCGCCATGTTTCCTCGCTCGTGTAATTGCCTTCGCGCGCACGCGCGCGTGAAGGGGTGCCGAAATTGGTTCCAGTGCACAGCAGCCGACCCTCACGCGCATGTGGTGCGAAGAAAATGGTTCTGATGCACAACAAGCCGTGGCGTTACCTCGACTGCCTCGTGAAGGCCGGTGCGATGAGCGGACCATCTCACGCCGCCACCTCGCCGGGCAGGAACGCCTCGACGAACCGCCGGCCGATCTCAGCCTCGGCGATGCGTCGGGCCTCGGCCTCGCCGATGTCCCCGGCCTCCAGGCACATCGCCATGCGCTCGACGTAGGCGTCGGCGAGATCGGCGACGCGCTGGGCGATGGTGTCATGTGCGACGACTTGTTCGATTTCCGGAGTTCCAAGGGTTCCGCGAGTTCCAACCCTCGCAAGCCGTTGATCTAATGTGTTGTTCGGCGGAACCCGCAGGGTCATCGACGCGGGTTCCGCCGAGGTTCCGCGGGTTCCGCCGTCGAGTAGGGCAAGTAGGTGCCTCATTCCACGCCCTGCCCGCTCGCGAAGATCACCGGCAGCACCACGTAGACCTTGCGCTCAGCTCCCATCGGGCAGCCGTTGCTTGGTCTGCGGCTTGCCATCGGCTGTCGCCTTCAGCATGCCGCGCTTGACCATCTCGCGAGCGATCATGCCTGGCGTCGTGGCCAGCGAGCACGTCGAGCGCGCCATGCCTCCGGCAGAACATAGTAGGGCAAGCCGCCGTCGTCTGGCCGCGAGTAGCCGGCACGGTTCTGCACGCACGCGATCCGGGCTCGGTCCAGCGGCGCGAACCGGCTGGTGCCGTGCACTTCGATGAAGTGACGAACGGCCGTAAGCCCTGCCTCGATCTCCGCGGGCTCGGTCCCGCCGCGTGCAGCGAGCCACTCGCCGAACAGCCGCTTGGCAGCCGCCGATTGCCTCGCCTTCAGACCATGGCAGGATGGACCAGCGCCGCGCCATCTCGCCGGCCGCAGCCACGAGCGCGAACCGTTGCGCGGCGCGACGCACCTGCCCGTCGGCGCCGATGGGCACGACTTCCGATACAAAGCGCTCGATGAAGGCGCGCGCGCCGTCCGTCCACGTCTCGGTGACTAGCCGCTGCAGGAAGGCACGCAAGGGGTGCCCGTAGTGCTTGCCGGTGGCGTCCTTGAGATGATCGGCGAGCGCCTGCCCCGTGGCGAAGCCGTGCAAAGTATCGAACAGGCCATGATCTGCGCCCGCATCGGCCGGGAGCTCGATCACGCGGACCTGCTGCCCAGCCATCACTCGCCCGCTGCCGCGCTTGCTCTCGCGCATCTTGTCGGCGAGGCCGATTTCGCCGGTGGAGAGGAACAGAAGTCGCCACGTCGGGACTGCGCGCGCGGCGGCGTCGCGTGTCATGCGTTGCTTGCCCTGGCCGTTGGCGAGCATGTAGGCGGCGGCGCCCAGCGCGTCGGCGCTGACCTGGCCGATCTCGTCGAGCACGAGGAGGCCGTCGTTGTGGACCGCCGCCACGGCCTCGATGGCGTTGTCGGTGGCGCGCCACGTCTGCTTGTACCCGTCCGGGCCGCCGCCACAGACCGAGCCGGCTGCCTCACCGGCGGTCGTCTTGCCCGTGCTCGACGCGCCGCGAAAGTGCACGCCGCCGCCCTCGATGCCGAGCTGTCGTAGCATCGGTGCCGCAAACGCGAGTGAGATCGCGAGCACCAGGCGCGAATTGCCGACCGCGAGCTTGCCGATGCCGTCCTGCCAGCCCTCCAGCGAGCCGCTGGTGCGGTAGTTGTGCTGCAGTGGCGCGTTGGTCTGCAGCACCAACCGCTCGGCCTCGGCTCCGGCGTGCGCCGATCACTCTGTCAGGCAGCAGGAAGCTGCCGTCGTGCCAGCCGAGCGCAGACACGCACCGAGCCCGGTTCTTCGGTTTGGCCGTCGTCAGCAACCTCTGCAGCGCTTCGCGAGCCTTGGCGCCGGGCGAAAGCTCGAGCCCCATCCCCAGCAGCCGCGCACGATAGATTTCGCCCGCGCCCGCAAGCTCGGCCATCGGCATCGCCCATTCGTGCCAGCGGCCATCTCGGTCGCGCACCCGCAGCAGGCGGCCCCACGCCTCGCCCTCAGCGCTGCGCGTGGCCGCCTCGACTACCAGAGGTGAGCACAGCCATTGCCAGTCGTCGGGCTCGGCCTCGCGCAGGATCGCGCCATCGCCCTGCCGACGGAAGCCATCGGGCACCCAATCTGCTGCATCATCCGAGGGAAGTTGGAACCCGGCGGAACCCGCGCGGAACCCGGCATCGTCGGGCGCCTGGCCGGCTACCTTCGCCAGGGATTTCCGGCTCTTGCTCGACTTGGAACCCACGGAACCCACGGAACCCTCGATAATTGCGCCGCCCGCGTTCTGTGCGGCGGACTCGGCCGCATGCCCATTGGTGATGGAAACTGTCCCGCTCATGCCACGCCCCTCCCGGTGTTGCGGAAACGTCGGGCGAGCGGCGGCAGCACGTCGTTTCGGCCGCGGGCGAGCGCGCGGGTGATGGTGTCGTCGAGCCAGCGCGCACCGTACTTGGCGAGAGCGCCGTTGGCGGCGGCAGCCTCGCGCAAGGCTGACCGCAGCTCGGCCTCGGGCAACACGTCGTTGGCGACGTAGCGGGCGAGGCGGCACGCCGTCGTGAACAGGGCCTCTCGGCGCCCATCCTGCCGGCTGGAGTACTCGGCTGCTGCCTCGGCCAGATCGTGAGCGGCCTGCGCACGCATGCCTTCGCCGTCGTGCGACAGGTGCGCCGTCCGCCGCGCCAGGGCTTCGCGCTGGGCGGCCTGGTGCCGCTGCAGGATGCCGGACCAGTCGGCCGGCTCCGCATCGCGCAGCGCCTCGCGGAGGTCCGCACACGCCTTGATGACCGCGCGCTCAGTGTCGTTGAAGGTGGCGAGATAGAGCAGGCGGTGCGGTGCCGGCGATGCATTGCCGAACGGGTCAGCGGGCGTGGCGATCGGCGCCAGCATGGCCGCGTCGACCCATTGATAGCGGCGGCCGTCCGGAAGCACGGAGCCCGCGGCGATGATGTAGCCGCCGGCGCTGCCATCCGCCTTCACGGCGCGCGTGTCGATCCCGTCGCCGATGTCACGCGCCCGGTTCCTCGGGCACTCGCCCGCCTGTAGGCGGAAGTACAGGTGCAGGCCGCCGCCCGGCGTGCGCACGACACAGCGGGTCAGATCGGCGATGCTGTCGAGCCCGAGCCGAGCCAGCAGCGCATTGAGGCTGCGGCGACCGGCCTCGCCGTCGATATCCAACACCCAGATGCCGCTCGCGGGGCCGGTCGGGATGCCCACGAGCGCATCGGGCCAGCGCGTCCACCAGCGGCGCACCTGATCGAGGTCCGTGGTGGCGTCGTGAAACCCGTGCTCGGTGAGCGGCTGTTTCGCTCGCGGACCCGATGCGGCAACCGGGAAAACGGGGATCCCCGCAGCGGCAAAGGCGAGCGCGACGGCGCCGTTGATGCTTAGCGGGGCGAGGTGTCGGTAGGAGCCGGCCGACGGTGCCGGCGTGATTTGGGGTTCGGGTGTCATGTCGATCTCTGGTGAGACCGACCGCCGGAAGGCTCATTTGCCTTGAACGCGGCTACGTTGCTGAGTATCTTCTGATGGTCGGTAGCTTGGGGTTGCCGATGTGGATTTTGCCGCCGCTGCTCGGATGCTGACCGAGGGCGGCGGTGCTGCTTCAGGCGGCATCACGGCACGAGGCGAGAAACGCCTCGAGATCGGACTTCAAGACCAAACGTCGCCCCGCGGCCTTTATGGTCTTGAGCTGCCCTGTCTTTATCAGCTCGTACAGCGTCGTTCGGCTCAAGCCACTAGCCCGAGCCGCTTCATTGACCTGATAGGCGAGTTTGTCTTGCGAGCCAGTTTCGGCCGAGAAAGTGGCATTTGCCATCGGAGCGCCCTGTGCTGCTGCGTTGATGGCAGCTAATTACAGGCATGCATCCGAGCGTGTCTCTATTGATCGGCAGGTCAAGAAGCCTCTTGCCTAGCCTGCTTCTTGACCTGTTTCCTCCTCTGGTTCACGCGGTGGACACGCTCATGGAATGCGTCGAGACGGAGTTTCGGCTCGCCGTGCGGAAGGCTGGTGTAGATGCCCCAGGCGAAGGCCATGAAGGGAGAATTGCGCCCCCCGTTCTTGCTCCAGTTTGTTGAGGGGACTTCGTAGTTCTCTGCAAATATGTCAGCCAACGTCCAAATTAGATTGTCGAAGGCGTTATCCGGATCGGGGCCCTTCCGTTCATACCTGCGGACATCGGCAATTGCCCGCTCACAGGACAACTTCAATCCCATCAATGGGTAGAGCAGGCCTTCCAGATCATTGAATCCGTGCTTGGTGAGGTAGCTGCTGATCACTGTACTCTTAGGATTCGATCGGCCGGTGAGTAGTTCAACCGTCTTTTCCAGTTTCCCTGCACTAGCGATGAGCAGCTTCATCGCCCGCTTGACATCCGCGACTGTTGCACTCTCGGCATCCATGAAGGTGCGCACGCAATACCAGCGCGTCGCCTCTCGGATTCCCTCCCGCACTTTCGGATCGACTGAGAAGTCCTGCCAGTTCTTGAAGCTCTGAACGTTGGCTTCGATCGTACGGAAGTGGCTCTCGTCTATCTCGGGCTCCGGTGGGGTGCCTGATCGGACTTGGAACGGGACCTTGGCCACTTGAGGACTCCATCAAGCTTTGTGGCTGACTGCAGATGAAAGCGCGATCACGTTAGAGGTGCCGCCGTCGCAGTACCGCGCCCACGCCAACATCAGCTCCCGACGTCGCTCGAGTGCATCGCCCCGGCGATAGGCGCGCTCGGTCTTGTCGCCGGTGACGTGCGCCAGCGCGGCCTCGGACAGCTCGTTGGGGAAGCTCGTCGTCTCGTTCGCCCAATCCTTGAAGCTCGATCGGAAGCCGTGTATCGACGCGGCTCCGGCCGGGATCTTCATCCGACGCAGGACGGCCGACAGGCTCATGTCGGAAAGCGGTGCGCCCGCGCGTTGGCCGGGAAACACCAGTTCCGTGGCCGGCAGCTTCATCAGCTCCTTAACGATCTCGACGGCGCGCGGCACGAGCGGCACGCGATGGTCACGGCCGGCCTTCATCCGCCGGCCGGTGTCCTCGTCATATCCGGGAACCGTCCAGACCTTGGCTTCGAGGTCGAATTCGTCGCGAAGCGCACCACGTACCTCTCCCGAGCGAGCAGCCGTCAGGATCAGGAACTCGACTGCGAGCGCCGCGACGCCTTCGCGCTTGCGCAGCTTGACGATGAACGCTGGAACGTCGGCCCAAGGCATCGCGGGATGGTGGCCGCGGCTCAGCTTGTCGCGCTTGGGTAGCAGGTTCTCGAGATGCCCGCGCCACGCCGCCGGGTTCTCGCCTGTCCGGTGCCCGGCAGCCTTGGCGGCATTCAGGACTCGCTCGATGCGTCCTCGAAGGCGCCCCGCAGTCTCCGGCACCGTCTGCCAGATCGGTTTCAGAACGGCCAGCACGTGCTCGACGGTGATCTCGTTGACCGGCAGTGGCCGTAGCGGCCTGGCGTACTCCTCCAACGTCATGCGCCATTGGGCCCGGTGCTTGTTGTTGCGCCACTGACCTTCCATCGCGGCAACGTACTGGTCCGCCATATCGCCGAAGGTCGGGACGCGGACAGAAACCGGCACGGGGCGGTTGCGCTCATCGAGCGGGTCGAGGCCAGCCTTGATCAGCCGGCGGGCGTCCTCGGCAAGAGTGCGGGCAGCGGCCAGTGATACCCGGTCACGCTGATCGGTGCCGAACGACCCCAGCCCCATCTCCCGCGAGCGGCCGACCGGCTTGTCGTTTCGGACGGTGCGGTGAACGGGGCTGCGATAGAGGAACACCCAGGATTTGGACCCGGCCGACGTGATGTCGAGATATAGTCCTCCGCCGTCCGCGTGGCGTCCCGATACGGCCAGCGACTCGGCTTTCCTCACCGTCAGCTTGTTGAGCGATCGCGCCATGTCCCTTGCTCCATCATCCCCAGCACTGTCCCCAGCACAGATACCGGATTTTGATGGCCAATTAAGGACAATTGCGGACGGATTAACAAGCAAGTAGCTGATTTGACACGTATCTAGTGGATGCCTGCGGACCGTCGTGGACGCCAGTTGTGCGGACTCCCCATCCGCCATTCCACAATGGATCTGGTCAGGATCGGCGGCATCTCGCCTGCTCCTTGGCCAGGGCGCAAGCCTGCCGCACCCCAGCATTCATACTCGATTTGAACCGGTCAACGGGACAACCGCTGCCGGCGCGAAACCTGCATGGGGCAGCAGAACCGCGGCTAGCCTTGCAGCGCTAACCTTTTTGGCAGACGTCCATTGCACAACGGCTTCCAACAGGCGATCAAAGGACTCTGTCCTTTTCCTCGCCCGGAACAACAGAAAAACGATGCAACATGCTGATATAAAATCGGCCGATCAAGGGTGGGCCGTCGTAAGCACCCATCCTCATCGTGAGTTGCTGGCGCAAACGAATCTGGCGCGACAGGGCTTCGAACCGTACTGCCCTCAGATCAGGAAACTGATCCGCCACGCGCGTCGCGAGAGCGAGCAGCTGCGCCCCCTGTTTCCCGGCTACATCTTCGTACGCGCTGATATCGACCGCTGGCGACCGATCCTGTCCACCCTCGGCGTCCGTACCCTGGTTCGTTGCGGCGACCAGCCGAGCCTTCTCAACGGCCGCTTTATCGACGCCCTGAAAGCCCGCGAGATCGAAGGCGCCATCGCTCAGCCCGAGCGCCCCTTTATTGCCGGCCAGCGGGTCCGCATAGCCGGCGGCCCATTCGAAGGCCTCACGGCAACCATCCTCGGCCTCAACGAGAAGGAGCGGGTATCGGTCCTGCTGGATATGTTGATGCGGTCCGTCAAGGTGAGCGTGTCCGAACACGACCTCGTCGCAGTCTGATCACCGCGCGATCCTCGCAACTGCCGGCGATGTGACAATTTCGGCAAACACGAGTTGCCATACAGTTCCGCAACTGATCAGCATCACTGACGATACAAGCACCGAAACCCGGCCACACCTGGGTGGTGCGCCGGTTGAACCAACTCCGCTTTGTCAGACTAACGCACGATCAGCGGGCCACCATAACCGCCCAGGCAACGACCCTGCGCAATCATCATCCCACAACGCGCCGCCAGAAATCCGATGCAAAGGCAGGATCTACAAATTTTGCGAAATCCGGTAGACGGGCATAACCGGCCTGCCAGATCTCCGCAGGTATGCGCCCGTCCTTGGCGGCGTAGAGGCGTCCCCCGGCCTCCTTGACAATCGCATCAAGGCTCGCAAGCAGCCGCAACGTCTCTTCACCGCGGTTCGGAAAATCGAGCGCCAAGGTTGCACCCGGCATGGGAAACGACAACAACCCGGGCGATTCGATCGTCCCGAACGTCTTCAACACGGCCAGAAAGGAGCCCTCGCCCGCAATCGAAATTTTATTCAGCAACGCGGGTATCGCTCGCCGCATAGATTCTGGCGGAACGACGCACTGATATTGCCAGAAACCGCGCCGACCATAAAACCGGTTCCAGTTGGCGACATTGTCGAGGGGAAAGAAGAATGACGAATAATGTTGGCGGGCCGCACCCGCCTTGCGCTTCTGCATCGCATAGTAGAACTGATTGAACAGACTCACGGTCGTGCGGTTGAGCAGTCGGCTCGGAGCTTCAAACGGCATCGCCAGCCGCGGTGCCGCCGCATTGGGAACCAGCACGCCTTCCTTGCTCCAATTCCCCCGTGAAAAAATGCCCCGTCCGGCGGCCTCGCCTTTGCCCATGCAATCGATCCAGGCTACCGTATGCTCATGCGTTTCGCTCGACTCCTGAGCCAGGCTCCAGAACTCCTCGAGATTGGAGAAAGGTATCAGCTCTCCATCAATCTGCGAACTGACTATGGGACGCAACTGGACCTCGACCCACTCGATGATCCCCGTCAGACCGATGCCACCCACAGTCGCCGCGAACACATCAGCACTATCGTCCGGTGCCACCTCGCTCGCACCGTCCGAGCGCAACAGGCTGAGCCGCCGCACATGGCCACCGAACGTTCCGGCCCAATGATGGTTCTTACCGTGCACATCGTTGGCAACCGCACCGCCCAGCGTCACAAAGCGCGTTCCCGGAGCCACCGGCAGGAACAACCCAAGCGGAACGACAGCCCTCAAGATGTCGTTCATCGTCGCTCCAGCCTCGGCCCGCAGCACACCATTCTGCGTATCGAGACTGATGATGCGATTGATACCTGTCATATCGATCAGGCCACCGCCGGAATTGAGCACGCTGTCTCCATACGAGCGCATCAACCCCACCGGCAGCACTGGCCGCCCCGACCTCGCTCTGATTGCTGCAGCGATTTCCTTGGCTGAGTGCGGCGTAGCGACATGCTGCACCCGCCTGGGCGTTCGCCCCCAGGGCAACGTATTGGCCCTCGCCGAGAACAACTTCTCCATGTTCCCCCCAGAACCGAACCGGAAACAGAATGGTTCGGCACGCAGGCAAGCCCAGACGAACCCTCACGGATCCAAACTGCTGCAACTGCCCGCCTCAATCATCCCACCACGCCTCGCCCGCATCAAATCAAACGCTCACTGACGGACGCCCAACCAGACCATCAGACTTCTCTGATGCGCAATTTCACAGCAAGCTGGGCAGAACCACAGCAGCAAAAAAACTGACCGCCATCCCGCACCCGAGCGACAGACTGACCCGGTCCTTTATCGCAAACTCAACTGGATCGTCATTCAGCTGTCCGCGCTGACACAACAGCCAGATCCGCCCCAGGAACAAGAACAGGATCGGTGGAAAAAACCAGAGGAAAGCCGGATTTCTGTAGAAGCCGAACGGAAGCGCATCCTCAATGAGATATAGCGTCATGATCAGGACAGCCCCCAGCATCGAGGCCAGTCCGAGTGCAAGCGTCAGCGGTGCGTCCATGAGCAGATAGCCCCTCCCCTCCGCGGAGGTCTTTCCGTTCTCGGCCAATCTCAGGATCTCCGAGTGGCGCTTTGCCGTGGAAAGCGACACGAAGACAAACATCGAGAATACAAGCAGCCAATGGGACAACTTGGCATCGACCAACGCCATGCCGATACCAATACGCAATGTGAAAAGTCCGGCTAGGACCAAAACATCCAGCACCGGAATTCGCTTCATGTAGAACGAATAAGCAAGCGTCATTACGAGATAGACCCCGATCAATCCGATCGCACGTGGACCCAGCGCAACAGCGATGCCCAGCCCCAAAGTCAGACCGCCCAATGCCAGAACTACCGCCGACGAGATCGCAAGCTCCCCACTCGCAATCGGCCGCGCGCATTTCGACCAATGGCGCCGATCGCTGGTCAGATCCCAAAGATCGTTCACGATATAGGTGGCAGAAGCCACCAGCCCGAGCGCAAGAAAACCCACCAGAGCGATGAGCCAGGACTGCGGGTCCCCGGCCAGCCCCCCGAGCAGCAGAGGCACAAAAATAAGCGAGTTCTTCGCCCACTGGTGGAGGCGCAATGCCCGGCGCAGTGTCTTGAACTGAGCAGGCCGACGGGACAGCACGGCCACGAATTCGCTGCCGCTGGCTTCGAACGAGCCCAGTTTGGCACCGGTGACTGCGCCGCCATCGCCACGCGCAACTTCACCCTCCAACCGCCAGATGGCTACGTCGGAGCCCTTCTTGCCGACGTAATCGAAACCGCCAGGGAACCGATCGGACAACACCTCAGTCCACGGAAATCCATCAATCCTGCCGGCATGGTCAACGGTGATGGTCTCGCTGATGAACGCGAACCGCGCGGCAACCGCTTCCAGCATCGAAGCATCCGCCGAGCTGAGAAGAACAACTTTACGGCCCCCCCGAGCCTCACTGCGAACAAAATCGATAACCTGCTCGTCAACCGGCCACCTCTCCACATCCGTGTCCAGACCGCCGGTCGGGTACACCACGGTCGCAGCCCGCCCCGACCACAACAAGAACGGCAACTTCCATACCAGATGAGGGTTCGACCGAACTCCATCGAGCAGCGTCTCGTGCGCCACCTCCGTCCTGATCAGAACACCGTCCAACTCGACAACGAGCGGACGGCCACTATCCAGATCCACCGTGTCATTCGCCGCGGGCGAATGCACAGCAACGCCGATCGGAGCTTCGCCCCCGATTTTGGCCGAAACCTCGCGGTCGCGCGGACTAATGGGAAGTCTACCGATAGGAGAGGACATCGTTCTGATAGTGCTCGTTTCGACGGAGGAATATCGACCCGGATCCACCACCGCGCGCAGCCGTACTATCGGCGGCGCACACGAATGCTCCGGGCCAATGACAACGCTGCAGCGAAGCGCGGTTCGTCAGTTTATTTCGCTGCAGCCGCATTCGTGTCGGCGACAGCCGCCGCTACAAACCGATCTGGGACGATCGCCTGATCTCGGGACAAAAAGGACTGACCCGGTCCTCCGCCACCCTGCCCATACCGCAGCCGTGGACCCGAAGTGCGTGCACCCTCATATCCACCGCCCGCATCCATATGCGACGAGCGACACACTTACCGCCGCGCCAGCCCCGAAATGAAATCCCTGACGATCCCGGTCACGCCGCGGCTCAACAGATCATCCAGCGCGGAAAGAAGCACATGCACGTCCTCATGCGACGCAATCAGCGGCGGCTCGAGCCGGATTACATTGCGATTGTATTCCGTGAACGCCACCAGGATGTTGTAGTCGCGCAGCAGAAGACTGCCCACAAACCCGCACAAGCTGCCCTTCAGCTTGCCATCGAGCAGCGACACCGCATGCCGCAAACCGAACGGCAAAGTCTGGCTGATGTCGTTGAACTCAAGACCGATCATCAACCCGCGCCCGCGGACGTCTTTTATGATGCTCGGATACTTGTACTGAAGATGGCGAAGCCCGGTGATGAGTACCCCACCGACACGCGTCGCATTTCCCATGAGATCTTCATCATAAAGAACGTTCAGCGCCTCGATCGCGGTAACGCAACTCTCACCGATGCCGCCAAAAGTCGCCGGCCCGTGAATGAGCGCAGTAGCCGGCGTGCCATAGGCCTTCATGTAGACGTCGCGACTGGCGATCATCGCAGCCATCGCGCACTTGCCGCCGCCCATCGACTTGGCGAGCGCCGTCACATCCGGTACCACCCCATAATGCTCGAACGCATAGAACCGCCCGGTGCGCCCGTAACCGCACTGTACTTCGTCCGCGATCCAGAGTACCCCCAACTCGTCGCAAAGCGCCCGCAATTGCGGCCAGTACTCGGCAGGCGCCTCCACGATGCCACCGCCGCCCTGGATCGTCTCCAGCACCACGCTCCCGATTTCACGATCCGCCCTCAGCGTTTCGCGCATCGCGACGATATCGCCGAACGGCACTCGGACCGTGTTTTCGCACAGGCGAAACCCGGATCGATAAAGCGTCGAATCCGTAACCGAAAGTGCACCCTTGGTCTTGCCATGGAACGCATTCGTCGCATAGGCGATCTTTGAGCGAGACGGCCCTTGCGCCTTCTCGGCGACCTTGAGAGCCGCCTCCATCGCCTCGCTTCCCGATGAGCCGAGAAATACCATGCTCAGTGAGCCCGGCGAGATCTCCGCAAGGTTGTGCGCAAGTGCACTGGCATATTGCGACAGAAACGCGATCGCTATTTCCTGGCGCTTCTCTGCCTGGAACTTCTGACGGGCGGCTATGATCCGCGGATGGTTATGACCAAGCGCAAGTGATCCGAACCCGCCGAAGAAATCCAGTATCCGGCGGCCGTCCGCCGTGACGTAGTGCATCCCCTCCGCTTTTTCGATCAGCACCTTGTCGAAGCCAAGCAGCTTCATGAAATGCAGTTGCCCCGGATTGAGATGCTCAGAGAACATCTCCGTGACGCGTGCCAACGACAGCTGGCACGCGTCATCCACGGACAGCAGCTGCGGCCGTTTGAATTCACGCGCGGCCTCCGCCGCGCTCAAAGCAGGCGTTGCCATTGATACCCCCAGTTATGTCCGATAGTTGCCTTATCCTTGCGCAGACGTCGGCTTGGTCGGTAGCGCCGTTTCCTCTGTCGCCATCACCCCGCCAACTCGCACCTTCTGTTTGCGATAATACGCATACGCAGCAAGAAGCATGTCCACATCCCCCGCCGTTGGGCGCCAACCCAGATCGCGCTCTGCTGCCGAGGTATCGCGGATGCTGACCTCGTCCGCGATTTGGTACTGCTCCGGATCCATCAGCGGCATGTTGATCCAGTCGAGAACGTCGAGTGTCCGCTTGACCATCGGCGCCCATGTTGGCACCAGCACCGAGTAGCTTCCGGCTTCCTTGATGAGACGCGAGAGCAACTCGCGCACGGTCGGAGGATTCTTCGAGCCCAGATTGTAGTTTCCGTTCGGCACCCCGTTCTGCCACGCCAGCCTTGCCGCACTGGCACAATCGTATACGGAGATGAACTGGTATTGGTTGCGGCCGAGGCCGATCATCGGCACAGGCAGGTTATTGTCGACCAGCACGAACAACTTCTCGAGAATGCCAAGCCGTCCTGGTCCGATGATGAGGCGGGGGCGGAAGATGGAAACATTCATTCCCTTCCTGCGGTACTCCTCGCACAATTGCTCCGTAGCCAGCTTGCTCGCCCCGTATTCACCGATTGGAGCCGTGGGATGGTCTTCCAGGGTGGGAACAATGACCGTGTGCCCATAGACCATGTCGGTCGTGAACTGCACATACCGGGAGCAGCCCACCTCTTCCATCCGGCGCAGAACGCGCTCGACGCCTTGATAATTCACCGGCCAGAAGAAATCGTACCGCTCAGCACGCGGTAGAATAGGGCTCAGCATGCGCGCTGCAAGGTTGTAGACCATGTCATCCGCACGGAAGTCGAAACGGGCCACCGACTCGTCATCTGTCAGGTCGAGCCTCTCGAACCGGACGTGATCATGCAGTTCGGGAGCCGATTGCTGCAGGTCGGCAACAATCACCTCCTCGCCCATCTGTGCCAGATCGCGCGCCAGATGACAGCCGACGAAACCATCTCCGCCGATAATGACGTGTCTCATACCCTGCTTACCTTTCTCACTCATAGATGTCCGTCCGGAACAACGTCCCGCTCGGCATGCCTCACCTGATATTTCAATGCTGCTGCGTGACTTCCACGCCGAACACCATTAGGCGCAGCCCTGCTGTCACGCTGTTCCCAATCAATCCGTCGGTCTTTGCCGCAGCACGCCGCAGGACAACTGCCCGTGCCTTGAGCCTCTCGCAGCGCGGCCCGACACCGCCCGTGGCTTTCCTCACCGGCGTTCCAGGATCACTGCAGATCACTGGAGATCACTGGGGCTCTCTGTAAGGACGAATTTTCTCTGGCTTCTTTGCTGTGCCGGCGAGAATCAGGCAGGCGGTCTGCCCGCCCAATTCCCATCGAGACAGCCGCGCAGCACACCACGCCCGGCATCCCTGCCCGGACGAATGCGAAAGCATCAGCTTTTTGCGACCAGCAAGGTCCCGATACAGATGAGTCCGACGCCCGCTACACGCAGCATGCCTACATTCTCGTTGAACACGAAAAAGGCGTAGGCCAGCACCACGACATAGGCGAGGCTCAGGAACGGATAGGCAAAGCTCAACTCGACCTTCGAGAGCACATACAGATGCGAGGCCATGCTGATTACGAACACGCAGAGGCCGGCAAACACGAACGGCTCGAACACGATCGAGCGCGTAGTGGTGATCACCGAGCTAGAGCCCAGGGAAATCGGTCCTACGGCCAACATCCCCTTCTTGAGCATGATCTGGGCTATCGCATTGGTCAGCACGGTGAATAGGATGAGAGGGATGTACTGGACCATGGTCGACTGACGCCCGAGTTGTTGCACTGGCCTGACACTCGACACCACTTGCCCGATACACGCGGTCCGCCGAGTGCCGACGCCCCGGGTGCCAACGCCAACGAGAAGTGATCGCCGGAAGTCAACAGCTGCTAGTCAATAGCTACCGCACTCGGGGTGCCCCGAGCCGCTGGGATTGAAATCCTTGCCCCTGCCGGGGCCAACCTTACGGCGCTCAGATGCAAATGCCGTGCCGGAAAACCCGATGCCGCCCAACTAACGACAACGCTATCGGACACGCGAGCGGTGCCGGCAACGTTTCAGGCGAAAGGAGGAGAGGCGACGCCGCCGGTGCGCGCGGATCTAATGCCAGCTGTGTGCGGAATGCTGCCGCGATCACGGTGCCGACGCTCAGCAGCGCAGACCCGGTAAACGGACCGGCACAATGCGATATCATGTTCCCGCCACACACGACACAATCACACCCGCGGAACCGGACAGCCTCCGCCCGGCCCGCGCCCTGTCACCAAGACGAAGAATTCTGTGGTGTTACAGTTGCTTGATGATTTTTCTTCACTTCATTTATAAAATGGATAGTACAAATTCCGGCACCCGTCAATCGTTACTGCACCCCACGCTATCCACCTCCCCGGTTATGCTTACGTCCAATCACCCGCGAGGCTTGCCAGCCTTCCCGCTCGCTGCGTACCGCCAGGCAAACCTCTCTCCAACCTGCTCCGCGAACGGACAAGAGCGCCAGTCACGTAAACGTCATACAAGCGCAGTCTGGGCGTGCAATCGCCCTCACCACAGGCCTACCGCCACCAGGCTCGCAACGCCAATCCGCTATGGGAATCAGTGCTGGATCCGCCAGAGGCCACGATGGCGGCCGAAATAGTGATGTTCACAACGGGCCTCGGCGACGGCCAAGACGAATCAATCCGCCCGGCCGCCTTTCCCGGTACGGAACAAGAACTTTCCGCCTTGTGGAGCTGCCACCGATGGGCATTTACCCGGCATCTGCCAGCGCTGGATAGTGGGACGCGAATATCTCCGAAGAGTCCGCCCGCAAACGTGGCGCAACCTCGGTCGCAAACAAGCGCATGCTCTTGCGGGCCAGATCATCACGCATGTTCCCCATGTGGAACTGGATCAGCAGATTACCCGCACGCGCCTCGGCAATCAGATCGATGATCTGTCTGTATACGGTCTCCGGACTTCCAACAACGATCGATTGCGCCTTCTGCAGGGCTGCCCAATCCTCCACATCACCCAACATCGCCCTCCCAGGTGTTGCATTCTCCAGCAGTCGTCTGAAATCAGGCACCGCCATATTCGGCACCCCCGGACCCGATGTCAGCGAACGCCCTTCGAAGTTCCGCAAATGCCCCTTCAGGCAATTCTTCAGGAAATACCAGACACCTTCATGCGCTTCGATCCGCGCCTGCTCGTCGGTTTCTCCGACGTAGACCGACATCAGGATTCCCATGCGGAACGGCTGGTAGCTGTCGCCGGCCTCCTCGAGGATCTGGCCGAAGTGATCGCGCACCCTCGCGATGGCGCCGCCGTGCACCCGCGACGACAGGAAATAGCAGTACCCGCGCCTGGCGATCTGGCGCATCGTCTCGGTAGACTGCGAGCCAGGTATCCACACCTCCGGATGCGGTAGCTGCGTCGGCTGCGGCCACGGATTCACGTAGCGCAAAGGATAGTGCTTTCCCTCGAACGTGAACGGACCTTCGCGCGTCCATGCCTGATGGATCAACTCCACCGCTTCCCAGAACTGCTCCCGCTGGATCGCCGCAGGCGTATTGTAGTTAAACGTCTCCTGTCCGCCACCTGGGGCAAAGCCTGCGATCACGCGCCCGTTGGACATGTTGTCGAGCATGGCATACTCCTCAGCCACCCGCAGCGGATTGCCATGCAACGGCAACAGATTGGCCAGGACCACGATCTTTCCCACGGATGTCTTCTGCGTCAGGGCAGCAGCGATGATGTTCGGCGACGGCATCAGGCCGTAGATGTTCTGGTGATGCTCGTTCAGCACCATCCCGTCAAAACCCAATGTATCCGCATACGCCAGTTGATCGATGTACTCGTTGAGCAGGCCCTTCGATTTCTCCCGATCCCATAGCCTGTTCGGTACCGTGATCCAGCCGGTGTCGTACCTCTCGTCGAAATCCGCCGGCAGATGCGGATAGGACATGAAGTGCCAGCAGTACAGATTAACGGGCTTGGACATTTCTCGCATCCTTCGCGGTTCAGCCGGCAAATACGGGCACGTGTGACACAACCCCGTCAGCGGCCAAGAAAAGCTCCGACCACATCTGAAACCGCTTCTGGGCGCTCGACGTGAACGGCATGACCAGCCCCCTCGATCTGCACCAGCGGCGAGGCGCCCCCGAGTTTCCCGGCGTAGGCCACGCCGTGAGCCACCGGCACCATGCCGTCCTCGCTCCCCCACACGACCAGAGCCGGCATACCCGCCCGATAGAGCCTGTCGACCAACGGTCTGTTGTAGAGATAGGGCGGCCGGAAGCCGATCGCTGACGCAAAGCGCAACATCGCATAGCGGCGCGTGCCCTCATCGACATCCCAGCGTCCGTCGGGAAAGTAGCGCAGCCCCGCCGGCGCCTCTGCCGAGCAAAACAGCATGCGCCGCAACGTCGCCAGACTCACGCCGCGATCGGCTTGCGAGTGCATGAACACATCCGCAATCGGTTGGCCCGGAACGAATAGTCCGGTCGCACCCAACAGCACCAGCCGGTTCACGCGCTCCGGGTGACGAACTGCCAGCTCCGCCGCCAGCCACCCGCCGACACAATGCCCCACGACGTCGACGCGATCGAGCCCCAGGGCATCGAGCACCTCGCAAGTGTGGAACAGAAAGTCTTCGACCTTGTTTCCGTCGGTCAGCTCATCGGAGCCATTGCAGCCGGGATGCGCCGGCGCAATCAGTCGCCGCTGCTGCGCCACAGCCCGATGAAACCCCAGCAGCTCACCGGCCACGCCATGCACGTCGGCAATGCCGTGCAGATAGACGAGGGGCGGACCGCTCCCGTCCTCGATCACCGCAACCTTGCGGCCCCGCACTTCGATCTCCGTCGTGTGTGCCATGTTCAGGTCCCATCTCAGTGCCGGCAGCCAGCCATCACTTTGCCAATAGAAGCTGCGGAAGGAAGAGAGCGATCTGGGGAAACGCCGTGAGGATCACGATGGCAATCAGCATCGGGATCACGAATATCACAGAGCCTCGCGCCACATCCTGCAGCTGGACACCTGGCACGACGGACTTGAGGACGAACAGATTGAATCCGACAGGCGGAGTGATCGCTGCAATCTCCGACTGGATCGTCACCACCACACCGAACCAGACCGGATCGTAGCCCAGGTTGACGATCGTCTTGATGAATATCGGGATCACGATGACCACGATGCTGCCCGGATCCATGAACATCCCCAGGATCAGCAGCGTGATGTTGATGATCGCCATTATCGCCCAGCTCGGCAACGGCAGCCCCGTCAGAAAATCCGACATCGCCTGCGGAATCCCCAGTCGTGCCAGAAGGTAGGAGCTGAACAGCCCGCCGGTCAGCAGCAGCAGAAACATCGCCGTCGTGCGAATTGTCTTCTGCAGACTGTGCGTCAGCACCGCGAACGTCAGCCGGCGCATGCCGAACGCAATCGCCAGCGCACCCGCAGCACCCACCGCGCCCGCCTCCGTTGGTGTCGCCGCCCCCGAATAGATTGAACCGATCACCAGCGCCGCCAGCAGCAGCACCGGCATCACCGCCGCAAGCGCCTTCCACTTCTCAATCGGCGCCGGAACCTCTGTCACCGGCGGCGCCCATGTCGGATTCCGAATAACCATCGCGACGATGGTCAGCGACAACAGCGTCGCCAGCAGCAGGCCCGGCACGATACCGGCCATGAAGAGGTGGCCTATCGAGGTATCCGTGATCACGCCATAGACGATCATGGAGATGCTCGGCGGAATCAGAATGCCGAGCGTACCACCAGCTGCCGTAGCCCCCAGGGCGAGCGACTTGTTGTAGCCTCGCCTCACCATCTCCGGAATGGCCATCGAGCCGATTGTGGTCGCGGTCACCGGGCTCGAGCCGCACACCGACCCGAAGATGGCGCACGCCCACACGGTTCCGACAGCCAGCGCGCCGGGCACCCGGCGAAACCATAGCTCGGCCGCACGGAACAAGGTCGCACCAATCCCCGTGGCCGATAGAACCTCCCCCATCAGAATGAACAGCGGCACCACGACCAGAATGAAATTGCTCGAGAGCGAGAACGCCGACGACGCCAGCTGGCTCACCGCCGACGGCGAGACGAACACCGCAGTTCCGATCATCGCCACTGTACCCAGCGCGATGCCGACCGGCGCGCGCGTCGCCAGCAGCATCAGCAGGCATACCAGGAAGATGCCGAAACTGCCGAACGCTGCCATGTCTGCGCTCCGATTTCGTCGTGCCAGTCACGCGGCACGGATGCCGGCGAAAGTAGTGCCGCTCAGTGTGCTGTCGCTGCCGTCCCAGCCTCTTCCTCCGGCAGCGGATCAACCCAGAACCGCCCGAACAGAGCAATTGCAGTCAGCAGGAACTCGAAGGCGCCGACTGGCCCGATCCAGTAGACGTACTTCAGGGGTATCGTGACCATCGTGAAAGACAGCTCGTCCGTCTCGACAATCTCGATGAAATAGCGCAGCACGAACCAGAAGAAGACCACCGCGAAGATCAGCGTCAGTGCCTTGCCGATCAGCCGCTGCGCCTTCCTGGCCGATGGCGGCACGAGAGGATCGAACAGATCGACCTCGATATGACTGCCGCTCTCCAGCGCCGGCGCCACCGCCAGGAAGAACACGAACGACAGTATGAAGATGGTGACATCCAGCACCCAGGCGATCGGATCATGCAGGACATAGCGATAGAACACCGCCACCACGATCATCGTCATGATGACAATGACCAGAATGCAGGCGATGCCGGCGAACACCCGGTTGACCGCCCGCGTGAACGCCTCCAGCGCAAGCAGCCAGCCAGGACCGCCACGCGGGCTTGTCGAACTGCTCATTGACCCACCCGCCATTACTTCTGCAGCGGCAGCACGACGTCAGCAATCGGCTTGCCGGCCGGCCCCGCAATCTTGTTCACGTCATCCCAGACGGCCATGGTCGCCTGCTTGAACTCGGCTATCTCCTTATCCGTCGCCATGTAGACCTTCGCACCCGCCTTCTCCAGCGCCTTGATCGAATCGAGCTGCATCTGGACCAGCTTTGGCGCCGTCTCCCCCACGACGCGATCAGAAATGTCCTGGATCGCCTTTTGATCCTTGGCCGCAATCTTGTTCCACTGATCGAGATTGAAATAGTAGGCCGACGCATTGGCCCCATCACGCCAATAGGTGATATAGGGCGCCACCTCCTGGATCTTGGCCGAGAGCGTCAGATTCGCCAGGAACATCATGCAGTCCACGGTCTTGTTCTGCAGCGCGATATAGACTTCGCCCGGGTCGATCGCGACCGGAGCTGCCCCCACTGCCCGCAGCTGGATGCCCTGCCAGCGGCCGGCCGCCCGCACCTTCTTGCCCTTCCAGTCCGCCAGCGTCTTGACGTGACCGTTGATGCAGTTCGTGACCAGACCAGCCGAAGGGAAGGCGAACATCAGTTTCAACCCGCGCGTCTCCATCAGTGCCCGGGCGTGCGGCAAAATCTTGCGCATCGTCTCTGTTGCGACCTTCGGATCCGCCGGCACCCAGAGCAGCGGCTCCATGTAGGACAACGGCCGGAACATGCCCGCCAGGAAGCTGATGGAGGTTGTACCACCGCCCGCAGCTCCACTGCGCACTGCATTGACGGTTTCCTTCGCCGGCACCAGTGCGCCGGAGTAATGCAGCTTGATCTTGACCCGGCCCTCCGTCGCCTTCTCGATGTCGCCAACCCACTTGCGAACGTGATCGGCATAGAAATCGCGGTCGGAATACCAGATCGCAAACTCGAATGTCTGGGCCCGCGCCGCCTGCGACACCACCGGAAGCGGCACCAGGAAAAGAGCAGTGGCAATCACGCAGCAGGCTCGAAAAATGGTGGTTTGCATAGCAGCGGCAGACATACTCGGCTCCCCTCTGCGTCGTCGGCGAAGACGAGCGCTTCCAGATGTGCGTTTCCTGTCACCTCCCGGCTCTCCGATCTGCCGGTATTGAAATCGAGTGTCGTCGCTCGGGTTGGCAGATGTCAAGCCGGACGAACAAAGAATGAAATCACGTTTCACCTCAAACCGTCACACCCGCGATACCGACGCACGTCTGCATTGCGGCAGGCTAGGCAGTGTGCTTGACTTGGGGCCCAGTGATGGCCCCAGTGGTTTTGCTCCTGAACAGAGGACGGCACGGCATGTTCGGTTGGCGACGGCGCATCGGTTACATCGCACCGACAGTGATCGAGGTCCTGGCCTACGAGTTCTACCGCTTCGCCCCCGAAGGCATTGGCCTGGTCGGCGTCACATGCAACATCGACGACTGGCGGCCGGACGAGTTCGAGAAGGGACTGGCGCAAGTCGCTGACGCAGCACGATACCTCGGCTCGCGCGGTGTCGACTTCGTGGTGCATGGCGGTGGCCCACTGGTCGTCGCACGTGGCGGCGACTACGAAGCCGCCATCGTACGCGATATCGAGGCGGCTTCCGGTGTACCGGGAACAACCGGCGTTCGCTCCGGCATGCAGGGCCTGCGCGCCATCGGCGCCAGGCGAGTCGCCATCGCATCGCCCTATCCCCCCAGGCACGACGAGGCCATGGCCGGCTATCTTCGACAAAACGGCTTCGAGATCGCTTTTACCCAGGGCATGGATATCGGCTTCAAGGACCTGCAGAAGGTGCCACCCGTCGAGATCTACCGGTTCGCGCGCAGCGTCATGGAGAAGGCCACGACCGCAGACGCGCTATATCTGCCCTGCCCGCAGTGGCAGGCGGCACAATGCGTGGATGCGCTGGAGCGCGACTGCGGTGTGCCCGTTGTCTCCTATACGCACGCCAATTTCTATGTGGCGTTCAAGGCGCTCAAGATCACGGATCGGATCACCGGTCACGGCAGGCTGCTCGCCTCGCTCGCTGATTAGCAAGGACCGAGTACAGAAACATCGGTGGCCACGGTGATAATGGGAGGAGAAAGAAGCGATGAAATTTCGTAACGCCATGGCCTATGCGGTCACGCTTGCAGGATTTGCCGCCGCACTGGCGCCCCACGCGCGAGCACAATCGCTGTCAGATTTCTTCAAAGGCAAAACCGTCGAGATCGTTATCGGCGCCGCCGCCGGCGGTGGCTATGACCTCGCAGGACGAGCGGTCGCCCAGCACATCGGCCGCCACATTCCCGGCAATCCAAACGTTGTCGTGCGCAATATGCCCGGCGCCGCCAGCATGCTGATGACCAACTGGCTCTACAATGTCGCCAAGCGGGATGGCACGGCGATCGGCATGCCCAACAACAATGTGCCGCTCGAGCCTCGCCTCAGGTTGCTGTCGAAGGACGGCAGCAACATCAAGTTCGATGTCAGCAAGTTCAATTGGGTCGGCTCGCCCATTCAGGAGCCGCAGATCCTGTTCGTCTGGCACACCGCCCCTGCGAAGGTCTGGACCGACCTTAAGACCAACAAGGTTGTGGTGGGCGCGACATCTCCGGCAGCGGATGCGTATACGTTGCAGACCTTGCTCAACAAGACAGCCGGCACCAGGATGGACATCGTGACCGGCTACAAGGGCCAGAACAGTCTCTACATCGCGATGGAGCGCGGCGAGATCCAGGCCAACTCGAGCGGCCTCTCGACACTGACAGTCAGCCGCCCGCATCTTTTGAAAGAGAACAAGGTTCGCATCCTCCTGCAATACGGCACGACACGCCACCCACTGATCAAGGACATTCCGACCGCGCTCGAGGTCGTGCCGAGCGAGGCTGACAAGGATCTGTGGCGCTTCTACACACTCAAATATGCATTCGCCCGTCCACTGACATTGCCGCCCGATGTTCCCGCAGACCGCGTCAAGGCGATACGGGATGCATTCGACGCGACAATGAAGGACCCGCAGTACGTCGCCGACGCCAAGCGCATTAAGATGGACATCAGCCCCCTCTCGGGCCAGGCCATTGCCGAGCTTGTCGCACGCATTCAGGCCACACAGCAGGAGAAGGTCGACCGCTTGCGCCAGATGCTGTTGCCGCCAAAACGCAAGTAGCCCCGGCCGCCAGCCTGGGTGATGCCGGCCTTCTATGACGCCCCCGCAGCCTCGCGCGGTGGCAGCCCTCGCAACCGGCTGCTCTGCGTCGGCTATCGAGGCGCCTTACTCCGCGCAGACGCGGCTGCCGCCTCCACCGCGGCCTTGGCATCGACCCGGCCCGCACCGAATTGCGCATCCAGCCCCGGCGCCCCGAGATCGAGCGTGGCCCGCGCCAGCAACGCGCGGACCGCCTGCGCCTCGAGCCCCGGATTGAGGTGCATCATCAGCGCCACGACGCCACTCACGTGCGGAGCGGCGAACGAGGTGCCGGACTGCATGCGATAGCCGCCATCCGGCGCGAGCGTCAGGATATCCACGCCGGGTGCCGCCAAGGCGATGTAGCCACCCTGGTTGGCCTTGTCATAAAGCCTGTCGCTGGCATCCGTCGCCGTCACCGCGATCACGTCGGGATAGCCGGCCGGATAAGCCACCGGCGCCCTCGCCCCGCCGTTCCCGGCCGCCGCCACCAGGATCGAGCCCCGCCTCTGAACAGCAACGATGCTGCGCCTGACGGCCTCGTCCTGCGGCCCGGTAAAACTGAGGTTGAATATCCTGGCGCCGTTCGCTGCCGCCCAGTCCAGCGCTCGCAGCAGAATCTTCGAGGTTGTGAGACCCGCCGCTGAACCCTCCGGCCGGAATGCCCTCACAGCAAGCAGGTTGGCACGCGGCGCCACGCCCAAAATCATGAGCCGTGCACTGATAATTCCGGCCACCGCCGTACCGTGCTCGCCAAAAGTAGACGGCCCATCCTTCACCGCATCGAAACTCGCTGCGATCGACCCTGCCAGATCGGGATGCCTGTGATCCATTCCCGTATCGATCACCGCAACCCTCACCCGCTCTCCCCTGGAAAGCGAGTGCGCCTCCACAATTCTCAGGCTGGCGACGGCGTACTGCAGCTTTGCCAGAGGCGAGCTCCGGCCATCGCTCAGGGTGCGGTAAAGATAGTTTGGTTGCGCGAGAAGGATGCGTGCATCGCCCTGTATCTGGGCCAGCACGGCAGCAACCGTCCGGCCGTCCGGAATACGATAGCGCTGAACCCGCGCCTGCAGCAATTGGTTCGCCTCGCCGTCGAGCTGCACCAGATTATACTGCTGGGCGATCTGGGCTTCTGCTGTTGGCGCCTGGGCCAGGTCGAGGATCACCACAACCTCGTCTGGACGCTGATCATCCGGCGCAGTTGCCGCGGCTGCTGGCGGCTGCTGCGGTGCCGGTAATTGTGTCTGAGTTGGCGGACTTGTTGCCGGCGGCGCGCCGTCCGACGGCGGCATCTTCCCTGCACACCATATCGTGCCGCCGCCGATCTGCACGACATTCACGCTATATCCATCGGCCAGATACCTGCCGAGAGCGTCTACGCCAACCGGCGTCCACCCGACACGACACCCCGGACCAGACGGCGGAAGATTACCCGGCATCCCGCACCACTGCCCACCTTCGATCTGCCTGACGACCCAGCCACGTGAGCGGAACTGCTGCACAACGGCGGCATGAACGGGCGACAATCCCAGCGCCGTGCAAGACTGTGGCTTGCGCGTATCCGGCACGGCGCCGACGCACCAGGCTGCCTCTCTCCGCTTGGACAGACGTCGCACCGGCGCCCCTTTTGCACGCAATTCAGCAACGCGTGAACCGTCGGTCTCGAGCCGCTCGCCATCCTTGCAGCCGGTCTTGGTCGGCTTGTCCGGCGGCGGCGAGCTCGGCGGCGAATTCGGTGATGGCTCAGCTCGTATTCCCGGTAACCGCATCGCACACCACAGCGTGCGACGACCACCTTTCTGCGAACGGACAGTATAACCCTTCTTTCTGTAGGCGGACGCCGCGCCAGACGGTATTTCTGTCCATCCAGCAGCGCATGTCGGCCGCGACGGCCCTCCCCCCGTTATCGGCCTGCACTTCGGCCAGCGCCCCGTGAAACCAGCCCCGCACTGCTGAGGCCTGCAGCGAGGCCAAGCGCCGGTCGTGCCAGCCGGGCAGGCACGTGACCTGCAATCCGGCCATTTGCCGACTGTGTTTGCCGGACACGCTCGTGCGATGCATTTCGGCCAGACGCCGATCGTCCCTCGCGGGCAAGCGCGAATCTTGCAATTCGGCCATCGGCCTGTGGTCCCGCGCGGACAGGCCCGGTCCGATCTGCACTTCGGCCACACGCCGCTGCTGCCGGGTGGACAGCGCCGCGACGAGGAACCGGTATTAGGATTGACATTGGAACCGGATGACTGACCTCGCTGCTGTTGCGCGATGCGCAGTCGTGTCGTCCCGGAAAATTGCCCCGCAGTGTCGCGCTGCGTCTCGCTGCTAACCGGTGCGTTTCGCACCCCACCAGCGGCCAAAGCGCCTACTGGCTGGCTCAAAACTACCGCCAGCAGAACGCCGACAACTCGCCAAACAGATCTCGAAGCTTGTTTGTTCATCACACGGCTCTTCGCCGGCAGCACTGATGACGGAATGAGGCTGTCGTATCAGCATCCGGATTTCGGACGAAAAACCGGCCGGCGATTTGGGATCGCCGGCCGGGCAGGTTGCTTATCAGCGCAAGGTCACACAGCGACCATTGTTGGCACGATATTGGCCGGGACCGCAGCCGCTGCCACCATGCGTCGGCGGCTTTACGATCGGACGGCAGTTCGGCGGACGTCCCACCATGCCGCGGGGGCAACCGATCGGCCGGGTCACACAGCGGTTGCCGACCTTGATCTGGTTGGGACGGCACACAACCGGCACCGGCTTGCAGTTCGGCTTGAAGCCGGTGAACCCGGGACCGCAAGGCTGGCGGTTGACGCAGCGGTTGCCAACCTTGATCTGGTTCGCACCGCAAACCACCGGAACCGGCTTGCAGTTCGGCTTGAAGCCGGTGAAGCCACGACCGCAAAGCTCACGTGTGACGCAGCGGTTACCAACCTTGATCTGGTTTCCGCGGCACACGATCGGCACCGGCTTGCAGTTCGGCTTATAGCCGGTGAAGCCAGGACCGCACGGCTCGCGCTTGGGCACGCAGCGCGGCCACTTGCCAGTCATGCCCTTCTCCTCGCAAGTCTGCGGACGCGGGGGCTCGCAGCGATAACCACGCTTGCCGAGTGCGATACGCTTCCAGCCGCTCTTGCACGAGCACGACCATCCGAACCTGTGACTCCTGCTCAGATTGCCGTTCTCGCACACAGGCTTGGTGGTCTCGGGCGGCGGAGGTGCCACGGTCTGGATTGCACACCACGCCTCGCCGGCACGGTTGCGAACCACGTCCACACGATAGCCCTTGGCCTTATAGGCAGACGCCTGGTTGGCCGAGATCGTGGTCCAGCCAGAAGCACACCGCGGAGGACGCACGTTGTCGGGGCGCTGGCGGGCACACCATGTGCGGCCGGCATTGTTGGACTTCACGTCAACAATGTAGCCCTTTGCCCGATAGGCGGGAGCCTGGCTTGCCGAGATCGAGATCCAGCCGGTTTCGCACTGCGGCGGCGGTGTGGAAGAGCCGGGGCCGACGCACCATGCCTTCTGACCTTTGTACACGATGCTACGGATCGGCCTGCCCGAGCGGTTGAGCCGCGAGGCATACCGCCAGCTCGTCACCAGTTGCTCGTTGCGGTCGCAGGTCTGGGTTGGCGGCGGCGTGCCCGGACCACCTGGTGGAGGGGCAATGCCACACCACAGACCACTCTGCAGATGGCGCAGCTTCCAGCCCTGACGCTTGCGGCTCGCGAGGTCATTGGCAGACACCGTCTGCATTCCGTAGTCCCGGCAATCCGTCGTACGCGTCGGCGGCGGATTCTGGGGCGGTAGCGTCGGGACCAACGGCACGATGTTCGGTCCACCCGCCGAGCGGCAGGCGCCCGCGACCATCACCTGGCCACCCGGGCAAGACTTGCGGGGCGGTTTCGCAGCCGCCGCCGGTGAGACCGGACAGATGAGATCGGCAGGAACAGCTGCATCCGCATCGCCGGTGTCGTCGCCGCCATTGGTGTTCTGCGGCGTACCGCCAACCGGCTCCACGATCGCCGCCTTGTTGTTCAGCTTGCAGGCATTGCTGCGGATCAGATCCTCAGTGAACGCCACTGAAAACTCGAGGACCGCAGGAGGATCGCCAGGCACCAGCACGACGTCGGAATTGGGCTGACACGTCGCCCCACCGCCGCCAAGCAGACAACTCCAGTCAGGACTGATGACCGGATCGGTCCCGCCGATTGGCGTCAGCACATCCTCGATGACCAGAGGACCGGCATAAACGCCCGGACCGGCGTTTGCCACCTCGATCCGCCACGAGCAACGCCATGTGACGCCATCTTGCTGCTCGCAGTCCTGCGGGATCTTCACGAGCTGCAGGTTGCTGTCGGTCGGGCAGTTCGGATTGGGGATCTTGATCGCCGCATCGTCCGTATCGTCGCTGGGATCCGTATTCCACGGCGTGCCACCCGGCGCATGCGTGATGCTGGCGGTGTTGCCGAGGCTGCACAGGGTCGCGCTCAGCGGGATCTTCATCCCCACCGTCAGTTCCGACGCGGCACCTGCCGGCAGCAGGATCGGCGGCGTCTGGCAGATGCCTTCCGGCCCGCCTGGCACCGTCGTATGGCACGACCACAAAGGCCACCCGCTCAACAGATGCAATGTTGCGCCCGGCGGACGGGTCGAAAATGTATCGTTGATCTGGAGCGGACCGAAATACGAATCCGGACCATTGTTCGTGACCCTGATCCTGAACGCGCAACCGTACCCGTCCCCCAGCACGACGCAGTTGGTATCTGTCGCCCATTTCTCCAGCGACAGATTGGTTGAATACGTGCTGGTCGGAGGTTGCCCTGGCGGCTCCAGTGGCGGCAACGGCTGGCTGCCGTATTCCGGATATCCCGGCCATGCCCCCGTGGGCGGTGCCAGGCTCGCCGTATCCGTTTTGCACGGCTGCAGCACCTCGACATCACCGATATGCCCGATCGCCGCCGGATTACCGTAGATCCCGTCATAGTCGACGAAATAGGATCTCACTGGCGGCATGTTGTCGGGCTTCACCAGTGACACGTCGTTGCCCTGCAGGCCGTGCACGTCGAAATCGGAACTGTCACCGCCTGGTGCAGCACCCGCTCCGCCTGAAGGCATGGCCGCCACATCGGGTCTGCTCGGACGCAGCTGATCGCCGGTCGTCCAAAGGAAGCTTCCGCAGGTACCGATCCGCGGCGAGCCTTGCGCATCGTGCTGGTAGCCGAGAGCAATACCGCCATTGGAGTGCATGTGCTGCGGCAGTTGACCGATCGCGTACTCGTCCTTGACGCTCGACCAACGGCTGTCCGAGGGCGGATCTGACGGCGTCTTCAGGCGATAGCGAAGCACTGGCGCCTTGTCGACGGACGCGAACGCAGTGTAGCCGAAATCGCCCTTCTGAGCACCACGGAACGCCAGGTACATGCGCCCCGAACCATCGAACAGCATGTCCGTGATCGGACCGTCTGTCCCGGCGCCGGACACCTCGAGTTCGAACCGCGCACCGCCGGCAAAGCCGCCGCTGGCGTCGAGCCCGACGGACCAGACCTGGTTGCCGCCGGCGACCGCGTAATAGAGGCGGCCACCCTGCACGGCCATGCCATGCACGCGCCGGTCCGCCTGGGTATAGCCCCAAGTCGCAGGATTCGCGCTGTCGAAGGCTGGGCTTGCGATCTCGGCTCGGCTTCCGTCGTCAGCAAGCGGAGCAAGGCCCTTTGCCGGCCGGCCGCTCGTGCCGTGGTCGAACGAGCCGACAACGTTGCCGGATGCGTCGATGCGATGGATCAGGCCGGTATCGAGGTCGGAGGCATAAACCGCGCCGTTGGCCGGATTGAGCACGACGTCGCCGACGCCTGGTCCACTGTTGTTTGGCAGCCTTGCGAACACCGAGACGTTGCCGGATTGCGCATCGACCTGATAGATGGCGCCGGGATCTCCCCCCTCGCCAAACATGCCGGCCATCCACTGGGCACCGGCTGCACCCTTTTGGGTACGCACCTGTCTGGACGGATCGCCAGCATCAGGCTTCGTGATATGAAGCCCGTAGGCGGACGTTGCGCCGAGCAAGAACCGCCTCGCCTTGCCATCCGCCGTTTGCTCGATCGCGATTGCGAACACCTGCCCGACCTGCCCCGCCTTCAGCGTCAGCTTCGGCACCGTCGGCACGAGCTGTCCCAGCGCCGGGCCGCCGAGTGCATAGAGCGATAGAATCTGTGCGGATGGGCCATCAGGATTGATGAAGAAACTGTCGAGCGGCGAGCCGCCGGGAGCCACACCCGAATTCATCGTGATCCCGGAGAAGCCGCTTACGACGGCATCGCCAGGCGCCAGCACTGCCTCCTGGGCATGGAGAGAACCCATACCGGCCGACACAGCAGTCAGGGAGAGCGCACCCAGCACGGCACCGGCAATCCGGCTCAGAAAGCGGGATTTGGCTTTGGCCCTTAAGGTGCTTGAGGAAGTCGCGAGCACTTGTCTTTCCCGCTGCGCGAGCGTTTCGCGGATCAGCCGGCTCGTCGGACAGCCCGATCCGATCGAAAAGGTTGGTTGTGAGGTCATAGCTTGTCTCCTGGGGCAGATGGTGGCGACCAGCTGACTGGCCGATGACAGGTTGGTCGCACCTTCCGAGGCAAAGGTTCCCTGCTGACGTGAAATTTATCCGGCGACTGAAATGAGAGCGTTCACGACGCTATAAGACAGCATCAATCCGGTTGATGCCACCTGCACTGACGGACTCGCTGAATAATACGACCCTGGACAAAGATCGCGCGCAGATTGCGGGCGTGCTTCTGCAATTTATCCGCCCACTGTGCCCGACGAGCGACGCTATGCGACAGCTACCAACCGCGCCGATTTTTTGCGGCGCAGCCGACCCCGCCGCAGGGGACCTCTGCAATCAATAGGTTGCAATTCCAACTACCACGGCAACTTTCGTTTTGTTCCGCTGATGCCTGGCTTTAGCGCTGCATCGGTGTAAACAGAACGACAAGGCTGTTATTGCCTCTGACCTTTGCAATGCGCTCTGCCTTAGTGCCCCCCGGATGCGTTTCATCGAAGGCAATGCCGAATCCCACGCCACCGAGCGGCCCGGATACGATATGAGCCCCATTGGCCGTCAGCAGAGCTGAAATCTCCGACATGCGCGCATCCGGCCGGAAAACGACAGTTGCATCTGCCGCGCGAGCAGCGGTCGACTGCTTGCCGCCACTTGCCGTCTGATACCCGCCCGGCTGTGGACGCGATGCGAGATAGCCCGCCTGCACCGCCACCACCAGCAACAGGGCCGCAGCGGCGCCCCACGCAAGCCGCCGATCTCCGACATCGAACAGACTGGATACGCTGCCCCAGGCCCGGGACAGAAGCGTCGCGGGACGCGGTTTCTGCGGCAGTCCGTCGATGGCTGCATTCAACCGCGCCAGCGCACCCGACGGCGGCACGATGTCCTCATTGGCCGCAGTGACCGCAGCGCGCTCGGCCCAGGCCTCGGCCAGAGCCCTGTCGGCATCCGGCGAAGCCTCCAGCCAGCGCTCGACCTCCGCCCTGTCCTCTTCGTCCAGCCGCCCCGAAAGGTACATCGGTAGCAGTGCCGCAATCCTGTCCTCCGGACCGGTCGGCTCATCGTTTGATTGCTGAGTGCGTGTCATGGCCACCCCCTGTCGACGCCGGCATCCTGCAGCAGGGTTGCCAGTCGTTTGCGGGCGCGAAAAATGCGCGTCTTGACCGTTTCCGGTGGGATCGAAAGAACCGTCGCGATCTCTTTCAGCGACATCTCGTGATAGTAGCTGAGATCGATCACCGACCTGAATTCTTCCGGCAGCGCATCAACTGCGGCGCGAAGTGCCACTGCCTTGCTGCGCACTTGTGCCGCTACCTCCGGGGTATCGGCGTCGTCCACAAGAGCCATCATCTGCTCGTCGTCGGCCGCCACCTCTCGCCGTTTTCGCATGTGCGAAAGAGCCTTGAAGCGGGCGATCGCCAGACAATAGGTCGAGACACTCGATTGCCCTTCGAAACGATCTGCGTGTTGCCAGATCTCCATGAAAACCTCGTTCGCGATCTCTTCTGCGAGCGGCTCGCTGTTGACCATACGGGCGGCGAAACGAAAGACGCGGGTATAGTGACGGGCAAACAAGGCTGACAACGCCGCCCGATCGCCCTTCGCTGTACGCCTCATCAGTTGAAAGTCGTCAGTCTCGTTACCCATGCCTGACCTTGGGCCTGATCGGCCTCCGCTTGCTTGGTCGCAACTCGCCGCGACGAGGTTCCCGGACAGTTTCTGTTTAATGCATTGCGTTGACAAGGCCGCGACCGCACCAACGTCCCGGAATCTGGACGCAAGCTGAATATGCGAACCTTTTCATATGCTTAACAAAAAATCCCTCCCTAGCGCGAATTTCGGGCCGATGACCCCGACGCCACGGGAACCAACGCCTGGGGTAGCGCGACAAACCTCATGTCCGGCCTTGGCGAGCACACCTAGCGAACGCTCCCATCAACCGGTCACTGCCAATTCAATCACCCGGCCTTGTGCCGACTGAGGAGCGCCTCATGAAAACCGCGACCACGATCATCGCAGCTGCTGCTCTCCCGATTACCATCTTCGGTGCCGCAATAGGGATGGCCACACCGGCCAGTGCCGCCATCGCGCCGTCAGCAGATCAGCACAACGCACGACCGGCCGCAGAACGGCAGACCGCAGGCGAGCGGAAGGTCGCACAAGCTTATAGCCGCCCGGTCTTCTTCGAGAACTGCTGGTGGCAGGCCTATCCTGTCGTGCAGCAACAAGGAAAACGCCTCGTCACCGTGACTCATTACAGGAAGATCTCCTGCCCCGACCTCAACAACATCCGAGCCGGCGACATCCGCCGCCCCGGCCCCTTCGCAAAGATTATACGCAGGCGCTGAATTCAGTCCCGCAGGAGTGCGTTCACAATCAACCCCGGTGAAAGGAGCATTTCGCCATGTCTACACTGACGAAGATTTCGAGTGCATTGGCCACAGCAGCCCTGCTGTCGCTGGCACCTGTGCACATCGCCACCGCGGAAGCCGCCGCCATACCCAACGCAACCAATAGCCAGTCGCGCGCGGATCTACACCTCGTTCGCTCGCGCCACCATGTGCGCCCCACTCGCCCGTACAAGCCCCAGCGCATCTTCTTCGAAAACTGCTGGTGGACCGTGACTCCCGGCCCCGGCGGAACGAGAAGATACAAGAAATTCTCCTGCCCAGATCTCAACAACTTGGCCCGCGGTATCCAGCGACCGGGTCCACCGATTGCACGCAAGCGCCGGTGATCAGCCCCCCTCCTGCCGCCTTCGCCCGCCCGCCTCCTGACGCTCCCATACGGTCAGCGGCATGAGCCGGCATCGAAGGCGGCAGTCCCAATTCACAGTTGCCAACACCTCCATTCGGGAACCAATCTATCGCCCCAGGCGACCAATCGGCAGACAATGCAATTTTTCCAGCACGAGGGCCTGCGATGGACGACAACAAAAAAACAGCTCGCGATCAGACAATTCTGCTTCATGACTACTCACGTCAGTTCGAGCGGAATATCTCCGTGAGGTCGTACATGAAAGCCGGCCTGCTCCTGGTCGCGGTCGGTGCTGCCGCGATGCTCGCCTGGGAAGCCAATCTGATCCCCCGCAAAGTCAAGGCCACGCAGTCAGTCACAATGAACCTTGGCGACGGCAGCGGTCGCACCTACTCGACCCAGATCCGCACAATCTATCTCCCGCGCTTGATCACCGCCGACGAGGTCAAGCTCCCCAATGGGCGATGGATTCACTGCAAGAACGACTGCTTCGAAGCCTTCAGAGCCGCAACGCGCAATGGCGGCAACTGATGCCGGTACCTCTGCCGCTGACGTCTCGGCACGGGATCTGGCAGTCAACCGGGCCGCGCATGCTGACCCCGACCGGTTGTGACCACGATCCGAGCCGGCGCTCTGAGCACAGGCGAATTGAACGTTGACGCCCCGTGCAGCGCGCGCCACAAGGCGGGGCGCAGGCCGAATGCCGACAGGCAGTCTGCTGGCGCCTCCCGCCGCGCCAGATCGGTCGTCATGCTGCCTATGCGCCCACCCCCGCTGTCCAACGCCGGCTTGATAGCAATTGCTGCCGGCATGACCGCGGTCATGCCGCTGGCAATCGACGTCTACCTGATCGTAATGCCGGAGATCGCGCGCAACCTGGGCGCCTCACTGGCCGAGACCCAGGCCACGATGGCAACCTTCGCGCTCGGGTTCGGCATTGCCCAGCTGTTCGTCGGCATCGCCGCCGACCGCTTTGGCCGGCGCCCCGTAGCGATCGCCGGCACGCTGGGCTTCCTTGCAGCATCGCTTGCCGTCGTTTTCGCGCCAAGCCTCGCCTGGCTCAGCACCGGCCGCTTCCTGCAAGGCCTCTTCATTGCCACCAGCCCGATCCTGGCGCGAGCCATCATTCGCGATAGCGTGCCACCGGCCAAGACAGCCCGCATTTTTTCCCTGACCAACGGAGTCGCTGGAATTGCACCGGTATGCGCGCCCTTTATTGGTGCGATTGCCGCATATGCCGGCGGCTGGCGCGCCGCACTCGCCACACTGGCGGTCTACGCGGCAGGCCTGCTCGTCGTGCTTGCCCTTCGCCTGCCCGAGACGCGTCCCGAAAACCAACCGGGCACCACCACAACCCCCTTCGCTGCCGCTCGCCAGATTTTTTCCGATAACAGCTTCATCCTCGGCGTCACGGTATCATCCCTCGTCTACAGCGCGCTCTTCACCTGGCTTACGACCTCGCCGTTTCTGATGATGGATACCCTCGGCTTCTCCCGCACAGCCGCTGCATTTGTTTTCGGCGGCGGATCCGCCGGCTATATGGCCGGCAGCCTGATCGCAGCCCGCCTGGCCACACGCTTCCGGCCCGAGCAGATGATCCTGGCCGGGGCCGCGCTGATGCTGGCGGGGGGATTTGCTGGTCTCTTCGCGCTGACGCGTGCCGTGCCGCACCCGATAATCGTGCTTGTCGCCATGTTGCCGTTTTACGTCGGCATCGGCTTTGCGCATTCCAACGCCATGCAGATCGTGATGCGCCCATTCACGCATATTGCCGGTCAGGCATCAGCCTGGATGGGCGTGCTGCAGCAGGTCGGCGGCGTTGCCATATCGATGTTCGCCGTCGTCATCGGCGCCGGCACCAGTGCCGTTGTGGTAATTATCGCATGCTGCACGGCCTTGCTGGCAGCAGGCATCGTGCTGAACAGATCCGCACCTTGACCTGCCCCGGAAGGGGCCCCACTTCACGATAACGAGAGCAACCGACGACCGCATGGCAGACCGCGCCATGAGGCGCTACCATCCCTGCGCCCGCCAAACGAGCCCATCAAACGGGCTGCCGGATTTCGCAATGGGTCCCGGCAACACAACGAGAGTGTCAGGAGGCTGACCGGATGCGATTGTTGGACAAGGTGACGTTGACGCTGAGCGTGCTTGCATCGTTGCTCGCGCTGTCGATCACGAGCGCCTTTGCACAAAGCTGCGTTGGTCTTGCCAGCGCGCCGAGCGAGGCGCGTCTCCAAAAGGCCCGACTGACCGTGGCTCAACTCCAGCGCGGCCAGGTGCGCATCACATTCGTTGGCCACTCGACGTTTCTCATCGAGTCACCAAAGGGTATCCAGGTCGTCACGGATTATAACGACTACATCCGGCCTGATGTCCTGCCAGACATCATCACGATGAATATCGCTCACGATACGCACTTCTCCGCCGCGCCCGACCCTCGCATCAAGCACATCTTCCCAGGCTGGAACCCGAGCGGCGGTCCCGCCATCCACGACAAGAAGATCGAGGACGTGCACGTCCGCAATATCCCCACCAATACACGCGACTGGGGCGGCGGCACGCGCGAGTTCGGCAATTCGATCTTCGTATTCGAGATCGGCGGCTTGTGCATCGCCCACTTGGGCCACCTGCACCATACGTTGACCGTACAGCAACTGGGCCAGATCGGACAGATGGACGTCCTGTTGGTACCCGTCGATGGCAGCTACACGCTGGACCTGGACGGCATGGTCGAGGTGCTGCGGGCGATCAAGGCCCCCCTCATGATCCCGATGCACATGTTCTCCGCCTACGGTCTCCAGCGTTTCGTGGAGCGGGTCAAGAAGGACTTCGAGATCGTGGAAAGTGCTGTGCCGACTATCGTCGTGGCCCGCGAGACCCTGCCGATAAAACAGCGTGTCCTGGTGCTGCCCGGCCGATGACGGCACACGTATTTGACACTGGTTAACCATCGCAGAAGTCAGTCGGCACGCATTCGTCGTCGCTAACGCCGCCTTAGCGCCATACCAGCAATGTGTTCCACCAGGGAAAGGTACATGTAACCCTGGTAGAGTGCCGTGCGTCTCAAAGCCTCGTTCAGTGCCGTAGCAGTCCTCGCCGTGCTGTCGGTCTCCAACCTCGAGTTCGACCGGCTCGTGCAGCCGTTCGCGCACGGCAGCGGCCACCCGGGCCCCGAAGACTACTGTGTCCCCGGCTCCCATCTCGTCGAGAAATTCCACTACTACGAATTCTTCGGTGCCGGCGCGAAGGAAGCCGACCGCTCGTTCCGCCAGCGCCTTCTCGTCAACCAGGACTTCACCGGACGCACGAAGCGGTTCGCCGGGCAGGCCACGTGGCATATCGATTGGCAGCCTTGCCTGCAGCCGATGGGCATGCTGTGCCGCATCGGCGGAGTATCTTCGAACGTGCACGTCACCTATACGTTGCCGCGCTGGGTCGACCGCGCCATCGCCGGACACCGCATTGGCACGCGCTGGGACAGCTACGCCACCAATCTCCTGGCCCACGAGAAGGGCCACGGCCGCATCGCGCTCAAGGTCGCGCACATGATCGAGCGCGAGGTCACGGGCCTCGTCGACTTGCGCGGCTGCGAGGCTGTGAAGGCCGAAGCGGCCCGGATCGTCACCCGCATCATGCGCGAAGGCGAGGCCATGCAGAACGACTACGACCGCGTTACCGGTCACGGCAACCTGCAGGGTGCAAGGTTCCCGTTCTGATCCGACAACCTGCGATCGCCACCCCCCATTCGTCGATAAAAATCAGTGCCATCGGCCCGCACCGGCGCTGACAAACACACGTCATCCGAACCGGGTATGCGCGATCTGGCCCAGCCCCACGTCTGCGCCCGGCAGCCCGTTATCCAGCCAAGCCGCCTTGCTGCCGGTGACAAACGAACGACACCGGCAATCCCACGCAATCAGTGCCCATAATCAAGGCACCATAATCTAAGGCCTATAATCTAAGGCTTGCCGTTCGGGTTCGTCTCGACCACAACTCCGCCAAACACCGGAACGACTCGGGACAAGACATCATGAGACGTGAACGCAAGGCCAAGATCGTAGCCACACTCGGCCCGGCCAGCTCCTCGCCGGAAATGATCCGCCGGCTATTCCTGGCTGGCGCCGACACCTTTCGCCTCAATTTCAGCCACGGCAGCCACGACGAGCACCGCACGCGCCTGGAAGCCATTCGCGCGCTGGAGGCCGAAGTCGGCCGCCCGATCTGCGTGCTGCAGGATCTGCAGGGCCCTAAGATCCGCATCGGCAAGCTCGCGGACGGACCTGTCACGCTCGAAAAGGGCGCCGTCGTGCGCTTCGAGCTGGGCGATACGCCCGGCGATGCGGCCTGCATCCGCATCCCTCATCCTGAGGTGATCGCCAACATCATGCCCGGCCATGTGCTGATGATCGACGACGGCAAGCTGCAGCTGGAATGCATCACCTGCGGCGATGGCAGCTTCCAGGCTCGCGTCGTCACTGGCGGCCTGCTGTCGGAGCGAAAGGGTATCAACCTGCCCAATACCGACCTGCCGCTGTCGCCATTGACGGACAAGGACCGGCACGACCTCGCATTCGGCCTGACTTTGGGTGTCGACTGGGTCGCGCTGTCATTCGTGCAGCGGCCCGCCGACGTTATCGAGGCGCAAAGCCTGATCCAGGGAAAAGCCTCGATCATGGCCAAGATCGAGAAACCCGCCGCCCTGGACCGGATCGACGACATCGTAAGGCTTGTCGATGGCGTGATGGTCGCGCGCGGAGACCTGGGCGTGGAAATCCCACCCGAGGACGTGCCCGGCAAGCAGAAGGAGCTGATCCGCCTGTGCCGACTGGCCGGCAAGCCGGTTGTGGTCGCCACCCAGATGCTGGAATCAATGATCAAGTCGCCGTCTCCGACACGCGCCGAAGCCTCGGACGTGGCAACTGCCATCTATGACAGCGCCGATGCGGTAATGCTGTCCGCCGAATCTGCCGCCGGCGACTATCCTGAGGAAGCCGTGGCGATGATGGACCGCATCATCACGCACACGGAGAACCACAAATTCTATCGCTCGATCATCGAGGCGCTGCAGCCGATACCTGATAATTCGACCGCGCACGCAATCGCCGAGGCCGCCGCTGACGTCGCCGACACGATCGGCGCCGCGGCCATCGTCGCTTTCACTGGCAGCGGCACGACAGCGCAGCGCGCTGCCCGAAAGCGGCCGCGGGTGCCCATTCTCAGTCTCTCTCCATCAATGGCGGTGGTCAGACGGCTGGCCCTGCTGTGGGGATCACACGCGGTGCAGTCCAACGAGATTCACACCTATGACGAGATGGTCGACGAGGCCTGCAAGCGCGCCATCGGCGAAGGCTTTGCCAAACCGAACGACCGCATCGTCGTCATCGCCGGCATCCCGTTCGGCCGTCTCGGCTCGACCAACAACATCCGCGTCGTGCGCGTGTAGCGAAAATATCTGCGTCGGCCGATGATGCAGGTCGATTATTGATATTTGAGCGGGGTTGACCCGAAGTCCGGCGGGCGCAAGGTTGGGCAAGATCGAGTGCGCAGATGGATGGCGACCACAGATGACCCGGGTCCCCGACTTCACCACCATGGACTTCTCTGGCACCCCGGCCGCTGCCGGTGGCCGGGCGCAATCAGCCTTGCGTGGACCTGAGCCTCAAAGTCCGACCCTGACCCCCGAAGGCATCCCGCTCCAGGCCCACTACACGGGCGACGACATCGCCGGCCTCGACTTCATCGACGGTCTTCCAGGCATCGCGCCGTTCCATCGCGGGCCGTACCCTGCGATGTACGTCACCCTGCCCTGGACCGTGCGCCAGTACGCGGGCTTCTCGACGGCTGAGGATTCCAATGCCTTCTACCGGCGCAACATCGCAGCCGGACAGAAGGGCTTGTCGGTGGCATTCGACCTCGCCACCCATCGCGGCTACGACAGCGACCATCCGCGTGTGAAGGGTGACGTGGGCATGGCGGGCGTCGCCATCGATTCCATCCTCGACATGCGCACATTGTTCGACGCCATTCCACTCGACCAGATGAGCGTCTCGATGACCATGAACGGGGCGGTGCTGCCGATCCTGGCCCTGTTCATCGTTGCCGGCGAGGAGCAGGGCGTGCCGCCGGAAAAGCTCGCCGGCACGATCCAGAATGACATCCTGAAGGAATTCATGGTGCGGAACACCTACATCTATCCGCCCGCCCCCTCGATGCGCATCATCTCAGACATCTTCGCCTACACATCGCGCAAGATGCCGAAATTCAACTCGATCTCGATTTCCGGCTATCACATGCAGGAGGCCGGCGCGACCGCCGATCTGGAGCTCGCCTATACCCTGGCCGACGGCATCGAATATGCTCGCGCCGGTGTCACTGCCGGCCTCCCGATCGACGCCTTCGCCCCCCGTTTGTCGTTCTTCTGGGCAATCGGCATGAACTTCCTGATGGAGATCGCCAAGATGCGGGCCGCGCGCCTGCTCTGGGCCAAACTCATCCAGGAGAAGTTCAGCCCACGTAATGACCGCTCGCTCAGCCTGCGCACGCACTGCCAGACATCCGGCTGGTCGCTGACCGCGCAGGACCCGTTCAACAACGTCACGCGCACGCTGATCGAGGCATTGGCAGCCACCCATGGCGGTACTCAGTCGCTGCACACCAACGCACTCGACGAGGCAATCGCGCTGCCGACCGACTTCTCCGCCCGCATCGCACGCAACACCCAGCTCTTCATCCAGCAGGAGACGGGAACGTGCCGGATCGCCGACCCCTGGGGCGGGTCCTACGCCGTGGAGCGGCTGACGGCCGAGCTGGCGAACAAGGCACTCGGCCACATCGAGGAGGTCGAGCAGCTAGGCGGCATGACCGCCGCCATTGCCGCAGGCATCCCGAAGATGCGGATCGAGGAGGCCGCCGCACGCGCCCAGGCACGCATCGATTCCGGCCGCCAGACGATTGTCGGCGTCAACAAATACCAGGTCGCAGGCGAGGCCGACATCGAGATCCTGAAAGTCGACAACAAGGCCGTGCGCGAGCGCCAGCTGGCCAAGCTCGCCCGGCTCCGAGCGGAACGCGACGAGACCGCGACGAAAGCTGCGCTGGCTGGCCTGACACAAGGCGCACGTAGCGGCGCAAACTTGCTCGAGCTGGCAATCGATGCCGCCCGCGCCCGTGCCACCGTCGGCGAGATTTCCGACGCGCTGGAAGCCGTGTTCGGCCGCCACACGGCCGAGATCAGGGCGATCTCGGGCGTCTATACGTCGGAGGTCAGAGGGCATGACGGACGAAGCCCAGCGCGTCATCGCGCTCGCAGCTCAATTCGAGACCGACGACGGCCGCCGTCCGCGCATCCTGGTCGCCAAGATGGGCCAGGACGGACACGACCGCGGCCAGAAGGTTATCGCCACCGCGTTTGCCGATCTCGGCTTCGACGTCGATATCGGCCCGCTGTTCGCCACCCCGGATGAGGCCGCCCGCATGGCGGTGGAAAACGATGTCCACATCGTCGGCGTGTCCTCGCTCGCCGCCAGCCACCTCACTCTGGTGCCCGATCTCAAGGCGGCCTTGGCAAATGAAGGCGGCGACGACATCATGATCGTTGTCGGCGGTGTCATTCCTGCGTCCGATTACGACGCGCTCTTTGCCGCCGGAGCAACCGCCGTGTTCGGCCCGGGCACCAATATCCCCGAGGCTGCCGCAGATCTCATCCGGCGGCTCAACGAAAAATACGGCTACAGCGGCAAGGCTGCGGCCGAGTAGAGCCCGGCTCCGCACCGCCCCACCAGCGCGGCCGGCCAACGGCGTATTGGCCAACTGCGCAGTCGCGTGCAAACCGCCTCCGCCACGTTGTGGACACACTATCGTCACCGCCAGAGGACAGGGTCTCCCCAATTCAGCGCAATCCACGTGCATCACCGCGTGAGAAACCACTCAGCGCATCGATAGGGAAGGCAAAGCGTGCGCCGTATCGCTGTCATCTGCCTGGTACTTCTGGCCACCGCCCTGGCGGCGGCAGCAGCCTATGCGCAAACACCCAACGAGAAGTTCTTCGCCAGCCTCACTGCCGAGCAGCGCCGGATATGGGATGCCTGGAAGGCAGCTCAGGATGCCTTCGACAGCGAGCACGACCGCTATTGGCAGATCGTAGCCGCTCGCAAGACACAGCGCAGCGCCAAGCGACGCGCAGGCAAGCACTTCACGGCCGCCGATTACGTGACCCAACACCCACCACGCTCTTCCGGTCCCAAGCTCAGGGCAGACATTGCCAAGTTGCTCGCAGCCGCTCAACCGCCCCAACCCGACAAGCCGGACGAAGCAGGCTTGCCCACCGTCAGCGATTACCTCGAGGCCGCACGCAAGTTCTATCGTTTCGTCCCGACGCTCACGACAGAGCGCGAATTCAAGCGCCGGTATGCCGCCGAAGCGCTAGCAATCGGGCTGACAAAGGATCAGGTCGTGCGCGTTTACGGATTGGAGACCGGCGGCAACGGCACCTACGACATGCAGGCCGGCATCAATCCGAAAACGAAAAAAGGCACCGCTATTTCAACCGCGCTCGGATACGCACAGCTGCTCGCGGCCAATTCTATCGATGTCCTCGTGCGCCACGGCGACGGCTTCATTTCGCGTCTGGACATGATGGCCGCGGTGCAGGGCACCCCGCCACAGCGAGCGATGGAGCTCTCCGCCAAGGCCAATAGCCTTCGCAGCATGCTCAAGACCGCCAGAAGCGTCCCGCATCGCTGGTCAGCACACGTCGCGCTATCGAAGACACCAAAAGGCTATGGCATTCACGCGCTCAACCTCGACGCTGATATCGGTCCGTGGCTTCAGGTGCTAAAGCTGTCAGGACTGAAGGACCTCGCCGAGCGTTCGGGCCGGCCAGCGCTGTCAGGGGCCGAGATCGAGTTGATGAACCTCGCTGGCCCGCGCACCGGTCTCGACATGATGGAGCCTGCCGCGGCCAAGGCGTCCACCGCCAACTTCTTCTCGCGACGTGGCTACTACCGCAACACCATCGTGCGCTGGAAATCCGCCCCCGAGCTTCTGGCCGCACTCGATGAGAAAATGAACTACACCATCAAGAATGAAGGCGCTGTGGAATTTGCCGCCGCTTTCGACGAACTGATCAAGGCCGGCCCGGTCGTCCGCCGTGCAGTGTTCAACTCCCGCCCGCCAATGCGCAACGCGGCTGCACCAGCCACCAGCGCCGGTTCCGGTACGAGAAACGGCGACAAGCCGCCGTCATGGACGCCATTTGAGACGCCCTGACGACTGTCGCTGATCGCGGCCGCCGATGGGCGGGCCCCTGCCTTCACTACTTCTTTTTCGGCGGAGTTACGCTGACGAGTTTCTGTAAAAACTCGACATTGGCATCAGCCGTGTCGTTCATGTCCTTCACCGCCGCCTGGATCTCCTTCGGCGAGGTCGGGCTTATCTCCATCTTGATCTTGGCCGCCGCCGCGAGCGTTTCCTTGTCCTTCATCGTGGCATCGAATGCCTTGCGCAGGATTTCCACGCGCTCTGCTGGAACCTCCGGTGCCACCCACAGGGCGCGCGAAAGTCGCGGCAGCTGTGAGGCCAGGCGATAGAGGCTCTTCTGACGATCATTCTTGGCCAGCGAGTTCAGGGACGGAACGCCCTTCATCGTCGGATCCTCCTCCATCCCGATCTGCAGAAGAGGCAGAATCTTCCGATCCTTGATCCAATCAGGCTTGTTGATCAGGAAGCTCGACCACTGGCCGCCGCGGCCGTGCAATTCCCCCCGCTCGATGGCAAGATCCATGGGCCGGGTGCCCGGGAACCCCATCACGATCTTGAAGTTCGCCCCACTGAGCTCATTGAGCAGTGCCGGAATGATGTAGGTCTGCGACATGGCGCCGGTCGAGCCGAGAATCGCCTGGTTCTTGCCCAAATCCGCTACCGTCTTGACCGGAGACTTGTCGGACACCGCAATGACGCCGTTGAGCGTCGCCATGTTGCCGATGAAGTGCGCCTTGGTCATGTCGAAGCGGCCGCGCTTGGGCGACAGCGTTCGGTAGAGCGGCACCATATCCAGCGTCATCGCCATCACGGTGCCGTCCTTGGCCCCCTTGTTATAGACGTAGGCGGCGGCAGTTGCGGAGGCGGCACCGGTCATGTTCGAGACCACGATGTTCGGCTTGCCAGGGATATGCCGGTCCAGATGGCGCGACAGGAACCGCGCATAGGTATCGTAGCCGCCGCCTGCCGCCAGCCCGACGATGATCGTCACCGTCTTGCCGGCGTAGAAGTCTGCCGCAGTGGCAGCTGTTGTAGACAAAGCGACCGCAGCCGCAGTTGCCATCACGAGCTTGGTGCGCATGCGAATGCTCCTCCCATACCGTCCCGTTGGATCGGATGCTGTTATGGTATCAGACTACAGAATTCACTCGGCTGCACGCATACGGTTTTTTGCGTAGCGACTCTCCGGTGCCTTCAACCCGAGGCGATCCCGCAGCGTGCGGCCCTCATAACGTTTGCGGAACAAGCCACGCCGCTGCAATTCCGGAACCACGAGATCGACAAAAGCTTCCAGATCATCGGGGAACATCGGCGGCAGTACATTGAAGCCGTCGCACGCGCCGGTCTCGAACCATTCCTGCATGGCATCGGCCACCATAGCAGGCGTTCCTACCACCATCATATGACCGCGGGCAGCGGAGAAATGCTTGTAAAGCTGCCGTAGCGTCATGTTCTCCCGCCGCGCCAGATCGAACATCTGGCCCGATCGGGTACCGACCTCATCATTCGCGCCGAGATCCGGCATCGGCGCATCCGGGTCCATACCGGTCACGTCGTGCCCGATCCGCCGCGACAGCAACGCAAGACCGACGTCGGGATGGATCAGCTCCTGCAGCTCCTCGTGCTTGTCCTGCGCCTCCTGCAGCGTCGGAGCGACGGTCACCGACAGCCCTGGCAAAATCTTCAGATCATCGGGCTCGCGACCGTTCCGGCCGAGACGGCCCTTCAGCCTGCTGTAGAAGCTCCTGGCAATATCGATGCTCTGGCTGGCACCGAAAACGACGTCTGCGGTCGCTGCCGCCAGATCCATCCCATCATCCGACGCCCCCGCCTGCACGACGACAGGATGGCCCTGTGGCGAGCGTGCGACGTTGAGAGGGCCCTTGACCTGGAAATACGTGCCCATGTGATCGAGCACGTGCATCTTGTCGGGATCGAAGAACAGGCTGGTCTCGCGCTCGCGCACGAACGCATCGTCATCCCAGCTATCCCAAAGCCCCCTGACGACATCGACGAACTCGCGTGCGATCTTGTAGCGCTCGGATTTTGGCAGATGGGCTGTCTGGTTGTAGTTCAGCGCCGCGAGGTCGTTGCCTGTGGTGACCACGTTCCAACCCGCACGCCCCCCGCTGATGTGGTCGAGCGCCGCGAACCTGCGGGCAACGTTGTAGGGCTGATCGAAGCTTGTGCTCTGGGTACAGACGAGACCGATGTCCTTGGTGTGGCCGGCCAGCGCTGACAGCAGTGTGAATGGCTCCAGCCACGTTACGTAATGCTGCCTATGTAAACCAGGCCCCACGGTCGTCCAGGCCGAGTTTGTGTCCGCGGAGAACAGCATGTCGAAAAGGCCGCGTTCGGCAACCTTGGCCATGTGCACGAAGCGTTCGAAGTTGACGCCGGCGTCAGCATGCGCATTGGGGTGCCGCCACGACGCGATATGATGGCCACTTGGACGGATGAACAGTCCCAGCTTCATCTCGGGCATTAGGTGATCCTCCGGCGCATTTGCAATCAGGCATCGGGCAGACAATAGGCTGCATTGCACGCAGGTGACAACGCTTGGCGGGGCAAGACGGTCATGCCCATGCTTTCGCCATCGCCTGATCCCGTCGGGACACTTGCCAGCGCCACCGCATCGTGCCTCGATATCGTCCCGAACCTGACGGAGAACTCCTGATGCGCGACCTCGCCCCCCTCGGCCCCGGTGGCCTCAACCTTCTCACTCTGTCCGACGCCGCGCGCCGCCTCGAGCTCGGAGAGGCTACGTCGGTTCGACTGGTCGAGGACTGCCTGGACCGCATTGCCGCACGCGACCCCGAGATCCGCGCCTGGACGCATATAGACCGCGCGCGGGCCCTGGCCCAGGCACGCGCCCGCGATGCCGAGCCCCGGCGCGGCCCCCTCCACGGCGTCCCAGTGGGCATCAAGGACATCTTCGATACCTGGGATATGCCGACGGGCTACGGCTCGGCCATCTACGACGGTCACCAGCCAGCCGTCGACACCGCGCTCGTCACGCACTTTCGCGCAGCCGGCGCCGTCATTCTGGGTAAGACACTCACCACGGAGTTTGCCAGCCCCGTCCCCCGCGGAACCCGCAATCCGCATGACCATGCGCGCAACCCCGGCGTCTCCTCGTCCGGCTCGGCCGCGGCCGTTGCTGATTTCCAGGTACCGCTGTCACTCGGCTCCCAGACGGGCGGATCGACGATCCTGCCGGCAGCCTGGTGCGGCGTTGCAGGATACAAGGCGAGCCTCGCCGGCCTCGATCGCGGCGGCATCCGCCATCTTCGCCCCTCGCTTGACACCATGGGCCTCTTTGCACGCTCGGTAGCGGACATCGCGCTGGCTCGCGCAGCACTTACCGGAACCACGACGGCCGCACCGCCCGCCGGTGTCTCCGGCTTGACGATCGGGGTCTGCCATACAGTTGCCTGGGCCGATGCCCAGCCTGAAACAGTCGCCGCTATGGACTCCGCCACAAAGTCGCTCGCCCACGCCGGCGCATCCATCGTCGATGCCGAGATGACGAACGCGTTTGCCGACATCGAATCGACCTTCCGCATCATTTCCAGTTTCGAAGGCGCACGCGCGCTGAGCCTCGAGGCACGCGATCACCTCGACGCAATGAACCACTGGGTCAGGGCGGCGCAGGACATGGCCCGGTCCATCACCGAGGCGCACTACGACGCCGCACACGCCCATGCCTCCCGTTGCCGGCATTCACTGGCGCAGACAATGGCCGGCTGCGACGTCCTTCTCGACCCCGAGCACCTGCGGCGAGGCGCCGGCCGATCTGAAAGGCGTTTCAAATTCAGCTTTCAATCGCATCTGGACGCTGATGCACGTGCCGTGCGTCACCATTCCGGCCTATACCGGCCCGAACGGAATGCCCGTCGGCATACAGGTTGTTGGTCCGATCGGGAGCGACGCACGCACGCTGGCGGTCGCCGAGGCGATAGCCGCGGTATTGTAGCTTCGCTCATGCCCAGTCATCTCCGTGCGCGGGTGCGCAGGATCGGCCGTGCCCTGCTCAACGGACGATGACGTAACATTCAGCGAAAAGGAAAGGTGACGCACGATGCCAGCGCCGAAGCACATATTCGATCCGCCATTCAACATCGTGCGCTGCAGCCATGTCGCTCTCGGCGTCACGGACCTTGCCAGATCACGCGCATTCTACGAAGGCACCCTGGGCCTGATCGTCGAGGATGAGACCGACGATGCCCTCTACATGCGCGGCGTCGAGGAACGCCAGCACCACTCCCTTGCATTGAGACGCGCACCGGCGGCCCACGCCAGCCGCCTCGGCTTCAAGGTCGCCAGCGAGCAGGACCTCGACAAGGCCGCAGCGTACTTCAATGACAGGGGTCTGCCGCATGCGTTCGTAGAACGACCCTGGCAGGGACGTACTTTGGAAGCGACCGACCCGTTCGGACTGCCACTCGAGTTCTACTTCGGCATGGAAAAGCGCGATATTCTGCTGCAGCGATACGGTGTCCACCGCGGCGTACATCCCCAGCGGCTCGATCATTTCAACGTGTTCGCACCCGACGTTCAGGGATCGCTCGATTTCTATGCCGCGCTAGGCTTCCGGCTGACGGAGTATGCGGAGGAAGACGGTCCCGGCGGCCGTATCGCCGCCGGCTGGATGCATCGCAAAGGCAATGTGCACGACCTCGCCTTTACCAACGGCACGGGACCGCGACTGCATCACCTCGCGTACTGGGTGCCGACCGCCATGCACATCATCCACCTTTGCGATGTCATGGCGACGACCGGCTATTTGACGAATATGGAACGCGGTCCCGGCCGGCACGGCATCTCGAATGCGTTTTTCCTGTACGTCCGCTGCCCCGACGGCCATCGCATCGAGTTCTACACCTCCGACTACCAGACGATGGACCCCGACCATGAGCCGATCCGCTGGTCCTTGCGAGACCCCAGGCGGCAGACGCTTTGGGGCCAGCCTGCTCCGAAAAGCTGGTTCGAGGAAGGCTCGGTCTTCGACGGGTTGCAGCCACGGGCCCCGCTGTTCAAGGCTGATGTGCTCGTCGCCAGCTGAACCCGCTCGCCGGCCGCCACATGATGTTGCGCTCAGCGTGCTATGATAGGCGCTGTGATTCCGAGCCGTGGAACCGAAAACATGCACCAGATCCTGCGCGACGTGCTGGTCAGCCTCGCTCACGGCGTACGGCTTTCCGTGTTCGGACGGCCGCCCATCCATGCCGCATCCCCGCACCCCGCCGCGCTGTTGACGCTGGCCCTGCTCTGGCTCGCTGCCGTCGCGGCATTCCAGGCACTGATCGGAGGCGAAAGGCTCACCTTCAATCCCTACGGCCTGAGTGCCAGCCTGGCCGGCCTCGCGCTGCTTGGTGCGGTTGTCGTCGTAATCGGTGCCGGCAACATTCGCATGCCGCTGACGCGCAGCCTCGCCACCATTCTGGCCGTTGAAATCGTGCTTCTCGTCGCCGCTGCGGCCGTACTTCAGGCGCAGACCAACCTCGGCTCTTTGCCGCCCGCGCTCGCAAGCCACCAGGACGACATCAGCATTGTCTTGCTGGCCTTGCCACTTGTGTGGGCCGTGGCGGCATTACTGTGGACGGGACGGGCGCTGTGGCGTGAGCAGTTGCGACTGCCGGGCGTCAGACTTGCCACGGCAGCACTGCTGCCGATGGTCCTCGTGCCGATGCCACCCATCATCCATGGCAGCACGACGGATTGGACCCGTCGTGACGTCTGGCATCTGGCCGACCAGGGACGGAAGTGGCTGACAGGCAGCACCGCCACGGCGGCCAGAAGCAAGCGGCCTCCGCCCATCGACGTGGAAGCCGTCTATTATCGTCAGCCCTCGCTGGTGAAGGCGGCAATCGATGCATTGAAACCGTCGCCGTCCGACAAGCCGCAGATGTACTTCGTTGGCGCCGCCGCCTATTCCGGCCAGGATGTCTTCAAGCGCGAATTGACGGGCGCCCGGAGCGTTTTCGATCAACACTTCGGCACCGCCGGCCGCTCCATTGCCCTCGTCAATTATCGCGACACCCTGGAGCAATTGCCGCTGGCCAATGCCAGCAACCTTTCCCTGGTGCTGGACGGTGTCGGCAAGAGCATGAGGACCGACAAGGACATTCTCGTCCTGTTCATCACCACGCACGGCACCCGGGGTTTGCTGGCGGTCGACTTTCCCGGCTTCTCGCTCAACAACCTGACACCGCAACGCCTCGCTGCCATGCTCGATCGGTCCGGCATTCGGCACCGCATCGTGATCATATCCGCGTGCCACTCGGGCAGTTTCATCCCGGCACTGAGCAACCGGGATACGCTGATCATGACCGCTGCCCATGCCGAAAAGACCTCATTCGGCTGCGAGAGCGGGCGCGACTGGACCTATTTTGGCGATGCGCTGTTCAACCGGGGGCTACGGTCAACCCGCTCCTTCACCGCCGCCTTCGCGCAGGCAAAAGCACTGATTTCCGAGTGGGAAAAGAAAGACGAGCTGGAGCCGTCCGAGCCGCAGATGGTGATCGGCGCCGCCATCGCCAAGCGCCTGAGCGAGATGTCGGCAATGTGAGTGTGCGTTGTCTCAGCGAGCCAGGCCAGGCTCATTGCACGCGATCGAACTCGACCTTCAGGCGATAGGCTCCCGCAGCGGAACCGTGATAGTCGGCTACGCCAACATAAACAACGTTCTGTCCCGCGATGCCCGGATTGTAGTCGAGATCGGCGCCTGCCGTCGTGCTGTAACTCGTCCCGATCAGTGCCTTGCCGGCGCCATAGACAGAGATGCGCGGGTGCAGCGTATTCGATGCGTTGGTGAGCTTGACCCTGATCTTGGCAGCGTCGGCCGCGACCTCGATCCTGAAGAAATCCTGATCGGCACCATCCATGATCGCCGCTGAAATCTCATTGTCTGCTTCGATGCGCATGGCCGCAAGGATGCTGTCGTTGGGCTCGAACGCATCATACGCCTTGCCCGGCGCAACGCGCAGCAGATAAGCGCCCTTGCTGCTCCCATGATAGTTCGAGAATTCTAACGGTGTAACGGCGGTCCGGTGCGCTGACGAATGCGTAGGATAGATTAGCCCCGGGCGTCGTGTTGTATCGATTGCCGATATGCTTTTTGTCGGCGTCGTAAAGGTAGATCCTGGGTTCCATTGTCGTCGATCGGTTGTCCAACTCGATCTTGATCCAATCGCGATGCTTCCCCGGTGTCCGGAACGAGAAATAATCCTGGTCCTTGCCGTCACCGATTGCCGCCGTCACCCATTCACCCAACCCAATGACATTGGTGTTGAGCGCATCATCGTTGGGCTCTTTTTCCTTTGCGCTGACCTCCACATGCTTTGGCTGAGACAATTCCAGCGTCTGCAGCGCCTGCGCCATGCGGACCTCGACCACCTCCCGGTTGAAGCTTTGTGAGATCTTGCGCGCCGCTTCGATGTCTTTGGAGATCAGCGAAAGAGGCTCTGCGGCCGCCGCCTTCGGCCCGGTTTCAGCGACGGCCCCACCCGAGACCGGCTGGGCACGAACGGTCGAAGCAGCTGTAGCGTTACGATCCCCTGCTACGGCACGTCCCTGGTCGAAAGCCGCCACGATCTCACCGAGCTTGGAGTCGTAGGACCTGGCCTTTGACTTGCACTGCAGAAACTGCTCCGGGTTCAACCGGCCAGCATCTAGCACGGTGCAGCATGTCTTGAGATTGAGCGCTGTCATCTGCGCCCGCTCGCTGAGCTCCTGTACCACCTCTCTACCGATCTTGACCTCTCCCTCGGTCTTCAGGAACCCGATCTTTGTCGACAAACCCAGCGTCGACTGGCGGAAGATCGTCTCGCACGGCGAGGCCCGCAGTGTGATGTAATCATAGCCCATGTACGCAAACACCATGGCCAGCAGCACACCACCGACGCCAAACAGCGGCAGCAGACGCCCTACCCACGCCCGGCGCCTCCCGCCACGCAGCGCCTGCTGCTCTTTTCGGTCTGCCATCGCTGCCCCCACACTGATCTGCCATCAACAAACTGATTAGCGTTCAGCTTTGGCCCGCCTGTCAATTCGTGACAGGCGCGAACTGTGGGAAGATGCAATGACTTTCAGGTGATAGCAGGCTGCGACACGCCCCACCGATCAAGCGCTATTCCGAAAGCGGACTTGGCATTCCGCCGGCGGGACCGCTACCACCCGCACCCCCCGGCGCCTTGAGCCGCAACAATCCCCATGGGCTCGGCATCTCTGCAACCTGTACCTCGATGAGATGCGGGCCACCCGCACCAATCGCATCCTTCAGTGCACCCCCGAGACCCGCAGCGTCCCTCACCTTCACGCCAGACACCCCGAACGCAGCCGCCAGCGCCACGAAATCCGGATTGTGCAGCTCCGCGCAGTAGGCTTGGCCGAACTGCTCTCGCTGCAACCCGCGCACGTTCGCAAAATGACCGTCTGCAAAAACCACCGTGATGTGCCCGAGGCGATACCGGGCAGCCGTCGCCAGTTCCTGCAGCGTCCAGCCAAAACCGCCATCACCAGTTATTGACACCACCACCTTGCCCGGGTTCGCTGCCGCAATCCCGAGCCCGGTTGGAAACCCGTAGCCCAGCGTGCCCTGGTAGCCAGGCCCGATGTACGTCCGCGGCGCATGCACCGGATAGGCCACGCGCGCGAAATAGCCGACCTGGGTCAACTCGTTGACGAAGAAGCCATCGTCCGGGATCGCCGCGCGCAAGGCGCGTACGAACGAGGCCTGTGGCTCGACAGCGTCGATCTGCGCCTGCGCCCAGTCGCGAATGGCGGCGGCCCGCGCAGCACTGACCCAGGGCTGACGTCCCCCCGACAAACCGGCAGCAAGCCCAGCCATCGCCAAGCCTGCATCCGCATTGATGAACATGCCCGCAACACGCGGCTCGCGTGAGGCATCCGGGTCGGCGTTGATGTAGATGTATTTCTGCGAAGGCTCGTTCCAGGCCGCGAAAGGACCCCGCGTTTCCATGAACCGGCTTCCGACCACGATGATGAAATCCGCAGCCGGAAGAATGGCACGCCCCGACAGGGTCGAGAACGCCAACGGATGACGATCCGATAGCGCGCCGCGCCCATTCTCGCTCATCACAACCGGAGCACCAAGCTTGACCGCAAGCGCATCCAGCGCAGCACTTGCCCCCGCCGCAATAACGCCACCCCCCACATAGATCACCGGCCGCTCCGCGCCACGCAGCACGGTCGCGATCCGATCGATCTGCCGCTCGTCCGGCACCAGCCGAAGCTCCTCCGCGCTATCAGGCTTGACGAGGTCGATCTCACTCCCGGCTTGCAGCACGTTGTAGGGAACCTCCACGGCCACGGGACCAGGCCGGCCGCTCAACATCTGCCGCCACGCCTCCCGCACCAGCCCCGGCACGTCCTCCGGCGCTTGCGCCATGCCGTGCCACTTCGTGACCTGCTCCAAGACCGCGCCCTGGTCCTTGATCTCGTGCAGCGCACCATATCCCTTGCCGATGCCGGCCGAATGAATGTGTCCGGCAATACAGAACACCGGGGAATTGCAGGCATAGGCCGTGGCCAGACCTGCCGCAGCGTTGAGCACGCCCGGACCCGGCACCACCATGCACACACCGGGCTTGCCGCTTGAACGCGCAAAACCATCGGCCATATAGGACGTAGCCTGCTCGTGCCGGGGCACCACGAACTGCAGCGAATTCTCCGCTTTGCGCAGGGCTTCCACAGCCCAATCGAGCTGCACGCCGGGAATACCGAACACATGGCTCGCACCTTCCAGCACGAGCTGCTGGACGAGCGCCTCTCCCCCCGTCATTTGCATGCGTGTCCTTAGCCTCCGTGCAAGCGCCATCGCTTCCGGAAGACTGCCAGATCGCCAACCCCGGGTCGAGGCATGATGATGATTGAACCGTTTGGGGAGCGAAGGCAGGAAGCCCGATACCTCGCTCACATCTCCCTGCAGGCCGTGCGCCAACACCTTTTTCATGACGCTGGGCAGCGCCTCGCCATCGAGCTTCCGGCGCGGCACCCATCGGCATCTCGCGCTATCGGCCCAGAACGTCAGCGATGTCTCTTCCGGCACCACCGCCCGGTAAACCACCAGCTCCAGCTCGAAATGCGTGAACACGTGCCGCACTGTTGATGGCACCTTCCACCAGTCGCCTTTCACAGGCGCGGTGCGCATGGCATCGCGCGCTGCCGGCAGCATCTCCACCCATTCGGTCGACGGAACCTCCATCATGCCCCCGAGCAGACCTTTGTCAGGCCGGCGCCGGAGCAGCACCGTGCCATCCTCCCGCAACGCGATGAAAGCGATGCCGAACCTCATCGGCCGCTCACCCTTCGCGTGCGCGCCGGCAGTTGCGCCTCGAATCCCAAGTGCGCGTCCTGTGCACTCAGACTTCAGCGGACACATCAGGCAGGACGGGCTCCTCGGCGTGCAGATCGTGGCACCGAGATCCATCATCGCCTGCGCGAAATCGCCGGCTCGCGTCAGCGGTGTCAGCGTCTCCGCCAGCGATCTCATGGCCGGCTTGGACAATGGCAGTGGCTCGCGCACCGCAAACAGCCGTGCCACGACCCGCTCGACATTGCCGTCGACCGGTGTCGCCCGCTCCCCGAATGCAATGGCTGCGATCGCGGCTGCCGTGTAAGGACCGATGCCCGGCAGCTCTATCAGCTCGGCCTCCCGGCGCGGAAACCGGCCGCCGTGCCGTTCGACCACGACCCGGGCACACGCATGAAGATTGCGGGCCCGCGAATAATAGCCGAGCCCTGCCCAGCCAGTCAGGACCTCGTCCAGCTCTGCATCGGCCAGGTCCTCGACGCGCGGCCACAGCGCGAGGAATTTGTTGAAATACGGGATGACGGCCTTGACCGTCGTCTGCTGCAGCATGATCTCGCTGAGCCAGACACGATAGGGGTCGGCCGCCTCTCCCGGCGCCACCCGCCACGGCAGAATTCGCATCGCTCCCGATCGTACCAGGCGAGCAGCGGAGGCGCGACGTCGCGGACGATATCCGGTCGCTTTCGTTGCATTCTGGCCACGGCAACCATCCGTTCCCCCGATCGCCTGCTCGAATCACCTGCATCATGATAAGCGGTCCCAGTGCGCGTTCCAACGTCCGGAGAGACTGAGTGAACGGTATTCGTCCCAAAGGTCGGATGACCCCGGCGGTCGGTTCATTCCTGCCACGCCTGACCCGCAAGGCCATGGAAAAGTATGGCTTCTCGGCCGCAACGCTGATTACCGACTGGACCCAGATCGTAGGGCCGGAGTTGGCGGCCTACACCGAGCCGCAACGGCTTAAATGGCCGCGCGGCGTCGAAGCCTACGGCGAGGTCGATACCGAAGCGACTGGACGCCCCGGGGCAATTCTCCATCTCTGCGTCGACAGTGCCCGTGCACTGGACGTCCAGTATGGATCCCGCCGCATCCTGGAACGCATAAATGGCTATTTCGGCTATCGCGCCGTGGCCGAGTTGCGCATCATTCAATCGCCCAGCAAACCAGCGCGCCAATCGTTGCCGCGCGAGGTTGTGCGCCACAAGGCCTCGGCGAAGAGCCCCACGCCCGCCGCCAACCTGCAATCGATCGCCGACGACAGTCTCCGGGCTTCCCTGGAACGGTTGCAGCGGGCCATGACCAACGACTGACGAGCGCCCCATTGGCGCTGCCGCGCCCGGACAGGCCCCCTTTTTGCAGCGGAGTGACCTGTCAGCAACGCGCGGCCTGTCTAGCAAGGATCTTTCCCTGACCAATTGCAGCCATTCAGTTGGCATTCAGCACGGGTTGTCCTATGTCATCCAGCGATACAGCGTATCTCTGGCGCCCGCCGTACGAGCTTGGCCGGGAACCAGCGGCACGTAAGGACACGTAAGGAAGCGGCAACAACCCGAGCCGAGGACCAAGCCGTGACAGAGACCATATTCCGCCGGTTCGCCCCTGCACCAACACGGCGGATCGTTGTTGCCGGGCTGGCAGCTACAATAGGCGCTGCCGCCTCCGCCCTTCCGGCCCATGCGCAGCGCAACGGCCCGGACAGCGTACCGGTCGCAGAGCTGATGAAGGCGACGCCGCTGAAGGACATCGCCATCGGCAAGGCCGACGCCAAGGTCGTGATCGTGGAGTACGCCTCCCTGACCTGTCCGCATTGCGCCGCCTTCCACAACAGCATCTATCCGCAGCTGAAGAAGAAATACATCGACACCGGCAAGGCCCGGCTGATCTTTCGTGACTTCCCGCTGGACGAGCGCGCCGAGGCCGCGGCCATGCTTGCGCGTTGCGTTCGAAGCGACGGCTGGCAGCGCAGCGATGATTTCCGAGCTGTTCAAACGTCAGAACGAATGGGCGTTCGTGCAACCCAACATCGTGGTCACGCGCCTGTTCGAGATCGCCAAGCAGGCTGGCTTCACCCAGGCCATCGTTCGAGAAATGCCTGACCGATCAGAAGCTGCTACGAAAACCTCCAGGCCGAGCGCAAACGCGCCAGCGAGAAATTCGGCGTCAATTCGACCCCGACATTCTTCATCAACGGCAAGCGTCTGCGCGGTGGCAGCCTGGCAGACTTCGAAAAAGCCATTGACCCGCTGCTCAAGGAATAACCCCGGCATGCGGGCAAGCCTGAACCATAACCGCATGCCAGCGCGCATGGCCTGTCTTTCCGCGATCGCAGCCGCGCTACTCGCCGGCTGCAGCGCTACGGATCTGACGAGCGCCTCGCTGGGCACCGGCCAGGGAGCATCAACCGGCACACCAGCCGGCGCCGCCCGCACCGTTTACACCGTTCGAAGACGCTGGCCCGCGCTCGATCGGCCCGGCGCGCGAGGTCATCAAGAACCCGACCTTCGCCGAAGTGATGAAGCCAGCCGGCTCCTTGCCGGAGATGTCGCTGGGACGCGCCGACGCCCCGGTCACCGTCATCAAGTACGCGTCGATGACTTGCCCGTATTGCCGCAAGTTCCAGCTGGAGGTGTTTCCCGCCTTCAAGCGCGACTACATCGACACCGGCAAGGTGCGCTTCATCCTTCGCGAGTTCCCGATCGGCTTCCAATCGGGCATCGGCCACGATTGCGCTGCGCTGTGCGCCCGCCGCCAAGCAGTTCGACGCTCTACCAGCGCTGATGGCCCAGCAGGCGCGCTGGGTCAGCCAGGAGGTCCGCCCGGACCCGATCTTGCACGTCGCCAGCCAGGTGGGGATGCTCGCGCTCACAATTTGACGCCTGCCGCAAGAATCAGAGCATGATCGAACGGGCTCAAGCCATCAAGGACTCGCGGTCGCACGCTTGGCGTGATCGGAACACCGAACTTCTTCATCAACGGCCGGCCTGATCAAGAAGCGTGCTGACCATGAAGGACCTGCAGCGACATCGTCGATCCCTTGATCGCCGGCGGGTAGCGCGGCGGCCGGTGCCGCGCAACGGGACAGCGACCGTGGACGCCGGGCCCTGGTCCGTCCTACGACCTGCGCGCACCCAGGCGACCCAACTGGACGCTCGATGCAGATCACCCGGCTGCGGCTGCTCGGCTTCAAATCGTTCGTCGAACCGACCGAGCTCGTCATCGAGGCGGACTGACCGGCGTTGTCGGCCCCAACGGCTGCGGCAAGTCGAACCTGCTCGAGGCCCTGCGCTGGGTGATGGGCGAGACCTCGCACAAGTCCATGCGCGCAGCCGCCATGGACGACGTGATCTTCGCCGGCACCAGCGGCCGGCCCGTCGCGCAACATGGCGGAGGTCACGATCTTCCTCGACAACCAGCACCGTACCGCGCCGGCCGAGTTCAACGACGCGACGTGATCGAGATCACGCGCCGCATCGAGCGCGAGGCCGGCTCCGCCTACCGCATCAACGGCCACGATGTGCGCGCTCGCGACGTCAAGATCCTGTTCGAGGACGCAGCCACCGGCGCACGCTCGCCCGCGCTCGTCCGCCAGGGCCAGATCGGCGAGATCGTCAACGCCAAGCCCGAGCAGCGCCGCCGCATCCTCGAGGACGCCGCCGGCGTCGCCGGACTGCACAGCCGGCGCCACGATGCCGAGCTGCGCCTCAAGGCGGCCGAGACCAACCTCGCCCGGCTCGGCGACATTCTCGGCTCGCTGACCTCCCAGATCGAGAGCCTGAAGCGGCAGGCCCGCCAGGCGCGGCGCTACAAGGAGCTTTCCGCTGACATCCGCAAGGCCGAGGCCGTCGCCGCGCATGTCAGCTTGCATGGATGCGCAGGTCTAGCTGTCGACGCCGAGGAAGCCGCACTCGGCGAGGTGCTGGTACGCCTCGGCGCCGCGGTCGAGGCTGAGTCGGCGTTGACCCGCCAGGAAGCTGATCTGGCCGAGCGCATGCGATCCGTTGCGCGAGGAGGAAGCCACGCGCGGCGCGATCCTGGCACGGCTCCGGATCGAGCACGAGAACTTCGAGAAGGAGGCCGAACGCGCCGCCGATCGGCACCGGGAGCTGAAGGCTCGCCTGCTCCAGATCGACGACGATTGCGAGCGCGAGTCGGCCATGGTCGAGGAAGCCAGCGAGACGCTTGCCGCGCCTCGATGACGTCATCACGCTGCTCACCGAGGAAGAGGAAGGCGCGGCGGAGGCGGAGGCCGCCGCCGATGCCCGACTGGACGAAGCCCGCCAGGCCGAGACGGCAGCCGCCCGCCAGCTCTCCGAACTCACCCGGCGCGACTTCGAATTCCGCGCCCGGCGCCGCAGCCTGGAAACCAGCCTCGCTGAACGGCGCTCGACGGTTGCCAGGATCGAGCGTCAGCTGCGACGCTGGACAGCCAGTTGCGCGACCTCGTGACGTCCGCCCCCGACGCCGCCCGCCTCGCCGAGCAGGTGGCCGCCTGCGAGGAGCTTGGTGTTGCGATCGAGGAGGCGCGCCCTGCTTGCCGCTGAGACGGAGGAGCAACTGGCGAGCTGCACCGATGAGATGGCTGAGCTTCGCGAGGCCGCCCAAACCGCAAGCCTGGAGCTGCGCGGCATCGAGACCGAGCACGACGACCTTGTCGGGCATGCTTCGTGCCCGCAACGGCGACGGCTTTACCGCCGGTGCTCGACCAGCTCACTGTCGCCCCCGGCCTCGAACGCGCGCTCGGCGCCGCACTTGGCGACGACCTCGACGCGCCGTTGTCTGACCAGGCGCCGATGCATCTGGCGCGCACGTGTCCGCAGCCGCCTCCGACCCGGCCCTCCCCGACGGCATCGAACGCCTCGACGACAACGTCACCGCCCCGCCGGAGCTCGCTCGGCGCCTCGCCCAGATCGGCGTCGTCGACCGGGCAGACGGCCACCCGCATCCAGGCCATGCTCACGACCGGCCAGCGGCTGGTCTCGCGTGAAGGCGATCTATGGCGCTGGGACGGCTTCGTCGCCACCGCCGAGGCCCCGACCGCCGCCGCCGAGCGGCTGGCGCAGAAGAACCGGTTGACCGAGGTCGAGCACGTCTCGACGAGGCAAGGCTCACGGCGGAGACCGCCGCCGCGACCGAGCGCGCCGCAGCGCGCCCGTCATGACGAGCCTCGAGGACGCCGCCCGCTCGGCCCGCACAGGCCGCACGCGAAGCACAAGCCGCGCTCGGCCGAGGCCCGCGACCAGCTGGCCGCGCTGGAGCGCGCCGCAGCGCGAGGCCGAGACCCGCCAGCAGGCCGTCAGGACGCCGCGAGCAGATGCGCCGACGATTGGTCGAGGCGCACGAGCGCGTCGCCGAGATCGAGCTGGCGCTGGAGGCTGTCGGCAGCGCTACGCGGCCTGGAGGACGGACATCGCCGAAGCCGAGGGCATGGCAGCTCGAGCACCAGCCGCGCGCGAGTCGTCCCGCCTCGCCGGCGAGGCCGACCGCCCTCGCGCGCGAGCGCCGGATGCGCGCAGAGCGGCTTGCCGCGGCACGCGCCGACCGCCAGCGATGGGCGCCCGATCCGCAAGCGCAGGCGCGGCCACCTCGCCACGCTCGCGCAGTCGCCTCGACGAGGCCCGCGCCGAGCTGGAGGCAGTTGCCGACCTGCCCGCCGAGATCGAGGAGCAACGCCAGCGCCTGGTGCAGCGAGATCGCCGACGCCGATCGCCAGCGCCAGCGGCCGCCGACGCGCTGGCCGCAGCCGACACGGCCTTGCGCCCGGCCGCAGCAGAGCTGCGCGCGGCCCAAACCGCGGTCTCCGCCGAGCGCGAGGCCGCGCGCGCGCATCGAGGCCCGGGTGGAAGCGGTGCGCGACGCGCGTCGCCGAAGAGGCCGCACCGCATCCAGGAGGCCTTCGGACTGCGAGCCGGACGGACTGCCTCGCTCTGGCCGAGCTTCCCGGAGGACGCCGCCTCTGCCTGCCCTCGACGATGTGGAGCGTCAGCTTGCGCGCCTCAAGGCGGACCGCGAGCGGCTCGGCGGCGTCAACCTCGCCGCCGATCAGGAGCTGGAGGCGATCGGAGCCCAGTTCGACGGCATGGAGCCGAGCGCCTCGACGTCGAGGAAGCCGATCGCAAAGCTGCGCGGCGCAATTCAGCAGCTCAACCGCGAGGCCAAGAAACGCATCGATGAGGCGTTCCAGGCCGTCAACGCACACTTCCAGTCGTTGTTCGACGACCCTGTTCAGCGGCGGCGAGGCGCGCCTGGAGATGATCGAGGGCGAGGACCCGCTCGAGGGCGGCCTGGAGATCATCGCCAAGCCGCCCGGCAAGAAGCCGGCGACGTTGTCCTTGCTCTCTGGTGGCGAGCAGACGCTGACCGCCCTATCGCTCATTTTCGCCGTATTCCTCACCAACCCGTCGCCGATCTGCGTCCTCGACGAGGTCGATGCACCCGCTCGACGATTCCAACGTCGACCGCTTCTCCACCATGATGGAAAAAATGGCCGCCGACACCGGCACGCGGTTCCTCGTCATTACCCACCATCCGATGACGATGTCGCGCATGCACCGCCTGTTCGGCGTCACCATGGCCGAGCGCGGCGTCAGCCAGCTCGTCTCCGTCGACCTCGAAGACGGCCGAGCGCATCATCGAGGACGAGCCGAGACAGGCGGCTGGCTAACGCAGTCACTGCCCCTGTTGCCCGCCCCGCTTGCTCGGCCCCTGTTGCCGTCTGCCGTCGCGCCGGCCTACTGTTGCCCAAGCCAGAGAACAGCTCGCCCGCAGTGCCAGCTGCCGCACCCTGGCACGCGTTCAACGCAAGAAAGGACCTTCCCCATGGCCAAGCTCCGTCATATCGCGATGTCCGTGCCCGACCCGGAAGCAACCGCCAAGTTCTACTGTGACGTGTTCGAGATGGAGATTGTCGGCGAAACGAAATCACCGCTGGCCGATGGCGTCTACCTGTCGGACGGCACCGTCTGTCTCGCACTGCTCAAGTACAAAGGCGACGAATGGGCCGGCATGGACAAGGATAACAAGTGCATCAACCACGTCGGTTTCTGGGTCGACGACCTCACCACGCACGAGGACCGCATCAAGGAGCACGGCGGCACGTTCTTCGCCGAGCTGCCGCTGGAGAAGGACTCTCTCTACTATGAGAAGAAGTTCCGCGATCCCAACGGCATCATCTTCGACATCTCGCACAACGGCTGGGTCGGCGCGAAGAAGTGAGCATGGCGACCTCGTCCACCGCCGCGTTTGACCGTAGGCCCGATCAGCTCGGCCGGCCCTTCTCGAAGTGCTGCGTGTCGGCGCCCAGCGTAGAGCAGGCCAGCGCCTTTGACGTATAGACCTCGATCTGCGGCTTCACGAAGCCCGCATCATCGATCGAGCCGACACGAATCGAGCGCACCCCCGGTGTCGCCGAGGAATACCCGAACAGCGGACTGCCGCAGCTTGGGCAGAACATCCGCGTCATCGTGTTGCCGGCATCGGTGCCGTGCTTGTACTCTGCAGTCTTCCCCGTGATCTTCAGCATGTCGGCTGGCACGAACACGTTGGTCGCAAACTGCGCTCCGGTGTTGCGCCGGCAGTCGTCACAATGACAGCGCGCCGTCCGGATCGGTTCGGCCGCAACCTCGTACCTCACCGCGCCACACAGGCATCCGCCAGAGAAACTCGTCATCGCTCCACTCCTCGCCAACCCCGCACATCCCGTCAATCTGGCAAACCGTTGCCTCGGCGCGCAAGCCGAAACGGATTGATCGGCCATTGCCTGCTCGCCATTCCGCGCGCACGGCTGTAGCCTCCGATGATGGAAACTCGCACAATGGCAGGTGAATGATGGAATCCGGATCGGCGCGGATTTGGCGGCTGGCGACGACCGGCGGAGTGCCAAAGAGATCTATCTGGGTCGCCGCCATCGTCGGCACGCTCATAAATCTCATCAACCAGGGCGACGTGCTGGTCATGGGTGGCAGCATCAGTTGGCTGAAAGTCGGGCTCACCTACTGCGTGCCCTATCTCGTCGCGACCTACGGCGCAGTGACCGCCCGAATGGCAATGGAGGCCCGCTAAAACGGGCAAGTCCACGTGGAGGCGTGAGCCATGGGCACGGCCAAACAACCTTATCGCGAACGCCTCGCCGCCTGCATGGTGGAGATCGCCGAGCGGCTGATGTCGACTGAAGGCCTTGCCGCTGTGCAGACCCGCCGCGTCACCGGCGAAGCGGATTGCTCCGTTGGCACCCTCTACAATGTCTTCGGCGGCCTCGATGAACTCATCATCGCGGTGAACGGCAAGACTTTGCAGCAACTGGGCGATGCGCTGACATCAGCAGCCGGCGCCAAGGCCGGCGCAAGCCCGGAGAACCGGCTGCTGGCACTCGCACTGGCCTATTTCAGCTTCGCCACAACCCACAACGCGCGCTGGCGCGGTCTCTTCGAGCACCGCATGGCCGACGGCGCCGACGTTCCAGATGCCTACCGCGCTCATCAGGCACAACTCTTCGTGCTGGTAGAGCATATGATGGTCGACCTGGTGCCGGACGCAGACGAACGCCACCTCGCAGCCCGTGCCTTGTTCTCCGCCGTGCACGGCATCGTTGCGCTGTCGCTGGAATCCAGGCTTGGTCCCTATGATGCCCAAGAGACTGAACGCCAGATCAGGTTCATCGTGACAAGCACCGTGCAAGGCCTCGCGGGTCTTCGCTAGTGCGCTTCTGACTTTGATGGAAGCGCACCTGGCCGCGACTGCGGCCCGGCGCTGGTGCGCCGCCCCCGCGGAGTGCCAGGCCTTTTGGGCCGGAGCGGCACGTGAGCGATAAGAACAGATCGTTTCCGCCTTAGGTGGAAACGATCTAGACGGCAACGGCCGCCCATTCGGCGCGCACCGCAGCATCTGGCTCTGACGCAGCTTTTTCCTCCCGCAGCCGCTCGAAGCATTGCTTCCCCATCAGTCGCCTTGCTGCCCACACCGCCATCGCACGCACCACAGGCGAGGCATCGTCGAGCAGTCGCTCCACATGTGGGACCAGCCCGCAATCGCCGGAGTTGCCTGCAGCGATCAGGGCATTGCGCACGATGCGGTCGCGCCCGGTCCGCTTGACCGGCGTACCAGCAAACCGCGCTCGGAAACCCGCATCATCCAGAGCCAGAAGGTCCGCCAGTGGCGGATTGTCTGTTCCATACCGAGCGTGAAAGCGGATCTCGTTCGTCGCTTCGGCGAACTTGTTCCACGGGCACACTGCAAGGCAGTCGTCGCACCCGAACACACGATTGCCGATGGCCTCGCGAAACTCCGCCGCGATATGGCCTTTGTGCTCGATCGTGAGATAGGCGATGCAGCGGCGCGCATCCAGTTGATAAGGCGCGGGAAAAGCGGCCGTGGGACAGATATCCAGGCACCGGCGGCAACTCCCGCAATGGTCCTGCTCGGGCAGGTCCGGCTCGATCTCAACATCCGTCAGGATGGCGCCAAGAAACAGCCAGGATCCATGCCGTTGGGAGACAAGGTTGGTATGCTTGCCTTGCCAGCCCAGCCCGGCCGCCTGTGCCAGCGGCTTTTCCATCAGCGGCGCGGTATCGACGAAAACCTTCACCTGCGCTCCAGCAGCCTGCGCCAGGGCACGGGCGATGACGACAAGTCCGCGCTTGACTACATCGTGGTAGTCCTTGCCACGTGCATAGCAGGATATCGCCGCCCGGCTGCGCTGCTCCAGAATGGCCAGCGGATCCTCGCCCGGCCCGTAGTTGAGACCCAGCATCAGCACCGAACGGACCTGCGGCCACAGCACGGCCGGATCAGCACGGCGCTCTGAATAACGCGCCAGCCAGTCCATCCCGCCCTGCCGCCCAATCTCCAGGAACTCCCTGAGACGCTCTCCCGCCTGACCGATGCCATCCGGCGAGGCAACGCGCAGCTCGCAAAAGCCTTGCTCACGAGCCAGCGCGCGCAACCGGCTTTTCAGGTCATCGGCGCTGACCGCCGTCTCAGAAGTCGAGGTCGGCATAGTGTTTCGCTGGCGCAAAACCGGGCATCCGGTCTTGCAATAGCGCCCGGAATGAAGGCCGCGATTTCACCCGTTGATACCATGTCCGGGCAGCCGGATGCTCGTCCCACGGCACCTCGCCCAGATAGTCGGCCAGCGAGATATGCGCAGCAGCAGTCAGATCCGCGAAGCTGGCCTCATCCCCCGCCAGCCAGCGCCGCTGATCGGCCAGGAAAGCGATATAGCTGAGATGATGTCGAAGGTTCGCCCGCACCGCCCGCAACACATCCGGATCGGGCGGGGCCGATGCCGGCGTCGGCGTTCCCGGAGCGGTCAGCACGCGCGGATAGACTTTCTCCTCCAAAAGGTCCCGCGATACTTCCCGGTCGAACTTCCGCTGAAACCAATCGATGAGCCGCCGCACCTCTGCCCGGTCCTCGGCCTCGCCCGGAAACAGCGACAAGTGCCGCGCGGTCCCATCCGCTGAGACCTCGCTTTCAGCCTGCGCCTCGATATCGGCAAGGTATTCGGCAATCGCGTATGCGCCGCACAAGGCACCGCCATCCCCCAACTCCAGCACCGGCAGATCGCCAGCCGGGTTGAGCGCCAGGAACCCCGCGCGCCACCGCCAGGCCTGTTCCTCGACCAGTTCGAACTCGTGGCCATGCTCCGCCAGCGCCAGCCGGATTGAGCGCGACAGCGGACACAACGTGAAGTGGGTAAGTCTCAGCATCGCCTCATCCGCGAAATCTGACTGGCAAGTGAGTGGTTCGCCCGGCCATGTCAAGCCGAACCCGCCCCTCCGGTCCCGCGAGCAGATGCACTCGGACATTGCGCTTGCATGCCCGGGCATATATATACGCGCAATCCCCTTGAAGTTTCAGATTATTGGCCCTGTCGCCCTAGCGGCGGGGTCAGGAGAGACCCCTTATGAGCGACCGTAAACCATTGATGCCCAAGGCAACGGCGGCCTGGCTTGTCGAGAATACCGCGCTGACCTTCGACCAGATCGCGGATTTCTGCCAGATGCATCTCCTTGAGATCAAAGGCATTGCCGACGGTGACGTGGCCGCGGGCATCAAAGGCATGGACCCTATTTCCTCCGGCCAGCTGACCCGCGAGGAGATCCAGCGCGGTGAAGCCAATCCCAAATTCCGGTTGCGGCTAGCTGTCTCCAAGATCGATATCCCGCCGGTGAAGACCAAGCGCGGACCGCGCTATACGCCTGTATCGCGCCGCCACGACCGGCCCAATGCCGTGGTGTGGCTGCTTCGCAATCATCCCGAGCTGCGCGACAGCCAGATCATGCGGCTGGTCGGAACCACCAAGCCGACCATCACCCAGGTGCGCGACCGCACCCACTGGAACTCGGCCAATCTCGTCCCGCAGGATCCCGTAACGCTCGGACTGTGCTCACAGATCGACCTCGACGAGGAAGTGCGCAAGGCAGCCAAGCGCGCCGAAAAGGACCGTCCTGCAACTCAGCCGGGGGGAGCCGCCGGCACCCTGCTGCCGGTGTCCGATACGACAGGCTTCGCCCACAGCCCCGAAGCCGACGAGACGCCCGCTCCGGAAGTACCCGAGCCCCGTGAGAGCGAAGCGGAGGAAGCCGCTCGGGTGCTCGCCAGCCTGCAAGGGCTGACGGACGCCAGCGAACCCTCGGAGCAGGATGAAGAGGACGCCGCAGACGCAGAGGACGCGGCAGAAGACGCCGATGCCGCAGACGCAGAGGATGCGGCAGAAGACGCCGATGGAGAGGATCAGGCCGGGACCGACGACGACGAGCCCAACTGACAACCCACCGCGCAGCCATCTCTACGGACCATGGGCGCCGCTGATCGATCAGCCGCGCCCCCCCTCTTTCGGCTCATGCCTGCTCACGCGTAGGTCTTCGGCAAATTCGTCCTCGAGGGCCTGCTCGAGGTCGACCAGATCCTGCGGCAACGGCATACCGAACGCCTTCATCTCGTTGAGCCGTTGCAGCAGCAGCATGGCCAGTTCGTGCTTGTCCGCCGGATGGTCGATCATGCGGGAAAGCAGCAGGCCGATTTCCGCCTCGATGTCCTCGAATGCCATGTTTCTGTGCTTCCTTCCTATTCTGCTGCGGCGGCCCTGGCGAATCTCACTTGGCCTCACGCCCGAGCGCTTCCGCCTCATCGAGCCAGCGCCGACGCTGGCCATCGCCGACCTGTTCGATCATGCCATGGATCGTAGTGCGGATCGGTGAGACCCCGACGAAACCCAGAATATTGCGCTTGAGCAGCTTCAGCGCATGCGCACCGTAGTACCAGCGATAGATGAGCCCCGGCATTCCCATCGTCATCATGATGCGAGCGGATTTTCCCTGCAGCACAGGCACGAATTTTCCTTGGCGAAACGGCTCGATGATGTCGGGCTGCAGTATCCGCTCCAGGAAGCCTTTCATGAGGGCAGGCATCGACCCAAGCCAAAGCGGAAAAATGAACACCAGATGCTCCGCCGCCAGCATGGCCTCATGAGCGGCGACGAGATCCGGCTCCAGCGGCTGTACCTCTCGGTAGCCCGTTCGAAGGACCGGATCGAACGTCATCAGTGCCGTCTTCACCACCTCGACATGATGGCCGGCGCCCTGCGCGCCCCTCGCGTACGCATCCCCCAGCGCCTCGCAGAAAGAGCGCTCGATCGGATGTCCGACGACAACAAGAATACGGGCCAAGCTCTCCTCTCCGCTCTCCAAACTACGGTCATTGGTCAGCCTGCCCGCTCGCCCTGCTCCACACCTTGATCAAGCGCAAAAGCAACGTCATGAACGCGGCGCGCCTCATCGCCTGGATTCGCGACGAGGCAGGCGCCTGATATTCCCTCCGTGTGTCCGCCGTGTTGCAGATGGCGCCGCCCCATGTCAGCCTTCGCACCGCGCGTAAGGTCTGCAGGTCTCCCCGACGCCAGCCCCGTCTGGCCTCCTCGGTCTCCGGGCCTCGGCGTAACGAAAACTCTAGAACCAGCACGAAAGGGCGATCATCATGGTGAAAGCCACATGGAACGGTCAAACCATCGCGGAATCGGAAAACACGGTCGTGGTTGAGGGCAATCATTATTTCCCCCCGGCCGATGTCCGAATGAGCCTGCTCAAGCCATCGGCGAAAACCACCGTTTGCGGCTGGAAAGGCACCGCCAGCTATTACACCATCCTCGCCGGCGGACAGGAGAACGCCGATGCCGCCTGGACCTACCCTGAGACCAAGCCGGAAGCAGACAACATCAAGGGCCGCATCGCATTCTGGAAGGGCGTGGAAGTCGGATAGTGGCATCCCGCGACCTATTCCTCGCCCGGTCACATGCACGACGGATTCGCGTTGTTAGGCTCGTTCTCCGCAAACCCACAGCGGGAGCACGCTATGTCCACCGATCGGCGAACCTTCAACAAGGGCATGGCGAGCCTCGCGCTGACCGGTCAGCTGATCGGTGCGACGACGCCCGCCGCATCCCGACCCCACAGCTATCGCGGGCCGAACGTCGTGCTTGTCCGTTTCGGCGGCGGTGTCCGGCGAGCCGAAACCATCGAAGGGCGAACGACCTTCGCGCCCTACCTCCGCCATGTCCTCGCCAAACGCGGCGTGCTGATACCGAACGTCTCCATCGCCCAACTCCAGGGCGTTGACACGAGCCATGCCGAAGGCACGCTGAACCTGCTGACCGGCCGCTACAAAGCCTACGGCAAGGTCGGCGCACGCGGCCTGGCGCCGCTGCTGGAACCTTCCCAGCCCACGCTGTTCGAACGCTTCCGCAAGGCTTACGACATTGCCTCGCACGAAGCCCTGCTGGTCAATGGCGAGGACCGGCCGCAAGAAGAATATCTCACGTACGGCGGACACCCTCACTTTGGCGTGTCCTATCGATCGGAGGTGATTGGTCTGTATCGCTTCAAGATCCATCGACTGAGACACATCCTCGCAGCCGGCACAGCGCCTGACGACACGCTGAAGAAGGCCCGCGAGGAATTGGCCAGGCTGCAGGCCGCGGACTATCGCGGCACCGCCGCAGCCACTCCGGCAATACTTGATCGCTTCTGGAACAAGTGGCGCACCCACTACGGCGACACCGGCCTCACCACGCCGCGCGGCGACCGCCTTCTGACTGAAATGGCGGTATGGGCAATCCGCGAGCTGAAGCCGCGGCTGATGATGATCAACTATCAGGATCCGGACTATGTTCATTGGGGCAACGCCTCGCACTACACCCGCGCGATCGCGATCATCGACCAGGGCCTGAAGCGACTTGCCGAAGCGCTGCAGGCTGAACCCTTCTACCGCGATAATACGGTCCTGGTCGTCGTGCCCGACTGTGGCCGCGACTCCAATCCGCTTCTGTCCGTGCCGTATCAGCACCATTTCAATTCACGCTCGGCACATGAGATCTTTGCACTGATCGCCGGCCCCGGCATCGACAAGGGCCGCATCCTGGACAAGCCCGTCGATCAAACCAGCATCGCCGCCACGATAGGCGCCATCATGGGCTTCAAGGTCGAGAATGCCGAGGGCAGAGCCTTGTCGGAGATCATCACATGACCCCCGGCCCGGTCGTACCGAACGCGGCGCGCCAGCCGCGCAGCGCGCTGTCGTCGAGCGCGGGCATCGCATCGCGGCTGTCGATGACATTCAAGATAGCGATCGCCATGCTGCTAGCACTGACACCTGTCACTGCTGTGCTGACACTTGGCTGGCTGATACGGCTGATGCGTCGAGAAACAGCAATCAGCATGCACATCCTGACGCGAAACTCGACACGCGGCGCAGCTATGAATGCTTTGTCGACCACGGAGGAATTGTCAGGCTTGGCTCGATTTCCCGGCTGGTGGGCAGGAATGCCAGCCACCATCCTGTGCGGCGTGCGAGCAACCATCGCCCTGGCGGCAGCGACGCTGCCCTTCGGTCTCCTGATGCTGCTGGCTTGGTGGGCCGGCTGGGAGAATTCATTCAACAAGGGATACGAGCAGGCTTGGGTCGGCCCCCTGCTCTCCGCCACCGGCATCGCGATTGCAGTCGTCGTGCTGAGCTATTTGCCGATGGCCATCGCACATCACGCCGCCGAAGGCCACGTCGGCGCGATCTGGCAATTCGCTCTCATTCACCGTCTGATCCGACGCGTGAGATGGCGATATCTGTTGTTGTCCTTGGCAACTCTTGGACTGGCAGTTCCGCTCTTCCTGTCCCGCCTGCTCCCGACATTCGTCGAGAACATACGCCCCGACATCGCTGCCCAGGGCGCAGATGCGATTGCCGCACTCGCCACGAGATGGCACGTCGCCGCCACCTTCTATCTTGTCGCGATCCTGTTCGTGCTGCGCCGCTGGGCCGCAAGATTGTACGCACGTGCTGTTCTGCTCGAGCAACCTGCCCAAGCCGACTTCTCCCGCACGGTCGTCGCTGCCTTGGGATTGGGCGCTGCCAGCCCGCCGCCGCGCAAGCAGAGCCGTTTCGGCGGCATCCTGGCCGGACTCGCATTGGGCGCGATATGGCTTGTGTTTGTCGCCTCGGTCTACATTGGCCAGTTCGTCAACCACGCATGGTGGAATTGGATCAACCATCCGCTGAACGGACTGCCGTGGATATTCAAGGTGTTCGAGTGAGGCGGTTCGCAAGTTCGCATCCACCTCAGTCGTCCTCCACCGACTTTTTTCCCGGTTTCATTGCACGCCAGCGATAGGCTTGCACGGCTCAAGCCCCTATATCTGCACCATTCCGCCCCTCGCTCGGCACCGGCCATTGGCACCGCCCTCCTCGGCTCGCACCAAGGATCAAAACCATATGAGACGAACCCGCAGCCATTTTCTGGCCGTCGCATTCGCAGCCGCCTGCGCCGCGCTGTTTGCCGTCTCGGTCTCGATCACCGCACGTGCCCAGGATGCAGCCGCTCCGACTTCGACACCGGGAGCGGCCGCGCAACCCGAACAAGCCGCGCCACGCGGCAGTGCGGAGGTGATCCGAAAGGCGCGGGCCGAGCTCGACTCCCAAGGCAAAGCCATTGGCAGCCTCAAATCGACGGTCGATTCAGGTCTCGTCCCGACCTTCCGTATGCGTGACACGATCGCCAACCTGGAGAAGCGGCGGGTGGAGTTGCGCGCCCTTGTCGATCGCCTGTCCCCCGCTCTGACCGACGCCAACACCAGGCTGCAGCAGCTGGGACCACCACCGAAGGAAGGGGCGCAAGAGCCGCCGGAGCTGGCGCGCCAGCGTAAGGCGCTGACAGATGAGGTGTCCGCTCTCGACGCACTGATGAAGCAGGCCGAGTTGCTGTTCGTCCAGGCAGGACAGGCGCTCGCAACGCTCAATGCGCAGCGCCGCGCCCAGTTCACGCGCCAATTGCTGGAGAGATCCGACGACCTCGGCACCGCATCGTTCTGGAATCAGGCCTTCAGCAGCCTCGGTCCAGCTGTCTACGGCGCCATATCCTCCGGCAACCAGCGCATCGCACATGCCATATCGACGCACCCGCTAACCTTGGGCGGCAGCCTGCTCCTCGCGTTGCTCGCCGGCATGGGCTGCCGTTTCCTCACCAAGCTGATGATCCGTCGCCGCCCAGTGGCCGACCAGCCGACATCCCCGAGAACGCGCGCGCAACGTGGCGCCCTCGTGCTGTTGCGGGCAGCCCGCGCCACCATGCCGCTGCTCGTCGCGATCGGCATTCTGATGTTGACCATCTCCGAGAGCAGCCTGGCAGCGGGCGAGACGGGCCACGTCCTGTTCATGTCCCTCATCTATGTCGTAGTGGCAGCCTTCCTGATCGCAATCGTATCGTTTGCTCTGTCCCCGGAGCATACCCCCGATCGCCTCATTGCGCTCGACGACATAGCCGCAATGCGCGTACGGATGGCAGTCGTGGCCTTTGTTGCTGTCTGGCTTGGCGACCAGGTCTTGACGCTCCTCGACAAGGTTCTCGCAACACCGCTCGCGCTGGTGATCCTGCGTTTGCTGGTCGTCTCGCTGCTCTATTCCGGCCTGCTGCTGGTGACGGCCTGGATCACGGTGCAGATCGGTACCAATGCCGCCGCCTCCCCCCCGACCAGACAGACCGGACAGTGGATAGCCGCAGCGCTCGCCATCGCGGCAACTCTGATTACCGCGGCCGCAGCAATGGGTTATGTCAGCCTCGCTCGATTTGCAGGCGGCCAGATCGTAGCCACCGGCGGCCTGCTGCTCTTGCTGTCGCTGATCCATCTGACCGCCGAGCACATTTCCAGCCGGCAGACCCAGGCACAAGACAGCGAACCCGATAGCGAGGGAGCCAAAGTCGGCACCAGCTTCATGAGTGCGACGCTCGGCGTTGCACTCGGTATCGGTCTCGACCTCCTGATGCTCCTCATCGGTCTGCCACTGCTGCTCCTGCAGTGGGGCTACGACTGGAGCGAAGTCTACGGCTGGGCCCAATCGGCATTCTTCGGCTTTACCGTCGGCTCCGTGCGCATCTCCCTGCAGTCGATCTTCGTCGCCATCGTCATCGTTGCCGCCGGCATCTTTGCCACGCGCATGATCCGCAACATGCTGCTCAGGCGCATGGAGCACGTGTTCGTGGATAGCGGCGGAGCACGCGATTCAATTGCAGCAATCCTGACCTACGCCGGCTTTGTCGTATCGCTGCTGGTTGCGATGTCCTATATCGGCATCAGCGTTTCGAGCCTTGCCATCGTTGCCGGCGCCCTGTCTGTCGGCATCGGCTTTGGACTGCAATCTATCGCCAACAACTTCGTATCTGGACTGATCCTGCTGGCGGAGCGCCCGATCAAGGTCGGCGACTGGATCGTGCTTGGCGATCAGCAGGGCCGCGTCCAGAAGATCAGCGTCCGTTCCACCGAGATTCAGACCTTCGACCGCTCGACACTCATTGTCCCGAACTCGGATTTGATCACCGGCCGCGTCGTCAATTGGACCTACGCCGACACCATGGGCCGTGTCACTGTTCGCATCGGCGTATCCTATGATGCCGATCCCCGCCAGGTCATCGAGATCCTGCGCAAGATCGGGCGCGACAGTCCCAATACACTCGCCTACCCGGAACCGGTCGTGGTCTTCGAGGCATTCGGAGACAGCGCGCTGGAATTCTCTCTGCGAGTATACCTGCGCGATATCGGCACCAGCCTGGACATTCAGACGGAGCTGCGCCTCGCCATGTTCGAGGCCCTGAAGGCACAAGGCATCGAGATCCCGTACCCTCAGCGAGATCTGCACATCCGCTCGGACGACCGGGCCGCCCCGGAGGAATCCAGGTCGCCCATTCTCAAGCCCAAGGCTGTGGTCGGCTGAGGCTGTAGATACCCCGTTGGCTTTCGCCTCTCGCATTTCGGCGGTAGTCGCGCTATTTCCCTGGCCGCCATGCTGCACATCAACGATCTCAGTTTCCGCATCGAAGGCCGGCCGATCCTGGAAGGAGCGACCGTCGCGATCCCTGACGGCCATAAGGTCGGCCTCGTCGGCCGCAACGGCGCCGGAAAGACCACGTTGCTGCGCCTCGTATCCGGCGAGGCGGCACCGGACCTCGGCACCATCACCCTGCCGCGCGGCGCCCGCATCGGCTACGTCGCGCAGGAGGCCCCAGGCGGCGAGGACAGCCTGCTCGACTGGGTGCTGTCGACCGACACCGAGCGCGCGAGCCTCCTGAGCGAGGCTGAAACTGCAACCGATCCGCAGCGCATCGCCGACATTCATACCAGGCTGGCCGATATCGATGCCCATTCAGCGCCGGCCCGCGCCGCCCAGATCCTGGCCGGCCTCGGCTTTGACGAGGCCGCCCAGCGCCGCCCCTGCCGCGACTTCTCCGGCGGCTGGCGCATGCGTGTGGCGCTCGCCTCCGTGCTGTTTCTGGAGCCGGACCTGCTGCTGCTCGACGAGCCGACGAACTATCTGGACCTGGAAGGCACGCTGTGGCTGGAGAGCCACCTGCGCACCTATCCCCATACGGTGCTGATGGTCAGCCACGACCGCGACCTTCTCAACCGCGCCGTCGGCGCAATCCTGCACCTCGAGCGCGGACGCCTGGCACTCTACCCTGGCGGGTATGACAGCTTCGAGGCGCAGCGGCGCGCGCGGTTTGAGCTCGATCTCAAGCTCAAGAAAAAGCAGGACGAGCAACGCCGCCACCTGGAAGCCTTTATCGCCCGCTTCAAGGCCAAGGCCAGCAAGGCGACCCAGGCCCAGTCGCGCGTGAAGGCGTTGGCGAAAATGCAGCCGATCGCCGCCCAGGTCGAGGATCGAGTGGTGCCATTCAACCTGGCCAGTCCGAGCAAACAGATTGCCAGTCCGCTGCTGCGCCTGGAAGGGGCGAGCGCAGGCTATGCCCCCGAAACGCCCGTGCTGTCGCGCCTTGACCTCAGGATAGACAATGACGACCGCATCGCGCTGCTGGGCCAGAACGGCAACGGCAAATCGACGTTTGCGAAACTGCTCGCCGGCCGTCTGCGACCGCTCGCCGGCAACGTCCATGGCCTTGCCAAGATGACCGTGGGCTACTTCGCCCAGCATCAGCTCGACGACCTGGCACCCGGCAATACGCCTTATGATTACATGACCATCCTATTGCCGGACGCGACCGAGGCGCAGCGGCGCTCCCGCCTGGGCAGTTTCGGGTTCTCCATCGACAAGGCCGACACCAAATGCGCAAAGCTATCCGGCGGCGAGAAGGCCCGGCTGCTCTTGATGCTGACGGCATTCCACGGCCCGCATCTGCTCATCCTCGACGAACCCACCAATCACCTGGACGTCGACAGCCGCGAGGCGCTGATCCACGCCCTGAACGACTATGACGGCGCCGTCATCCTGATCAGCCACGACAGACACCTGATCGAAGCCTCAGCTGATCGGCTCTGGCTGGTGGATGCCGGCACCGTCAAGCCCTACGACGGCGACATGGAGAGCTATCGCGACTTCCTGCTCGCGAAACGCTCGAGCGGACGCGCGCAAACACGCTCGGCAGCGAGACCGGAGCCTACCGGTCCCAGCCGCGCCGACATGCGCCGGCAAGCCGCCGAGCGCCGGGCGGAACTGGCGCCATTACGCAAGGCGATGCAGGACGCGGAGAAGTCGATGGAGCGCATCGGAGCATTGATTGCCGCGCTCGACACCGCACTGGCCGACCATACGCTGTATGAGCGCGACCCGGCCAAGGCACAAAAAACAGCTGCAGAACGTGGTCGCCTTGCCAAGCAACTCTCGGCCGCCGAGGAGGCCTGGCTGGCCGCAACCGAGGCATACGAGGCGGCTGAGCAGGCAGGATGAAATGGGACCGGAAACGTGCTTCCGGTCCCGACCGCACGACACGCGGCCTCAGCCCTTTTTGCCCTTCTTCGATTTATCGAGATAGATATCCTTGAAAGCCTTGACGTCCGCCTCCGTCACTGTCGACATCGTATCCTTGATCAGCTTCTCGACCTTTTGCCATGCCGCCGGCGACAGCTCGATTCGCCGCTTCTCGAAATCAGCGATCGTCGTTGGATCCTTCACCATCTTGTCGAAGGCGGTCCGAAGAATGCCCATCACGTTGTCCGGCGTGCCCGGCGGCGCATAGAACGCCTGCCCCACCTGGTAGTCGAGATCGATAAGGTCGCTGAGGCGACGCTCCGTCGTGCCCTTCTTCAGCATGTCGTCGAGATGTCGAATACCTGGCAGGCGCTTGGAATCCCGCGGACCCATGGCGATGATCGGGATGATCTTCTTCTCCGGGATCCATGTCGGGCGCACGCCTTCGAACCCGTTCGGATAATTCCACCGTCCATCAACTTCGCCTCGTTCGATGGCAACATTGACGGCACCGCCGCCCTTGTAGCCGTACACGAGCTTCATCTTGGTACCGAACACCTTGTTCACGAGACGTGGGATCACCGACCCGCCAGCCCCGAACCCTGTGGAACCCATCGTCACGGGCGTCTTCTGGAGGTCCTCGAACGATTTCACGCCTTTCGTATGCCAGACCCAGATCGCCGACGAACGCGCCGCCGCAGAACCCAGCCACCTGAATTTGGCAGCCTGGTAGGGCAGCTTGTGCGCGAGTGGAGCGGTAATGCTGCCGGGCGCCATCATCGCGATCTCGGTCCCGTCCTTTTGCGCCTTCGCCGCCATGTAGCTAGCCGCGACAGCACCACCGCCACCCGGGCGATTGTTGACAATCAGGTTCGGATTACCGGGAATGTGCCGGCCGAGGTGGGCGGCTATCAAGAGACAGTAGACATGATAGGTACCGCCGGAACCGGACGGCACCGTGACCGTAATGGTCTTGCCGTCGAAGTAGTTGGCGGCTTGTGTACTCGCAGCCAGCGACGCGCAAGCTGCAACTGTAGCCAGCGAACCGGCAATGATATGACGTGCTCTCATGGTGACGTCTTCCTCCGATTATCGTTGGTATTGAACCCAAGGCCGTTCTATGCGGCCATAAGGATCAGACGCCTGCCGGAGGGCACAGACAAGCCTAGTTTGAAGCCTTAGTAGGCCTCCGCTGAAGCCCGTCATGTTGTAATCGCGCAGCATCACACGAACGCAGCGGAGCAATTGTGCCGCACGGTCGGTTGCTTTGGCGCTTCATAGCGCAGCGTTTTGGGCACGCACCCAGAGCAGATGCCCGATCTAACAGCGAGATCGCGCAGCGAAAAAATTCAGAATCCGCCACATTTGCTTGCCCGTGCGGCGAATTCGAAAGCAAATGTCAGAACCATGAGGAACACTAGCAAGCATATGAATCTAGTGTAGCTTTTTCACCTGACGTTTGGTTTCGGGCCAAACCGCACGTGGGTACCAAACGCCGGGTGCGCTACACTAGCAACTCAATGTTTCTAGTGCAGCTTTTGCACCTGACGTTTGGTCAAGAGCCCAGCCGCGCGCGGGTACCAAACGTCAGGTGCGCTGCACTAGATGCTAACCCTTCTTGGGCGGCTGCTTCGACGTATCGAGATAGATATCCTTGAAGGCCTTGATGTCGGCCTCCGTCACCGTCCCCATCGTGTCCTTGATCTGCTGCTCGATCTTTTGCCACGACGCCGGTGTCAATTCGATTCGCCGTTTCTCGAAGTCCGCCACCGTTGTCGGATCTTTGACCATCTTCTCGAACGCGGTGCGCAGGATGCTCATCACGTTGTCCGGTGTGCCGGGCGGTGCGTAGAACGCCTGGCCAACCTGATAGTCGAGGTCGATCAGATCGCTGAGACGCCGCTGTGTCGTCCCCTTTTTCAGCATGTCATCGAGATGGCGAACACCAGGAAGCCGCTTCTCGTCGCGCGGCCCCATCGCAATCAGCGGAATGATCTTCTTCTCCGGGATCCATGTCGGGCGTACGCCCTCGAACCCGTTCGGATAATTCCAGCGCCCATCGACCTCGCCGCGTTCAATGGCGATATTGATCGCGCCGCCGCTCTTGTAGCCGTAAACGAGCTTCAATTTCGTCCCGAACGCCTGATTGATCAGTCGCGGGATCACAGAGCCACCAGCACCGAAACCGGTGGAGCCCATGGTCACCTCACGGGTCTTCAGGTCCTCGAAGGTCTTGACGCCCGTGGTGTGCCACACCCAGATCGCCGACGACCGGGCCGCAGCTGACCCGATCCACCGGAACTTGCCGGCCTCGTACGGCAGCTTGTGCGCAAGCGGCGCGGTGATGCTGCCCGGCGCCATCATGGCGATATCGGTGCCGTCTTTCTTCGCCTTGGCAGCCATGTAGCTGGACGCCACCGCCCCGCCGCCACCTGGACGGTTGTTGACGATCAGGCTCGGGTTACCCGGAATTCTGACGGCCCAGATAAGTTGCAATCAGCAGACAGTAGACATGATAGGTCCCGCCCGACCCGGCCGGCACGGTCACGGTGATGGTCTTGCCTGCGAAATGCTCCGCCGACTGAGCAGACCCGGCAAGGGGCAGCCCTGCAGCCAGCGCTGCCAGACCTCCGGCGATAAGCTTGCGTTGTTTCATTGGATCCTTTTCCTCCTTTTGCTTGTGGAATTGCTGACGCCGTTCTGCGCGGCCCTTTTCCCTGACGCGATTGCCTGCACGACAGGCCCGAGTTGACCTGCAGCAAGACGACCGTTTCTTGGAGTTCTGAATTCCAGGCAGTGCACTCGCCCGCAAGTGTCGGAGCCGCGGCTGCGAACCAGCCGGCTGCCACCGATCCAGGGCCTGGCGATGAGGGCCATGATGCAGCCCATTGGCGTGCCTCCTTGTTTTGGCCGCCACATTGCTCCGTGCTCTCTGCCTCAGGCTGAAGGTTACGCAACTCCCCGCTCATGCGCAAAGCGAAAGTTGCCTATCGGAGCAAAAACACTTAGGGCAGCCTCTGTGAACTCGCTCGCCCCACTGCGTGAACCGGTTGCCGATCCGTGCCCCGTCGCCTAATAGAAACACATGTGCGCTCCGGAGCGATTTCCGCTACCGGTGCAATTGGTCTTGCCAATCCCCTGCCGCCGGTGCCCCATGGCTGAGCTGCTGCTCGAACTTTTCTCCGAGGAAATACCCGCCCGCATGCAGGTCCGAGCTGCTGACGACCTGCAGCGCCTCGTCTTGGCGGGCCTTGCAGCGCAGGGCCTCGGCGCGGGCAAAGCGCAGGCCTTTACGACCCCTCGCCGTCTCACGCTCATTGTCGACGACGTCCCGGCGCACTCGCCAGGCATCAGCGAGGAAAGAAAAGGCCCGCGCGTCGGAGCGCCCGACAAGGCCATCGAAGGCTTTCTCAAAGCCGCCGGTCTCGGCTCGATCGCCGAGGCGGAGGTGGCAAAGGACGAAAAAAAAGGTGACTTCTACGTCGCCCGCATCGAGCGCCCTGGTCGGCCTGCATCCGACATCATTGCCGAGGTGGTGCCGGACGTCATCGCCAGGTTTCCCTGGCCCAAGTCCCAGCGCTGGGGCTCGGGATCGCTCACATGGGTGCGGCCGTTGCATGCCATTCTGTGCCTACTCGATGGTAGCGTCGTGCCCTTTGAGGTCGATGGCATATCAGCCTCCGATACGACGCGCGGCCACCGCTTCCATGGCAATCAACCATTCGAGGTCAAGAATTTTCCCGACTACGCCAAGAAGCTGAAGGCGAACAAGGTTCTGCTGCCCACATCGGAACGCATTGCCTGGATCAGCGAGCAGGCCGCCAAGGTCGCGACCGACGCCGGACTTGAGCTGGTCGAGGATGAGGCGCTGCTGGCGGAGAACGCCGGCCTGACAGAATGGCCGACCGTGCTCATGGGCACCTTCGAGGAAACCTTCCTCGAAGTGCCGGCTGAATGTCTTATCACCTCGATGAAGTCGCATCAGAAGTGCTTCTCGTTACGTGATCCCAAGAGCGGCAAACTGGCCAACCGCTTCCTGCTTGTCTCCAACCTGATCGCCAAAGACAGCGGCGCCCAGATCATCGCCGGCAACGAAAAAGTGATCCGGGCACGGCTGTCCGATGCCCGCTTCTTCTGGACCCAGGATCTGAAGCGGCCGATGGACGACATGCGCACGGACCTGCGCGGCATCACGTTCCACGAGAAGCTCGGCAGCCAATGGGACCGCGTCGAGCGGGTTGCAGAGCTCGCCAGCCAGATCGCGGGCGCCTGTGACGCCCCTCCCGAGGATGCCCGCCGCGCTGCCCAGTTGTGCAAGGCCGATCTGGTGTCCGGCATGGTCGGCGAATTCCCGGAGCTGCAGGGACTGATGGGCCGCTACTACGCCGAGGCCGTCGGCACCAAGCCCGAGATCGCACGCGCCATCGAGCTGCACTACAAGCCGAAAGGCCCGTCCGACAGCGTTCCCCTGGAGGAGCAGGGTGACGCGGTAGGCGTGGCCGTGGCCTTGGCCGACAAGCTCGACACCCTGCTCGGCTTCTGGGCGATCGGCGAGAAGCCGACCGGCTCGGGCGATCCCTACCAGCTCAGGCGCGCCGCCTTGGGCGTCATCCGCATCGTTCTGGAAAACGATCTCAGGCTGCCGTTGCTGCGCGTATTCGCCTCTGCCGCCGCCCTGCTCCACACGCAGAACAACCGGCTGCCTCCCGCGGTTTCCGAGACGGGTACCGTCATGGCAGATGACGGAACAATTCTGGGCCGCACCAGCATGCAGCCTCTGGACACGGATGTTTCAGCAGACCTCCTCACCTTCTTTGCCGACCGCCTCAAGGTCTATCTGCGCGACCAGGGCCGCCGGCACGACCTGATCGACGCGGTGTTCTCGCTCGGTGGTCAGGACGATCTCGCCCTCATCGTCAAGCGCGTTGAAGCGCTGAGCGACTTCCTCGCCACCGAGGACGGCGCCAACCTGCTGGCCGGCGTCAAACGCGCCGCCAACATCGTCGGCATCGAGGAGAAGAAGGACAAGGTCAGCTATGCCCACACCTACAAGCTGGAGCTGCTGACCGCCAAGGAGGAGCTCGCCTTGGCGGCCGCCATCGAGGCAGTCAAGCAGGACACGGTAGCCGCCATTAATGTCGAGAACTTCGCAGGTGCGATGCGCGCGCTGGCAGAGCTGCGCGCCCCCGTCGATGCCTTCTTCGACCATGTCACGGTCAATACCGACGACCCTGAGGTCCGCAAGAACCGCCTGCATATGCTCTCGGAAATCCGCGCCACCACCCTGAACGTCGCTGATTTCTCCAGGATCGCCGGATGAGCATTGCGCCAGCGATCCTGCCGGACTGACCATCGGCTGCAGCATCAGCGCGTGCCACGATCGCCAGCGGCACGTGATCCACCAGAGACCCCGGCCTCACCTGGAGGGCCAACCCCTTGCATCTGTTCGCATACGGAACACTGATGACGTCGGTCACGAGCCGCCTGGGCACAGCCCAGCGCATACGCCTGCTGCGCCAGTCGACGCCACTGGGCTCCGCCACCATCACCGCCAAGCTCTACGATCTTGGACGCTATCCCGGACTTGTGCTCACGGAAGATCCAGGCATGGTCGCACACGGCGAGCTGTTCCAGCTGACCGATCCTGCGGCAAGCCTGCGCTGGCTGGACGCCTACGAGGGTATCGTGCCGGGCGACCATGAGCACAACGAGTACGAGCGGCGGATTTCGACCTGCCACCACCACCAACGGCGTCGTGCTCGACGCCTGGGTTTACGTCTGGCGCGGCAACCCGCTCACAGCCCGGCCTATTCCCGGCGGTCGCTGGCCTCCCGCATCGCTTTGAATTGAGCACACGAAAAACGGGCCGGCACGTTGCGCCAGCCCGTTCGCAGAGTGTCAGCCGCCCCCGCCTACTTGGCCGGCGGGACGGTGCGGACCACCATCGAGGTCGGACGCGTATCGGTTGGCGGTGCCTTGAATTCTGCCTTCACGAGCTTGTCGAATTCCTCCATCGACGGTACCGCCGCCTTGGAGCGCATGTGGACCACCTTGTAGCCCTTCGCCTTGAGCTCAGCGAGCAGATCGCCAACCGCCTGCGAGGTGTGCTTCTGGAAGTCGTGCAGAAGGATGATGCCCTTGCCCTTTTTCTCCAGCTTCCGCATCACGTTCGTGATGACACCCTTCTGAGACCGGATCTTGAAATCGAATGAATTGAGATCCATCGAGAAGATGGCCAGGTTACGCGTGCCAAGATACTTGACCTGCTCGGGTGGATCCTGCAGCGCCGGGAACCGGAAGAACGAGGATGGCTCCTGCCCCATGGCAATCTTCGCCGCGCTGATGCCCATTTCGATCTCGCGCTTGGCAAGCTCGGCGGTCACTTTCTTGTTCCCCAGGTTTCTGTGCGACCAGGTATGCGTTCCGACCGTATGACCGGCAACCGCGACCTGCTTCAGGATCTCTGGGTGATAAGTCGCATGTTTGCCGATCACGAAAAACGTGGCCTTGGTGCAGTGCGCAGCGAGTGCCTTCAACACCGCTGGCGTCGTCGGCCACGGCCCGTCATCGAACGTCAGCACCACTTCCTTCGGCAGAAGAAAATCGTGAGCCTTGTATTGCTCGAGCCCGAAACCCGGTCCGCCCGTGGTGTCGATCTCCACCGTCCTGGAGACCCCCAGGGCATTCGCATTGCCGGGGCAAGCGGATTGCGCCATGGCAGCGCCTGACGCCAACCCGAAAGCAGCGGCGGCCGCGCCAGCCGCCAAAACATGAACCGCGAGGCGTCTTCCCATCATGGGACGTCTCCTTCGATGGCCACCGTCATTTGAATTGAACAGCGCACTATTTTCCGGAATTGCAGCCGATTCTGCAAAACAAACCACACAGCCTGCGCAATTTGGCCGCGCATTGCGCTCCATTGGCAACGTTGTCCACCATTACAGATCACTGTAGATCACCGCCCGCAACCGCCTATTGCCGCGGAATGGTGCGCCGATAGACCGCGATCACCGCCGGCAGGATCACGAGTTGGGCCAGCAGCGAGGCGAACAGGCAAACGCCCGCCAGCCATCCGAAAAGTCGCAATGACGGCAGATCGGACAGCATCGTCACGCCAAGCCCTAGCGCCAGCACGATCGTGGTGAGAACCACCACCGGCCCGATGTGATGCGCCGTGCGCTCCAAAGCCGTCTTGGCCGTCCCCGCCCCGCCCCCCAGCCGATCCTCCTCCAGTCGGAAACGATTGAGGAAGTGAATGGTGGAATTGATGGCAAGCGAGAACGCGACCGTAATCGCGATGATGGAAGCGAACTGTAACCCCTCGCCCGTTGCCCAAAGTATGAAACCGGTCGCGAAGATCGGGAACACCGACGGCAATACGCTGGCGACGCCGGCCAGTATCGAGCGCAGCATCAGTCCCAGAAAAATGAAGATGAGAAACATATCGCCGACGAGGCCGACGTTGAGGTCGCTGATCAACTTGGCGGAGTTTCGGGCAGCGATCGCCGGCAGGCCTGTGACGATGATCTCATAGGCAGGGCTCGCCTTGCGCACCGGCTCCAACGCCTTGTCGATCTTCTCCACGACCGGCAGGATCTGGCTGGCGTCGACATCCGGCAACCGCCCGGTCACCAGCACCGCCTTCTCGTCCTTGGCGATGAAGCGCTGGCGCAGATGGATCGGCAGCTTGCCGACATAGGACTTGACCGTCTCCACCCGGTCATCGCCCGCCTCGCGCAGCCATCGCCTCAGACTGTCCAGCGACCACACATTGCCCAGACCAGCCTCCTGTTCCAGAACCTGGTGGGCCTGCGCGATGACGGCGAGCGTTGCTGGATCATAAAGGTCCGCCGCACCTCGACCACTTGATCATGACATGAACCGGATTGGCCCCAGTCAGCTTGGCATCGAGCCGACTGGTCGCCGCCAATGCCTGCTCCTTGTCGGGCACCTGGTCGGCCAGACGATAATGCGGCTCCAGCCTGACATAGCCATACCCCGCCACGCCCACCGCCAGCAGACTCAATGCGAGATAGGGCACGGGCCGGCGCGCAACGTGCATGATGATCCCGGCACTGACCCTGTGCAGCCAGCCGATCCCACCCTCCGTTTCCGCCCGCTCGCGCCCGATCGGCGTTCGCTCCGGACGGATCAGAACGGCGGCAAGCGTCGGCACCACGACGGCCACGGCGATATAGGAGATGAACACGGCGCAGATCGCAGCCAGGCCGAAGGTCCGGATCAGCGCCGAATCCGAGACCGCAAACGAGACGATGGAGATCGCCTGGTTGGTCGCTGTCAGCAGACACGCAGGCGCGACATCCCGCACCGCATTGCGGGCCGCTTCCACCCGGTCGACGCCGGCCAGAATGTCCCGCCGGATCGAGAACACGAGATGCATGGAATCGGAGAACCCCGAAACCAGGATCAGCGGCGTAATGACGTTGATGAACAGATTGAGCCGGAAATCCAGCCCGCCAACGACGCCCAGCGTCCACGCAATTGCGATGGTTGGGCCCAGCACGGCAATCAGCGTCAACGACAGGCGCCGGAAGAACAGGTAGGCGATGCCCGCGCCAACCAGGAAACCCAGACCATTGTAGACCAGCCTGTCACGCTCCACCGCATTGCGGATTTCAAGCTGCATCACAGGCGCACCTGTCAGCTTGACGCTTAGCCCCACGGGGCCGAGTATTTCCTCGGCAACCTTGCTGATACCGCCGATGATCGCCCGTGCGCCCTGCTGCTCGACGGCCTTACGGTCCAGCGAGATCACGATCAGTGCCAGTGTGCCATCGTCGGAAAGAAATTTGCCGGCTACGATCTCGTTCTTCTTCAGCTCCGCAATAACCGCGTCGTAGTCTGCTTCCGCCTCCGGCAGCGTATCCGGCACGATCGGCGGCGGATAACCGCTCTGATCGGGCTTGCCGCGAGCCGACAGCATGGAAACGAGACCGCCGACACCGTCCGTCAATTGCAGCTCGGTAGTGGCATTGGCGAACGCTTTTATTTGCTCGCGCTTCAGCAAAGTCGCGCCTTCGACGACGACCAGCACATCGAATTCGCTCGACGGAAACCGCTTGTCTATTTCCTCGTATTGCCGGAACTCCGCCGTGTCGGTTCGGAACAGCTCCGAAAGCGAATCATCGACCTTGAGCCGCATCAGTCCCAGCACGGCCAGCGCTGTCAGCACTGCGATCAGCAAAAGTGACAGGGCTGGCGAGCGCAGTGCCAAAAGGCCAAGCTTGTCGAACCCAAAAAAATACAGACGCCCGCTTTTCGCCCGCCCTCTCGTGCTGCCACCGCCGTCGGACATGTCATCTCCACGGTTCACGCCGCGCTCATCGCCACGGCGGCGGCCAACAATGACGACTTATGAGGACCGGCTCCACAGTAACGGCGGAATAGTAGCGGAAATTACCGATAATGCACGGGGGCGTGCCGCTGCGTCGCGGCCACACCTTTTCAGGTCAGGTGGTGCAACGCGGCAACGTCTGCGGAGCCCGCGTCCACACGAACGTCTCGCTCAGGAATTTTACCCCGAGATAACCGGTCACGTGCAGCCTGTTGGCCGAGCGCAGCTTGAGCTCGACATCGTAGGTCTTGCCTTCCTTGGGATCGTAGATCCAGCCCCGGTCCCAAGTGCCGTCGCGCTGCAGACGCAGGTTACCGATCACCGCAAGTCCGCAGATCGGTTGGCTGCGTTGACGCGGATCGGGATTGTATCCGTCACGCAATGTCTGTCCTCGCTTGTCGAGCGGCTCTTTGAGCCAGACGATGCGCCCGCATAGCTGCTCGCCGCAAGGGCCGATCTCGACCGCCCCTTCCCCGGTGTCGTCGATCCACACACCCTCATACCCACCGACTTGCCTCTGCATCTGTTGGCCGACCTGCGCCGGTGCGAGGCCAGTCAGCCCGACCAGCAGAGATAGCCCCAGGCAGCAAGAAGCGAACGCGCTCCTCCACCCCGTGTGGCTAGCCGCCATGGCGCGTGCGCACAATCGCCTATATCCTGTGCTATGCATTCACGTCTCCCAACGGAGCAGGCGCCGCTGAGCGGCAGAACCGCAGACAATTCCCGATCTTTAGCCATGACCAGCCCACAATTCTGGCGGCATTAAAGTCATGAAAACAGTAAATGCGGTAAGGGTATGGCTGAAAAAGATGAATGTCTCGGGCGGTTCCTGCTGGTATGGGAACACTATACAGCCTATATAGGCTCTTGAATGAAACACTTGATCCGGGCGGTCGCATGCCAACCGGCGGCTTGGCATGTCCTCGCGACAGTGCATGCCGAAGCGGCCCGGAACGCGGTCCACGGCGATGCCGGCAAGATGCCGGCGGCCGCCGTATGGAATGCTCCGTCAGCTCCGGCAATGCCGGGCGGCACGGATCGTGCTGAGCGGTAATGAACAGATGCGACCCTGAACGATCTTCCTGAAGCCCCCACGATACGGGGCTTATGGGGGGCCGGGTGGGGCACGGCGAGTGGTTGCGTAGGCAATGGTACTGACACTGGCATTTAGAAACCTGTTCCACGACCGCATCAGGCTGGCCGTGACGCTGGTTGGCATCCTGTTTTCCGTCGTGCTGGTCTCTGTTCAGCTCGGGCTTTATTTTGGTGCCCGAAAAATGATCATCGGCACCATCGAGCATGCCAATGGCGCGCTTTGGGTCACCGCGTTCGGAGCGAAAAGCTTCGAGGAAGGCGGCGTGTTGCTGACCCCGCGCGAGCGCCATGCTGTACTGGCTGTGCCCGGCGTCGCAGCCGCGGTGCCGATTATCTCCAGCTTTGGCGAATGGCGCAAACCCGGCGGCGGCAGCACGACGTCGATCGTGGTTGGCAGCGATGCCGCCGACGGCGGCCTGAAGGCCTGGAACCTCATCGAAGGCAGCATTGAAGCGATCTCCGCACCCGCCGCCGTCGCTGTCGACCGGACGTATATGAAGGACCTTGGCGTCAAGGGTGTAGGAGACGTCGCGCAGTTCGAGCAGGGACGGGTCCGCGTCGCCGCAATAACCGACGGTATCCGCTCGTTCACGATGGCACCCTACGTGTTCACCACCCTGAACCGAGCCCGCTCGCTGCTCGGTGTCCCCGCTGACCGCTATTCATACCTGCTCGTGCAACTGACCCCGGGCGCCGACATGGAACGGGTCCAGGCGGCACTGAAGACGCGATTGCCGGACCAGGAGATCCTGACCAAGGCAGAGTTCAGGGACCGCAGCCTCGATCAATGGCTGTTCTCCACCGGCGCCGGCGTCGCGCTCATCGGCGGTGCGCTGCTCGGCCTTCTTGTCGGTACCGTCATCGTCGCACAGACCCTTTATTCCAGTACCAAGGATCACCTCACGGAATTCGCGACCCTGCGCGCCCTGGGCTCCTCGGCCGGATATATTCACCGTGTCATCCTGACTCAGGCCGGATTGAGCGCGATCCTGGGGTATGCGTTGGGCATGAGCATTTCGCTGCTCATAACCGCCTTCAGCGAGGCGACGGCGCTGCCCATCGTCATGACCCCGGGCTTGGCAACAGCGCTGTTCCTCATAACTGTCGGCATGTGCGCCATTTCCGCCGTGTCGGCCATCGTCAAGGTCACGAAGCTCGATCCAGCCATGGTGTTCAGCAGATGAGCAATCGCGTCGTAACCGAGCCAGCAGACACTGCCACGCCAGCCCTGGATGCCGGTGAGCCCGTCATGGAAGCCCGCGACATCGTCATGGAGCTGGGTCAGGGCGCCGGCCTCGTCCGCGCCCTCAAGGGCGTCGACATGTCGTTGTATGCTGGCGAGTTGACCCTGCTCATGGGCCCATCCGGCAGCGGCAAGACCACCCTGCTATCCATCCTCGGCTGCATCCTGTCGCCGACCTCCGGCAGCGTCACCCTTGCCGGACAGCGCGTCGATGGCTTGTCCCCCGAACAGCTCGCCGCGATCCGCCGACGCCATGTCGGCTACATCTTCCAGTCATACAACCTGTTCCCCACGTTGACGGCGCTGGAGAACGTCCGGCTCGCCCTCGACGTACGCGGCTTCGCCGCGGCAGAGACGATCATCAAGGCCGAGACGGCGTTACGCGAGGTCGGCCTCGGCCACCGCCTGAACAGCTACCCGCGCAACATGTCCGGCGGCGAGCAGCAGCGCGTCGCCGTAGCCAGGGCTCTGGCTGGTGCTCCCTCCGTGATCCTCGCCGACGAGCCCACCGCGGCCCTCGACAGCGAGAACGGCCACGCCGTGATGGCATTGCTCGCTCGCATCGCCAAGGACAAGAGCCGTGCCGTGCTTGCCGTGACGCATGATCCCCGGACGCATGCCTATGCCGACAGGATCGTGCGCATCGAGGACGGACTTATCAGCGGCGAGGAGCGGCGCGCAGAAGCCCGCAGGAACGTTGCCCGCTACGATTTGACGAGAAGGCGCAAAGCCCATGCTTAAACTGAATTCGACCACGACGTCCCTGCTCGTCGCAGCATTGGCCGCCGGCGCTGTAGCTCTTGGTGTCGAGCATTACCGCGTGCTGCAGCAGGCGGAACGCAAGATGGCGACCATCACCACGGCCGTGCCTGACGCACGCCCGGTTGCCAAGCCGGTCTGGACTGCCTCCGCCCCGGGACGGGTGGAGCCGCGCGGTGGCGAGGTGCGGATCGGATCGCAACTGCCTGGCAAGGTTGTCCAGGTTCTTGTGCGCATGAATGATACCGTCAAGGCCGGCGATCTCCTGGTTCGCCTCAATGACGATGAACCGCGTGCGAAGATGGCCGGCGCGCTCGCCGAGGTGGCCGTTCGCAAGCGCGAGCGCGATGAAGAAACCACGAACCAGCAGGTAACGCCCGCCCAGCGCCGGCGCAATCCTGAAGCGGATGCCGAGCAGCAGCTCGTGCTCGATCGCCGCAAGGCCCTCGACGCTGTCTACGACGCCCAGCGCCGGGTTGCCGTCGCCCAGCTTTCGTTTGACGATCTCCTCATCAAGGCCAGAACGGACGGCGCTGTGACGGCTGGCGACATTGAATTGGCACGCAAGGCAATCGCCGATGCCAGCAGTGCGCAGTCCCGCGAGCAGACAACGCTGAAGCAGGTCGAGAGCAATCCCAAGATGCCGCTTCCGACCCGTCTGGAATCGAGCCTGGCCACTGCACGCGCGGAGTTGTCACTGATCGAGACCGCACTTGAGCGCACGCGCATTCGCGCGCCGACCGATGGCACGGTCCTGCAGGTCAACACCCGGGCCGGAGAAACTGTGACACCCTCGCCCGAGGACGTACTCGTTATTTTCGGCGACCTCTCGAAGGTGCAAGTGCGCGCCGAGGTCGAGGAACGCGACGTCGCCAAGATCCGCACCGGACAGACGGTCCTGGTCCGATCCGACGCTTATCCAGGCGAGGAGTTCACCGGAAAAGTCGAGCGCATGGCTCAGGCCCTCGGCGCGCCGCGCTTGGCCGGCAAGGGCCCCAGGCGGCCGATGGAGCAAGAGGTGCTGCAAGTGCTGATCGACTTCGACCAGGCACCGCGACTGCTTCCGGGTCTGCGCGTGGACGTATTCTTCAAACCGGACGAGACCGTCGGGCGCACTGATCGCACCGGTATCAAGCCCAATTGAGCTGGGCCGGCAGACCGCCGGCTCACCCCCTGGAAATTGTCTGCGCAAGCGGCGCGCTAACCAACGCCGGGGCCGGCCGGACCGCCCCATTGCATCCGGAGCCCCGACGCGCGACACTATCTGCCAACAGCCCGGCCACGGGCCACATGTGTCAACAAGCTCCGGGTACGCCTCATGAAATCCGTTGCAGCCTCGCTCAAATCTTCCCGCTTGTTTTCCCGCCTCACCGAGACGGCCCTTCTTGGCCTGCTGGAGAACGCTGTCCAGATCTCAGGCGAGGCAGGCGCGCACGTCGCGGCCAGACCCGCCGACGTCGTGATCGTGCTTGAAGGCGGACTGGAGATGCGCAGCCGCGACGGCAAGTTGCTCGCCACCATCAATTCCGACTTCAGCGGCCGTGAACCAGGTGTCCTGCACGCGATCCAGCCCGGCGCACGGCTCACACTGACCGGCACAGCCAGGTTCTCGTTGTCGACGGCGCCGTGCTCGACGATTTGCTCAGCCACATGCATCAGGCCGACAGCCTCAGCTCCCTCGCCGACACGATTGCCGACCGCGTGTCCGTCCTCGTGCACGCCCAGCCGTTCGCACAGATGACGCTCGACCAGGTCTGCAAGTGTGCCGAGGCCATGACCAAGCGTGCGGTCGCAGCCGGCGATGAGGTCATCCGCTATGCCGGCCATGGCGACTATTTCTACGTCCTGGAGGAAGGCGAAGCCGAGGTGCTGCGGCCCGACGCCCGCACTGGCGACCTGGTCAGGGTGGCAACGCTGCAAGCCGGCGCCAGCTTCGGCGAAGAGGCGCTGTTGCGCGGCGGACTGCGCAACGCCACCGTGCGCATGACAACCCCGGGCACGCTATTGTGCCTGTCGGTCGCCGACTTCGATCGTTTGATTGCGGATCACTTCGTCCATGAGGTATCGCCGGAAGTCGCCCACTCGCTCATCTCCCGCCGTCAGGCCGATCTCATCGACTGCCGCTATTTCGATGAATACGACGTCTGGCGCATCCCTGGCGCCAGACTCGTCCCTCTCGACCAGATCCGCAACGAGGCCGAGACACTCGACAAGAACAAGCAGATCGTCGTCTATTGCCGCTCCGGCCGCCGCAGCCGCGCCGCCGCCTTCATCCTGCGCCAGGAAGGCTTTACGGCGATGTTCATTGCTGGCGGCATCGCCGCTTGGCCATACCAGCACGAGGGCGAGCGCGGCCCCGGCGAGCAGGGCGTGCCACCGGTCTAGAGGCACATAGGCAGCAGATAGCAGGACCGGACGACCGGTCCGCCCGCCCTCTCACCACGTCATCCGAGCGCACGACGTCCGGCCTGCCCACGGCATTCGATTGCCGTTACGCGAATCGCGCGGCTGGATCACAGGGGGACCAATGCTCGAAAACCTGGAAATTCGTCCGAGCACGCCCGGTGACCTTCAGGCGATCGAGGCAATCTATTCTGCAGCTTTTCCCGAAGAGGACCTCCTGCCGCTGCTACGCGAGTTGCTGCAGCTGCCGCAACAGGTGCTGTCGCTCGTCGCAGCTGCCGGCTCTTCCTTGATAGCCCATGTGGCCTTCACCAAAGGCAGCATCGAAGGAAGTCCCCAGACAGCCGCATTGCTGGGTCCACTCGCCGTGGCACCCGCCTGGCAGGGGAAGGGTGTCGGAAGCCAGATCGTTCGCAACGGTCTGCAGCAACTGCAGCGCGACGGTATCGGCTATGTCTTCGTGCTTGGCGCCCCGGGATACTATGGCCGCTTCGGGTTCTCACAAGAGGCGAGCGTCGCCGCGCCATACACGTTGCCAGCTCAGTGGAGCACAGCGTGGCAATCCGTGAAACTCGGCCAGCCCGACGCCCAAACCGACGCCCAAACCGACGCATTGACAGGTGGTGTCCTCACACTTCCCGAACCTTGGCTCCACCCTGAGCTGTGGGGCCCCTGAGCGACGGACGACAAGCCCGCACTTCCCATTACTTCAGCAGACGCCTGCCGCAAGTGCCTGTCGCTCGACACACCACGGCGCAACACGTGCCACGTGCTCCTCACACAGCATACCTGCTCGTTGGCCGCTTCAGCCCCATGTTGTCGCGCAGCGTCGAGCCGTCGTAGCCGACCCGGACAAGGTCGCGCGATTGCAACTCAGGGATCAGCCAGCGCCCGATGTCGTCGAGCTCGCCTGGCAGATAGGACGGCTGCAGGATGAAGCCATCGCACGCCCCGGCTTCAAACCAGCGTTGCATCGTATCGGCCACCTCCATTGTGGAGCCGACGAACGTCGCCTTGCCGCGGCTGCCCGCCAGTCGCTCCCAGACCTGGCGGATGGTCAGCCCCTCCGACGTCGCCATCCCCACGACGCTCTTGAACATGCCGTGGCTCTGGATGTTGGAGGTCAGCTCGAGTTTCGGAAACGGCGCGTCCGGGTCCATGCCGGAGAAATCGGTGGCCAGCAGCATCGAGAGATAGTCGAGGCCGACATGCGGGTGGATCAGCGATTGCAGATGGTCCCATTTGTCCTTCGCCTCGGCCGCGGTCGGCGCCACCACCGCCGTCAGACCGGGCAGAATTTTCAACTCCTCCGGCTCCCGCCCGTACCGCCCCATCCGGCGCTTGACGTCGATGAAGTGCTCGCGCTGGCTCTCCAGCGTCAGCTGCGACGTGAACACGCCCTCCGCCGTTGCCGCAGCCAGCTCGCGCCCCGACTCAGATGTGCCGGCCTGGAAAATGACCGGCCGACCCTGCGGCGGACGCGGCACATTGAGCGGCCCACGCACCTGGAAATGGGGCCCCTTGTGATCGAGGACGTGCATCTTCTCCGGATGCAGATAAATGCCGCTCTCCTTGTCGCGCGGGAAGGCGTCGTCGTCCCAGGTGTCCCACAGCCCGAACACGACCTCGACGAACTCCTGCGCACGATCGTATCGCGCCTCGTGCTCGTAGTGCGCATCGCGCCCGAAGTTCGGCGCCTCCGACGCATTGCCCGAGGTCACAACATTCCAGCCGGCGCGGCCATGGCTGATGAAATCCAGCGAAGCGAACCGTCGGGCGACGTTGTAGGGTTCGTTGTAGGAGGTGGTCGCAGTGGCGACGAGACCGATGTGCCTGGTCACCATGGCAAGCGCGCCGAGCAGCGTCGTCGGCTCGAAATAAGCCGTATACTGCGCCGACCGCGACAACGAGCGCGGGCGCCGCTCCGCCACCGCCGCGCTGTCGGCAAAAAACAGGAAGTCCAGCCCGGCAGCTTCCGCCGTCTGCGCAATCCTGACGTAATGCTCGATCGAGACATTGGCATCGGCATCGGCCTGCGGATGCCGCCACGACGCGATATGATGGCCCGTGTGGTTGAAGAACACGCCGAGGTGCATCTTCGGCTTGCCGGACTTCCCAGCGTCAGACATGGCAATCCTCCTGGCGGCCCGTGGCGACCCATGGCGGCCACTCTCGAATTCTATCTCGCTCCAGCGCCACGCGCCAAGACCAACCCAGGCAAGACGGCTTTGCCGGCTAACGGAACGGCGGCTCGTCGAACGAGCGCAGCTTGCGCGAGTGCAGGCTCTCGCGGCGCTGCTTCAGCAGATCGAGCGCTTTCATGCCGATCTCCAGGTGCTGCGCCACCGCCGTCTCATAGAACGCGTTGGCCGCGCCCGGCAGCTTGATCTCGCCGTGCAGCGGCTTGTCCGACACACACAGCAACGTGCCGTATGGCACGCGCAGGCGGAAGCCTTGTGTAGCGATCGTGCCGCTCTCCATGTCCACCGCAATGGCCCGCGACAGGTTGATCCGGCGCCGTTCCTGCGTGAAGCGCAGCTCCCAGTTGCGGTCGTCGTAGGTAACGACCGTGCCGGTCCTGAGCCGCGCCTTCAACTCGTCGCCGCGCTGTCCGGTGATGTGAGCCGCCGCATCCTGCAGCGCCACCTGCACCTCGGCCAGGGCCGGGATCGGGATCTCCGGCGCCACCAGCGCGTCAAGGATGCGATCCTGACGAAGATAGGCGTGCGCCAGCACATAGTCGCCGATCGACTGGCTCTCGCGCAGTCCGCCGCAATGTCCCACCATCAGCCAGCAGTTGGGCCGGATCACCGCCAGATGATCGGTGATGTTCTTGGCGTTCGACGGCCCGACCCCGATGTTGATCAGCGTCACGCCTTCGCCGTCCGGCGCGGTCAGATGATAGGCCGGCATTTGAAACCGATGCCATTCCGAGCTCGCCACCATCTGCTCGGCCTCTTGCCCCACATGCTGCCGCCCGATCGCAATATTTCCGGGCAGAATGAGCTGGCCGAACCCGCCGTCGCCCTGCAGCTCGCGCAACCCCAGCTGCACGAAGCGGTCGATATAGCGATGATAGTTGGTCAGCAGGATCCAGCGCTGCACATGGCGCCAGTCGCTTCCCGTGTAATGCACCAGCCGGCGCAGCGAGAAGTCGACACGCGCCGCATCGAACAACGACAGCGGCAGCGGACGCGAGCCGTCGTGCGCCAGCTGGCCGTCAGCGATCTCATCGCCGACCTCCGCCAGATGCGGGGTTGGAAAATGGCGGGCCAGCTCAACCGACGTGACGCCGGCACGCGCCAGCTCCTCCACCCGCTCCAGCACGTAGGGGTAGGGTATCTCCTGCCAACTGACGCCGACGTCGAAGCGTGCCCCGTATTCTTCCGCCAACGGTACGAGCTGCTCCAGCAGATAGGAGCGGAACGGCCCCGGATGCGTGATCGTCGTCTCGTACACACCAGGCCGCTGCAGCTTCGCGAAAGCCCGGTAGTTCAGTGGCCGTAACTGATCCTCCTCGCGATAGCTGAGGCGCAGGAGCGGGTAACGGAAGGCGGCACGCTCCGCCGCGGATGGCGCTTGCTTCGTCTCCAGGTAGCGGTCCAGTGCCGTGGCAAGTGCCGAGGTCGCCCGCCCGTACAAATGCTCCAGCCGGTCGACGGCGGCTATCGGTGTAAGCCCGCGCTTCATTTGGGTCACGTCCCGCTCCTCCGCCTGCACACCACATGCCACGACAGCATGCCCTCGCCGGACTGCCCGAGAGACAGGCGACGGCACCTCACCGAGTGCGCCTGCAGCATGTCACGCCCCCATTTGCCCACGCCAACCATTTGAAACCCATTGAGCCGCATGACACACTCGAGCCGGAACCGCAAACGCAAGGACATCGCCCGTGAGCTCCAAACCGACGCCGCTGGAACGCTTCACAGTACTCGACTTCACGCGCGTGCGCTCAGGCCCCTCATGCGTGCGCCAGCTGGCCGACTGGGGCGCCCGCGTCATCAAGATCGAGATGCCGCCCGGCGTGGTCGATGCGGAGGCATTCGTCGGCGACCGACTCTCGTCCGACTTCCAGAACCTGCATCGCAACAAGGAAAGCCTGACGCTCAATCTGAAGGCCCCCGAAGCCAGCGAGATCCTGCGGCGGCTGGTCGAGAAGGCCGACGTCGTCGTCGAAAACTTCCGCCCCGACGTGAAGACGCGGCTGGGCATGGACTATGAGGCCTTTCGCAGCATCAATAAGCGCATCGTCTACGGCTCGATCTCCGGCTTCGGCCAGGATGGGCCATATGCCAGGCGCCCCGGCGTCGACCAGGTCGCGCAAGGCATGAGCGGGATCATGTCGGTCACCGGCCCACCCGGCCAGGGACCGTTCCGGGTCGGCACCGCCGTTGGCGACGTCACCGCGGGCCTCTATCTGGCAATCGGCATCCTGACCGCCCTGCTGGAGCGAGAAGCTTCCGGCGAAGGCCAATGGGTGCACACCTCTCTGCTGGAGGCCCTGATCGCGGTCATGGACTTTCAGTCCGCCACCTGGCTGATGGACGGCAAGATCCCGCAACAGGCAGGCAACAATCACCCAAAATTCATCCCGACGGGATCGTTCAAGACCAGCGATGGCTACGTCAACATCGGCTCCGGCGACGAGACACGGTGGCGGCGGCTGTGCACAGCCATGGGCATCCCGGAGCTTGCCGATCGCACCGACTACAAGACCGCCGACGCCCGCCTTCAAAACCGCGACGCCCTGAACGCCGAGCTCGAGCAGGTCTTCCTCACCAGGCCGATGGCCTATTGGGTCGATGTGCTGAACGAGGCTGGCGTCCCCTGCGGTCCGATCTACGCGGTCGACCAGGTATTCGCCGATCCGCAGGTTCAGCATCTGGGCATGGCAGCCAAAGTGAACCATCCCAAGCTTGGCGACATCGAGCTTGTCGGTCAGCCGATCCACATGTCGCGCACCCCCTGGGCCATGCGCAACGCCACCCCCGATACCGGCCAACAGACCGATGCAGTACTGAGCGAGATCGGCTACAGTGCTGCCGAGATTGCATCTCTTCGCGCACAACGAGTGGTCTGAAAATGGGGACAGCCACCATTTTCGAGATACGTCCGCGACTGAATTTGAGGCGAGGCGGGAAAATGGTGGCTGTCCCCATTTTTGCTTTTCCTGGGAAAGCGAAGCCATGAAACTGGATACCGACAAGATGATCGCCCAGAAAGACGGCGCGATCGGCTGGATGACCTTCAATAATCCAGAGCGGCGCAATGCCATCACATACGAGATGCGCTTGGCCATTCTGTCGATCCTCGACGATTTCGAGACCGATCCCGCAATCCGCGTGATCGTGCTGAAAGGCGCCGGCGACAAGGCGTTCGTATCCGGCTCGGACATTTCGCAGTTCGACAGTCTGCGTGCGACGCCGGAGCAACAGGCCGAATACGACCGTGTCTCACTGGCGGCAATGCAGCGCTACGGGACCGTGACCAAACCCACGATCTCGATGATCCGCGGCTTCTGCCTGGGTGGCGGACTGCAGACGGCTCTCGCCACCGACATCCGCATCGCCACCGACGACGCCCAATTCGGTATTCCGGCTGGCCGGCTCGGCATCGCCTATGGCTGGGACAACGTCCGCAAACTGATGGACATTGTCGGACCGGCCCATGCCAAGGAGATCCTGTACACGGCAAAGCGCTATTCCGCCGCGCAGGCGCTGCACATGGGACTCGTCACGCAGGTCGTGCCCGTAGCCCAACTCGAGACCGCGGTGCGTGAGACAGCCGGGGCCATCGCCGAGAACGCGCCGCTGAGCGTGCTTGCCGCCAAGCGCGCCATCGACGAGCTCGTCAAAGACCCCGCCGACCGCGACGAGGACGGCGCGCGTGCCATCCAGAAGCGGGCGATGGAAAGCGAGGACTTCAAGGAAGGACGCCGCGCTTTCATGGAGAAGCGCAGGCCGGTGTGGCAGGGGCGCTGAGTTGCGCCTCCCCCATCCTGCTATTGATAGGAGATGAACTCCATCAACGAGCCATCGGGATCGCGGAAGTAGACACTCGTCCCACGGCCCTTGGCGCCGCCGCGTTCCACCGGACCAAGCTCGATCGCGATTGCCAGCTTGTCGAGATGCTCCACCGCGCCCTGGATCGGCCCGTGCCACTCGAAGCAGATATCGCTGTTGCCGGGCATCACGGGCAATTGCGCCCTTGGTGTCCCCATGTGATCGGGACCGTGGCAGTTGAGCTGTGCGTTACCGAACCGGTACGCGAAGCCTTTGCGCACCGGCACGATCTCGGCGCCGAAAACATCACGATAAAAGGCGTTGGACCGCTCCCAATCGGAAACGTGGATCACGCAATGATCGAACGAGATCTGCGCCGCCATCATGGGGCTCCCACTCTACCAAAACTGTCTACGCATGCTCGCGCGTGCGGGATGACGACGCCAGCCAGCCCCCGCACGTGTCGATCATTGCAGTCACTGCGCGGCAGCCGCCAGCAGCGTCCAGGCATGCGCCTCTCGACGGCGCAGGTTCTCGCTGAACGCCTGCGGGAATTCCGCCGGCACAGCCCCCGAGACCCGTTCATCTGCAAGCAGAGCATCCCGCCACGCGCGCACGTTGGGGAAGTCGCCGAGCACGCCCGTATTCAGGATGCCCTCCACGATCGACAGCCGCTGCAGAAATGGCGCATAAGCCGCATCGACGAGGCTCAGTTGCGCGCCGTTGAAGAATACGCCCGCGCTATCCCGCTCCTGGGCCAAGGCGTCTTCCAGGCGCTGCAATGCCTTGCGCAACGGCTCCAGGCCAGCTTCCACCGCCTCTGGCGTCTTTGCGTAATTGATGGCATTCGCGGCTGACGCGAACGACGGCGCGAAGTCCGTCCACGCCCGGTTGCGCGCCCGCTTGATCGGATCAGCCGGATGCAGCCGTGGCTCGACGACCTCGTCGAGATATTCCGCGATCGCATTCGAACTCGAACAGCGGTTGCTTGTCGACCAGCAGCACCGGCACCTTGCCGTGCGGTGATATCTTCAGGAACCAATCGGGCTTGTTTCGCAGATCGATGTAGGTGACGTCAAACCTGACGTTCTTCGCGCGCATCATGATCACGGCGCGCTGGACCCACGGTCAAGTCACTGCGCTGATCAGGTGATATTCAGGCATTGCCTTTCCTCCTTTGACATTCACCCAGGAGTTTCGTTGCTGGCCGCCGCGGAGTCAACGCGCATGGCATTGATGAGCATCACCTTGCTGCGCTTGGCCCTTTGCGCTTGGCCCTGATCGCCTGACCTTGACCACCTGCCCTCACGAGCATGCTCTGGCCGGCCATTACCGGGCCGGCAGCACCCCGCCCCACACGTCGGTGGCCACCTCCACCACCAGCTTCAGCTTCGCAATCTGGTCGTCGATGGTGATCGGATTGCCCTTGTCGCGGCTTGCAAACCCGCACTGCGGGGAAAGACACAGCCGCTCAAGCGGAACCAGTCTCGCCGCCTCGTCGATGCGCCGCTTCAAGTCGTCCTTGTCTTCCAATGCCGCCTCTTTCGTGCCGACGAGACCGAGAACCACGGTCTTGTCGGCCGGCACATGGCGCAACGGTGCAAAATCACCCGCTCGAGGCGTGTCGTACTCCATGAAGAACGCATCCACCTCCAGCCCGCCGAACACGGTCTGCGCAATCACGTCGTAGCCGCCCTCGGCAACCCATCGCCCCATGCTGTTGCCGCGGCAGAAATGCACCGCGACAGTCATGCCTTCGGGACGGCCGGCAACGATCCGGTTGATGAGTTCCACATAGCGACGCGACAGCACCTCGGGGTCGTCGCCACGCCGGCGCACCACATCGCGAATGCGCTCATCACACAGATAGGCCTGGATGACCTCGTCGAACTGCACGTAATTGGCGCCCGCCGCCGCCAGGTCAGCCAGCTCCTCGCGATAGATGCGGACCAGATCGTCGAGATACTGCTCATCGTCGGGATAGGCCGCACGGTCGGGCTTCAGATAGAAATAGTGATACGACGGCGCCGGCAGGGCGACCTTGACGGTTCTGCTCGTATGCGCCCGCACGAAGGACGCCTCGTGCGCTGCAATGCTGCGCTTGCGCGACAGCCTGCCGACAGCCAGCGGCGCATCACCGAGTGCGTGTGCATGTCCGGCGTGGTCGCGCGCCGCCCAGACCGGCTCCTGCGGCACCGTCTTGAAACCCTCCACGCGCTCCACGACAGGCGAGCGGAACGAAGCGCGCCGGAACTCGCCGTCCGAAATCCCCTGCAGCCCGACACGCTCCTGCAACGCAATGGCATCGACAATACAGGCATCTTCCAGGGCGCCCAGCTCCGCCTCCCCCGGTTTGTCTGCACCACTCGCATAACGCGCGCCGAGCAGCCGCGCCGGCCGCAACAGGCTGCCGACGTGATCCGCGCGAAATGGCGGCTTTCCGTCTACTGAGAGCGTCATTACCTGCCTCCCGTGCACTCCGCGCTTCAAACAGGACAGATCAGCACTTTCACGATCGGCTTCTTGCCCCAGGCCTGGTCCACCGCGGCCCTGACCGAGCGGCGAACGGCTTCTCGAACCCGCTCCTCGTCACGCCGACGCGAGGCCGGCATGCTTTCGATCGTACCCTCCGCCGCCTTGTAGACCACCTCTTCCATCGGCTTGCCGTCGATCGTCTCCATCGGCACCCCGTCCAGCTCGACCTCCGGATCGGCTGCGAGATCGCCACGCTTGTCAAGCGCCAGCGCGACGATGACGATGCCGACGAACGAAAGCTTGCGACGCTGCCGCACCGGCCCTTCGCCTGATGGCACGATGAGGCGCCCATCGCGATAGAAGCGCCCCACCCGCACCTCGTCGATGATCATCGCCGGTCCAGGTGCGAAACGAACCATCTCGCCGTCCTCGACGGGCAATACCTTTTCCACCCCGCACGCGGTCGCGAGCTTCGCATGCTCACGCAGATGACGCGCTTCGCCGTGCATCGGAATCGCCAGCTTGGGCTTGAGCCAGCCGTACATCTGCCGCAACTCGTCGCGCCGCGGATGACCGGTCACGTGCACCAGCGCATCGGAGTCCGTCACGATATCGCAGCCGAGACGCGACAGATTGTTCTGCACCCGTCCGATGGCCTTCTCGTTGCCGGGGATGGGACGCGACGAGAAGATGACGAGGTCCCCGCGCCCCAGCTCGATATGCGGATGATCGTCGTCCGCGATCCGCGAGATGGCAGCCCTCGCCTCGCCCTGACTGCCCGTGCACAACAGCAGCACCTCGTGCGGCTCCAAATAGCCGAATTGCTCCTGGTCCAGTGCGCTGAAATCGGGCGGCAGATAGCCGGTCTCCCGCGCGACCGCGATCACGCGGTGCAAGGCACGCCCCGACACGACAAGCTTTCGCCCTGCTGCCTTGGCCGCATCCCCCACGGCGCGAACGCGCGCCACGTTGGACGCGAAGGTCGTGACCGCGACCCGGCGCTTGGCATCCTTGATGATCTTCGTGATGGACTCCGCGATCTCCACCTCCGATGGTGATCGCCCTTCGCGCATCGCATTGGTGGAATCGCACACGATGACATCGACGCCTTCCAGCCCCAGCGCGGCAAGTCTCGCATCGTCCGAAGGATTGCCGATCAGCGGGTCCTGATCGAGCTTCCAGTCACCCGAATGAAACACCAGCCCGTGCGGCGTACGGATCACAATGCCCGACGGCTCGGGAATGGAATGCGCCAGCGTCACCAGCTCCAGGTCGAATGGGCCGACCTTGAACGTGCTGCCCAGCCGCACGGTCGTCACAGGCAGCTTCAGTCCCTTGCCGTTCTCCGCCAGCTTCGCGGCCAGCATGCCCGCTGTGAACGGCGTCGCATAGATCGGGCATTTGAGCCGCGGCCAAAGCTCGATGACAGCACCGATATGGTCCTCGTGCGCGTGCGTCAGAACGAGCCCCGCAAGATTTTTCCGTTCGGCCTCGATGAATGCGATATCAGGCAGCACCACGTCGACGCCGGGCTCGGCATCGTGCGGGAACGTGATCCCCAGATCGACCATGAGCCATTGCCGCTGATCTTGCGGACCAAGCCCGTAGAGATAGGCATTCATGCCGATCTCGCCCAAGCCGCCGAGCGCCACAAATACCAGCTCATCCCCGTGCGAGGCCGCCCCCCGTCTCTTCTTATCGGCCATTGCGGTCCTCTTTCTCGATCCCAGGCACGTCATCCACCTCACCGGAGGTGATTCGCCTAATGCGGCCGGAGCCAGTGTCGATCAGCAGCGCGCCGGTCTCGTCGAGACCAGCAAAACGACCGCTCACAGTCCCCTCGTGAGCATTCACGAGGATCTGGTCCCCATCCGACCATGACCGGCTGAGCCAGTCCGCCCGGATTTGCGCGAAGCCCCTGCCACCGGCCCATTGCCCCAGTCGCCGGCCGATGTGCTCAGCAATAGCACGAACAAACCCACCCGGTGACACAACATTGAGACAATAATCATCCAGTGCAATGGTTTGCCGGCCGGCAACGACCGGAGCGACAGAGCAATTCAAACCGATGCCGATGACAGCGACGCGGGCTTGGCCGAACGCTGTGCTTTCGACCAGGATTCCGCCAAGCTTGGCCGCTCCGACCATCAGGTCATTGGGCCATTTCAGGCGCAATCGGAAGTCCTCGCTGAGCGGCAGGGCTGCGACTGCATCGTGAACGGCCAGCCCGGCGACCAGCGACAACTGCGGCAGGTTGGCATCCGGACAATCGGGCTGGAACAGGAATGAGGCGGCGAGATTGCCATCCGCCATCGTCCAGCTTCGCCCCGCGCGCCCCCTGCCGCCCGACTGGCGGCGGGCGACGATACATAGAGGACCGGTTTCGCCGGTCGCAGCGCGCCGCATTGCTTCCGAATTGGTCGAATCGACCTCGTCGAACTCTACGATCGCAATCCGATCCCACTCGAACTCAGGCGCAATTGACATGAAACCGGCAATCAGAAGCGGAGCGATGCCGCCGCACGCGCCGCCGCATCGACCAGCGGCGAAGGCACCACGACGAACAACAGCACGAACAATCCCGACGCCGCCATGACGAAAGCGACCCCACCGGGAACCGGCAGAAACGCTGGCTTGGCATCGTCGAAGAACATCACCTTGACCACGCGCAGATAGTAGTAGGCGCCGACCACGCTGGCGAGCACACCGATGACGGCAAGCGCATAGAGCCCCTGTTTGATGGCTGGCAGGAACGCGTAATACTTCGCCCAGAAGCCAGCCAGCGGTGGGATGCCGGCAAGCGAGAACATCAGCGCCAGCAGCACGAACGCCATCGGCAGATTGTGGCGCGCGAGCCCCGATAGATCATCGATCTCCTCCACCGCTCCTTGTTGCCTCCGCATCGCGATGACGCAGGCGAAAGCGCCCAATGTCATGACCATGTAGATGGCCATGTAGATCAACACGCCCTGCATGCCTTCCCGCGAGCCAGCAGCCAACGGCACCAGCGCGAAACCCACGTTCGCGATCGACGAGTAGGCCAGCATGCGCTTGATGTTCGTCTGCCCGATCGCAGCGAACGCCCCGAACACCATCGATGCGATTGCCAGAAACGTGACGATCTGCTGCCACTGGCTCGCGATGCCCGGAAAAGCCGTCACGACAACCCGCACCAGGAGCGCCATCGCCGCCACCTTGGGTGCTGCCGAAAAGAACGCCGTCACCGGCGTCGGCGCGCCCTGGTAGACATCGGGCGTCCACATGTGGAAGGGCACTGCGGAAATCTTGAAGGCGATACCGACCAGCAGGAACACGAGACCGAAGATCAGCCCGATATTGCTGGCCGCATTGCTGGCGGTCGCAATCGTCGCGATCTCCGCAAACCTTGTCGTCCCGGTGAACCCGTAGACCAGCGATGCTCCGTAGAGCAGCATGCCGGACGATAGCGCTCCCAGCACGAAATACTTGAGGCCCGCCTCGCTCGAGCGCACATCGTCCCGCCGGAACGCCGCCACCACATAGAGCGCGAGGCTTTGCAGCTCCAGACCGAGATAGAGCGCAATGAGATCGCCCGATGAGATCATCATCATCATGCCGGCTGTCGCAAGCAGCACCAGCACCGGATACTCGAACTTCAGAATCCCCCGGCCCTCGGAAGTCGTCGAACGCCAGCACCAGCGCGGCCGCCGAGCCGATCAGCACCAGCAGCTTCATGAAGCGGCCGAAACCGTCGTCGATGAATGCCCCATCGAACAACGTGCCTGTTGCCGGCATTGCGCGCACGATCAGCCAGCCCGCCACGAGCCAGGATCGCGATCGCAACCCAGCCCGATCAGCTCCGCCATCGCGCTCGGTCTCACGCGTGAACGCACCCCACATCGTGAGTGTCAGCGCGCCAATCGACGATGACCAGCTCGGGCCACATCGGCGCAAATGTCTGTAGGAGGTCCATGTCTCTGCCTGCGATGTGATACCTGGCCGTGGTCCCCTGGGGCGGCGGCCTCAGCGTTTCAGCTCGGCTGCTTTCTTGGCACCGCAGCATTGTAGTTCGATACGAGCTGGCTTGACCGACTTCGCCGTCACATCCAGAACCGGCTTTGGATGAAAGCCGAAGAAGATGGTAAGCACCACCAGCGGCGCCGAGTATCGCGATCTCACGCGGTCTCATGTCCGTGATCGTCTTGAGAGCCGGCTTTTCCAGCTCCCCGAAGATCACGCGCCGGTAGAGATAGAGCGCATAGGCGGCCGATAGCACGACACCCGTCGTCGCGAAGAACGCCACCGCCGTATTGGCCTTGAACGCCCCAAGCAGCGTCAGGAACTCGCCGACGAAGCCGGACGTACCCGGCAGGCCGACGTTGGCCATGGTGAACACCATGAAGCAGAACGCATAGATCGGCATCCGGTTGACGAGCCCGCCGTAGGCCGCGATCTCGCGCGTATGCATGCGGTCGTAGACCACACCGACGCACAGGAACAGCGCGGCCGACACCAGCCCGTGCGACAGCATCTGGAAGATCGCGCCATCCAGGCCCTGCTGTCGTGAACGTGAAGATCCCCATCGTCACGAAACCCATGTGCGCGACCGACGAGTAGGCGATGAGCTTCTTCACGTCCTCCTGCGCCAGCGCCACCAGCGACGTGTAGATGATCGCCACCACCGACAGCACGAACACCAGCGGCGCGAGCTCCTGGCTGGCCAGCGGGAACATCGGCAAGGAGAACCGCAGGAAGCCGTAGCCCGCCCATCTTCAGCAGTATGCCGGCCAGGATGACCGAGCCCGCGGTCGGCGCCTCGACGTGTGCGTCGGGCAACCACGTATGCACCGGCCACATCGGCATCTTCACCGCGAACGAGGCAAAGAACGCGAGCCACAGCCACCACTGCATGTCGCGCGGGAAGTTCGCCTTGGCAATCAGCGTCGGGATGTCGGTCGTGCCGGCATGCCAGTACATCGCCATGATGGCGAGCAGCATCAGCACCGAGCCGAGCAGCGTGTAGAGGAAGAACTTGAAGCTCGCATAGACCCGGCGCGCTCCACCCCACACCCCGATGATCAGGAACATCGGGATCAGGCCGGCTTCGAAGAACAGATAGAACAGCACGAGATCGAGCGCGCAGAACACGCCGATCATCATGCGTCTCGAGCACCAGGAACGCGATCATGTATTCCTTGACGCGCGTCTTGATCGCCTCCCAGGACGCCAGGATGCACAGCGGCATCAGGAACGTCGTCAGGATGACGAACAGCATCGAGATGCCGTCGACGCCCATCTTGTAGTTGATCGGCCCGAGCCACGCGTGATCCTCGACGAACTGGAAACGCCGCGTTCGACTTGTCGAAGTTCAACCAGATCGGCAGCGAAACAAGGAACGTGAGCGAGCGTCGTCCACAGCGCGATCCATCGCGCATTGCGCTTGCCCGCCATCGTCGCCGCCCGACAGAAACGCCACCAGCAGCGCACCGAACAGCGGCAGGAACGTGATCAGCGACAGGATCGGAGTGTTGGCAATGCTCATTTCGCGATCCCGCCGATGCCGCTGGAATGCTCGCCGGTCGGCCGGCACGCCTCCCTGGAACATGAACCAGGTGATGATCAGCGCCACGCCGATCAGCATCGCGAACGCGTAATGATAGAGATAGCCGGTCTGCAGCTTGACGACCCGCCCCGTCACATCGAGCACCCGCGCCGCGACGCCGTCAGGCCCAAGCCCGTCGATGATCGTGCCGTCACCACTCTTCCACAGCACCCGTCCGATGCCACATCGCCGGCCGCACGAAGATCCAGTCGTAAAGCTCGTCGAAATACCACTTGTTGAGCAGGAACAGGTAGATCGGCCGGAACGCCCGCGCTGTGGCGGCCGGCAGCGCTCGGCACCTGGATATAGTAGAGCCAGGCCAACGCGAACCCGAGCGCCATCGCGACGAACGGCGACCAGCGGCACCCACTCCGGAACGTCGTGCATGCGCATGCAGGATATGGTTGTTCTCGCCCTCGAAGATCGCCTTGCGCCCAGAACGCCTTGTAGGGATCCGGCGCGCCGTGGTGCCGGTACCGATGAAGTACTGCTGGAACACGAAGCCCGCCGCCACCGCGCCCAGCGCCAGCACGATCAGCGGCACCAGCATCACCCACGGGCTCTCGTGCGGCGTGTGCCCATGCCCATGCGTCACCGGCGTGCGCATCCGGCGTGCTCAGCCATGGCCGCCGTGGCCGTCGTGCGCGACCCCCGTCATCATGCCCGTGACCATGCTCCCACCGCGGCTGCTGATGGAACGTCATGAACATCAGCCGCCACGAATAGAACGACGTCATGAACGCCGCGACCACCAGCAGCCAGAACGCATAGTTGTTGGGCGTGTGCGCCGCGTAGGCTGCCTCGATGATGGCATCCTTCGAATGGAACCCGGCAAAACCGCGCAACGTCCGGAATGCCGACACCGGTCAGCGCCAACGTTCCGATCAGCATCATCGCCCAGGTGATCCTGATATGCGGCGCCAGCCCGCCCATCCTGCGCATGTCCTGCTCGTGGTGCATGGCGTGGATCACCGAGCCGGCGCCGAGGAACAGCAGCGCCTTGAAGAAGGCGTGCGTGAACAGATGGAAGATGCCGGCGGCGTAGGCGCCGACGCCGCAGGCGACGAACATGTAGCCGAGCTGCGAGCACGTCGAGTAGGCGATCACGCGCTTGATGTCGTTCTGCACCAAGCCGACCGTGGCGGCGAAAAACGCGGTAACGGCGCCGACCGCCGTCACCACCATGAGCGCGATCGGTGCGTACTCGAACAATGGCGACAGACGCGCCACCATGAACACGCCCGCCGTCACCATGGTCGCAGCGTGGATCAGCGCCGACACCGGCGTCGGCCCCTCCATCGCGTCCGGCAGCCAAGTATGCAGCAGAAACTGCGCCGACTTGCCCATCGCGCCCATGAACAGCAGCAGGCAGATGCAGGTCAGGATATCGACCTGATAGCCGACGAACTCCATGCTCTTGCCGACCAGGCCGGCGCGGCCGCGAACACGGCGTCGAACTGCATCGAATTGGTGACCGCGAACAAGCCGAAGATGCCGAGCGCAAACCCGAAGTCGCCCACCCGGTTGACGACGAACGCCTTGATCGCCGCCGCATTGGCCTCCGGCTTCTTGTACCAGAAGCCGATCAGCAGATAGGAGGCAAGGCCGACGCCCTCCCAGCCGAAGAACATCTGCAGCAAGTTGTCGCTCGTCACCAGCGCCAGCATCGCGAACGTGAACAGCGACAGGTAGGCGAAGAACCGCTCGCGATGCGGATCCTCGTGCATGTAGCCGATCGAGTAGAGATGTACGAGCGCCGATACCGTATTGACCACGACCAGCATCACCGCGGTCAGCGTGTCGATCCTGAGCGCCCAGCTGACCTCCAGCTCTCCCGACGTGATCCAATTGATGATCGGCACCTTCACGGTGCTGGCCGCCGAACCCGACCTGCCACAAAACCATCCACGACAGCACAGCCGCAAGACCAACGAACGCCGTCGTGATGATCTCGGTCGGACGCGCGCCCAGGAACCGGCCGAAGAAGCCCGCGATAATGGCGCCCGCCAGCGGCAGGAAGACGATAGCCTGTACATCCTGCCCCCGTTAGCCCTTCATCAGATTGACGTCTTCGACCGCGATCGAGCCGCGATTCCGGAAATAGACGACGACGATTGCCAAGCCCGATCGCCGCCTCTGCCGCCGCAACCGTCAGAACGAACAGCGCGAACACCTGGCCGACGAGGTCACCCGGAAAGCCGAGAACGCAACGAGGTTGATGTTGACGGCGAGCAGCATCAGCTCGACCGACATCAGGATCACGATCACGTTCTTCCGGTTGAGAAAGATGCCGAAAATGCCGAGCGTGAACAGGCACGCGGCGACGGTCAGGTAGTGGCCCAGGCCGATTGTCATGCGCACCTCATTTTCCGTCCTCGACCTTCGCATCTACCGTCACGTCGGCATTCGTGCCACTGGCCCAACCCTCTGCGACGGCCATGCTGCCGTCCTTAGCGGCTTCCGCGCGCTTGTGCACGCCCGCTTCGTCCGCTTCGCCCGCTCCGTCGATCCCTCGCCCACCGCCATCGCTGGCCAAACCCGAAGCACAAGCGCGCGAACGCGACACGGCCCGCGCCACGCTCACCCCCGAACCGCGGACCACAGTCTTCGAAGTGGCTACCGATATCCTGGACATGGGGTCAACTCCTCATTCCAATTGGTGCAGCCGTTCGCCGCACTGCCACTGCCGCGAGCCTCGTCGCGCACCCGGCCGATCAAGACCAAAACCACAGGATCATCACAGCCAGCGCCAACAGCACAGCCAGAAGTCCCGGAACCGAAAGCATCTCGCCCACGGCAAGGGCACACACTTCACCCACTCGCTTCCTCTGCTCAGCCCGCCGTTGCGCCCGCACATCCTTTCGCGTGCGCTCGAGTTGCGCGTAGGCCTCGGTCTGCCGGAATTCCCGCTCGGACATTTCCGTTCGGGGACTGTCGTCAGCATCCGCCACGTCGGCCACCCTCTAGATCTGAAGCCCGGCGGCACGCAGAACCGGCAGCAGCCACAACACGATCATGCCGAGCGCCATCGCCATCACCAGCCCGCCGAAGATCCATCCACCGAGCGAAACCCGCCCGCCGGTGTCTGCGGCCGGCCGCCGCGATCCCCGCGCTGCTGCCTTCGCAGCCTTTTCCCGCGACTTTCGCTCGGCACGAGCATCATCGAGCGAGGCGACTTTCCGCGGCCCACCGTCGTGGTGCCTGCCCCCGCCATGATCGTGACCGTTCCGAATTGGCCCGTCCGTCATTGTCGGTCCCCGTCGCCCGCCGGCGCCTTCTGCTTTCCAGCCTCCGGGATATGGAACTCACCCGGCCCCACCTTCACCACTGCCATCGCCGTCTTCGGGCCGCGCGCCACCTGCGCCGCGATCGACTGGCGCTTCACGCCGTCCTTGTGACGCAGCGTCAGCACGATCGCCCCCACCATCGCCACGAACAGGATGAGACCCGCCGCCTCGAAGAAATAGGCGTATTGCGTATAGATGATTGATCCAAGCGCCTTCGTGTTGTGCATGCCCGCGGCCTGCGGGATCGGAGCCGCGGCAACAGCGAGCTTGGCCGGCATTGTCAGCTTGACCCCCAGCACGAGGATCAACTCGGTCAGCACGACACCACCGATGATGAGTCCCAGCGGCGCATTCCTGATGAAGCCGGCGCGCAGCTCGGCGAAGTCGACGTCGAGCATCATGACGACGAACAGGAACAGCACCGCCACCGCGCCGACATAGACGATGACCAGCAGCATCGCCAGGAACTCCGCCCCCAGCAGCACGAACAGTCCCGCGGCATTGAAGAACGCCAGGATCAGAAACAGCACGGCATGCACGGGATTGCGCGCGACGATGACCATGGCGGCGGATGCCACGAGCAGCGTGGAGAACAGGTAGAAGAATAAGTCAGCCAGCCCCATGTCGCCTCTGCCCGTCCGATACCACGCTTGCAATCCCGTACCGGCCTGTCGTGGCCGGCCTGCTCAGCCTTGCCCGTTGCGGCGGCGGTTTTGTTCGACACCGACCGCCTTCACGTGCCCCTTCCACAACGCCCAGTTCTTTATGCGCCGGTAGGGCCAGTATCCCAACGCCAAAGACACGCCAAATGCAACCAACAGCGGCCGCCAGGAAGTTGCGCCCGACGGGGCGACCATCATTTTGTGCGCGGCCCACGTCAGGGCGCCAACCGCGCCCAGCGCCAGCAAGGCCTGCCACCACCATCGATTGAGCTCCTGCTCGGCCTGGTCCCGCGCGATCTCGCCATACCGTGCAAGCTCGTCGTCACTCAGGACACCAAGCAACGCGCGACCGGCCTCAGCGGTATTTCGCATCGAGCGCAATGTTCTGGGCGATCTCCCGCTCCCATCGATCGCCGTTCGCAAGCAACCGCTCCTTGTTGTAGTAGAGTTCTTCCCGCGTCTCGGTCGCGAACTCGAAGTTCGGCCCCTCGACGATCGCATCGACCGGGCATGCCTCCTGGCACAGACCGCAATAGATGCATTTGACCATGTCGATGTCGTAGCGCGTCGTGCGCCGCGTCCCGTCGTTGCGCCGTGGCCCGGCCTCGATGGTGATCGCCTGCGCCGGGACAGATGGCCTCGCACAGCTTGCACGCGATGCACCGCTCCTCGCCGTTGGGGTAGCGCCGCAGCGCATGCTCGCCGCGAAACCGCGGCTGAAAGCGGCCCCTTCTCGAACGGATAGTTCAGCGTCTTCTTCGGGCGCGAAGAAATACCGCATCGGCAGGAAGAAGGCCGAGACGAACTCCGACCAGGAACAGCGATTTGATGCCTTGGGCGATGTTCATGACCGCCTGCCTTTCGCCCGTTTCAGCCCATCACCAGCGGCCCGATGAAGTATCCGGCGACCGGAAACGCGAGCAGATCGAGCCATGCCACCATCTTCAACATGCCCGCCACCTTCTTCCGCGCTGGGTCGAGCTCCGCCTTGCCGGCGATCTGCCACAGCACGATCAAAATTGATGAGCCCGAGTATTGCGCCCGCCGCCGCACCGATCAACTGAGGGCTCATGGCTTATTCTACCGCCCATCTATCGTCATCAGCCCCAAAAGCGACCCAGCAGGTAGCCCAATCCAACGGCCAGCACCAAGCCGAGCACGGCAGCTATTCGCAGCAGCCGCGCGGTCGAGTGCAGCCGTCGGCGTGTCGACCTGCCGCTCGATGCGCGCCGCGAGCCACCACAGCACCACGACCTCTACTGCAGCCAGAGCAAACCCAGCCCGGCGCCAATCAGCCCGTAGTCCATCGCCAGGTGTCCGTTCCCCGCCATGCTGACCAGCCTCCGCCGCCTTGCCCCCATCATCCGAGCCACGCCGGACCGAACTGCAGAACCGCCGCCACCACCACGACCATCACCAGCGACAGCGGCAGGAACACCTTCCAGCCGAGCCGCATCAGCTGATCGTAGCGGTAGCGCGGCACCATCGCCTTCACCATCGCGAACATGAAGAACACGAACACCAGCTTGCCCAGGAACCAGAAAATGCCCGGCACCCAGTTGAGCGGCCACACGTCGACCGGCGGCAGCCAGCCGCCCAGGAACAGGATCGTCGTCAGCGCGCACATCGTGGTGATCGCGACGTACTCGCCGAGCATGAACAGCAGGTAGGGCGTCGACGAGTACTCGACCATGAACCCGGCCACCAGTTCCGATTCGGCTTCCGGCAGGTCGAACGGCGGCCGGTTGGTCTCCGCCAGCGCCGAGATGAAGAACACCACGAACATCGGCAGCAGCGGCAGCCAGTACCAGTCGAGTGCCGAGGCCGGCAGTCCCGCGCGCGTCCCGACCCCCAGCTTCTGCGCATTCACGATGTCGGTCATGTTGAGCGAGCCGACGCACAAGCAGCACCGTAGATGATCACGAAACCGATCGAGACCTCGTAGGACACCATCTGCGCCGCCGAGCGCAGCGCCCCCATGAACGGATACTTCGAATTCGAAGCCCACCCGCCCATGATGACGCCGTAGACGCCGAGCGAGGAGATCGCGAGCAGATAGAGGATCGCCGACGTTGAGATCGGCGATCGACCCACTTGCCCGAAGCCGTCCTGATTGACCGGGATCACCGCCCAGGCCGCCAGCGCGCACACCGCCGTCGCGAGCGGCGCCAGCAGGAACACCGCCTTGTCGGCGCCGGCCGGGATCATCGGCTCCTTCAGCACGAACTTCAGCAAGTCGGCGAACGACTGCAACAGGCCGAACGGACCGACCACGTTGGGGCCGCGCCGCATCTGCACCGCCGCCCACACCTTGCGGTCCATCAGCAGCAGGTACGCGACCATGATCAGCAGCACGACCAGCAGCACCAGGCTCTGGATCACGATCAGCAGGATCGGCCACACTTAGGTCCAGCAGACAGAGATGCATATCGGTCCATGCTCATCATCTTTGCGCCCCAGCTCCCCTTATTCCGCCGCCGCCGGCCGCGCCGTCCGCGCAGCCTTGATCGCGCTGAGCTCCGCCATGACCGCCGACGCTCGTGCAATCGGATTGGTCAGATAGAAGTCCTCGACGCGGACTGACGAACGGCGCCGCGTCGACCGTGCCCCCGCCACGTCGCCAGTGCCGTCAGCGCCGCCACGCCATCGCCAGCCGCAGCATCGTGCATGCCGATGCGTGCCAGCTGCGGCGCCACCTTGTACATCGCAGCCCGCAACGCCCCGATTGTATCATAGGCCAGCGTCTTGCCGACACGTTCCGACAACGCACGCAGGATCGTCCAGTCCTCCTTCGCCTCGCCCGGCGGGAACACCGCGCGCATCGTCATCTGCGCACGCCCCTCGGTGTTGACGTAGGTCGCGCTCTTCTCGGTGTAGGCAGCACCGGGCAGTATCACGTCGGCCCGGTGCGCACCGCGATCGCCATGACTGCCCTGGTAGATCACGAACGGCCCCGGCGCGATATCGATCTCGTCGGCCCCGAGGTTGTAGACGACATCGACGCCGCCCCGCCGCGATCGCCGCCGTATCCAGCCCGTCCGCACCTGGTACGAAACCCAGATCGAGCCCCGCCACCCGTGCTGCAGCAGTATGCAGCACGCCAAAACCATTCCATCCGTCCTTGACCACACCCAGCGCCAGCGCAGCCTTGGCCGCCAGCGCCATCACCGCAGCACCGTCCGGCCGCGCGTAAGCGCCAGGCCCGACGATGAACATCGGCCGCTCTTTCTGCGCCGGCTTGTGATCGATGAACTGCCTCGACGACTCCGGCCCCGCCCCCAGATAATCGTAGTCGTAGGCCAGGTCCACGCGTTCGCCGATGACGCCGACCAACAGTCCTCCCTGTCGCCAGCGCTTGCGAATCCGTCCGTTCAGAACAGCCGCCTCGAGCCGCGGATTGACGCCGATCAGCATGATCGCGTCGGCCTCGTCGATCGCTGCGATACCCGGACCAAACAGATAGCTGGCCCGTCCAAGAGAAGGATCGAGCCTTCCCCCGTCCTGACGGCAGTCGAGATTCGGCGACCCCAGCCGCTTCATCAGGTCCGCGAGCGCGAACATCTCCTCCGCACCAGCCAGATCGCCCGCCAGCGCGGCGAGCCGGGCTCCCGGCACCGACGTAAGCTTCTCGGCAACAACGGCCAGTGCATCATCCCAGCTCGCCGGCACGAGCCGGCCGTCGCGCCGGACATAGGGCCGGTCGAGCCGCTGGCTACGCAGGCCATCAGCGACATGCCGGGTCTTGTCCGAGATCCACTCCTCGTTCACCGCGTCGTTGTTGCGCGGCAAAATCCGCATCACCTCACGCCCGCGCGCATCGACCCGGATCGCCGAGCCGACTGCATCCATGACATCGATGGACTCGGTCTTGCGCAGCTCCCAGGGCCGCGCATTGTGCGCCCACGGCCGATGGGTCAGCGCACCAACCGGGCACAAGTCCACCACGTTGGCTGACAGCTCCGACAGCATCCCCTGCTCGAGGTAGGTCGTGATCTCCATGTCCTCTCCGCGGCCGATCGCGCCGAGTTCCTCGACGCCCGCCACCTCGGTCATGAAACGCACGCATCGCGTGCATTGGATGCAGCGCGTCATCGCCGTCTTGATCAGCGGCCCGAGATATTTCTCCTCCACCGCGCGCTTGTTCTCCGCATAGCGCGTGCCGCCGGTACCGAATGCCATCGCCTGGTCCTGCAGGTCGCATTCCCCGCCCTGATCGCAGATCGGGCAATCGAGCGGGTGGTTGATCAGCAGGAACTCCATCACCCCTTCGCGCGCCTTCTTCACCATCGGCGTCCGCGTCTCGATCTGCTTTGGCGTGCCATCGCGGTTCGGCGGCAGGTCGTTGACGCCCATCGCGCACGACGCCACCGGCTTGGGCATGCCGACCACCTCGACCAGGCACATGCGGCAATTGCCGGCAATCGACAGGCGCTCATGGTAGCAGAAGCGCGGAATCTCGACGCCGGCCTGCTCGCAGGCCTGCAGCAAAGTGATCCCATCTTCCGCCGTGAACGGCTGACCGTCGATGACAAGCTCTTTCGGCATCAAGCCCTCGCACAAGCCCATGCGACCGCGGCCGCATACGGCTACGCAGCGCCACAATCTCGCAACGCTACCTACAATGACCCGGCCCGGATTGCCAGTGCAGTCGCACGACAGTCCCGCATCAGGCGACAATTTGCGTTGCCGCCATCCGGTGGTTCGCAGCGCGGCCTGTCAACTGTCATCCATATCGGGCTTGCGAATCAGCCAGATCGCAAAGATCGCCACCCAGAGCGGGAAACTGCCAAGAATCGCAACGGCTGGGCTGACGCCCTTCTTCTTCCCGACCACGATACCGATACCGGCAAAGAGTGACCAGGCGATCAGCAGCGGAAAGAACTCTGCGATAAAGTCTCTGGATGGCATGAGTGGGGGCCGTGACGATGTGATCCCAGGCGGGCTTGCCTCACGCAGTCCCTTCATCGTGGTAGATATTGGGCGCTGCAAGCCTTCGCAAGAGCGCACTAGCAACGAGCCTCACCGCGGGCGCGTTGCCGTAGTCTGGCAATCTCCCAGATTTCATCGGGATACCGCTCGCAACGTGCCATGAGTTCTGGATCGAGCGCTTGATTTCGGGCGTATGTGGCCAGGCTTTGGTGAAGCCGGAATACGAGCAAGAGGCTGAGCTGGAGTTCCGGTCTGACAATTGGGCGCCGAGTGTCAGAGGGCGCACATTAGAACATCCCGACGGCGATGCGCGCTTCCTCGCTCATGCGGCTCATATCCCAGGGCGGATCGAACGTCAGCTTGGCCTTGCAGCCGCTCACACCCTGCACCGTGTTGACGGCATTCTCGACCCAGACAGGCATCTCGCCGGCCACCGGACAGCCGGGCGCCGTCAGCGTCATATCCACCGTCACCATGCGCTCGTCGTCGATGTCGATCTTGTAGATCAGTCCCAACTCGTAGATGTCGGCCGGAATTTCCGGATCGTAGACCGTCTTAAGCGCTGCAACGATGTCGGCGGTCAGCCTATCGAGTTCATCTGCCGGAATCGCCGACCTCTGCCGGCGCCACACCGCCGCCTTCCGCCAACGCCGCGTCGCCGGAATGCTCCAGTGTAGGTTGCGCGGCTGGCGGCTGACGGCCCGCATCCGTCCCTGGCTCCAGCTGCGGGCGATGACCCAGGTCCGAGACCTCTCGCGGCGGTATCCGGCTATCGTCCATTTGTGATCCCACTCGTCCCGTTACGCGAAGAAATCGTGCGCCTTGATCAGCGCATCGGCCAGCACGTCCACTTCCGCCTTCGTATTGTAGAGACCGAACGAAGCGCGGCACGTGGCGGCGACGCCCAGTCGTTCCATCAGCGGCTGCGCGCAATGATGGCCGGCACGAATTGCGACACCCGACCGGTCGACGATGGTCGAAATGTCATGCGGATGCAGACCGTCCATCGTGAACGATACGATAGCACCCTTGCCCGGCGCCGTGCCATGGATCTTCAGCCAGTTGAACTCGCCCAGCCGATCGTGCGCGTAGGCCCCGACCTCGGCCTCGTGCGCCGCGATTTCAGCTCGCCCGACCTGCATCATGTAGTTCAATCCGGCCGCCAGCCCGATAGCTTCGACGATCGGCGGCGTACCGGCCTCGAACCGCGTCGGAACCTCGCCGTAGGTGATCCGGTCGACCGTGACCTCCTCGATCATCGAGCCGCCGCCCAGGAACGGAGGCATTCTGTCGAGCAGCGCCTTCTTGCCGTACAGCACGCCGATACCGGTCGGGCCATAAAGCTTATGCCCCGTCACGCCATAGAAATCGCAGTCGAGATCCTGCACGTCGACGGCCATGTGGACAGCCGCCTGCGCCCCATCCACGAACACCGGGATGCCGCGACTGTGCGCGATGCGGACGACCTCCTTGATCGGAACCAGCGTACCCAGCACATTCGACATATGCGTCAGTGCCACCATCTTCGTGCGCGGTGACAGCAGCGCCTCGAACTCCTCCATCAGGAACTCGCCATTGTCGGCGATCGGCGCCCACTTGAGCACTGCCCCCTTGCGCTCGCGCAGGAAATTCCAGGGCACGATATTGGAGTGGTGCTCCATGATGGACAGTACGATCTCGTCGCCCGGCTGAATATTTGCCTGTCCCCACGACAGCGCCACCAGGTTCACAGCCTCGGTGACGTTCTTTGTGAAAATGATCTCTTCCGGCGACCGCGCATTCAGGAAACAGCGCACCGTCTCCCGCGCGTCCTCGTAGTGTTGCGTCGCCGTATTGGACAGATAGTGAATGCCGCGATGCACATTGGAATAGTCGAAGCGCAGCGCATGATCCATCGCTTCGATCACCTGCCGCGGCTTCTGCGCACTCGCCGCGCTATCGAGATAGACGAGCGGCTTGCCATAGATATCGCGAAACAGGATCGGAAAATCCGCACGCAGCCGCTCCACGTCGAATGACGCGGCACCCGGACCATTCGCAGCAGATTGTGCGCCTTGTGCCATCGATATTTCTACGTCCTATTCTGCCGGTTGAGGTGCGCCCGCCTGGAACCAGCCGCGAGCTTCCTCGTACAGCGCGGACCTTACGGTCTCGTGCTCGACCTTGTCGATGGCTTCGCCGATGAACGCCTCGATCAGCAACGCCCGCGCCTCTGCCTCGGGAATCCCGCGCGAGGTGCAATAGAACATCAGATCGGGATCGAGCTCGGCCGTCGTCGCACCATGTCCACAGGAGACATCGTCGGCGAAAATCTCCAGCTCCGGCTTGGAGTTCGAACTCCGATTCGTCCGACAGCATGAGCGCACGCGCCATCTGCTTGCCGTCCGTCTTGACCGCTCCCGGCGCCACGCTGATCTTGCCCTGGAACACGCCACATGCACGATCATCCAGCACGCCCTTGAAGAGCTCCCGGCTCTCGCATCCCGGCGCCGCATGATCGACCGTCAGCGTGGTGTCAACGTGCTCCGATCCACGCCCCAGGAACGCCCCCGACAGATCGAGCCGAGAGCCTTCACCGCCGAGCCGGACGGCCAGCTGATTGCGCACCAGCTTCGTCCCTGCTGTCAGCTGGAAGCCCCGGTAGACGGCATCGCTGCCGACCTCGACGCTCCAGACGCCGAGGTGTTGAGCATCCGCGGCATCGCGCAAGACCTTGATGTGATCGAGCCGCGCGCCGTCGGCAACCACCACATCGGTCAGGGCATTGGACAAACCATGCCGCGACGCTCCCCGCAGCGCCACGTGCGCTTCCACCAGCGTCATCGACGCGCCCGGCTCCATCGCCACGACGTTTCTGATTGCAACGCTCGCCGGCGCTGCCGCGCGCCGCGCATTCACCACCAGCACCGGCTTGTCGGTGGCAAGGCCCGGCTTGATCTTGATCAGCAGCCCATCACTCATGAAAGCTGCATTGAGGCGCGTGATCGCATCCTCGCCCGCGACCAGCCGGTCGGCCTTGAACTTGCCCTCCAGCCATCCCGGCGCCTTGGTCAGCAGCGGTGCCAGCGGCATGAACTCCGCCGCTTCACCGAGCCCTTCTGTCGAGGACAGTGCCTTGACGAAGACGCCGTCGACAAACACCAGACGGTAGGCGTCCAGCTTGACCAGCGCTCCCAGCGCCGCATCCACATCCACATCCGCAGCCAGATCAGCCGCGTCCACGCCCGAACCTGCCGAGCCTGCCGACGGATAGGCCTCCGCGACGCGCTCCTTGAGATCGGTGTATTTGAATGCCTCGACACGTCGCGACGGCAGGCCGGAAGCCCTGAACGCCTCGATCGCCTCGCGGCGGACGCTCTCCACCCACCCGCCGTTAGGCAGCCCCTCGAGCGCCTTTTCAAAGGCCGCTACGAATCCGGTCTCCGCTTTGGTGCGGTGCGGCTGGCCGCCGGCACCAGTGGCGCCGGCCATTGCAGCTTGCTGCGCCATTGGATCACGCCGCCTTCGTCTGATAGCCCGCGTAGCCGGACTTCTCCAGCTCGAGCGCCAGCTCCTTGCCACCCGACTTCTGGATTACGTCCCTCAGCCAACACGTGCACGCGGTCCGGCACGATGTAAGTCAGGAGGCGCTGGTAGTGGGTGATCACGAGCATCGACCGATCGGGTGAGCGCATCGCATTGACGCCGTCCGCCACCACTTTCAGCGCGTCGATATCCAACCCAGAATCGGTCTCGTCGAGCACGCAAAGCGTCGGCTCCAGAAGCGCCATCTGCAGAATTTCCGCTCGCTTCTTCTCGCCACCGGAGAAACCCACGTTCACCGGCCGCTTGAGCATGTCGATATCGATATTGAGGTGACCGCCCTTTTCACGCACGACCTTGATGAATTCAGGCGTCGTCAATTCCGCTGCCCCGCGCTTCCGCCGCACGGCATTCATAGCGGTACGCAGGAACGTCAGTCCTGCAACGCCGGGAATTTCCATCGGATATTGGAAAGCGAGGAAGACGCCGTGCGCTGCGCGCTCATCGGGAGCCATCTCGATCAGACGATTGCCCATTCCAAAGGATATCGCCGCTGGTCACCTCGTAGCCGTCGCGCCCAGCGATCACATGCGCCAGCGTCGACTTGCCGGAGCCGTTCGGCCCCATGATGGCGTGCACTTCCCCTTTCGGAACCGTGAGGGACAAGCCCTTGATGATAGGCTTGTCCTCGTCGCTGAGCTTAACGTGCAGATCCTTGATCTCAAGCATGAACCGTCTGTTGTCCTTGTCCCTTGGCCTGCCAGAGCAGGTCGAATGCGGCGCTCGCCTTGCGCTCCGCCTCTGCCTGCTTGAACTGGCCTCCTCGACAGATGCCATGAGGATCTTCACTTCGGTCGCGTCGACGATCTTTCCGTTGCGCTCGTGAAGCTCCCCGCTGGCAGCGTTTACCTCGCGTTTTGCCTCGTCAGCTTCTGCTTCTGCCCGAAGCCATGCCTGCTCGAGCTGCGCAATTTCGATCGACATCGCATTTCCTCCACAAAATCAAACAGTGGACAGAACCTCTTCCGTGTCCCGCGCCACACGCACAACCGGGCCCTCCCCGGTTTCGGCGCGAACTGTACTCCAATTGTCACACTCATGACAGTCCTCAATTTCACGTTTTTTTAACCAATATTTCCACAGCCGTACCGGCACTTGACGGTTGTACCTACGGCCACTGCCGGAAGGTCAGGCCACCCCCGACCGTCAGGTATCGTCCTTTCCCCAGCGCCACCGCCATTCACCATCGGTCTTGGCCTTGCACAGCCGCATGAAGCCGACAGTCAAGGCGATCGTCAGAGCACACCACACCGCGACATGCCAAAGCATCGGACCGCTGTGCGTCACGGCTGGCCAGACCATCAGCGGCAGCGTCACCAGCGTCGTGACAACGACGAAGCCCAACGTCGCCGCCCAGCCCTTCCAGTTTGCTGGCGATGCCCCGTACCCGTGCGTCTTGGGCTTGAACCAGATGTCTCTGTCGCCAGTCATCAGCACTCCCCGTCGTAGTAGTCGCGAGCCGCGTCACCGCTGTGAAAGATGTGGCGGATCCCCCCGCTCATGGTCGACCAGTCGAACCGGCTCATCACCGCAACCTTGCCTGAATCCGGATACTCGACGACTTCGGTTTCGGCTTCGGTGGAAAGGCCGAGATACTTCAGCGTGGTGGTGCCGGTATTGATGATCTGGTGCGCAGTCTCCGGGCCGCCCGTTGGAGCGGCGCACACATCACCGGCCTTCACCGCATACTCCGCATCACCGAAGCGGTAGGTGCCCTCTCCTTCGAGGATCACGAACAGCTCATGGATCTGGTGATGCGCGTGTCGCGGAAACGCCTTCTTACCCGGCTCCACGACATGCAGCATGCAGCCGATTCCGGTCGAGCCGATCGCCGCCCCGAACGATCCCACCTTGGCCGCGAAGCCGGCCCCGTTGCCCATCTCCCGCAACTCGACATCGGCAACATTGATGACGGGTTTCGACATCACCCGACGCTCCCCTCCAGCGAGATGCCGATCAGTCGTTGCGTCTCCGCCATGAATTCCATCGGCAACTGCTGAATCACGTCGCGCACGAAACCGTTGACGATCAGCGCCACCGCCTCCTCCTGCGAGAGCCCGCGGCTGCATGACGTAGAACAGCTGATCCTCCGAGATCTTCGACGTCGTCGCCTCGTGCTCGAAATGTGCGCTCGCGGTTCTTCGCCTCGATGTAGGGCACCGTATGCGCGCCGCATGTCGCCGCCGATCAGCAGCGAATCGCACTGCGTGAAGTTGCGCGCGTTCGCTGGCCTTGCGATGCGCTGACACGAGCCCGCGATAGGTATTCTGCGAATGCCCCGCCGCAATCCCCTTGGAGATGATCCGGCTCGAGGTGTTCTTGCCGAGGTGGATCATCTTCGTGCCGCAATCGACCTGCTGGTAGCCGTTCGAGATCGCGATCGAATAGAACTCGCCGCGTGGAGTTGTCGCCGCGCAGGATGCAGCTCGGATACTTCCAGGTGATCGCCGAGCCGGTCTCGACCTGCGTCCACGAGATCTTCGAATTGTCGCCCCGGCAATCGCCGCGCTTGGTCACGAAATTGTAGACCCCGCCCTTGCCGTCCTTGTCGCCCGGATACCAGTTCTGCACCGTCGAATACTTGATCTCCGCATCATCGAGCGCGATCAGCTCGACCACCGCCGCATGCAGCTGGTTCTCGTCGCGCATCGGCGCCGTGCAGCCCTCCAGGTAGCTCACGTAGGAGCCCTTGTCGGCGATGATCAGCGTCCGCTCGAACTGGCCGGTCTGCCGCTCGTTGATGCGGAAGTACGTCGACAGCTCCATCGGGCAGCGCGTATTCGGCGGGATGTAGACGAACGAGCCGTCGGAGAACACCGCCGAGTTGAGCGCCGCATAGAAATTGTCGGACTGCGGCACCACCGAGCCGAGGTACTTCCGCACCAGCTCCGGGATGCTCGCGCAGCGCCTCCGAGATCGAGCAGAAGATCACGCCGGCCTTGGCCAGCTCCTTCTTGAACGTCGTCACGACCGACACGCTGTCGAACACCGCGTCGATCGCCACCTTGCCCGAGCTGGCACTTCGCCGCCGCCTCGTCGAGCTCGCTCTTCTCGTCCTGCTTGCGGACGCCGGCGAGCATCTCCTGCTCCTTCAGCGGAATGCCGAGCTTCTCGTAGGTCTTGAGCAGCTCCGGATCGACCTCGTCGAGGCTCTTGGGCCCTTCCGTGCTCTTTGGCGCCGCGTAGTAGTAGAGGTCCTGGAAGTCGATCTTGGGATAGTGCACCTTCGCCCATGTCGGCTCCGTCATCGCCTGCCAGCGCTGGAACGCGTCGAGCCGCCAGGCCAGCATCCATTCCGGCTCGCCCTTCTTGGCCGAGATGAAGCGAACGATGTCCTCGTTGAGGCCCTTCGGCGCCTTCACCGACTCGATCGTCGTCTCGAAGCCGTACTTGTACTGATCGACATCGACCTGCGCGACCTGCTCGATGGTATCCTGGACAGCCGCCATTGTTAGTCTCCAATCGTCATTCGTTCCGGCGTCCGGGCATCCATATCCCGGACCGATGGGCTGGGCTGAACCCTCGCCTGCGCCCCACAAATCCTCGACCACGCCGCCAGGAAGCGATCCACGTCCGCTTCCGTCGTCGACCAGCCCAGGCTAATTCTGATTGCGGCCTCCGCCAGCTGCGGCGCGATGCCCATTGCCGCCAGCGTCGGGCTGCCTCCGATCTTGCCGGAGCTGCATGCCGATCCAGCACCGACGGCAATACCTGCGAGATCGAGATTTATCACCAGCGCCGTGGCCTTGCTGCCGGCAACTGCCATGCAGACTGTATTCGGCAGCCGCGCCGCCTGCTGTCCGATCACCGCGACATCCGGCGTAATCTTGCGCACGCCCGCCTCGAGCCGATCCCGCAAGGTCTGCAGCCGCGCCATCGTCGACAGCTCCGCCGCGGCCGCGACAGCCGCCGCGCCAAATCCTGCAATGCCGGCGACAGTCTCCGTTCCGGCACGGCGCCGCCGCTCCTGCCCGCCACCTGCCAGCAGCGCCGGAAGTTGCAGTTCCTCGCTGATGACCAGCGCCCCGACACCCGCCGGGCCCCCTATTTTGTGCGAGGAAAGCGACATCGTATCCGCACCCAGCGCGGCGAAATCAATCGCCACGCGTCCTGCGGCCTGAACTGCATCGGTGTGCAGCACCGCTGCGTGCTGCCTGGCCACTTTCGCGGCACGCGAAACCGGCTGCAACACACCAGTCTCACTGTTGGCAAGCTGCAGCGCTATCAGGGTCGAGCCATCGCCTCGCCTCACCTCTGCCAGTTGCTCGTCCAATCCCTCGACAATGGCCTCACCATCCGCCGTGCATGGCAGCGATAGCAGCGTTGCTCCGGATACCGCGGCAGGGGCGGAGACGGAATCGTGCTCCAGACCAGCCAGCACGATGCAGTCCCAACCGGCCCCCTTCGTGCCTTGCCGCACTACCCAGTTGTTGGCTTCCGTCGCGCCGCTGGCGAACACGATCTGCTGCGACCGCGCCCCGACAAGCGCCGCGACCTGCTCCCGCGCGGCCTCGATCAGCGCCCTTGCGCGTCGTCCTTCGGCATGCACGGAGGATGGATTGCCGCACAGCGCCATCGCATCCAGCATCGCCGCGCGCGCTTCCGCCCTCAGCGGCGCAGTTGCATTATGATCAAGATATGTGCGCTCCACCGTCATTCCTGCGCACCAGCTCCGGACTTTATGAAGGCCCCCGGTGTCAGCACCGACGCCGCCGCACTTGCCGCGATGGGCCGCGCGACGCGGTCCGCCAGCACATCATCCAGACTGACGTGCGACAGGAAATCGCGAATATGATCGCCCAGCGCGTGCCAAAGCCCATGCGTCAGACACCGGTGCTCGCCAAGGCAGCCGCTTCCATCCTCGCCGGCACACCGCGTCATTCGCGTCTCTTCCTCGACGGCCGCCATGACGTCGGAAACCATCACCTCCGCAGGATCACGCACCAGTCGGTAGCCGCCGGCACGCCCCCGCTCGCTCTCGACCAGGCCCGCGCGCCTGAGCTTCAGAAATATCTGCTCCAGATAGGCCACCGACAGGTGCTGACGCTCAGCAATCGCCGACAAGGGCACCGTGCCGGCGGCACCGTATTTGGCGAGATCGGCCAGCGCCATCACCGCATAGCGTCCCTTTGTCGTCAGCTCCACGTCGCATTCTCCCGAGTATGAGGCCATGCGCTTTGTGCCGGCCCAACAGCATCAACGTCATTCCGGGAGGGATCGTTCTTCCCGGTTCTGCGGATCCAGCCGCCGCTACTTGTCAACTCCTGCGAGAAATGTGCTAAGAGGGCCTTCCTTTCGAGCACGACGATCTCTGGTCAGCTGGCTGCGCGTCCTTGCGCTCAGGTGCAAGCAGGCGCATCTAATGCGACAGAGCTTCGAATTGTTCTAAGCCTAGACTATGGTAATCCCGAGCGCCCAAGTCAAGATTAGTCGACAAGCAAACGAGCGCATTTGCGCCTACCTGATCGAAATCCCCCGCCGGGAGCCGCCATGCGCCACAGCCGCCCCATACCGGGGCCTTCGCAACAACCCGCATCTTGCGCGAGGTCAAATGCCTGAACTGATCATCAACGGCCCTGCTGGTCGCCTGGAAGCACGCTACCATCACGAGCCGGATCCGCAGAGCCCGCTCGCCCTGATTCTACACCCGCATCCCCAGTTCGGCGGCACCATGAACAACCCCGTGGTGCATTCGCTCTACTATATGTTCCATGAGCGCGGCTTCTCTGTCCTGCGCTTCAACTTCCGCGGCGTCGGCCGCAGCCAGGGCTATTTCGACAATGGCCCCGGTGAGCTGGCAGACGCGGCCTCGGCCCTGGACTGGATGCAGCTGGTCAAGCCCGATGCCAAGGCCTGCTGGATCGTCGGCTTCTCGTTCGGAACCTGGATTGCCATGCAGCTGTTGATGCGACGGCCGGAGATCGATGCTTTCATATGCGTCGCCCCGCCCGCCAACATCTACGATTTCTCGTTCCTTGCGCCCTGCCCGTCCTCCGGCCTCATGGTCAATGGCGAGAAGGATCGCGTCGTGCCGTCAGCTTCGGTGGCCGAGCTCGCAGCAAAGACCAAGACCCAGCGCGGCATAAAGATCGAGCATCAGATCATTCCAAGCGCCAATCACTTCTTCATCGACGAGAACAAGGAGGATCTCTCCGCCAGCCTGGTCGACGCGGTTGGCACCTACGTCGATCGCCGCATGATCGAGATCCTCGAGGAGAAACGCAAAGCGGAACGCTGAGACCGCAAGACCTGGCGCGCCGCTCCGTGCCTGCATCATCTCAATTCGGCATCATCTCAGTTCGGCAGCTCGTAGCCGACTGCCGTCTCCGCCTCGATCGTCTTGATCACCGCGGGGCGCGCCATCATCCGCTGATAGTGCGCCTCTATAGTGGTAATCGTGGCCCGATGCGGTTCCATGGCGTCGCGAATGCGCCAATACAGCCGGAAAAGATGAATGTCGGCGATCGAGTAGTCCCCTGCCGCCCAGGTTCTCCCGCCGAGCATCGTCTCGACAATCGCATAGACATCCTTGGCGTGCTCGATCCCCCGATTACGTGCCGGATGCACGGTTGAGGCAATGAACGACATCCAGGCCACCACCTCCGCCTCCGCCAGGACATCGCCGTGGGGTAGCAGCTTAGCGTCAGGGAAACGTCGTGCCAGATAGTAGAGTATACCCGCGACCTCCGTCAGCGGCCGCCCGTCGACGACCAGCACCGGCACCTTTCCGGCCGGGTTGATCGCGAGAAATTCCTTGCTGCGTTGCTGCTTGCTGGCGAACGAGACCGGCCGCGGCTCGAATGTTGCGCCGACTTCGAACAGCGCTATGTGCGGGGCCATCGAGCTGCTGCCCGGGGCAAAGTAGAATTCAAGCATGGCGTTCTCGCTCCTTTGGTCAACACTCTGGCTGTCGCTACCGCCTGAAGGCACGAACGCCCCACCACAGCACTGCTCCCCCCACCACCAGTGGGGTCACGCCGAGCACCGCATAAAGCCGCCAGAACCGGGAGGCGTCCGCCGCGCGCGTGATGGTCTCCGTCACTTCGCTGCCGCTCGGCCCGCTGGTCAGAACGATTGCGCCTGACTGCAGGCTGGTCAGCATCACGATGCCGCCGATGAACACGGCGATGCCGCCAAGTAGCACCAGGCCCGCAAAGAAGATCATTTTGAGCAGCGGCATCATTCCCCGATCCTGTTAGCCTTGCCTCATGCCCTTGCGAGCACGCCGCCCGAGATGGGCTCGGACACGCCTGTGGTGCCCGGAAACGTAAGCGGGAGGCCGTACAGCGAGCGCACGGCAAGATAACCGAACGCCTCCGCCTCGAGCAAATCGCCGTCGAGCCCGACCGCTTCCGCCGGCACCACGGCATTCTGCACCAAACCCGCAATCATGCTCATCAGCGTCTTGTTTTTGCGCCCGCCGCCGCTGACGATCCACAACTGCGGCTCTTCCGGCAAGTGCCGTCGCGCCCTGGCAATCGCCTCCGCAGCGAACGCCGTCAGCGTTGCCGCTCCGTCCGTCAGTGGCAGCTGGCTCACGAGCTGCCAGGCAAATGCGTTGCGGTCCAGCGACTTCGGTGGAGGCGAGGCGAAGTAGGAGTGCTTGAGGTATTCCGCAACGTAGTCCTGTCGCACCACACCCTGCGCCGCCACACGGCCGTCAGGATCATGCGTGTGCCCCGTCTTTCGCATCATCCAGTCGTCGAGCATCGCATTGCCGGGGCCGGTGTCGAAAGCGATCAGCCTGCCGTCCCGTCCGATGTAGGTGATATTCGCAACCCCGCCGATGTTGACCAGAACCACGGGCTGCTGCGGCAGCTTTGCTACCAGCGCCTGATGGTAGGCCGGCACCAGCGGCGCACCCTGTCCACCTGCCGCCATGTCGGCCGCCCGCAGGTCGTAGACCACGTCGATCCCTGTCAACTCCGCCAACCGCTTACCGTCGCCGAGTTGCACCGTCAGCCCGGTCGCGGGCTTGTGCAGCACAGTCTGACCATGAAAGCCGATGACATCGATCTCGCCCGCCTCCAACAGCTGATCCTCGCAGAACTGCTGCACCGCTTCCACATGCAGATCAGTCAGATACTGCTCGAGCAACCGCAGGCGGCCGGGGCGTTGCGCCCGCTCGGTGATCGTTGTTGCTTCTTGCAGGCCTTCACGCAACTTTTGGCGAAACGCCTCCGAATAAGGAACCGTTCTGTTCCGCCCGCGCTCCACGACCGCCTCGCCATCGGTACGCACGAGCGCGACGTCGATTCCGTCCAGCGACGTCCCGCTCATCAACCCGATCGCATTCACCAGCTTGCCCATCGGCAGCATCCCGTGCATGTAGGTCTCCTTTCCCTCCGCCATTGACAGCCGCGGCAGGGACCGAGGGAATGCTTATCCGATTGAGCCTATACCATGACCAGCTACAAATCCGATTTTCTGCAGATCATGACCGGGCGCGGCTACGTGCACCAGTGCTCAGACCCGGCAGGCCTTGATGCTCTTGCCGCCAAGCGCGAGGTCGTGGCCTACGTCGGCTACGACTGCACCGCCCCGTCCCTGCACATCGGCTCGCTCATTTCCATCATGATGCTGCTACTGGCTGCAGGAGACCGGCAACAAGCCGATCGTGCTGATGGGCGGCGGCACGACGCGGGTCGGCGATCCCTCCGGCAAGGACGAGACGCGCGCGATCCGTCCGATCGAGGAGATCGAGGCCAACAAGGCCGGCATGCAGCAGGTCTTCGCCAAGCTCATCAGCTTCGGCGACGGCCGCGACGGACGCCGTCATGGCCGACAACGCCGAGTGGCTGGCGCCGCTCAACTACATCGAGTTCCTGCGCGATGTCGGCCGGCATTTCTCCGTCAATCGCATGCTGACGATGGATTCGGCCAAGCTGCGCCTGGAGCGCGAGCAGGAGCTGTCGTTCATCGAATTCAACTACATGCTGCTGCAGGCCTACGACTTCGTCGAGCTGGCCCGGCGCTATGGCTGCAACCTGCAGATGGGCGGCTCGGACCAGTGGGGCAACATCGTCACCGGCATCGATCTCGGCCGCCGCATGGGCACCCATCAGCTCTACGCCCTGACCTGTCCGCTGCTCACCACCGCCTCCGGCGCCAAGATGGGCAAGACCGCCTCCGGCGCGGTCTGGCTCAACGCCGACATGCTGTCGGCCTACGACTACTGGCAGTTCTGGCGCAACACCGAGGACGCCGATGTCGGCCGCTTCCTGAAGCTGTTCACGCTGTTGCCGATGGACGAGATCGCTCGGCTGGAAGCGCTGCAGGGCGCCGAGATCAACGAGGCCAAGAAGGTGCTGGCGACCGAGGCGACGGCGCTGATCCACGGCCGCGCAAGCCGCCGAGCAGGCGGCTGAGACGGCGCGCAAGACGTTCGAGCAGGGGGCTCTCGCCACCGATCTGCCGACGATAGAGGTGCCGTCGAACGAACTCAGCGCCGGTCTCGGCGTCCTGGCGCATTCGTGCTGGCGGGCTTGGCGAAATCCAACGGCGAGGCCCGCCGCCAGATCCAAGGCGGCGGCCTGCGTGTCAACGATGTGGCTGTCACCGACGACAAGGCCCGCCTGACCGGCGCCGACCTCACCGCCGATGGCGTCATCAAGCTTTCCGCCGGCAGGAAGCGGCACGTGCTGTTGAAGCCGGTCTGAGAAGCGCTGCTGCCCACGCCTGCCGGCGGCGACCGGCACACATCAATGCCCTCGAGCAAAAAAGGCCCCGCACACAGGCGGGGCCTTTCGATTTCGCTCCAGTAGCGCGATTGGCGCGGCGACCGGTCTGCCAGCCGCCGCCTCTCACGTTATTCCCGGTCGCCCATGAAGAACAACAGGAACTGGAACATGTTGATGAAGTCGAGGTACAGGCTCAGCGCACCCATGATCGCGCCTTTGCCCATCGCAGCGGCATCACCGACGTACTGGTAGTAGCCGTCCTTGATCTGCTGCGTGTCGTAGGCGGTCAGGCCCGCGAACACCAGCACACCGATCGCCGAGATGGCGAACTGCAGAGCCGGCGACTGCAGGAAGATGTTGACCAGCGCCGCGATGATGATGCCGAACACGCCCATGATCAGGAACGTGCCCCAGCCCGACAGGTCCTTCTTCGTCGTGTAGCCGTACAGCGACAGGCAGGCGAACGCCGCCGCGGTAATGAAGAACACCTTCACGATCGACTGCCCGGTGAACACCAGGAAGATCGATGACAGAGAGGCGCCCATCACGGCCGCGAACAGCCAGAAGGAGATCTGCGCCGCGCCCACGCTCATGTGGTAGACACGGAACGACAGGAAGAACACGAACGCCAGCGGCGCAAGCATGATCACCCACTTCAGGGGCGATGCGAACATGGCCGCGCCAAGCGGCGTCAGGAACATCCCCCGCTTGAGCGCCATGACCGCACCCGAAGCGGACTTGGCGGCGAGCTGTGGATCAGCTGTCACCGCCTGCGTGAAGATGAAGTATGCCACCAAACCGGTGAGCACCAGACCGCCGGCCATATAGTTGTAGACCGACAGCATGTAGGACCGCAGGCCCTCGTCAACAGCAACGCCCGTACGCGTGCCGGTGCCGACCTGCGCATTCCATCTTGGTTCAGCCATTCTCGTTTGGGTCCCGATCCCTGATGATTCAGCCTCGTGGGCCGCCAACGGAATATGGCCGCTTTGCCCGAGCCTTTCAAGACTCCAGGCGCCACATTCCCGACGCTAGAGGTAGGAAATCCAGGCAAACTTGCAAGCCCCGGCGTTTTGTTCCCGGGCAAATGGCAAATAAGCCCCTACTCAGACCGCAGTGTGGGCACCGCAGGGGCGCGCAACACCGCCCACGTGCCTGCCACGCCAAAGGCCAGAATCAGACCAAGAGCCACCGCCAGCGCCTGCGCTATCGCCGCGACCGACAGGACGAATCCGATCTCCATCACATAGGTGATGGTTGCCCATGCCGCCAGTCCGCCAAGCGCCACGGCGAATACCGATGCCGCCATCGCCAGCAGAAGATATTCGATCAGATGAGAGGTGAGGATCTGACGCCGGGTGGCCCCCAGCGTCTTGAGGATCACCGCTTGCTTGATGCGCCTGCGCTGCGCAGTTGCCAGTGCACCCGCCAGCACCAGTGCGCCCGCCGCCAACGTCACCCCGCCTGCGACGCTGACCGCCGTCATCACCTTGGCGAACACGGCCTCGAACGCGGCGATCGCATCCTTGACGCGGATCAGTGTCACGGTAGGCAGCGCTCGCGCCACCCCGCGAGCTACCGCCGCCTCCTGAGCCAACTCCACCGCCGGCGTCAGATCCTTCGGCAGCGTCACCGTTGCCAGCAGATTATGCGGTGCGCCCTGCAGCGCGTTCGGCGAGAACACCATGAAGAAGTTGATCGCCAGGCTCTCCCACTTCACCTCGCGCAGGTTGGCGATGCGTGCTGTGATATTGCGGCCGAGCACGTTCACCGTCATCGTGTCGCCGACCTTGAGCTTCAACAGCCCTGCGATCTCCTGCTCCAGCGATACCAGCGGCTCACCAGTATAGTCCGCCGCCCACCACGCGCCTTTGGTGACCGTGGACCCGTCCGGCACCGTCTCCGCGTAAGTGAGCCCGCGATCGCCCCGCAGCACCCATTGCGCGTTGGCCGGCACTTTCAGGCCTTCGGTTGAGCGACCGTTGAGACTGACGATCCGCCCGCGCAGCATCGGTGCCTCGTCGATGCGCGCACCCGGCGCCGCCTTGCGGATGTTGTCGGTGAAGGTCGCGCGGTCGCTGCGCGCAATATCGAGCGCGAAGTACGAAGGGCTCGTCTGCGGCACCCGCGCGCGAAGCTCCTCCGTCAACGACGCCTCGGTCAAACCCACAGCCACAAGCAATGATAATCCCGTCCCCAGAGACAGCACGATCGACCGCGTCAATCCGTCTGGCGCGCCGATATTGCCAATCGCCAGCCTCCATTCCGCGCTGCGTGGCCTCGGCGCCCGCCTTGCCGCCCACATCACCAGCCAGCCGAGACCGGCGAACATCGCCAGCACACCCAGCACGGCAGCCAGAAAACCGCCGGCCACCAACCGCGCTTCCGCCCCCAGCACCGCGAACCCGACCAGTGCCGCCAGCACAGCAGCCGTGGCGCCGATCACCGGCCAGCCCGGCCTGACACGAACCGGCGCCACGTCTTCACGAAACAGCGTGCCGGCGCGGATCCGGTCGGCCCGGCCGAGCGGCCACAACGTGAACAAGGCAGCAACCAGCACGCCATAAACGATCGCCGTCAGCACTGTTGCAGGCGAGATCTGCAGAACCGCCTTGATCGGCAGTGCCGAGCCGATCAGCGCATCGAGCAGCAATGGTACCGACAATCCCACCGCAAGGCCGATCGCGATACCCAGACCTGCGATCAGCATGACTTGCGTGAAGAAGATGGCGAACACCATCCGCCCACTCGCTCCCACGCTTTTCATGGTCCCGATGACTTTGCGCCGCCGATCGATGAATGTCCCGACCGCATTCGCCACGCCGACCCCGCCGATCAACAGCGAGGTCAAGCCGATCAGGGTCAGGAACTGCTGCAGACGGTCGAGCACGCGCCTGATGCGCGGCGACGGATCGCGCCGGTCCGCATACAGGAACCCGGCCTCAGGTAGAGCCTTCGCCGCCCGCGCTCGAAATGCCGACAACGCCGCGTCGTCGGCCTCGGGCAACCGCAGCGCATAGCGCCAGCGCACCAGCGAGCCCGGCTGCACCAGCCCGGTGTTCATCAGCGTCGCGGTCGAGACGAATACCCGTGCGCCGTACGACAGTCTGTCGCCCAGACCGTCAGGCTCGCGTTCAACGACACCGGAGATCACCACCTCGATGCGGCCCAGCTTGAAGCCGTCGCCAACTTTGAGCTGCATCCGCTCCAGGAACAAGGGGTCGACGACGGCGCTGTTGGCGCGGGCAAGCAGCGCGCCGATGCTCGCGCCATCCCGCATCTCCAGCGCCCCCGCCAGCGGATAGGCCGCATCCACAGCCTTCAGCTCGATCAGCGCCTGCTCTGACCCGTCGATGCGCCGGGCCATCGACCGCATGGTCGCCGCCTCGCTTACTCGTCCCTGGCTCTCCAGATAGCCGCGCTCGGCTGCCGTGGCCCGCGCATGCATTCTCGCCAATGTCGCATCACCACCCAGGATCGACACGCCTTGCGCGGCAAAACCGGCGCGCAGGGAATCGGCCAGCGCTCCGACAGCCGTAATGACGCCAACACCCAGCGCCATGCAGGCGATGAAGACATAAAACCCCTTCAGGCCGGCGCGCAGCTCCCGGCCCGCCAGACGAACCACGAGTGGCAGCCGCAATGTTCTGCCGACCCTGACCTCGCCGGCCTTCGGCGTAACGACGGCCGTCATACCGACGTCTCCGCCGCGCTCTCGATCCCGCCGTCAGCCATGCGCACGGTCCGCTCGCACAAGTCGGCCAGCTTGGTATCGTGCGTCACCAGCACCAGTGTCGCCCCATGCCGCCGCTGCAGCCCGAACAGCAGCTCGATGACATGCTGCCCGGTGCGCCCGTCGAGATTGCCGGTCGGCTCGTCGGCCAGCAGCAGCTTGGGATTGGCCGCCAGCGCACGCGCGATCGCGACCCGCTGCTGCTCACCGCCTGATAGCTCCGCCGGATAATGCTGTAGCCGGTGCGACAGGCCCACCTCCTCCAGCACCGCTTGCGCCGCGCTATCCGCATCTGCCCGCCCCGCGAACTCCAGCGGCAACGCCACATTCTCCTGCGCGGTCATCGTCGGCACCAGATGAAACGACTGGAACACGATCCCGATCTCAGCGCCGCGGATCCGGGCCAGCGCATCCTCGCTCAGCCCCTGCAGCGCGTGTCCAGCCACCCGCACCGAGCCGACGGTCGCTCGCTCCAGACCCGCCATGATCATCAGGAGCGACGTCTTTCCCGAGCCCGACGGGCCGACAATCGCCAGCGACTGGCCAGCCGGCACGTCCAGCGAGACGCCCCGCAGGATTTCCACTGGACCAGCCCGGCTGGTCAGCGTCAGGCCGACGGCGTTCAGCTCGACGATATGAGCTTCGTCTGTCACGCGGTGATCTCTCCCGTGCTGCGAGGAGGCGCCGGATTGGCTTCCGGACTCACTCGATCGGCGACCAAGGCCTGACGGCGGGACTTGTTCCCGCCACCGAAGCTATCTACGTCAAACCGTGAGACTGGTTCATTGATAAGGCGAACAGATGAGTCAAAGCGCCTGCCATTTCCCGCCCGTCCACATAAGGATGCGGAACCGGCTTTTCCATGCCGTGCTGCGGTCGCACTTATGCATTGCAGCAGCAATTGCAATGCTGAGCCTGGCCTTCGCCGGCGCCGCCATCGCTGACACGTTGCGTATCGTCGCCCTTGGTGACAGCCTGACGGCAGGTTTTCGTCTGCCCCCATCAGCCGCCTTCCCCGTCAAGCTGGAGAAAGCACTGCGGGCGAGGGGCCACGCGGTCCAGGTCGCCAACGCGGGCGTTTCCGGCGACACCACCAAGGGCGGCCTGCAGCGCCTGGAATGGGCGGTACCGGCTGGCACAGACCTCGTGATCGTGGAGCTCGGCGCCAACGACGCCCTCCGCGGCCTGCCGCCAGAAGCAACCAAAACCAACCTCGATGCGATTATCTCGCAGCTCAAAGCCAAAGGCGCGACCGTGCTGCTGGCCGGCATGAAGAGCCCGCGCAACTGGGGCGAGGACTATGTCGCAAGCTTCGAGGCAATCTATCCCTCGCTGGCACAGAAGCACGCTGTCCCACTCTATCCCTTTTTTCTCGAGGGCATCGCCACCCGGCCCGACCTCAACCTCGACGATGGCCTCCACCCCAATGAGCAAGGCGTCGACAAGATTGTCGAGGGCATCTTGCCGGCCGTCGAGCAGGCGATTGCAGGGGCAAAATCGCGCCGCGGTGGATGACGGACGCACAGCCGCTCGGACAGTGACAGCCCGTGCCCCGTCGCGAGCACCGGACAGCAACCGGCTTCGACCAAGTCAGCCCGTCACGAGGTCATGCACGTCGAATGTTGGCGAATATCCGCCTGGCTCGGCCGGCCTGTCCCAGCGCAAATCGGCAGCAATGGAGGTGGCGACGCTTGCGCCGACCATGCCGACGCTGGATGTCATGCGGCGGTGGACATGGCCGCAGAACATGCTCCGGATATGATCGTGCCGGCTGAGGCAACCCTGCAGACGTTCCACATCCGACCAGTCCTCGAACTGCACCGGGTCAGGTGCGACCGACGCCGCGAACGGTGGATGATGCAGAAACAAGGCCACCGGTCTTCCCCGGTCTGCCGCCAGCATCTCGTCGATCTGCCTCAGGCGGGCTTCGCACAGGCGACCCTTGTTGCTGCCTTCCTCGATCGTGTCGATGAATATCAGGCGCACGTCGAAGTCTTCGACTGAATATTGAATAAATCCCATGCCTGGTACGATCCGTGTACCATCTGCGAAAAACTCTATCAGCGTCTCGCGTTTGTCCTTGTTGCCGGGCAGCACGAAATACGGCACCTGCAGCTTGTTCAGCAGGCTTTTGGCAATCTCGTATTCCTCGGGCAATCCATTGTGCACGACATCGCCCGTATGGACGACAATGCGCGGCCGTGGACTGAGGGCATTGATTTGGCGAATGCAGTCTGCCAGGTCATCGGCACGGGATGGATGCTCGCAGGAAATATGCGTGTCGGAGATTTGAGCGATACGCATTCCGCTTCCCCTGAGAGTAATCCGAAGCCGTGAGTAATCCGAAGCCGGGAACAATCCGAAGCCCGAGGTCTATGCGCCCAGGCACGGCATCGATCAACCGGGGGCGCCAGCGTTTCGTGCGTCAGATCGCAGCACTTTCCCCACTGTCCTGGCCGGGCACGATGGCGCCCAATAGAAGGGCGTGTGACGAGGGATGCCCGGCACCTTTCTGCTCGGCCGACGTGGCTGAGATTGTGCCGCTCAGCGCCAGGGAGTGCTGCCGACATGACCGACACCAGGCCTTCGCTCGACGAGCTGACGCAACGCCTGATCGCGTTTCGCGACGCGCGCGACTGGCGCCAATTCCACGCCTTGAAGGATCTCATCATTTCCCTGAATATCGAGGCCGGTGAGCTGCTCGAGCTCACCCAGTGGAAGTCCGACCAGGATTTCGAGACGGCAGCCCGTGACGATGAAAACATGCGCCGCCGGCTGGCCGAGGAATGCTCCGACGTCCTGCTCTATCTGCTGCTGATCGCGGAGCGCGCCGGGATTGATCTTCAGGCCTCTGCAGCCCGGAAGATCGAAGCCAACGGCATCAAGTATCCCGTGGAAAAAGCGCGCGGCACGGCTGCGAAGTACACCGAGCTGTAGCCGCCGCCAGCCGGCCGGCATGGCGCCGCCGCGTACACGCCATCAGGGGTGCAGTTTGTAGTAATCGATCAGGATCTGCGCCACCTCTGGCCGTGCGAACTCCGGCGGCGGTGCGATGCCCTTGCCCAGCATCTCACGGACGGCCGTACCTGAAAGCAGCACGAAGTCCTCTTTCGAGTGATCTGGCGCCTCGCTCATCATCACGACCTTGTTGAGCTTTTTCGAGTAGGCGGTGTGATCGGCCTTGAACAGCTCTATCTTGAGCGCGCCCTTCGGGATGCGATCGAAAATATCCTGTGCGTCGAACGGGCCATAATAATCGCCGACGCCGGCATGATCGCGCCCCACGATGAAATGCGTCGCCCCCATGTTCTGGCGAAACACCGCATGCAGCAGCGCCTCCCGCGGACCCGCGTAGAGCATGTCGAAGCCGTACCCTGTGATCAGCGTCGAGTTCGGCGGGAGGTAGATATCCACCATCTTGCGAATCGCCGCGTCGCGAACCGGTGCAGGAATGTCTCCCGGCTTCAATTTACCAAGCAGCATGTGAATGACGAGACCGTCCGCCCCCAGCCTCTCCATTGCCATCCGGCACAGCTCTTCATGCGCCCGGTGCATCGGATTTCGCGTTTGAAACGCCACCACGCGCTGCCAGCCCCGCTTGGCGATCTCGCTTCGGATCTCGACGGCGGTGCGAAACGTCTCCGGAAAGTCGGTCTCGAAGTAGCTGTAGTTCAGAACCTGGATCGGCCCGGAAATAGCGGTCCGCCCCTGTGCGAGGAATTCGGCGACACCGGGATGCTTGCGATCCGTCGTACCATAGACCTGCTCGGCGAGTTCCTCGATCTCCTCGCTCGTGAATGTCTCCACCGCCTCGACCTGTTGCACCGCGAGAACCGGCGACCCCTCGACATTCGGATCACGCAGCGCAATCCGGTCTCCCGCGCGAAAGCCACTGGCCTCCTGCGTCAGGTTGAGCACCGGAACCGGCCAGAATAGCCCGCCAGCGGTCTGCATTGTGCGCCCGACAGCCAGCGCATCCGCCCTGCTCATGAAGCCGGCAAGAGGCGTGAAATATCCACCCGCGAGCATCACCGCGTTGCCGGCCGCAGCCGAGCTTACCGTCAGAGATGGTAGCGTAGCGGCTTCGGCCTTCAGGCGCGCCCGCTCGCTCGGGTCCGCCACCAGAAGCGGCTTGAGCTCTTCAGCACCATGCGGAGGAATCGTGGGCGCCATTGCTGTCCTCTTGTGGAGTTTGTTGATGACCTCGCAAGGCTCACGACGCCTCATCACGTTGACGCGTATGCCATCCCGTTATGAAACGTACGAGGCAACATGGAGTGCACACCTCACTGCGCTGATGATTGCACCGGTCACCCGCAACGGCAATGAGACAAGTGCGCATTAGCATCCAGACCACCGCAAGCGCGCCAGCACCAGGCACGGTACGGCGGCCAGCCCTTATCTGCTCACCGGCAACGCAACGATCCACCGTGAAGCTGCGCCACCGTAAGGCCCGACCCGCCCGCTCGATTGAAGAAAATGTCGCAGTTGGAATAAGTCCGGGACTGGCAGTTGCAGATCGCTGAGCGACAAGCTAGTGTCAGCAAGAATAGCAACTTTTGCATACGTGCAGAACCATCGCGATAAGAGGCTGCTGCAGCCGACGTGCGGATCCAGCTTGGCTCCACCGCATGCCGCTGCAGAGCCTTGACTTGGGCAGGAACACAACTAGAGGGGGCGATTGGGTGATCGAAAGCAATCCGTTCGCAGCGCTGTCATCCGTTGTTCCACCGGCGATCATGCAGACCTACGTCTGGGTTATGATCTTGCTGGTGGCGCTTGGCACGCTGTTCGACATCGTTCACAAGGGCAGCGCCAAGTACTTCTTCGCCAACTGGCGAAAGACCAAGAGCAGCGGAGCCCGCCAGATTGCGGGCGGTGAGCTTGCCTCGATCGCGGCCAAGACCGGCCTCGTCGACGTCATGACATCCGCCGAGTTCTGCAATCAGAACCGCAGGATTGCCCATCTCTTGACCATGTACGGCTTCCTTGCCTACGTCATCTCCGCCGCCATCATGGTGTTCTACTACCCGACACCGGCGACCCCGACCCCGTCGATATTGCCCCTGTTGTGGCACCTGGGAGCGCTGTTGGTCTGCATCGGCGGCTATTGGTTCTGGTTCTTCATCCGGGTCGACGTTTCGGCCGAAGGCCAGTCGCCGTTTCGCATCATGCGAGCTGATCTCTTCATCCTGTCGCTGCTTGCCAGCACCACCATGGCGCTGATCTGGTCCTACCTGCAGTCAACCGGCAGCTCGTGGACGATGGTGGCGCTCGGGCTGTACCTGATAGCCACCACGGTGCTGTTCGGCTCCGTTCCCTGGTCCAAGTTCTCGCACATGTTCTTCAAGCCGGCAGCGGCTTTCGAGAAGCGTGTGGCAGAAGCCAACGGCACCAGGAACAACCTGCCGCGACCAGCCGACCGATCAAATCCCGCCGACCGGGATCGTCACTCCATGGAGCTTCTGAAAGACGCGCCGATGGACATGGGGCTTGGCATCAAACGCGAAGCGCCCCGCCACCACTAAATCTCTCCAGGAATGTCTGCCTACCAGGGAAGGAGCTAACAATGCCGACATTCGTCTACATGACGAGATGTGATGGCTGTGGACACTGTGTGGATATCTGCCCGTCGGATATCATGCACATCGACCCGACATACCGCCGCGCCTACAATATCGAACCGGATATGTGCTGGGAGTGCTACTCCTGCGTGAAGGCCTGTCCTCAAAACGCCATTGACTGCCGCGGTTACGCCGACTTCGCCCCGCTCGGCCATAGCGTCAGGGTGCTGCGCGAGGAAGAAAAAGGCACGATATCCTGGCGGATCAAGTTCCGGGATGGCAGGGAAAAGAATTTCCTTTCGCCCATCACGACAAAACCGTGGGGCAAGCACATTCCCAAGTTGGCTGAGGTCCCTGGCCCCAGCAAAGACATGCGTGACAGCGAGCATCTGTATAGCGAGCCCAAGTATATCCGCATGGACGACGGCGGACTGCATACCCTGAAGGATGCCGGCCTGACCTTCAAGAAAGGGGTATACTACTGATGGCTTACAAAACCGTCGTCGAGGACAATATCGACATACTGGTGGTTGGCGCCGGGCTGGGCGGCTCGGGCGCGGCCTGGGAAGCGCGGTACTGGGGACAGAACAAGAAAATCATCATCGCGGAAAAAGCCAACATCGACCGCTCCGGCGCAGTCGCCCAGGGCCTGTACGCGATCAATTGCTACATGGGCACCCGCTGGGGCGAGAACAAGCCGGAGGATCATGTCCTCTACGCCCGCATCGACCTGATGGGCATGGTCCGCGAAGACCTGCTGTTCGACATGGCCCGTCACGTCAACTCCACGGTCCATCAATTCGAGGATTGGGGCTTGCCGTTGATGCGCAACCCCAACACCGGCCGCTATCTGCGTGAAGGCCGGTGGCAGATCATGATTCACGGCGAATCCTACAAGCCCATCGTGGCGGAGGCCGCCAAGAAGTCTGCTGACAAGGTCTTCAACCGCATCTGCGTGACCCATCTGCTGATGGACGACGCCAAGGAGAACCGCATCGCCGGCGCTGTTGGCTTTAATGTCCGCACCGGCAATTACCACGTCTTCAAATCCAAGACCGTGATCGTAGCTGCGGGAGGTGCCTCCAACATCTTCAAGCCGCGCTCCGTCGGTGAAGGCGCCGGTCGCGTCTGGTATGCGCCTTGGTCATCCGGGTCAGCGTATGGCCTCATGATCAATGCCGGCGCGAAAATGACGCAGATGGAGAACCGTATCGTCCTGGCTCGTTTCAAGGACGGCTACGGCCCGGTTGGCGCCTACTTCCTGCATCTTCATACCTACACCCAGAATGGTATCGGTGAGGAGTACGAGTTCGCGGTGGTTCCCCGAACTGCAGCAGATGGTCGGCAAGGAATACCTGGACCCTGAAGCCTCGCACAGGACCCACCGGCCGATCCCGACCTGTCTGCGCAACCACGCCATGATCAAGGAAATGGCTTCCGGTCGCGGACCGATCCACATGGTGACCATGCAGGCGTTCCAGGACCCGCATCTGGAAGAGGTGGGCTGGGAAAACTTCCTCGGCATGACGATCGGACAAGCGGTGCTCTGGGCCGCGACCGACGTCGACCCCAAGAACGAAAACCCCGAGCTCACCACCTCCGAGCCCTACGTCATGGGATCCCACGCAACCGGCGCCGGCGGCTGGGCCAGCGGACCGGAGGATGTGTCACCCCCTGAGTATTTCTGGGGCTACAACCGGATGATGACTATCGAAGGCCTGTTCGGTGCCGGCGATGCCGTCGGCGGCACACCGCATGCCTTCTCGTCGGGATCGTTCACCGAAGGCCGGCTGGCAGCGAAGGCCGCCTGCAAGTACATTGACGACGGCAAGGCTGAAGGGATCGTGGTTTCCGACAAGCAGATCGCTGACCGGAAGGAAGAGATCTTCAAACCTATGGAGCGTTACAAGACCTACCGCAACGAGATCGTCGCCGGCACGGTCAGCCCAAGCTACATCAATCCGAAGCAGGGCCTGGACCGTTTACAGAAGCTGATGGACGAATATTGTGGCGGCGTCTCGGTCGGCTACATGACGAACGATAAGCTCCTCAACATTTGCCTCAAGAAGCTGAAGTTGCTGGAGGAAGACCTTGAGTGCCTCGGCGCCAAGGACTTGCACGAGCTGCTCAGGTCATGGGAGCTCAAGCATCGCCATCGCACCGCGGAATGTGTCACCCACCATACCCTGTTCCGCAAGGAGACGCGGTGGCCAGGATACTACTATCGCGGCGATGCGATGAAGCTCGACGACGAGAATTGGCACGTCCTGACGGTATCCCGCCGCGATCCCAAGACCGGCGAATACACGATGGAACGCGCGCCGTGCTATCATCTGGTTAGTACGGACGAAGACAAACAGCGCCAGAGCGAGAAGGTGGCATAGGCGGCAAAAGACGCAGGCGATCAACGTGCTTTCTGGAACGAACGTCTGGCGCCTGCCGCAGGTGATCGGACGTTCGCCAAGCCAGAGCCCGAACCAACAGTTGCGCCAGGGCTCTGGCCAGGGCTCTCGGCTGACGCCAGGACACCTGCCAACAAATCCGGAGCATCAGCTCCGAGCGCCGATTTGTCTGCCGCACCGCTTGAACACAAAAGAGATCAACGAGCTGCCTGTTGATCTCTTTTTTGTGTTTTCAGCGACAAGGTTGCCTAGCCGGAACCTAGTATAGCGCACCTCACGTTTGGTACCCACTCGCGGCGAGGCTCTTGACCAAACGTCAGATGCAAAAGCTACACTAGACTTATGGACTTGCTAGTGTTCCTCATGGTTCTGACATTTGCTCGGAACCTGGCGGCACAGGCGAGCAAATGTCAGAACCGGAACACTAGAGTAAGCGATGAATATCATTGAGAAATCCGACGAGGAGATCCAGGCGATTGCCGACCCGTTATGGAGCGATCTCATCAAGCACTCCAACAAGGGCGACTATTTCGGTTTCTCCAAGAACTTTTCCACCGCACTGGCCTATGCCCTCAACGAGGTCGAAGTCGGTCGGCAGTTCGTGAATAGCGAATTGACCAAGACCCTGTCCGAGGACTTCGATTTCCTCGGCATCATTCGACGCGGCGAGCACGTCACGGTGCTATACCGGCTACGTAGCACCAAGAAGAAGGGTGAGTGGCTTGGCAGGCTCGTTCTTGGCTACGAGCACGACGAGGTCAGAATCTTCGGAGCCTCGGTTTTCTGAGCGAAGGATATGCAGACCCGCCATGGCTGAAACAATCCGCAACGACAAGCTTGTTGAGCTCAAATACAAGGTAACGGACGCGAAGACGGGCGCCATCCTCAGCTCGGTTGAATTCCCTCTCGGGTATGTTCACGGCCGCAATGAAATTCTGGCGCCTCCTGTGCTGAAAGAGCTGGAAGGCAAATCGGCGGGCGACGTCATCAAGGTGCCGATCGATTGCAATAAGATATTCGGCCCCAGGGACGAGGCGCTGGTTTTCACCGATCGCATCGAGAATGTTCCCGAGGAATATCGGGAAATCGGCACCAAAATCACGATGAAAAACGACAAGGGCGACGTCCGCAGCTTCCTCGTGACGCGGATGGACGACAAGACGCTGACCGTCGACGGCAATAATCCGTTGTGCGGCCGAGAGGTGATTTTCGAGCTCGAGATACTAGCTGTTCGCGACGCCACCGATGCGGAGATCGAAGCAGGCGGAACGATTGAAAAATCCCCCAGCATCAATCATGCCCGCGCCGTGAAAATCTGACCAGCCGGATCGGCTGCCAGCCCCGATGGCATCCACCTGACGGATGCACTCACGTGTCGGATTGACCTCTGCCCGCCGGCTGACTGCTGATTGCCTGGTCTGCCCCGCGGCCAGGACGTCATGCCTCGACGACGCCCCCCCATGCGCTACACCGCGCTAATGCCGCGGCCTCTTGTAGACAGCCCCCTACAACCGCCCCCTGTAGACAGCACTTCATCTGGGTCCTGAGGCAGCCCGGAAACGCCGACAGAGCAGATCGGCGTCAGGTCGTGACGACTGCAGCTGGCGCCGCCGCAGCGTCCGCCTAAGGACGCTTCGGAGTCTTGTACTCGACTTCCTTATGGAATGGCTCCCACACGGTTTCGAACCCGACGAAACCCTTCTCATTCGGCTCCATCTGACGCGTCTTGAAGTAGCGTGACTGGCCCTCGGGTACTTTCGGTTTGGCCTTTTCCTCGCTCATATATGCCCTCCTGCGAAACCGCTGCTGTCGAGGCAAGCACGAAAAACGTCGGCTGCCAGTTGCAATTCGACATCTGAAACCCGACGTCGTTCCTCACGTTGAGTTTAATCGCTGGCGCCGCTTCGGAAAAGCGCTTTTTTGCCTCAGACAACAGCAGATAATCGCACGCAAACCGCATGCTTGGAGGCAACGCCGAAACGACTGGATCACCCGACGGCCAACCTGTTGTCCAGGCGCCCGCTCCAGCGGACCGGTGCATCATCCGATATCGAGCCATCGACACTCGATAGGCACCGCCACGCATTGCCCACGCCTTTGTGCTGGACATTTGCCAGGCGACCGAAGCAACATCACGGCAATTTCGAATGGGGCTGCATGGACACGTGCGTGCACCGCATGCTCCACTTCCCTCTGTTGGACATGGAGGAACGAGGATGGGCGAGAGCAGACGCGAAATGAAGCTCGGCATGTTCTTCGCACCGGGCGGACATCACATGGCGGCTTGGCGCCACCCGGACGCCTACACGACAGGTTTCGATTTCGGCAGCTATGTGAAGGCCGCCCGGGTCGCGGAGAGCGCCTGTTTCGACATGCTTTTCGTGGCCGACGTCTTCTCCTTGCTGCCATCGGCCAACCGCGTCGACTCGTTCCGCTTCGAACCGATCACCCTGTTGTCGGCGCTGGCAACTGTCACCACTCATATCGGCCTCGTCGGCACCGCGACCACCTCGTTCAACGAGCCCTACAATGTCGCGCGCAAGTTCGCCTCGCTGGATCACATCAGCAACGGTCGGGCCGCCTGGAACATCGTCACCTCGCAGTCGACATTCGAAGCCTTCAACTTCGGCCTCGACGCACATTTCGGTCATGCCGAGCGCTATGACCGGGCGACCGAGTTCGTCGAGGTCGTACGCAAGCTGTGGGACAGCTGCGAGGACGGCGCCATCGTCATCGACAAGGCAACCGGTGCGTTCTTCGATAAAGAGCGCGTGCATTCGATCGACCACGCCGGGAAGTACTACAAAGTACGCGGCCCGCTCGCCATACCGCGTTGCCCGCAGGGCAATCCTGTGCTCGTCCAGGCCGGTTCATCCGAGGCTGGCATGAGCCTCGCCGGCAGCGTCGGAGAGGCCATCTTCACGATCCAGCGCACGATCGAGGGCGCCAAGGACTTCTACGCCGGCATCAAGGCCAAGGCCGGCTCCAGCGGCCGCGACCCTCGCCACGCTGTCGTCATGCCTGGGTTGCTGCCCTATGTCGGCCGCACGCGGCAAGAGGCGCGCGACAAGCACGACCAGCTGCTTGAATTGATCCACCCCGAGGCCGGGCGGTCCGCGCTGTCGAAAATGATGGACGTCGATCTGATGTCGGCGGATGTGGAGAAGCCGTTTCCTGATCTCGCCCTCGATAAGCTGTCGCAGAGCCGCGCGGTCGGCATCGTCGAGAGCGCTCGCAAGGAAGGTTTGAACATCCGGCAGGTGTATGAGCGTCTCGTGGTGTCGAAGGGCCATCGTCAGCTGATTGGAACGGCGACCGACATCGCCGATTCGATGCAGGAATGGTTCGAAGGTTCAGCCTGCGACGGCTTCAACGTCATGCCGCCGATGATGCCGAACGGCCTGGACGATTTCGTCGAGCTTGTTGTTCCGGAGCTTCAGCGGCGCGGCCTGTTCCGCACAGCCTATCAAGGCAACACGCTGCGCGATCACCTCGGGCTCCCGCGTCCGACAGGCAAGCACCGCGCTTAGTGCAGACCGACCGCCGGGCAGTAGCCATCGCCAGCCAACCCCGATAGGGTTGGCTTTCGCGCTGCCCCACGGCTATGCCATTGATAAGTCATCGAGGAGAACGCCATGCCGCGGCTGTTCACCGGTATCGCTCTTCCCGACAACATTACTGACGACCTCGCCGCACTGCACCAGCCGCTGCCTGGTGCAAGGTGGGTGGATCCGGACAACTACCACATCACACTGCGCTTTGCCGGCGACGTAGACGGCGCTGTTGCGCGCGAATTCGCACTCATGCTGGCCGAGATCGAGATTGACGCTTTCGAGGTTCGCCTGGAAGGCCTCTCGACATTCGGCAACAAGGAGCCGACCTCGCTTTGGGCGGGCGTTACGCCCCACCCCGGCCTGGAGGCGCTGGCACGCGCCAACGAGCGCGCCGCGCGCGCCGCCGGCATTGCGCCTGAGCGCCGCGCATTCAGGGCCCACGTAACGATTGCACGCCTGCGCGGCACACCGCCGGAGATCATCGCACGCTACCTTGGCCGCATTGGCGCATTTCGGACCGAACCATTCGGCGTCTCCGAGTTTCACCTGTACTCATCGCGCCCGAAGGTCGGTGGTGGACCCTATGTTGCTGAGGAGACCTATGCGTTGCGCGGCGCCTGGCTCGACACCGACGACGACGACACGAGCGAACGCTGGAGGTGAAGATGGCGACCGACAAGCTCACCGACTCTCAACGCACAGCGCTAGCAACAAGCTTGCCTGATTGGACGCTTGCGGACGACCGCGACGCCATCCAACGCTCGTTTCGCTTCGATGGCTTCAAGGCCGCATTCGGCTTCATGACCGAAGTGGCGCTGGCGGCCGAGCAGATGGACCACCATCCGGAGTGGTTCAACGTCTATGACCGTGTCGACATAACCTTGACCAGTCACGACGCCCGCGGCCTGTCGCAGCGCGATCTCAAGCTCGCCGCCATCATCGACAGCTTAGCCCGGGGCCGCGCCCGATAGTGGCAAGGGACCGCTGGCTCAGCGATAGCTGGTCGGCCGATCGCCGGGCCACGTGTAACGCTTCTGCTGCTGACCGGCACCAAACAGGCCGATTACGCCCGGGCCTGAAGAATACTGCCGACCATTGTTTCGGGTCGACCTCCGGCCACGCCGCTCCGTGGCGTCGGCTCGTGCCCGTCGCACGCTCGCGCCCCTGCGCTCTGCCGCACCGGAAGCCGCCGTAAGGCTCACCGGCTTTGTGGCCGCCGCCCCCACGCCAACCGATGGCGCCGCGACTGCAGGAACTTCGACAACCGTCGGCTCCGGCGCCGCCTCAGGCCGCTGCGCTTCGACAGCGCCGGCCGCCGTCGGCTCCAAGTGCTGATCCGTTTGCGGCTGCGCCTCGACTGTATCCGCTATCTGCACTGTGACCGTCGATACGCCCGTGCCGGAATGCCCCGCAATCACCTGCGGCGTCTCCAGCCCCTCCCGTTCCGGCCCCACATCGACACCAGCGGCAACAGCATACGAACGATGCCGTACCCGCTCCGCCGCGGACCACGGCGCTGGTCGACACGTACAGCCTTTGACATAGGTCTTGCGGTGTTTGAAGGCGATTGGCAGTCTGCCGTAGACACGCCCCGTTAGATCGACCGCGTCCTTCATTTCGCTGGACGACGCCGGCCGGTAGAATAGCCTTGCCTCGACATTGGCGCAGCGATCCTGGCAGGCTGCCGCATCCCGGCTGAAGCCGCCGCGCGACGTTGAATGGCTGATGGGAAAATAGAACCCGTCGCACATCCTTACGCACATCGTCGTATACTTGCCGCCCGCTGGCGCTGTCGCCTGCCGGGGGCTCGGAACGTATTGACGAAAGGCGCCGCCCTGAAAGCCCGGAACGGCATTCGGCACCGCCTGACGACCAGGCGGAATCCCACGCAACACCGGCGCTGGCCCCGACGGCTTCGGCCCCGCCCATCCGAACAGCGTCTGGAAAAACGATTGCGCCATCGCCGGCCTCGGCACCGCTGCAAGCAGTACGGCTAGCCCGAAAGCGACGCACAAATGGACCTGCAGGCGGCCAACCCGGCCGGTACGCAAAACGATAGGCATGCACATGAACCCGGTGACGCGAACTCGAGACAGGCGCCCGCCGCAATGCCTCCCCATGCCAGCCGCATTGGCCCGCCAAGACACTGCCGGTTACCCTCAACCAGGGTTATCCCAAAATTTGGCAAACAATATCTGAAGGTTGCAGCAACGCCTTGTCAGACAGCCTAATTCACCGGCTGCCACTGTTCGATCCATTCAGCACCGATGGAAGTCTGGCGTTGGCGAGCTAGTTACGGTCGAATGCGCGCTTGACCCAATCCCGATCCGAGCGGGATGCACGAGTGTTGCCGGGGCGTCGCGGCTCGGCGTGCACCCAGCCGCATCACATTGCCATGGCGCGACGCATAGCTGTTGCGCGATCGCTGCGATCTGGACCGCGTGCGAGCCCGAGGCTCCTCCTCCTCGACCTCCGAACCCGGACTGGCTGCAACCAGCGGGGTCATCCCGTCTCTTGGCGCCGGTACCCCCGAGCCCACGCCTCCAGCCCCGGCAAGGCCATAGCGCCCAGGAGCCAGATAGGATGCCGCAATTGGCCCGGCAGCAACGGTTGGGGCGACGCTGCCAGTTGCATCGACCGCGCTTGCCGGCTGCGCAGCACCTTGCTGCGGCTTGACCGCCGCCACCGTGGCGGATGCCGTTGGATTGGTCGATGCGCTACTTAGTACAGCGGCGCTGACCGGCGCACGTTTCGCAGCGGCAGCCATTGCGGTTGCACGCGCCACGAATGCGGCCGCGCGGCGTTTATCGTTCAGCGCACGCAACTGCGCTATCGCCGTCCTGTCGCCCTTCCTTATCCGCGCCGCGAGGGCATACTTCTTATGCCGGTCGAGCTCGGCCTGCTCCCATGCGTGCGGCTTGCACTTGCAAGCGGCATCGTACTTCGTCCGATATAGAAACGCGGTCTTCAGGCTCGAATAGGGTCGGCCCTGCAGGTCCACCAGCGCATCCGTGTCGGCAGGATCGTTATGGATATAAAGCCGACCTCCCGTGCAGGAGCGCGCGCAGGTCGCCGCATCACGATGGAGGTCGTCGCCATGAGTGCGGAAACTGATCGGAAAATAATAACCATCACACGGACGCACGCACACAGTGCGATAAACGCGTGACGAGCCTCCGCTGCTGCTCCATTTCGAGCGGCTTGCCGGCCGCTCCCGCTCGTCGTCGTCGTCATCGTCCAATGAAGAGCGCGAGGATTGAGAGCGATCGCCCGTGCCACTATCCCGCCCGCGACGACCGGACTGCCAGTAGCGCTCGGAGTTGATCAACGCCGACCAGTTGTCGTCGGCCAATACGCCTGAGCCGGTCACGACCGTTACCGCGGCCCCACCCTGCGGCTGTCCGGAAAGATCCGCCGTCAGCAGCGGCCGCCCCTTGTCTGCCGCCAGCACAGCCAGGCGATGCACCCCGTAAATCGCCAGCCAGCCGGCCAGCGCAAGTCCGCCAATGTAGGCACAAACAATCAACGCAATTCCGCCGCCACGGCCCACGCGCGTAATTATTCGGTCGCAAAACCGATCCAGATGCCACATAGCGAACTCAGACCAAACCGCTGGAAATACGTCGTACTCGTCCCAGCGCGCAACCTAGAGAAAATTCCAACCGCTGCCAATGGCAATTAGTTCTAGCAAAAGTGTTTATTTGTCTGACATTGCGCTTCTTGGTTAACCCACACGCGGGCCTACCTGGGACCCATCCGTAGCGCCCCGTCGAGCCTGATCCGAACCCCGTTGAGCATAACGTTCTCGCAGATGTGCCCAGCCAGCGCGGCATATTCATCGGGACTGCCGAGCCGTTGCGGAAACGGTACGGAGGCAGCCAGCGAGGCGCGCGCTTCCTCCGGCAGAGTGTCGAACATCGGGGTCAGAAACAGGCCGGGCAGGATGGTCGCGACCCGAATACCGTCACGCGAGAGATCACGGGCAATGGGCAGCGTCATCGCCGCCACACCACCTTTTGAAGCAGCGTAGGCAACCTGCCCGATCTGCCCATCCTCCGCCGCCACCGACGCTGTGGTCACGATGACACCGCGTTCGCCGTCGGGTTCCACAGGCGGCGCCGTCATCATGCCGGCGGCGCTGGCAGCGATCATGATGAACGTGCCGATCAGGTTGACCTCGATCACCTTGCGGAACGCCGCGATGTCGTGCTGAACGATTGCCCCGCCGCCACGCTCGCGCCGCACGGTGCGCTGCCCCAGCGCGATGCCCGCGCAGTTGACCAGTATCCGCTCCTGCCCGTGCTTGGCTCGCAACGCTGACAATGCTTGCGCCACATCATCGGGCCGCGTGACGTCGCATTTGACGAACATCCCCTCGATATCGCTTGCCAGCGCCGCGCCGGCCGCCTCGTTGAGATCGATGATGCCGACCCTGACGCCGCGCGCCGCCAGAGCCCGCGCGGTGCCCGCTCCCAGCCCCGAAGCTCCACCGGTCACGACCGCTGAAATTCCGCTATCGAGCTTCATCGCGCATCTCCTCTTGCCGGGCACCATGCACTAGAGCGCTTTCATGGTCCAACCGAACTGGTAAGCGCTCTAGCCCCATCCTATACTTGAACGAAGCCGGCACAATCGCCAGCGCGAACTTTTCGGCAAGGACTACGCATGAGCAATGACGCAGCCCGCAAGACCGCTTTGATTACAGGTGGCAACCGTGGCATCGGTCTGGGCATCGCGCGCGAGCTGGCCGCGGCTGGCTACGACCTGATGCTGACCGCCCGTGACAAGGCCGCCCTCGACCGTGCCGCCGCCCAACTGGCGCAGCATGGCACCACCGTGGCTGTCTTCGCCGGCGACCTGACCGAGCCCTCGGCAGCAGCCGATGCTGTCGCCACGGTCAAATCCCGCTTCGCCCGCCTGGATGTCCTCGTCAACAATGCCGGCGGCGCAAAGCGCGGCGACATGCTGACGTTGTCGGACGGCGACTGGACCAACGCCTTCGCCATGAAGTTCTTTGCGCACGTCAGGCTCGCCCGCGAAGCCTGGCCCATGCTGGTGTCGTCGCGCGGTTCCGTCGTCGCGATTTCCGGCATCGGCGCCCGCGCTCCGGTTGCCGACTACGCCATCGGCTCGGCCGTTTGCGGCGCCGTGATTGCCTACATGAAAGCCTTGGCGGATCGTGGCAAGCACGAGGGTGTCCAGGTCAACACGATCAATCCGGGAACGGTTGAAACCGACCGGTTCCGCCATCGCCTCGATCTTGTCATGCGCAAGACCGGCCTCGAGGAGACTGCGGCCCGTGAGCATCACCGCCAGGAGCTTGGCGTGACCCGCTTCGGCCTGCCCAGCGACATCGGTGCGCTCGTTGCCTTTCTCGTCTCCGAGCGCGGCCGCTGGATCCATGGCAGCGCCATCGACATCGACGGCGGCCAGCTCGAGCCGCTCAGAATGGCGCAGTACGACTGAGGAGCCCGCGCATGCGATTTCCCCCACTCCCCCCCGACGTCTGGAGCCCAGCCCAGCGCACCGTGGCGGAAGCGATCATGTCCGGCCCGCGTGGCGAGCTTCGTGGCCCCTTCGTGCCGCTGCTGTACAGCCCCGAGCTTGCCGGTCACGTGCAGGGCCTCGGCGCATTCCTGCGCTTCCGCACCGAGATCCCCGATGACCTCCTGGAGATCGCCGTCCTCATGACCGCGCGCCGCTTCGACTGCCCGCACATCTGGGGGTCGCACCGCGTGCTCGCCGCCAAGGCCGGCGTGGATGATGCCGTGATCCTCGCCATCCGTGATCGCCAGCACCCGCACGGGCTCACAGACGAGGCGGCGGCCGTCGTAGATTATTGCGCCGAGCTTGCCCGCGACAACGCCGTGTCGGATGCCAGTTTCGCCCGCGTGGAGCAGCGTTTCGGCAAGAAGGGCGCGATCGAGCTTGCCGGCATCTGCGGCTACTACGCCCTGCTCGCCCAGGTCCTCAACGTCGCGGAGCCCGCGCTGCCGGAGGGCGCGGAGCCGTTCGGGGTGTGAGGCCTCCGGAGAGACGTGACACCGTTGCTCCACGCTCTATAGTGCGGCCCACTTGCCCAGCTCGAAAGCGATCGACCATGCCGAAGACCGCCGCCAAAACCCGCGCCAAGGCCGACAACAGCGCCGCCGACCTCCCCGCCCTGCGCCCACGCGAGTCGTTCCAGGATCTCATTCTGACGCTGCAGCAGTTCTGGGGCGCGCAAGGCTGCGTCGTCTTGCAGCCCTACGATATGGAGGTCGGCGCCGGCACGTTCCATCCCGCCACCACGCTGCGCGCGCTCGGCCCCCGGCCGTGGAACGCCTGCTACGTGCAGCCCTCGCGCCGGCCCAAGGACGGCCGCTACGGCGAGAACCCGAACCGGCTGCAGCACTACTACCAGTTCCAGGTGATCATGAAGCCGTCACCGCCGGACATCCTCGACCTCTACCTGCAAAGCCTCGATGCGATCGGCATCGACACCTCCGTCAACGACATCCGCTTCGTGGAGGACGACTGGGAAAGCCCGACCTTGGGCGCCTGGGGGCTCGGCTGGGAGGTGTGGTGCAACGGCATGGAGGTGACGCAGTTCACCTACTTCCAGCAGGTCGGAGGCTATGACTGCAGTCCCGTGGCCGGCGAGATCACCTACGGTCTGGAACGGCTTGCGATGTACGTGCAGGGTGTGGACCGGGTGTTCGACCTCAACTTCAACGGCCGCGACGACGACCGCCGCCTGACCTACGGCGACGTGTTCCTGCAGGCTGAGCAGGAGTATTCACGCTTCAACTTCGAGCACGCCGACACCGAGATGCTGCTGCGCCACTTCCGCGACGCGGAGGCCGAATGCAAGGCGTTGCTGGAAGCCGGCGCGCCTTCCGGCCTCCCGGCCCCCGAGCCGGGATCACCCGAAGGGGAGTCGGAAGGCGCCAATCATAAACTCGCGCTGCCCGCCTACGACCAGTGCATCAAGGCGTCCCACATCTTCAACCTGCTCGATGCCCGCGGCGTGATCTCGGTGACAGAGCGCCAGAGCTATATCCTCCGTGTCCGCGACCTCGCCAAAGCCTGCTGCGGCGCCTGGCTGGCAACGGACGGCGGCGGCGGCAGCACCTGAGACGGCGCGAGCCGCAACGCCCCGCTGTTCGTTGCCTGGGGCGGGAAGATACTGGGGCGTCATGGCCGCGCCGGCCCGAGGCGCAGCCGAGGTCCGGGACCAGGCGGCCATCCACGACGGCGATCTGTATGCGTGATGCACGCGTGGATGGCCGACATGTCCCTCGGTCTCGTTTCACGAGCCCTCGGATCGGCCATGACGATGATTTTATGCATGGGCGGACGTGGGGCGGATCGGTGTTGACGAGGTCACTTCGCTGCAGGACCATGTCCGCAGCTGAGGGAGGTCCGGCCGAGCGGTGGCGAGCGCTGATGTGTGCAGATGACCCAAGGCGAAGTTGCGCAGGCTTCGGCTGCGTCAACAGACCCAGCCCGCTTACTGGCACATTACGTCATTGGCGCAAGTTGGCATCATCTTGGATGGCCTGCGGCGACCACCGGTGCCGATCCTGATCGACTTGGCGCGTCGTATCGGCCGCGGCCCCCACTGTCGAACGCTTCAAGTCCGTTGCCGATCCCGCCTGGGTCGCCGTCCATACATGCGTTCCCAAACGTGAGCTCGGTGTCGGAACGATTTGCCTCTGGCTGACGCCCCACGGCCGCAACGGCGGGGCATCGCCAGCTACGTGTATCCTTTTAGAAAAACTACTTGTCGCTTACGCAGAACTGTGAAAACATTGTCCCGATCTCCAACGACATAAGTTTCCACCCGCCCTGGTCGCAAAGCGGAGCGTTGACATGATAAACAGGCATACTGCAATTGCCGCCAAGATCTGCGCATGCTTCACGATGGTATGTATCTTTTGCCTCTTCAGCATCGTGGAAGCTCGTGCTGAATGCAAAATTCTCAACCACGAGCGCGGCGCGCAATTTGTCAGATTGTTTGTCGCTTCCCATTCATGCTCATTTTTCAAAAAGAAAATGGATATCATAGGCCTCTTTGCACTCCTGGAGTCATCTGAAACCGTGTCTGGACTTGCCAGCGCATGGGATCCAAAGCGACCATCACGTGAAAGGCTGGAGTGCACCGCTCTTGTTGACTTCGTGGTAATTGACCACGTCAAGCGCCTAGGAGCCGATCTGGCTCTGTTCGGCATCAGTGTAGGGTCTCTGGATGATCGAGTGCCTGGGTGAGACAGTGGCGCGGGGTGAGGCGGTCGCCGTCGCGCTCGATCATGCGCCGCCATCCGAGGTAGCTCGGGAGATGATGTGACGCGACGCCCTTGAACCTTGCGCGCCAGAGATCGAAGCGGCTGACGTAGGCGTTGACGTTCTGGATGTGGTAGCAGCCGATCGCGCGCTCGCCGTGGGCAACGACCATGGCCATCTGCGTGATACCGGTCTCGGCGGAAAAGGTTTCGTAGGCACGATTGCCGTCGGTGACGAGCACCGCGTCCTTGGCGACGATCGGCTTCAGATGCGCGCCGATGCTCGCCGCCGAAAGGTCGAGGAGCATCTGGTCGGAGGTCGCGCCGTGGCGGTCGCGCACGATCAGGATGGCATCGTGCTCGTCGGTCGAAAGCCCCGGCTTCTTGGCCTTTCCACCGCGTTTGCGGGGAGCGCGGCCGACGATGCGACGCGAACCCTTGGCCGACTTCAGGATGAAGGTCTCGTCTGCTTCGACGATGCCCGCGACTGCGCTCGCCTTCTTCGACTGCGCTGACGCGAGAAAGCGGTGCCGCCAGCGGAACGATGTCTCGAGATGGATGTCGTTCTGTGCTGCCGCTTTCCGGAGGCTCACGCCATCGACCAGCGATCGAGCATAGCCGAGCCACTTCTCACGCAGGCGTAGACCGCTGAGCGGCGTGCCGGTCAGCGCATTGAACGTGCGGTCGCAGGCCTTGCACATGTAGCGCTTGAGCCCCGATGCCTGGCCCCAGGGCCGGAACTCGCAACTGCCACAGTGACCACAGGCGGGCGCTGCCGCGAACCGCGTCTCGATCAAGGCGACCACTTCTGCACTCGAACCCTTTGCCGACAGCGCCTCGACAAGCGCCTCACGTTGAACCTGGGTGAGATCACCCAACTGCTCGACAAGAGCCCGGAAATCCTGCGCTTTCATGACGTCCCCGCTGGCCGCGAATCACACCGCCATCACGGTCGCACTACATCGTGGCCGAACAGAGCCGCCGATCTTGATGGAAATTTTCCAGATCGAACCGTAAAATACCGTGGAAACACAGCTGAATTTTGCGACTCTGTCCAGCGCGAGCTGATCGACAGTGCCGCATGGCAAAAATTAGCCACCAAACTGGGCTTGTTGTAGGAGTTGAGCAATGATGCAGCAATTGGCCTGGCGATTGAAGGCTGCTCGAACGGCAATGTTCGTATGCTCGCTTATAATTCTGTCGACATTCAATCCGGCCTACGCTGGTTGTGCCGTTGTTAATCCCACATCTAATGACGCCCAAATATTCGGCGGGTTGTTTGTTGCCTCGCACTACTGCTCAGTGTTCAAAAATCCGATGACGGGTGATCAATTCTACGGATTAATGATGGCGCATAAGGTGTTTGGCGAAACTCAGGGCGATGACCTGGCGGCGTGCGGGAGCTTTGCTGCCTCAATCAAGGATAAATACCTGGATGCTTTTCGGCAGGAGGGAAAGGAAAAAATGTGCACGTCTATTGAAACATTCATCTCCAGAAATCCAGGTGTTGGCAAGTGGATGCGGATGCTGAGGCTCTGTTCGGCCACGATGTAGTGCGACCGTGATGGCGGTGTGATTCGCGGCCAGCGGGGACGTCATGAAAGCGCAGGATTTCCGGGCTCTTGTCGAGCAGTTGGGTGATCTCACCCAGGTTCAACGTGAGGCGCTTGTCGAGGCGCTGTCGGCAAAGGGTTCGAGTGCAGAAGTGGTCGCCTTGATCGAGACGCGGTTCGCGGCAGCGCCCGCCTGTGGTCACTGTGGCAGTTGCGAGTTCCGGCCCTGGGGCCAGGCATCGGGGCTCAAGCGCTACATGTGCAAGGCCTGCGACCGCACGTTCAATGCGCTGACCGGCACGCCGCTCAGCGGTCTACGCCTGCGTGAGAAGTGGCTCGGCTATGCTCGATCGCTGGTCGATGGCGTGAGCCTCCGGAAAGCGGCAGCACAGAACGACATCCATCTCGAGACATCGTTCCGCTGGCGGCACCGCTTTCTCGCGTCAGCGCAGTCGAAGAAGGCGAGCGCAGTCGCGGGCATCGTCGAAGCAGACGAGACCTTCATCCTGAAGTCGGCCAAGGGTTCGCGTCGCATCGTCGGCCGCGCTCCCCGCAAACGCGGTGGAAAGGCCAAGAAGCCGGGGCTTTCGACCGACGAGCACGATGCCATCCTGATCGTGCGCGACCGCCACGGCGCGACCTCCGACCAGATGCTCCTCGACCTTTCGGCGGCGAGCATCGGCGCGCATCTGAAGCCGATCGTCGCCAAGGACGCGGTGCTCGTCACCGACGGCAATCGTGCCTACGAAACCTTTTCCGCCGAGACCGGTATCACGCAGATGGCCATGGTCGTTGCCCACGGCGAGCGCGCGATCGGCTGCTACCACATCCAGAACGTCAACGCCTACGTCAGCCGCTTCGATCTCTGGCGCGCAAGGTTCAAGGGCGTCGCGTCACATCATCTCCCGAGCTACCTCGGATGGCGGCGCATGATCGAGCGCGACGGCGACCGCCTCACCCCGCGCCACTGTCTCACCCAGGCACTCGATCATCCAGAGACCCTACACTGATGCCGAACAGAGCCGATGCTGAAGTTGATGGACGAGTAATTGCAGACTGACTAATCCCTTCCGTTGGTGGTCGACGCATGGCAATTCAAAGTCAGGGTACAAAAAGGTGTAGAGTTTTCATCTCCTATTCTCGCGTAGATCTCGCCTTCGCCCAACAGCTTGTATCGGGGTTGATAGAAGACAATTTCGAAGCATATCTGGATAAGCGTGATATACTACCCGGCGAGCCCTGGCAGGAGCGGCTTGGCAAACTGATTGAGGCGGCGGACGCAATCATTTTTATCCTGAGCCCTGACTCAGTCGCTTCCTCGATGTGCGAATGGGAAATCAACGAGTCTGAGCGCCTTTGCAAGCGGATCGTTCCTGTCGTCCGCCGACCCATCGTTGACAGTGGGGCGCCACACAGGTTGAGGCGTCTCAATTACATCTTTATGCGGGATGATGAAGAGTGGAATCAGGACTTTGCTTCATTGACCAGCGCATTGCTGACCGATATTGGCTGGATTCGGGAACACACGCGCCTCGGCGAACTTGCCAATCGCTGGGCCGAGGTGGTGCGAACGGTACCAGCCAAAGCGAGTTCCTCGTTGTTGCGAGGTGCTGAGCTGCTGGACGCGGAGTTGTGGATATCGAAGCGGCCCAGCCAAGGCTCAGAGATCACCGAGGATCAGCGCACATTTGTATTCGAGAGCCGGAAAGCGGAGACGCTAACAGCACGGCGAACACTTCGGCGCACAAGGTACATGGTGGCAGGAGCAGGCCTAACCACGGTGTTGGTTGCAAGTTTGACCTGGTTTTTCTACGACCAATGGCGGGAAGCTCAGATTTCGCAGTCACGTTTTCTCGCGGAACAAGCCGCCCGACCGGATGGACCGATAGCGCGTGACGCCGTAACCCGGTCATTGCTGGCGCTGGCGGCACTGCCTGACGAAAATTCAATCAGGATAATAGACCGGATACGGCCGTATGTGCCGCCAGCCGAGCACGCGCTATCCTCAGCAGTATCTGATATTCATGAGGTGGCTGTATTCAATCAAGGGAGAGCCCTCCAAAGAGTTTCTATCCCGGCGGATGGCGCGCGCATTCTGACAACAACATCAGACGGCGCAGGACGGATCTGGAATCGGAACACCGGTGCATTGGAAGGCGTGTACAATTCGACTTCCAGCTCCGGATCGGGAGCGACATTCAGCCCGGATGGAATGCGATTGTTCCAGTGGTCTGGCTCTGGTGGCATCCTCTTCGACACCGCCAGTGGCAGAAAAATCAGCCAATTTGCTGGAACCGGAAAGCCTATTCAATACGCTGCCATAGCTCCAGGCAATGCAGTCATTCTGACCGCATCAGAAGATGGCCATGCCCTTCTGTGGGATAGCGAGGGCCGGCGAGTATCGTCACTTGATCTGCACAGTGCCAGCATCACGCACGCAACATTCTCTCGAGACGGGCGTCGTCTGGCGACGGGTTCGCAGGACAATACCGGCAGGCTGTGGTCACTTCCGTCAGGAATGCCGTTGTCGTGGTTTAAGGGCCATAGTGGCGTAATCGATTATATTGGAATTAGCCCCGACGGCCGCACGGTTGTAACCGCCTCAAGGGATCGAACTGCGAGGCTGTGGGAAGCGCGCAGCGGAAAAACTATCCATATTCTCAAAGGTCATGGGGACATCGTCAACTCGGCAAACTTCAGCGCTGATGGGTCTCGAGTGCTGACGGGTTCTGATGATGGCACCGCTAAGATCTGGGACACGGCTAGCGGGAGGTTGATTGCGACACTGGCAGGCCATAAGGGTCCGGTCGTCAAGGCAGCGTTCAGTCTAAACGGAAAGTATGTTGCGACTGCCTCTCGGGATTACACGGCCAATGTGTGGGATATAGAAACTGGTGAGAGAGCTGCAATCCTGGCTGGCCACCAACAAGCTGTTGTTGATCTAAGTTTCAGCGCCGACGGGCAAAGCATTGTGACTGCATCGCTTGATGGCTCGGCTAGAATTTGGAAAGTGGCGGGGCGTGCGAAGTATATTGAACTTTCCGACCATGCGGGAGCACTGATTGACGGCATCATGTCGCCAGCAGCAGATCGGCTTGTAACTCTTTCCAACGATAAGTCGCCGCGATTGTGGGCTGCCGACACGGGAAAACTGGCAGCGGTCCTGCAAGGTCACGAAGATACCGTTCGGTCCGTGCAATTCGACCGTACCGGGAAGAAGATTGTCACTGGCTCAGTTGATGGAACTGCACGGGTCTGGTCAACACTTGACGGACGGTTGCTTGCAACGCTTTCGGGGCATGGTGACGAAGTGGGAAAAGCGATCTTCAATCCACAGGGCAACACTATCGCGACGGCATCAAATGACAAGTCCGCAAGAACCTGGGACGCAATCCAGGGCGCGCAGCAAGCGGCGCTCATCGGGCATCAGGCCGCGCTTCTCGACATTACTTACAGTCCCGACGGGCGAAGCATCGCAACTGGCTCAAGGGATGGAACAGCGAGAATATGGGACGCCGGCTCAGGGCAACAGCGCCAAGTGATGGCTGGTGGACATGGTTCTGTTGATCGCGTGATTTTCAGTCCTGATGGAGCACTCCTCCTAACAATATCTTCCTACCGCAAGGTGGCCCAAATCTGGGATAGCAAAAGCGGGAAAGCGCGCTTTAGTTTTTCCGGACATACAGATCTGATTGTTGATGGTTGCTTTATTTCAGGCGGCAGTCGGTTTGTAACGGCATCATGGGACAAAACGGCAAGAATTTGGAACACAATGACAGGACAAAACATAACTGTTCTGACCGGGCATCAACGAAAACTTTCCAGCGTGGATTGCAGTTCGGATGGCCGAAGGATTTTGACGGCTTCACTTGATGGGACTGTAAAGGTCTGGACAGCAAACTCGGCAATTCTTGTGGGAGAATACAAGGGCGTCATCGGTGTCGCTAGGAAAGCGCGGTATGCACTAGGTGGTCGTCAGGTCACAATCGTATACGAAGAACCATCGAAACAGAATGGCGGGTCAGCCGTGCTTTGGCCGGCCTTCAGCTCCACCAGGGATCTAATCAATTATGCCAAAAATACCGCGCCGCGGTGTTTGACAATTCAACAGAGGCAACGCTATTATCTACCTCCGGCGCAGCCCGGTTGGTGTGCGAAATTCGATGGGGGACTGACTCGAGGGCAATAAGCGAGTATCTGAAGGTGCAGTCAGACTCGAGAATTGACTTTCGCACATCAACAGTCAGCTATTGGCTGCCACAAGAATTTGCGTCTGAGCAGCTGCCGGCTGCTCAGACGCTGCTCTGAATTGATCAGAGCTTCGACCTCGCTCATGACTGCAATGGTTAGTCTTCGCGGCTTCGGCCTATCTCCGATCGTCAGCTATCCTGCCGATGACCTGCCGTCGGCCATCCCATCCCATCAATTCGATTGGCGCGGCAGCTCCTGGCCCAGGCTGTGTGAAAACGCGCACGGATCGTGCTATTCTGGCGACGAATTAAATCGGCGAGCGGGGGGCTCGATGGCGGGGTTCGTGGAAGGGGTCGTGCGGGACCAGTCGAGCCTGTTCCCGGCAACATTGGACGACTACGTCGGCGAGGACAACCCGGTGCGGGCGGTCGACATATTCGTCGATGGCCTCGACCTGGCCAAGCTCGGCTTCGGCGATGTGCAGCCGATGGCGACCGGCCGGCCGGGGTATCATCCGGCAACGATGCTCAAGATCTATATCTACGGCTATCTCAATCGCGTGCAGTCCAGCCGTCGCCTCGAACGCGAGTGCCAGCGCAACATCGAACTGATCTGGCTGACGGGCCAGCTCGCCCCGGACTTCAAAACCATTGCGGATTTCCGCAAGGACAATGGCAAGGCGATCCGCGAGACGTGCCGCGCGTTCGTCGCGCTCTGCGGCAAGCTCAACCTGCTGGCCGACGCGAGTGTCGCCATCGATGGTTCCAAATTCAAAGCCGTCAACGCGCGCGACAAGAACTTCACCGAAGCCAAAATGAAGCGGCGCCTCGAGCGCATCGACGAGAGCATTGCGCGCTACCTGTCGCAGTTGGAAACCGCCGATCGCCACGGTGATGCCGTGCCGCCAGAGAAGATCGCGCGGCTCAAGGAAAAGGTAGCCAAGCTCAAGGAGGAGATCGTCCGACTGAACGCCATCAATGAGCAGATGATCGCCAGCAAGGAAAAGCAGATTTCGCTCACCGACCCGGATGCGCGCTCGATGGCGACGAGCGGCAAAGACACCGGGATCGTCGGCTACAATGTGCAGAGCGCCGTTGATACGACGCATCATCTGATCGTCGCGCACGAGGTGACGAACGTCGGCACGGACCGAAGCGCACTTGCCGACACGGCCGAGCTGGCACGTGTCGAGATGGGCGCAGACGAGCTCGAAGTTGTGGCGGATCGCGGCTATTATTCGGGCGAAGAAATCCTGGCGTGCGAGCTGTCAGGCATCACCGTGACGCTGCCGAAACCGATGACATCGGCGGCGAAGGGCGAGGGTCGTTTTGGCAAACAGGACTTTGTCTACGTCGCCGCAGATGATGAATATCGGTGTCCGGCAGGGCAGCGACTGACCTTTCGATATGAGGGCGTCCAAGATGGCAAGATGTTGCGGCGCTATTGGCCGTCGAAGGCCGTCTGCGGAGCATGCCCCTTGAAGGCCAAATGCACGCCCGCGCCGCAACGACAGATCAGGCGGTGGATACACGAGGCGACGCTCGAGCGCGTCCAGGACCGGCTCGACCGCAATCCCGATGCGATGCGCGTGCGCCGCTCGACGGTCGAGCATCCGTTCGGAACGATCAAAGCCTGGATGGGCGCGACGCACTTTCTGTGCTGCTCACTGCCGAAGGTGGCAGCAGAGATGGCGCTGTGCGTGCTCGCCTACAACATGAAGCGCGTGATCGCCATTCTCGGCGCTACGGGATTGATCGAGGCCATGCGGGCCTGAGCATGTTTTTTGTTGCCCCGAGCCGACGCCAGATCGGGCTCCATGGCCTCTACAAGCGGCCCAGAAACCGATTTCCCCGGCCAAAACCACAATTGCCCCGGAAATGGCGCCCGCCCGACCAGCAACGACCGACGCCGGCACGTTTTCACACGGCCTGGGCCCATCGCGCAGATCGCCTAACGGTCGGTTTCGGGGGCACCTCTGCCTTGGTCTTGGTCTTGGACGACCTATAGGGTCGCCTGCACCGCCTGGCCAATCGCAGTTCCCTCCGCCTACCCGACAAACACTGGGTGCAGGGGCCGGCCCCTGCCGCGGGAGCGCCACACCAGGCCCTCTCATCGCGCAGCGAACAGCACCACCGGCCAAGCCCCCCACCCGGCCGCCGCCAGCATGGCCCCTGCCATGCCCCTCAAGACTTCCCCGATCGCGCCTTCTGCACCAGGAACGTACCAATCGCGAACCCGACGAACCCGGCCGCGATCCAGCTCGGCTCGAAGCTGAGCTTGAACAGCCAGCGGCAGACGAGAAACGTCGCCGAGCCCGCCGCCATGCCCAGCATGACGGCCTTGAAGGTCTTCGACTGACGGGTCGGCGTGGGTTTGTCTGCCATCGCTGCTCACAACGAAATCGCGGGCAGAGGGCGATGCCCTGCCCCGGACGGATGAGGCTGCTCTATTTCTTCTCCGCCGCAGCCGCCGCTGCAGCGGCCTCAGCTTCCGCCTTCGCCTTGGCGAGTCGCTCGCCGAACGCCTGCTGCCATGCGCCGACATCCGAACCGTCATACAGCGACGGATCCTTCAGCGTCGTCGCCCCGCCGGCCGGGCACGATGCCGTCCGCCCGGTTTGCGAGCCTGGCTTTGGAGGCGTCCCTTTGGCGAAGCCGTCGAGCACGCGCTCCATCAGTTCCGGCGTCAGGTCCTCGTAGGTATCCTTCCAGATCTGTACCATCGGCGCGTTGGCGCAACTGCCCAGGCACTCGACCTCTTCCCACGAGAAGTTACCATCGGCCGACAGGTGGAACGGATCGTGATGGATACTGCGCCGGCACACCTCTTTGATACCTTCCGCCCCGCGCAGCATGCACGGCGTCGTGCCGCACACCTGCACGTGCGCGATGCGCCCCACCGGCGCCAGCTGGAACATCGTGTAGAAGGTCGCGACCTCATAGACGCGAATATGCGCCATGCCGAGCATGTCGGCCACGACCCGGCATGCCGGCTCGGGCAGCCATCCGCCCGACTGTTCCTGCGCCCGCCACAACAACGGGATCACGGCAGACGCCTGCCTGCCCTCCGGATATTTGGCGATAGTCTCTGTCGCCCAGGCCAGGTTCTCGGCCGTGAACGCGAAACTGTCAGGCTGCTCTGGGTGGAATCGGCGATTGGACAAGGGCGGCCTCAGCTCGAGCATGTCGTGCAACGTTGCGAGGCTGATGCATTACGGCCTCGCAGCGCGCCTGACAAGTCGCAGCCGGCACGCCGCCGTCAATAGTTCACGTAATGCGTCGACGTCAGCGCCCAGCCGAGCACCACCAGCGCCGTCGCGACTGGGCCCAGGAACAGCGAGGTCTGGGACGCGACGCGCAACACCCCCGTCCACAGGATCGACAGGATCAGGCCGGAGAACAGGATGGCCCAACCGCCGAACTCCCCGCCTTTCTGCAGCGCAAACACGAAACCGATGACGAGGCACGCGAGGCCCAGCAGCACAGGCAACGCCGGGCGGTACTGATGCAGGTCCCCCATCGGCCAGCCGTAGTGCAGCGCGAACATGCGGTAGGTGGCGAGGCTCAGTCCCCAGCCGAAGGCGCCGGCGGCAGCCAGATAGAGGGTCTCGAAGGGCATGTGCAGTCTCTCAGATCGCAGGATGTACCGTGCAGCAGAGGCGCTCGCCTCGGCATCGATGGCACAGTATACTCCAATTCGGGCGGCAATTGGTGGACAGTGCCGGAAACGGTTAGGATCGCCCGCCCACCAACCCGGGCCCCGCCCGGGGCGCCGGATACGCCGTCAGGCCTCCTCATCGGCGTCGAAATCCGACGCGATGAAATACCGATCCGGCACGATCTGCTCCACCACGCCGTCCGCCACCATCTCCATCAGCGCCCGCCTGAGCTCCACCTCTGAAGCCGGTTCCGTCCCCGCCTCTGTCGCACGCGCCTCCGACCTGCCCGCAAGCCCCTTGCCAATCTCCGGGAAAGTGAGGAACGGGTCGCCTGTCGCATGCAGGAGACGATGGATCTCCGCCTTCAGCGCCGCGCGCTGCTCCGCCTCCCGCTGCCGCCCCAGCACCTCGTCGAGCCGGGTGGAAACATCGACGGCCAGCGCTTCCATCCGGCTGCCCCACTGCTTGACGTCACCGCGCAGATCCGCCAGCCCCCGCTCCTGCACCATCAGCGCCTTGGCCTCCTCGTCGCGGCGGCGCGGCCCGGCCGAATGCTGGTCCCACGTCCATTTCGCAACGCCCACCGCCGCCGCCAGCACCGCGATATCGCGCAAGAACTCGATCAGTCCCCAAAGCACGTGCACCTCCCGGCCAATCGCCCCGCATCATCCATGTCACCGGACATTACTCCGGTTCGGCCGGCGCATCGCACCATCCCCCTGTTAAGGTGAGCGCGGCACGCCTGCCCCGCCCGGCCGCTGCTGGGCATCGGGCGGGACCGGACGCCACACCAGCCTCAGTACTCCGAGATATCCGGGTTCTTCTCGAAGAACGACTGCTTCATGCGCTCCAGCTGCGTCTGCCGCTTGGCGCGCTTGACCAGCACCTCGTAGTTGCGCTGCCACTGCATCTGCATCTTCGCGCTGAGCGAGATCGAGCGCATCGAGGCGAGGTCGGGATCGAGCGTGCGCGAGCGCCGCGCGTCCTCCCACAGATCCTCCTTCTTCCAGTCCGGAATGCCGATATCAGAGATCGCCTCCCACAACGAGCGCATCGGCGGCTCGGGCGTGGAGGTTGAGATGTAGGTACTCATGGAATCGGAGTAGAGCCCGATCCCGGACGCCTCCATCTCCATCTGCTCCAGCGCCTTCTTGGCAGCTTCCTTCGCGGTCAGCGGCGACACCGCCGCCGCGCCCAGAAACCCGCGCCTGTTGAGCTTCATGTGATGACCCTCCCGAGCTAGCGGAACCTGTCAGCGCCGCTCCGGCCGGACCGGATGAGCGCATTGGAGGCCCCTAAGTAGCCACCTCCAGCCCGGTTTCAAGACCAGCGAAACAATTTTTTCAGTTCGGCACAAATTGAGACCGCCATTGGAACCGCGTTGGAACCGCCGCCAACTCGCCACGCAGCCGCCGCAACGTCCCGCCGCCCGGATGGGTTGGATGGTGCCGGCAATCCGATATGCCCCGATGGCGACAATCGCTGTATGGGTAGCTTTCCCCGCGCATCCCCGCGCTCGCATGATTGGCAACCGCACATGAACCGCCTGCCATCAATCAGTCGCCGAGTTTTTTTCTCGGCCCAGTTTTCCGCGGCCGGTGCAGCGTTCTTTTTCGCGCTGAGCGCAATCGTCGTGCGCGCCGTCCGCCTCGACGTGCCACCGTTGGGATTGTCGTTTTGGCGCACGCTGCTCGGGTTCCTCATCGTCCTGCTGATCTTCGCAGGCCCGGTCCGCAAGCAAGCCGGCATCATCCGGCGTCATTGGCCGATACTGGCCCTGCTCTCGTTCCTGCTCGTGATCGGCGGCAACGCCCTGATGTTCGTCTCACTCCATTTCACTTCCGCCATAAATGTGGTGGTCCTGAACTCCACCGAGCCCATCCTCATCCTGCTGGTCGCCTGGATGATCTTTCGCGATCCCGTCACGTCGCGACAGATCTTCGGTGTCGCCTTTTCGCTTGTCGGGGTCTTGGCGCTGATTTCGGCGGGCAGCCTGGACACGCTCGCGCAGATGAAATTGAACCACGGCGACCTGCTGGTGCTGCTCGCCTACTTGAGCTGGTCGATTTATGCCGTCTATCTGCGGCTGGTCCCGCCCGAACTCAATTCACGCGTCTTCATGGTTGCCCTGCTGGGCTTCGGCAGCCTGTTCTGCCTGCCGCTCTTCATGTTCGAGCATCTCATGATCCGCCCGACGGTGCTGGACACGACCACGGTGGTCACCATCGTTTCGCTCGCGCTCACGACGTCGATTCTGGCTGTCTTCCTCTGGAACCGCGCCGTCAAGCTGATCGGCCCCGGTCGCGCCGGACCTTATATGCACCTGATCCCCGCGTTCGGCGTCGTGATGGCGATCCTGTTGCTCGGCGAGGCTCTCCACCTTTATCATGTGATCGGCATCTGCCTGATCGCCATCGGCATTTATTTCAGCACGATCCTCAAGGCGTGAGGCCGCGAACCGGGCATTGCCAAACCGCCCACGACGACCGATCAGCGGCCCGGCAGGCCCTGAGCCTGCCGACAGTGGCTGCAGCGGGCAGCTGCCCTACTTGCTGATCTGCTCCTTCACCTTGGCCGCGATCTCCGCGAGGCGATAGGGTTTGGGCATGAAGCTGAAATCGGCCTCCGGATCGAGACTGTGCTTGAAGGCATCGTCGGGATAGCCGGACACGAAGATGAACTTCAGTGTCGGATCGTCCTTGCGCAATTCCTTCATCAGCGTCGGGCCATCCATTTCCGGCATGATGACGTCGGAGACCACGATATCGACCTGGTCGCCGGCCTCTTTCATGACCTCGATCGCCTCGACACCGTCGCTCGCCTGCAACACCTCATAGCCCTTGCTCCTGAGTGCGGCGACAGCGAAGCGGCGCACCGCGTCCTCGTCCTCGACCAGCAGCACGCGGCCAGAGCCGGTCAGATCGCGCTTGCGCGGCTTCTTCTCCTCTGCCACGACCGGCTCCGCCTCCTCGTCGGTCTCGACCTGGTGACGCGGCAGATACATGCGGAACGTCGTGCCGACGCCAGGCGTGCTCTCGGGGATGATGTAGCCACCCGTCTGCTGCACGATACCGTAAACGCTGGCCAGTCCGAGGCCGGTGCCCTTGCCGACGGCCTTGGTGGTGAAGAACGGATCGAAGATCTTGGCCATCACCTCCGCCGTCATGCCCGAGCCGGTGTCCTCCACCTCGATCAGCACGTACTCGCCGCGCAAAACACCTTGCGCCTGGAGCTTCTGGCTTTCGCGCTCGCCCACGTTGCGCGTGCTGATGGTCAGGCGGCCGCCCTTCTCCTGCATCGCGTCGCGCGCATTGACCGCCAGATTGATGATGGAGCGCTCGATCTCCGAACGATCGACTTTGGCCAGCCACAGGTCCCGGCCGGACACGATCTTGAGCTCGATCTTCTCGCCCAGGTAGCGGTTGATCATCATCGACAGGTCGGTGAGCACGTCGCCCATCTGCAGCACCGTCGGCTGCAGCGTCTGCCGCCTCGAGAATGCCAGCAGCTGCCGCACCAGCCCCGCCGCCCGGTTGGCGCTCGATTTGATCGACAGGATGTGCGAGTAGGCGGGATTGCCGGGCACATGCGTCTGCAGCAGCAGGTCCGAGAAGCCGATGATCGCCGTCAGCACATTATTGAAGTCGTGCGCGATGCCGCCGGCCATGGTGCCGACCGCCTCCATCTTCTGCGCCTGCGCCACCTTCTGCTCGAGCGACTTGGCCTCGGTTACGTCGAGCAGATAGACAATCGCAACATCCTGGGCATTGGCGCTGTGGCCAAGCGAGGCGACATAAACCTTGCGGGTCAGTTCCTTGCCTTTGGGGCCGAGCGTGATGTCGAAGGTGCGGATATTCGCCTGTCCGTCACGCGCTGCCTCGAGTGCCGCTTGGATCTGATGCTCGGCCTCCGCATTTTCGCGGGCGATCGCAGCCACGACACTCGACCCCCGCGTCGCCTTGGCATCAGCCAGCAGACGCGTGAATGCCGCGTTGGCATTGACGATGATGCCGTCGCCGCCGATCACAGCCATTCCGAGCGGCGCGGACTGGAACAGCCTGGAGAAACGCTGCCCGCCGAAACGCGTGCCTTTACCGGTCGCCGTCTCCACCGTGCGCTCCATCACGGCAATCGAGAACACCCCTTTGTCGCCCGCCCCCACATGCAGCGACGCCGGCCAGCGACGGCCGTCCTCCGTGACCAGATCGAGATCGACCCTGCGTTCCGCCACGCCCTGGCCAGCAAGCGCGGTGACAAGCTGCGCGCCGCCATCGGCAATCATCTCCGACAGCTGCAGATCGCGTGTGCGCGGCTCACCGCTGGTGGCGTCGACCGGGTAGGCCAGCCAGCGCGACAGCCATTCGTTCATGCTGCATACGTGCCCGTCGGCATCGACGGTCATCACCCCGATGGGCGCATTGTCGTATTGAGCAAGCCGGCTCTCGATTGCATGCAACACCCCGCCCTGCGCCTGGCGCTCGGAGGTGATGTCGACAATACGCCACAGTTGAAGCGCGACCACACGGCTCTTTCCACCAGGCGGCACGAATGGCTTTGCCTTCAACCGCAGCCAGCGCTCGGGCCCGCTCGCAGTTGACGGCAGATGGATCTCCTCCTCACCACTCTCGCCGCGCTCCACGGCACGCGCCAACCGGAACAGAGCCTCAGTGCCGACCGTCTCGGCAGCCAGCATGCTCTCCAGTGAGTTGGTTTCGCCTAGCGCATTGGTCCCCACCAGCTCACGAAATGCTCCGTTGCTGGCGACTTGGTGTCCCGCCGGGTCGACCACGACAACGGCGTCATCCAAGGCTTCGACAATACCCCAGGGAAATGCAGCGTCCGGGACGGCATTGCCGAAGCGGATGTGTTGGGCTGCCAGTGCGAACAGGAAGAACACGCCGATAGTGGCCAACGCCGCCATGATGGTCAGAACCAGCGGCTCCGATGCGCGTGAGGCAACGAGCGCGAGGATTCCCGCGCCCCCGACACCGACCAGCGCAAGCGCGATCGAAAACGCGCCATTCCCCGTCGGGCGGTTCGTTGCCCGGCGACCAACGGCGTCATGCAAGCGCGTCTCGACCTCGCTCATAACGCTAAGATCTACACGATTCTCGCGCCGACGGATCGAAGGTAAGCAAGACGATACAGAACGCATGAACAAGGCTATCCCTACCCCTGATGCTAGCCACGCAAACATTCATCCGGCACTAGCCCATCGCGGTGCCCGCGGGGCACAGCGACGCTTGGTTTGCCGCGGCAACTGCGTCAACATTTCCGACACCTCGGTTAAAATGCGGTTGAAATTCCAACTGTACGATAGGGCCGATTGCAGCTAATGGCTCTAAAGGGAGTACAGTTCGACAGCGAGTCGGTGATCGGGGTCGCCGGCATACGGGGGCATCGCAGGCCAACCCGGCCTGGACAGATCAAGGAGCGCGGTCGCGACCGCGTGGCGCCGCTATGTGGGAAATTCTCTCCTGGCTGTTCTTCTTCGTGTTCATCGCCGCGCTGATTATCGTCGGCGGCCTGTTGATGCGAGGCTATCTCACCACGGGCTCGGTGACCGGAAGTTTGTCGAGCACGTTCTTTCCGCCCAAGCCAGAAACCCGGCTCGAGGTCGTCGACCAGGCCAACGTCGACGGGCGCCGCAGGCTGATTCTGATCAGGCGCGATGACGTCGAGCACCTTGTAATGACCGGCGGCCCGGTTGACGTCGTTATCGAGACCGGTATTGGCGAGAACGCGCCATCCGAGAAACGGGTTCAGTCGGAAGCAGCCGCCGTCTTTAGTCGGCCGGCTCGCAGCTTTGGTCAGGCTGTGGGAGACCAATAGCTTCCCGTCAGCTGGCCCAATGCCACATCACTTGGCCGCACGACAGCACTCCGCCACCGGCTGCCTTTGTCCTCGGTTTGAAAGAGCCTAACTGCGCGGGCGGGGCCATTGACCGGCCACAATGTTTCAAACAACGCTCAAGCAACGGCCATCGTGTCGCTATGAGCATCGGGTGACGGTAGCGTCATGCACATGATCAGGCTTCTCCTTGTCCTGGTTGGACTGTTGTTCGCGGCAGTCTCAGCTTCGGCACAAACTGCGCCGCCCCCTTCTGCGTCTCAGGCACAGCCACAGCCGCAGGCATCGCTGGATCAGGAGATCAGATCGGTCGTCCAGCGCATGGACCGGGCCGAGCAAGGCGTCGAGCGTGCCAAGGATCGGGAAGAGGAATTGGGCCGGCTGCGTGGCGACGTCGCCGGCATCATGTACGAATCCACGGAAATGGCCGAGAGGCTGCGCCCGCGATTGGCCGAGGTGCAGGGACTGATCAAGAAACTGGGACCGCCGCCCAAGCCGGATGCAGCTTCGGAGGCACCAGCCGTTGCCGCGGAGCGTGCCCGCCTCGAGGCTCTCGCAAGGTCGCTGGACGGATCCATCAAGACCAGCGAGTTGACCTGGACCCGCGCACGTCAACTCATCGAGCGGATCACGGACATCCGCCATACGCTGTTCGCCAGAAAAATCTTCCAGCGCTTGCCAAGCCCACTCACGCCGAACCTTTGGCGCGACGTATGGAGCGATTTCGGCTCGGCCTACAATACCGTCACATATATTGGCAGCAGCTGGATCGCGACCGCAGCACCCAAGGCTGCGTCGGTTCTGACCATCACTCTGGTATCGCTGCTCCTGTATTGGGCGCTGCGTCACACCTTCAGCATGTTCACCGCCTCACGGCGCCGACAACGCACACGCCCGCCGACATTCTTCGAACGGGCGGCAGCGGTGACGTGGTTCGCGCCGCTGCGAGCAATCGCACCGATATTTGCCGCGATACTGCTGTTCGTAGGGCTCGATTCGCTGGACATCCTGTATTTCTGGGCTGACCGCGTGCTATGGGCGATCATCAAGTCGATTTTGATCTTCAGCGCGATCGCAGCCCTCATCGTTTCCGTGATGGCGCCCAGCGAGCCGGATTGGAGACTGGTCCCGCTGTCAAACCGCAGCTCGGCCCGCATCAGTGCCATCCTGCAGGGGCTGACCGCTGTATTCGCCGCGGACCTGGCATTCCAGGAAATCAGCCGCTGGCTGACCCTGCACGTTACTGTCAGCATCGTTGAGACCATCCTCGCCAATCTGGCGATGGCTGTCCTGTTCGCCGCAATCGCGCTGACCCCGCTCGTCGGCCAGAACAGTGAGCCCGGCGTCGTCTCTCGAACCAGACCGCTGTGGATCAAGGCGCCGATCTGGCTGGTGGTCGCTGCCATCGTCACCGCGACGCTCATGGGCTACATCGCACTCGGTCGCTTCATCGCGCATCAGACCATCGTCACCGGCGTGGTCCTGGTCGTGACGGGGCTGCTTTATCTCGCGATCCGGGCCTTCACCCGTGAGCCGCGTGATGCGGGATTGCCTGTAGGAGAGCTCCTCGAGACACAGTTCGGGCTCGACGGCACGCGCCGCCAGACCCTCGCCCGTCTGACGGAGCTGGCGCTCACCCTGCTGCTGCTCATGTTGGCCATTCCATTCGTCATGCTGCAGTGGGGGTTTTCCGGTCAGGATATCCGCGACAAATTCGGCTCGGTCGTATTCGGCTTCGAGGTCGGACAATTCAAGATCTCGCTCGCCAGCATCGTGATCGCCATCCTGCTGTTCGTGGCGCTCGTGCTAGTCACGCGGCTGTTCCAGCGCTGGCTGAAGGACTCGGTCCTGATGCCGGCGCGGATGGACCCCGGCATCTCGAATTCGATCGATACAGTGATCGGCTACCTCGGCACTGCGCTGGCCGCCCTGATTGCAATGTCCTATGCGGGTTTCGACATCACCAATCTTGCATTGGTGGCCGGCGCCCTTTCGGTTGGCATCGGATTCGGCCTGCAATCGATCGTGAACAACTTCGTGTCGGGCCTGATCCTCTTGTTCGAGCGCCCGGTGAAAGTCGGCGATTGGATCGTGGTCGGGCCGGACGAAGGCATCGTGCGCCGCATCAGCGTCCGCTCAACCGAGATCGAGACCTTCGACCGCGCCAGTGTGGTGGTTCCCAACGCTGAGCTCATCGTCAATCGTGTCAAGAACTGGACACTGCGCGACGGCATGGGGCGCATCAGGCTGCCAGTCGGCATCAGCTATGCGGCCGATCCTGACGTGGCAAGCCAGGCAATGCTGCGCGTGGCAACCGAAAATCCGTCCGTGCTCGCCTATCCCGCACCATTCGTTCACTTCGATTCGTTCGGCGACAGCTCGGTGAACCTCGTGCTCAATGTCTACATCGCCGATGTGACCAAGAACCTGTCTGTCAAGACCGCATTGGCATTCGGAATCGTCAAGGCCTTCAAGGCGGCGTCGATCGAAATCCCGTTCCCTCAGCGCGATCTTCATTTGAAGGACTTGGAACCGGTGCGCCAAAGCCGTGATGGCAGCAATGGAGGAGCGGCAACGCACGCGGGCGGCCGAGAACGACGGTTGAGAAGCGCTTGCTTGCGCCGCCCCCTGATGCCCGCTGTGCCTCTACCGATGCCGGCGCATTCAGACGAACTGGGCGTGACCGCTCGCCCATCCTTGCCGGTCCTACCACCGTGCGGGGCAGATCAGTCGGGACGGCCAGCGCAATTGGTGATCTGGAGGCTGAGAGGTCAGTCCTCGCGATGGACGCGCTCGTTGCGTTCGTGTCGCTCCTGCGCCTCGACGGTCAGCGTTGCGATCGGACGCGCATCCAGCCGCCGCAGCCCGATCGGCTCTCCCGTCTCCTCGCAATAGCCGTATGAGCCGTCCTCGATACGGGCAAGTGCCGCATCGATCTTGGCAATCAGCTTGCGTTGACGGTCTCGCGCCCTGAGCTCCAGCGCCCGGTCCGTCTCGGAGGTCGCCCTGTCTGCGAGATCAGCATACTGCACGGTCTCATCGTGCATGCCCTGCAACGTCTCGCGTGTCTGGCGCAGAATATCCTCTTTCCAGTTCACAAGCTTGCGCCTGAAATACTGACGCTGCCGATCGTTCATGAACGGCTCGCTGTCGCTCGGACGATAGTTGTCGGGCAGCACGATGCTGGATTCCGCCACCTTGGCCGAAGCATCGACCGTGACTTCGCCACCGATCGCCACACTCCGTTCTGGAGATTTCGTATTGTTGCGCTGGACCTTAACGGAGCCATTCGACCTCAAAGTCGGCGCCTTGGCCTTGGCAGCCGCTCGGGTGAATGTCTTCCTCGGCTTCTTGGCGGCGGCCTTGCGACCAGCCTTGACCTTGGCCTTGGCCTTCGTTGCAGTTGTCGCCTTGGCGCGTTCGCTTGCCCGACCCGCAGTCTTTGTCGAAGTCACGCTCTTGCTGGAGCGCAATGACTTTGCCGCCGGCTTGCCAACCGCCGTCTTGGAACGTCCCGCGAAAGACCGCCTGTCTGCACTCCTGCGCGCCACCGCTTTCGTCGCCCGCCTCGTAGCCGGCCGCGTCGCTGGCCCCTTGGCAGCTTTCTTTACTGCCTTTCTGGGAGCAGCCGCGGTGCCACCGGCTCGCTTTCGAGCAGGCGCGCTGGTGCGGGTCGCTGAGACTTTCTTGCCGGTCGCAGGCTTCTTCTTGCTCGCCACCGAGGGCTTCTGACGTGCCGCTGCCGCTTTTTTTGCCGGTCCGGTCTTCTTTGCTGCCGGCTTGGCCTTGCTTGTCTGGGCCTTGGGGGATGCTGCCGACCGTCTGGAGCCGGCGCGAGCCGCCGTCTTGGTCTTCGCTGAGGAGCTTCGGCGCGTTGTGCTCACGTGCAATCCCGCCTTCTACTGGAGGTGCGACAATTCGACAAAGGTATAGTGAGGCCCCTTTTATTCAGTCCGGCGAGACAGTCAAGCAGTACTGAACAACGGTCGGAACTTGGTTTAATTTCAGAGGATTGAGCGAGCATCGGCCGAACGCAACCCAAAATAGCATTTATGATTTTTTGCTCGTTTACCGTGTATTTAAGAGTCTGCGTCATAACTATCCACACCGCGCGAGCACCGCGGGCCAACTCAGCTTCCCAAGCCGCGCCCTTCTTCCGAGGCCGCTCAACAGAGGAGAAATCGGCTCACATCTCACTCTCCCCACAGCGGGGACTGCAGGCACGACAGCTGACCCGGGTCCGCTCCCCACACCCTGCCCGGGCAGCATTCGAAGTGCGTGCCGACAACAGTCCCCGCGACACGGCGCAACCGCGCCGGAACGCCACTCCCATGCCCACTGGGAGTGGCGTTTACCCGTTCCCGCACCTCCTGCCATGGCTTGCAACCAGAAAGCCGGTTTGGGTCGCATGACAGCCATCAGCATGCTAAATGTTGAGCAACTCAACAGACCATGCAGGCGCAGGCAGCGGCAACAACAATGACGACAGTCCTCGTAACAGGAGCCAGCCGCGGCATCGGCCTGGCTCTCGTCCGGCAGTACGCAGCACGTGGCGACAATGTGATCGCGTGCGTGCGCGACCCAGCCGGCGCAACCGCGCTTCGCGAGTTTGCCGCCAAGACCGGCGATCGCATCAGCATCGTCGCCCTGGACGTTACCGACGAGGCATCCGCACCTGCTGCCGCCGCGGCAATTGGAAACGCGCCAATCGACATCGTGATCTGCAACGCCGGCATCATGTCGAGCCGCGGTGGCATAGAGGATGCTGGCCACGATGCGGCGGAATGGCAGCGCCTGCTGATGACGAACGTCGCCGGCCCCTTCTTCACCGCCCGTGCCTTTCTGCCGGCGTTGAAGCGCGCAAAATCGGGCAAGTTGGCGATCATATCGTCCATGATGGGCTCGTCGACATACGCCACCGGCGACACTCTGGCCTATCGGGTGTCCAAGGCAGGTGCGGCAAACCTCGGTCTCAACCTGGCGAACGGACTGAAGTCCAAGGGCATTGCAGTCGGCATCTACCACCCCGGATGGGTCTCCAGCGATATGGGCGGCCGCTCCGCCCCCGTGACGCCCGATGACAGCGCCAAAGGTCTCATACGCCGTATCGAGATGCTGTCATTGCAGACAACTGGCGTATTCGAGGATTACGCCGGCAAGCCATACGACTTCTGAAAACCGGTCTGATCCTGGGCAGCCGAGGCCACCGCCCCCTGATCAGCCCCCTATCGCGAGCAAGGCAACCGCATGTCCGAAGCCACGCCGAGATTTGCCGGTACCGCCGGCTATGTCGCAACCGACGACCTGAACATGGCGGTAAACGCCGCCATCACACTGCAGCGCCCTCTCCTGGTGAAGGGTGAGCCCGGCACCGGCAAGACGGTGCTGGCCATAGAGGTTGCCAAGGCGATTGGCGCACCGCTCATCGAATGGCACGTCAAGTCGACCACCAAGGCCCAGCAAGGGCTTTACGAGTACGACGCGGTGTCGCGCTTGCGCGATAGCCAGCTTGGCGACGAGCGGGTGAAAGACATTGCGAACTACATCAAACGCGGCAAACTCTGGGACGCATTCGTCAGCGAGGCGCGTCCCGTGCTGCTGATCGACGAGATCGACAAGGCTGACATCGAGTTCCCCAACGACCTGTTGCAGGAGCTCGACCGAATGGAGTTCCACGTCTACGAGACCGGCGAGACGATCAAGGCCGAGCGCCGGCCCATCGTCATCATCACCTCGAACAACGAGAAGGAGTTGCCTGACGCCTTCTTGCGCCGCTGCTTCTTTCACTACATCAAGTTTCCCGATCCCGACACCATGAGCCGCATCATCGATGTCCACTTTCCCGGTCTCAAGGGCCGGCTGGTCGAGGAAGCACTTCGCGTATTCTACGATATTCGCGACGTCCCCGGATTGAAGAAGAAGCCGTCGACCTCTGAGCTGCTCGACTGGATCAAGCTGCTCTTGAACGAGGACGTCAGTCCCGAGACACTGCGCGAGAAAGACACTCGAAAACTCATCCCGCCCCTGCACGGCGCACTGCTCAAGAACGAGCAGGACGTGCACCTGTTCGAGCGGCTTGCCTTCATGACCAGGCGCCAGCCGCGAGAAGGATGAGCACCATGCCTCGCACCGGCGCCGGTCAGCTTTGTCTGACGCATGAAGAATGTCTTTCCCGCTCGTTTCCTGCGCATACCCCACATGTCGGGCCGAGATGACGGCTGCCCCTGCCATAGAGCTTGCCGCCGTCACCAAGCGGTTTGGCGACGGCCCTCTTGTCCTCGACCGCATTGATCTCTCGGTGCCGCAAAAGCAGTTTGTCGCCTTCGTCGGGGCCTCTGGCTCCGGCAAGACCACACTCTTGCGGCTGATCAACCGCCTCTCCGAGCCGACGTCGGGCACCCTCCGCATCAACGGCGAGGATGTTCTCGGCCTGGATCCGGTCGCACTTCGCCGGCGCATAGGCTACGTGTTCCAGGAAGTCGGTCTGTTCCCGCACATGACGGTTGGCGAGAATATTTCGATCACCCCGCGCCTGCTGGACTGGCCGGCCGATCGCAGGACGGCGCGTGTGGACGAGTTGCTCGAGCTGATCCGCCTCGAGCCGGGGCTGCGCGCGCGCTTCCCCCATCAGCTGTCGGGCGGACAGCGCCAGCGTGTTGGGCTCGCCCGGGCGCTGGCTGCCGGGCCCGAGATCGTACTGATGGACGAGCCGTTTGCTGCCCTCGATCCCCTCACCCGCGACGCATTGGGCGAAGACTATCGCCGCCTGCACGCCAGCCTCGGCCTGACCACGGTCATGATCACCCACGACATGCTCGAGGCATTGGAGCTGGCCGATCGCATCGCGGTGCTCGATGCCGGTCACATCATCGCGGATGGTCGACCGGCCGAGCTTGTTGGTCACGATCATCCCTACGTCCGTAATCTGATGGCCGCTCCGCGCCGTCATGCCGAGCGTGTCTCCAGACTGTTCGCACCATCGCCACAGCCGCGCTCGCCGCAGGAGACCGGTCCGTGAGCACCACCGGCCTGCAGGACGCGATCTCGCGATTGCCCGATTACCTCGGCAACCACATCCTGGTCAGCATGACGGCCCTCGCCATCGGCCTGCTGATCAGTCTTCCGCTTGCCTTCCTGTCGCTCAACCGACCGCTGCTGCGCACCACCCTGCTCGCCGCCACAAGCATCGTGCAGACCATTCCCGGCCTCGCCCTGCTCGCGCTCTTCTATCCGCTACTGCTGGGCCTTGCGGCCTTGAGCGAAAGCCTCACCGGGCTGTCTTTCTCCGCACTGGGATTTCTCCCGTCGGTGCTGGCGCTCGCGCTCTACAGCATGCTGCCGGTCGTACGTAACACCATCACGGGCCTCACGGGAATCGATCCCGCCATCAGACAGGCGGCAACCGGTGTCGGCATGACACAACGCCAGATGTTGACACTCGTCGAGCTGCCGCTGGCAATGCCGGTCATCATGGCCGGCATCCGAACCGCGGCGGTCTGGGTTATCGGCACCGCGACCTTGTCGACGCCGATCGGCCAGACAAGCCTCGGCAACTACATCTTCACCGGCCTGCAGACCCAGAACTGGATCTTCGTCCTTGTCGGCTGCATTGCCGCTGCCGCCCTCGCTCTGCTTGTTGATCAATTCTTGGCATTGATCGAGCACGGTTACGCCGCGCGCCGTCGGTCCCGTACCTTGCTCGGCGCCGGCGGACTGGCTGCCATCGCACTTGTCTCGCTTGCGCCGGTGCTCGCCCGTCCCGCTACCGGCTATGTGATCGGCACCAAGCCATTCGCCGAGCAGTTCGTGCTCGCCAACCTGATCGCACAACGCCTGAAGGCACAGGGCCTTGCCTCCACCGTGCGCGACGGTCTCGGCTCTGCGGTGGTGTTCGATGCCCTCGCTGCCGGGGAAATCGACGTCTATATCGATTACACCGGCACGATCTGGGCGAACCAGATGAAACGAGCCGACGTGAAACCGCGCAACGAGGTCCTTTCGGAAGTGACCACTTGGCTGCAACGCACGCACGGCATCTCGATGGCCGGCGGACTGGGCTTCGAGAACGCATATGGCCTTGCAGTCTCGAGCCAGCGCGCAAAGCAGCTGCGGCTATCGTCCATCGCCGACCTGACGCCGGTGGCAAGCCGCCTGAGTATTGCTGGCGACTACGAATTCTTTGGCCGTCCGGAATGGAAGGCGATCAAGACCTCGTATGGTCTGGCATTCAGGGTCGAGCGCCAGATGCAGGCCGAGTTCATGTATCCAGCCGCCGCCGCCGCCGAGGTCGACATCATCTCCGCCTATACGAGCGATGGCCGCATCGCCAAGTACGGCCTCACGGTGCTGGCCGACCCGCGACAGGCCATTCCACCCTATGACGCGATTGTTCTGGTCTCCCCCAGGCGCGCGGGCGACAAGGCGCTGCTTCAGGTGTTGTCGACGCTCGCCGGACGCATCGACGTTGCAGCGATGCAGGAGGCCAACCGCAAGGTCAGCGACGGCGCCACTCCCGCTGCCGCGGCAGCATGGCTGGATAATAGCATTCGACGTTAGCCGACGCTGATTCAGCGAACCCAACAGCGATCCGCCGCGCAGCGTCGGGCTGTTGCCCGGAGCGCCGCTCAAAGCAGCGTCGGGCTGTTGCCCGGAGCGCCGCTCAAAGCAGCGTCGGGCTGTTGCCCGGAGCGCCCCAAAGCAGGTCGGGCTGTTGCCCGGAGCGCCCCAAGAAAGCAGCGTCGGGCTGTTGTCCAGAGCGCACCCCAAAAGCGGCGCAGTCTCTGGGCCAGCAATAACTGCGCCGCCCCCGCGGAGTGCCCGACCTTCAGGCCGGAACGGCACGTGAGCGAGAACGACAGTTCGCTTCCGCATAGAGGTGATGAATACGGTCTAGTTCTTCACCCGAAGCTCGACGCGGCGGTCGAGCTGGTAAAGCTCATCGCGCGAGAACCGCGATCTGTCGACGCCCTTGAACGGCTCGGATTCACCCTTGGCCAACAGAACGAGTTTGCCCTTGTAGCCGTTCTTGCGCAGATACGCTCGGACGGCAGCCAGCCGCTCCCTCGACAATCGCATGTTGAGTTTTACCGTACCGCGATCATCCGCGTGCCCACTCAGCGTGACCTTGGCAAAATTCTTCAGCTTCAGGTACTGCAGCAACAGACCCATGGCCTGCTCGCCGCTCGGCGTGAAGCTCGCCTCACGGAACACGAACTGAATCGGTACCGGTACGGAGATCTCACCGCCTTGAGGCCTGATCGACGACGGCGTCACAGGCGCAGCAGCCGCGGCAAGCCGGATCGACTGAGCTTCCGTCCCACTCATCTTGGCCTTGTCACCAGCTCCGGCGGCCGGCGTGATTTTTGTTGCAACGGACGCCGCATTGCCTGCGACCCTGGCCTCATCCGTGCGCGCCTGATTTGAATTCCGTGCTTCGTCGACGAGCCCCTGCAGTCTGGTCATCATGCCAGTATTGACCTCGCCCGCAGTCAACTTGCCGTCGCGCGGCTTTGCCGCCGCCACACGCACTGTCTCGCCTGCCGCAGGTCGCGCGTCATCGGTAACGATGCGCAGGGCGAGCTTGGCGTTGAGATCGGAAATTGCCGCCTCCGTCACCAGCGACCAGCTGCCGTTGGCATCCGCCTTCACAGTGCCGACGGAATTGCCGCCCACATGCACACTGAGCATCTGCCCCGGAGCCGCCCGCCCGGCGAACACTGATGCGCCGTTCGAGCTCAGACGAGCCACGTCGAAAACCGGAAGTTTCGCCGCTGCCGACGACCCGAAGTTGGGCTCTCGTGCCGCGCCGCGCGTCGTCTCGCCTGCTGACGTTCTGGCCGCTAGCCGGCTGCCCTCACGCGAGACTGCCGTCGCTTTGGCATCCTTGGTAGGGATCGCCTCGGACGCCGCATCCGCTAACGGTCCCCCGAGAAAGGACAGGTTCGCGAATTGACCCGGCGACGTCACGGCGGCCAGCAGTGCGCCTCCACCGATGGTCAGGACCCCCGCGCCTATGGCAATCATCCTTGCTTTCATGATACCCGACTCCCGCTGCGGTCCTGGCGCACCGGCTGGTGCCCACCACAAGACCGCGAGGCATACAACCACTGCAGCATACTACATCTCATATTGTCCTAGAGTAAACAGGCCATTATCAGTTGCGCCGAAATTGAATTGTAAGTTCGACTGGCAATCCAATTGTCTCTGCTTGCATTGGCGGAAAAGTAAATAACTGGTTACTTGGCTTGTGGTGCTCACCTGACGGTTAGAGTCCGGGTGCGGCGCGACGGGCCATGAGGAGAGGGGATGAAGCGCAGCGAACTCGTGGTGACGGGGCTGGCCATGGCCATCGGGGTCCTCGCCGTCGCCGCCTATCAATGGTCCGTGAGTACAGGCCCGCTGGCCCCCCTCCGGTTGCCGACCGACTCTGGCTGGACCGAACGCCATTGGCCGTTGCGGATAGACCCCTGGTGGCCCAGCAAGTCATTCACCTGCCCGGCCGCCAGATGTGGCACGGACATCACCATTTATGTGCGTATCAAGGTCGGCTTCTGCAACTGCGAGACCGGGGTGGCTGACGATCCGGAACTCGAGCGCATCGGCGATATGACCCTTCTCACCAAGCGGCATATGCCACTGGGAGCCGGCCGCCCGATTACCGTGTCGTGGCTGAAGGGCCGCGTGCGGCACTACAGCATTGAGCCCGGCGCGTCGGCGGACGGGCAGATGGGCGTCAGCTACGGTCTTAACGACCGCTGCGATGCGGTCGTCGCAACCGCCATTATTGCAGGCAGCAAATGCCGCTGAAGCCGAGGCCCACACGACCCGCTTCCTGACGAGCGAGCAGATGCTGGCCTGGTATCGGACGGGCCTCGGGCGCTGACCGGTAAAACGATCGCTTCTCAGCCCGAACGCCAGGCCGCAGTCGCCTTGCAGCGGCGGCAGACCCGCTCGCCCGACCAGGCGCTCTGGAACGAACGACGGCACATCAGGCACTTTCGCATTTTGACTTCGCTGTCGACTTCGGGCTTCGGCTGGTCTGTCTTTGCTCTTTTGCTCATTGCTCTGGCTGATATACCGGCTAGCCGATGCGCAACCACGGAAGGGCTGCCACGAAGGAAGTCCGGCTTCTCCGTTAGGACCTACGGCCTCAGGTCGCGCAGCGGACGTGCGATCGGCTGCGGGGAACCCACCGAAACCGTGACTCGCTCGCTCGAACAACAGCTGGCAGCGCTTCAACATAACCGTTCGAAGTGGACCCGCTCCAATAGGAGCGGTTTCGCGTGCTGGCGCGACTGGCCGACCTCCCTCACATAGGAACGGAAGCAATATAATTCAAGATGTTACGTACAGACGCCCAGCAAACGATCAGCTTTTGTTCCCACCCAAGGTGAGCAGCCGGCGCCGTGATGTCCCCTCGCGATGGCTGTAGAAGGGGACCGCTATCGGCCCTCCCGCCTCGTGCCCCCGGCCATCGAGCTCGAGCCGGTCGATCAGATCCTCCAGCACCACGCGGGTTATCGCCGGAAGATCCAGAGCGCGCATCTCCTCGAAGGTGAACCAATCCAGGCTCGACAACTCCTCGTCGAGCGCCTCCCCCCGATGCGCCACGGCAGATACATCGACATAGAAGAACCTGCTGTCATAGCGCCGTGGCCGCCCGGGCGGCGTCTCTGCCCGCGCAAAAAACCTGAGGCAGCTCAGCGACGGAACGAAACCCAGCCCGAAAAAGCTATCCCAGACCACGGAGCTGACCGTACGCGTCGGCTTCCCAGGCGCGCCGATCACGAGGCCGGACTCTTCGTAGGTCTCGCGAATGGCAGCCAGCGCAATGGCACGGGCGCGATGCGGCGAGGGCTGATCGAGCATGTCGATGAGCAGCTTCGCGTGGTCCTCCTCAGACAACTCGTCGGCACTCTCGACGCCGGCATCCGTCTCATCGACACGACCGCCTGGAAAAACATACTTGCCAGGCATGAACACCTGGTCCATGCGCCGCTTGCCCATCAGTATCCGCGGCTCGCCCGCAGTGGTGTCGACAATGATCAGCGTGGCGCTATCTCTCGGCTTGACTGCAAGCGGGTCTCCACCCGACGCAGATCCGCTCCCCGCTGGTTTTGCCCCCTTGCCCTCGCTCATAGTCGCCTTCCCAATCCACCCGCAGCCTCACTGGTCGGCTCGATCTCATCCGGTGTGCCAGGATCCTTGCCGCTACCGAAGCCGTGCATACGGCAGGCCCATTGCAGCCCGACGAGCGTTCCCTTGATCCGCGGCAGCAGCCACAGCGACAGCACGATGGTGAGCGGCATCCAGATCGCGAAATGCAGCCAGAGGCTGGGTTTCACGGCCTGCTCCAGCCATAACGCACCGCCAACCAGGACGTGACCGACGACCATCATCGTGAAATAAGGCGGAGCGTCGTCTGCCCGATGGTGGTGCAGATCCGTCGCGCATGTGGCGCACCTATCCACCGTCTTGAGATAACGCTCATACAAACGGCCCTGACCGCAAGCGGGACATTGTTGCCGCCACCCGGTCCGCATGGCCTTGAACACATCGCGGTGTTGCTCTCGCTGGGCGACCGCGTCCGTTGTGATCTCGATGCTCATGCCGACAACTTGGCCATGCCCGACCTGCCATCGTCAAGTGACCCGGTGAAGCATCCCGCGCTGCAAGTCGCCAACACAGTGGCATTATTGCTGAGAGTGCACTGGCCTGGACTGCAGCCAGGCAAGCGGAATTCCGGCGGCCAGCACCGCGAGCCCGAACAGGGCGCCAAATCCGGTATAGGCGAGGCTCGAGTAGAGCAGGTAGCCGCACACGGCGACGAACAGGAGTGGAGTTAACGGATAAAGCGGCACGTTGAACGGTCGCGGCAGGTCCGGCTCCCGCACACGCAGCACGAACACGGCCAATGCCACCCCCAGCAGAAACAGCCAGAACACCGGCGCGGTGTAATCGACCATCGCACTGAAACCGTCGCGCGTCGTTGCCCCGAAGCCAACCAGGCCCAAAGCAATTGCACCTTGCAGCAGGAATGCATTCCGGGGGTTGTCGCCCGCCGCATTCCATATGCCAAGCGCGCGAACGAGCGGAACATCGTTGCCGATCGCGAAATAGACCCGGGCGCCCGTGAAAACTGTCGCGTTAAGCGTCGAAAGGGCCGCAATGCAGACGATCAGCGACAGCACCGTGGACCCGGCCGGGCCCGCGATAGCCCGCATCAGATCGGCGCCGACGGCCTTGCTCGCCTTCAGCCCCTCGAAGCCCAGCACATGCAGGTAGGCCAGGTTGATCCCGACATACAGAACGGTCACGATCAACGTTGCCAGGACTGCAGACCGTATCATGGTGCGGCGCACGTCCTTCATCTCGCCCGACAAGTAGGCGATCTCGTTCCATCCACCATACGTGAGCAGGACGAACACCATCGCAAGACCGAATGCCCCGCCGCCCGGCGCGGCCTGCACGGGCGCAGCAGGCGCGGCAGCCGGCGCGAGCAACGCCGCCCCTGCAATGAGCAGCGAAACAAGGCCGACGGTCGCGGCCGCTGTCGCCACCTGCACTGTCTTGCCCGGCACGGTGCCGGCGAGATTCACGAAGGTGACGAGAACGACGGCGGCGACCGCCCAAATCGTTGTGCCGCCGGCACCCAGAGAAAAGACCTGTTGCGCATATTCGCCGAACACAAAAGCAACCGCCGCGATTGCCCCGGTCTGGATCACCGTACCGCGCGCCCACGCGAATAGCACCGCCACCCGATGACCGTAAGCCGCACGCAAAAGGTGGTATTCCCCGCCGACATGGGGACGTGCGCTTGCAAGCTCCGCATAGCACAACATTCCGACCAGCATCGCGAACCCACCCAGCAGCCAGGCAGCGAGCATCCAGGCCTCGCTGCCTGCGGTCGATGCGACAAGCGGCGGCGTCCGGAATATGCCGATCCCAACCACCACGCCGATCGCAAACGAGACGGCATCAAGCGTGGTGATCTGCTTCAGCGGTGATGCGGCAGTCGATGCTCCTGCCTCGGCCATGCGGTGCGTGTTCCTGCTCTGGTGTGGCGGTATAGCCGTGTCCGCTTCAGTCTTTCCGCGGATGCCTCAAGCGGACGTCCAAACGCACAGCCACGCAAATCCAGCGACGTGCTGGGGCGATCAAGATCGAGAAAGCCGCTCTTTAACTGCCCTCGAAACGCAGCGGTTTCCTCGATCACCACCCATCAGTCCGGCTTGCATGATCCGCACTCAGCTGGACGCACGCGTTGCCTTCCAACCGCCGCCCTTGCGCTTTGCAACGCCCTGGATCGAATCCGCTGAGACACGGCCCGAATAAGTGCGACCGCCAGCAGTGAACCTGATACGATCACCATCCAGCTTGCCGCCCTTGATCGGAACGGACTTGCCATTTTTCCGGGTCAGCGTACCGGTAACGAACTGGAACGATTGCTCCAGCTTCAATGTTGCGCCGTTGCCCATCGTCCAATTCCCTGCCACCTTGGCGGGCACGATCCACAGATAGCCGGTGCAGTACTGAGAGCATTTCGCCTTCGACTGCGAGACCTTGTCGGCCTTCCATTCGCCCATGTCGAAAGTGTTGGAGACGACGCGGGTTCCCGGCTTCATGTCGAGGATTTTGGGCCTAAGCTTGAGATTCAGCTCGGGCAGCAGGAACAGCGTCAGCACCGTAGCCTTAGTAAAATCCGTCTCGAAGATGTCGGCCTTTTCAAATGTAGCCCGCTCTGCAAGGCCAGCCTGCTGCGCGCGCCGTTGGGATAAGGTGACCATATCCGGATTGTATTCAATGCCGTGCGCCTTGGCCCCGCGCCTCGCCGCCGCCAGCACCGTGCGTCCATCCCCCGAGCCCAGGTCGATCACATGGTCGGACGCTTTCACCTTCGCCATGTCGAGCATGCGTGCAACGTGCGCATCTGCCGTTGGCAGCCAGATGACGTCCTTGCCTTCCTGGCCTTCCTCAGGAACGTACTCCTGGCTCTTCTGAGCCTGCGGCTGCACAGGCGCAGGTGCGGGCTGCGGCCCCTTTTGCGCCGTCGCGCCGCCAGCCAGCAACCCGGCCAGCACTAGCACGGCGCACCCGGGCACCAGCCGATTGAGGACTTTGGGAGAATTTGCAGTCAACCGCATTGCACACTCCACGCTGCCTAGCCACCATTGAAATTCAGATTGCCTCCGTGCTTCCGCGGAAGCACGTCCCTACGCGAACAACGTGGGTATCGACCCTTGAATTTTCGCTAGGTGATATTGCCTATGGCGCGTGGCGAGTCGAGCATTTTCTGACACGCCGAGCCCCTGCAGCTACGACCATTCGCGAGGCAGCGTGATTGGCCGGTATCGATCGGCAGGAACGACCCGACCGTGGTGGGCGGTACAGGGATTGAACCTGTGACCCCACGCGTGTGAAGCGTGTGCTCTACCGCTGAGCTAACCGCCCTATCAGATCGGGCCACCCTTATGGGTGTGTGGCCGATCCGCTGTCAAGACGTTGCGCAGCATCTGGCGACAGGAGATTTACGAGGCTATAACGCTTAGGAAAACATCTGCGCGCTGCTGGCAATCCGGACTCAACCGAATAACCGAAGCCGCTGGCAGCAGGGAGGACACATGCTCAGGAAACATCTGCGGCTCCGCCGCTCGGTCGCGATCTTCGCCATCGCCGGCATTCTGCCGCTGGCTGCCTCCACCATGGCGAGCGCGGCCGACCCGTTCTTCAAGGGCAAGCAGATCACGCTGCTCATTGGCGGCACCGCTGGAGGCGGCCTCGATACGGCGGCGCGAATCTTCTCTCGGCACTTGGCCCGTCACGTGCCCGGCAATCCCGTCATCACACCACAACTGATGCCCGGCGCCGGCGGCATTCGCGTGCTGGACTACCTCGCCGGAGTAGCCCCAAAGGACGGCACCACGATCGCCACAATTCCCTCCGGCCCTCTGCTGGAGCCACTGATCGGCAGCCGCAAAATCAGCTACCAGATGACCGATTTCGCATCGATCGGAGCCTGGACCAAGGACGTCAGCATGTGTCTGGCTTGGCATTCCTCGGGCTTCAAGACACTTGAAGATGCGAAACAACGAGAGATGACCGTAGCCGGTACCGGAGCCGGATCCACCACCGACATCTATCCCGTCGTGATCAACGCAGTGCTCGGAACGAAGTTCAAGGTCATCACCGGTTATCGGGGAACCCGAGAGACGGCAATCGCAATGGAGCGCGGGGAAACGCATGGGCGTTGCGGCTGGACATGGTCGAGCCTGAGAGGCGTCAAGGCAGACTGGATTCGGGACAACAAGATCGTTTACCTGATGCAAATGGGTACCGAGAAGCATCCCGACTTCCCCGATCTTCCCTCCGCGATAGACCTGGCAAAAACCACCGCGGACAAGCAGATGCTGAAGCTGCTGTTTGCTCCCCTGGCGTTGTCGAATGCCTATCTCGGCCCCCCCGGTTTGCCGGCCGACCGCCTGGCCGAATTGCGCAAGGCCTTCAACGATACGATGGCGGACAAAGCCGTCGTGGATGAGACGATCAAGATCATGAAAGGGCCAGCCCGGCCGACCAACGGTGCCCAGATGCAGCAGTTGATGAGCGAGATGTTTGCGACACCCAAGCCGGTCATCGACCGCCTGCGGCAGATCCTGAAACGATAGGCCGCCCGAGAGGGGCACCTGCATCGCGAGCGCCCGCTGTTGCGAAATCAGGGTTTCGGTCTCATCACCAGGATGCGCCGGCAACTGTAAACGAGCCAGCACCCAATGTAACAATTCGATAAGGGAACGGATTGTCCGGCCTTGAATTTGATTCAAATTTTATGCTTCTTGACGCCGCATACAGACAGACAGAATGCGGATTGAAACCCGTCCAGAAGGAACAAATGAACATGGGCAACGAGTCGGTGTTCGAGGTGCTCCATCGCGTTGCCATAGTTGGCGAAGCGAGCCCGGAGGAAAGCTTTTTGGTGCTCTCCTGCACCGCGATGGCCATTTTCGCCATGATCGCCGTTCTCATGCTGATGGCGAACCGCGCCCGCAACCGGCGCAGGCGCCTTGAGCGCAGTCAGGAGACATACATCTACGCACGCTTCGCCAGGGCATAGAGCGCCGAGTAGAACGCCACGCGCCCAAACGTGCGCCTCATACCTCCCCGCCTACGCGCGGCGCGGTGCCCGAAAGCGCGTAGCTCATCATCTTGTAGGCAAGCTGGGCTGCGAGAAAATCGCACGCATGCATGCCCTTCAAGGGAGCAAGCTCAACCAGATCGGCACCGACGATCGTGGAAACCTCCGCTGTCCGCCGCAGGATTTCCAGGGCTTGCCAATAGCCCATGCCGCCTGGGGTCGGCGTACCGGTTGCAGGCATCACCGAGCCGTCGAGAGCATCGATATCGAATGTCACATAGACTGGTCGGCCCGTCAGCGGCTTGACGATCTGCTCCACATCCCAGACGTGCTGTGAGTGCGCGAAGTGCATGTGGATCCGGCGCCTGTTGTTGAACAGGAAGTCCGCCTCCGGTTTGGAGATCGCGCGAATCCCCACCGATACCAGCGTGACCGACTTGTGGTCGAGCACCCGCCGCATCGCGGAAGCATGCGAGTAATGCTCTCCCAGATAGCCGTCGCGCAGGTCGGCGTGAGCATCGAACTGCAGCACCGCCAGATCCGGATAGCGCCTCGCGAACGGCCGGATTGCCCCTGCCGTGATCGAGTGCTCCCCACCCAGCACGAAAGGAAAGCGATCCGCGGCGAGCACGGCTTCGACCGTCTCCTCCAGCCGGTCGAGCGACTTGTCGACCGCCTTCACCGGGCCCGGCGCTTTCAGGGTGGCGATGCCGTAGTCGAGGTAGGGCTCGCGCCAAAGCTCCTCGTCGAACATTTCCAGCTGGTGGCTTGCCGCCAGGATGGCGTCCGGCCCCTTGCGCGTCCCTCCGCCATAGCTCACCGAGGCCTCGAGCCCGAACGGAATGACGACCGCGCGCGCATCCTCCGGACGATCCCGGTCCGCGCGCTCGGGATCGAGGAAGGCCTCCTCTGCCGGCAGATAGTCGAACCGGGCTGACCGCTTGCCCTTCTTGCTCATGGCAGCACCTGTGCATTGGAGCCAGACCTGTCGATCTGGCCCCATCCTCGATCTCTACCGAACCCTGATCGTCTACCCGTTCGCCACCGCGGCCTCGGGTCCGGCATACATGGAGAACATCGGCTCGTCCTCCAGTATCGCCTCCTGGTATTGGCCATAGCCATTGAACCGGCCACCAATGGCGCGGCCATAGGCGCCGACATTGCCGATCTCCAGATAGTCGCCTTCACGCACCGATGCCGGCAGCATGAACGGTCCCTTCATGCGATCGATCGAGTTGCAGGTCGGCCCCCAGAACTCGAATGGATGCATCTGCTCGGAGACCGGCACATCCCGCCCCACCAGACGCACAGGGAACACGAAGTTCAGGTGTGCGGCATCGAACAGCGCCCCGTAGCTGCCATCGTTGATGAACAACTCGTCGCCACGCCGGGCATCGACCCGCACGACCAGGCTCTCCGCCTCCGCCACCAGCGCGCGGCCGGGCTCGCAGATCAGACGGCAGTCATGCGATACCGGCATGCGCTCGAACGCCGCCCCGATCGCCTCCACGAACGCCGACAAAGGCGACGGATGGCTGTCGGTATAGCGTGATGGAAAGCCGCCGCCGACATCGATCGCATCCACCACCACGCCAGCCTTGACGATCAGCTTACGGCATTCCTCCAGCGCCGAGATGTAGGCATCCGGCGTCGTCGTCTGTGAGCCGACGTGGAATGTCAGTCCGAGCTCGTCGCAGTGCTGGCGGGTCTTGACGAGCAACCTCGCAGCCTTCGGCCCCGTGATCCCGAACTTCCGCTCCAGTGGCACCCGGCTGTCCTTGGCAGGGACGGAAATACGCACGAAGAGTTGCAGATCCTTCGCGTTGCCCGTCTCCTCCAGGATTTTCGCAAGCTCGTCCTCGGTGTCGAGAGCAAAGCAGCGAATGCCGTACTCGTGGTAGGCGAGCCTGATCGCCCGGCGAGACTTCACCGGATGCATGAAGTGCAGCTTGCACGCCGGGAATGGTCGCCGCGTCCTCCAGCTCCGGCAAGGAGGCGACGTCGAACTGCGTGATGCCGGCGCCATAAAGCGCCCCGATCATGAAGACCGAGTGGTTCGCCTTGTAGGCGTAGGCCACCTCACCAGGGAAGTTCTTCAGAAACCAATGCGCCGCGCGCGCTGCGGCGTGCGGACGGATGCCGAACACGGGATGCTCGGGCTTTAGCGCCTTCGATCAGTGCGCCGCAGACGGGAATCGCTCCATCTCATGGGACCTCCACCAGTCGGGTTTCAACCAGTAGGCGCTGCTAGGACCAGCAGAGACCGCCACTACGTTCAGGTTTCGAATTGCAGGAGATAAGCCCCAACGCCGTCGCTGTAAAGACCCGCGATCACGATTCATGCGTGCGCGTTTTCGTCTCGCGCATTATCGTTAACGCTTCGCTGTCACGCCACCCTCCACGCGAACATCCGATCAGGCCGCCGGCGCCTGTGGTTGACCTTGCGGCACGTCCACGTACAGCGCATCGTCGGCAACGCGCACTTTCAGGCTCTTGAGCCGGAAGCGCTTGTCGAAGGGATGCCGGCCGGTGCGGATGTCGAACTCCATGCCATGCCAGGGACAGGTGATGTTCTGGTTCGTCTCGCAGAACACCATGCCGCCGCTGGTAAGGTCCGGCCTCACGTCCTCCAGCACCAGGGGCAGCATCTTCCCCTGGCACACCGGGCCATCGAGGTGCGGGCAATTATTGAGATAGGCGAAGAATTCGCCCCCCAGCTTGAATACGCCGAACTCCACCCCGTCGATCTCGAACACCTTGCGCCCCGGATCGGGAAAATCGGAAGCTCTGCCTACATGCGTATCCGGCATCTTGCGTCTCCTCCTGCCACTTCGCTCTGATTGGGACAGCCTGATGCGCCCCGATGTCAAGTCACCCGGCGCTTCGTCTGGAACCTCGGCTCGCGCCAATGCTCCCCCTCCAGCACCTCCGCCATCACCTCGACAGCCTGCGTCACGTCCTGTCGATCCAGATAGAGCGGGCTGAACCCAAATCGCATGATATCCGGCGCACGGAAATCTCCGATCACCCCACGCTCGATCAGCGCCTGAATTGCAGCATATCCATGCGGGAAAGCGAACGAGACCTGCGAGCCGCGCGCGCCGGGGTCCCTGGGGCTGACAAGCCGAAGCGCTGGACAGCGCTGCTCAGCCTGCGCAATGAAGAACTCCGACAGCTCGATGCTGGCACGATGAACATCCATCATGTCGAGACCATCCCAGACCTTCAACGCCTCCTCCAGCGCAGTCATCTGGATCACGGCCGGTGTGCCCACGCGCATCCGCTCGATGGAGCCTGCCGGACGATAGCCAGCCTCGAACGCGAATGGAGCATCGTGCCCCATCCAGCCCGCGAGTGACGGCCGCACCCCCTCGATCAGATCCGGCCTGACATAGATGAAGGCCGGCGCTCCGGGACCGCCATTCAGATACTTGTACGTGCAGCCCACAGCGAATTCACACCCCGAGCCGGCAAGGTTGACCGGGATCGCACCGGCGCTATGGGCCAGATCCCAGACGGTGACCGCTCCCGCCTCCCGCGCTCTCTGCGATATCGCCTCCATGTCGTGACGGCGACCGGTGCGATAGTCGACCTCCGTCAGCATGACGACCGACACCTTCTCGTCGATTGCGGCCGCGACATCCTCCGGCGCCACAACCCGCAACTCGTGACGCTGGCCTGCCGTCGCGATCAGTCCCTCGGCCATGTAGAGGTCGCTGGGAAAATTGCCGGTATCCGAAAGCACGACACGGCGCCCAGGCCGCAGATCCAGCGCCGCCGCCAGCGCCTGATAGACCTTGATCGACAACGTATCGCCAGTCACCACGCTGCCGGGTGCAGCCCCGATCAGTCTGCCGATCGCATCGCCCAGCCGGCGCGGCAGATCCATCCAGCCGGCCTCGTTCCAGCCGCGTATCAGCCGCTCCCCCCATTCGTCACGGATCATCGCATCGACGCGCGCAGCCACCGAGCGCGGCAACGGCCCCAACGAGTTCCCATCGAGATAGATGACGCCCGCTGGCAGATCGAACAGCTCCTTCATCGGCAGCGATCTGGATGTCCCGGCGGCCATCGTCACAGGCTCCCGCGCAGCTGCCACAACTCGGGGAACAACTCGACTTCCAGCATCTTGCGCAGATACTGCACGCCGCTGGTGCCGCCGGTGCCGCGCTTGAAACCGATGATGCGCTCCACCGTGGTCACGTGGTTGAAGCGCCAACGGCGGAAATAGTCCTCCAGATCGACCAGCTTCTCGGCCAGCTCATAGAGGTTCCAATGCGTATGCGGATCCTGATACACCCGCGTCCAGGCCTGCCGGACAGCCTCATCCGGCACGTGCGGACCATCCAGCCGATAGACGGCCGGATCGAACGTCAGGCCCATCTCGCGGGCCAGGGCATCGAGGGCGACGTGATAAAGCGACGGCCGCGCCAGCTCGTCCGTCAGCAGCCGGTGATGATCCGGCCGGTGCTCGTGGATCCTGAGCATCGCCGTGTTGCGATTGCCCAGAGCGTACTCGATCAGCCGGTACTGATGGGACTGGAAGCCGGACGACGTACCAAGCTGGTCGCGGAATTGCGTGTACTCGCTCGGCGTCATCGTACGCAGCACGTTCCAGCTCAGGTTGAGCTGGTCGAAGATGCGCGCGACACGGGTCAGCATCTTGAACGCCGGCCGGAAATTCTCCTCTCGCAATGTCTGGCGCGCCGCATCCACCTCGTGAAGCGTCAGCCGCATCCACAGCTCGCTGGTCTGATGCTGGATGATGAACAGCATCTCGTCGTGCGCGGCACTGCGCGGATGCTGCGCCGAGAGCACCGCATCGAGATGGAGATAATCGCCGTAGCTCATGCCGCCCGAGGACGACATCTGCGCGCCATCCCGGGCCGGATCATAGGCGTCGCTCATGGCATCGCCTCCCGAAAACGCGAAAATGGGGACAGCTCCATTTTCCAGTTCAAATCAGCACGCGCATCCCACAGCCGACGAAAATGGGGCTGTCCCCATTTTCAGCCGCCCTGTCGCGCATGCCACATCGAGACATCGAACATGTTGACGTCGATGGTGCGGATCATCTCCGAGATGGCCCTGAGAGCCTCCGTCGGCATCACCTTCGACTTGTCGATCGGCGGTGCGAACCGTTCCAGCGCCTCCGCCCGCGCGGCGTAGAGCCTGACGGCGGCCGTCATTGCCGCCATCAGCTCCTCGTCCGTGAGCAGAGTGGTATCCTCGGGCGTGTCTCGTGCCGCTTCCGCAAGCGCAACGAAGCCGTTCACTTCCGGGCGCAGCGACGTCGGCTGATCGCTCAACGTGCCAGCTCCTTCTCGCGCCGCGCCAGCACGTCGGCAGCGCGCGGCCGGAGGCGCTTGGTCGGCAGCCCGAACGCACGCGCAGCGTTGAGCCCGAGAATATTGTGCTTGTCCTGCGTCGACAGGAACGGCAGCCGTGTGATCGAGCTCGGCGGATCGAAATCCCAATGTGGCCAGTCTGACGCGTAGAGCAGCTGCGTCGATGCGTTCATCGCCTCCAAGGTGCCCTGCAGCAGTTTCAGATCGGTCTGCTCCATTGGTTGCGAGGTGTAGTACATCTCCCGCATGTACTCCGACGGCCGCCGCTTCAGCCCGGGGCACTCGTTCTGCCGCAGCATGGCCTCATGGTCGAGACGCTGCATCAGGAACGGAATCCACGCCAGCCCGCTTTCCACCCACACCACATTGAGCTTGGGGAACCGCTCCGGCAGCGCATTGAGCAGCCAATTGGTCATGTGGATGAGATTGTAGTGCACGAACGACAGTGCGTGCATGCCGATGAACCGATTGAGCTGCTTGAACGACTCGTCCTGCCAGTAAGGACCGGCATGAAACACCAGCGCCTTGCCGCTCTCCTCGATCATCCGGTAGAGGCGCATATACTTGTTGTGGTGCACCGGGCTGTATCGCACCGCGCAGATCGAGAAGCCGACCATCCGCTCTACACCGGCATACTTCGCCACAATCCGCTCGCACTCCTCCGGATCGTTGAACGGCAGATAGGCCAGTCCCAGGATCCGCTCGTCCTCCGGCAGCACCACCTCCGCCAGCCAGCGGCTGTAGGCACGCGCCAGGCCGCTCTCGTGGTTCTCTGCAGCATTCATGCCGAGGCTCAGCATGATCGTCGGGAAAATCATCTGATAATCGATGCCCATGGCATCGATCGAGCGCCTGACGATCTGCACGAACGGATGCCCCGCTGTGGCCGGGTCGTCGACCTTCTCGCGCGGGCCCACCTGGTGCGGCACCCGGCCGGACATCGACTGGTAGAGCAGGCCTGGCGTCACGTTGGTCAGCGCCGCCCGGTTCCCCAGCGCGATCATTTCCTGGCCGGCGTGGCGCAGCACCTTGTCGTCGATGAGCTCGATGATCTCGTGCCAGAACCGCCCTTCCTGCAGATGCGCATCGACATCCACCAGCAGCGGAAAGTCGTCGTATTCGAGCAGCGCCTGGCGCGATGCGTGAGCCAGGTATTCGGCAGAGTTCGTCTCGACCGTGATCTCGGGCAATTCGCGCAACCGAGGCCCGGGCGCCGGTGTGGTTTCCAGTGGCATTGTCGCCTCCTTCCGTCAGGCAACCGTGGGATAGAGTGTGATCACTCTCGCTCGTAGGTATACGCGATCATCGCATACCGGCCAGCGAAATACGGTTTCAATGCGTTGCCGCTGCGGCGTCCGCCGTCTCCTTCGCCCGCGATGGTTGCATCAGCGGCATCACCTCGGCGGCAAATCTGTCCAGCCCTGCCAGCATCGGCTTGTAGTGCAGCATCGTAATGTCTACCCCGATGTCCTCGTACCGGCGCAGCCGTTGGGCGATACGTTCGGGCGTGCCCACCAGACCTGCACCCAGCCCGCGCGCGGAGATGAAAGCGAGCTTGTTGTCGGTGCCCCGCCCCTCGAACTCCAGTGCCCGCTGATAGGCCGCCTCGTTGCTGGCCTCGCACACGACATAGCACCCGATCGCGAACTTCAACTGCCGGCCATGGCGCGCGGCCCGCCGCTGCATGTCCTCGACGTCGCGCGCAATCGTCGTGAAATTGCTCTCGTAGCTGTCGACCCCCGGCTGCACCGGCACGAACCAGACATCGCAATGCCGGGCGGTGGTGTCCTTGCCAAGCTCGTTGCGCGTCGCCGTGTAGAGTGGCGGATGCGGCACCTGCGCCGGCCGGTTGGGCAGGCTGGCGTCGCGGAAATTGTAGAATTTGCCATCGAAACTGAAAGTCTGCTCCGACCACAGCCCCTTGAGCACCTGGACATATTCGTCGATCCGCCGGTATCGGCTCGCCTCGTCCTCGATGTAGGCGCCGTTGGAGAACAATTCGAACTCCTCGCGGAACCAGCCTGTAATGATGTTCAAAGCGCTGCGCCCGCCACTCAGCCGATCGAGTGTCGTCATCATCTTGGCGACCACGTGCGGCGTCATGATCCCGGGGTGAACGGCCGGCATGACGTGCATCTTCGAGGTATGCGCGGCCAGCGCCGATGCCATCACGATGCAGTCGGGATCCGGCCCCAGAAAGCGTTGCGCCACCAGCGTCAGATCGAAGCCGTAGCTTTCCCCGCGCTGCAGCACATCGCGTGCGAACGCGAACGACAGATCAGGCTCTCCCGCGCCGCCGTGACACTTGAGTTGCCGGGTACCGGCCTCCAGAGCCGGCTCCGTTTGGACGGTTGCGGGAAGCGGTGTCCAGACACCCCATCGCATGCCCTTCTCCTCAGTTCAGCTGTTCTCGCCCGGTGGGCCGTATCGCGATGCCACCCTCAGAAATTCACTTGGTCGGCGCCTTTCAGGCCGAGAATTTCGCGCGCATCGTCCGGCGTTGCGATCTCGATACCAAGCCCGTCGATGATCTGGCGCACCTTGGCAACCTGCTCGGCATTCGACTTGGCCAGTTGCCCTGGGCCGAGCCAAAGTGAATCCTCGAGCCCGACGCGCACATTTCCGCCCATGGCCACCGCCTGCGCGGCAACCGCCATCTGGCTGCGCCCGGCACCCAGCACCGACCATTGGTAGTCCTGACCGAACAGGCGATCAGCAGTACGCCGCATGTGGATCACGTCCTCCGGATGCGGAGCAATGCCGCCGAGGATGCCGAACACCGACTGGATGAAGAACGGCGGCTTGATGATCCCGCGCTCGGCGAAGTGGGAAAGCGTGTAGAGATGGCCGATGTCGTAGCACTCGATCTCGAATCGCGTGCCATTCTCCGCACACGTCTTCAGAATGTACTCGATATCGGCCAGCGTGTTCTTGAACATCCCCGCCTTTGTGCCTTCGAGATAAGGCTTCTCCCAATCGTATTTGAAGTCCTTGTAGCGGGCGAGCATGGGGTAGAGGCCGAAGTTCATCGTGCCCATATTCAGCGAGGCAATCTCCGGCTTGTACGTGGCGGCCGGCCGCACACGCTCCTCCACAACCATGGTCGGCGCGCCGCCCGTGGTGATGTTCACCACCACACCGGAACGTTGCTTGATCACCTTGAGGAACGGCTCGAACGCCTCCGGCGACTGGTCCGGCCGCCCGTCCTGCGGATTGCGTGCGTGCAGGTGCACCACCGCCGCCCCCGCTTCCGCTGCGGCCACGGCCTCGTCCGCGATCTGCTGGGGCGTGATCGGCAGGTAGGGCGACATGGTCGGCGTATGGATCGCGCCGGTCACCGCGCAAGTGATGATGACCTTGCGCCCCCCCTTGGTCGCAGGCCGCGCACCCGGCTTTGCAGCCGGGCTGCTGTCAGACTTGGCGGCCTTCATCATCGGCAACGTCTCCTGAAACTCTGCAGCACATGGCGCCTGCCGACCGACTGGGAATCCCGGCGAGCACCCCGGACAAGCCTAAGGAGAGAACTCGCGCCTTGGCAATAGCCCCACGCGGAATACCGCGTTTCCCCCGCTAAGCCTTATGTTTCGGCGGGAACTGCGAGCTTGGATTTAGATCGGCATGATGCACTCACACGTTACGACAAGGCAACCCGCAACATCCGGTGAACGTCATGTCCAGGCTCAACGACGCATCCGTTTCTCGCATACTCCGCAGCACGGTGTTCGCCGCAGTGGTGTCCACCGCAGCGCTGACACCGGCCACGGCCAGCGCCGAGGCGTTGCAGCTGAGCACCGGCATCTGGTGCGACACCGCCGCACAAGCCGAAAGCGTGTATCGCGCCCATCTCGCCGATGGCCTCGCGCTCGAGGTGGCACTTGCCATGACCAATGCCGGGGCAAACGACCCCACTGCCTGCGCCGTTGGCCAGGCGATCGTCGCCGAAGCCGGCGAGGCCCGCCGCTTCGTCGCCGGCAACAAGATGATGTCGGTTTCGCAGTACGCCGTCTTCGGCGTGATGATGAACGGCCAGCCGGTCAAGGTTAAGCCGAAAGTGTGGTACACTGTGCGCGTGCTCGCCAAGCTGACCGCGCTGTGATGCACCGCCCGGCCTCCTGATCACGGCGACGCCGCCTCACCTGATGTTGACGACGAACGCTGCCCGCGCCTGCGCGGCGGGTTCGACCGGAGCGGCAGGCGCGTCTTTCCTCGCGCTCCTGCCCCGCCTGCTGTTCCTTTTCTTCGGTCTGGGAACGGCGGTTGCAGCATCGTCCCGGCCCGCCTCGCCAAGCAGCAGCGGTTCGCGCAGGAAGATCTGCCAGTCCCCCAGAACGGTAAACCGCAGCCGCTCGAAATCATGCACGATGCTATCGGGCGGCTTTGCGGTCTTGGAGCAGATCCCCACGATCAACTCCCGCGCCTTGTCGTCGAACCGGAACGCGTAGCCCGCGCCTGCGCCCGGCACGCGCATGATCTGGCCGGCAGCAAGCTTGTTGTTGCGCTCGAAGTCATTGGGAAACAGCACGATGGCGCGCTTGTCCTTGTCCACCCCGATCAGCGTCAGATAGCAATCGGACCCCGCTTGCGCATGCAGCACGACGGGATCACCGACCGCGTAGTCATTTTTATCGCCCCAGACGGCGAGGTCGAATGGCTGTGCATCCCCCGGCGAAGGCCCGTCTGGCGATGGCGGCATAATGATCGATACTGTCGGCGATTGGGCTGGGCTGCCAGCCAGCGGGCCTTCCCTCGCCGCGAGCCGCACGAGCAGTCGCTCCACATCCGCCCGTCTGGCCACGCCCTGTCGCAGTAGACCCGCCGTCAATGCATCGGCCCCGTCCAGAGACTTGAGGTTCTTGAACAACTGCTCCGGCTCAATGCCAAAGTCAGCCGCTGCGCGCCGCAGATCGGCCGGCCGCCGATAGGCGTGACCAAGCGCTCCCAACGGCGTCAGCCCCCAGATCCTGAGCTTGGGGTCGAGACCGAGCCGCACCATCTGAGCAGGCATCTGCGGATTGCCGGCATCGAGCACAGCCTGCCTGCCGCCAAGCGACGCCGAACCGGAACCATGCCCTGACTGCGCTGCAAGGTCCTGCAGCATATCTCGCACGCGTCCCTGCAAGGCGTTGTGCGCCATCCGGTCGGCGGCCAGCAATGGCCAGCGCGACTGAGTAGCCTCCCGCACGGCCTCCGAGACCGCACCAACCGGCAGCGACCTCATCGCGTCGGCCGCTGCCAGCACCTCCCACTGCGCTGGCACCCAGCCGGCTTCGGCAAGATCGAGCACCAGGATGGCCCCGCCCGGCCCGATTCGCTTGACCGATCCAGGTCCGGCAGACCGCCCGAAACCGGCAATGAGCACCCGAACCCCTTGAACGAACCCCTCGATCGCCTCGCGCTCGAGGCACGCGTTATGAAGATGGGCCAGCGAGATGAAGCGAAGCCGCTCAGCCGTCGCGGGATCGGCCGCGCTGACGACACTGCTGAGCACCTGCCCGATTTCGTCCGGAGCCACCCGCTTGCGGCCGGCGCACCGCGCGCCCGCCTCTACCGGCAACTCGTTGATCCAGTCGCGCAAGGCCTGTAGCTCATCCCCCCTCAACTCTTCTGCCGCGGCGTGACCCGAATCCGGCGGCATTCGATTGGCCAGAATGGAGAGGTAAAGCCCGGAGGCATCCGGCACGCCAGGGCGTATCAGCGCTGGATCGCGAGCGATTTCCTCCAGCGCCAGCATATTGGCGATACCACCGCCGGCTTCCGCGCTGCCCAGTAATCCCGCCTGATGGCAACGGGCGCAATGCCGTTCCAATGTGCCATACGCCTTGGCTGCAATAACCCCTTCCGGGCGCGGCGGAACCGCGACGGCAGCTTCAACGGGGGACCCAGGACTTGCAAGGGACACAGGGCTTGCTGGAGCGGCCTGCTTGGCACCCCCCGGCGCGTCAACTGCCCGAACGCCGGGAGTGCCGTTGTTCGGCGACGGCACATCTGCAGATTGTGCCGGCCCGGCCGGCGGCATTTGCGCAAGCGGCATCCTCGAGCCCGATCCCAGCACCAGCAACGCAGCCAGCACAGGCGCTGCCACCCGAAACCACCACTGTCGGCCATCAAGACGCACGCCGGCCAGCTTCCTCGCCGCCAAATGATACCCGCCCCCATTGTCCACCAAGATCACGGCAGCCAGAGAGCGGAGCATCGACAACACCCGATAGGCGACCCTATAAGCCGTACCGCCCCCTGCGCCAATGCACAGCGATGGCCCCTGCGCACGATATGGCCACAGGGATGCATCAGGGCCACGCCCGCACCGCGCGGCTGCCCTCGACGCGTAGCCATCCCGCCAACATCAGATTGAGTTGCGCGACCAACCAATCGACGGATTCAGGCTCCCTTTGATCGGTGAACCACACACCTGGACAAACCCAGCAAAGCAAAAGAATTAAGCCGCCTTAACAAAGTATTAAATTAACACTTGGGCAATTAAACCTGTTTTCGTGAGTCGATAGACTAAGAATATGTTATGGGTTACCAATAGCTCAACTGAACGACACACAGACACCGAGACAAGAACACGATGGACCTGCATGGCGCGATGATGGAGAAGGATAGGCGCACGACGCTGACGAAGTGCACCGCACTCGCCTGCCTCTCCGTCGCCTGCTGCCTTCTCACAGGATCGCTCCTGGTTTCGGCTTCGGCCGGACGGAATGCAGCCGTCACTGGATCGGTCTCCATGATTTCGCCAGCCGTCCCACGCTGACCGGCTGGCCGGCCGCCCTCCCCGGCCGTCCAATTCCCAGCGCTCCCAAAACGCCCAAAGGGCCCTCTTCCGCAAGGAAGGGGGCCCTTCTTTTTTACACGCGCTCGGGCAACTGCAGACCATCGAGGTCGTCTTCGGTGCGTACCGGACGGACCCCAGCGCGGGACTGGCGAATGCGTCGATCACCTACCGCCGCGACGCACCAACACCCATGACACCGTTACCCAGCATGCCTCCTTGCATCACCCGCGGCCCTGCGGCCGGGCGCATCGGGCTTGCTTCTTCATAGCGCACCAGCGGCGGCGGTACCGACTCACCGTTGCTGCAGGATCGCACCGCCTTGGGTGCGAGCGGCCCGATGCCTACGCTCGGCTGCGGCAGATTGCGGCCGTATTTCTTGCGCCAGTCAGCCACCATCCCCTGCGCTTGGAAGCGGGTCCCGCTGGAAGCGCCACAAAAGATGTTCTGGTAGATATCCTCGATCCAGATCCGGTCCCGATCGGGCGCATGCTCGACTGCAACCGAGATCAGCGCGAATGCGCGCAGCGGATCCCGGCGAATCACGTGCTTGCGGCCCCCAGCATCGCGCCATTGCAGTCCCCGCCAGTAGATATCGGCCAGGAACGCCTGCGCCCCGGCATGTCCCCGCTGCGTTGGCACCGACAGCCAATGCATCGCGACTTGCGGGTCCTTCGGAACGCCCTCGCCCGTGAGATAGAGCTTCGCCAACTCGAATTGCGCATCCTCATCGTTGAAGAACTGCGCCGCATGCCGCAGAAACTCTGCAGCTCGAGCAGGGTCGGGCTTGACCCCGATCTCCGGCAGCCCGTCCTTGACGTAGCGTGCAAGGGCTGACAGTGCGCGCGCCACAAACGGAGCACGCCGGTCGTCGTCGGGATCTACGTTGATGTAGGCCCTGGCCATTTCGTTGTATATCCGATAGGCAGCCGGGTGGTCCGTATAGGGGGTCCCGCTGTCCGACAGGATGCGCGCCAGATAGAACTTGGCCAGGAAATTGCCTTTGCCTGCGGCAAACCGGAAAGCAGGTATGGCCTGCTCGACGTAGCCACCCCGCCACGAGCCCAGCGCCTGCCGGTAGGCGTCATCCGCCGACGCGAAATGTGGCGTTCGCCCATCCCTCGCCAGCGTAGCTTGAGCGCTGAGAGCGAGTAGCAGAGCAACTGCACCCACCCGCAGAGCCGTCAGATTAGATATCCGCATAACACACCACTTCCTCCGCCGCCCCGGGGTGAGTGACCGCTCCACTCCACGCCGGACCCACCTGGTCCGCATACTTCCGCAACACGCCGCTCTGATGGATATTTCTGGGCGCTTTCCAGGCGCGTCGCCTTGCCTCGAGCTCGCTCTCCGGAACCTCGAGATCCAGCACGCCGTTCTCTGCATCGATCACAATGATATCGCCATCTTTGAGCAGCGCGATCGGACCGCCGACCGCCGCCTCCGGTCCAACGTGGCCAATGCAGAAGCCGCGCGTGCCACCCGAGAACCGCCCATCGGTGATCAGCGCTACCTTCTCGCCCTGGCCAAGGCCGTAAAGCGCGGCAGTGGTGGAGAGCATCTCACGCATGCCCGGCCCGCCCTTGGGCCCTTCGTACCGGATGACGATCACCTCGCCGTCCTTGATCTGACGCTTCTCGACCGCGGCGAACGCATCTTCCTCGCAATCGAAGCAGCGAGCCGGCCCCTTGAACTTCAGCACCTTCATGCCCGCGACCTTTACGATCGCACCCTCCGGCGCGAGCGATCCCTTGAGGCCGACAACGCCGCCGGTCGGCGTGATCGGACTGGAGACCGGATAAACCACCTTCTGGTCGCGGTTGAACTTCACATCCTTGAGGTTCTCCTTGATCGTCTTGCCGGAGACGGTCAGGCAATCCTCGTGCAGCAGGCCACCGTCGAGCAGCGCCCTCATGATCTGCGGCACGCCACCGATATCGAACACGTCCTTGGCGACGTATTTCCCGCCTGGCTTCAGGTCGGCAATGTAGGGCGTGCGCTTGAAGATCTCGGCGACGTCGAACAAGTCGAACTTGATGCCGGCCTCATGCGCCATCGCCGGCAGGTGTAGCGCCGCGTTGGTCGACCCGCCGGTCGCCGCGACGATCACAGCGGCGTTCTCGAACGCCTTGCGCGTAGCGATATCGCGGGGACGGATGCCGTCGGCCAGCAGACGCATCACCGCCTTGCCGCTCTCCACCGCATAATGGTCACGCCGCGTGTCAGGCGCCGGCGCACCAGCCGAGCCAGGCAGTGCGAGACCGATCGCCTCGGACACGCACGCCATCGTATTGGCAGTGAACTGGCCGCCACAGGCGCCAGCCCCCGGACAAGCCACGCACTCGAGCTCAAACAACTCTTCGTCCGACATTTTGCCGGCGGCGTGCATTCCAACGCCTTCGAACACGTCGACGACGGTGACGTCCTTGCCATGGAACCTGCCCGGCATGATCGAGCCGCCGTACATGAACACACTCGCCACGTTCAGGCGAAGCTGGGCCATCATCACGCCCGGCAACGACTTGTCGCAGCCGGCGATGCCCACGAAGGCGTCGTAGCAGTGACCGCGCATGGTGAGCTCGATCGAATCGGCGATCACCTCCCGCGACACCAGCGACGATTTCATGCCCTGGTGGCCCATCGCGATGCCATCGGTCACCGTGATGGTGCAGAACTCGCGCGGCGTGCCGCCGGCCTCGTCCACGCCCTTCTTGGCGGACTGCGCCTGGCGCATCAGGGCGATGTTGCAGGGCGCGGCCTCGTTCCAGGCGCTGACCACACCTACCAGTGGCCGGTGGATCTGCTCCTCGCTCAGCCCCATCGCATAGTAGTAGGAGCGGTGCGGCGCACGCGAAGGCCCTTCCGTGACGTGACGGCTCGGCAGCTTCGATTTGTCGAATTCATATTTTGTCATTGTTCAGTTGCTACCTGCCGCCATCTTAAGCCCCGCTATTTCGATCTATTTCCAATGATCGTCCGACACCTGCTTCCCGCCATGCACGTCCTCTAACGCCGTTCACAGGTGCCAGCGTACGAGGACGCACCCAACCACCACGCCTGCACAGCAGGCCGTGCGAAAGCCCGCGTGCAAGCCCTCGGGTTGCCCTGCCATACCGAACTCTGCCGGTCCGTGACGATCCGCATTTCCTTCAGCCGCGCCTGCGGCTTCAGCCTTCATCCTGCATTCATGATGACGGTTTGTGGCTCAATAGAGGCACACGGCAATCGATACCGTTGCAGTGCTGACACAGTTAACGAATGATGGGAAATCAGGCAGTCGTGCAACACCTGCCGAGGGAACTTCCTTGCGTCGCCGCGCAACTACAGAATAGCTTCGGCTCTGGAACGTTCCGCTCACATAGACAAGTTGTGCGTGTTGAATAATGGAGCCGATGCATTCGCGTGACGGGTGATATCACCATTGGTCATATCGCCTGTCAAATTATGCAAAAGGATCAGGCTCAGATCCATTTCATTCGGAGATCTCCGATGACCGTTTCCAGTCTCAACAATCCGCCTTCCGTCCCGAATGACGCCTCCCAACCGCCGCCGACAGGCAACATGCAACTCGACTGGTCGGCACCGCCGGGCATGATCGGGCTCAGCATCAAGAATTTTCTGCTGCGGCTGATCACGCTGGGTATCTATGGCTTCTGGGGCAAGACAGAGGTGCGACGTCGGATCTGGTCGGCCGCCCGGCTGAATGGCGAGCCATTGCAATACACTGGCACCGGCAAGGAGCTGTTCCTTGGCTTCCTGATCGTATTCGCGGTCGTTGTGCTGCCTGTCATCCTGCTGTCTTTCGCCGTCGGCGCCGCCTTCGGCCCCAAGTCGACCGCACTCCAGGTCTTTCAGGTCATCCTCTACGCCGCCTTCTTCCTGCTCGCAGGCGTCGCCACCTACCGGGCACAACGCTACCGCCTGTCCCGAACCAGTTGGCGAGGCATTCGCGGTGGCATGGAGGGCAACTCTTGGTCGTTCGCCTGGACCTATTTCTGGACCGGGCTGCTGATCCCGCTGACGCTCGGCTGGGCCTCGCCATGGCGCTCGGCAAAGTTGCAGTCACGCCTGACCGACGACATGCGCTTCGGCAGCGTCCCGTTCCGCTTCACTGCCGGCTCTGGCCCGCTCTACAGCCGCTTCGCGATCCTGTGGTTCGGTGGCCTCCTCATTCTCGGACTGCTGATCGGCAGTTGGTTTGCATTGATTCCGCTGCTGGGCGTCGACCCCAGGCAGCTCCAGACCGGCCCGACCTCGGCCAGCAGCATAGCCGCGCTGCTGCTCGTCATCTACGGCACCCTGTTCGTCGCGACCCTGCTCTACATGTTCCTGAGCGGCTGGTACCGGGCGCGCATGATGAACCACTTCGCCGAGCATACCCACTTCGAGGATGCCTCCTTTCGCGGCCGGGCAACGGCCGGCAGCCTGATCTGGCTCGGAATATCAAACTTTCTGTTGGTCTTCTTGACCCTCGGCCTGCTGACACCTATCGCCCAGGCCAGATCCGCGCGCTATATGGTTGAGCGTCTATCGATCGACGGCAACGCACTGTTGGAGTCGATCGCGCAACGGGCAGAGGATGCCGCCAGGCGCGGCGAAGGTTTGGCACAGGCGTTCGACATCGATGCATTCTGACCAGGCATCACCAGGCCCTGCCTGGCAGGGCCAATTCAGCGACGGCAAGACCGCGGCGAGCCAGGTCGTGGACATCCGCCTCACTGACCGCGGCATCCAGATCGACGCTTCCGGTGCATCCGAGGCGTTGATCTGGCCTTATGGCGCACTCGGTGTCGCCGCGCCGGTCACGCGCAAGGCGACGGATGTTCTCGTCACCTACGGTCACATGCCCGGAGCGACGCTGTTTGTCGCCGACGCCGGCTTCGCACAGGCGCTGGCGAAGGCTGCGCCGCAGATCACGTCCGCCTCCTATGGCTGGCGCGCAGCACGACCATGGATCGCCGTTGCGGCCGGCGTGGCTCTGATCGCCGTCGCAATCCACCTCTCTGACCTGTCGCCTGCACGTTGGGTCGCCAGCCTGATGCCCGACACTCTGCGCAAGACCGTAGGCGAGCAGGTCATCACATCCATGGCCACGGACCGGCGCGTCTGCGACGCCCCGGCCGGCCGGGCAGCGCTCGATCGGCTGGTGGCCCGGCTCGAGAAGGCCAGCGGCTCCAGCAAACGCTTCGACGTCAAGGTGCTGGACTGGGGCCTGATCAACGCATTTGCGGCCCCAGGCGAGCAGATCGTACTGACACGGGCTATCATCCAGAGCGCCAAGGGCCCGGACGAGGTCGCCGGTGTTCTGGCGCATGAAATGGGCCACGGACTGGGGCTTCATTCCGAGGCCGGAATCGTGCGCGTGCTGGGCCTGACGGCGGCGGTTGAATTGATGATGGGCGGCGGCGGCGGCGCACTCGCCAATATCGGCGTCCTCCTCACGCAATTCAGCTACACCCGGTCCGCCGAGCGCGAGGCAGATGCCACCGCCTTCGGCATCCTGAAGCAGGCCGGCATCTCCCCCATTGGACTTGCGGATTTCTTCCGACGGGTCTCGAAGCTCGAAGACAAGAAAGGCGCATCCAAGACACCAAGCCTGCTGCGCACGCATCCCGAGCCCGATGTTCGCGCTCGCACCGCGGAGGCACAACCGACCTATCCGATCCAGCCGTCGATGAGCCAGGACGACTGGAAAGCACTCAGAGATATCTGCAGAAAAAACTGAGCAAACCGCAGCCGAAGGATTGTGCCGCCACAAGATCATTTGGCTTCTCCAGACGCCGGAGCCGTGCTAGCAAACCTCCGCCTTCCCCAACGAGCCACCGGCAATCGGAGACGACCAGTGACGATCCCAACGGACCTCGCTTCGTTCCTTGATCTGTTGCGCCAGCACGGCGATGCGGCTTATTCCATCTTGTTTGCCTACGCAGCCTCGCACAGCCTGTTGATTGCGCTGTTCGCCGGCTATGCCGCCCATGCCGGCGCGCTGAAATTCGGAACCATCGTCGCGGTATGCTGGATCGGCAGCTTCTTCGGCGATGCCATCCGCTTCTGGATCGGAAAACGCTTCGGCATCGGCTGGCTCGAGCGCTTCCCTAAAGTGCATCGCGCGATGGAGGTCGTCACCCGCCTGACCCAGAACCATTACCTATGGATGATCCTGCTGCACCGCTACCCGCATGGCATTCGCGGCCTGGCCGGGTTTGCCTATGGCATGTCGAGCCTGTCCTGGGGAAAGTTCCTGCCGATAAACTTCGTTGCTGCGGGATTATGGTCCGTGACCATGGTGTCGATCGGCTATGCCTTCGGTCAGGTCTCCGAGAAGGCGCTCAATAACGCCTCCTCAGGTTTGGGCACGGCGATGCTGGTCGGGTTCCTCGCTCTTTCCTGGTACCTCAGCAAGCGCCTGGAGCGCATGATCGAGGAGACGAAAGCCCCCTGACCCCGCCCGCCCCCAGCCCCGCGCGAGAGGAGCCGGAAGCCGAACTGCCGCCGACACTGGTCGGCACGGCAGACTACGCCCTGATGCCGTGCCGTGCCGGCGCCGCTCTTACTCCGCAGCGTCGAGGTCGAGGTCTGCCGGTGTCGGGATCCATTTCTCCATCTTCGGTGTAGCCCCGTTCTTCTTCATGTCGGCGAGCCACATGCGATGGATGCGCGGATCCTGATCCTCGTACTCGATCTGATCGCCGCCTTCCTTGGTGCTCAACGATACCGCGCCTTTCTCGCCCGGCTTGAGGCCCAGCAGCGATCGCCGCTGCTCCACCATCATCGGATAGCGCAAGCCGCCGACTGCGGTCGCCAGATAGCGCGCCTTCGTCGGTCCGGTATTGAAGTGCTGGTGGAGCTGGCGGTCGGCCGGCGGGAACACGACGCCGTGGCCCCAGTCGATGCGCAGGAAGTCCTTGTCGCCCTCATACCACAGCAGCGAGAAACCTTTGCCTTCCACGCACATCACGTGGAAGCTCGGCCCATGCCGATGCCCCTTCTTGTAGGTGCCGACCGGCATTTCCGAGATGTGCGCGTGCATCGATCCGTCGGCCAGCACGAACATGATATTGGTGCCGCCGCCACCGCGGTCGCCCCACGACTGCAACTCGATCGCCGACAGATCGGGAACGAAGTTGGTCTCCCACATGTGATTGCCGGGCTTCACTGTGATGAGGTCGCCCTCGCCGGAATAGTACGACTCCTTTCCGGTCCGATCCGCGAAATTGAAGTCGTTCTCGAAAATAAAGCCCTCGTTGTGGAACAGGTTCATGACCATCGGCAGATCGGTGGTCGAGACCATCAGCGCGCGGTTGCGGCCTGAGCCATTGAAATGGCGATGCTTTGCATTCAGTGGGATCGCAAACAGGCTCTTCGGACCCCATTCGAACGCCCGCTTGGTGCCGTCGGGGAATTCGAGCTGCGTGCTGCCGGAGCCTTCGAGCACATAGATCACCTCCTCGTAGAGGTGGCGTTGCGGGCTCGTCGACTTGCCCGGATCGATATCGTAGACAAACATATTGGCAAAATCGCCGCGCCCTTTCAGGTGCACCGCAGCGGCCTTGGTGTCGTAGCGCGGCCAGAACGCCGTCTCGACCTTGAAGAGATCGACCCCGTAGTGCTCGGTGACCTTGAGCCCCTCCTTCTCGACCCAGTCGAGATAGGGATCGATGCCATAGTTCGGTTTCGCCTCGTTGGCCATGGATGCCGTCCTCCTTGTAGATTGGTCGAGCGCTTCTCAGCTGAACAGTAGCGATTTGATTACGACGGGAACCACGCCGGGCGGCTCCATAAGCTGGCCGACATCGACATAGTCGAGTTCCTTCAACTGCACACCATCGATCGAAACCAGGTTTCGCTTGAGGTCAAGCTCGTAGTGCAAGAGGCGACCCAGCGTTTTCCCGACATCGCCGTCGATCATCAACAGCAACAGCCCGCTTGTCTGCGCCGCATCGCCCAGCGCCTCGATGATGGCCTGGCCCATCGCCTCCAGCCGCGAGAACTCCGGATCGCCGGCCCAGGTGAACGCGATCGCCATCGGTGCGGCCGGGTCCAGATCCATCTTGTCGATGGCTGAGCGGATGGCTGCCGCGGTCGCGGCCACATCGATTTTATCAGCACTGAGATCGAGGCCCGCCTGCACGACCGGTACGTTGTGGACGGGCAGCGCGCTTTGGTCCTCGGGCAGGAAGATCGTCTTGCCGCTGACCTGCACGGTGAACTGCGAGGCGCCGATGACGGTGGCCCGAATTCGTTGCCCCGGATCCACCATCCTCGGGGCCTCGCGCTCTCCCAGCTCGCGCAGCAGCGCCTGCGCAAGTGGCCTGGCGATGTCGCCGTAGTCCTCCGCCTCCGCACCGAACAGGTATTCCGATACGCCACCTGAGAACGTGATCAATTGCGGGGCGACATTGCGCGCCAGCTCCTCCGTCAGCAGGAAGCTCTTGCCCAGTGCATCGCGCGGATGATCCAGCACATAGTCCGCCGCGACCTTTGCCAATCGCTCGGCATATCTTCTGCGCAGTTCGGCATCCGCCAGGGCATCTGGAGACGTGTCCAGCGCCAGGTCATTTGCGACGGCAACGGCCGAATCGTCGAACCGCGTATAGCGGCCGTCCGCATCCGCCGCAATGCATCGGCCGCCCACGGCGAATGCCGCGACGTCCAGCACCACCCCCTTGTCGATGATTGCGAGCTTGGTGGTTCCGCCGCCGATATCGACATGAAGAACCGGACAGTCGCGGTCTTTGGAAAGCTGCACCGCACCCGAGCCGTGCGCGGCGAGAATGCATTCGAGCTTATGGCCAGCGGTAGCGCATACGAACTTTCCCGCCTCTTCCGCGAACAGCTCGTCGATGGCCCGCGCATTCTTTCGCTTGATCGCCTCGCCGGTGAGAATGACCGCGCCCGAATCAATGTCGCTCCGCTGCAACCCCGCTTGTTGATAGGCACCGCTTATGAACCGCCCCAGAGCCTGCGCATCGATCGTGCCGTCAGCCAGGAACGGCGTCAGCATGATCGGCGAGCGCCAGACCACCTCGCGGTCGATTACGGCAAAGCGCGACGACAACCCCTGTGACCGCCGTTGCAGCGTCGACCTTGGCGAACAGCAGATGGGAGGTCGACGAACCGATATCGATTCCGACGGTGTTGAGCTCGACGGTCTCCTGCGCCCAGATGAAACGGGCGATCTCGGCCTTGTCGTCGTCGGTCAGGTGATCGTGATCGAAATCGAGATCGTGCATCTTCTCTTTGTTCCACTCCCCGTCTACGCCGGTAAAGATTTGTCCGGCTTGTTGGCGTTCGCCTCCTCCTCCGCTTCCGCCACGAGCCGTGCCAGCTCGCGGGTCGATGGAATACGGCGATGCTGGCGCAATTGCTCGGCTTCATCCCGCGCCAGATTCTCGATCATGACCAGTAGCGTGCGCCGCGTCGTGGCGATGTCCTCCGACGTCAGCCCCTTGATCGCGACCTGGTTCACCTCTTCCGCAAGCGGAACCAGCTCCGGACGCAGCACGCGTCCTTTCTCGGTCAGGAACACATACACCTTCTTGCGGCTGTCCGGCAGCTGGCGGCGCGTGACGTAGCCAAGCTTTTCCATCGCCTTGAGAGCAGCGAACGTGGTCGGCTCCTGCACCCCGGCACGCTCCGATAATTCGCGCTGCGTCAGCCCGTCCGTCTCCCACAGGATGCGCATGAACGTCCAATGACCGAAAGACACCGAATACTTGGCGTGCCTGATCTGCAGCGCACGCTGCAATCCCCGCATCGCATCCTTGACCAGATGCGCGAGCCGATCATTGGGCACGGCTTCGCGCCAATGGCGCAGGATTGCCTGCGTCCCGGCATCCGCCGCAATATCCGGCTCGGCTTTGGCGGTGGGTTTGCTCATGCGATCTGGTCCCTGACTGCAGCACAGAACACACTGATGATTGACGATCCAGACATCTCATTTCCCCCCAAATCCCGCGATTGCAACCTGGTGCTTCAAGGCTATCTCTCGACCTTCCGCGTGCGACTGCAACATCGCGAGGCATACCTCCATGGTCGCCATGCCCCATTCGCCCGAATGGACCACCGGGCCCCCTTCGACGACAGCACCATGCAGCTCATCGACCACCTCGTCGCGATAGAGCCGGGGCCGCGCCAGCGGCTCGAACCGCCGCTCTTCGTCCGCATACACATGGATTCCCTTGGCGGTGGGCCTGAGGTCTGCGTGCTCACAGCTTGCGACCACCAATCCGAAATGCTGGTGATGCCGCTCCGCCGCCGTGCTCGACCGGGTCGGCCCGGAGTAGCCCTCGCCGCCGTAATTGGTCGCCGCCTTGACGCGCAACTCCTCGTCCTGGCTTCGCACCGCAGCCAACGCCCGCCGCGCCGCGCCGTAGCGCGAAGGATCCTTCGGCAGCCCGCTTTCGGCGACGCAGTCGACAAGCTCGTCTCCGTCGAAATGGGCGTACCCGGAATACGTCAGCGATGCCGTCGTACCATTCTCGAATGTCAACAGTGCCTGGTACGCGCCTTCTGTCCCCCGCGCAGGGTCCCAGGCGCCGAGGTTGGCCCGCACGCTCTTGACCAGGCCCCCGCCCAGCAGCCGCGCCACGTCGACCTGATGCGGCGCCTGATTGTACATCACGCCGCCACCTTGCGCGGTATCCAGCTCCTCGGGTCTGCGTGGACGATAGAGAAAGTCCGTGAAGTAGGCCGACGTGATCATCTTCAATTCGCCGACCGCTCCCGACGCGATGATCTCCCGCGTCCGCAGAATGGGCCGATCGAACGAATGACTGTGCCCGACGATCAGCACGATGCCGGCCGCACGCGCCGTCTCGATCATCTCCCGGCATTCCGCCAGGGTCAGTGCCATCGGTTTCTCGACCAGCACATGCTTGCCGTGTCTGGCAGCCGCCCGGACATTGTCGCAATGGAACTGATGCGGCGTGGAAATGTAGACGGCCTCGACAGCGCTGTCGGCGCATAGCTCGTCAACGGTGGGGTACGTCCGCGCCTGGAACTCCGAGCGAAAGCTGTCCCGCGCCTCGGGCCGCGGATCCGCACCGGCCACCACCTCGAGCTTCTCGCTGCCAAGCGCGGGCAGCATGATCGAGAACGCTCGGCCAAGCCCTGCCACGCCGATTCTGAGAGCTCGCGTCATCGCCATCACCCCTCGATCTCGATCTCGAGGTCGCCGGACGAAGCCCGCGAGACGCACACCATGATGTGGCGCGCCTTCTCCTCATCGGTCAGAACGAAGTCGCGATGATCGACAACACCGCTCACCAGCTTCGACTTGCACGAGCCGCACGTACCACTTTCGCACGATGAAGGCACCTTGAAGCCGCCCGCACGCAACGCCTCCAGGATCGAGGTGCCGACAGCAACATCGACGACCTGACCGCCTGGCCGCACCGTCACCTTGAACGGCTTGTCGTCGGGCTTGGTTGTCGCTCCCTCCGTAAACGCCTCGAAATGCACCGCCGCGCTCGACCAGTGCCCGGTCATATCGCGCACCACCTGCATCAGCCCGCGCGGACCGCAGCAGTAGACATGGCCTTTGGGCTGCTCCAGCACCGGCCACAGATCGAGAGCCTTGTCCGGATCGCCGCCGTCGTGGTGGATCTTGACGTTGCCCCGCGAAACTCCGGCCCGGACAACTCTTCCAGAAATGCCGTCGCCGCCTTCGATCGCGTCAGATAGTACAGGCGAAACTTGCCCGCGCCTGTCGACTTGAGGTGCCGCGCCATTGACAATATCGGCGTTATCCCGATCCCGCCGGCAATCAGCGTATAGCCGGCCGGCGATGGCTTCAGCTCGAATTCGTTTTTTGGCAGCGACACGGAGATCGTGTCACCGGCCTTGATCCCGTCGACCATTGACACTGATCCACCGCGCCCCTCGGCCTCGCGCTTGACCGCGATCTGGTAGACCTCGCGATCGGCCGGATCATTTGCCAGCGAGTACTTGCGGCCGGTAGCCGCCGGGCAGCTCCACGTCTATGTGAGCGCCAGGCGTGAACTCAGGCAGCTCCCCACCATCCGGGCGACGGAGCTCGAACAGTTGGATGTCCTCGGCCGCCCGCTCGGCACGCGTCACGGACAATAGCATCATCGGCGGCATATCGTCGGCTGTCATCTGGCCGGCAATCTCCGGTCTGCCGGTCCTGTAGACGGACGGGCTAAAGAACTTAGGGGTCTAACCATCTAACGGAACAGCTCTGCCTGCGCAAGCACGGGCCGCCAAATTTGCGCTCGACAACAATCTGCGCGTTGGCTATACGAACAACTTAGATGTCTAATATTAAGTGCAATTGGCGCGCCGACATTATCGTTGCGCCAAATAGTCATCGACACAGGGAAACCACCCTCGAGGAGACCCTCCATGCTGACACCCGAGGAAAACGATCTGCTTTGCCGCGTCGAAGGCAATGCACCGATGGGACAGATCTATCGCCGCCATTGGCTGCCCGCCGCACTGAGCGAAGAGGTCGCCGAGCCTGATGGTGACCCCGTTCGTGTCCGCCTGCTGGGCGAAGATCTCGTGCTGTTCCGCGACACCGATGGCCGGCTCGGACTGATAGACGAGGCATGCCCGCATCGCCGCGCCTCGCTGTTCTACGGCCGCAACGAGGAATGCGGCCTGCGTTGCCTCTACCACGGCTGGAAATTCGACGTCGATGGCAACTGCGTGGAGATGGCCTCCGAGCCTGCCGAAGTCTAGTTTCTGCGACAAGGTCAAAATCAAATCCTATCCGGTTCGCGAGTGCGCCGGCTTCGTTTGGACCTACATGGGTCCGCCGGAGACGATGCCGGAATTCGAGCCGCCGGTGTTCCTACCCACCCCCGACACGCACGTGGTGAGCACGAAGGTGATCGTGGATGCCAATTGGGTGCAGATGCTGGAAGGCTCCATCGACAGCGCCCACTCGTCCACGCTGCACTCCTCCGACATGGTGCCTGCGCGCGTACCGGGAGCACAGTCGACCGTGACGCAATGGCAGCGCCCCTCGACCGACAAGGCGCCGCGAATGGTGGTGCAGCGCACCTCCTTCGGCTTTCGCTATTCGGCCATCCGCCGTCCCATCAAGGACGCTCAGACCCACGACTACGTCCGCACGACCCTGTTCGTGGCGCCCTACCTGGTGCACATCCCGCCCAACAACCTGCACCGCAGCTGTACCGTGCATGTCCCGCGCGACGACTATTCCACGACGTTCTATTTCGTGGCGTTCGGCGGCGAGACGGTGCCATCGCAGGAGGACTGGCGCAAGCTGCACGCCAACCGTGTGGGCATCGACCTCGACGAGACCTATCGCAATACGCGCAACCGCGCCAACAACTACAAGCAGGACCGGCAGCTGATGAAGCTGGGCAACTTCACCGGCATTCCCGGCATCACCAACCAGGATATCTCGATGTGGGAGTCGATGGGCCCGCTCGTCGATCGCACGCAGGATCGCCTGGGCGCTTCCGACCTCGCCGTCGTCGAGTTCCGCAAGCAGATGGTGGAAGCAGCGCGCACCATGCAGAATGGTGGCCCCGCCATCGGCACGACTGAGCCGCGCATTCCGCTCGCCGCGCTGCAATCGTTCGAGGGCATCACGCCCAAGGGCTACGACTTCCGCACGTTGGGCTGCACGGATGAGGAGTTGGCCGTCACAAAACAGCAGCAGGCCGCAAACGGTGGCCGGACCGAAGCTGCCGAATAAGGCGGCGGTCGTCAGCAGCGCAAAGAAAACTCGCACCATCGTGCTTGTGCGATGGTGGCACCGCGGAGGACCCCATGCTCTCGCCCGAGGAGAACGATCTGCTCTGCCGCGTCGAAGGCGATGCCGCTATGGGCAGGATCTTTCGGCATCACTGGCTCCCCGCCGCCCTTGTCGAGGAGGTGGCAGAGGCTGACGGCGATCCGGTCCGGGTGCGGCTGCTCGGCGAGGACCTTGTGCTATTCCGCGACACCGACGGCCGTCTCGGCCTCGTCCAGGAAGCCTGCCCGCATCGCCGGGCCTCGCTGTTCTATGGCCGTAACGAGGAAGGTGGCCTCAGGTGTCTCTACCACGGCTGGAAGTTCGACGTCGACGGCAACTGCCTGGAGATGGCTTCCGAGCCGCCCGAATCGAGCTTCTGCGACAAGGTCAAGCTCACCTCTTACCCGGTCGTGGAATGCGGCGGCTTCGTGTGGACCTACATGGGTCCGCGGCAGAGCATGCCCGCGTTCGAGCCACCGGTTTTCGTGCCGACACCCGACACCCGCGTCGTCTCCAGCAAGGTGATCGTGGACGCCAACTGGGCGCAGATGCTCGAAGGCTCCATCGACAGCGCCCATTCATCCAGCCTGCATGCCTCCGACATGGTGCCCGCGCGCATCGAGACCGGCGGCTCCACCGGTCTGCAATGGCAGCGTCCGTCGACCGACAAATCCCCGCGCATGGTTCTTCAGCATACCTCGTTCGGGTTCCGCTATGCTGCGGTCCGCCGGCCGATCAAGAACGCGGACACGCACGATTATGTCCGCACCTCGCTGTTCGTCGCCCCCTGCACCGTCCTGATCCCATCCAACAACCTGCACCACGCCTGCACGCTGCAGGTGCCGCGCGATGACACCTCTTCCGTCCTCTATCTCGTCGCCTTCGGCGGCGAGACCACGCCGGCCCTCGACGAGTGGCGCAACTTCGTGTCTGCGCGCGTTGGTCTCGATGTCGACCAGACCTACCGCAATCTGCGCAACATCGCGAACAACTACCAGCAGGACCGCATGGCCATGCGGCTCGGCAACATGACCGGCATCCGCGGCATCTCCAATCAGGACATCGCGATGTGGGAGACGATGGGAGCGATCGGCGATCGCTCGCGCGAGCGCCTCGGCGCCTCCGATCTCGCCATCGTGGAATTCAGGAAGCAGATGGTGGCTGCCGCCCGCACCGCTGCGACCGGCGGCCCGGTGATCGGGACCACTGAACCGCGCATTCCCCAAAAGGTCCTGCGCTCGTTCCAGGGGATCGTCGCCAAGACTGTGGATTGGCGCACGTTGGGTTGCTCCGACGAGGAGCTGGAAATCGCAAATCGACAGTCGACATCGGGCAGCGCCGCAGCAGCCGAATAACGCTCCGCCTTGCCCGCTGCAAAACCAGCCTTCGCAATACCCGCAAGTCTGGTCTATCATGCGTTGTATGACCATACTCGACAGCCCGCCTCGACGGACAACAGGCCGGATAGCAGCACTTGTGCTACTCGCTGCCGGCCTTGCAGCCGTCGCCCTGCCGTCTCTCGCCCAGGACCGTTTGCGGGTATCGGCAACGAGACGCGGAACCTGGGACGGCGCCGTGGTGGAACTCGCGCAGCGGCTTGGCATCATGAAACGCCACGGCATCGAGCTCGAGATAAACTACGTCTGGGGCTCCCGCGATGCCGTCAATGCGATCGTGACCAACGCCGCGGATGTCGGCATCGCCGCTGACGTCGTCGATGTGTTGGACGCCGCTCTCTCCTCAGCACCCGTCCAAATCATCGCCGGTCAGGCCACCGGCGCCCACGACCTCTATTGGTACGTACGCGCGTCCAGCCCGATCCGGGCCTGGACCGATACCGACCGTCGCACGATCGCATATTCCACCGACTGCTGCACCAGATCCGTGGTCAAGGCATTCATCCGGGAGAAGAGCCTGAAGGCACGCCCCGTGGCAACCGGCTGGCCATCACCGACCTTGTCCCAGGTCCTCAGTGGCCAGATCGACATCGGATGGGCTGCCCCGCCGTTCGGCCTGGAGCATCTGGAGAACTCGGAAATACGCATATTCGCTCAAGGTAGCGATTCGAGTTTCGCGGACATCACCTTGCGCGTGAACATTACCTCTCAGCAAATGAACGCAACCCGCCGCGACCCCCTCACGCGTTTCATGCGCGGCTGGCGACAGACGATCGACGCAATGTACGCCGATCCGCGCGCGCTCAAGCTCTATGCCGATTGGCGCCGCATGCCGCTCGAACGCGCCAGGCGTCTGCGCGACCAATTCTTTCCCAAGCCGATGCTCGATCCTGACCGCATGATTGGGCTCGAACGCACGATGGCCGAAGCGGTAGCCGACGGCACATTGCGCAAGCCGTTGCCCAGTTCCAGCCTCTCGGATCTGGTACAACGCATACCGAATTAGTTTTGGCCTTGGCCGCTCCGACAGATCCAAAATTGTGGAATTGCATATCAACTAATTAAAATGGCTACGAAAATTAAATAATTTCCGTCCTATTTAGAAACCGGAGCAGACGGTCTTGCGATGCGACCACCTGCTTCAACTGATACGCTGAGGAAGTTTTTACGCCATTTCCTCGCTCTGGCAGTACGCAGCGGAAATAGCCTAGTGGCTTAGTTTGGCTTCAGCGAATTACCCGGCCACGAGAAGGAACAAGACATGTTGAACCTCATTCTGATGATTCTGGCGGGCGCCCTCGTTTTCTTCGTCCTGCCGGTCGTGCTTCCTGCCGCTTACCGCAGCACGTTGGCAACATCACTCTCGCGCGTTCTGGGTATATGCATCATCGCATTCGCGATCCTGTCCACCTCCTTCGTGATCGTACCCGACGGACGCCTTGGCCAATTGTTCAAGGTCTATGGCGGCAGTCCACTGCGCGAAGGCAAAATCGTCGCTGTCGAGGGAGAGAACGGTCCCCAGGCGCGCATCCTGCCGCCAGGCTTCCAGTTCTGGCCGCTGGTCAACGTCCTCTACGATGTCGACACCAACCAGCAGGAAATCAACGTCCCCAAAGGGAAAGTCGGCATACTGACAGCCAAGGACGGAGCCGCCCTGCGGCCGGGACAGGCGTTCGCCGATCCATTCGCCACCCAGTTCGGCTACCGCATGCTCGACGCGGAAGTCTTCCTCACGAATGGTGGCCAGCGTGGCCCGCAGCTAACCGTTCTGACGCCAGGCAGATACCGCCTCAATCGTTATCTGTGGGACATCACGATGACGGATGCGCGTGAAGTCGAGGCCGGCTACGTCGGCGTCGTCAAGTCGAACATCCACGCCGACATCGATTTCGGCACCCTCAAGGCCGACAAGCCGGCCAACTGCGACGTTATCCGCGTCAACACCGCCAACGACCGGGCCCGTCTCGACGCCCCGATCGTGCCCGTTGGTTGCATCGGCGTGTGGGACAAGCCGCTGCAGCCGGGCAAGTACTATTTCAATCCCGATGCCTTCGCGCTGACCCAGATCGATACCCGCGCCCAGGTCTGGACCTATGCCGGCGGCTATCGCCGCGCCAACATCTCGCTCACGGTCGATGCCAAGGGCGAGATCGTGCAGAACCGCACCGAGGAGGAGATCCCCGTCACCCGCGACAACGCCGACCGCGCCGTGTTCGTCAAGATGGAAGGCTGGGACGTGCCGCTGGAGCTGCGTGTCGTCGCGCAGGTCTCCCCCAACGAGGCCTCCTGCGTCGTCGCCGCCGTCGGCACCCTCAAGCAAGTCGAGGATCGCGTCCTCACCCCGTCCATCCGCGCCATCACCCGCGACGTCGCCGGCGGCAGCTATGAGATCACGGAGCCGCGCTTGGGCGCTGACGGACGGCCGGTCCTGGACCCCGACGGCAAACCGATCTTCGTCACGGTCAATCGCCCCACCAAAGTGCTCGACCTCATCAACCAGCGTCCGCTGATCGAAGGTGAGATCGAGCGCCGCATCCGTCCCGAAGCGCAGAAATCGTGCGTAACCATCCGTGAGGTCCGCCTCGGCGAGCCCGCAATTCCGCCCGAGCTGCTGGTCGCGGTGCGCCGTGAGCAGCTTGCAACCCAGCTCGCCCGCGCCTTCGTACAGGAGAAGTCCGCGCAGGAGCAGCGCGTGACCTCGGAAAAGGCGAAGGCGACCGCCGACCAGCAAACCAAGCTGGTGGAGGCTGAGATCAATGTCCAGCGGTCGATCCAGAACGCACAGGCCGCCCGCAACGAAGGCCAGGGCGAACGCGACAAGCTATCGCTGATCTCCGAAGGTCAGCAGAAGCAGGTCGGCGTGCTGGGGCCGGATGCTACGGTGAAGCTGCGCCAATTCGAGCTGATGCTGGATACCATCGCGAAATTCGCCAATGCCCATCCCGAGGTGCTGACAACCGCGATTGCCAACGCCCAGAAGTTCGTCCCCAGCGTCCAGGTCGGAGGGTCTGGCGAAGCTGGCGGCGGCGTTGCCGGCATGCTGATGGCGATCCTCGGCCAATCCCTGAATTCGACACCAGGTGCCGCCGGTACCGGTGCAGGTGCCGGCGCGACAGCATCCCGCCCCGGCCAACCGCAGGCGCGGTAACCCGACGCTGACAGCCCAGGTCCGCTACTTGTCCTCGAAGTCGCGGACCTCGGCATTCATCTCAACATCGCTCCGCCGCTTCTGGGCGATCACGTCGCCCGTCTGCCAGTAGTCCCCCTGCACCGCCAGCTGCGCCTGATGCTCGAGATCATCAGTCCACGCCCCCAGATCATACCCGTACCAGGGCATTTCCGGGCTCAGCTTGCCAAGCTCCAGCTTGTTCTCCCAGATCTCTCGCGCCCGTTCCATGAATTCGCGTTTCGGCAGCGATATCGGCGGAAAGTCCTGCCGCAGCGTGGCGTTGACGAGCAGTGAGGAATCCTCCGCTCCCCGCGTCTTGTCGCGCGGCCCATGCCCCTCCTCCCGATGTGGCAGGATCTGCATATCCAGATGCGGCTTGGCGCGGAACGTCATCGCCCACAGGATAGCATCGGCGTTGTTGGGATCGATATCCTCGTTGATCGCAATCACGAACTTGCCTGCCGGCCTCTGGATCGTCACGCAGGCATAAAGCGCGCGCCAAACCTCCGTATCCGTTGTGTCGCGGCTGAACTGCAATGCCAGGACGCGATAGCCACCGATCAACGGCATGTGCATATGCACGCGCTGAATTCCCCTGATGCCGAGCCCTTCCTTCAGGTGGCGGAGGAAAATCGCTTCCTGACCCGGTTGCCGCATCGCCGTCGCCTCGCTCGGCGCAAGCTGCGACAGAAATGTCGTGAAGATCGCATTCTTCCGCCTCGTGATGCACGTGACATCCATGAAGGCGTTGTACTCGGCGAGATTGACGTGGCCGTGGCTCTCTCCGAACGGCGCCTCCGGCTCCAGATAGTTGGTATCGATGAACCCCTCGATGACGATCTCCGCTTCCGCCGGAATGACGAGGTCGACCGTCCTCGCCTTGGTGACATTGATCGGCGCGCCGACGAGCCCGCCCGCCAGTGCGATCTCGTCCACCGTCTCCGGCGCCTTCTGCACGGACGCGTAGGCCACGGCCGGCGGCAACCCCACCACGACGGCCACAGGCATCGGCTGTCCCATCGCCTTGTACTTGAGCCAATGCAGATAACCGCCAGCCTTCAGCTCCACCGACGGGTTCATACCGAGCCTGCGTCGGCTCTTCACCTGCGCGCGATAGTTGCCGATGTTCTGGACACCCGTCTCCGGGTCCTTGGTGATGAATGCCGATGTCGTCAGATAGGGTCCGTTGTCCCAGCCTGGCGTCGAGATCGGCACCGGCAGCGCATCGAGCGCCTGTCCGGGCTTGTCCAGCTCTGCTCCTTCGATCACAACATCATGACACGGAGCGTTGTCTACGAATTTCGGTGCAATGAGGTTGCCCATCGCTTGCGCCCACACTGCCCCCACCTGATCTGGCGGATGGCCCAGGCCAACCTGGTAGACCTTTGCACTGGCCCCCATCGCGCCGATCACCACCGGCATGTCATACTGCCGCCCCTTGCTGTCGACCACATTGGTGAACAGCATCGCCTTGCGATCCTCCTCGGCAATGCCGCCGCGGAATTGCCAACGCATCAGCGGATGCAATTCGGTGTCCTTGTTGATCGGAATGTCCACCCGGATCAGCAGCCCGGCCTTGTCCAGCGCCTCGATCTGCTCGTGCAGGTCCGGATAGCTGCGCGCCGGCGTCGTTGCATTCATTCGAGCCACCTATCTTATCATCTGCGGTGCCCGGAGGCGCCAGCCGCAGCATCAACGCGAGCTGACACGGCGCCAATGCGGCCGCCCCCCGAACTCCTCCACCAATCAATGCTAAAGCGGTTTGTGTTCAGTTGGAACCACCGAGGCCGCGCCCCGGCGTACGCGCGCGCTCTGTTCACAAATTCAACCGGACACGCGCTGCGCAAATGCAATATTCCGGCGCTCCGGCCCCGGCACAGCCCTGGCTGCGGTCCGGGTGCAACGGGCAACGCCAACAGTGCCATTCTGGCAGAAAATGCAAGCAGCCGCGATCGTGACGACCGCGGCTGCCCTTGACCTGAAATTGCGACAAAGCTTACGCAGCAGCTCGCGCCGCAGCATCGATGTGCTGGGCCAGATCCGCCTCGATGCCCAGTCGGCTCGCCAGCGTCACCAGGAACTCGTGCTCCGCCGCGTTGTCGAGATCGACGGCGACGCGAGCCGCGGTGAACACCTGCACCGCTTCTTCCGCTGAGTTCACCGCGGCTGCCAGATCATCCACCGTGGCCGGGTTTTGCAGCTCCTGCTCCAGGAACTCGCGCGCGGCATGCTCGATGCCAGCTTGTTCCAGACCGCCCATGATCTTTTGCTGCTCGGCCGCATCGATACGACCATCCGCAGCCGCCGCAGCGATCATGGCACGGATATACAGGATCGCCTGGTCATTGGAAATCGCATCAGGCTCGAATCCGGAGCCTTGCGGCGCTGGCGCATCCAGAAGGCCCTGCGCATTTCCTGTATCCATGGGCGCGCGACCCTGGCTGTAGTTCTGATAGGCCTTGTAGGCGAGACCGCCGATCAGCGCCAGAGCACCAAGCTTCGCTGCCCCGACCGCCAGCGAACGTCCCGTCTTCGTGCCCAGCACCAGTGCGCCAAGCCCGCCAAGAGCGGCACCCGTACCCAGTTGGTTGTTCTTTATCAGCTCCTGCAGCTGCTGCAGCAGCTCTTCCGGCGACTTGCCGGTGGCTTGGCCCAAGGCGTCGCGCGCATGTCCGCTGGCGCCGGTCGCATTGTCGATCCTGGCTGCCCCCTCCTTGACGCCGGACGTCGCCTGACCGAGTACTTGACCTAGGATATCGAGCAGCCCGCCGCCCTGCGCGCCCTGACCGGCCGACTGCCCTGCACCTTGTCCACCGCCCTGGCCACCGCCTTGAGCGCCCGGCCCCAGATGCTTCTGCAGCTCGCCGAAGATATCTCCGATACCGCCGCCAGAGCCACCCTGCCCGCCCGGCGTCATCTGCGGGGCCTGCGCCTGGCCACCCATCTGCTTTTGCAGCTGGCCAAGAATATCGCCGAGGCCTCCAAGACCACCGGGCCCGCCCTGAGCGCCAGGAGCACTCCCAGAGGCACCACCAGGCGCCTGCTGCTGCGCACCGCCCTGCATCATCTTGCCGAGGATGTCCGCCAGCCCGCCACCCTGGCCGCCACCTTGACCACCGCCCTGCGCACCACCGGCAAGCTGTCCCAGAATGTCGCCCAAGCCTCCCAGGCCTCCGCCTTGCTGCTGTTGTGGCTGCGCGGGCCCTGCGCCGCGCACCAGCGCATCGAGCAGGTCTTTCGCATTGAACATCACGCTACTCCTTCACACCTTGCCAGCGGTCGACACCGATCCGCATAAGTTGAATACGCCCTATCCGAGCCCACCGCAAATGATGGCGCCGAACCAGACCTTATTTTCTGCTTGGATGAGGAATGCGCCGAACCGGAGGCCGGCCGGCCAGAAACTGTTGTGCCGCCGGATCGGGTAGTCAGCCTCGACCGGCCGCCAGGCCGCCGATACGGACCATTCATGCCGGCGTCGCGCCGGTACGTCGTCAGTGCAACCGCATCAGCCGACGCGCGCTCGGCATCGCGCCGGTTTCAGATCATCTTATGCACGCAGCGCCGGCAAACAAAACGCGTGACCACGCCAACGCAGTATAGGCAGCCTCGTGCTCAATTCCTCTCGAAGAACGTCGCCGTCCATTGCGTATTGCGCCGCCGCGGCGTCCGCACCTCACGCCGTGGCGATGCCGCCCGCTGGACCACCGGCCGACGCACGACCGGACGAGCCGCGGGCACTGGAGCCGGGACGCTGATTGCCCCCGTCGGCCCCCCGACCGCCATTCTGCCCTCGAACTCCGGCCGCACCGGAGCAGGTGAAACGGTCGGCCCACTCGCCTCGTTGACTGCGGCAATCGCCCGGTCCTGGCGCGGTTTGATCCTGTAGACCCTGACCGGAGCCGGCACCGCCGCAATCGTCGCCGCGGCATCTGGCCGACGCGCGGTCATTACGCCGCTTCCTTTGTCGGTTCCGTTGCAGGCAACGCCCGCATGCCCCCGAACCAGCGTGAGCATGATGAAATCCGGCTGATCTGTGGGAAGCTGCGAATTCAGTTGTGAAATGAACGCGCGCATTCCCCTGCGCGAACCCGGCCCCCAGTCTCCGTCCACAGTGCCGTAGTAGCAGCCGACACGCTTCAACTCGCGCTGAAGATCCCGCACCAGATCCCGCCCTTGAGATGGATCGCGGACCTCGATAGCATTGACCACTCCCCGGCTCACTTGCTCCGGCACCAGAACCGCGGCCGGAGCACTCGAGCCGACGGCGTCTCCAAGGCGCGCAACGCGCGTATCCGCCCAACGTGCCACGTCGCCCGATGCAACCTCTGACACGCCCGTACTCCGCGCCGGCCCGGCCGCAGGCTCATCGCGCCGGGAGGCCGCCCGGGCGCTTTCGACGACCGCGAAATTCTTGGCTGCAACCTCGCCATCAGGCACGGCCACCCGCGCCTTGCCATCGAACGAAACCCCGGTGATGACAGCCAGGTCATCGGTTCCGCCCAGATCCGGCATCCCCAGTACGGCCGCGGCACCAACCGCCGCGCCAACACACATGCCAAGCAACACACGCATCTCTGACCCCCACTCCAACGTCCTGCACGCTACACGCCAGGGTTGCATAGTGGTTAACGTATAGCAGAACCCCACACCGAACGCACGAACGTTGCACAGGGTTCAAACGGTATTATCGCACACGGATATGATCTTCACGACGTATTTTCCGGAATATTGCGGCAAAACCACGCTCAGAATGCGTCGAGACCTCAGGGATAGCCCGGAAACTGTCCGAATGAGCCGAACCCCCATTGCGCCCGCCAGGTATCCGCCGGCCATACCTTTGGGGCACTGCGGCCGATCCTCGTGCCAGGGCCGCGGCTCGAAGTATCCCAGCGTCTCGTCGAGCATCATGTCGAGCTCGCAGAACAGCTCGACGCGGATATCGTCCGCATTGCGATGATAGGCAGCGATGTTGTGCCCGACGACGTGCCTGATCGGTCCCCACACCAGCTGTATCTTGTTCCTGGGCCGAGGAAGTCGCAAGCGCGGTGCAGCGTCGCCACGTCCTTCACCTCGAACGCGATGTGATGCAGCTTCTCTTCCGCGTAACGCGCGAAGTTGACAGTATGATGGTCCGGCCCGCAGCGCAGGAACGAGAAGTGGTCGCCGATCCAGTCCGAGACACCGAAAGCCGAGCACGTCGGTGTAGAAGCCGTAACCTTCTGCGCGTCATTGACCCGGTAGGCGATATGGCCGAACTTCAGCGGTGAGATGACCGGATCGCGATCGTCGGCATCTGCCAAGCGTAATCGGCGTAAACCTCGGTCAGCGTGCCCTTCGGGTCGTGAACGTGATCGCATCCTCGACGCCGGGCGAGATGCCTTTCGAGCGCTCGCACTTCACGCCGTGCTTCGACGAGCACCTTGGCCGCCAGCTCGCCGAGATCGCTGTCCGGTGCCACCTGAAACGACAATCGCGTCGACACGCCGGATCGCCTTCCGCAACCAGCGCGATCGCTTCATGTCCGTACTGCGTGCCAAGGAAGACCCGGTCTGGCGTACGGTCGATCACCGCGAGCCCCATGATGTTGGTCCAGTAGTCGACCTCCCGCTCGATGTCCGATGTCGTGAATGTGGCATGGCCGAGCCGACGCACCTGAATCATGACGATATGCTCCCCAAACGGATTGCCTGAAAACGGATTGCCTGCACGGCCCAGAGCTCAGCGGTCGTGCCAGATCGCACGAACATCAACGGCGATTGCACCCTTACCGTCTGCCCGGATCATCAGCGGATTGATCTCGATATCCCGGATCGCCGCGCGATGATCGAGAAAGAATTGTGCCAGCCCGGCAACCGTTTGCTCCAGCGCGGCACGGTCTGCCGGCGGCCGCCCGCGGTAGCCCGCCAGCAGGCGGTTGAGTTTCAGTCCGTCGATCATCGAGCTGATCTCGTCATTGCCGACCGGAAGCATCGCCAGCCGCGCATCCTTCGCCAATTCCACCAGAATGCCGCCCGCACCGACCAGCAGCATCGGACCGTAAAGCTCATCCGTACGCGCCCCTACGATCGCCTCGATACCCGACACCATCTCCTGGACGAGAAAACCATCGATGCGGGCCTTGGGAAATGCCTTGCGCGCGGACGCTTCGAGCTGGCGCGCCCCTTCCGCCACCGCTTCCGGCGATCTCGAGGTCGACAAGCACCCCGCCCGCCTCCGTCTTGTGCAGAATGTCGGCGGATTGAATCTTGAGCACGACAGGAAAGCCCATGGCCTCGGCTGCCTTGACCGCATCGCCCGGACTTCGTGGCCAGCGTGCTCTTCGGCAGCACGATGCCATACGTGGCAAGCGTCGCCTCCAGTGTCTCAGCCGTCAGCGTGCTGGCTTGCGCCGGCGGCGGCAGCACTGGCGCCTTGCCTTGCCGCTGGGCATGGAACCACAACGCGTTCATCGCCCGCACCGTCGGCTCCAGCCCCTGCAGGAGAGGGAAGCCGAAATCGCGTTGCGCCTGCCCGATGTCGATCGGCGACTGATGTATAACGCGCGCGAAGCCGAGCAGCGGCTTGCTTGTCTCCTGTGTCAGCTTGGCGAACGGCCCCAGATCGCCATAGCCTTCGCCTTTCTTCGGCACATTGGTGGCAAACCCGACCATGTCGACATCCGCATCGTTGTGCACAGTCCGGCACCAGCCAGCCGCCGCCTCTGAGGTCGAGGGAATGCCGACGTCCAGCGGATTCTTCGGCGCGATTCCTTCCTGCATCGTCGGCAGCAACGCCGCCTTGGTCGCTTCGGAGAAAGTGGCCAGGGCAGCGCCCTCCGCCTCGCAATAATCATAGAGAAGATCGACCGTTCCCCCCGAAGTCGTCACGAAACCGATCTTCGGACCCTTTGGCCGGCGACCGCATTGGAAAGCCAGTGCAGTCTCGACCAGATCGTCCATCGACCGGCAGCACACGATGCCGAAGCGATCGCACATGGCGAGGAACGATTCGAAATCTCCCGCGATTGCCCCGGTATGCGACATCGCCGCCTCGCGTGATGCCTGGCTGCGGCCGGTCTTGATGCAGATGATCGGCTTGCCCGCTGCCAGCGCGCGGCCCGCCGCCACCATGAACGGACCCGGCTTGCGAATACCCTCGATGAACAAGACGATCGTCGAGGTATTGGGATCGTCGACCAGAAAGTTGACATAGTCGGCCAGGTTCAGATCGGGCTCGTTTCCTGTCGAGACCGCGTAGGAATAACGCAAGCCCCTGTCGCCACCCGACTGCATATAGAACTGCAGGTTGCCGCCCGATTGGAAGACCAGACCGACCGGCCCCGGCTCCAACTCGCACAAAGCGGCATGCGGATACGCAAACAGCCGCTCACGATAACTGAACGAGCCCATGCAGTTGGGCCCAGAAATCCGCACCTGCGAGCGCGCGATGAAATTCCTGAGCCATTCGCCCCGCTCAGCCGAGTCCGGATCGGAGCCCTCACCGAATCCCGCTGCGTAGATCGTGGCCGACCTGACGCCGCTGGCCGCCGCATCTTCCAGCACCGATTGCACCGCTGGCGTCGGAACCAGCACTGCGGCGTGCTCGGCAGGCGCCGGCAAATCCTTGAGCGAGGGATAGCAGCGCTCGCCATAGATCTCGGTCTGTCGCGGATTGATGAGGTAGACTTGCCCTTTGTAGCCGAGCTTCTTGAGATTGTTGAAAATCTGCGTCGGCCAGCGCCCCTTCTCCGAGGCGCCGACAATGGCAATCGACTGCGCAGCGAGGACCGATTTTGGTGATTTCAAGCCATCGGCGGTTGCCGCTTGTTTCGCGCCGCCCGTTGCGCCGCCGCTGCCTGCTCCGCTTTTCCCAGCCATCTTGAGCCCTCTCCGCCTCGTTGCAGACGTGATCCTCCCCGCAGCTTGTCGGATGCCGCGTTGAAGGCCCAGCAAAGCTGCCCGGAAGCCATTTGTCCAGAGTGAGGCTCAGCCCCGTGCGAGAACGACGCGGCCCTCGGCGCTGCGCTGTCCCACCGCGTGCATCGCGGCGGCGAATTCATCGAGTGGATAGGTCTGCGATTTCGGCGGCGTCACCTTGCCCATCGCATTGAAAGCAAAGACCTCCTCCCACGCCTGGCGAACGAGCTCCGGCATACGCTTGCGGTAGTCGGAAATCTGCAGTCCCGAAACCTCCGCATTCTTCAGCATCAGGTAATTGAGCTTCAGGCTAGGAATGCCGCCGGCCGCAAAGCCCAGCACGACGACCCGCCCGCGCCAAGCAACGGCCCGGATCGCCGCCTCGAAAACCGGGCTGCCGAGGGGATCGACAATCACATCGGCGCCATGTCCGTTCGTCGCCTCGAACACCTGCGCCCTGAGGCTCTCACGCATATCACCAAGCGACAGATCGATCACCGCATCCGCGCCCGCCTCGAGCGCTGCGGCCCGCTTGTCCGGCGATGAGACCGCCGCCATCACCACCTCGGCCCCCATGGCGTTTGCCAGCTGAATGGCGGCGCGGCCGACCGCCCCGCTGGCGCCCAGCACCAGCACATGATCGCCCGGCGCCACGCGCGCTCTGTCCCTGAGCGCCATCCACGCCGTATCGTAGGCCAGCGACATCGCCGCCGCGTCGACGAACGACAATCTGTCCGGCAGTTTGTAGGCTTGGTCCTCGTCGACCACGGCCTGCTCGGCATAGCCGCCATATTCGGCCATGCCCAGCACGCGATCGCCCACCGCAAATCGCGCCACACCGGCGCCGACCGCTGTGACGATCCCCGCGGGCCCCTTGCCTGGCGTATAGGGCAGATCCGGCTTGAATTGGTATTTGCCCGTGATGGTGACGATGTCGACGTAGTTCACGGGAACGGCATGCACCTCGACCAGCAGCTGGCCAACGCTAGGCCGCGGCGCTTCGATTTCCGCGACCGTGCCGTTCTCTATCCGGCCCAACGTATCGACGACGACGGCTTTCATGGCTCGCTCGCGCCAGTGTTCCGGTTCTGGTTCGCATGCAACCGCTCAGTTTGCCATTGCGGCCACGCACCTCCCAGCAGCAATCCGCCGCGAAACGGCGTAGTCGCTGGGCCTTCGACTACACCCCGTGCGAGGCGGCAACCAGCGGGTCCATCTCCATGTCGTCGTCCTTCACCGCGCCGATCAGCTCGGTGACCGTCTTGATGCCGCGCTCGTCGCACCACCGCTCGAGGTCATCGATGATCTGCACCAGCGCGGTCGGGTTGCGGAACCCCGCATAGCCGATGCCGACCGCGCTGGCGCCCGCCAGCATGTACTCGACGACATCCTCCGCCTTGGTCACGCCGCCGATGCCGATGATCGGGATCTTCACCTGCTTGGCGACCTGATAGACCATGCGCAGCACGATCGGCTTCAGCGCCGGCGAAACGAGCCCGCCGAACTTGTTGCCGAGCGCCGGACGGAAGTTGTCGGTGCGGATCTTGAGCGAAAGGAAGGTGTTGGCGATGACGAGACAATCCGCGCCCGCCTCTTCCGCCGCCAGCGCGATCGAGACGATGTCGCCGGCGTTGGGCGACAGCTTCACCCACAGCGGCTTGCCCGCGCACTTCTCCTTGATCGCCCTCACGCTATCGCGCGTGTAGTCCTCGTGCATCGCGAAGTTCTGGCCCGTCAGGTTGCGCGTCGGGCAGGAGATGTTGGCCTCGATCACATCGACGTCGGGCACACGCGCCAAGCTCTTCCGTCAAGCAGAGCGAACTCCTCGATATTGTCGGACGAGCACGACACGATCAGCGGCGGTTTGAACCGCGCGTACTCCGGCACGATGTGATCGATGAAGTACTCGATGCCCTTGCCGGGCAGTCCGATCGACTGGATGATGCCCGCTTCCGTCTCCGCCATGCGCGGCGTCGGGTTGCCGAATCGCGGCTCGCGGCAGATCGTCTTGGCGACGAGGCCGCCGAGCCGGTTCAAGTCGATGACGTCGTTGTATTCCCACGAGAACGCGCCCGATGCGGGCGTGACCGGATTCTGCAGCGTGATGTCGCCGATCTTGACCGACAGATCTACCATCCCACCGCCTCCTGCATATTGAACACCGGCCCGTCGCGGCACACCCGCTTCAAGCGTCTTGACGCCGTCGATCTCGAACGTCCGCATGCAGACGTAGCAGGCGCCGAAGCCGCACACCATGATCTGCTCCATGGCGACCTGCCCGGGCACACCGTGCTTCTTGCCGAGCTGTTGCATCAGCTTGAGCAGCCGGCTGGAGCCGCACGTGAAGAACGCGTCGGCCTTGCCCTGAGCAATCAGCTCCTCGATGATCTTCTCGACGTTCGCGACATCGCTGGAGGCGTCGCTGTCGACCACTGTGATCGTCTTGGCACCGAGACCCTCGAACAGCTCCTCGCGACATCACCACGTCTGGATTGCGCGCGGACAGAATGGCCGTCACGCCCACGCCAGCGTCCTTCGCCAGCTGCGACAGCGGCGCCAGCGTCGCCAGCCCCACGCCGCGACCGAGCACCACGATGTTCTTCCAGCCATCCTTGAGCCCGAAGCCCTTGCCGAGAGGACCGGCCATGTTGAACTCGTCGCCGGCCCCCATCATCGCCATGCCACGCGTCCCGCGTCCCTCGCACTTGTAGAGGAATTCCAGGTGCCCATTGGCCTTGTCGATGCGGTAGATGCTCATCGGCCGCCGCATCCACACCTCGGCCCCATCCGGCGTCGGACAAAGCAGGTGGAAGAACTGCCCGGCATAGGCCTCCAGCGCCCGCTCGTGCACTTTCAGAATCAGGTGCTTGTATTCCTTGTTCACCCAGTCGTTGGACACGACGGTGCCGATGAATTCACCGGCGGTTCGCTGCGGATAAGGATCGGCATCGCCGACGCGCAGCGCTGTGTCCGTATATTTCTCGCAATGTTCGAGTGTCATGACGCCGCTGATTTTGGTTATCGGGATGGTTGCCGCGCGGGAGGCCCCGCGTACGAGTTACCTCATAGTGGGCTCTCGCCTGTGCTGTCAATTTCCTGTCCTGATCAGGCCCGTGCGGCCAATGCTCCTGGCAGTCCCGCCCCCCGCCATTCCAGCCACCGTGACCAGCTCGGCACTGATCCGGTCCCTCGCCCAGCCAACCGGTCATGCCGCCTTCGCTCCGCCCCGCCGGCCATAGAGCAGGGTCAGATTGATCCGGTGATTCGCATGCCCTGGCTGAAACCGTGGTGCGTCCGAGCGGTGGAACAGCCGGGCATCGAACATCACTGCCCGGTTCTGCAGGTAGGGCACCCGCAGCAAATCCTCGGCGTGGGCTTCGAGAAACGCGCGCACGGCGTCCTTGTCGGCATCGTAGCCGGCCATTGCCCAATCGGCCGGCGGCAACCTGCGGCACACCGCCAGACCGCCCTGCCCCGGCTCCAGGTTGGCGGCATCCGGCGTCAGCCACAGGTTCAAACTGATCGCGGCGTCGTCGGCATGCGCATCGACAGCGGCGTGCCCTTCCAGCCCCTTGAACGCCCAAGCCTGAGTCAGCGGATGAGCGCCAAGCACGGCAGGCAGCAACCCACGCAGCTCGTCGGCGACCTGCAGCAGCAGCGGTGAAGCCAGACCATCTTCCAGATAGGTCGCGACGAAACCGCCGATGTGGCTGAAGTCGTGCCATATCGTGCTTTCCAGCAGATTGCGGCCGAGACCGGCCAGCGCCTGCGGCGTCAGCAGGTCGTCGATTGCCACCGCGCGCTCGTCAGCAAACCCCTGCGCGATCGCCTCTGCGTCGAGCGCCGGATTGATCGCTGGACCGCTCAGCTCCGGCGCAACCCGGATGTTGATCGCCGTGTTGTAGTCCTCGCCAAGAAGCTCGAGCTGGTCGCCGCTGAGCCGGACGATACCCTCGCCAAGCCCCCCCGAAGCCTGTTCGTAAATCCGGGCCAGCAGCTCGAACCGGCGCCCATCGCGCATTTCGCTGGCAAGGTAGCGGAACAGCCCGGCATCATGGGAAAGCTTGGCCTTCGAGCTGTGATCGAGCGATCGAGCAGCAGCACTGGTCCGATCCTCGCCGCGCCTGAGCTCATAGGTGCGGGCGAAGTGGTCGAGGGCTCGCCCGCGCTCGCCTTCGGCCAGCCAAAGGAAGCCGAGCGCCCGGTGCGCATCGTAATTGCCAGGCTCGAGCGCAACGGCGCGCCGGAACGCCTCGATCGCCTCGCGCGCCCTGCCGAGCTTTTCCAGCGCCACGCCGCGGTTGTAATGCGCCGCGGCATACCCTGGCTCAACCCCGACAACCCTGTCGAAGCTTGCCAGCGCCATGACGTGATCGCCCTGCGCGGCCTGCACGGTCCCGATATTGTGCAACACCGCCGGATGCTCCGGTGACAACACCAGCGCCCGGGCGTATGCCGCCCCCGCCTCGGCGAGCCGCCCCGCCTTGTGATGCTCCAGAGCCTCCGCGACCACGGCTTCGAACTCGCGCACGTTAAACCTCGATTGATCGAGCGGCCTGACGAATGATCCCGCTAGACCATCATCCGACCAGACGGAACCACTGCCGCGGTTCACTGGTCGGATAAAACTGCTCTAGTGGCACAGCGGCCGCGGCCCCGTTCGCCCAGACGGCTACGCCGCGAACGCCATCATCCACCGCGCTGCCTCCAGCAGCGTCTTGTCCGCATTTCGCGCCGCCACAAGTTGCACGCCTACCGGCATTCCGCCCGGCCCCTTGGCAAGCGGCAGCGTGATGCTGGGCACATGCAGCAGCGTCCACAGCGACTGAAAAGCCGGATCACCCGCGTAATCGAGGCCGAGCGGCGCCTCGCCGTTGACCGCCGGCGTCAGCAGGACGTCGAAGTCCTCCAGCAGCGTGTCGATCTCGAGCCGGCAAGCCTGGGCATGCACCACCGCCTCGAGGTAGTCGGCGTGTTTGGCGGCAAGCCCGCGCTCCACCGTCGCGGTCATCTGCGGCGACAGCCTCTTGCGATGCACATCCCATTCCCAGGCGAGGCCGACGGCACGCTCGTAGTTGTTGATCAGATCACGAACCCTCGTCAGCCGCGTGAACGCAGCCGGCAGCTCTAGCGGCCGCACCCTGGCTCCCGCCTTTTCCGCTGCCCGTGCCGCGGCCTCGACCGCAGCCTTGGTCTCCGGCTGCGCCTTCTCGTCCCACAGGAACGTCCGGCACAGCCCGATACGCGGCGGCGCCTTGAGCTTGGCCACCGCCTTGTGTGATCGGCCGACGCAGGCATCAGTGACCAGCGCCATATCCTCGACCGTACGTCCGATCAGCCCGATCGTATCCACGCCTTCGGCCGCGAATTTCAACCCTGCGCGATTGATGAGGTTGTAGGTCGGCTTGTATCCCACCGCTCCACAGAACGCCGCTGGCCGCAACACCGAGCCGCCGGTTTGGGTGCCGAATGCAACCGGCACATGAAAATCCGCAACCGCGGCGCCAGAGCCTGACGAGGAGCCGCCAGGGGTACGTTTCGGATCGTGCGGGTTCCGCGTTTCCCGCGGCGCCACGCCCGCCAGCTCGCACGTCACCGTCTTACCGAGGATTACAGCGCCTGCGCGCCGCATCATCGCCACGCATGCCGCATCCGATCTCGGTTGATGGCCTTTATAGATCGCCGAGCCCATCTGGGTCGGCATATCGGCCGTATCCAGCACATCCTTGATGCCCACCGGCACACCGTGCAGAGCCCCGCGAGGACCGCTCTTCTTCAACTCGCGGTCGAGTGCGCGCGCCTGTTTCAGGGCCAGATCGGGATCAAGGAACGCCCATGCCCGCACCTTGGGCTCACGCTCCTCGATCCGCTCGAGGCATGCCTTGACGAGCGCTTCCGACGTGAAATCGCCGGCAGCAATGGCCCGCGCCGCCTCCGCAGCGGAAAGCATGTTCAATGGCCCCTCACCCGCAGTCGTGCGCGAGGCCGTTTTCGAATTGGCTGATCTCATCATCTAATCCTCAAGCGAAACCCGAATGCATGCCGCACGTGATGCCTCGCCGTCGCCTCACTGACAAGTGCTGCAGCAAATGACGGTGATGCCGACGTCAAGCCCGCCAGCCAAGCCCGCCAGCCATTTCCTGTCAGGCCGGCTGAGCGACCGGTCGCGGCTCGTCCACCGCCCAGTTCCGGCCGATCATCAGCGCGATCAGCGCGGCCAGGAAGCACATCAGGGCTGCGACGATGAACGCTTGCAGATATGTCCCGAGCTCGGCTCGCGCCGCACCGCCCAGATACGCCGCTGACGCTCCCCCGATCTGATGAACGCACATCAGCCAGGCAAACATGATGTTGGCCCGCTCGCGCCCGAACATACGTGTCGTGATCTTGACCGTTGGCGGCACGGTGGCGAACCAGTCGAGGCCGTAGAAGGCAACGAACAGCGCCAACCCATAGAACGAGTTCATCGAGAACGGCAGGATGATCAGCGACACCCCGCGCAGGGCGTAGTAGACCGCCAGCAGCACCCGGTTGTCGTAGCGGTCCGACAGCCAGCCCGACGCAGTCGTGCCGAAGAAATTGAAGATCGCCATCGAGGCCAGCATGCTCGCCGCCGCCACCGCCGGTATGCCGTGGTCGATGCAGGCCGGTATCAGGTGCGTTCCCATCAGCCCGTTGGTCGAAGCTCCGCACACGAAGAACGTCGCCGCCAGCAACAGGTAGTCGCGCTGCCCAAGCCCATCCCGCAATGCCGAGAACGCCTCCCGCACCGGATTGGCGCGCGTCCGCTCCACCGGCTTTTCGACATCCGTCTCCCCGTACGGCGGCAACCCGACATCCTGCGGCCGGTCGCGCATCAGGAAGAAGACGAGCGGAAACAGCACCAGCAGGCAGATCGCCATGGTGAAGGACACCCAGCGCCAGCCATACGCCGTGGCTATCGCGGCAAGCGTCGGCAGGAACACGAGCTGCCCCGTGGCGGTTGCCGACAGCATGATGCCGGTGACCAGCCCTCGATGCTTCGTGAACCAGCGCGCGGCAACGGTCACCGCCAGCACGTTTGCCGCCGAGCCCGCACCGATGCCTACGATCAGCCCCCACAGCAGCAGCATGTGCCACGACTCGCGCATGTAGGGCGTCATGCCCACGCCGTAGCCGAGCATCGCAAGCGAGAACAGCATCATGTTGCGAACGCCGAAGCGGTTCATCAGTGCGGCAGCGAACGGCCCTGTGGCGCCGTAAAGCAGGATGTTGATCCCGACAGCAAGCGAGATGATGGAGCGCGACCAGCCGAACTCGTTTTCCAGCGGCACGACCAGAACGCCCGGACTGGCGCGAATGCCCGCCGCGGTCAGCATCGTGATGAACGCGATCGCGGCCACGACGAAAGCGTAATGCGGCATGAAGCGGCTCTTGGGCATGCGGGCGGCCTCGCGGGGTCGGCGGAAACGGCCCAGTATCGGCCCAGCCCCGCCGCAACACAAGCCGCCTGAGGCGGTTATCACGCCGCACGGTGAAACGCGATTTTACTTCGCTGCGCGGCTCGAGCTGCTTTCTCCGTCACGGTTGCGCCACGGCCCGCCCCATGAAGCGGGCGACATCGGCATCCGTATCGCCCGGATCCAGCATCTCGCAATCGACAAATTCCATGTGGATCACCGCAATCGGATAATCGCGGCACGTTCCGGGCCGCGTCTCGTAAATGGCACACGCGTAGCGGCCATCTCCCATCTCGTGGACAAACGGACACGGACCAGGCTCCAGCCAGCCCATCTGGTTGTTCACCTTCGCCAATATGTCGCCTCGCCCCTGTTCACGCCACCTCGCCTCGTCCTCCTCGGAAATGCCGAGGCTCTCCATGAAGTGAGGGTTCTGGCAGCAGCGACCGCATTGGGTACAGGATTTCATGGGCTTGCTCGCAATCGATCAGCTCGTCTTGCACGTCTCTATGCGAAAGTTCGGTTGGTAGCAGCATCGTCCCACCCGATCCATGCCACATATTGGCACCTGCCGCGAGCCGGCGCCACTGTCGCGCTCACGCCTCGTCCCAGCCTTCGACGATCAGGAAGTCGGTGTCGGCCAGGCGCTGCCGCATACCTTTGGCCTTGGTGAATTCCGGGCTCTCGTAGCAGGCAACCGCGGTTGAATAGTCCTTGAATTCGATCACCACCGCACGCGGACGCGGCTCGCCCTCCCTGGCCTCGGACCTGCCGCCGCGGACAAGATATCTGCCGCCATAGATGTCGAGCGCCACCCGGACGGCGGCCTGGTAGGCCTCATACCCGTCCTGCTCGCGGATCGTGATCTCTGCAATCCAATAGCCCTTCGCCATGATGTCCATCCCATCGGTTGACCGCGCTCAGGGTCCGTCTGCAGCCGCAATCAAGGCGCGCAGCCGGTCCGGCGTCAGCGGCAGTTCTCGCACCCGCACGCCATACTCGCGCAACGCATCTTCTACCGCCGACACGATCACCGCCGGCGCCCCGATCGTGCCGCTCTCCGCCGCCCCCTTCACCCCCAGCGGATTGGTCGGTGAAGGCGTCTCGACGTGGACCATCTCGATCCGCGGTACCACATCGGTGGTCGGCAGCAGATATTCGCCATAGCTGACCGATAGCGGCTGGCCCTCGTCTGAATACCGCATCCACTCGTAGAGCGTGGCGCCAATGCCGTGCACCACAGCCCCCAGCACCTGGCCTTCCACCATCAGCGGATTGATGATGCGCCCGCAGTCGTGCACCACGATGTAGCGGGTCAGCCGCACCTGCCCGGTCTCGACATCGACCTCCGCCTCTGCCACGTGACAGCCATTGCAGTAGGCCAGCGCCGACACCTCGAAATCGACTGCGGCGGCAAGACCCGGCGAAACACCGCCCGGCAGCGCAAAACCTGGAACGCCGTTGATCGCCCGCGCGATCTCTGCCAAGGCCTTGCCCCGCCCCGGCACCCCCTTCACCTCCACGCGCCCGTTCACGATCACCAGGTCGTCGGCGGACGCCTCGAGCATGGCCGATGCCGCCTGCTTCGCCTTGTCCGCCACCTGCCTCGCCGCAACCATGATGGCGTTGCCGGCGGTCACCGCCTGGCGGCTTGCGAACGCGCCAAAACCCATCGGCGTGCCCACCGTGTCGCCGGACACCACGTGAATCGTGGCCGGGTCCACGTCGAGCGCCTCAGCCGCGATCTGTGCCAGCATTGTCGCGACGCCTTGGCCTTGAGCACTGGCGCCGGTGGCGATCGAAATCTTCCCGGATGCGCCGATGCTGAGCCTGGCGCTTTCGAACGGCCCGCGTCCGGTGGCCTCGACATAATTGGCAAGCCCGATGCCGAGCAGCCGCCCCTGCGACCGCGCCTCTGCCCTGCGGGCTTCGAAACCATCCCACGCGATCGCGGCCAGCGCCTTGGACTGACACAGCGGATAGTCGCCGGAGTCGTATGTCATGGCGCTGCCATCCCGCTGCAGAATGGGAATCGTGAACGGCATCTCCTCAGGCTGAATGAAGTTGCGCCGCCTGACCTCCTCGCGGCTGACCCCCACCGCTGCAGCCGCCCGGTCGAGCAGACGCTCCATCACGAACATGCCCTGCGGGCGCCCGGCGCCGCGCGTGGGCACCGCCGGAACCTTGTTCGTCAGACACAAGTCGATGTCCATGCGGTACGCCGGCAACCGGTACGGCCCCACGACATTGGTCGCCGCGTTGTAGGCCAGCGCCACGCCGTATGGCGTCGCCGCGCCGTGGTCGTGACAAAGCCGCCCCCTGACAGCAAGCAGCCGCCCATCGGCGTCCACCGCCATCTCCATATCCCAGTCCTGCAACCGCTCGCCCGAGCAGGCCACGAAGTTCTCGGCCCTGTCCTCCACCCATTTGACCGGCGCCCCCAGCATCATGGCCGCCGTCGGAACCGCCAGCTCCTCGGGATGGAATGTCGCCTTTGGACCGAAGCCACCACCGACATCGGGTGCCGCCACGCGCACCTGAGGCTCTGTGAGCCCCAGGGCGGCCACCAGGATCTGCTTGGCCCGATGCGGCATCTGGGTGTTGCACCAGACCGTCAGCAGGTCCTCTTGCGGCTCGAACCGCGCCACGATCCCGCGCGTCTCGATCGCATGCATCCCCCCCTTGTCGAGCCTGAAGCGCGCGCTGAGCACATGCGCAGCACGCTGAAAGCCCCCATCCACGTCACCGTAGTCGATACGGCTGTGGGCAACGTGATTATCCGGGACGTCGAGACGCGCTTTCGGAGCCCCGGCCTGCAAGCCCGCGACCGGATCCACGACCGCCGCTAGCGGCTCGATATCGAGCTCGATGGCGCGAACAGCATCTTCCGCTACCGCTCGCGACTCGGCCACGATGACGGCAATCGGCTCGCCGACGTAGCACGCCTCCTTGTCGACCAGGCAATAGGGGTCGACATCGAACCGCAGTGCCCCGGCCGGCAGCGCCTGAGGGATACGGTCGAAGACATGAAACCGCCGGAGATCCTGGTACGTCAGCACGGCGCGGACACCGGGCATCGCAGCCGCCGCCGAGGTGTCGATGCTGCGCACCAGTCCATGCGCGACCGGACTTCTCAGAAACGCTGCGTGCAGCAAGCCGGGCAACTCGATGTCATCGACGAAGCGGCCCTCCCCGCCCAGCAAGCGTGCATCCTCGACCCGCACCACCCGCCGCCCCAGCCACCGGGCCATTTCACCATCCGCCATGCTCGATCCAATCCGCGCAAACGAAAGCAGGCCCATTGGGCCCGCCTCTGGAGTTCAGGCAGATATCATGACCCCCTTGATCGGGAATGAGCAAGGCCCGCTTATTCGGTTTGCAGGGCCTCAGCCGAAACCATCCGGAAAAAGGCCTCCACCAGCGACCTGTCGGGATAGTGCACTGCGCGCATCACGCGGCCGTCGCGGAAGCGCCAGTCGATCAGGACATGCCCGTCGATTTCCTCGCCGGTCGCGCGATGGTAGGAGCGGAACTCGATCCGCGACCAGGCCCTGTTCTGCCCCTCCGGACAAACCCGCATCAAGCGATAGTGGTCGTCGACAAACAGCTCGTCCAGAATCTCCAGCCGGCGCCGCACCGCGTTCTTGCCAAATCCCAGCCCGGCAAACGGCACCAGGTTCCTGTCCAAATGAATGCCGGAAAAAACATCGTCCTCGAATAAATCGATGCACGTATCGAAATCGCGCCGGAAGTATGCATCGCAGTACGTCTCGATTACGCGTTCCGCGCACCTTCCCACGTTCGCCCCTCCCTTTGTATACGGAACGATAGATGGACAACCCAGCTGCGATCCGCCTCCTTTCACTCGGGCCGATCACATCTGAACAATTATCAGTAATAAGTCCGGCAAACCCCGTCAATCTCTATGCTGCAAAGAGCCTACCCTCGATCGCCAGATTGTAGAAATCTGTGCCTATTCGCGCACAGCCATCCGCAAATGGCTGGCCGATTGATCTGGCCGAACGGACTGCCTCGCAATCCGTGTGCGTATCATTACGACCATTGCTGCACAATCCGCACGAAGTCTACGGGTTCGACCTGAGCATAATCAGCATGCGAAATTACCTCTTCGCCTCCCGAAACGCGCATTGCGTGGCCTATTGAACGACGTGGGCACTGATAACACGCCAGACTCCGACCTTGACACTCGATGACTCGACCGTGCTCGAAATGCAGGTCACTTCGCAGTCAGACTCTTGGCAGCAGGCCATCAAATTCCGTGAAAGCCGAAGCTGATCGATCTGAAATGTTATCTCATTACACTGAACGGTCCCACAACCGGTGACGATTTCCTTTTACGCCCCCGGCCGCCCCGTCTTCTTTGCCCGGCCGCGACGGGGGCCCTTCTGCACGGTCGCCATGCCGTCCTCGACATCGACCGTCTTCGTCGGTTTGGGCAGCGGCCGCGTCGACAGTTCGCGGCCTGCCGGCACCTCCGTCCGCCCGACCGTCATCTCATCGAGCCCCGGTTTGTGCGGCCTCTTTGCTTGCGCCTCGCGCGCGCCCTTCCCAGAGCCCATCCCTGAGCCTGCCGCAGTCCTGACCGGCGCGCTGCGCGCGCCCGCATGATCCCGGCTCGGAGGCCGGGAGGTCGCAGCGCGCGGCGGGGCGACGGCAAGCTCCCGCGCCAGCGGATCGTCGGCAACCGCCAGCTCGGTCTCGCGCAAGCGCTTGACCTCGTCGCGCAACCGGGCGGCGGTCTCGAACTCCAGATCGGCCGCAGCCTCGCGCATCTTCTTCTCGAGATCCTCGATCACCGCCCCCAGGTTGTGGCCGACCAGCGCCGTACCGGCCTCGGCCGCGACACCGGCATCAACGATCACATGGTCGCGCTCGTACATCGAATCCATGATGTCGCCGATCGAACGGCGCACGCTCTGTGGGGTGATACCGTTCGCCTCGTTCCAGGCCACCTGCTTTTCGCGCCGCCGGTCGGTCTCGGCTATCGCCCGCTCCATCGACCCGGTCATGCCGTCAGCATAAAGAATGACGCGACCGTCGACATTGCGCGCCGCCCGCCCGATGGTCTGCACCAGCGACGTCTCCGAGCGCAGGAAACCTTCCTTATCCGCATCGAGTATAGCCACCAGACGCGCACTCGGGAATGTCGAGCCCCTCGCGCAGCAGATTGATCCCGATCAGCACATCGAATGCTCCCAGTCGCAGATCGCGGATGATCTCGATCCGCTCCAGCGTCTCCACGTCCGAGTGCATGTAGCGCACCCGTACGCCGTTCTCGTGCATGTACTCGGTGAGGTCTTCCGCCATGCGCTTGGTCAGCGTCGTGACCAGCGTGCGGTAGCCCTTCTTCGCAACCTTGCGCACCTCGTCCAGCAGATCGTCGACCTGGCTCGTCGCCGGCCGGATGATCACCTCCGGATCGATCAACCCGGTCGGCCGGATCACCTGCTCGGCGAACACGCCCCCCGTCTGCTCCAGCTCCCAGCCGCCCGGCGTTGCCGATACGGCAACCGACTGCGGCCGCATCGCATCCCACTCCTCGAACCGCAGCGGGCGATTGTCCATGCACGACGGTAGCCGGAAACCGTACTCCGCCAGCGTCGCCTTGCGCCGGAAGTCGCCGCGGAACATGCCGCCGATTTGCGGCACGGTGACGTGGCTTTCGTCCGCGAACACGATCGCGTTGTCGGGTAGATACTCGAACAACGTCGGCGGCGGCTCGCCGGGTTTGCGGCCGGTGAGATAGCGCGAGTAGTTCTCGATCCCCGCGCACGAGCCCGTCGCCTCCATCATCTCCATGTCGAACATCGTGCGCTGCTCCAGCCGCTGCGCCTCCAAGAGCTTGCCGTTCGCGTAAAGCTCGTCGAGGCGCTGCTTCAGCTCTTCCTTGATCTGTCGGATGGCCTGCTGCAGCGTCGGCTTCGGCGTCACGTAGTGCGAGTTGGAATAGACCTTCACCAGCTTCAGCTCGTCGCTCTTCTGCCCCGTCAGCGGATCGAATTCGGTGATGGACTCGATCTCGTCCCCGAACATCGAGAAGCGCCAGGCGCGATCCTCCAAGTGGGCCGGGTACAATTCGATCGTATCGCCGCGCACGCGGAACGTGCCGCGATGGAAATTGCCGTCGTTGCGGCGATAGTGCAGCGCCACCAGATCGGCCAGCAGCTGACGTTGCGATATCTGGTCGCCGACCTGCACCGTGAACGTCATCGCCGTATAGGTCTCCACCGAGCCGATACCGTAGATGCACGACACCGACGCCACGATGATGACGTCGTCACGCTCCAGCAGCGCACGCGTCGCGGCATGGCGCATACGGTCGATCTGCTCGTTGATCGAGGATTCCTTCTCGATGTAGGTGTCGGTGCGCGGCACGTAGGCCTCGGGCTGGTAGTAGTCGTAGTAGGAGACGAAATACTCGACCGCATTGTTCGGAAAGAAGCTCTTGAACTCGCCGTAGAGCTGCGCTGCCAGCGTCTTGTTCGGCGCCAGAATCAGCGCCGGTCGCTGCGTCGCCTCGATCACCTTGGCCATCGTGAACGTCTTGCCGGAGCCGGTGACGCCGAGCAGCACCTGCGTCCGCTCCTGCGCCTGCACACCTGCCACCAGCTCGGCGATCGCATGCGGCTGGTCGCCCTTTGGCTCGAACTCCGAGACGAACTCGAACCGGATGCCGCCTTCCGATTTCTCGGGCCGGGTTGGCCTGTGCGGCACGAACTCCATCGCCGTTCCGGCCACGATCGGATGACTGGCCATCATCGGCTGCCGCGCCAGCAGATCGCGCGCGGCTGTGGACCGCTCCTCGGGCCGGGCGAGCAGCGCGTGCAGCCCCGCCGTGACACTGAATGTATCCGACGACGGCGTCAGCGCCTGGTTGCGCAAGGCCGGGAGAGTCTTGCTTGGCGCATCCGACACGCCTGCGGCGCGCCGGCCGGATGCGCTGGGATCGCCCGCGGGGGGGGCGCCGGGCACAAAATATGACTGCGGCGCCTCGCCGAAACCGGGCGTGCCAGCGGCCGTCTCCGCGGGCGGCGCCAGCGGCTTCCCGGACTTGCCACGCGAGGGACGCGGCTTTTTACCTGCGGCGGACGATTTCGGAGCACGTGCCATGGCCCGAATATGGCGCGACAACCCGCACCGCTCAAGGCGGCCCGCGGCGTTCACAACACGTTTTCGCCGCGGTGCGTCTTTGCGGCTGGGGCCCCGGCGCTGCCGACGGTCCTCAGGTGGCCTGCGCCGTGGCCGACCTGCGATACGGCAGCACCAGCCAGTCCGGGCGCTCATAGAGGAAGCGCAGCGGCGTCGACCGCACCATCAGGTACAGCACCAGCGGCCCCGCCAGCGCCGCCAGCCACACGATCACGGAAGCCAGCCCCGTATCCGCGACAAGACCCGTCTTCAGCAGCAGCACCCGGGTCGTTGCCATCGGAATCGTGAACGAGACGTAGAGTACCAGCGAATGTTTGCCGCAATATCGGATGATGCCCAGCACGTCGGCCTTGGCCATCACGCTGGCGATCATGATGATCGCCACCGCACCCAGACCGCCCAGCGCCAGCGAAACGACCGGCAGCGCCGCCACCGACGTCCAGCCCTCGATGGGGCTAGGAGTGAAGACCAGAATGCCGTTCAGCACGGCCCAGCCGGCGATCATCGCCAGAGCCCGGCCGCTGTTCTCCTCCGCCCAGCGCGCCAACGCGAAGATCCGCGGCGCGAGCAGATAGCCGGCCAGGAAGTAGACGTAATAGTGGGCGCCCATGCTGTCGATCGCCTTCCACCCGGTATGCACCGGCAGGATCTGCAGCAGCGCGGCGCCGGCCAGCATCAGCCAGCCCGGCACTGTGCCGTGCATCGCCTTGGTCAGGATGAAGAATAGCGGCAGCACGTAGATGAACCACAGCGTCGGATAGGGGTTCACCAGCGCATCCACCAGTTGCGCCGACAGTCCGGCAGGTTCCAGCCCGCTCGTCGCGCCGGTTCTCACCACCACCTGGATCGTCGTCCACAGCAGATAGAAATAGGCGAAATGCACCAGCTTCTTGTCGAGATAGTGCAGCCAGCCACGGCCGATCGCATAGGACAGAAACAGACCAGACAGCATGAAGAAATCCGGCATGCGGAACGGCTTGGCATAGGCCACCACCGTATGCATGAAGCCCTGCGGCGCCAGCCCCCAGTCCCGGTAGGCCTCGCCGGTGCCGATCGTGGAGTGCAGCATCACCACCAGGATGATGCAGATACCCTTGGCATAATCGAACCAGTCGAGCCGGCCTTCACGCCTGCGCCGCCCGGTATCGGTGTCGCGAATTGAAACATCTCGACGCTGCGCCGGGGCATTTGAGCTGCGGAATGGTCCGATTCTGAACATTGTTGCCACGTCAACTGGAGGAGCCTGGGTTTCTCTCACCCCCCGCTGCAGCAATCATGCCCACCAAGCGTCGGGCTGTTGCCCGGAGCGCGCTAAGACAGCGTCGGGCTGTTGCCCGGAGCGGAACAAAGACGCGTCGGGCTGTTGCCCGGAGCGAAACAAAAAACCGCGTCGGGCTGTTGCCCGGAGCGTGCCAAAACCAGCGCGGCGCGGTCGCTGGGCTGGTAATTCCTGGGGATCGCGCTCCCATCCGCAACCGAATCCGGGCATAACTTGCGCGGCCGCTTGGCAGGGGGTGCGGGCGTGGCGGTCTCGGAGACACAACCATGCTCGCCTATCTGGCAGTACTTGGCGCCTCTCTCGCAGGCTTTGCGGGCGTGCCGCCGTGGGCCGTCGCCGCCGCCGCTATAGCGCTCGCCTCGATCTCGTATGCCCAGCACGCGCCGCTTTACGAGCGCGGCCGCGATCTCGGACTATCGGGCGCCGTCAACGCCATCCTGCTCCGCAGCTTCGTCAATGGCCTGCTCGCCGCTGGACTGGCCTACGTCGTGGGCATGGGCCTGCGCTGGCTGTGATGGCGCCAGAAGCCAAGCGGCGTCAAACTGCCTTTTATTCTGAGCCGCTCGCGCGCGATCCAGACCTGCATGAGCTGCAGCCCGCAGACGCCTGTTGGTTTCGGACCCGAATAATTTTCTCGGCGTATTCTCCAATACTCGCTTGTATTCAGTAACGGCGTCATTGAGACTTCCGTCTCTTTGGAGATTAAAGCCCAAATTATCGCTCACAAACGCTGCAAAATAGTGGTAGTCTCCTTGGTCGATTGCATCCCAACCGCCAAACGGCTCATACGGTTTGCGCAACATTAGTGCACCTAAAACCTGACCAGCTTCGTCGCCTCTAAGCAACTGCTGAGCTCTATGACTCCCACGTCCAATTTGCTGGCCTCGAGCATACCTCTCTATAGCTTCTTGCTGCTCAATACTAGCGCGCCAGCGCCGGCAACGAGCAGTTGTCAAGTCCCGTGAACGCTGATCGGTCAAAAAACCCGCAAACTCTTCTGTTTTCAAATAAGCAGCTTTCGCCAATGCAAGATGCCCCAGCTTTCGCAACTGGTGAGCCTCGAACTCTTTCGCATCGACATCACGTTCATATCCCGGAACAAGTTGCACTGTCCGAAATGCATTCAAGGCCCGATCATCCAACGCGAACGCTTGTGCGCTATCTCGCATGTTTGAAGCTCGCGCGGCCGCAATCGCGCCCTTGAGTAAATGCGCACTCGCTTGCTGCACTCGAAAACTCGCAAGTTGGTTCTGAGACGTTGCAAGCCGGTCCTCGACACCTTGCAGAGCCTGCTCAATCAGGCGTTCGGCACCTGTTTCAAGCGTATTCGCGCTCAAAATGGAATTCCAACCCTTCTTATGAAGCACTTTGCGCAATGGCTCCACGGCGAAAAGCGGTTCGGCAAACCGACGCTTCGCTCCTGGCCGGTTAATCGCCTCAAGCGTATACGACCTCGCCTCTTTCAGGCGCGCATCCTGCTCGCTGAGATAGGCCTTAAGCCGCTGATGAAGGGCGCGATCACGAAAATACCACCATTTATAGATACCAAATGATAGACCAAGCAGGCCAATCAATGCCTGTATGTTTTCTCTAACGTGAAGCTCCACGCTAGGCAGCCAACCAAGCGCGTGAGATGCCTCCACCCCATGCTTTTCTAGTAAGCTTAGAACCACACAAGCCCACTCACCCGAGCCGCATTCCATCACGCCGCCCTCCGCGCATGTACTCCACCGCGTGTTAACTATGCGCTGATCGTCAAGAGCTGTACAGATTGATTCGCCGTCAGGGGCATGAAAGCGCCTCAAAGTGGATCGACCGCAACGCATGCCGATCGCCGCCATGGATGGCCGCCTGGTCCCGGACTTCGGCTGCGCCTCTGTCCGGCGCGGCCATGACGGCCAGCTTGACGCCTGCTCGATGCCCGATCGACCGTCATGGCCGATCCGAGGCATTGCGTAAGCGCCGCAGTCGCAGCGCAAAAATAACGGCGCGTATCGCACGTCGCTGGCGGCCGGCTCCCCGAAGGGGAGTCGCCAGCGACAAACTGAAGGCGCGCAGCTGATCGGCTCACTCCGCCGCTGCGCGCGCGGGCTTCATTTTTGTCAGCGCCGCCAGAACCTCGTCGACGTGCATGACATCGCAGTACTTGTGATGCATGTCGAACAGGTTGACCTTGTGCGACAGCTCGCAACGGTCGAAGCAGCATTCCTCCACCAGCGTGACGTGGTAGCCGTGGCTGTAGGCATCGACAGCGCTGGCGCGCACGCAGCCCGACGTGCTGTCGCCGACGATGATCAGCGAGCGCACCCCCAGCATGTTCAAGTGGGCGACCAGCGGTGTGCCGAAGAAGGCACTTGCGCGCTGCTTGGTGATGACGGTGTCGCCGGGCTCCGGCTTGAAGTCGGCGCGGATCTCATAGGCCGACGGGTCGAGCGGCACACCCTTGCGGTTGGTGGCCGATACGCGGCGCGGGCGGCTGTCTGGCCGGGCGTCTGAAGTTGTATAGATGACCGGCAAGCCGGCAGCGCGGGCGGCGGCGAACACCTGTTTCGTCGGCGGGATGGCGTTGTAGGCGTATTCGCCGCAAGCGGACGGAAACTCCTTCGTCACCTCCTGTACTGGCCTGGCGCCGCCCTGATACACGAGTTCATAAAGGTCGATGGCGAGCAGCGCCGGCGCATCGCCGACGTATGTCTCGCGGGCGTAATGCTGGTAAATGTCCAGCATCTGCTGCGGAATCACGTCCTTCCAGCAATGATCCTCGAAATCACGTGCCATGCGGGCCTCCGGCTGAAACGGGGTTTTATCGTCCGGATCATGGTAGCGGGTGGCAGCGGCCGGCGCTACCGCCATCTAGGACACGCCATGTCGGACACGCATGGACAGGCAGGCCGGCCATCGCATACGCTGTTGCCCGTACCGCTGACCATGAGGCGACGACCAGCATGACACCAGATCCAAGACCTGCGCCCGAGCACTGGCCGTGGCCGCGCCCCTGCGCCAGTGCCGCCATTTTTCGCGGCCCAACGGTGCTGCTCGCCGAGCGCGCCTATGGCCCGAAGGTTGGGTACTGGAGCTTTCCCGGCGGCAAAGTGAAGATGGGTGAGACGGCAAGCCAGGCTGCGTTGCGCGAGATCGCCGAGGAAACGAGGCTGCAGGTCAACATAGAGGGTCTGCTCGACCTGCACGACATCGTTCAGCGCGACGAGGCCGGCAGAGTGAAAGGCCATTACAGCCTTTCGGTGTTCTACGGCACGTGGGTGGCCGGCGAGCCCAAGGCCGAGACCGACATCTCGGATGCGCGCTTCGTTCCGCTGTCGGACGTTGGTAGTTATCGGCTCACCGACGGTGCGGCCCGGCTCATTCAACTGGCCGCCAGCCGGCTGGGATTGGCCTGAGAACCGGCCGGAAAAACAGTAGCAAACAACGCATACCAAAGCGCTATCAGGCGAGGAAGCGAAATGAAAGCGGCAACCAGGCCGGCGTCCGACGCCCGAACGCTCAGTGGCGAGGAGATCATAAAGGCGGTGAAGGCGGCCGGCGTGGAATACGTGCTGTCAGTGCCGGACCTGCATACCAGCCAGGGTGTGCTCAAGCGTGTGGCAGAGGACACGGACCTCAAGCTCGTCCGCGTCTGCAAGGAGGACGAGTGCCTGGGCATTGCGGCGGGCCTCACCTATGGCAACAAGCGCGCCCTGATCCTCATTCAATACACCGGTTTTCTCTACGCCATGAACGCGATCCGGGCGGTGGCGTGCGAGCACGAGATGCCGATGGTGATGATGATCGGCCTCTTGTCGAAAGAGCCCGATGTGGCACCGACGCAATCCAACAGGTTCGGAGTACGAATCACCGAGCCCATGCTGGACGTGCTGGGCATTCCCCATCATTACATCGATACCGATGCAGACATCCCCAAGATCGCACCGGCCATCGAGCAGGCCTATGCGACCTCGCGTCCGGTGGCATTGACCATCGGCCGCCGGCCAGTCTGAACGAGGGAGCTATCATAATGAACCGCGTCGCCCTGCTCGAGATCCTCAAGCGCCATATCACCAACGAGATCGTGGTCTCGTCCTATTCCACAGCCAGCGACTGGATACGGGTCAATGACCGCCCGCTCAATTATTTCAGTCATGGGGCAATGGGCTTGTGCTCCAGTCACGGGCTTGGACTGGCGTTGGCACGGCCGGAGCGCAAGGTGGTTGTGCTCGATGGTGACGGCAGCCTGCTGATGAACCTGGGCACACTGGTCACGCTGGCGGCAAGCCGCACCGAAAACTTCCTGCACTTCGTATTGCAGAACGGGTCCTACGAGGCCAATGGCGGCCACCCGATCGTCAACCGCGACAACGTCGATTTCGCCGGCATGGCGCGCGCCGCCGGCATCGACAAAGTCGACGTCATCGCCGACCTCGTGGAGTTCGAGCAGAAGCTGCCGCGGCTGCTGCAGAGCGACGGTCCCGCGTTCGTAACGCTGCAGATCGAGCAGGGTCCGCTGGGCCCGCGCTCCTACGACGAGATGTACCGGCCCGAGCGGCGGGCGGCACTGAGGAAGGTGCTGGCCGAGGGCGCCTGAGCCCACGCGCGCATCGATCCAGTTAGCGCGCGAACATGGCGGTCGCCCAATCCGCGCCGCTTAATTCGGCATAAAGGGGATGTCGGTGTCGTCAGGCTTCAGCCCGAAGCCGGTCAGCATGCAGTGCACCTGCCCCCGGTGGTGCGTGGCGTGATTGAACATGTGGGTGACGAGCATCCACCGCGGCTGCGTGAACTGCCAATTCAGCGCCGCCGACATCCATGTCAGCTCGCCTTCCAGCACGGCGGGCTCGAGCTTATCGGCCCAGGCCATCACCAGCCCGTCAAACGCCGTGCGCTGCGTTTTGAGGTCGGACCAGTCCTGCACCATCGCCACGCTGTCTTTGATCGTGGTGGCAGTTGGCGCTGGAGAGCCGGTGAGCCGGTGCATCCAGATCTGATCGCCGAACAGGATGTGGCTCAAGGTGGCGTGCACCGAGCCGAAGAATGCGCCGCGGTTCTCGCTGCGCTGCGCCTCGGTCAACTTGTCGGCCTCGCGGTAGAGCGAGTTGTTCTGCCACCGATTGTAGCGGGCCATGGTGCGCACATAGTCGGGTGTGATCATGGAATGCTCCAACCAGAAATCGGAACGGAAAAATGGGGACAGCCACCACTTTTCATGCAGTGCAAGGTTGCTGGCCCTTGCAATGCCGAAAATGGCGGCTGCCTCCATTCTCTCTCATTTCATCTCAGCCCACGATCTCATCGAGCCGGAAGTTGAGCGCAATTTCACGCTCGGCCGAAGCTGGGCTGTCGGACCCATGCACCGAGTTCTCACCCACGCTCTTGGCGAACAGCTTGCGGATCGTGCCCTCGTCCGCCTTGGCCGGATCGGTGGCACCCATCACCTGTCGGTACTTGGCAATCGCGTCCTCGCCCTCCAACACCTGGAGAACAATCGGGCCCGAGGTCATGAACTCGCACAATTCGCCATAGAACGGGCGCGCCTTATGCTCTTCGTAGAATTTAGCCGCCTGAGCACGTGTCCACCGGACCCGCTTCTGCGCCACGACCCGAAGTCCAGCCTTCTCGATCACGGCATTGATCTGCCCAGTCAGATTGCGGGCCGTCGCATCCGGCTTGATAATTGAGAACGTTTGCTCGATGGCCATCGCGGGGTCCTTCCCTCCGGTGTTGATGATGATGCCTGAAAGCCGGCTGCCGGCGGCGTTATACCGGCGCCAACGAGCCCCAGCAAGCCGCGGCGACCGCTCCAGCGTGTACCTCTAGCGCGCTTAGCTAAATTACCACTGTCAAGCACGAAAATTACTTGCTCACATATTCGCCACGATTATTACAGTAGGTGCAGGGCGGGGAACGCATCAGGCTCTGGCAATGGCATGCCGGCTCGAAGCTGGTTCATCGGACGGGATTTCCGTTGCGGCAGGGCCAGAATGCACAACCCCGGTTGGTCTTCCTGGTCTCTCCGGACCAGTGGGAACCGGGGAACGGCGACGGCTTCGCGATGCAGGGGACCGATCCAGCAGGGTTGTGCTGGCGGATGGGATGCAGGGTAGCGGACGAGCGTATGGGGTATGAGAGCAAGTTGCCGCCGACAGTGGCCGACCCATCTGCGCAGGGTGGCGACGGCGTAGCTGTCGACGATAGCTCCAAGCCGCGGCAGCCAGCGCGGCCACCAACGCGCATCGGCACCCGATTGGAGCAGGTCCGCAGCCGCCTCATCGACGTCGCAGGCCGACTGGAGCCGCATCTGGACCCACATGCGCTGCCGATCGTCACCGAAGCGCGCCGCGTCCTCGCCGAGCAGACATGCCGCATAGCCGTGATCGGACAGATCAAGGCCGGCAAGAGCTCCTTCATAAACGCTCTGATGCTGCAGCCGGATCTGCTGCCGACGGATATCAATCCGTGGACCGCAGTCGTCACCTCGCTGCATTGCCGCGACGACCGGCCGTTGCCGGACACCAAGGCCGTATTCCAGCTTTTCAGCCGGGAGGAGTGGCAACGGCTTGCGGAAGGTGGTGGCCGGCTGCGCGAGCTGACCGAACGGCTGGTTCCCGGCTTCGAGCCGGAGTTGCTGCGGGCGCAAGTGGAGGTGATGCGCCAGCGCGTCGAGCATCGTCTCGGTGACCAGCTGGAAAACCTGCTGGGCCAGACGCACGGCTACCAGCAGATCACGCCTGAATTGCTCGAACGCTATGTCAGTGCCGGAACCTATCTGGGCCCGGGCCAGCAAGGCCAGACACAGCAGTTTTCCGATATAACACGATCCGCCGATCTGTATATGGCCGGCGGCCCGTTCGCCTTTCCCGTCACGCTGATCGACACCCCGGGAACCAACGACCCGTTCCTCGTGCGTGACGAGATCACACGCCGCAGCCTGGAAGGCTCCGACATCTATGTATTCGTAATCTCAGCCTTGCAGCCGCTATCGGCCAACGAGATCTCGCTGCTGCGCATTCTCAACGGTCTGCACAAAGACCGCATCATCGTCTTCATCAACCGCATCGACCAGTTGCGCAATCCGCTGGCAGACGGCGCCGCAGTGCGCGCCAGCGTCAGGAGCCGCCTGGAGCGGGAGTTGCCGGCGCTGGAAATTCCCGTGGTGGCCGGCAGCGCCTGGTGGGGCTGCATGAGCATGGCTGCCTCCGACCGCGACATCTCGCGATTGCTGCCGCAGGGATCAATCGCTTATCTGCACGAATGCGGACTACCGCGCAGCATCGAAGTGGCTGGTGGCCAGCCGCTGCCTTCCGACCAGCGGGCGAAATTAGCATCGGCGCTGTTCATCGGATCGGGAATTCCCAGCATCGCGGCAGCAATTACGGAGCTGCTCTCTGGCGGATCGGCAGCAATGCTGCTGCGGCAGCTCACTGCATGTTTTCTCGAGCTTACTCGCTCAACGGAAGTCGCCGCGAAACTCGAGGTTCAGGCCCTGGACAGCATGCTCGAGACCCATCGCAATGAAACGCGGGCAATGGGTGATCGCATCAGGCAGGAGCGAATTGCTCTCAATCACCTTGACGAGCCGATCAGTCAAATTCAGCAGTCGTTCTTGCTGATCGAACGGCAACTGGGGGAAATCGTACACAACGGCGCAGACGATCTTCGCGCCGGCCTCAGCTCCATCGTGGAGACTTTCGCGGCCGAGGAATGCGCCGCCATGATGACGTCTATCCGCCGGCAGGATCACGACGGGGAATGGCACGCGGACTTGCGCGACTTGCGCCAGTCGCTGGAAGCGCACTACGTCAACTCCTACAGGGCGATCGAGGCACGCCTGATCGAGATCGAGCAGGTGCTTTATCCGCAGCTCAAGACGATCGTCGATGCGATCGTCCCCGGTTCAGGCATCCAGATCAGCGAGAACTTCGCGGCTCCCACCAATCCATATCCCACGATCACAACCCTGACGGAGACGGCGGTGCTCGATCTGGAGATACCGTGGTGGAAGGCATGGTTCGCGGCCCGTCCCGATCCGATCGAGCGCGCGGCCGACCTCAAGGCGATCATCTACGACGACTTCATGCCGGTAGCTGCCGATCTGGCCGATCAGGCTCTGGCACGCCTGCGCGGACGAGTGGGCAACACGCTGCAGCAGGCTCATGCGGTCTCGACCGGGATGCTGACTGCGATCCAACAACGCAAAGCCCAGGTTCTGGCTGACTACGAGGCTCTCAACGCTGCGGGTGCGCCCGGCGCAGCCAGCAGTTTCGAGGCGGAACAGGCTGTAAAGGTCGAGCATGCCAAAGCCCGGCATGAGGCAGTGGCACAACTAGTAGACGAACTCACCCGACTTGCGGCACTATGCCAGCAAGCCCTCAGTGCGGAGGCCCGTGCGTAATGACTGCGTTCTCGCTCGCCGAGATGTCACAAGAACTGTTCGCCACACGAGATCGCCTCGCCCAGATCACATGCGACAGGGCGGCAGAGGTGACGCGCTTCATCGATCGACTGGGCAGACGCATCGCGCTGCCACCGCGGGTCGCTCTCGTCGGCGAGTTCAATTCGGGGAAGTCCACACTCGCCAATGCGCTGCTCGGGGCCGAGGTGCTGCCGACGAGCTTCCTCGCCAATACTCGCGTTCCGTTGCTGTTGCACTACAGCAGCGTGCCATCGCTGAGCTACGAAGATGCCGATCACAAGCTGAAGCCTCTCGACCTGTCGACGATCGAGGATCTACGGCGACGCGATGCGCGCATGCTGCATGTCGGCCTCCCCGTTGAGCGCCTGAAGCGGTTCGAGCTGATCGACACCCCTGGGCTCGCCAACGGCTCCTCCCAGGTCGACGCGCTGGTACTGGAGGCTTGCAGGCGATCGCACATCGCAATCTGGTGCACTGTGGCCAGCCAGGCTTGGAAGGGCAGTGAACAGTCGCAGTGGGCAAGACTTCCAAAGCGGCTGCAGTCGCGCGGCGTTCTGGCCGTGACGCATATCGATGATATCGCGAGCGAGCAGGATCGCTCTCGCCTCGGCCAACGGCTTGCTGTCGAGGCCAAGCCCCATTTCGGCGCCATCTGCATGCTCGCCGCGCAAGACGCCAGGTCGGCCCGGCAGACCCTACCGACCCGATCGGCGGATGCCTGTGCTGTCGATACCGGCAGGTGGAAAGAAAGTGGTGGCGCCGCTTTCGAAGCCGCGTTGATGACAGCACTGGCCCAGGAACTGGCACATCGCGAGAAAAGTGCGCGACGGCTGCTGGAGCGGACCACGTCGAGACTAACCGATCGCCGCGGACGGCTACCGGTTCCAGCGACCAGCGCGCATCACTCCGGCACTGAAGCAGCCAAGCAGCCTGTCCTCGCCGCTTGAGCCGACACTGAATTGTCTTTCTGCGAGCCACCGAGTGTGATGCTGACGATGCGGGCGATGCGGGGCATTCGTCTGCATTCACTCGAAAGCGGCAGAGCGCACATCACCGCCTCACCTTTGGTATCCAATTGCCCTCTGCACTGGCTCGATCGCAATTGCCTTGGCGAAATCGATGTCCGGGGACTTGATGCGGCCGGCCCAATGCAAAGTCTCGGCGGCAGACTTCAGCGCGGCGGCAAGCCCTGAGTATCGATCGCCGCCGAGCCATGTGGCGGACATCTGCTCATCGAGCGTCGGCGGCTGATACCGCGCGATAGCCGTCGCCGCATCGCTGCGCGACAAGCCGGACAAGGCAGCCACCTTTTCCACGGTCTCGGATGTCACCTCAACGCCGCTGTTGCTGCCCGCTGGTGCCGCGCTGCTTCGCGAAATCATGTCGACCAACCGCGACAGGAAGACGGCGTGCCTGGCGGCGAAAGCTGCTTCGGCGGCCAGCACGACCAGACCGTCGGCCGGTCTCTCTCCAGCAAGCGACCCAATGGTAGCGCTAGGCCGCAGACTGGCTAGGGCGGGATAGGGAACGACAGCGGCATCGATCTCCCGCCGCTGCCACGCATCCAGGATCTGCGGCATCTGCAGATTGACAACGCGGACGTCCTGCAATGTCAGCTGCCACCGTCGCAGACTGTCCAACAGGCGGAAATGCGAGCTGGAGCCGAATGGAACCGCAATGACCTTGCTGCGGAGCGCTTTTGGATTACCTGCCGCCATCGACGCTTTTTCGCTCAGCAACAAGCTGTCGCCCTCGGAAGCTCGCCCCATCACGAAGAAGACGCGCAAATCCAGGCCCTGCGCGTAGGCCGCGGCAGCAACACCACTGCCCACTAGTCCGACGTGGATTCGGCCGGCAGCCAATGCCGCAGCAATGACAGAATCCGTGTCGAACGCCAGCCATCTGATCGTTCGCCCCGTGGCATTGTCATAACCACCATCCGCGACCCTGGCTGCCCAGGAGCCGCAAGCCTGACGCAGGAAACCTACGGTCACGGGCTCCACCGCCGGGTCAGCAGCCGGCTGACTTATCGCGGCGTGCGAGGTGAACAGAGCAACAGTCATTGCAACAGCGGCTATTACAAAGTCCCGCAAGCCTGGACTTCGAAGCAATGGCATGACCGGCTCCCGCGCTCTCCGTCTCGACCGAAGGCGCGCCGACGAAGTGGACATGCTGCCCCTCTCATCCACGTTCATCATCTGTCTCATCTGCTGCCCGAGCGCTGCAGCCGGCCGGCCGCTTCCTGCGATCCAAGCTGGCGGGCACGTTCATAGTGCGTCCGCGCCAGTCGTTCGTCGGCCGCCGCAGAGGGGATGCCAAGGCGATCAACCTCGCCAGGGTCGTACGTCAGCGCCAGCTCGAACGCCGCCGCTGGACTGCCCGCCTCCGCGCTCTCGCGTAGCAGCTGTCGCGCTGTTTCCAACTCGCCCGTATCGATCAGCAGCCTGGCGCGGGCAATCAGCTTTCGTGCTTCTGCCACCGATGGTCCGAGGTCGACGCGCGTCGTGCCGCGGGCGAGAACCTTGCCGCCGAGGTTGGCCAACTCGACATCGATCTCAAAACCCGAAACTGCCGTCTCGCGAGCAGTGATGTAAACGCCAAGCGCCTCTTCTGCCGGTAACAGCCAGATCCCATTGCCGATCGCGCTGCCCTTGGAAAAAGTAGCCGTATCTGGCAGGCGACGCACAACAATCAGTAGCTGATCGGTCTTCGACGGCGGTGGCTGCAGGCCGAACTCGAAAACGGACTGGCCGTCCACCGGGACCACAACGCGATCCGGCAGCGATAGGGCGAACGCGCGGGCGGCGACACCTGCTGCCGGCGCGGGGCGCACCGCCGGCCGTGGTGACGGCGGCTGGATGGCGGAGGACGATGCCTGCTGCCGATCTTCAGCCTGGTTCACGCGCGGGGACGTGGCATCGGTCGCAGCTGCCCGAGCGGCATCTGAACTCGCGGCGGTCTCGCCGGTCTCTGTGGATGCGGGCTCGGCCGGGTGCTCCGCTTTACTCGCTTCGTCGAGGCCGCCCCGTGCGGGCTGCCGATCAGGCGATATATGCTGGGAAGCAAGCGCTGCCACCTTCGGCGTCACGACATCGGCTGGCGGATCCGCGTTACCTGCCCCGCTTGGCGGAACGGGCGTCGTGGACGAGCCGACCGGTTTCTCGGCACTTGGTGCGCTCGAGGTATCAACCGCAGACTGGCGCGATGGCTTTGGCGGCTCTGCTTGCGGCTGTTTCTCAGCTCCGGTCGTTGCTGTCGAGCTATCGGCACTTGCCTGCTTTTGATCAGGCGAGAAGTTGGCGGCGCCGGAGACTTGCGCAGTGTCTGGCGCTTTCGCCGTCACCAGCGGTGCCGACGCGGCAGCCGCATCGACAGCCGCATCGACAGGGGCCTTCAGACCAGGCGCCGGCCGCCCGGGTTCAGAGGAAAGTGTTGCTGCCGGAGTTGCGGCGGGCAGAGTGGGCTGTGCTTCCGCGACCGGCATGGTCGCCTCGGAGGACGGCGCCGCCACACCCGCGGCCTGTTCATCCTGCTTTGGCGCAATAATCGCGGCCCCGGAAACTGGATCAGGCGATGCAACCGATCCGAGTGTGGCCGCCCCTCCAGCTTTACCGCCGGCAGCGACAGAGCTGGAAGCCGGCCGCTTGCCATCAGTCAGGTCCGGTTGTGCCGCGGTTGGCGTTTGCGAGGCGTTCGCCTGGCCGCTATCGCCTGCTGGAACTGCTATGGCGGCGGTCGTCGAGACACCCGCACGGCCAGCCGCATTCGTTCCAGGATTGCCAGCAACCGGCTTTGATGCGGATTGGCTGGCGCCGCCTCCGGCTTTTTCCGTGCCAGCCTCACGTCCTGCGCTGTCAAACCCCTGCTGAGCCATGCGCTTCAGAGGCTCAAAGAAAATGAACGCGCCTGCAGCAGTCCCGGCTCCCAGCAGAAACGCCATTACGGCGATTGCCGGCGACCGTCGCCGCGGTGCAGCCGCTGGCGCATGAGATGTGTCTGTGGGCGACACGCGTTCGAGCCGGGCAGGAGGTGGATGGATCTCGGGAAGGGACGGCAGCTGCATAGGGCCTGGGCTGCCGGTGCGCTGCAACGATGTCAGACTGCGAGAGTCATCGGTGTCGAGGCTTCTGGTCAACGCCGTCGACTTGTCTGGCAACGGCTTCGTGGCAGGCGATTGGGGCGTCTCGGCCTGGGACACCGAGGATAGAGAGCCGCGTGGAGCTACCCCCGTCCCCTGCTCCAACCGGCCAGCCGCCGGACCATCGGAGGAGGCGACCTCTTCCAACTTGCGCAGCAATTCGCGAATGACGTCCAGATTGTCGGGACGACCCTCATCCTTCAACTCGTCACTCATGCCGGACCGTGCCTTGCCATCCTACGCCCGAGCTGGAAACGTGCCCGCACGCGATGGCTACCCCCACCAGCTGACCACCTATGGTGGTTGATAGAGTGCATTGTCCCCGCGCGCAACGTGCACTCTGGCTAAATTTCGCCCGCTGGCCATGTCTGCCGCGAAATCGGGGCGGCATAGTGACGGTTGTGTGCCCCACGACACGGCTCTGCTATGGTTCACTGCCATCGAACGACCGTCGATGCACACGAGGCTCATGCCCAGCGTGCGATCAGCAGTGAAGCACATGGACCAGCACAATCCGCAGCGGCAGACGCTTAGAATGCTGTTCGATGCCGCCGTGGCAGCCGCGCATCCGGAACGCTGCGTCTCAGCACATCTGCCTGCACCGGCCCCCGGCGGAAATATCATCATCGTCGGCGCCGGCAAGGCCGCGGCCGCCATGGCGGTGGCCACTGAACGGCACTACGACGAGCAGGGAATCGTCGCTCGGCTGCGCGGCTCGGTGGTAACCCGCCATGGATTCGCGCTGCCGTGTAACGGCATCGGGATCAGTACTGCCGGACACCCGATCCCGGATGTCTCCAGCATGCGTGCAGCGGAACAGGCGCTTGGGTTGGCGGCCAGCGCCGGCGCGAACGATATCGTCGTGTGCCTGCTGTCGGGCGGCGCCTCCGCGCTGTGGAGCTTGCCCGCACCAGGGACTGATCTGGCCGCAAAACAGAAGTTGACCCGCGAGTTGCTGCGGTGTGGTGCAACCATCGGCGAGATCAATGCGGTTCGCAAGCATCTGTCGCGCATCAAAGGGGGGCGGCTGGCGCTGGCAGCTGCACCCGCCCGGCTGGTTACCCTTGCGATCTCCGATGTTGCCGGCGACGACCCTGCCACGATCGGCTCAGGGCCGACAGTCGCCGATCCCACATCCCTCGAAGACGCCCGTGCCGTGTTGGCGCGCTACGGGATAACGCCGGAACCGAAGATAGCGACGGCACTTCTGAACGCGGAGAACGAGAGCCCCAAGCCAGGCGGGACAGAATTCACGACCTCCGACTACGTGCTGGTGGCGACACCGCAATCCGCGCTACTGGCCGCTGCCCAAGCCGCCCGGCAGGCCGGCTATGACGTGGAGCTACTCGGCGATGCCATCGAAGGTGAGGCGAGGGAGGTTGCTGCAAGGCACGCCCGCGTGGCTGCAGTCGCTCGTGCACGAGGCCAGCGCCTCGTCCTGCTGTCAGGTGGCGAGCTGACCGTCACCGTGCGCGGCAGCGGGCGCGGAGGCCCAAACCAGGAATACTGTCTCGCGCTGGCTTGCGAGCTCGCCGGACAGCCAGGCATTTTCGCTCTCGCAGCCGATACCGATGGCATCGACGGGGGCAGCGGGGCAGCCGATGATCCGGCTGGTGCCATCGTGACACCTGACACACTGTCGCGGGCGCGGCACGTTCGTAATCCCGCCACGTTCCTCGCAGACAACGACGCCACTTCGTTCTTTGCGGCCGTCGGCGATCTGGTCTACACAGGACCGACCCAGACCAACGTAAACGACTTCCGGGCGATCATCATCGAACCTTGATGCTGCTGCCCGGTTTGCGCGTGCTGGGGCCGAGGCATCGAAGCTCGAAGAGTACGCGGCGGGTAGCAGGGGTGCATACCCGCAGCGCGACGAAGCCTTCTTGTGGGCGGCTTCCGTCTGTTGAATGTGAGCCCGACCTCCATACCGGCCAGTTGCGGCAGGTTGGTGGGTCGGACGATGTCGGGAGTGCTGTGATCCATGGGGGTGTGGATTGGCATGATAGGGGTTGTGCGTCCATTTGAGCGCAATATCCATTCTGTGGCGAAGAGCAGCCTCGACAGCACCCGCTGGTGGAGGCCCTGGTCAGTCGCCGCGGTTCTCAGCGCAGCCAGCTTGGCGAGTGCTGCACCGGCGATGGCCGATCTCAAGCTCTGCAATTCGACGTCGAGCCGGGTTGGCGTAGCGATCGGTTACCAGGACGCCAAAGGATGGGCGACCGAAGGCTGGTGGAACATTGCTTCTCGTACCTGCGAGACGCTGCTCAGGGGCGGGGTGCCTAGCCGCTTCATCTACGTCTACGCCATCGACTACGATCGCGGCGGAGAATGGGGCGGCGCCAGTCAGATGTGCACAGCCGATAAGACATTCTGGATCCGCGACATCAAGTATTGCGAGCGTCGCGGACATCGCAAGACCGGATTCTTCGAGGTCGACACCGGCTCGGCAAAGAATTGGACCGTCCGCCTCGCCGAACCGGAAGAAGCCGCAGCCCCTCGAAACTAGATTTTCTGCTCAAGGCCTTGAACGGGGCCGAGCCTCCCTGCCAAACTGCAATCGAATGCAGGTGCGGCTTGAGTGGAGAGCGCGGTCCAAATGTCAGCTAAGGGCGTCGGGGCATCGGTTCCCCGGAAAGAAGACGATCGCTTCCTGCGCGGCCAGGGACAATACGTGGCCGACCACGAGCTGCCTGGCATGCGCCACGTCGCCTTCGTGCGCAGTCCCGTAGCGCACGGGCGCCTGTTGGGTATCTCTGTGCCCGATGCCGTGCTGACCTCGGTCTATAGCGCCGCCGACATGAGCGACGTGAAGCCGATCGTCTCCGCCCCGCCACTGCCCGGCTTCAAGCGATCCGGCGAGCCCATACTGGCCACGGGCAAGGTCAGATACGTCGGCGAGCTGGTCGCCATGTGCGTTGGATCGAGCCGTGCCGAGGCGGAGGACATCGCCGCTCAGGTAATCCTCGACATCGAGGAGCTGACGCCCGTGACGTCTGCTCTCGATGGCGCCGCTAGTGCGGCACCGCTGGTGCATGAAGGATGGTCCGACAACGTTGTCATCGAATACGCGGAGAAGCGGAACTTCGAGACCGAGCCTGTGACGCCGATCAAGGTCACCCGGGCAATCAGGACGGCGCGCCACTGCATGTATCCGATCGAGGGGCGAGGCGTTATAGCCTGGCGCGACCAGCGCCTGGACTACCTGACCCTCATCACATCGAGCCAATTTCCGCACTGCGTGCAGACCGGGCTTGCCGAGTGCCTGGGGTTGGAGGACAGACAAATCCGCGTGATATCGCCCGATGTCGGCGGCGGGTTCGGCTACAAGGGGCTTCTCACGCGGGAAGAAGCGGCATTGGCCTGGCTCGCCATGCAACGCGATCACCCCGTGCGCTGGATCGAGGATTCGCGCGAGCATCTGTCGGCGAATGCCAACTGCCGCGAGCACCACTATTCGATCACCGCCTATGCCGATCAGGACGGGCGCCTCGTGGGCATCGACTGCGACGCGCATGTCGATGCGGGCGCCTACTCGACGTATCCGATCGGCTCGGCGCTGGAGGCTGCACAGATCAGCGGACTGCTGCCCGGCCCCTATGATTTCGGGTTCTACCGCTGTCGTTCACGCGCCGTGGCGACCAACAAATGCGCGATCCTGGCATATCGGGGCGTAGCACGCACCGGCGTCTGCCTTGCCGTCGAGGTCCTGATGGACGAGATCGCACGGCAGGCGGGGCTCGAGCCCTACGAGGTGCGGCTACGCAATCTTGCACGGCCGGAGCAGATGCCATTCCGCAACGTTGTCGGCCGCGAGTTCGACAGTGGGGACCACCCCGCTTGCGTGCGGCAGGCCGTGGAAGCAATCGGATGGGCTGGAGTGCGCACGCGGCAGGAGACGCCGGAGGCAGACGGGCGGCTGATCGGGATCGGACTGTCATTCTTCGTGGAGCAGGGTGCGCATGGCACGTCGGTACTGGCGCCGTGGGGCCGGCCGATCGTGCCGGGTTTCGAGCAGGCGCACATGCGGCTGACCACCGACGGCGGCATCGAGATCCGCGTCGGCACGCACAGCCATGGACAGGGGCACGAGACGACGTACGCGCAGATCGCCCATGAGATCCTCGGCGTGGAGCCGGATCGCATCAAGGTGCTGCAGGGCGATACACTGTACGCACCGTATTCGACCGGCACCTGGGGATCGCGCTCGATCGTCATGGGCGGCGGCGCGGTCGCAAAAGCCGCCCGAACGCTGGCGGAGCGGGCCGCCCGCATCGGCGCCTGGCTGCTGCAGGCCGATGCCGCCAATGCGCGCGTTGCCGGAGGAGAGGTCATCGCCGGCGGCAGCAGCATCCCGCTGCGCGAGGTTGCCCGCGCCTGGTACCTGCAGCCGCAGAACCTGCCACCGGACGCCGACGCTGCAGGCCTCGAAGTGACAGCGGGGTATCGTGCAGGCAGCGATGCCGGAACCTTCAGCTACGCCGCGCATGCGGCCGTGGTCGCGGTCGATCCGGAAACCGGCGGCATCGAGATCCTCGACTATGTGGTCGTGGAAGACGGCGGCGTGCTGGTCAACCCGATGATCGTGGACGGGCAGGTGCGGGGCGGGGTGGCGCAGGGTATCGGCACCTGTCTTTACGAGGAAACGCCGTTCGATCAGCGCGGCCAGCCGCTTGCCACGACACTCGGCGAATACCTGCTGCCGGGCGCAACTTGCGTTCCTTCGATCAGGGTCGAGCACATGGAGACCCCCTCGCCGCATACCGAATTCGGGATGAAAGGCATCGGCGAAGGCGGCGCTATAGGGCCGCCAGCAGCAATCGTATCCGCGGTCAACGACGCATTGCGGTCTCTTGGCGCGGAGGTGAGCGACCTGCCATTGACACCACAACGGGTCGCAACGGCAATCATGGCGGCCCGGTCCTCGCGAGTGAGCCAATAGGGGGACAGACCCAGCGGATCCGCCCCCCCGAAAACTATCCGCCAGAGCGCTTCTGACTTGGATGGAAGCGCTCCGGGCCGCGACTGCGGCCCGGCGTTGGTGCGCCGCCCCCGCGGAGTGCCCGGCCGAAGGCCGGAGCGGCACGTGAGCGAAAACGATCTAGCAGCGGGTCTCGAATCTCCAGCAGGCGCGGTCCGAGCCGGCGTTGCAGCTATGATACCAGCGACGGCAGCGGCGCTCATGCTCCCAGCGCTCATGACGCTCTTCGTGATAGCGATGGGCGTGCGCGCGGCTTGCAGCGATGGCGCCGACGACGCCGAGGCCAATTACCAGCCCGGTGGCGAAGCCGCGGCCGCGACCGCGAACATTGTGGACGAGGCCGGCATCTGAGCTGGTAGCCGGCGCGGCGGACTTCGCTGCGAGCGGGCTGACCGCACCTGCCTGGGCCGGCGTGTGTGCGAGGGCGACGAGACTGGCGGCGGCGGCGATGGCGAGGAACTTTTTCATTTCACTTCTCCCTGGGTACATGTCTGACTGGGGTGGAGGGGGTGGTTTGTCGCGCCCCGGTCCGTTCGATGGATTGATCCTCTCACGCCCCCCGATTTATCGCTGTTCCCGGTGGGACAGGGATTTGGTAAATTTCTTGTTGCAGATCATAGCTATCGGCGATCGTCGGCCTGATGCTTCTGAACGGCGGTCGGTTCGCAAAACAGCGACGGAGCATTAACAATGACGACAGAGCATGCTCGATTTCTCGCACTGTTCGATGCGCTGGCCATAGCCAACACGGCCTGGATGGCGCGCACGCCGCCTCCGAAATGGGACTGGGTTCCGTTCGACAATCCGCACATGAAATTCGGAGACAGGATCAGCACGATCACCATCAGGAGCGTCTATATCCATACCATCGTGGGGGAAGTCATATGGGCCGACACCCTTGGCGAGTGCGCTGAAGGTGCCAGGCTCGGGCCGGATCACGCGCGCTCAAAGGCTCTGACCCAAGAGCTGGAAAGCGCCGATGATCTGGTGAACGAGAGCATGCGGCTGCACACACAGAACATGCAGAAATTCTCAGCCTACGACGCCGCGACGCTGTCGAAGCCGATCCAGTGGGTCGGACGGGACTGGACGGTGATGGGCTTTCTGTGGGGCATCTATTCCCACCGCTCCTACCACCTCGGCAACATCGACATCCTGATGCGCGAGGCGGACGAGAACGCGCCCGACTTTTTCAGCAATTTCCAGCAGCAAATGGCGTGAGGCTGCTCAGCCTTCGATGAGGGCACGGGCCGCCCGGACCAACACCCCGTCTGGCTGCTCCAGCTCATCGAGAATGGTGAAGTGGTCGGCGCCGGCCACCGGAATCAGGGGCCCAGGCGCGTGCGCTGACGAACGCTTCTCGTGCAGGGCCCGGCTGTCGCCGACAAGACAGGCAAGCTCACGACTGCCGAAAGCGATTGCCATCGGCTTGGCTACGATCGGCAAGCGCAATGGCGACAGGGCCGCCAGCTCATCGTCGGTCAAGTTGATGTTGTCGTTCAGTGCCGTGTCCCGGATGGGACCCAGCTCGTAGACACCCGACACGGCGAGGCCCGCGCTCACGCCGCGATGCGACAGACACATCGCAGTCAGATGCCCGCCCGCCGACCACCCGGAAAGAACGATCTTGCCGGCGGCGATGCCGTGCTTGCCGCCCTGCGCGACGAGCCAGTCGAGGGCCTCGTTGATTTCTCCCACAATCGTCGTCAAAGACGCTTCCGGTGCCAGCGTGTGGCTGGGCATCGCTGCCGCCCAGCCATGACTGCGGATGCCTGCAGCAAGGTGTGCGAACTGCTCCCGCGAGTTGCGCTGCCAATAGCCGCCGTGGATGAAAACGAGGCACGGGGCCTGCGGCTCGCTCGCCGGGAACAGGTCCCAGCGGTGTCGTGGCGACGGTCCATACGGCACGTCGAGGTGGCCGGCATGAGCCGAGCGATAAGCTTCGGCAGCCGCATTGCGCCGCTCGATGAGCTGCGCGCTATTGGCGACTGCCGTATTGTTGTCGTAGGCGGCACCACGCTGGGCCTTCGTCAGTGTCGCCCATGTACCGCCGCGCCAGTCGGGTTGCGTCACCAGCTTGCTCCTCGTGGATGCCAGGTGCTCAGGCTGCGATCGCGGCCGGCAGAATGGGCGCAGTCGCCTCGAAGCGCTGTCCGGCACGCAGGCAGAACGCCGGTGTCAGCAGCCGCTCCGCGATGACTTCCGTCTTCTCGTTGTCAAACAGCTTGAAACGCCCTCTGAGATCGTTCAGCACAGAGACATCCGCATCACGGCCCGGCGCGAGAGAGCCAACCTCATCGGTCATTCCAGCCATCTGGGCCGCGTTGACGGTGACCATCGGCACCACCTGATCGAGGGTGAGACCGAGGGCCAGCATCGAGCTCATGGCCTGGGTCAGGCTGAAGCGTGCCTGACCGGCAAACGGATGGTTTTCGTCGTCCGGATGCAAGCCACCCGGCGTACCAGGGGGTGGCGGCACGTAGGTATTGTAGCCGTGCATGTCCGCGCCCAAGGTATCGGGCACGATGCCGGCGTCGAGCGCGATGCGAGCCAGGCGATACGAGAAGTGGCTGCCATGGCCGACGTCGGTCTTCAGCCCCATGTCGAGCGCCTGCCGCACGATCGGATGCACTTTGCCGGCCTTGTCGACGAAGCCGCCGGGATGGCGCGTGAACGGATGTGCGAGAACGTCGCCTGGCTTCAGCAGCTTGACCACCTGCTCGATGATGGTGTCGGCGTCATAACCGTTGGCACCTTCCGGCGGCAGGCTCCAGAGCTGACCGAAATGGACGTAGAGCGGGATGCCGGCATCGCGGGCAATTTCAGCCGACCGTTCAATGACCTTCGTGCCGAAGCGGGCAAACCCGCCAATCTCGGCATGTCCCTTCACGCCCTTGACCAGATCGGCATTTTCCTTCGCGGCCTTGATGGTGGCACGGGGATCCATGAGGTTCGGCGCGTAAAGGTCCGGGTAATAATGGCCTTCCATACCGCCGACCAGATAGGCGGAGATGAAGGCGACGACCCGTGACTTTGCCGGCTCGACGATGAAGTGCCGGAAGCCAGGCAGCGTCATGCACGATGGTCCACCCTGGTCGACGAGGGTCGTGACACCGCTATCAACGCCGCACATATCGGCATCGAGACCGAAGCGCCCAGTGCCGTATTTATACACGTGGGCATGGGTATCGATCATGCCCGGAATGACGAGCTTGCCTTTGGCGTCGATCACCTTCTGGGCTGACGAGGGCAGGATGTCTGCCTGGACAGCAGCGATCTTGCCATTGGCGACGGCAACATCCATCACGCCGTTTACGCCGCTTGCCGGGCAGATCACATGGCCGCCTTTGAGAACGAGGTCATAGGCTGGTGCGGCATTCATGTCAGGGCTCCTTCCGAGGCTGAATTCGGTTTGAAGGCTAGCACACGGAACCGGCGAGCGCGACAGGGTGCAACTGCCAGATCTCCAGGCTGATTGACCGCCGTTCGGGCAGTCACGCTGGTGTCACTCCTCCACGAGACGGGCATGTTCCCAGGCCACCGGTGACGGCGCGTCAATTGACACCCATGGCGCTCCTCAAGGTTGGAGGCTTTCTATTGCTCGGTAACCGGAGCCGGCGCGCCTCGGGGCATGGCGCTGGGTGACTGCGAACCAAATGCCAAACATCCCGATCCGGCGGCTCATCCGGGCGGGCCCAGATTGTCCTGCCAGGCAGCGGGACGCCGGGCAATTCCTATCAAAGACAACCAGAATTCCGATTGGCAGCACCAGCCCCTCGATCTCATCTAATAGCCGTTCCAGTCCGCGCATCTCGATTGCCAGAGCACAATGGAGCCCCTGAATGAGCGTCATGACCAAGGCAGACACCGCGACAGCCGCAGTCGATCAGGCGCCTTCCGCCGGCGGTGCGCAAACGCCAGCGTCCCTGCTTGATCTCCTCGACGCCGGACGCTTCGCCGAATACCACGTCCAGAAAGCCAGGATGGCGCTTGCGGAAAACGATTTTGCCACAGCGAAGTATCAGGTAGCTGCATCACTTTGTCATGACCGCACCCCGGAGGCGGTTGCGCTCAAAGCCGAAATCGGAAGACTGAGCAAAGCCCGCTGACCGGCGGCAGGCAGAACGTGCGCGCGGCACCGTGGCAGGAAGGGATTGGCTCCGAGACAGAGCGTGCGGGCTGGCCGAGCCCTACCTGCCAGACAACCGACACATATCAATAACCTGTCACCGGAATGATCGAGACAAATCGGCCCTGGGTCGGGTAAACAACGTAGTGGTGGGCATTGGGCGGCGAGCACAAGCTGGCTGCCCGGTCCGACAGTGACCGACACAACAGCAACCTCAACAACCGGATTACCAAGATGAAGCGCATCGCATTGTTCGTTGCGACGAATATCGCTGTGATGGTCGTCATAACCATCCTGATCAGCGTGCTGGGCGTCGGGCGCATCGCAGACCAGAATGGCATCAACTTCGGCGCGTTGCTGACGCTCTCCGCCATCATCGGCTTCTCCGGCGCGATCATTTCCCTGCTGATCTCCAAGCCGATGGCCAAATGGCAAACCGGAGCGGTCGTGATAAGCCAGCCAGGCAATGCCGATGAGCAGTGGCTGGTCGACACCGTAGCCCAGTTGTCCCAGCGAGCCGGCATCAGGACGCCGGAGGTAGCAATCTACGAGGGTGAGCCGAATGCGTTCGCCACCGGCGCCTTCAAGAACTCAGCGCTGGTTGCGGTCTCGACCGGGCTGCTGCAAACCATGAACCATGAAGAAGTGGAAGCCGTGCTGGCGCACGAGGTCGCCCACATCGCCAACGGCGACATGGTGACCATGACGCTGATCCAGGGCGTAGTGAACACGTTCGTGGTCTTCTTATCCCGCATTGTCGGCTACCTCGTCGACAAGGCGATCAACAAGGATGGCAATGGGCAAGGCATCGGCTACTTCGTTACCTCGATCGTCTGCCAGATCGCGTTCGGCATACTCGCCTCCATGATCGTCGCCTGGTTCTCCCGCCAGCGCGAGTTCCGGGCCGACGCCGCGGCCGCGCAATACATGGGCCAGCCCAACAGCATGATCAGCGCGCTTGCTACCCTGGGCCAAGTCGACCCCGGGGCGCTGCCGCAGAGCATACAGGCGGCAGGCATCGGCAATACACCCGGCATGATGGCCCTGTTCTCAACGCATCCGCCTATCGAGGACCGCATCGCCGCGCTCCAGAGGCTCGGCCGATAGGACAAAGCGAACAGCTGCGGTCTGCAGATCGGTCTACCCGCGGCAGGTCCCCTCAATCCGGGACCTGCCGCTTCGCGTTAGATGGAAGCCAAGAAAGTCACGGGGTGCCGACCAAGGCGGTGCAGCTATGGTGTCGCACCGTGGTCAGGCATCCTCATCAGCGCGGCCGGAGAGTGGCGAGCTGTCCCATTCCGTGCCAACCTGCCCGGCCTGAACAGCGAACTGACCCGCGAGGACCATAATGACCGCCAACGATACGCAGAGCATGCGCGCCTTCATCGCCTCGGTGGAGGCAGCAATGCCGGAGGAGGTGCTGCGAATAAAGGCGCCGGTCAGAACGCACCTCGACATCACCTCGCTGGTCTATGAGTTGGAGCGCATGGGCAAGAGCCCGCTCGTCATCTTCGAGAATGTCGAGGGCTCGGACATGCCGGTGGTCACCAATATCGCTGGCAGCCGCAAGCTGCTCGGCCATGCGCTCGGCGTGACCCCGCAGGAGTTGCCCAATGCCTTCAGGGAACGCTGCACGCACTATACGCCGGTCGAGGTCGTACGGGAGGCGGCATGGCAGGAGGTGACGCTGGAAGGCGACGACATAGACCTCACGGCACTTCCGATCCCACTGCATTTCGATATCGATGCCGCGCCCTACATCACGGCCGGGCAGATCACCGCGCGCGATCCTGAAACCGGCGTCGATACCACCGGCTTCCATCGCCTGATGCTGAAGGGAAAGAACAAGCTCGGCGTTTCGCTTCACTCGCGCCGGCGCATGTGGGAGTTCCATCGCCGGGCCGCGGCCAAGGGGGAGAACCTGAAGGTAGCGGTCGCGCTCGGCATCCATCCGCTGCACTACATGGGCTCGATGGTCTACGCCTACCCCCCGCACGTGAGGAAGTTCGAGATCATCGGCGGCCTGTTCGGCGAACCCTATCGCGTGACACGGCTGGGCCCATCCGAGCTCGAGGTGCCGGCCGGCGCGGAGATCATCATCGAAGGCGAGATCCTGGCAAGCGAGCACGAGCCGGAGGGACCGTTCAGCGAGTTCACGGGGTATGCGTCGTTCCGCTCGACGGAGAACATCCTCGTGGCAAAGCGCGTCCGCATGCGGAAGGATGCGATGTACCACAGCGTCGTGTCGGGCATGTCGCAGGACCACATCCTGGTCTCGTGCATCACGCGCGAAGGCGAGATCCTGAACACACTGCGCCGCAATCTGCCGAATGTGCGCTCCGTCCACGTGCCGCACAACACATGCGGCGGGTTCATGGTCTTCATTCAAATGAAAAAGACGTCGCCGGGCGAGCCGCAGCAGGCCATCATGGCGGCACTCGGCACCGAGTTCTACTCCAAGTACGTCATCGTGGTGGACGAGGATGTCGACATCTTCAGCCTGGAGGACGTGATGTGGGCGGTCGCGACGCGCGTGCAGGCGGACAAGGACATCCACCTCATCCACGGCGCCAAGGGTGCCATCCTCGATCCGACGTCCGACCCGAAAACCTACACCCTGACGAAGATGGGCATCGATGCCACCCGACCCGACGACCGGGACTTCGCGACGCGGCTCTCGATCTCCGACGAGCAGCGGGCACGGGTGCGCGACATCCTGGCGAAAGCAGGGGTCAACTGAAGCGTCACGAGTGGAAGTCGCAGCCGGCGCAACACTGAAATAAATCGAAACATCAATGCGTTATCATCGTCGCGAGGCTTTCCATCGTCGCATGATCACCAAAATTCACGGCTAGGGCATGCCGCAACAGAGATCGCGGCAAGGCTCCAGTTCGTAGGAGTGACCATGCTTCATCCGACCACGCGCACGCTCATCGCACTGCTTGCTGGTCTAGGTGCGGCGGCCTGCCTCGCCGCATCCGGCAACGCAGCCGAATGCGAAGGCGAAGGCAGCGCAAACAGCTTCAGCACGTGCATTGCACAGGCGCCCGAAATCGCGCTGGAAAATCTCGCGCCGCCGCTCAAGCTGCCACCTGATGCATCGACCTATGATGGGCGGATGCGAGCCACACCTTCCGCGCCTGCTCAACCGGCGTTGGCTGAGCCGCGCGCGGCGTCTCGATGTGTGGCGCAAAGTCGAGGGCGGAGCCGATATCGACGATGGCACGACGGCTGCGAAGGGTGCCGTCGGTGCAGACTACCGCCTTGGCCGCAATGGCCGCGTGGGCGTCAAGGCAGAGGCCCAGGATATGGCGCAGCAACGCGGCCTCATCCAGCGTGAAAGCCGCACAATCGGCGCGCACCTCGGCTACACGCCGTCGCCGCATCTGAAGCTCGAAGCCGAGGCAGGGTGGGGCAAGACAGGCGGCGCGGTTGCTGGCCAAGCCTATGACAACCAGGAAGGCGGGTTGTCGGCCCGCATCAAAAGCAATCTCAGCATCGGCAAGGTGAAGGTCGCACCGAGCGTGACGATCAAGCGCGGGCTCACCGAGGGCGCCGGCGGCTTTGTGCAGAAGGATACGATCACGCTGGCGCCGCACGTCAGCAGACCATTGCAGCTGGAGGGCGGCCGTACGCTGGAGCCGTTCGTGACGTACAAGGACGAGATCGACTTCGGTGCGGCAGCGCCCGACGGCAAGTCGGCGACCCGGTCGGCGGGCGCCGGGGTCAAATTCGACGATGCCGACCGCTATTCGCTGAGCGTGACAACGAACGTCGAAGACCTCGACGCCTCGCAACGCCATGTCAACAGCCAGCTCAGGCTGAAGGTGCCGATCAGATAGACTTGGCATACCGCCGTCGCACTTTGGGAACGGGGAGCCTCGGGTCGAGCCGCGACTGGCTTATCGGCAGCCCAGCTTGTCGGCGAGATCGAGGAAGCTGTCGGCAACCACATCCCAGTCGCCTTCGGCTGCCAGGTCGCGGGTTTGTGCCGGACCATGCTCGTTCGGGCGGACGACGAACCCCGTGCGCAACCCAACCGCAGAGGCAGCTTGCAGGTCACGGTTGTGGGCAGCGACCAGCATGACCTGGAACGGTTCGAGGTTCAGCAGTTGCGCATTGCGCAGATATGATTGGGGCGTGGGCTTGTAGGCCTGGGCCGTTTCTGCACTCAGCACGACATCCCAGGGCAGCCCTCCCCATTTTGCCATGCGGGTCAGCAGGCCGACATTGCCATTGGACAAGGTGCCGATGATGTAGCTCGACTTCAGGCGCGTGAGCCCTGCAACACTGTCGGGCCACGGATCGAGGCGGTGCCAGGCGCAGGTGAGATGATCGAGCTCGGCCTCGCAAACCCCGTCGATTGCATGCCGGCTCAGCACCATCTGCAGGCTTTCGCGATGCAAGACATCGAGGATGGTCCACGGCCTGCGGCCTGAGCTGACCTCCTCCATCGACGGATGGTAAAGCCCGCGCCAGTCGTCGGCCAGTTCCGTCCAATCGCGGTCCAATCCGCGTGCTGCTCCGAATGCGGCCAACTCACGCGCAACGCTGCCGCGCCAATCGACGACGGTTCCGAACACGTCGAACAACAAGGCTTTCACCTCGGTTGCGTCAGCCATCAGGGTCTCCGCCTCACTTCGTCAGCATCACGTTCACGATAGATGTCCTGCCATCGCTGTTCGCCTGCATGGCCGATTGCAGCGCCGGCCCGAGCTCCGCCATCGTCTCTGCCTTCACGCCATGGAAGCCGAAATGGGCCGCCAGGTCCTGATACTCCGGCCCCTTGATGTGCACGCCGAAATGCACCTTGGTCGTGTCCGAGACGCCATCGGGATAATGGAACACGTGCCCCTTGCGCATCGCCTCGTAGCGCTGGTTGTTGCAGACCACGATGGTAATCGGGATGTCGTAGTCCTTAGCGGCGCCAAGGGCCTGCAGCACCGGGTTATAGAGCAACGAGCCATCGCCGACGAACAGCACGGCAGGGCGTGCGCGGTTGGCAAGCTTGACGCCCAGCGTGCAGCCGATGCCTTGGCCCAGCGCACCGCCCGTGACGCGAAAATAGGTCTGCGGCTGGTCGAGCTTGAGATGCGGGCGCATGACCGGCCGGTGCGTAATCGTCTCGTCGACATAAACCGTATCGTCGGGAAACACCTCGGCGGCGACGCTGGCCAGCGCGACGGCCGATATCCCCGGAGCAGCCCGCTCCTTGGCCGCGACGGCTGCAAGCTTCTCGACCATGACCGTATGCGCGCGTGCCCAGCGCTGCTTGCGCTCCGCGATGCGCTTGGCATCGGTCTTCGCCGGCTTGGCCGCTTTCGTCAGCATCCTGAGCGCAAGAGCAGTATCACCTTCGAGATAATGATCGGCGCCGAGCACCTGATAGGCAAGGTGATGCTTGACCGGGTTGGAGCCGATCGAGACGATCGGCCCCTTGCCGGGACGCGCCGATGGTGGCGACCACGGTGTCGTGCCGCCGACCAGCAGGATCAGGTCCGCTTCGTCGAAAGAAGCCGTGTTACCCCAACCCTGCCAAAGCTCGTGGCTTTGTGGAAACGGTGCGAAGGTGAACAGGGATGACAAGCCGACCACCGGGAGCGCCCAGGCCTCGGCCAGTTCGATCAAAGCGTGGAACTCGTCGGGATCGCGCCCAGCAGCCTGCACGGCGATGAATGGATTTTTCGCGGCCGCGACAAGCCTGGCCACCGTCTTCAGGTCGGTCTCATTGGGCGCAAGGCGGGGCGCATCCGGGATCTCGCGCAGCGTGTCCGGCCGTTTCCATTCCTGCAGCATCGCCTCCAGTGAAATGTCGAGGTAGACCGGGCCCTGCTGCGGGCGTCGCGCCAGCTCTCCTCCCCGGATGATGCTCTGGTAAAGGGTATCGGCATGCGTGACCTGGCCGGCATGCTTGACGACGGGAGAGATAAACCGGTCCGCGCCGCCCACGGATACGCCGGAGTACCATTGCGCCTCGATATCGAGGCCAGGCTGGTCGCCGAAACTCACCGACTCGCCTGAGAGGACCAGCATGGGAATCTCGGCCTGCCGCGCGGTCAGCATGGCCATTGCGCCGTGCATGAGACCGACGCCGGCATGCACCAGCACGGCCTGCATGCGCCCTGTTACGGCGGTGTAGCCCATCGCCATGTCAACGGCGACGTTCTCGTGCCAGCAGTCGATGTATTGGGGCCCATGGTTCTTCTCGACCGTCTGGCGCGCCATCGCCTCCCAAACGGGGCTCCACTCCGAGCCGGGCGAGGAGAATATGCAGTCCACCTTCAGATTGCGAAAGGCCTCCATGATGGCCTCGCCGCCGTCGTGATAATTCTTCATGGGCATTCTCCCGGTCCGGCCGCCGGATTTGCCCGGCTTTGAGGCTGGACAATAATGGACAAGATGCCAGCGCGCCATCTCGAGGTGTGGGCAGTTGACGGCCGCGGCAGGGGGTGCTGCCGAATCGTGTTATCGACTAGCTGTGCCGTGCTTGTACCCAGGTTATCCAGAGGATATCCAAACTCGAGGTGACGCCATGACCTCGCATCGCGCGATGAAATCGCTGGCCGAGGATACCAAAGCCGCTCGTGCATTGGCGGCGGGTTTGCTGAAGCTGGGCGAGGCTGATCCACAAATCGTTTGGACGGACTGGGAAGTCGATTTCCTGGAGAGCATGGCTGGCCGCGAGCGGGATGATGCGCTCAGCACGCGGCAGGTCGAGGTTCTGGTGGAATTGCGAAACGCGGCGCAGCGCTACACCAGCTTTGAGGGTTTCAGCGTGGTGGCCCTGATCGAACGCTGCTGGCAGGAACGGCTCGAGCTTAGTTCGGACGACGACCTGGATTTCATCGAGAGCCTGAGAGATGCCGGGCTCACGTCGCTGACCCGCCGTCAACTCGGTCGACTGCTGCACTGCTGTGGCGAGCTCGGCCTGCTCGAAAAACACCATCTGGTCATGGCATAATCGCCGCATCAGGCCACGGCCGGGCCGGCTGGCCGCTCACTATCCCAAGTCGCCATTCCAGCCATACAGCCAGTCGTACCGCCGCATCAGACGCTCGCCCGGTACGGTCCTGAGCACCATGTTGCGCGCCATAGCCATCGGTCCGGTGAAGTGATAGACGCGGCCGTTGCCGCGCGCGGCCGTTTGCACACGTATGACACGGGCTCGGCGCGCCTGCTCGCAGGCGGTGAAGGCTGCTGCGGGATCATCGCGGCTGCGCGCCATGAACCCTGCCAGGGTCTCCGCATCCTCGATCGCCATCGCACCACCTTGCGCCAGAAACGGCAGGATCGGATGCGCAGCATCGCCGATCAGCGCGATGCGCCCCTTAGACCAGGCGGGCAGCGGAGGCGGATCGTATAGCGACCACACCCGCCAATCTTCGCCCTGACCAAGCAACTCCAGAAGCTGTGGACTGAACCTTGAAAGCCTGTCCAGCACGGCATGCTTCTCGATCTCACCACTCCAGCCCTCGCGCGGGACTGTCTCATCGAGGATGGCAACGACCGCAATCTCGCGGTGCCCCCGCACGGGGTAATGGACGACGTGGGCATCCCGGCCCAGCCAGACGCCGGTTTCGAGCGCTTGGAACATGCCAGCGGCCGCCGTCATCGGGATCACGGTGCGCGCGGCCATCTTGCCGGAATAAGTCAGCGGATGGCCCGGAAACAAGCGCCGCCGCAGCGACGACCAAAGTCCATCGGCACCGACCAGCGCGATGCCCTCGAAGCGGCCGTCCGGGTTATCGAGCACGACGCCATCGTCGTGCTCCTGCCAGTCGGCAACCTCAACACCGGTAACGAGGCGAATGAGACGCGCGGCCCGGACCGCTGCCAGCAAGGCAGTTTGCAAATCGGCACGATGCGCAACGATGTAAGGCGCGCCAAAACGCGCCTCCATCTCCGCCCCGAGCGGCAGCCGGCCCAACCCGCGGGCGCTGGCACCGTCGCGAACGGCAATGGCCTGCGGCCGGCCAGCCAATGGGGCAAGATGCTCCAGGACACCGAGGCGGCGAAGCACATGCACCGCGTTGGGGCCGAGCTGGATGCCGGCGCCAGCCTCCGAAAGGGTCTGCCGACGCTCCAGTATCGTCGACGCCATCCCGTGTCTGGCGAGCGCCAGCGACAGCGAGAGCCCGGCGATGCCGGCACCTGCAATCAGAACGGGGCGTACATCAGTCACGAGACACGGGGAGAAATGGCTCAGGGGCGGTGGGCGATGGGGCGCGGAAGACTTCAGGCGCCCTGCGCCTCCTCTATCACCAGGCAGCCTTCCGGAGCGGTCTCATCGGCGGCCAGGCGGGCGTCGTGAATGTAGAGTGTCGAGCAGTAGGGGCACAGCACCTGCGCATCCTGCCCCATATCCAGAAACACATGAGGATGATCGAACGGCGGGCGCGCGCCCATGCACTGGAACTCCTTGACGCCGATGAATATCTTTTCCGCACCCTGGTCGTTGGCGAGATGCGGGACAAGGCTGTCGGCCATGGGCGTTGCTCGTCTGTCTGGCTGTGCACGGTCGGCGGGGTTTTGATCGGCGCGACCATAGCCCCGGCGCGCCGGCAATGATAGAGGAACCCGTGTCGCGCCAAACAGCTGAATGAGGATACGCACAGTGCCTACCTTCGACTCCGACGGCGTCGAGATCGCCTACATCGACGAGGGCCAGGGCAGTCCCGTGCTGCTGATCCACGGCTTTGCCTCGAATGCCTCGGTCAACTGGATTGATACGGGGTGGGTGCGGACGCTGACGGCGGCCGGCTATCGAGCCATCGCTTTCGACAATCGCGGTCATGGTGCAAGCCAGAAGCTGCACGACCCGAAGCACTATGGCGCACCGATCATGGCCGAAGATGCGCGCCGGCTCCTCGATCATCTGAACCTCGAGCGGGCCGACGTGATGGGATATTCGATGGGCGCGCGCATTACCGCGTTCTTGACGATGGGCCATCCCGGCCGCGTCCGCAGTGCCGTCTTTGCCGGCCTTGGCATCAACATGGTGCGGGGCATGGCGGGTACAGGGCCGATCGCGGCTGCGCTGGAAGCTCCCAGCATCGATGATGTGACCAACCCGACGGCACGCACGTTCCGTGCATTTGCCGAACAGACCAGGAGCGACCTCAAGGCTCTGGCCGCCTGCATCCGGTCCTCGCGCGATCCGATCACCGCCGAGGCACTGGGCAGGATCACGTCACCCGTTCTCGTCGCTGTCGGCGACCGCGACGTGATCGGCGGGTCCGCGACGGATTTGGCCGCACTGATCCCAGGGGCCGAAGCGCTGGTGATCGCGGATCGGGACCACATGAAGGCGGTTGGTGACCGGAGCTACAAAGACGGTGTGCTGGCGTTTCTGGCCCGGCGGCCGTGAGCAGGCCGGAGAAGTAAACCGATCCTTAACCGCAGCTGCCTAGTGTCGTCATGTGTGCCCGCGTCCGACGGCGAGTTGATATGGCGAGCGCGCGCCTCCCCGGCCGACAATTGATATCTGGCTTGCTGGCAAGTCTGCTGGCGACTGTGGCGGCTGCACCGCTGACAGTGCCGGATGCTGCCCGCGCACAGACGCTGCGGGGCCAGGTCTTCGACGGCCCGCTGCCTCCCCTGCGGCCAAGCCGGATGCCGCGGCCCGTCCAACGCGCAGGCTCGGTGCCAACCGAGGCGATCGACGCTACCACCAGCACTGCGCCGGTAGCGCGCGCGAACGACCTCGCAGCCCACACCGAAGGGGACGAGGATGCCGCCGCGCAGCCTCCGAGTGGGACACGCTCTGCCCTGCGCGATGGCGAGCACGGCCCCATCGAGGGCGCAGCCACGGCACCGACCGACGGCGTGTTGGAAGCCGAGCCGGAATATCGCAATCCGGATGGTTCCGATTCGGTAATGTGGGACGCCCGGCCGCAACGCGATCGCCGCGCGTTCGATGCCCCGCCTGCCGGCCACGATGCCGAAGCGTTCGCGGCGGAGGTCTCGCCACACACGGACAGACGCCCGCGCCGAATTTACAGCTTCGACCCGTGGCAGCCGCGTGGCATCACGCTTGGCAACTTCATCGTATTTCCAGTGATCGATATCGGCGCTGTGTGGAATTCGAATCTGCTCCGATCCCAGGCGGCACGAGCCGATCAGGGGTTGGAGCTGAGGCCTTCCGTCCGACTGCGGTCGAATTGGCGTACGCACGCCCTGGAAGCCAGCGCGGCCGGCGGCCTGAGCTACTTCGACAAGATGCCGAGCGAGGACGACCGGGCTTATGAATTGGACGCGCGCGGCCGCCTGGACATCACGCGGCGCACGCAGCTTTCCGGGCAGCTCAGGCGAAATGTCGTGCAGGAGAGCCGCGGCACCCTCGATAGCAGGCTCAGAACCGATGGCAGAGCCGACGTGGTCAGCGACGAAGCTCGGATCGCGTTGTCTCATCGCTTCAACCGCCTCGAGGTGGCGCTGCGGGGCAGCGTGATCAATCGCGACTTTGAAGCCCAGGCCAGCGGGAGTGGCAGCCGGTCACAACCGGACGACCGTGACGTACGCGTCAGCGCTGCCGCAGCACGAGCGAGCTGGTCATTCAAGCCGACGCTGATCGCGTTCGCGGAAGCGGAGATCGACGACAGAGATTTCCGCAGCACCTCCTTCTCCGACGGCATTGCGCGGGACTCGACAGGCGAGCGCTACCGCGCCGGTATCGGCTTTGGCAACACGGGGCAGGTGCTGCGCGGCGAGATCAGTCTCGGATATGGCCGCCAACGCCCGGACGACGCTCGCCTGGCGACGATCGACGGGCTGTTGATTGAGGCCAACATCGGCTGGCGGATCGATGCCCTCAACGCCCTGCTCGTACGGGCAAGCAGCGACGTGACCGACACCGCAGTCGCAGGATCGGCCGGAGGTTTGTCGCGTCGCATCTCGGCGGAGCTCAGGCATGCCTTCCTGCGGCAGCTGATCGGGACCGCAGGCATCGCGCATAGCGCCACGACCTACCAGGGCGTCGAGATTTCCGAGCACCTGACGGAGACCACGCTGGGTCTCGAGTACTACCTGGGGCCCGAAGCGATCCTGTTCGGCCGCTGGCAACACGCATCGTACCGCTCCTCGGCAGCGGGGGCGGACTGGAGCGGGGATGAGGTGCGGATCGGAGTTCGATTGCGCCGGTGACAGCGCCGGTGCTTGAGCGGTGGCTCAGCGGGGGGTGGTGATGGGCCGATAGTGGGCTGTTTGTGGCCCAGGCCGTGTGAAAACGTGCCGGCGTCGGTCGTTGCTGGTCGGGCGGGCGCCATTTCCGGGGCAATTGCGGTTTTGGCCGGGGAAATCGGTTTCTGGGCCGCTTGTAGAGGCCATGGAGCCCGATCTGGCGTCGGCTCGGGGCAACAAAAAACATGCTCAGGCCCGCATGGCCTCGATCAATCCCGTAGCGCCGAGAATGGCGATCACGCGCTTCATGTTGTAGGCGAGCACGCACAGCGCCATCTCTGCTGCCACCTTCGGCAGTGAGCAGCACAGAAAGTGCGTCGCGCCCATCCAGGCTTTGATCGTTCCGAACGGATGCTCGACCGTCGAGCGGCGCACGCGCATCGCATCGGGATTGCGGTCGAGCCGGTCCTGGACGCGCTCGAGCGTCGCCTCGTGTATCCACCGCCTGATCTGTCGTTGCGGCGCGGGCGTGCATTTGGCCTTCAAGGGGCATGCTCCGCAGACGGCCTTCGACGGCCAATAGCGCCGCAACATCTTGCCATCTTGGACGCCCTCATATCGAAAGGTCAGTCGCTGCCCTGCCGGACACCGATATTCATCATCTGCGGCGACGTAGACAAAGTCCTGTTTGCCAAAACGACCCTCGCCCTTCGCCGCCGATGTCATCGGTTTCGGCAGCGTCACGGTGATGCCTGACAGCTCGCACGCCAGGATTTCTTCGCCCGAATAATAGCCGCGATCCGCCACAACTTCGAGCTCGTCTGCGCCCATCTCGACACGTGCCAGCTCGGCCGTGTCGGCAAGTGCGCTTCGGTCCGTGCCGACGTTCGTCACCTCGTGCGCGACGATCAGATGATGCGTCGTATCAACGGCGCTCTGCACATTGTAGCCGACGATCCCGGTGTCTTTGCCGCTCGTCGCCATCGAGCGCGCATCCGGGTCGGTGAGCGAAATCTGCTTTTCCTTGCTGGCGATCATCTGCTCATTGATGGCGTTCAGTCGGACGATCTCCTCCTTGAGCTTGGCTACCTTTTCCTTGAGCCGCGCGATCTTCTCTGGCGGCACGGCATCACCGTGGCGATCGGCGGTTTCCAACTGCGACAGGTAGCGCGCAATGCTCTCGTCGATGCGCTCGAGGCGCCGCTTCATTTTGGCTTCGGTGAAGTTCTTGTCGCGCGCGTTGACGGCTTTGAATTTGGAACCATCGATGGCGACACTCGCGTCGGCCAGCAGGTTGAGCTTGCCGCAGAGCGCGACGAACGCGCGGCACGTCTCGCGGATCGCCTTGCCATTGTCCTTGCGGAAATCCGCAATGGTTTTGAAGTCCGGGGCGAGCTGGCCCGTCAGCCAGATCAGTTCGATGTTGCGCTGGCACTCGCGTTCGAGGCGACGGCTGGACTGCACGCGATTGAGATAGCCGTAGATATAGATCTTGAGCATCGTTGCCGGATGATACCCCGGCCGGCCGGTCGCCATCGGCTGCACATCGCCGAAGCCGAGCTTGGCCAGGTCGAGGCCATCGACGAATATGTCGACCGCCCGCACCGGGTTGTCCTCGCCGACGTAGTCGTCCAATGTTGCCGGGAACAGGCTCGACTGGTCCCGCACGACCCCTTCCACGAACCCCGCCATCGAGCCCCCCGCTCGCCGATTCAATTCGTCGCCAGAATAGCACGATCCGTGCGCGTTTTCACACAGCCTGGGCCCGTCCCGTCAATCGGTCTGCAGCAGTGCAGTAATGCACACGCTAAGGCCTCCGCAAGCCAGACGCGCATCCGCCATAAACTCCAACGCGGGGTTGGCAGGGCGGTAGAGCGCCGCGAACGCGGAGGCCCATGCAGTTCACATGCCCAACGCAACGCTTACAACAACGCGCGACTTACGCAAACTCGACACTCGCCAACTCGACACCGGGCAGGATACTGATACCACGATCGCGCCGGCCATGTCGTCCGCGCTTGCGCGAGATGAGCATTTTTCTGTGGACAACTTTCCATGGCACGATCGAATCAGCTGCCACGCCGGGCTGCTGCAGCCACAAGCCCGACGCAATCGACCCCAACATTTGCGACTATGCCGCCGTCAGCGCTTATGGCAGAATCCCCGCATGCGAAGATTGTACGCAACTGTCAAAGCACTTTCGTTGGCTGCGGTTTTGGTCGCCTCCGGGCAGCCAGCAGAGGCACAATTCGACGGCGCACGACCTTCAAACGCTGGCACCGTCTGGCCGACAACGGTCGTTGCCGGACTCACCGCGAGCGGCGCATCGCCTGACCGGCTCGCGCAAGTGGCTGACGTGGTCGATCTCAAGCTGGTCCTGGCTGTCGACGTGTCTTGGTCGATGGACCCGGATGAGCAGCGATTGCAGCGTGACGGCTATGTCCAGGCGTTCCGCGATGCCCAGGTCATCAAGGCAATCAAATCCGGACCTAACGGGCGCATCGCCGTCACCTACATCGAATGGGCCGGGCCCGGCATCCATTTTGTCGTTGCGCCTTGGACAATTATCGACAGCGAGGCCCGAGCGAGGCAATTCGCCGATCAGCTCGCCACGCGCCAGATCAGCCGGCATCGCATGACCTCGATATCCAGCATTCTCCAGTTCGCCGGCCAGCAACTGGACAGCGCGCCGTTCGGCAGCCCGCGCCAGGTTATCGACGTGTCTGGCGATGGTCCCAACAATTCCGGTCCCGCTCCCGTCAGTGCCGTGCGCGACGAGATCGTCAGGCGCGGTATCGTGATCAATGGACTGCCGATCATGATAAAGACCGGGCAGGCGAGCGGTTTCGGCTGGGGCCAGAACCTGCCCGATCTCGACGCCTACTACGGGGCCTGCGTCATCGGCGGGCCAGGCAGCTTCGTCATCCCCATCAAGAAGACATCCGAATTCGCGACCGCTACACGCCAGAAGCTCCTGCTGGAGATCTCCCGGCTACCCGAACTGCCACCGCGTGAAGAAGGGCGTGGCGGCAGGCACGCGCTGCCTGTCCAGTTCACCCCAACGGAAGGACCGGTCCCGCGTCCGAAGGCGGGCGAGAAAGGTGGTAGCTACGACTGCCAGATCGGGGAGAAAAACTGGCGGCGGAATTGGGACCGCTTCTGATCGGGGCCTCTTCGGGCGAAGCCCAATGGCCACGCAGGGCTGTCCCCGTCGGCGAGGGGCACCAACGTCGCACCCCGATGACCTGCCCAAGCCGAGGTCGTTTGATTTCGGCAGCGGGCTTGCATATCAACTGGTCGAACCGGCTGCAGCGGACAGTTGCCGCCCGGGTATCCACAAGCGCAACTTTCCCAGCGGGATTGTCCATGTCAGCCACCCAACCGACGCCGCGCCCCGGCATTCTCGAGATCGACCCTTACGTGCCGGGCGAAAGCAAACTGGCAAGCGGCCTCACGCCGATCAAGCTATCGTCCAACGAGACGCCGCTTGGCGCCTCGCCAAAGGCCATCGAGGCATTCAGGGCCGCAGCAGGCGAGCTGGAGCGATATCCCGATGGCGGGGCGACGGCGCTGCGCAAGGCCATCGGCAAAGCCTATGGTCTGGACGCTGATCGTATCGTGTGCGGTGCCGGCTCCGACGAGCTCCTGAGCCTGCTGGCACATGCGTATATCGGGCCTGGCGACGAAGGGATCTACACCGAGCATGGCTTCCTGGTGTACCCCATTGCCATACTATCGAACGGCGGCACCCCCGTCGCCGTCCCCGAACGGGACAAAACCGCCGACGTCGATGCCATTCTGGCGGCAGTGACGGCGCGAACGAAAATTGTGTTCCTGGCCAACCCGAACAATCCCACCGGCACTTATGTCGCGGTGCAGGAGGTGCGGCGCCTGCGTGCCGGCCTGCCGGCGCACGTGGTGCTGGTGCTGGACGCGGCCTACGGCGAATATGTGCGCCGCAACGACTACGAGATGGGGCTGGAACTGGTCGCCACCACGCCCAATACGGTGATGACCCGTACATTCTCGAAGATCCATGGCCTGGCTGCGCTGCGCATCGGTTGGTGCTACTGCCCGCCGGCGATCGCGGACGTTCTGAACCGCATCCGCGGACCTTTCAACGTATCGGCACCGGCAATTGCAGCAGGCGTCGCCGCCATCGAGGACACCGCGCATGTCGAGGCCGGCGTCAAGCATAACGAGCGCTGGCTGCCCTGGCTGACAGCGGAAATCTCCAAGCTGGGGCTCGACGTGACACCATCCGTGGGCAACTTCCTCCTGATCAACTTCCCCAAGGACGATCCGGAGAAAGGCGCCATCGCTGCCGACACCTATCTCAAGTCGCGCGGCATCATCCTGCGGCGAGTGGCGGGCTACAAGCTGCCTGACGCGCTGCGCATGACAGTTGGAACCGAAGCGGACAATCGAGCCGTGGTTGCAGCACTCAGCGAATTCCAGAAGGGCGCGCGGGCATGAGCAAGCCGATGTTCAACCGCGTGGCGCTGATCGGCATCGGCCTCATCGGCTCGTCGATCAGCCATGCCATGCGGCGCGACAACCTAGCCGCAGAGATCGTCGGCAATGCGCGCACGCCGGCAACGCGCCAGACCGCACTGCGGCTCGGCCTCGTCTCAGAGGCCTACGAGCACCCGGCGGATGCCGTACTGGGCGCCGATCTGGTGATCCTGTGCGTGCCAGTTGGCGCATGCGGCGCCGTAGCAGCGCAGATCGGTCCTCACCTGTCGGCAGGCGCCATCGTCACCGACGTGGGCTCGGTAAAGTCCTCCATCGTGCGGGATGTGGCACCGCATCTGCCCGAAAACGTGCACTTCGTCCCAGGGCATCCGATCGCCGGCACCGAGTACTCCGGTCCCGAGGCCGGCTTCGCCACGCTGTTCGAGAAGCGCTGGTGTGTGCTGACGCCGCCGACGGGCACGAGCACGGCCGCAGTGGACAAGCTGGCTGCGCTGTGGCGGGCGATGGGCTCGGACGTGGAGGTGATGAGCCCGGAGCATCACGACATGGTGCTGGCGATCACCAGCCACGTTCCGCACCTGATCGCCTTCAACATCGTCAACTCGGCCGCTCACCTGGAACGCGTGACAAACAGCGAGGTCATCAAGTTTTCAGCGGGAGGTTTCCGCGACTTCACGCGGATTGCCGCCTCTGACCCCACCATGTGGCGCGATGTCTTCCTCAACAACAAGGAAGCCGTGCTGGAGATGCTTGGCCGTTTCACCGAGGATCTCATCCATCTGCAGCGTTGCATCCGCTACGGCGACGGCGACACACTGTTCCAAGCGTTCGAGGACGCTCGCGCGATCCGCCGTGGCATCATCCAGGCAGGTCAGGATACAGCGGCGCCAGACTTCGGGCGTGTGCCGGCGACGGCGAGTCCAGGGCCAAAGGCCGGCGGCGGCCAACGTGGGGAGGCGGAGTAGGCGTTGCATTCCGCGCCGACTAGATCCCGACACGGGGCGGTCCCTACCGAGGAAGGGATTTGGGTGTTCGGCTATGGCTCGCTGATGTGGCGGCCCGATTTCGAGCATGTGGAAGCCGTGCATGCACGCGTCGACGGCTGGCGCAGAGGGTTCTTCATCTACTCCACGCATCACCGAGGCAACGAGCAGCGACCCGGCCTCGTGCTGGCGCTCGACCGTGGCGGCGCGTGCGAGGGGATTGCCTATCGGGTGGCGCCACAGCGAGCCAAAGCGACAGTCGAATATCTGAGGGCGCGCGAGCAGACCAACGGCGTCTATCGCGAGGCGCGCGTGCCGGCCAGAATCGAGGACGGCTCAGGACGCACCGTCGAGGCAATGACGTTTGTCGTCGAGCGCAACCATCCAAGTTACGCCGGCCGGCTTCCGCTTTCGGCCCAGGCGCGCTTGATCCGGGCCGCCCGCGGCATATCGGGGCCGAACCTTTTTTATCTGATCTCCACGGTAAGGCACCTGCAAGACCTCGGTGTCTCCGAGCCTGACCTGCTCCGCCTTGTGTCACTGGCGGGGCCGCATTTCGCGCGCAAACCCGGCGGCCTTCCGTTGGAGCAGGCCACACATTCCTTGCTGACGGCTTGCCGGCGGTTTCCGCCGCTGGCTCCACGCATGCCAAAGCATATCCGGCGCCGCTTCCTGCATCGCAAGCACATCGCGCAGTGGGCAGCATCGGGCGCATGAGGCGGACAGAAACAGGAGATCGACACACTTCATGCATGTCCTCGTCACGGGCGCGAACGGCCACCTGGGCACCAATCTCATTTCGGCGCTGCTGGCCAACGGCCATCGCGTGCGCGGTTCCATCCGCTCGCTGACCGACCGACACAAGGCGGCAGGCGTCTCAAGGCAGGGCGCGGTGGAAGTGGTTGAGGCACGGCTCGACGACGAGGCCTCGCTGCGCGCGGCCATGGACGGCGTCGATGCGGTAATGCACACCGCTGCAATCTATCAGATCTACGCCCCCGATAACGCGCAGACGATCCTGGAAGCGGGGATCGACGGCGTTGCGGCGGCCATGCGCGCCGCGAAAGACGCCGCTGTCTCCAAGGTCGTGCTGACATCTTCCGTCGTTGCGTTGCCGCTGCGGCGCACCGGAGACCCTCCCGCGACGGAAGCCGATTGGGCCGACGACCTCCGCGTGCCATATCTCAAGGCCAAGACGCTCGGCGAAAAGCGAGCCTGGGAGATCGCCGAAGCGCTCGGTGTGAACCTCGCCACGATCCTGCCAGGCGCGTTTGGCGGCCCGGGCTTTGAACGCCCGACACCGACGATCGACTTCATCGAGGCAATCATGTACGGCGCCTTCTGGCTTGCCGCGCCGGCGCTCAACTACCCCTACATCGATGTGCGGGATGTGGTCCGAGCCCACGTCCTGGCGCTGGAGCGCGACGGGCAGGGACGTTTCATCGCGACCCTCGACCGGCAGCCGATGATGGGGGATATCGCCAAGGTGATGCACGAGATCGACCCGCGCGTGCGCGCACCGCTGTTCACGCTGCCCGGCGTTCTGACGCCGGTGCTGCCAGCCGTGGACGCATTGAATGCGAGGGCGTTCGGAATGCCGCGCTCGATAACGCCGGATCTGGCGGGCACGCTGAGCGGCCGGCTGTGGAATGTCAGCAATGCCAAGATCCGACGTGAGCTGGGCTGGGAGCCGCAGATAAGCCTGCGTGACAGCCTTGCCGATACGATGGCAGCCGTGCGCGCATCGCAAGCGGACCACCCCAAGATGCCGGGGTAAGCCGATGGCGGCGGCGGCAAAAAGGGGGGGGGGCAGACCGCAGTGGCCAAGCCCCCCGTCCGATCAACCGAGCAGGCCTTCAGCCTTCATCGCTTCTTGCACCGCGGGCCGCGCCGCGACGCGGGCGTGGAACTTCGCCAGGCTCGGATACTCCTTCGACAGGTCTATGGCGACCGTCGGTCTGCCGCACCAGTTGAGCACGGTGAACAGATAAGCGTCGGCAACAGAGAAGTCCTTGCCGAGCAGGTAGTCGTTTGCGGCCAGATGCTTGTCGACCACGCCAAGGCGCAGCTTCAGCCTATCCTTCAACACCGCCTTCGACTCATCCTGGACCTTCGCGTTGAAAAGCGGCGAGAAGCCCTTGTGCAGCTCGGAGGTGATGAAGTTTAGCCACGACATCATCTTGTAGCGATCCGCCGTGCCATAGGCGGGGGCAAGCTTGCCGGCATTGTCCGCGATCCAGGTGACGATGACGGGACCTTCCGTGACGATCGCGCCGTCATCGGTTTCAAGTGCCGGCACGTAGCCGCCAGGGTTCTTTTGGAAGAAATCGCCGCCGTCTTCCGTTTTCTTGGCGGCAAGATCGGTTTTGACCATCGAGAACGGGGTCCCGGTCTCGCGCAAGACGATATGCGGAGACAGAGAGCAGGCGCCGGGAGCGTAGTAGAGCTTGACCATGTTCGGGTCCTGGTTGTTCGTGAAGCGATACGGGGCCGGGATTGCCTGCGGGTGCAGGCCTGCTACCGCCCGGCGGCAACAGTGCATCGGCCCGGCGCAGTAGGCAACTGCAACAGTACGTGATGAAGGGCCGTTGGCCATGGCCATTGGCGTTGACACAGTATCCACACAGGGCCGCCATACAGGGCCTACCGTGCGTCGCTGCAGACTGGACCGGAACTGGCTTTGGTGTAGGATGCCGGCATAATTCTCCATCGATCCGGGGGTGTGGTACCCATGAGTGCAACAGAGGCTGGTAACGGTGTTCCATCGGGAACGCTCATGGCGGGCAAGCGCGGCCTCATCATGGGCGTGGCCAACAACCGTTCGATCGCCTGGGGCATTGCAAAGGCCGTTGCTGCTCAAGGCGCCGAGGTGGCTCTGACCTACCAGGGCGAAGCACTCAAGAAGCGTGTTGTGCCGCTGGCCACCGAGCTTGGATCCCAGCAAGTGCTGTCGTGCGACGTCACCGACGCCGCATCGATGGACGCCGTATTCGACACGCTCAAGCGCGACTGGGGTCGGCTCGACTTTCTGGTGCATGCGATTGCTTTCTCCGACAAGAACGAGCTCGACGGCCGCTACGTCGATACTTCGGAGAAGAACTTCACCCAGACAATGCTGATCTCGTGCTATTCGCTGACCGCACTTGCGCGGCGGGCAGAGCCGTTGATGACAGCGGGCGGCTCGATCGTCACGCTCACCTATTACGGCGCAGAAAAGGTCATGCCCCATTACAACGTGATGGGTGTGGCCAAGGCGGCCCTGGAGGCCAGCGTGCGTTATCTGGCCGCCGACCTGGGACGCGGTGCCATCCGCGTCAATGCGATCTCCGCTGGACCGATCAAGACGCTGGCCGCCTCCGGTATCGCCGACTTCCGCTACATACTGAAGTGGAACGAGTACAATTCGGCGCTGCGGCGTACGGTCAGCATCGAGGAAGTCGGAGCAGCCGGCCTCTACCTCCTTTCGGATCTGGCACGCGGCGTGACCGGGGAGGTACACCATGTCGACGCGGGCTATCACGTGCAGGGCATGAAGAACGAGGACGCGCCGGACATCTCCGTGATCAAGACTGAAGATTAGAGCCGGGCTACGGCCGGAGAAACGTCAAAGACGCCCACAAACTGGTCCAGTCGGCTTTCGCCCCCGGCGGAGGCTCGTGCATGTGCACAGCGTTGAGCAAGTAGCGATCCTTGGTCGGCAGGGAGATACGTGCACGACCATCGGAATCGGTGACCAGACGGCGGTGGGTTTTGGGCACGTCGGTCTGGAACACCTTTATTGTGGCGCCGGCAAGCGGCCTACCGTTGAACAATAGCCGGACAGGCAGGACGTTATCGGGCCCCAAAGCATAGGGGCTCTTTTCGGCGACAAGCTCCAGCGGAAGTCCAACCGCCCGATCGTTACCCGTGCCGCTGCCCACTCTGATCAGGGTCTTGGCGCATCTGGAATACACTTCCTTGATGTTCTTCTCAGGCTTGCCTGCCCGGCGATGTCTATCCGCGAACCGATCCAAACCTTCATCGGCAAGATAGGCCCGGAATTTCTCCATTGTCTCGAACACCAATTCATCAGGCGTGCTGTGATAGGCGAGAATGGCCAACCCGGGGCGCCGGAATTTGAGCTCGACTGCCGGATCATCCCCCTCCACGCCCTTTACGGCTCGCTCACCACGGCCATCAATCAGGCTGTAGCGCTTGTGCCAGGCGCGGACATACGGGAACGAGTCCCCGACGAAATTCTGGCCGATGCGATGTACGACCGGCACGCTCTGGCCCGTCGCGGGCATGAAGACAACGGGCTCCAGCCAGAATTCATGTGCTGTCGCGGACACCGACGGCAGCATGATCGTTGCCAACAGAGCTGCCCTGGCGCTGCAGAGCCATGTCGATGAGAATGCGGCCACCATGTCTGACGTTCCTGCTCTGGCACGTGAAGCGGAAAAATTTCTGGCGCGTCATGCCACCTTATGGTCTTAGCAGACGGACCCGAATGATCAACGAGTTGCCAGATCAGCGTTCGGGGAGAGGGTTTGAGATGCCTGCTCGTGACCGCATGCGGCTTTGGCAGCTGTTGCTGGCCGTGCTGCTCATGCTTGCGGGGCAGCGCGCTGCGGCGCACGAGGTACGCCCGCTGATCGCGACGGCCCATTTCGAGCCTGGCGGCCGCTATGCGGTCGACATCAGTGCGAATCTCGAGGCGCTGCTGGCGGGTATCGGTCCGCAGCACAGCGACACAGACCAGTCTCCCGAAGCGGCCCAGTACGATACGTTGCGTAGACTGTCGCCGGACACGCTACGCGATCGATTCCAGGCCTTTAGTGCGCGCTGGCTGGAAGGCATCAGCATCTCGTTCGACGGTCAGCGCGTGCACCCCCGCATCGCTGCGATAACCGTACCGCCAGTCGGCAATACTGGCGTTGCCCGCATCTCGAAGGTCCGGCTCGAGGGGCAGTTTCCAGCCTCGGCAAAATCCTTCGGCTGGACGTATTCGGCACGGTTTGGGTCCAGTGTGCTGCGCGTCAAGCAGACCGGAAGCCAAGAGCTGGTTGCCAACTGGTTGAATGACGGTCGCCCAAGCGGTCCGGTTCCAATCTCGGGTGCGCCTGCGCAGTCAGCTTCAGCCGTGTTTGGCGCCTACATCCAGCACGGCTTCATTCATATCGTCCCGGAGGGGCTGGATCATATCCTGTTCGTGCTGGGACTGTTCTTTCTGAGCACCCACTTCAGACCGCTCCTGGCACAAGTCACGAGCTTTACGATTGCGCACACGATCACCCTGGGACTGGGCTTATATGGCGTCTTCAGCGTTTCACCAGCTATCGTGGAGCCACTGATTGCAGCCTCGATTGTCTACGTGGCTGTCGAGAACATCATGACGTCAAAACTGACAGCCTGGCGTCCCGTTGTGGTGTTCGCCTTCGGCCTGCTGCACGGCCTGGGATTTGCCGGCGTTCTTCGCGAAATCGGTCTTGAGCGCGACAACTTCGTCATAGGCCTCGTTGGGTTCAACATCGGCGTCGAACTCGGTCAGCTGGCCGTCATCGCCGCCGCTTTCGTGTTGACCTCTCTATGGTTTGGCAAGGCGAGCTGGTACCGGCAGCGCATCGCGATCCCGGCGTCGGTGGCCATTGCGCTGGTCGGTGCGTTCTGGACCGTTGAGCGCATCTTTTTCGCATAAGGACCGAGCCGTACAAAAGCAAAGCGGCCGGGACTGAACCGCCGCCGACCGCCGATGCACTGAGGAATTGCGAAGAGACTTACTTCTTGTTCCGAGCGTCCATGCACTTGGCACCCTTGCGGTACTTGAACGTGCCACAGGACTTGGCCGCAGCTACACGCGACCGCTTGGCGGAACGCTTCACGGCTTTCTTCTTGGTAGCTTTCTTCTTGGCTGCGGGCTTCTTCTTGGCGTGAGCCGCGGCACCAGCGGGCGTCGTCGACGCGACGAACGGTACCATCGCGGTGGCAGTGGCGAAGAATGCGGCGAGCAGCAGCAATGCAAGCTTCTTCATTGTTTTTCTCCTGAACTGGATGTCATGCTCTGGGTGTTTCCCCCGGCTCTCGATAGCAACCGGCCCGACACTGTAGATTCACCTCAGGAAGTTGTCTCCGCAATTCAACTCCGTCTCTTCGCTTTCGGTAGCGCTCGGTGGAACTACGCAACACCAGACGAGCAACGGCCGCAGTCAGGAGACCGCGGCCGTTGCAATCAATCCGATGGGCAATCAGTTAGTGCTACCGCTTCTTGCGAGCGTCAGCGCACTTGCGAGTCTTCTTGTCGTAATACATGTAGGTGCCGCACGCGCCGGCCTTTGCCTTTTTCTTCTTCTTCGCATGGGCGGCGGCGTGAGCGACATTGTCGACGGGGACGCCAACGGTGGCCACGGCGAAGGCCGCAGCTACGAACGCAAGTGCAATCTTCCGCATCTTCTGACTCCCAATTTTATAAGTTGGCCTCTGGAGAGCGGGTTCTCCCACCCAGGCAAATTCCTATGTGGGGTCTCGCAGCTTGTCACCCTGGGAGTCGGCGAGAGCATAAGTTGGCATGCACTTCGTTCGCATGTGATGCGATTCGGACACGAACTAAGCGAATACGTTCCGTCGCTCCAAATAAAGAGGAGCCGAAGCAGCGGCCGCTTCAGCTCCTCAAGTTTGGCAGTTTCCGACCAAAGGAAGACGCGAGTGCTCAATCCGCAGCTTCCGCAAGACCGGTAGTCCCTTGGTTTGGACATAATCCGGCTACCGGTTTCCCGAAGGAATGGCCGGTGCCATCATCGTCCACGACAGGGACTGTGATATTTAAGACGCTGATGTAACAGGACGTCATTTGCATACGTCCATGGCAGCCCTGGCGTTCGCAGCAGATGCTCGATCACCAAGGTCATACCGACGCCACACACCGAACATCGGTTGTGGATACCGCTCATGCGCTCGTTGATGAGGTTGCACACGAAACGGGCCGTCGCCAGAATCAGCGGCAGCATGCCAGTGATAGCCATAGTCGCTCCAGCTTGTCACCCCGGCAATGCGGCGCGGCACTGACCATCGGCACGTACAGGTGTTTTTCTGCCGCAAGTGGTGGCCGCTGGGTTACTGTCGGGGGCAAGCCTGCAGGGATCTGCAGCGGCTTGCCGAGCGACGGATGGCTAACTTATGGTGCCCGGTCATCGCGGTAGGCAACAACAGCCAGGCCGGGAGCGTGCGCAAAGCTACAATGCCAGACGGCGGATCTTGTCATGTCCTACAATTCGTTCGGTCATATGTTCCGCGTCACGACGTGGGGGGAGAGCCACGGTCCGGCAATCGGCTGCGTGGTAGATGGTTGTCCGGCCGGCATCGCGCTTTGCGAAGCGGATTTGCAGACCTTTCTCGACAAGCGCCGGCCCGGCCAGTCGCGCTTCACGACCCAGCGCCAGGAGCCAGATCAGGTCCGCATCCTGTCAGGCGTATTCAGCGACGAAACCGGCCGCCAGGTGACGACCGGCACGCCGATCGCGCTGCAGATCGAGAACATCGACCAGCGCTCGAAAGACTACGGCGAGATCAAGGACAAGTTCCGGCCCGGCCACGCGGACATCACATACTGGCAGAAGTACGGAATTCGGGATTACCGCGGTGGCGGCCGCTCGTCGGCGCGGGAGACGGCCATGCGGGTTGCCGCTGGCGGCGTGGCGCGTAAGCTGCTGGAGGGTATCAGCATTCGCGGCGCCATGGTGCAGGTCGGCAGCCTGAAGATCGATCGCAGCCGGTGGGACTGGAAGCAGGTCGATGAGAACCCCTTCTTCTGTCCGGACAAAGACTGCGTGCAAGCCTGGGCTGGGTTTCTCGATGATCGCCGCAAGTCGGGCTCCTCTGCAGGCGCCGTGATCGAGGTGATCGCGGATGGCGTACCAGCTGGGCTGGGCGCCCCGCTCTACGGCAAGCTCGATCAGGACCTCGCCGCGGCCATGATGAGCATCAATGCGGTCAAGGGCGTGGAGATCGGGGCAGGGTTCGCGGCTGCCGAGCTGTCGGGCGAGGACAACGCGGACGAGATCCGCATGGGAGCCGACGGCAAGCCGTCTTATCTGTCCAACAATGCAGGCGGAATCCTCGGCGGCATCTCGACCGGTCAGCAGGTCGTGGTCCGCTTCGCGGTCAAGCCGACATCCTCGATCCTGACGCCGCGCCGCACCATCGACCGGCACGGCAACGAGACCGAAATCGCCACCAAGGGACGGCATGACCCGTGCGTGGGGATCCGCGCGGTGCCGGTGGGCGAAGCGATGATGGCCATCGTGCTGGCAGACCATCTGCTGAGGCACCGGGCGCTGCAGCGGCGCTGAGGCCGTTGCGGCAAACCGGACCGTTTCCCGCACGTTGGGGGGCTTGCGCAGGCGCATATCCGTGGTGTTTGCTGCGGGAATGATACTCGATGCGGACTGGCGCAGGCGCGCGAGAACCGTATGCTGGCATTCCATCGCTGAGTTCGCCATTCACGATACGGAGGACGCCTATGTTCGTTCGAAACGCCTGGTACGTCGGGGCCTGGGATCACGAGGTCGGCCGCATGCCGATGCGGCGGCTGCTTCTCAACGAGCCGGTGGTGTTCTATCGCCGTGAGGATGGCATGCCGGTTGCGCTGGAGGACCGCTGCTGCCATCGCCAGGCGCCGCTGTCGAAGGGCAAGGTGATCGGCAATATCATTCAGTGCCCCTATCATGGGCTGCGCTTTGACGGGACGGGCAAAGCCGTCGGTATCGCCAGTCAGGCGGAGATGCCCGCGGGCGCTCAAATCCGCAGCTATCCCGTGGTCGAGAAGTACCATTGGATCTGGATTTGGATGGGCGACCCTGCCAAGGCGGATCCCTCGCTGATCGAGGACTTCCACTGGATGGATGACCCGGGCTGGCGGTTTGCCGGCGAGTTGCTTCATCTCGACGGCGGCTATGAGCTGCTGGTCGAGAACCTGCTCGATACAACGCACCTGACCTTCATCCATCCGACGACGCTCGGCACCGATGGTTTTGCCGGCTCGGAGGTGAAGTTCGAGCGTGGCGACAATTTCATCCGCGTCACGCGCTGGTTGATGGACAGCCAGCCGGCACCTTTCCATCAACGGATGGGCGGTTTCCCCGATGGCGCGAACGTCGACCGCTGGCAGATCACGACATTCACGCCGCCGGCATTCGTCCGCTTGGACGTCGGCTCGGCTCCGGTTGGAACCGGCGCGCGCGAGGGCGACCGCTCCAAGGGCGTCAACATGATGAACCTCAACGCCATCACGCCTGAGACCGAGACTTCGACACATCAATTCTGGGCGCACGCGTACAATTTCAAGCTTGATCAGGGCTGGGTCGGCGACCTGATCCGCCAGCAGGTGCGCACCGCCTTCAACGAGGATCTCGAGATCATCAACCTGCAGCAACAGAACATCTCGCGCAATCCTGGCCCGATCGTGAACTTCGGGCAGGATGCCGGAGGCATCGCAGCGCGCGGCATCATCGAACGCCTGATCCGCAAGGAGCAGGAGGAGATGCGGGCGGCGGCCGAGTAGAGCCGCAGGTCAAAATCGTCCTGGCTCTGAGCGTCACAGTCCCAGACCATCTGCACTGGCCGCGCGGGGCCACACGGACAGTGAAAGGACATGAACCGGGATGCCACGCACGCTGATCCGAAACGGCCATGTCTTGACGGTCGATGCCGGCCGCAGCGTTCATCCAGGCGGCTTCGTCGTCGTCGATGATGGACGGATTATTGCCGTCGGGCCGCAGGCGGCGACGCCGGCGGCTGATGCCTTCACCGAGGTTGTCGAGGCCGCCGGCTGCATCGTCATGCCCGGCCTCATCAACATGCATCAGCACCACTGGTACACCCTGTTCAAGGGGCTTGCCGACGGCATGCTGCTGGAAGACTGGGTCACGGATCTGCTGCTGCCGTTGTCACTCGCGCTCGACCCCGAAGCGATGCGCATGTCGAGCACCGTGGCGGCGATGGAGATGCTGGCAACCGGCACGACAACCTCGCTCAACCACTCCGTGACCACCACGACCCCTGAATTGGTGCGCGCCAGCATTGAGCCTGTTGCCGAGCTGGGCCTCAGGCACGTGTTCGGCAAGGAGCTTCGCTGCAAGACACCGGGCAATCCGCGCCATCCTCTCTCACTCGAGGATGCGCTGGCCGCCTACGAGCAGGAGTTCCGCCGCTGGGACGGTAGCGCGGGCGGGCGCGTGCGGCTGGCCATGGCAATCGAATCCAATGCCCACTGGGTGGCAGCCGGGATGAGCACGGAAGAGCTCATCACGCGCGGCTACGAGCTGGCGCGCAGGCTCGGCGCGAGAATAACGGCGCATATAGCCGGGGGCACATTCTCGCTGGAGAAAGGCTTCCTCAAATACCTTCGAGAGACCGGTCGCACCGACGTCCGCTATCTGATGCAGCTCGGCATTCTCGACGAGAGCTGGGTGCTGGCGCATTGCATCCACAATACCGAGCTGGACCTCGAGCAGATGGCGCATGTCGGCGCGAGCATGGTCTATACGCCGACATCGGAATCGATCCGCGGCGGGGGCATCGGACCGCTTTCGGCCGCGCAACGGCTCGGCGTGCTGACAACTCTTGGCACGGACGGCCCGATGGTCGACTACTCCGTCGATATGGTCGAGCAGATGAAGGGCGCGATGCTGATGCAGCACGTGCGCCATCTCGACCCCACACGCATCTCGGCGGAGAATGCGATCGAGATGGCGACCATCAACGGCGCCAAGGCGCTCGGGCTGGCCGACGAGATCGGCTCACTGGAAGCCGGCAAACGAGGCGACATCGCAATATTCGACATCGACCGACCGTATGTCGGCGTCCGGCACCGGCCACTTTCCAGTTTCGTGACTGCCGGCAAGGGCAGCGATGCCAGGCTCGTGATGGTCGATGGCGAAATCGTCTATCGAGATGAAAAATTTACGCACCTGGCCGATCCAAAAGCCGTCGTGGTGGAGGCGGAGCGCATTGCCCGCCACATCCTGGCAAAGGCTGGGCTCGCGCACCGGCTCGAGGAGCCGTCGTGGCGCAGCTGAAGCCGGGCTGCCGCGGCTGCTGCGTGCGGTTGCCGTCTACTGATCAATCCTCCGCCCGCAACGGACGCGACATGAGCGCCTCGATCTCCTGATTCACGCTGGAGCGACCCTCCACGATGGCGTGGATGGCCTCTGCAATCGGCATCTCGATACCCAGCTCACGCGCGCGTCGTGTCACGGCGGCTGCCGTGTAGACACCCTCCGCCACGGACCGCCGCGCGCCCAGAATTTCCGCAATAGACTGTCCCTGGCCCAGCGCGCGGCCAAGCGACATGTTGCGCGACTGCGGACTTCCACAGGTGAGCAGCAGATCGCCGAGCCCGGACAGCCCCATCAGCGTCTCGGGGCGCGCGCCCAGTGCATCGCCGAAGCGGCGCAGCTCGGCGAAGCCGCGCGTGACCAGGGCGGCGTGCGCGCTGGCGCCCAATCTCCTTGCCGTCGACGATACCGGCGGCGATGGCGAGCACATTCTTGACCGCACCGCCAAGTTCCACGCCGATGGTATCGTCGACCAGTAGACGCGCAGGTTGCGATAGCCGACGCCTTCGGCGAGTGCGCGGCCGGCGTTCGCCTTCGTCGCGGGCGGCTGAGGCGTGACGGCGGCGGGCAGGCCACGGGCGACCTCGGCGGCAAAGGTCGGACCGGACAGCACCGGCGGCAGCGCGCGCGGCATGGCTCTCGGCGACGACCTCGCCCATCAGGCTTGCCGGTCGCCTGCTCGATGCCCTTGGCGCAGACGACGACGGGGTGGCGCATCGGGAATGTGGCCGGCCAGTTCGCCGCGATGCGGCGCAGGTGCTGGGCCGGCGCCACCAGCAGGATGAGGCTCGCAGGCAGCCGATTCGGCGAGCTTAGCCGGTCGCCGTTATGGCCGGCTCCAGCGTGACGCCGGGCAGGAACACGCGGTTTGCATGTGATGCTCGTTGATCTCGCGCGACCACCTCGGGCTCATGGCCCACAAGCACGACCTCGCGGCCGGCAGGCGGCCATGGTTTGCGCCAGCGCCGTGCCCCAGGCTCCACCGCCGATCACGCCCACTTTCAGCTTCGTGCCGCTCCTCCCTTCTGGCGCTCACTCATGCGACCCTAACGTGCGCCTGAACCGCTTTGCGATCACGCCTTCAACGCCCGAACCTGCCGACTGCCGATTCGCCGGCTGCAGCCGAGCTCGCCTCGAGCGGCCAGCGCGGACGAGCCGGTACATCGAGCGGATCGACAAGGCCGCGCGCAAGGCGCTCGGCGCCGGCCCAGGCGATCATGGCGGCGTTATCTCCGCACAGGGCAAGCGGCGGCGCGTGGAAGCTACAGACCTTCGCTTGGCCGCGAGTGCCGACAGTGCCGGCGCGCAACCGTGGTTGGCGGCAACCCCGCCGGCGACGACGAAGCTGACGGCGCTGCCCGCCCGGCCGGTCCCCGGCGATGTCCATCGCCTGGCCTACAGCGGTCGAGACACTGTTCGGCGACGGCCTGCCTCGAAGCCGGCGCACAGGTCGGCGACGTCCTGCTTCCGTCAAGGGCGCGCTTCGCGCACGCTGGTGCCTCACCGCGGTCTTGAGGCCTGCGAACGAGAAGTGCGGCTCGGCGCGGCCTTTCATCGGACGGGGAAGGTCGAAGCGGGCTGGCATTGCCCTGCAGGGCGGCCTTCTCGACGGCGGGCCCGCCGGGATAGCGGAAGGCCGAGCAGCTTGGCCGTCTTGTCGAAGGCTTCGCCCAGCGCGTCGTCGATCGTGGTCGAGAGCCGGACGTAATCGCCGACATCCTCGCACCAGCAGCGTCTGGCGTATGGCCGCCGGACACGAGCAGCATCAGATAGGGCGGCGGCAGGCCTTCGGTGAGTCCGACGGTGAGCGCATGGGCCTCCAGGTGATTGACGGCGACGAAGCGGCTGGCCCGTCGCCAGCGCGATCGCCTTGGCCGTAATCACGCCGACGATCAGGCCGCCGATCAGTCCGGGACCGGCAGTGGCCGCGACCGCGTCGAGATCGCTGAACGTCACGCCAGCGCCCCGCATCGCCTCGGCAATAATCTCATCGAGGCACTCGACGTGCGCGCGCGCGGCGATTTCCGGCACGACGCCGCCAAAGGCCCGGTGCTCCTCCCATTGCGAGCGCACGACGTTCGACAGGATCCGGCCGTGTCTGATTCCGTCGCGAGCGACGACCGCGGCGGCGGTCTCGTCGCAACTGGTCTCGATGCCGAGAACCAGACTGACAGCCTTGATATTGCCGGGATCGCTCACCGCTTCGTCATCTCTATCATTGATCCAACATAGTGTGGCGAGCGCCGACACCGTCCACCCGGAAGAGCCGCACCACCGCCTCACCGATCCTGCCGCATCATGCAGGGTTTGCCATCCGCCGCCACCGGGCGCATATGAGTGTCGACCGCCATGACCGCTTAACCCCGGAGATCAACCGTTGCAAGCCAACCCGATAAGGATCGGAACTCGCGGCTCACCGCTGGCGTTGGCACAGGCTCGCCTGGTGCGCGATCGCCTGATGGCGCTGCATGGCCTGGATGAAGACCGGTTCCAGATCAGCGTCATCAAGACCAGCGGCGACCAGATCCAAGACAGGCCGCTATCGGAGGCGGGAGGAAAAGGCCTGTTCACCAAGGAGATCGAGGACGCGCTGCGGGACGGCAGCATCGATCTGGCGGTACACTCGGCCAAGGACATGGCGACCCGCTTGCCGGACGGGCTCGATATCGGCGCGGTGCTGGAACGCGAGGATGTGCGCGATGCCTTCATCAGCCTGCGCTATCAGTCGCTGGCCGAATTGCCGGAGGGGGCTCGCGTGGGCACCTCCTCGCTGAGGCGGCAGGCACAAGTGAAACGGCTGCGGCCGGACCTGGAAGTCGTCGGCTTCCGCGGCAACGTCGAGACCCGGCTTGCCAAGCTCGAAAACGGCGTGGCCGATGCGACATTTCTGGCCGTGGCCGGCCTCAAGCGACTTGGCAAGGCTGACCGGATCACCAGCGTCGTCGCGACGGCTGAGATGTTGCCGGCCGTTGCCCAAGGCGCAATTCTGGTCGAGATCCGCGCCGATGATTTCCCCTGCCGGGAGCTGGTGGCGCCACTCAATCATCAGGAGACTGCACTCTGCATCGTGGCTGAGCGTTCGTTTCTGGCACGCCTCGATGGCTCCTGCCGAACGCCGATTGCCGGACTTGCCCGGCTGATCGGCGGTGGTCTGACGATGTCGGGCGCGTTGATGGCGCCGGATGGCTCGGCTGCCTTCAGCGCCAGCCTCTCGGGCCAGCCCGCAACTGCACTCGACCTCGGCACGCAGGTCGCAGAGGCGCTGCTCGAGGATGCGGGACCGGACTTTCTCAGCCGCCTCGCAAACTGGAGGGACTGATGCGCCTGCTCATTACCCGGCCAGAGCAGGACGCGATGCCGCTCAAGGCACAGCTCATCGGGATGGGCCACGAGGTGCTGGTCGAGCCTCTGCTGCAGATCGAGTTGCATGCGCTGGAAGGGCTCGATCCCGACGAAATCCAGGCGCTCATCGCTACCAGCCGAAATGCGCTGCGCGCGGTCGCCAGCAGCCCGCAACTCGATGAGCTGCAACGCGTACCGTTGTTCACGGTCGGTCCTGGCACGGGCTCCACCGCCCAGGCTCTCGGTTTCCAGTCGGTTCTGGAAGGGCCTCGCGACAGCGAGGCGCTGGTGACCTTGATTGCGCTGCGGGCCGAGGTCAACGCCGGACCGCTCGTCTATTTGGCCGGCGACGTCATTGCTGCCGACGTGGCAGGCGAATTGCGCCGACTGGGATTTCACGTCATGGAGCCGGTCGTCTACAGCGCGCGGACGGCCGACAGCTTCAGTCCACAACTGTGCGAGCGATTCCAGTCGAAAGAGATCGACGGCGTACTGCTGATGTCGCCGCGAACCGCGCGAACCTACGTCAAGCTGCTCAGGAAGCACAGCCTGACGGCCGCTGTTAAGAACACCGTTCACTTCTGCCTTTCGCCGGCAGTGGCGCTCGGCCTCGCGGACGCACCCGAGTTGCATGTCAAAACGGCAAGCGCACCAAACCTCAACGAAATGCTTGCTCTCATCGCCCGGACCACGCCACAATTTGACTGAAGGCATTCCGGACTGGAATCAGCCGCGTATAAGCCCTATTGCTGCTCGCATGACGCCCTGGTCACAGCCAGCTTGCGCGCGGTGGGCGATTGAAGTTGTGGAGTCTCTCTATGGCCAACACCAACGATAACTCGGGCAAAGGGCCGCAAAAGCCCGGGCCGGACGGAAATCCCCGCAGGCCGATCCCGATCATCGACGTCAAGCCGACCAAAGTGGGCATCAAGGACGTGGCGCCCGCTCAGCCAGCCGGCGCCGCGAGCTCGGCTGGGACGAAGCCGACAGAAGCCGGTGCGGCCTCCAAAGCGCACGAGGCCAAGCAGAGGACAGCCGGCAGCTCCGGCGGCTCGTCTGCGACAGCATCAGGTGCGGCAGCCGCAGGCTCGGTGCCGAGTGCCGGTGCCAGTCAGCCCGGCGGACAGGATGGACGTTCGAGAGCGGACCCGGGCGGAGCCGCGGCCGGTAGCGGCGGAGGGGCTGGCAGCCCACCGCCGCCGCGCGCGCGCTCATCGGGTGGAGGCATCTGGGGAGCATTTACGCATCTTGTGGCCGGCATCGCGGGCGGCGCACTGGTTCTGTTCGGTGGCGAGGCCATCGCGCCAATGACCGGCCTGACGGTGCCGGGAGAACATCAGCAGCTCGGCGGTGAGACGGCACGCAGACTTGCTGCCCTGGAGAAGGTGACGGCATCGCGACCGGCAGCAGATCCGGAGCTGGCGCGGAAGCTGGCCGCCGCAGAGCAGCAACTCAACAAGCTGGCCGGCGCCGAACGCCTAGCCAATTCGCTCGCCGAGAAGCAAGCTGCGACCGAGCGCAACGTTCAAGCCCTGACGCAGCGCGTGACGCAGCAGCCGGCAGGCGGCGGTGTTGCGGAGGAGCGTATCGCCAAGCTCGAAAGTACTCTGTCCTCGCTGTCAGAGGCAGCCAAGCAGGATCCCAACCGGGGCGGCATTCCTCAGCTTGCTGCCATCTCGGGCCGGGTCGCCGATCTGGAAAGCACCGTGGCCAATCAACTTGCAGCACTGCGCAAGAACGTGATGCAGGAGGTCGACAGCCGTCTCGGGCAATCGGTGGAAGCCAGCGAAGCGGCGCGAGCCGGCACGCAACGCATCGACCGGGCGCTGGCAAGCGTGAAGACGGAGCAGACCCGCGCCGAGCAGCGACTCGTGGAGCTCAAGGCCGACGACGAGCGCTTGAGCAAGACGGTCAGCACAATGAAGGGCTCGCTCGAGACGGTGAAGAGCGACCTGCAGAACGTCGCACGCCCCGACGATCTGAAAAAGGCGTTGTCGCCGGTTGCAGCCCGCGTCGAAAGCCTGGAGAAGAACGTCGCAGACGTAGTGAAGAGCGAGGCGGACCGGCGCGCCAATGCCGAGCGGATCATCATGGCGCTGGAGCTCGGCAACCTCAAGCGCACGGTAGAGAGGGGCGCGCCATTTGCCGCCCAACTCGACCAGGTCAGCAAAATTGCCCGCGGGAAGCTCGACCTGTCGGCTCTCGAGCGCTACAAGACAAAGGGCGTTCCGACCACTGTCGAACTGCTCGGTGAATTCCGGACGCTGGCGCACGCGATCATCGCGGCAGATGCCCAGCCTGCAGATGGCAGCTGGAGCGACAGACTGATGGCCGGCGCCAAGTCGATCGTTAAAGTGCGGCGCACGGACGCCGACGAAAACGCAACCGGCGTCGAGGCCGTGGTGGCGCGGATGGAAAAAGGGCTCAAAGAGGAGCGGCTCGCCGACGTCGCGACAGAAGCCGGCAAGCTCTCCCAAACCGCCAGGAAGCCCGCGGTGGGCTGGCTGGAGAAGGTGGCCGCCCGTGCTAGTGTCGACCGCGCCATCGCGCACATCGAAAGCGAGCTGAAGTCCTCGCTCGGCGGCACCCCCGCCGCCGGCAAGAAAGGTTGAACATGCTGCGGCTGGTCCTGTTCTGCATTGCGCTTGCGGCAATCGCATTCCCGCTTACCTGGCTGGCAGACCGGCCGGGCAGTATCCTGATCAATTGGCAAGGCTACGTCGTCGAGACCAACGTCTTCAGCGCTGTCTGTATCCTGGCCCTGGTCATCGGACTATCGATCCTGACCTGGTCGATCCTCGTGCAATTGTGGCGCAGCCCGGCGTCGATCGGCCAGCTGTTCAATCGGCGGCGGCAACTGCGCGGACTGGAAGCACTGTCGGCGGGCATGATCGCGATCGGTGCGGGCGACAGGACCAGCGCCACACGCTATGCCGTGCAGGCGCGCAAATCTCTGCCCAACGAGCCGCTCACTCAACTGTTGCGCGCCCAGGCCGCGCAGCTTTCCGGCGACCGATCGACGTCACGGCGCATCTTCGAGACGATGCTCGGCTCTGACGAGACCCAGCAGCTGGGGCTTCGGGGGCTTTTCCTGGAGGCCGAGCAGGAGGGCGAGACGGAAGCTGCCCGCCAGTTCGCGGAGCGGGCGCTGCGGCTCAATCCGAAACTGAGCTGGCCCGTCGACGCCCTTTTCGACTTGCATTGCAAAGCACACGACTGGGAAGGAGCGTTGGAGACGCTGGCCGTCGCGCGCAAGCACCAGCACATGGACAATGTCGTGCTCGACCGGCGCAAAGCCGTGCTGCTGACGGCGCGTGCCCAGGCGCTGGAAGATGCACAGCCGGACCGCGCGCTGCAGTTGGCGCTGGAGGCACACCATCTGGCGCACGATCTGATCCCGGCAGCCGCAATTGCCGGTCGCATCCTGGCTGGCAAGGGCAATACCAAACGCGCCGCCCGCGTGCTGGAGCGCACTTGGCGGCTGGCACCGCATCCCGATCTCGCTACCGCATATGCGTTCGCCCGGGTCGGCGATAGCCCGCGCGACAGGCTGGACCGCGTCAAGCGACTGGCACAAGCCAACCAGCATTCGGCGGAAAGCCCGATCGCGCTTTCCGCCGCCGCCATCGAGGCGCAGGAATTCGATCTCGCGCGACGCGTCCTGGAGCCGCTCATCTCACAAGATCAACTGTCGCAGCGGGTCTGTACGCTGATGGCAAGGATCGAGGGCGAGGAGCTCGGTGACAAGGGCCGCGTAAGGGAATGGCTGGCGCGCGCCGTTCATGCCCCGCGTGACCCCGCCTGGACTGCGGACGGCGTCGTCGCGGACAAGTGGGCGCCTATTTCGCCGGTGACGGGGCAGCTCGATGCCTTCCAGTGGCGGGTGCCGGTTGAAGCGCTCGACAATTCCGAATTCTGCTCAGCTTTCGCAGAAGCTCGACGAGCTGGTCCGTCTCAGCGCCGGCAGCCAGCCCGTGATCGAGACGGAGGCTACCGCGTCCACGGCCGCGGAAAGGAGCGGAACGAGCCCCACGGCGGCTACTGCCAGCCGGCCTGCGAAAGACACCAGCACCGCAACCGACGCGGAGATCGTGCCTCCGACCAAGCCGGCCGGAGCAGCCGCCGCCGAGACCAAACCGGCGGAGGTCACAACCTCTCGACGCGAAGATGAACAGCGCCCGCAGCCCCCTGGCGCACCAGCAGCGGCACCGCCTGCCCACGAGCCCCCCCCGGCCAGCTCCCCGGCCAGCTCCCCGGCCAAACAGCCCGCAGGCAGTGACGCGGCGCGCGAATCGCCACCGGCCACAGAGCGTCCACAATCAGCCCAGTCAGTCCAGCCAACAGACAAGACGCAAGCGGCCGAGAGCCGCAGCGCCAGCTCAGGCAGCGCAGCGACGACGACCGCCAGTCCGGCTACTCCATCATCGGCTGCAGCAGGCTCGAGCACGTCCGAAAGCAAGCCGGCTCCGACGATCTCTGCTGCCCCTGCGGAGACACGCGCAACCGCATCGCAGAAAACCGGGGCCCAGAACGCTGCTGCCACTTCGCCTGGACCGACCATAGCCGCGGCTGCCGGTGGCGAGGCGCCTGTCCAGCAGCCTTCCGAACCGCTGCGACGCGAAGGTCGTGCGGAGGAGTTGGCGGTGTTGATTGCCCAACGGGCCCCGGATGACCCCGGAGTAGAAAGCGAAGAGGAACGCGCAGCCCGGGCACGAACCGCTGCCGGACGAATGAGGGCGTAGCCGCGCACGGGCGCGACTGCGTAACCGACGAAGCGCAGCTTCTTGGATGATAGGAGCCGTTGGCGGCTCTAGAGCTTCGTGCGATAAATGCACTCGCTCTATAATCTCTTCGCTCACGGGCCGCACCAGCCTTCGGCCGGGCCCTCCGCGGGGGCGGCGCACTGGCGCCGGGTCGCAATTCGCGGCCTTCGCGTGCGTCCGATTAATCGTCCGGCACGCTAAGCCTCATTAGCCGCGGCCGATGAACGAAGGCTGGGTGAGCGGCAGAAGCGTGGCCTCATAGAGGTTCACGTCTGCCGGCAACGCCGCCATCAGCAGCACGACACGCGCAGCCTCTGCCGGTTCCAGGGCGCGGAATGCCGGTGCCGCTGCTTCGGCGCGCCGGCCGCCCGAGAATGTCGTCGCGGCCTCGCCAAGGTGGACGATCGAGACCGCAATCCCGTGCTCACGACCGTCCAAAGCCAGCGAATGCGTGAGACCAGCGACGGCACTCTTGGAAACGGAATAAGCGGCTCCATTCGGCCGCGGCGTCTGTCTGGCGATCGAGCCGATGTTGATGATGCGCCCGCTCTGCTGCGGCTTCATGACCTTGAAGGCAGCGCGTGCGCACAAGAACGCTCCGGTCACGTTGACATCCATGACGTGCTGCCAGGCATCCAGCGCCAGCCCTTCTGTCGGACCGCCGCGTGTGACACCGGCATTATTCACGAGAATATCGAGCCGGCCGTGGCGATCCATCAGGTGTGCGAAAACGCGGTCGACGTCGGCCTCCCGGCTCACATCGGCCTCGATGCCGACGACATCACCGCCGTCCGCGCGCAGCGCCTGGGCAGCTGCCTCGACCTCGTCCGCCTTGCGCGAGGTGATTAACACCGTTGCGCCCTCGGCTGCGAATGCCTGTGCGATGGCATGGCCAATGCCGCGGCTGCCGCCAGTGATCAGAGCGACACGTTTTTCGAGCTGCTTCATGACCGCCCCGGGGCCGGAGGATTTTCGCAAAATGGGGAGCAAAATGGGGACAGCAGTGGGACAGCCACTATATTTTCCGCCAGGCGATTGACAATGAGCCGCGCTCGCCCCGGAAAATGGTGACTGTCCCCAATTTCAGCTTATTCCGCAGCCGCCTTACCGGCTGACCCCAAAACGTCCTTGGCGATGCCGCGGAACTCATCATCGGTGACAAGACCGCGCTTCTTGATGCCAAGGTCCTTCACCAGCTTCAGCATCTCGGCCACGGCCGCATCATCCGGCTCCTGAATGCCGAGACGCTCGAGCGTGTAGGTGATGGACGCCTTGCCGCTCTTCTTGCCGAGCACGACGTCGCCCTCGCGCCCCGTCAGCTTGGGATGCGTACCGAACATGGCAAGCGGCTCGCGCACGACGAGGTCAACGCCAATGCCAGACTTCTCGCGTAAAATTGCGCGAACCCAGGATCGGCTTGTTGGGTGGAATCTCACGGCCCGTGATGCGGCTCACGACCTCGCCGAGCTCAGGCAGCTTGGCCAGATTGTATTGCTTGTCGTAGCCGTACAGCACGTGCAGCGCGACCGCGAGTTCCTCCAGCGCCGCATTTCCAGTACGCTCGCCGAGCCCGTTGGCGCAGGAGTGGACACAGGTCGCGCCGGCCTCGACGCCGGCGAGCTCGGTCGCAACGCCCATGCCGAAATCGTTATGAGTATGAACCTCGACCGGCAGGCCGGTGAGACGGCTGGTCCAGCGCACCATGAATTTCATGGCGTCGGGCAGGATGCAGCCCATGGTGTCGACCACGCCAACGGAATTGGGCGGGGCGTCCTGCATCATGCGCTTCAAGAGGTTCTCGTAGTCATCCTCGTTGGCGCGTGTGGTGTCGTAGGGGAAGAATACCGTGTGCAGGCCTTGGCTCTTGGCGTAGTTCACGACGTCGGTGCTTTTCCTCAACACGTCTTCCCAGGTCCACTTGAACTGGTACTTGAGCTTCGGATAGCCGATCGGAACCTCGACGATGACGCCATGACAGCCGCACTCCAGGGCCTTGTCGATATCGCTCTTCACGGCACGCGCGAACGAGTAGATCTTGGACTTCAGCCCAAGCTTGGAGATCTGCTTGATCGCCTCGAAATCCATGTCGGACACCGCCGGCATGCCCGCCTCGATGCGCTCGATGCCGACCTCGGCCAGCTTCTCGGCAATGGCGATCTTGTCCTTCACGTCCATGACGATGCCAGGCGTCTGCTCGCCATCGCGCAGCGTCGCGTCGTGGATCTCGACCTTCTCCGGCAGCGTGCGGCCAGCCTTGACCTCGGGGGCATCGTTGTAGGGGCAGACCCACCACTCGTTCTCTTTGACATAACGGTCAGCCATATCGGGTCTCCTCGGCACCGGGTGGATTAGGATTTGGGGCTCGTATCGGGCGGAGAATAGGCGGGACAGCGAGCCGGGTAAAGCACGACGACCGCAATATTCGGTGCTCACTCGGGCCAGTCCGCACGGTCTGTCCGGCGAAGCGTAATCGCGGCGCAGACCGGCGCGGCTGCCGGGCGATGACTCGCAATGTCCCGCCGGGCTGCATGCGTCCGAGGCGCCTGCTGCGATCGAACGCGGCAATGCCTTGGGGCAGCGCGTGCATCCGGGGCCACTACGACGGGCGAGCTGCACGGTGCACGCATCGTGTTTCCAGGCTGATCATTTGACGTCGCCTTGTACACGCTGAGGTTGACCACAGATCTGCGGCGTGTAGGATTCCCTGCCGTGGGATGGTGTTGGTATCGGAGAAGCGGGATATGTTCGGACGGTCGAAGAAGACAGACAGACTAGGCGACAAGATCAAGCCACTCGAGGCGACGGCATCGCCGCCGGCCGCAAGTGCCGGCAACGCTGCTGCGCCTGCGCCCCCGCCGACTGCTTCAGCTTCAGCGCCGGTCGCAACGTCGCCGCCGGGCGGAGGGAGCCAGCCCGATCTCGCACCGGAGGAGTTGAAACGGCGGGCTGCGGCCATCAAACTCGTCTCGGCTGCGTTCGGCCAGGTGGTCTCGGTGTTGATGCGCGCACCGCACTACAAGCACTACAGCCTCGCCGATCTGGAGTGGATGGTGGTGCCGGCCATGGTCACCGGGCAGTTCTCGATCGTCGAGGCACAATCACGGAAAAACGGCTTGTCGGCGCCTGTCTGCGTGGTGCTGTGGGCTAGTGTCTCCGGCGAGGTCGATCAGAGGTTGTCGTCGGCGCCGGGCGAGCCGATCCGACTGAAGCCGAACGAATGGCGATCCGGTGATGTCCTGTGGGTTATCGATGCAATCGGCGATGCCCGCGCTGTCACGGCGGTGCTGAAGCGGCTGCGCGAAAACGAGTGGAAGGGCCGGACAGTAAAACTGCGCACGCGCGGCAAGGATGGCAAGGCGATGATCCGCGAGCTGGCGCCGCGGCAGTCATCACAAGGCGGCGAAAACCAGCCCGCCGCAAACTGAGCCCGGAGGCCAGATCTGACCCCAGATCTGACCACCGGGTGACTTGTCCGCGGACAACGCCGCCATGGCCCGGTGTCGGCTGACGCGAACGATCAACGATCGCCTCAGCCGTCCTCCCGGCCTCATGCCATGGCCGAACTCATGCCATGGCCTTGGCCTCGATGATATCGATGCCGCCGATCCGATCGACCATGTAGATGAGGCCGCGATCGTCGATCGTCACATCGTTGGATGAGGCGCGTTGGGCGCCAGGCGCCGGATCGGGCTGATAATGGCCGACGACTTTCGGCGCGAACGGGTCCGCGACGTCGAACAGCCACAAACCATGGGCGAACCATGCAAACGGTATGACGGTGCCGTTGAAGCGCTCGGATGGTTGGTGACAACCCGTCATTGGCGGTTGCGGGCTTCCATCCTTGTCGACACCCGGCGCGTGGATCGAGGCAATCGGCGTCGGGAATGTCTCATCGGAGATATCGTAGACCCAGGCGAACGACGGCGGCGACGGCACCTTCTTGGCAACGTCCTCGTCGGCCACGATCATGATTTGCCGGCCTTTTACTGCCTGAGGCACAGGCAGGCAGGTGTGGGTGGGATGCGGGAAGGCCATGCCGTTGCGGCGTTCCGAGATCAGCTTAGGCTTCGACATGTCCGAGATATCGAGGATATAGAACCCGTGGTGCCAGTAGCTGACGTATAGGCGATCGCCAAGGCGCATCGGGTGATGGCAGCGCGGCGGCACGCCATCCACGATATTGGGCGCTTCGCCGCCTTCCTCCCATTGGCCAGGAACCCACCAGCGGCCGACCTCCTCCGGCTTTGCGGGATCCTTGAGGTCGAGGATCATCGTGAAGTTGCCATGATACCCCTTCGCCGTCGGCGAGATGTAGGCATAGCGACCGTCGTGGTCGTAGCGGTGGACGCCCCGCCCCGCGCTCACCTTCCACTTTGTTATGAGTTTCGGATCAGAAGGCTTGGATACGTCATAGATGCCGAGTCCGCCGCCGAAAGAGGCATCGCCGTCCTGCCCCAGCTTCTCGTGATTGACCAGCATGATCCCGTCTTGGACGCGGACTTTGTGGCTGTGCCAGCCCATGGGTATTTCGATGTGAGCCAGTTGGCGCGGCTTGGAAGGGTCGGCGACGTCGTAAATGGTCGTGCCATGCGGGGCAGCCATGTGCGCACAATAGAGCGTCGTGCCATCGACCCAGACCTGGCCGCCACCGGCGCAATCGATGTGGGAGATGAGCTTGGTATCCTGGGCTTTTGGCACGTGCAGTTCTCCGGATGCTGGTGAAGGGGACTGACCGATAGTTTGACCGAAATAAACGCAGTCTGGCAACGGCAACTTGCTGCGACGCGAATATCGGCGGCCGGCAACTGATGTGCCGAGCCGGCGAGCCGGAGCCTTCGCCCCGGCCGCTTGGTAGCTCCGTGCGGCCTCATTCGTCACCATGCAGACGGTCGATGATGCGAAAGATCACCGAGACGCGGTGGATCGCAAGCTCCAGTGCCTCCTTCAATCGCTCGACCGGCGTGTGCACTGTCACGTGTTGCGCAAAGCCGTTCACGGAGTTGACTGCCAGCAGAAAGGTCGCTCCCTGAAATGCGGCCACGATATCCTCGCTGCCTGTCGTCTCCTGCAGGGCGATGAAGTTCTCCACGAACGGCCGGGAGACGAACTGCAAGGCCTCATCGGGGTACTCCGCGTAGACCTCGTAGCTGCTTTCAAACTCCGCATGCGCAATCTCGACACGTTGGCCCGGCTTGAAGAGCCCCGACAAGATATTGCCCAACCGGCCTCTGTCGCGTGCAATGACGATGCGCCCTCGGGTGGCGCGCGGTGTCGATATTTCGACGAGCACGCCATCGAACACGGTTCGCGAGCTGCTGGAGCGACCGCTCGATTTGAGGCGCAGATTGGCGTGCACCATCTGAAAGCGGCATTGCCGATAGCTGCCGTGAAACCGGTCCTCGATCGCCTGTCGATTGTAGGTTGGCAGCAGTTGCGCGGCGTCGAAATCCGCCAGACTGAAACGTCCCGCGTCGGGCTCGTAGTGCACCGCGTCGAGGGCGCCGCCGACTTGCTCGAGCAGCCAGGACGCGAGCTTCCTCTCGTAGGACCCGATCGGCGCCTCTGCCCAGCTCCAGGCAAGAACGACGCTGCCGATGGTCACAACAAACGGCGCGGCCCATGACCATTCGAAATGGATTGCTCCGTACCCGGCGAGACCGGCGGCAAGCGCAATTCCCCACAGCGCCCAGAACCACCGCCCCCTGCGGCTCGCGAGCGCCTGCAGGCGGTCCGCCTCGATGCCCTTGAGATGCGGGGCAATTCGGGCTCGGAACATGCGATCAACGTCGCCGACCTGCCGAGCCGCCCCGTGGCGATCCCCGTGGCGATCCCCGTGGCGGCGTCCCTCCCTGTTCTCCATCGACCGGGTCCCGCCTGCTGTTCAGGCCGCGCTAGGCCAGACGCACTGGCTCGTCGTTCGCCTCTCGCCCCCACTTGCGATAGAGCGAGAATGCCTTCAACGCGGGCTCGTCGCTGGCGACGAAAAGGATAGCGGGGTCCTTATCCGAGCCGTTGGCATGCTCCACCCAGGAGCCGCCGGGCACAGCGAGCGTATCGTACTGCACCCAGTCGTAGCGCTTGCCATCGACGAGCGAGTAGCCCGAGCCCTCGATTGGCGCGACCAGCAGGTTCGCCGTCTGCCGCAACGGACGCGTACGCTCGCCAGGTCGCAGCATCTGCGCGAAGAAAGTCATGGTCTTGAACACCGGCCCGCCGTTCACAGGATCGGTATATTCGATCGAGACGGCCTCGTAGGGATCGCCGTCGTGGTCCTTGAAGCGCTCGAGAACGTCGCGCATCATTTCCCAGCGGTACACGTACATCGGCGACGAGTAGCCGGCGCTGCGGTGGTTGTCGATGAAGCGCGGCTTCAGGCCGCCGTGCCCGTAGGCCTTGAGCGAATGGTCGGAGGAGAACCGCGCGGTCTGCTGCTTCATGCGCACCGGCTTGCCGTCCACCGTCTCCATATAGTCGTGGTCGAAGTGGATCGCGTTCAGCGTTTCCACCAGCGGCAGGTCGAGCACGGAAAGATTGACCGCCGGCTCGTTGCCGACGTTGCCGTGATTGTGCCAGGTGTCGTTCGGGGTGAGCACCATGTCGCCGGGCCCGAACGTTATGTCCTCGCCGTCCACGCCGGTGAAGTTGCTGGCACCAGTCAGTCCGAAACGGATGGCGCTGGGGGAATGCTTGTGCGGCGGCATCACCTCGTTAGCATCGTTGAGGCGATAGGCCGTATACATTGTGCTGACCGTCGCGCGCCGGCCGCCAAGACCCGGATTGCACAAGATGAGAGAGCGGCGCTCCGAATCGTCCATCTTGATCAGCTCGGCGGCGCGGAACAGGATCGGCTTGATATCGTCCTCATAGCGCCAGACGTGCGGAACCGCCTTCTCCGAGGCCAGCAGCTGCTTGACCTCGTCATGCTCGACCTCCGTCGAGGTCGCCCAGAACGGGAACATGTTTCGGACGTGGATGTCGTCGTACAGCGATTTCAGCGCGCTGTCCCGATTGGACCCATGCGCTTCGGTCTTGGCGGTGGCTTTCGATGTCGACATGTCTCAGTTCTCCTCACGGATGCGCGGGCATCCTGGACCGCTGGAACGACCAAGGCAAGCCGATGCGCGGCAACTCAGCGTTGCGCGGACATGGCGGTCTTGTAGCGGTGCCAATATTCGTCCACCGCCTTGAGGCTGGCGGGAGACATCTCGTAGTCCGGCCGCGGATCCTCGACCCAGTTGCCGTCCCGGTCCTGACCGCGCAGATGGATCGCCAACGCATTGTCGAACTGGGTCTGGCGCACCGACGCGGCACAAAGGTGTATGGCAAAACCGATGCGCGGCCAGTCGGCGTTGTTCGGCTCGGATGAATGGATAGTTCGGTTGTGGTGGAAGGAGACCTGGCCGGGCTCGAGCGGCATCTCCATCGCCGTGCCTGCATCGATTTCCCTGATGGTCTGGCCCCGCGAGAGCAAATTCTTGGGATCGAATGTCTCGTCGTGCTCGAGGATTGCAGCGCCGTTGTGCGAGCCCGGAATGAACTTCATGCAGCCGGACTGGGAATTGGCGCGGGTGAACGCCACCCAGGCGGTAATCGATTCCGGCGGCTCCAGCCCATAATAGGTCGAAATCCTGATGCCACGAGACGAAGCGCGGGTCGTGCGGCTTCTTGGTGAAGAACGACGAGCCCCAGCACACGATATCGGGGCCAAGCAGGTCCTCCACGGCGTCGGAAAGGCGGGGATGGGTGACGAGATCCCAAAGCCACGGAAACGGCAGATGCGCCTTGATACGGAAGCGGGACTGCACCTCACCGTCGAGCGAAGCCTCCAGCCCCTCGAAGCGCCGGGCGTAGCCTGCGGCTTCATCTGCACTCAGAAGATCGAAGGGCCACACGGCGCCATCACGGCGCCAACGGTCCAGCTGGTCCTGTGTTAATACCTTGGGCATGGCGTCCTCGCACGCAGCGACACCGGCATCTCGGTTGCCGACCAGACCCAAGGTGACACCGCCCTCCACGTCTGGCAAGGGGGCCAGCTTGCCGGCCAGCGTGCGCCGCCGACACGGCCGAAGGGCTGTCGCTCATCGTTCGCGGAAGGCGCGCTGGAACTGATCGCTAAGCGGCTTGACGAGGTAGGAGAGCGCTGTGCGATCGCCGGTCGCGATGTAGATCTCCGCCGGCATTCCCGGTACCAGCTTCAACGCGCCCAGCCGCTTCGCCTCACCGGGCGCCAGGGCCAGGCGCGTGACATAGTGGGCGAGATTCTGCTGCGGCTCGCGGGCAAGATCGGCCGACACGTGCTGGACTTCGGCGATGAACTCGGGCGTGGTCTGCTGATTGAACGCGGTAAAGCGAACGACTGCCGTTTGACCAACACGCACGTGGTCGATGTCCTGCGGCGCGATACGAGCCTCTATCACCAGCTTGTCGTCTTCCGGCACGATCAGCATCAGTGGCTCGCTTGGCCCCACCACGCCGCCAACCGTATGCACCGCCATCTCATGGACCCGCCCAGCTTGAGGCGCGCGAATGTCCACCCGCCGCAGCTGGTCCTCGGCCGCAACGCGCCGCTCCTCCAGCTCTGCTTGCCTCGCCTGGGCGTCGCGCAGCTCTTTGGTGACCTCGGTTCTCAGGTCCTGCTCGATCTGCAGAATCTGAAGGCTGGTCTCCGCCATGCGTCCGCGCACCTGGGCAATGGAGGCCTGCAACTGTGCCTGCTCGCCGGCAAGACGCGCCGCTTCCCGCCGCGTATGCGTGTACGTGGCAAGAGGAATGAGGTTCCTCTCCCATAGCTCGGCCTGGCCGTCGAGTTCCACGCGGATCAATTCGCTCTCGTCCGATTTCGCCTTGAGCTGAGCTTGAAGACCAAGGGCTTCGTTGGACAACTGGGCGATGCGCTCCTCGAGCTGAGCCTTGAGACCCTGGCGTGAAGTGTAACGATTACGGAACAAAGAAATCTCACCGGAGATGATTGCAGCCACGTCTGCATCCCGCCGACGCGTATTCAGCGCGACCGGTACGATCAGGTCTGCCTCCCCATCACGCTCCGCTTTCAGCCGCTGCTGGCGCATCACCAGCTCGTCAAGCTGCTTGGCGATGATCTGCAGATTGGCGCGCGCCATGGTTGCATCGAGACTAACCAGCAGCTCGCCCTGCGAGACCTTGTCGCCGTTGCGCACCCGGATCTCGCCGACAATGCCGCCTGTGGGATGCTGCACTTTCTTGACGTTCGATTCCACGACAACCGTTCCAGACGCGATCACGGCGCCGGCCAACTGTGAGGTTGCCGCCCATCCGCCGAGACCGCCGCACAGCAGAGTAACGACGACGATGCCGGCTGCCAGATAGCCGCCAAACGAGGATGGCGGCTCGAGCGCTGTCCGTGCGGACGCGGCCACTAGCTGCCCCGGCACGGATGTGCTTGTGGGCGAAGCGGCCGCTGGCGCCCGCCGCCAATGTCGGCGCAGGACAACGACCAACACGATCAGCAGCAAAATCTCGAGAACCAGGAAAAACTGCAACTCTTTCGAGATTGGCAACGCCGCCGACCAGGTGGACAGCTCGGCTGCGCGAAGCGCCCAGAAGTCGCGCAATGGCAACCAGGCCGTCTCGAATGTATCGTGCAACCATTGACCGGCATTTGCGCCGGCATTTGCGTATGTCATCGCGATGGTCCGCTGCCGTTCAAGCCGCCTGTTGCAGGACGTAGGCGACGATGCCACCGTCTTCGCCTTGCGTCCGCATCTTGACGGTCCGGCCTTTCCAGGCGTTGGTCTGCAACCGGCTCATCGTTTCGCCAATCGCCTTCTGGTCGCCAACAGCCTCCACGATCCAGATAATGTCACCGCTCTTCCAATCCGCCGCGCCAAACGCGAGCGGCTGCTCGGGCGCTGCGGTTATCCGCTCGTCGATGGCCCCCGACACGCTGGCCCAGAGCACGACCGACACTGGCGTCACCAGGCCGTTCTGCTTATGGGCCGCTTCGGCCAGTGAGAACTGTCCGGTCGTCAGCGCGGGAATGACCAGCGTCTCGATATCGCACAATCGCATTTCACGGTGAACCGGCGAGCGCGCATAAATCGCCATCACGGAGCCGAATGCTCGCATCAGGTTGTGGGAATAGTCGGCGCGGCGCTTGCGCTGCTCTTCGCTGAGGGGGGCCGATGCAGGTTGCATTTGTGAAGACATGTGCAAAACCGAACAACTCGAACACAGGAAATTTCACGCGTCGTTGCCTGTCGAGATAATCAGGCGCGCGACAACAAGTCAATTTTTTCGTCAGGGATCTGAATTCGCATTCATGGCGCCTCGCTCACGACCTTGAACGGTGCCGGCCGCGGGCCGGCCGCAACCTGCACGTTTTGAGTTGTCTGGCTCAGGATCTCGTTCTTGGCGCCAAACGCTTTCAGTTGCCCGGCAGCCATGACCAGCAGCTGGTCGAGGCCGGCAAGGGCGGAAGGGCGATGCGCGATGACGATCACAATGCCGTTGCGCGCGCGAACGCCGGCGATGGCCTGCGCAAGAGCATCGTCACCAGCGGCATCCAGATTAGAGTTAGGCTCGTCGAGCACGACCAGGAACGGATCACCGTAGAGCGCGCGCGCGAGCCCGATACGCTGGCGCTGACCGGCGGACAAAGCGGTTCCTCCTGTCCCGACCCGCGTTTCGTAGCCCTCCGCAAGATGCAGGATCAGGTCGTGTACGCCGGCCGCCTCGGCTGCTGCAATGACGCGATCGCTCACGGCGCCGGGCGCGAACCGCGAGATATTTTCCGCCACCGTGCCATCGAACAGCTCGACCTCTTGCGGCAGATAGCCGATGCAGCGGCCGAGATCGTCGGGGGCCCATTGCTCGAGTGCCGCGCCATCCAGGCGCACCTCGCCACGTGCCGGCAACGGTGCCCATGCGCCGACGATCGCGCGGGCGAGAGTTGATTTTCCCGATGCGCTGGGACCGATGATGCCGAGACCCGCACCGGCATCCAGCGTGAACGATATATTGTGGATGATCGGCCGCGTGGTGCCGGGCGCCGCGACGGAGATGGCGGAGATTTCCAACCTTCGCGACGGCGGCGGCAAAGGCATCGGCTGGCGCGCCGCCGCCAGAGCGGAAAAGAAACCGACAAGCCGACGCCGGGCCTGTCGGGCTGCGATGAAACCGCGCCAGTTCGCGATGGCGATTTCGATCGGGGCCAGTGCCCGCGACATGGTGATCGATGCCGCAATCATGACGCCACCGGTCGCCTCTCCCAGCACCACAAGATAGGCTCCAAGACCCAAGATACCGGACTGCAGGATCATGCGCAGCACTTTGGACAACGAGGCCAGGCCGCTCGCTGCGCCGGCGGCATTGGCCTGATCAGTCAGGTAACGGGCATTCAAAGTGCGCCATCGCCCGGTCATGCTGGCGCTCATACCAAGCACGTGCACGAGCTCCGCATTACGGCGCACCGCTTCTCCGAAGACCTGGCGCTCCGCCGCGCTGGATGCCGCGGACCGGCTTGGATCGCGCGTTCGCAGCTCTGTCAGCACCGTCAGCACCACGAGAAGGAGTGCGCCGAGAGTGGCAAACACGCCGAGCCAGGGATGAAGAAAATACACCAGCGCGAGATAAATCGGGATCCACGGCATGTCGAACAGCGCAGTGGGACCGGGGCCGGAGAAAAAGGAGCGAATGGCGTCAAGGTCACGGACCGGTTGCAGACCGTCACCGGTAGGTCGCACCTTCAGCGGCAGCGCCAGCACGGTGGCGAACACATCATCGCGCAATTCGTTGTCGAGGCGAATCCCGATGCGCGACATCAGCCGTGTCCTGATCAGGTCAAGCAGGCCATATGCCGCGTAGAGCCCCACCATGAGAATCGTGAGACCCACCAGTGTCTGCAGGCTGCGCGAAGGGATGACGCGGTCATAGACCTGCAGCATGTAGATCGAGCCAGTCAGAGCCAGCACGTTGATGATGCCAGAAAACAGGCCGGCACCGAGAAAAGCGATGCGGCATCGCGCGAGCGCGCGCGTTACCGAAGCACGACGCCCTGTTGTCGAAGCAGATGTCGCATTCACATCCCTATCGTACGCAACCGCCAAACCACGTGCTCCGCATCGTTCATGCCAAGCGGAAATCATCGGCATTCAGTGTCGATCTGTCTACGAATTTCAGCGTGATGCTCTGCTCGCCGCCAAGGTTGATCACGGTGTCGCCGCCCAGCTCCTGGGCGTCGGAAAGAAGCTGCTGCAACGTTGCCTGAGTGTCCGCCAACCCCATGGCGGATAAATCGAGCACGTCCTTTCGCGTGTCGAAGTCCATGATGACATCGGAACCGAAACCGGGTTTGAACACGAAGACGTCCCGGCCTGAGCCACCGATGATGAAATCATCGCCGGCGCCGCCTTCGACCGTGTCGTCACCGCTGCCGGCGTCGATCTGGTCATCGCCCTCGCCCCCGATCATCCAATCATCACCGCTGCCGCCGCTCAGCCAATCGTTGCCTTCCCCGCCGGACAGGACATCGTGCCCGCTGTCGCCGGACAGGCTGTCATCGCCGGCGCCGCCTTCCACCGTGTCATCGCCCGCCCTACCGTAAAGCTCGTCATCGCCGCCTGCTCCTAAGAGCCGGTTTTCGCCAGCGCTGCCAGACAGACTGTCGTTACCGGCGCCGCCGATCGCATTCTCGATATCGTAGAGTTTGTTGCTACCGACACCAGCGCCAGCGGCGGACCGGCCTGAGAGTGAGACGGTGACGGGCCCGATCGCTCCGGATGCGTCGAATGTATCAGTGCCCGAGCCTCCGCGGATGGTGTCAGATCCTCCGCCTGGGCGGAATACGTCGTCGCCGCTGCCGCCATCGAGCGAATCGTTTCCGCTGCCGGAGATCAGGACATCATCACCGCCCCCGGACGTTACCGTGTTATCGCCCGCTCCGGCATGGATGATGTCATTGCCATCGGTGCCGCTCAGAGCATCGTCCCCGTCACCACCGACAACAACCGTCGTGCCCGGCGGGGGCTCGATGAAAACGGAGACGGCGGCGGTCGCTGTTGCGCCGCTGCCGTCGCTGACGGTGTATCTGAATCCAGCCGGCCCAGTGACGAAGTCCTCGGGCGTGAATACGGCGTTGCCGCCGGCATCGAAGGCCACCGTGCCGCCAACCGCGTCCTGCAGCGCTGTCAAAGTCAGGGGATCGCCGTCAGCATCGAGATCATTGGCAAGAAGGGCGGTGGCGTCGATCTGCAACGGGGTGTTCATGCGTGCCACGAATATACCGTCGTCATTTGCGTCCGGCGCATCCGCCACCGGCCTGACCGTGACCTGCACGGTGCCTGATGCACTGCCGCCTTTGCCATCCCCGATCACATAGCTGATCGTGTCGATCCCGTTGTAGTCAGCCGCAGGCAGATAAACGAGAAGGCCACTGGAGATTCCGACCGTGCCATGCTGCGCTGTGGCTGAATGCAGCACGACGGCGTCACCGTCGACATCGGTGTCGTTGGCCAACACATCGATCGCTATCGCGGCATCCTCATCGGTCGTTGCACTATCGGCGACTGCGACGGGAGCATCATTGATCGGCCTGAAGAACAGCTCGACCATTGTCTCGGCCACTCCGCCGTTGCCGTCCGATATCCGATACTGGAAGGATGCTGCGCCGTTGTGATCTGCCGTCGGCACAAACAGCAGGCTGCCGTCACTGGCGGCCTGAATGTGTCCGCCTACGGCATGTCCTGTCCACTCGATCGTCAGTGCATCGCCCTCCACATCCGTGTCGTTGGCGAGCAGCGTCGTCGGATCTATCAGGACGGCGAAATCCTCATCGGCCGTAAACGGACCGTCCGGTAGCGCGACAGGGTCGTCGTTGATCGGATCGACGCCGAGCGACACGGTGGCAGTGCCAAACCCGCCGCGGCCGTCCGCAACATTGTAGGCGAATGCCGCCGGCCCCGCGTAATCGGATGCAGGTGTAAAGACGATCGAATCTCCTGCGATGGCGACCGAGCCATTGACCGCCCCTCCGACGCCGACGAACTCAACCGTGTCACCGTCACGATCGGTGTCGTTCGCCAGCAGATCGGAGATGGCGATGACAATCGGCGTATCCTCGGCCGTGCGATAACCGAAATCGTTGCCCGGCTCGGGAGCGTCGTTGATCTCGGCGAAATTCACTTCGATGGTACCAGCAACCGCCGGAGCAATTCCATCACTGATGCGATAAGTGAAGCTGGCCAGCCCCGCGTAATCAGCATCCGGCGTCAGCACGATCCTGCCGTCGGGCAGGGTCTCCGCCCTTCCGTGCGGGGCCAGGGGCAGGACCTCGACCAGCACGAGAACGTCGCCGTCCGGATCGGAGTCATTCGCGAGAATGTCCTCCGGCAGGATCATCAGTGGTTGATCCTCCACACCATCGAAGACGTCGATGACGGCAGCCGGGGCATCGTTGAGGGGCGCGATATCGATGGTCACAGAGGCCGTTGAAGTGCCGTCGCGGTCGTCGGTGATCGTGTAGCTGAAGGAAGCTGCTCCGAAATAGTCCGTCTCCGGTATGAATACAATCGTTCCATCCGCTAACTGCTCGACAGATCCGTTCACCGCGTCTCCGACGGAGACAAGGCGAATTGCATCGCCATCCCCATCATGATCGTTGCCGAGCAAGTCCGCCGGGTCCAACAGGACAGGCTGATCCTCAAGCCCGGCTGCCTGGTCCGGGGTTGCCGACGGAGCGTCGGGCACCGGCATGACCTCGACCTCGACGATTGCCAGATTGGAGACGCCGCCCTTTCCGTCATCAGCCCGATAGCCTATCCTCGCCAGGCCGAAGAAGTCGCGCGCCGGATGGAACACGAGGTCGTCGCCGTCAAGAACGACCGCGCCGTCAGTGGAGCCGAACTGGGTGAAAACGAGCACGTCTCCATCCGCATCGCCGTCATTGGCGAACAACTCGATGGCAGGCAACCGGATCGGCGTATCCTCGTCCGTCACGTAGCCACCCAGATCGTCGACTGCGTATGGCGCGTCATTCTCAGGCGCAATAGCGAGCGTGACCTCGCCCCGAACTTCTTCGGCCTCACCGTCACTCACCCAATAGAAGAAGGACGCATCGCCATTGTAATTGGCCGCCGGCGTGAACACGATGTCGCCATCGGAATTGAATGCGACGCTGCCATGCTCCGGGAACTGATCGAGCCGCGTTATCGCCAGGACATCCCCATCCGGATCGATATCATTGGCGAGTAGGACCTCGGGCCGTACGACAAGCGGCTGGTCCTCGACGATCTCGAAGTGCTCCGGATGCACGTTTGGCGCTGCGTTGGATGGCAGAACGTCGACTGTCACGGTCGTGGTCGCGAATGCACCGCGTCCGTCGGTCACCGTGTAGGTGAAAGTGCCCTCGCCAAGAAAACCGGCGGCGGGGCTGAACTCCACATTGCCGGCGGCATCGAGCGCCACCGCACCACCGATTGCGTCCTGCACCGACACGAGCGTTATCGGATCGCCCTCGACCTCGGCGTCGTTCGCGATCAGCAGGCTTGGGCTGAGGATCAGTTGCTGATCCTGGCGGACGGAGGCGCGATCCGGCTGCACCAGCGGGGAGTCGTTGACGGCAGCAATGTGCAGATCCACAACCACCACATCAATGCCGCCCATGCCATCCGACAACCGATATGTGAACGCCGCCGGCCCATAATAATTCAGCTCGGGCACGAACAGTACACTGGGAGAAAGCCAATCGAACATTGCCAGCCCATGCCAGCCAGCCGAATAAATGGCCTCGACCGTCTGGCCTCCGATGTCGATCGTGACGGCTTCACCGTCGAGGTCGCCGAACCCCGCGATCGTCAGGACATCACCGTCGACATCGAAATCATTGCCCAGCAGCGTCGCGATCGGAATTGACAGTGTCGTATCCTCGAAGCCCCCGAACACACCGTCCGTGCTGCCTATCGGAGCGTCGTTGACCGGGCGGACCTCGACAGTTGCGGTAGCGGTCGACAGGCGGCCGCGACCGTCGCTGACCGTGTAGGCGAACGCGGCATCACCGTTGAAATTCTGTGCTCCAAGGAAGCTGACTGAACCATCCGCTTCCAGCACCGCAGCTCCGTTCACCGCGTCGTGCACAGATACGATCTGGAGCATGTCGTCGCCCGTCTCGGTGTCATTCGAGAGGAGCCGCGCTGCTTCTATCTTGTAGGACACGTCCTCATCGGCGAAGCGTATGAGATCGTCGACGGCATTGAAACGATCGTTGCGATAGCGCGCAAAAATAGCGTCGCGATCCCAGCTGGTGCCGTCGGCGAACACGATCTCTTCAATACCTGTCGCCGGGCCGTCGAAATGGCCTTCAACGAGCATGCGATCGACGATGAACTCCGTCTGCTCCAACTCGATCAGGAGATCGGCGCCGGAGCGCGTCAGCGTAACGTGCGACGGCTGAACGTCCGCAGCGAGCACAAGGCGATCGATATCAGCAACTGCTCCGTCCTCGACAATGCGATCGTTGGCGCTGCCGAAGCCGGCAAGGTAGTCGTCGTCGCCTGCGCCTCCCGCAAGCTGATCGTCGCCGGCCCCACCATCGAATTGGTTGTCGCTGGCATCGCCTATCAGCGTGTCATCGTACGATGATCCGATAATCGCCTCGATGCCCGAGAGGGCGTCCCCGGTCGCGTCGCCACCGCTGCCGCTGCCTGCTGACAGGTCGATTGATACAGCAGCGTTCGAACCACTGTAGTCCGCGGTGTCGAAGCCCGCGCCACCATCTATCGTGTCTGCGCCGGCACCTCCCGCGATGCGGTTGTCGCCGTCGTCTCCAGTCAAGCGGTCCGCGTGGAAAGAGCCGGTCACGTGCTCGATTCCAGTGAAGGTATCGCCGGTGGCATCACCTCCATCGGCGAATGCTCCGGAAAGGTCGACGGTGACACCTTCGGCCGAGCCGGAATAGTCGAGGGTATCGTTGCCCGAGCCGCCAATCATGGCGTCACTTCCGCGGCCGCCGATCAGTGTATCGTCACCACCGCCCCCTTCGAGCGTGTCATCGCCGCGACCGCCAACCAGAACGTTTGCGGTGCCGTCGCCGGTCAGGTTGTCGTCGCCGACCGAGCCGATAATATTTTCTATGCTGATCAGTTGATCGCCCGATGCCTCGCCACCGTGCGCCGTACCGTCGGCCAGAGACACCTGGACGGGAGTGACCGCAGCCGCGTAATCGACAGTGTCGTTACCCTCGCCACCATCAATGATGTCCGCACCGGCCCCGCCGACCAGCGTGTCGTCGCCATCACCACCGCTCAACGTGTCGTCGCCGGCCCGTGCTTCCAGGAGATCATCGCCGCCTGCCCCGGCAAGACTGTTGGCGAACTGATCGCCGTACAGCTGGTCGCGGAACGCCGTGCCGGCCAAGCCCTCGATCCCGACAAGGGCATCACCTTCGGCAAACCCGCCCTGTCCGATTCGCGCTTCGATGTCGACGCGCACGCCGGTAGGTGAACCGAAGAAATCGGCAGTGTCAAAACCTTCGCCACCATCCAGAAGATCAGCGCCTGCCCCGCCCCGCAACAGATCGTCACCCGCGCGCCCGAACAGGTCGTCACTCTCCGCCTCGCCGTCCAGGATTTCCGATCCGCTCGTACCGATGAGCAGATCCCGCAGTGCCGAGCCTGAGATCACAGCCGCTCGCTCGGCAGCGATATTTGCCGTGACAAGGCCCGTCGCAACACCACCCGCACCATCTGTCAGCGAATAGGTTAGACTGACGTCGCCGACCGTGCCCATCGGCACCTCGAGAACGACGAAACGCTCATCGTATACGGACAACGTGCCGATGCTTGGATCCTGGGCCGACACGAAGCTCAACGCGCCGCTCAGTAGCTCGGGATCGGAAATGTCGGGATCGGTATCGTTCGAGAGCAGGTCGGCGATGCGCAACACCAAGGGCGCATCAAGGCTCGTCGCACCTTGATCCGGAACCGCAACCGGAGCGTCATTGACCGCGATCACATCAACACGCACCGTGGCGAACTCCGAGCCGTTCACACCGTCAGTGACCTCGTAGGTGAGAAAAACGGTACCGTTGAAGTTCGCCACCGGTGACAGGATGAAATCGCCATTGGCATCCCGGATCACGCCGAGCAGCGCAGAGGACGAGAGAGATACGATGCTCAGCGGATCGCGATCGATGTCGATGTCATTTACCAGCAGATCCGCCGCGGGTAGAAGGATTGTCGTGTCCTCGAGAAGCGTGACCGTGTCGTCGACGGCTTCGGGCGGCGCATCCTGGACAGGCAGTATATTCAGAGTGACGAGGGCTTCATCGACGCCACCCGCTCCGTCGGCGGCGACATAGAAGAAGGTTGCGGTTCCCCAATAGTCGGCCTCGGGTGTGAAGAAGATGTCACCGTTCTCGTCCAGGTGAACCTCGCCGTGCGTCGCATTGGCGACGGATGCAATCGAAAGCGCGGGGCTGTCGATGTCGGTGTCGTTCGACAACAGCAGCGCCGCCTCGATTGAGAGCGGTGTGTCCTCCAGAGTGACGAGGGCCTCGCCCAAAGCATCGAATGTGTCGTTGCGCGCGATGGGTGCGTCGTTCTCCGGCTCGACCAGGATATCGACACGACCGATCGCGGTGCCACCGTTGCCATCTGCGACCTCATATAGAAAGCCCGCGAGCCCATTGTAATTGGCGTCGGGCACGAACTGGATGCTGTCATTATCGCGCAGCTCGACGCGGCCGCCGGTCGCACTGAAGACGCTGGTGATGACGAGCGTATCACCATCACGGTCAATATCGTTTGCGAGAAGCTCGGAGGCGGCGAGATCCAGCAGCCGATCCTCGAGAATGGTGAAGGCGTCGTTCCCGACCTCGGGCGGATTCTCGACCGGTGCAACCTCGACGGTGACCGACGCCGTCGCCCGCGCTCCATCCGGATCCTCGATGGTATACTGAAACTCCGCTGTGCCCCAAAAGAACGGCGCCGGTACTACAACGACGTCGCCTGCCGCGTCGATCGCCACCGACAGGGCAGCGCCGCCGACCACCTCTACGACGCGAAGCGGATCGCCATCGACGTCGGTATCGTTCGCCAGCAAGGCTGAGGCGGCAATCGTGAATGTCGTATCCTCCGCCGTCGTGAAGCCGGCATCATCGTGCGCACGCGGCGGATCATTGACCGCGGCGACCTCGATGCTGACCCGCGCTTCGTCCTGGCCGCCGTCTGGCGTGTTGGCCGCGTAGGTGAACGTGGCCGTACCGTGGAAGTCCGGCCCCGGCGTGAAGATGATGTCGCCATTCGATGAAAGTATCGCAACGCCGCCCGCCGCGTCGAAAACCCGGCCGATAGTCATCAGGTCGCCATCGAGGTCGTTGGCGAGAAGACGTTCGGCTGAAATGACGAGGACGCCATCTTCATCGACGCTCAGTCCGTCATCATCATTGGCCGTAGCCGGTGGTCGCACGCGCAAATAGACACGAGACGTTGCCGATCCGTTATGGCCGTCCGACACCGTATAGTCGAAGCTGGCGACGCCGATATGGCCGGCATCAGCCGCATACACGACGTTGCCCGCGGTATCGAGCCAGACCGCCCCATGGTCTGGATTGCCTACCGCAACGACGTGCAGCGCGTCGCCGTCCGCATCCGAATCATTGCGTAGAAGGGCCGCCGACTCTATCGCCGTCTCGCGGCCTTCGACGACATCGAAATAGCTGTCGGGACGCGCAACCGGGGCATTGTTGTCCAGCAAGGCCGTGACAGCGGACATTGTCCAGCTCACGCCGTCAGCGAATGAAATCTCCTCGATCGTATCGGAGAAGCTGCCGCCAGTCGTATTGAGGATCGTGATCGAATCCGTGGTTCCGGCAAAAGTCAGAATGATGCCGTCGTCACCCTTATAGTAGCGGCGCACGGCCGCCTCGGTCGAGTTGTATCCGAGGATCTCCAGCCGATCGATGTCGCCGGCGCCATTGTCCTCGATGCGATCGGCGCCGTCGCCGCGACTGAACAGGTAAAGATCCGCGCCATCGCCACCGATCATGGTGTCATCGCCGAGGCCGCCTTGCAGTGTATCGGCACCGGCAAAGCCGAATATCCGGTCGGCACCTTGCGTAGCGGCGAAAGAGACCAGCAAAGTGCGCAGATCCGCCATCGTCCATGACGTGCCGCCGTCGAAGCGGATTGTCTCCACGCCGTCGGTATCGTCGGCAAGAGTGTCACGAACAACGATCCGGTCGCCTGCTCCGGACAATACCAGCACAAGGTCGAGACCGTCGGACGGACTACTGACGATCGCTGTCACATCGGTCGCGGCATAGCCTTCGATCAGCAGTATGTCGCCGTCTGAGCCGCGATCCTCGATGCGGTCGTCGCCATCACCTCGACGGTAGATATAGGTGTCCGCGCCACCGCCTCCGTCGATCAGGTCGGCGCCCATCCCGCCGGTCAGTGTCTCCGCCTCCGGCGTCCCCACGATCAGATCGCTGCCGGCGCTCGCCAGTCCAAGGACGAGGCGGGCTGCAACGTCGGCAAGTGACAATGTCTGTCCCTCGTCGGCGAATACGAACGCCTCGATCGAGTCGTCGGCCTGCCCCGACAAAGCTCCGAGAACAGTTATTGAATCCGTTGAACCTTCGAATTGGATCAGCAAATCGCTGGACGCAGGATCAAACCGGCGGAAGCGTGCCTCGTCCAGCCCATATCCCCGGATCTCGATGGTATCGAGTCCTGTCGCCGTGCCGTTATCCTCGATGATGTCATGACCATCCCCGCGACTGAAGACGTAGGTATCGCCGCCGCCAGCACCGCGCAACACGTCGTTGCCCCGGCCCCCAACGATGAGATCGCCGGCCGAAGAGCCATCAATCAGGTCGTCCCCCGGAGAGGCTGCATCTGCGATGATGCGGGCCTGTACATCCGCGATCGAAAATATCGTGCCATCGTCGAAAACGATGGTCTCGACACCGCGGGCTGCCGATGAATCGAGTGCGGATTTCAGGACGATGCTGCCACCATCCGTGCCGCCCGGCGACGTCGGAGCAATGTTCAACACAACGTCAACGCCACTGCGCGTCAGACGCACGCTATCTGGCGAGACGTCATGCAGCAACAAACTGTCGCCAACCCCTCCATTCGCCGCGCTCTCATCGATGACGTCGTGGCCATCGCCGCGCCAATACACATACGTGTCGTCACCCATACCGCCCGCGAGACGATCGTTGCCGCCGCCACCATCGAGCGTGTCATTGCCGAGATAGCCGATGACAACATCATTGCCGTCCGTCTCGGCATAGGCCAAGGCACGGCCTTGCAGATCGGTCAGCGTCCATACGCTGCCGTCGTCGAAGGCAACGCTCTCGATCCCGCGAGCTGCGGTACCATCGAAATTCGCCAACAATCGAATTGATCCGGCATCGGACCCATCGGCCATTACCGGCCCGATCTCGATGATGGCATCGTTGCCGCTACGGCGCACGACCACGTCGCTTGCATGAATGCCGGACAGCACAAGACGATCCGCAACACCGGCGTTCGGGGCAGATTCGTCGACAATGTCGTGACCGTCGCCGCGCGCATAGACATAGCTGTCGTCATCGCCCAGACCGCGCAGAAAATCGTTGCCGGCGCCCCCGGCCAGCGTATCCTTGCCGATGTTGAGATCGCCGAACCCCTCGATGAAATCATCGCCGGGTGTACCGGAATCGGCCAGCGCCTGCATGGCGAGCATCGCCCGATCCCAGCTGGTCCCGTCATCAAAGGCAACGATGTCAACGCCCCGATTGAAGTAGAACGCCAAAGTGCCAACGAGCTCAATGCGTCCCCCATCCACGCCGTCGGGTACCGTTGGGGAGATGTAGAGGAGGGCATCGCCACCCGAGCGCTTCACCGTTACATCGCCGGGGGCAATGCCATGCAGTACCAACGTGTCGATGTCGAAATTGGCACCGTCGGTGATCGTGTCGCTGCCGTCGCCGCGCGTGTACTCGTAGGTATCGGCGCCGCCGCCTGCGTTCATCTGATCATCATGGGGCGATGATGTAAGCGTATCCGCCGTACTATTGGCTGGCAGAACCTGGCTATTATACCAGGGTTGCGGTTGAACGCGTGCTACGAGGTCGGATTGTGACCAGGACGTTCCGTCCTCGAATGCAATCGTCTCTATGCGGTACTCCAGCATGCCGCTCAGACCACGGTTGATCCAGAGCTGGTCGCTTCCGGAGAAGCTGAGCACCGCCGTGTCGCCCGTTGCCGTGTCGCGATAAACGGTTACGTCGTCCGGCGAATAGCCGCGAATCTCGATGCGATCAGTGCTGCCGGAGAACGTAGCGGCATCGGATACGACCGTCCGTCCATCGCCTTGCCCGTATAAATAGGTATCGTTGCCGCGTTGCCCGGACAGCAAATCGAACCCGGGGCCGCCAGAGAGCGTATCGTTACCGCCGCTGCCGTATATCGTGTCGTCACCTGCGCCGCCGTCGATCGCATCAGCCGTCCAGTAGGCATTTACCGTATCGTCGTTCGCCGAGACATCGCCAAGGAGCACGCGCCCGATCAGGTACGAGACGGTCCAGACCGTACCGTCGACGAATGCGATTTCTTCTATCTGGTCGCCGGCGGTCCCCAGCAGCGTATTTTGAATCCGTATCTCGTCCGCACTATTGTCGAAACGCAGAATGAGCGTGCCGTTGCCGGACGGATCGGCGTCAATCACGACGTCTTGCGGAGCGTAACCAGTGATGAGCAACCTGTCAGTGTCGCCATTGCCGTTGTCCTCGATGACGTCCCGCCCATCTCCGCGCGCGAAGACGTACAGGTCGCTCCCATCGCCACCAATCAACGTGTCGTTGCCGATGCCGCCGGACAGGGTTTCCGCTGCCGCACTGCCGACAATGCTGTCGTCACCGTCGCTTCGGCCCGCGTCGAGCACCCGCTGAGCGATATCGGCGGTGGTCCAAACGGTGCCGTCGTCGAACGTGATCTCTTCGATCTGACCGGACTGCGATGCGCCGTTGAAATGGCTTTGAACCGTGAGGCGGTCGCTGCTGCCGACAAAAGTGATCTGGAGCGATGTGGGAGTGGCAAGATCGATGGCCAGGCGCGTGTCATCCGGGGCATAGCCACGAATGACAATGCGGTCGATGCCATCGAACTGATTTCCAGAATCGACGACGACATCGCTGGCATCGCCCGGGCTGAACTCGTAAGTATCGCCACCCCGTCCACCAGCGAGAGTGTCGTTGCCGCCTCTTCCGATAAGCAGGTCGGCCGCGGTCGAACCAACGATTGAATTGTCGCCATCGCGCCCCCCCTGCGTGATCATCGCCAATATATCGGCGCGGCTCCACACGGCACCATCGCCGAACTCGATCCGCTCCAGTCCGCTGCCGGACGCCACAGCCGCCTGGCCTCGCAACAGAATAGTATCATCCGTACCCGCAAAGAAAAGCTGCAGATCTGCCCGTTCCGGCGAAAGCTGGGTCACACGCACATCACCTGGCGCATAACCTTTTAAGCGGAGCACGTCCGTGTCGAAGCCACTGGCGCCGGTATCGCCGAGAATGTCGCGGCCATCGCCGCGGGTAAATGTATAGACGTCCGCCCCTGCAGCACCATCGACGACGTCGTCTCCGGCACCCGCCTCGATCAAATCATCTGCGGTCGTACCGGTCACGATGTCATCGCCGCCTGTCTGGGCGTCGGCGAAAATGCGCGCCCGCAGATCGGTCGGCGACCAAACCGTACCATCAGCGAATACGATGCGCTCAATCGTGGAGGGACCGCCTGTGTCGAGCCCCCCTGTCAGCACCACCTCCTCGCCCGTCGCCTCGAAAGCGATCACCACGTCCGTGCGCTGAGGATGGGCGCGGCGGACCGTGGCCTCGGATGCGTCGTAGTCGACGAACAGGAGTGTGTCGCCTTCCGATCCGCCTTTGTCGTCGATGACGTCCAGCCCGTCACCCCGCGCGAACACATAAGTATCGCCACCGCCGAGGCCAGAGAGATAGTCAAAACCCGCGCCGCCAGTGATCTCGTCATTCAAGTCCGCGAAGCCGACAACGACATCATTCCCTTCCGTTGTCTGACGGGTGACCAAGCCCGCACGCAACTCATCGAAGGCGAGAGTAGTCCCATCGGCAAAGACCAAGGTCTCCATGCGCCGCGAGGCGTCATCCGCACCGAGCACGTCGATGAGAACGAGAGTATCCTCCGTGCCGGCGATCGAGATGACGAGATTGTCGCCGTCGGCGTCGAAGCGCAATTGGCGCGGATCGATGAGCTCGCCGAGCAGCAGCGTATCGACGCCACCCGTGTCGAAGATCGAATCGAAACCATACCCGATCCCGAAATAATAGACGTCGCTACCCAGCCCTCCCCGCAATTCGTCAGACCCCGCCCCGCCGTCGAGGATGTCATCGCTGTCGTCGAAACCAATCAGGATGTCGTCGCCATCGCTGCCGGAAAGCAGCGCCAACTTGATGTCGTCGAGCGTCCACGTTGTTCCGCTGGCGAAGTCGAACGCCTCCACGAGCCGCTGATCCAGGCCATTGACTATCCGCAGCGTGTCGCCCGCATCGAGGATTGTCAGCACGAGGTCGCCGCCGTCGCGGGCAACATCGAGGTCATCAGGCGTGATCAGAGTCCCGAATACGACGCGGTCCAAAGCGCCCGGCACCGCCCGGGTATTGAGCACCTCCACAACCTCATCAGAGCCGTAGCCGAGACCGAACAGATAGGTGTCCGCGAAATCACCGCCGTACAAGACGTCATCGCCCTGGCGTCCGTCGAGCACGTTGGGCTGGTCGGTAAATCCGACGAGTACATCGTCGCCTTCTCCCCCGCCGGCTATCTGCAGCAACTGCTTGATATCGGCAATCGTCCAGACAGGCCCCGCATCAAAGTGGAAGTGCTCGACGCCCCACAGCAGCGAACCAAACTGCCCTTCGATCAGCAGCGTGTCGGTCGTATCCTCGATGGTTATGAGCAGATCGTCGCCGGATCGTGCGAAGCGCACATTCTCCAGCGTGATGCCATTGCCGAAGTAGACGTGATCGTCATTGAACCATTTGCGCGATTCCTGGATATCGCGAATGATGTCGCTGCCGTACCCAGCGTCGAACCGATAGCTGTCTCCATCCGATGAACCGATCAGCAGGTCATTGCCGCCGCGCCCATCGATGGTCTCGGCGAAGTGTGTGCCCCAGAGTATGTCGTCGCCCTCTGTGCCGACCAGATCGATATCGTCCGGCAGCAAGTCGGTGAACACGACGAGCTGGTCGGAGAAGTGGAATTCCTCGATTGCTGTGGCATGCTCATCGAAGATGCTTGCGACCCGATCGAACTGCTCGTCGAACGTGATCGTCTCGCCTGTAGCAAACAGCGTGAAGATCAGGTCGTTGCGATCGCGGGAAATGGCGATGTCGCCGAATGCGATATCCTGCAGCAGCACGCGGTCGTGCCCGGGCGCGACGAAACCGCCGGGTCCCGCATCATGAATTGTATCGTGGCCATAACCAGCGGCGAACAGATAGGTGTCGCTGTAGCCGCCACCTTCCATGCGGTCGTTACCGGCACCGCCGTCGAGCGTATCGGCCCGATCGAAGCCGTACACAATGTCATCGCCGTCCGTCGATGCCTCCGCAAGCAAGCGCCTTGCCAGAGTGTCGGCCGTCCAGACCGTGCCGCTGCCGTCGGTGAAGCGGAACTCGTCCACGTTGTCGAAATAGTAGTCGCCGAACACGACGGTGGACGTCAGCTGAAACTGATTCTGCAGCGTGAGAATGTCGTCGGTGCCGGCTACATGCAAGGATACCGTCGCGCTTGCGCTCTCGCGGCTGAGCACGATATCAGCCGCTGCAATGTCCGGCCGGAACTCGACAATATCGTAGGACTCCGACAGGAAATCGCCGAGATTGTCCTCGATCACGTCGTGCCCATATCCGCGGCCGAAGACGTATGTATCGCCGAGTGATCCGCCGGAGAGGAAATCATTGCCGAAGCCGCCGTCGATTCGGTCCCGGTTATGGAAACCATAGATTGCGTCTACGCCATCAGTTCGCGCTTCCTGCAGCGTGCGCTGCATGATGTCGCCTTCGCTGAGATAGCCGTAGTCAGAAAATCCGAACCGCTCAATTCGGTCGAGCCACACAACGCCGAACGCAAGTGTGTTGAGCGCCGCGAACTGGCCTTCGATCAGCACTTCGTCCCCGGTCAGGTTACCGTCATCGTCAATAAGCCTGACTGCGAGGTCGTTGGACGCTCCTATGCGCGCGAAAGAGAGGTTGGACGCGTCGATACCTTCACCAAACAGGACCAGATCGAAAGCCTCGACGAGAATATTGTCGTTGCGATCCCGGATGCGATCGTGACCGTAGCCGTAATCGAACACATAGATATCGGACTCGCGGCCACCCTGCAGGATATCATTGCCCGCGCCACCGTCGAGAACGTCGATCTCCGGCGTGCCGAGCACGAAGTCGTCTGTGGCAAGGGGATGGCTGGTCGCCCATGCAATGTCGGTACGGTCCCAAACGACACCATCGGCAAAGGTAATACGCGTCATCTCCGTGCTGGGCGAAAGATCGCCGCCATAGAGACCGGGAATTCTGCCGTCGAACTGGTCACGGATTGTGAGGACGTCGCCAGTGCCGACCACCGTAAGAACGAGGTCCAGCCCCTGCTTCTCGGCGTGAACGTCGGTCGACTTCACATGCGCGAAGCGCAAAGTATCCGTGGACCTGGGGCCGAGCGGAGCCTCGTAGTCTTCAATGACTGCGGCGCCGAAATTCTTGCCAACGATGTAGACGTCCTGTCCGATGCCGCCGCGATACGCGTGATCGCCGCCGGCCACGTAGATGAGATCGTCGCCGTCCGTGCCATCGACCGTGTCACCATCGCTGGCATCGCCTGGCGTCAGCACGATGCGGTCCTCGTCCACACCGAAGACCTCGGCAACCTTCAAAAACTCCGCATCGAGAGGAACATTCTCGTAAGCAGCGATGACGTTCTGGAGCACGAAGTCTTCGCTCAACGCTCCCGAGCCATGACTTCGGAAGTCGCCGAGGACGATCTCAACGATCGGGCGCCAGCCCTCCAGGTAGGCCGCGGTTTCGGTGTCGCCGGCCGGAGCCCGCTCGAAGATCGCCTCGAACATTGGGGCGATCTCGCGATTGGTCGTCGCGAGGAAGGCATCGGCGGACGCATCATAGGCCAGGTCGCGGAAAAACGGCGCGAGAACGCCCTGCATGGCTATCCGGACGGCGGCGCCTTCAGCCAGCGTATCGTAGCCCTCCAGGAGCGTACCGAGGAAGTCGGTCGTGGCAGCTATGGCGTGATCATAGTCGATAGCTCCGACCGAATCGACGCGCGAAATGAACATGTCCGCGACCAACCCAATGCCTGCGAGTGCCGTAGCGAAACGCGCTTCCTCGTAGGTGACAAGACGTGCCCGGAAAAAGCTGTCCTCGCTGTTGTCCGCGTCGGCCAGGTGATCAAGATCGAGGGCGTAATTGCGCAGCGCGAAACCGCCGGGCACGCCATCATTCTGTTGCAGATCCAGGGCCCGCGCCAGATTGCCGGCACGCACCCAGAACTCACCCTGGCCGTCCGTTACGCGCACTGAATAATCGGTGACGATGCCGTCTGTGTAGAAAACCGCGAACGCATCGAATGGACGATCCGAGGGTCCAGTGTGACCGAACGTCTCCAGCCGCCACGCCGAACCGGACGCATTCGGCTGCGCCAGGATGTCGGCCAGTTGCGGCCGCTCGACGTGATTTCCGTCCGCATCCCTGATCGCCCCGCCATTGGCAAGTGCCCAGAAGCTTCCCTCGCTGTCTGCGACGAGTACGCCGTAATCGACAACGTGGGCGCGGCCCTCCACCATCTCGACAAGGTAGGGCAGCGCGTCACGATGCTCGAGCGATGTGCCGCGCCCGGATGGCGACCATACCTGCTCGAGCCGCCACGTGTCGGCCCCGCCAGCATCCGATGCCAGCACGTCATTGAGTGTCGGACGGCCAATTACCTCGCCGCCGGCGCCGACGATCGCGTTGCCGCTGGCCAGCGTCCAGAACCCGCCTGACGCATCCTCCACGTAAATGCCGTGGTCTGCCCGTTCGATGCCGTTGACACCTGCACGAACCAGCACGGGAGCAAGCTCGTAATGAGCGACATCGGCAGCGACCCATGCCTGGAAGACGGGCCGGGCGGCCTCCATGAGCGCCGAGATGTTGCCGGTCGTCATGCTGGCCGCTGCCAACGAAAGGGCCTCGGCAATTCGGAAGTCGTTTGACGCGGCAAGCCTCAAGTCAGTCAATAATCCGTATCCATGCGAATCCGGCAGTGCGGCTGCCCAGTCGGCGATCCCAATGTCCCCGATATAGACGGTGGAAGCGAGATCGGTCTCGAAGATGGCCTCGGAGATGGTGCCCTGCCGGCCGTCGGCCCAGGTGAACGTCGCTTCGGCATGCACACGGGCGCCGCTCGGCGCGACGAGATCGACGGGGCTGGCATCAAGCGAGATCGCGACGATGCCGAGCGCGCTCAGCGAGGTGAGCTCCCCGCTATCCGCTTGCCCGTCGCGGTCGAGATCGCGCCACACCTGCAGCCGCTCAAAGACTGCATCCTGAATATCGATCGATCCGTCGGAATTGGCATCGTGGTCCGCCAGCTCCGCGAATCCCGATCCCCCCGGCGCGCCGAACAGCTCGGTGATGTCCTCGATCAGCCCATTGCCGTTGCGATCGAACACGAGGATGCCATCGTCCCCCGCAACCCACCCCGTCTTCTCTGCAAAGCGATCTCCGTTGAGATCGAACTGGACGGCGCCAAACGACAGCGGCGTCGTTTCGAGACCATCACCATCGAGGTCGAGCACCAGTGGATCGTCAAGCGGCAGCCATGCCACGTTCTTCGCCCAGCTCGTCAAATATGCAGCATACGCAATGAGAAACAGCGGAGCTCCCAGGAGGCCTTGGTGATAGCTCGCCGAAGACGTCTGGGTGAACGTCATCCCAAGCTTGGTGGTGGCCCTCAGCCCGAGCGGGTCATAGATGCTGCCCTCGCCGATATTCCCGGCCTCGTCCGTGAAGTCCTTCACGAACATCGAATTGTAGGCAATATCGTCACCCGCGCCGGGATTGCGGTTGCCGATGATGGAGCTGTTGACGACGAGCTCGTCGGCGGCGCTCACCGCATAGCGGAAGAACGGGATCAGACGATCAACGAACCACGGATCATCCTGGCCACCCCACTTGTGCCCGCCGACAAGGGGAATTCCGAACACCTGCAGGCGATCATGCGCCTCGGCATCCATGATGATGGTTGCCGGGCTCCACCAGAACGTATCGTCGCCGCCTTCGACGCCAGCCTCACGCAAACCGCGCTCGTCGCCATAGAGCTGTCCGCCAACCGTCAGATTGAAGATCAGGTCGCTGCCGGCGCCGCCAGCCGTGATTGCACCCTCGCCACCGATGGCGAATACGGCATCATCGCCCTCGCCGCCGTCGAGCACCAGGCGATCGCTGCTGCCGTCATAGACGGCCCGGGATGCGAACAGGATGTCGTTGCCCTCGCCACCTCGCACGTCACCCTTGGCATTTGTGACGAACGCGATGTCGTTGCCCGCGTCGAGGTCGAGGTCGATGTCTTCGACGATACCCGGGATGCTGCGATAGTCGCGGTACAGGATGACATCGTCGTAGGGCGTTGCATTCGCCTGCTCCGCATTCAGAACGTTGATGCGGTCCTCTGGGCGATAGCCCGACAGATCCACCGGCGCGTTGCGGTCGAATGCAGCGATCAGCGAGCCCTGGCCGGTGCCGATGAGGCGGATATTGGCGAGACCGTCGGCCTTGTCGTATCTCAAGTCGGAGATCGCCGGCACGGTGCCGTCGTTGACAGCGACGAATTGGTTTGTCGCATCGCGCAGGTCGACGACGACGCCTTCATCCATGCCCGAGACGTCGACGAAGTCGCCGCGGACGAAGCCGACCGCATCCGTGTTCGGCCCGCGCTCGCCACCCATGTCGACCAGCATCGGCCCGTCGGCGCCGGCCGGTCCGATCCCGACGATGCGCAGGGTATCGGATTCGGTGTCAGAGGTTCGGATCACCTCGACGCGGCGAAAATCGTCCTGCTGACTGCTGCCGGAATTGGTCTCGGCGTCCGGAAGATCGACATCGAGATAGCCTTCGCCCTGGGCCAGCACCGTGACCCGTACCGAACCAGCCGCGTCGGCGTAGTCGATGGTGTCCCGGCCGGGTCCGCCGTCGATATCGTCTGGTCCGCCATCCCCCGACAACAGGTCGTTGCCGGCGCCGCCCGAGATCGAATCGAGGCCGTCGCCGCCGAAGATCGTGTCGTTGCCGCTGCCGCCATCGAGGGAGTTGTTGCCGGCATCTCCCTGAATGTCGTCATGGCCTAGATCGCCATTGAGGCTGTCGTCGCCGTCGTTGCCGACGATCAGATCATCGCCATCCGTTCCTTGGAAATAGTCATCCTCAGGGCCACCGATGTAAATGTCGCCAGGCGTCGCCGGCTCGTACACGGCCTGTGGCACATCGCCGATGATAATTCTGGGCGCCTCAGTTGCCGCAGGTAAAGGCGCCATTTCGCCATCTTCTTTTAATTGAATGTTCAGCTGCTCCAGGAATTTGGTGATTTCTTTGGCTAACTCGCCACCGCCGTATGCTCCCATGATCTGGGCAACAGTAACGGAAATCACCAGCGGAGCACCGCCGGGCACGAACGTCACGCCAACGTTAGGCCCGACCCTCAATGCAATGCCGGAAATCAATGAGCCGAATCCGATACCCTCAACGCCCGAAGCTGTTGTCTGAAGGGTAATTCTCGATGCGACCCAATAATCCGATCTGTTCGCTAGCTGCGGATCCGCGAGTTCACTGGCAGCAGCGAACACCCCGGCAATTGTATTACCGTACACGTTCATAACTGCTGCGGCACGAAGTGCATTGGCGGCGGCGATTGGATCCTTCGTCGAACCCGCAAGAGCATTGCAGGTATTCTCGATGCTTGTGAACAATGCATTGAATGCGATTCCGGCCGCACTGAACAGAACTGATAAATTCCCAGAGCTTGCATCCGGCACGATCGGCTGATTGTCGGTCATGACGCAACTCCGGCCTTGGATCGAATGAGCATTAGCATTCCGGCCAAAGCCAGCGGGCCAAGATGCTGGCTCAAGAAGTACCAGATGGCATTGAAGCATGCGCCGAACCAAGCACCGGGATCGCCTGGATACAGCGGAAACAATGGAACACGCCGAAAGCTGGGCGCAACAAAATCACGGAATGCGAATTCATCGGCGATTTGCAGCACGAGTAAGACTACAACGATGAGTCCAATCAACACGTGCCACCAGCGGATCGGATCGCGCTCGACAATTTGCATCGGCGACTTTCGCATTTTGTCCGAACCTCCGGCGCCAGGATCCGGGACATCCGCATTGCGCCGGGGGAGGGCGCACCGGCTGAGCGCCCACGCGGTCAGCATCAGCGGACAACTGATGAACAGCGCGAACGAGAACCACAGATACCTGGACTTCACCGCGCCACCGAATTGTCCGTCATAAACATTGAGCTTGTGCCACATACCATCAACGAAAATTGTATACGAGAGTAGCGCTTCAATAAATGAATTTCCGAATGCCAAAGCTTGAGCCGTTAGCATTTGCGGTGCGTTGAATGCGAGCACAGTGATTGCCAAGTACGTCAATGGATATAAAATGAGTAAACTCTTCATCGCGCGCCAATCGATTGGAGGCATCGCTCGAAGTGCGTCGCTCGATATCCACATGACATATCCGACCAGCACCAACGCGTAAGTGCCGAACGGAAACAGCACTATCGATAGGGCCATCCCGCACAGCGCAGCCGCGGCCACGATCGCAACAGAACCTGATGCTCCATCACGGCCGCGCCATGACGAAGTCGTTCCATGCGATCGAAATTGCCCCGCTATCCCGCCATTTCGGCGAGGTGCAGCCGTTCCGCCGCGATCGCGCGGGTCATCTCGCGACCCATCCTCCCGTTTGTCCGCCCCCGCCATGGCCCCTCAGTTCATCTCATCCTCGCCACAACCTCTCGTGGCACAGAGTAAATCCTGCCCGTTGCATGTCAATCCGTTCGTGGACATGACTTTCAGCTCGCGTCTCGAAGCACCTTCGCCGATCCATTGAAGAGGGCTTGTTCGCCACTACGAGGTTGTTGAAGCCCTGGCCGGTGTCGATCAGGCGGATATTGGCGAGACCGTCGGCCTTGTCGTATTTCAAGTCGGAGATCGCCGGCACGGTGCCGTCGCTGTCCGGCTTCAACTGCGCCGGGAGGGATGCTAGCCTTTCCTGCTGACGCGGTATTCGAGACAGGAACGGCACATGGCGGACAAGCGCGACGACGTCTATCCAATCGGCAGGAAGAATCCCAACCTTCCCTTTCATCCTGCGGTTCGGGCGGGAGATTACATCTTCGTGTCGGGCCAGGTCGCGAAGGATGCCGACGGCAACATGATATCCGGCACCATCGAGCAGGAGACGGCAGGAACAATCGAGGCGATCCGCAGGATCCTGGCCGAGGAGGGGGCAACCCTCGCCGACGTCGTGCGGGTCACGACCTACCTCGAGGACACGCGCGATTTCGGGCGTTACAACAAAGTCTTCTCGGAGTATTTCAAGGACGCCATACTGGCACGCACAACGGTGGAGGCGCGCGCCGTCATCAACACCAAGATCGAAATGGATGCTATCGCCTACAAGCCGCTGAAAGCCTGACAATGGCCCCCCCGTGACAATGGCCGCCGGAGACAGTCACTACTGCTGCGCCGGCCAGTGCCGCTGACCTGTATTCAGCGCAACATGGCGAGCCGTTGCCACTTTGCCTGCCCCCTGACCCTGGAGAAGACAACAGATGCTGAAACTGCTTGGCCGGCAGACGTCCGGCAACGTCCAGAAAGTGCTGTTTGGACTGGAGGAGATGGGCGTGCCGTATGCCCGGGAGGACTACGGGCGGCAATTCGGAAACACGGCGACCCCCGAATACAAGGCAATGAACCCGACCGCCAAGGTGCCGACGCTGGTCGATGGCAACGTCGTGATCTGGGAATCGCACGCCATCCTGCGGTATCTGGCGGATTGCCATGCGCCGCAGCTGACCGGTAATTCGCCGGCGCTGCGAAGCGAGGTCGAGCGCTGGATGGACTGGCTGCTGGCCTCGCTGAATACGCCCTACGTCAACGTGTTCAAGGACGCTCGCCTCAAGCCGGAGGAGCGGTCGGCAGGCTTTGCCGAAAGCGCGAAGACGCTCGCCAGCGAGTTGAGCTTTCTCGACGGGCAGATTGCTGGTCGCGAATGGTTTGCGCTCGACCGGCTGACACTGGCCGACATTGCACTCGCGCCGATCGTCAAGCGTTGCCTGGACTTTCCGATCGAGCGCGCGAAACTGCCCGCCATCGAAAGCTGGATGGCGCGGATCGACGAGCGCCCCGCCTTCAAGAAAGCAACGGGCGGCGCCGCGTAAGAAGGGTGCAGGTTCACGAGCAGAAATAGACCCGCAGAAATAGAAATGCGCACCCGGCACGCGGGTGCGCATCAATGCTGCTGGTCATGGAGCGAGACGGCCTCGTCGGAGACCGTCTCAGCCGATAATCAAGCCGCCCTGCGGACCTTCGACCGCTGGCGGGAAACGCGCACTGCCGTCTCCCCCTGGGCGATGGCGAGGGCTTCTGCGTCGGCGCCCTTACGAACGACGGTCGCATTCCCCGAGCCGTCCCGGCGTGCGGCCTTGACGACCACCTTGCGCGGCTCGAATGCCGACTGAAGAAGGTCGACACACGCCTGCGTCTCGGTCTTTCCACGCATGAACACGTCGAGCGCGGCGTAGCCTGCCTCCGGCCAGCTGTGGAAAGAGATGTGGCTGTCAGCCAGCACGACGACACCCGACACACCGCCGTTTGGCGTGAAGCGGTGGAGGTGGACGTGCAGCGGCTCGCCGCCGGACAGTAGGGCGCAGCGCCTCAAGGTGTCCTCGATATGCTCGAGGTCATTGAGGCCTCGGCCACCGAATAGGTCGACGATGAGGTGGTTGCCCGCAGCGCGAGCCCTACTTCGTTCGACGGACTGAGCCTTTCGCTTGTCAGATCGTCGGGCTTCATCAGCCACAACGTGCGCAACCTGCGCGGCTTCTCCAAAGTCTTCCTCTTGGGCGGTGCTTGAACGAGTTCAAGTCCATCCCCAATTGGAAGAGGGCGTCTTGATAGGCCATAAGACCCTCCCCAACCAGTAGACAGATTGTGACCCGTCCGCTCCTTACCTTAGGGGTTTGGGGAACCTAATCCTTGACCTTGAGGGCAGGTGGTCGAACGGAGGACCCCGATATGACCCCAATGTCTCCTGGGTGCAAGAGAAAAATTTCCTCGTGGTGCAGTTTTTTCCGCTTGGCGTTCACGCATGGTTAACGGAGACGAGCCTTTGGCTGATTGCGGCGTTGGACAGGGCGGCGGTGAGCCCTGTCGCTTGAGCCCTGTCGCCGCCGATGCCAGCAATTATTTTTTCTCAGCATCACCGCCTGGGAAAATTATTGAGCAGCCGCTCCAGATTGCTGCCTGCGGGCGGATTTTCTCCACTGCCGCCCTTCCTGCCCAGCAGCCCCTTCAATACGCCTCCGAGGTTGTCGGCGCCCAGTCTCCGGCCAATCTTATCGATTGCCTCAATGGTCCGTTCCGGATTCTTCAGGGCGGCGTTGACGTCCGGCGTGACTTGCGGCTGGTCCCAGGGACCATGCAGTCGAAGCGGAATGTCTAGGCCGGCGAGGTCGCCAACAATGCCTCCACTCGTTGGCGTAGCCGTCAATTTCGGGCGCAGCAGCAGATCCAGACGGCGCTGACCAAGCTGGACACTGCCAGCTCCGGCAACGGCGACATCTGCACTGGTCAGCCGCAAATCATTGGTGGTCGCGACACCCTTAGCGATCGTGAAGCGGGCGCCAGCCTCGTTGAAGGGCGTCTGCTCGGTTGCATTGCGCTCAAATCCGGAGAATTTCCCGCGACCCAGCGAGGCTATTCGCCCGCGCAGGTCATAGCCGATGACAGCGCCACGCTTCATCAAGAGTTCGGCCTTGCCGCCCAGACTATCGATGATCTCCTGCTCGGTCCGTCCCCTGCCACCAAGCAGCAGCCGGATGTCGGCATTGCCGGCAACCCAATCGGTGGAGCCAAGCGCCGCCAACAGCGGACGCGCTGCAACGCCGTCAAGCGAAAGGTTCGCGCCAACCGCGGTTGCAGAGTTCGAGCCATCCAGCGTCATGAAGCCGTGCGCACGGCCACCGTAGAGGCGAGAGTCGTCAATGGTGATCTTCCCGGCCCGGTTTCTGAGCCGCACCGACATGCGCGTGGGGCCTAATTTCAGATTGCCGCTCTTGAGCCCTTCGAGTGTCAGATTGACATCGGCGTCTAGCATGCCCAGCGCTGCGGTCTCGATCCGTTCCCGGCTCCAACCATCACGGCGCAAGTAGCCTTTCACCTGCGGACCGTTGCCGGATTGCCCACGTCCTGACCCGTCCGTTCCGACGGTTCCCCTGATCAAGTCCTCGATGGAGGTCGGGGCGGCTCGGTCGCCGGCGGTCTGCTTCGAGCGAGGCGCACCAGAAGCTGCAGCCGGTCGGACAACCGCCGTGCCCGGACCGCCTGAATGACCAGTATAAGCCTCCAGATCGACGACACCGGTCTGCAGATTCGCAGTCAGGACGGGTCGGGGCGATACCAGCGCCACGGCAATCTTGCCGCTGGCGGCAGTGCCATCCAGGCTGGCCTTGATGTTGCTGAGGTCGACCGTACCGGAAGCGGTGCGCAGATTGCCGGCCAGGGAGAACGCGCCGAAACCTCGGCCTTCCATCGTCGGCAATCCGGCGCGAGATGCGAGGTTTCGCAGGGACGGTGTATCCGCCTCGATCCTGCCGTCGACCGACGGCTGGTTGCCGGCGCGCAGAACACCGTCGAACCGGCCGTTTGCGCTCGGCGCCTTGATGGCGATCGAAACACGGACAGGTTGCTCCCTGACAAGGGCGTCCGCCGATTCGATGCGGGCATCGAATTGGATCGGCTCATCGGCAAGCTTCAATCGTCCCGCTCCCTTCAGCGGTCCGGATAGATTGCCCAGCGAGAGCACGACATCAATTGCCCTTGCTTCGTAGCGGCGGGCGGAGCGCTGGTCGTGGTAGCGCACGGTTCCGTTCGCAATGCGGACGTCATCGATCACAACAGCACCAGCGGCGGCCGGCTTCGTGGATCGGCCCGCGGCTGTCGCTCCAGCACTTGGGGGGCGGCTGCTGGAAGCCGGTGTTCTGCCGGTAGAGTTGCGCAGGAACTCGGACAACTCGGGCGGCATATCCGTTGCCGGGGCATCGATGCGTGGCGCCTGCGCCAGCCTGATCCGGCCCGTTCCAGGTATCGCGGCAAAGTCCCAGCTGCGACGCCCATTGCCATCTACCCGGAGTTCGATGACCGGCTCGATCAGCGTCAGGCTGCGGATCTCGATTCGCCGCAGCACCAGCGCGGAAAGCGACGCCTTCGCTTCCAGTCGCCGCGCCTTGATCAGCGGCGGCCCGCTCATGCCGCGGGGCGCCGACAACGACACCTCGCCCATCGAAACGGCAAGTGGCCAGACTGACAGGCGTGTGCCGCCGGCCACGACAAGGTCACGACCGGTGCGGGCCTTGACCTCCTTCGCCAGGCGATCGCGCATGAAGTCCATCGGCGTGAAGGCGATGAACAGCCCAATGCCGATCGCCGCGAGGGCAACCGCCGCGGCGATCGCTTCGACTGCCCATCGGACGAACCCGCGACGACGGCGCGCCGAACGATATCGGCGCGGATCCGGGATCGGCGGCGAGTCAAAGGAGCGGCCGGGCCCCAGCATTGGACCCTCGCTACGACCCGCGTGCGGTCCGTATCGTTCGAATTGTGGATCGTCTGGTCGTTGGCGCATGGTAAGGTATGCTCTTTTCGGCGCACAATCCGCCGAGCAGGCGGTCGACAACTGTTAGCGGGCAATTATGTCACGTCTGGGCCCGACATGTCGCGGTATACTGTGCCGTTGACCAGCGATTTGCGTGGATGAAGGCTGATTTATCGGATTTGACCGTGTGCCGATCCACGCGCATCGGACAATCGAGCGCTTGTGACGTCGCAGGGTCCGCTTTCCCGGCTGGCGCGCAAACGCGTGGCCCTGCGCGGGTGAAGGCAAGGCGATTGACAGCATGGACGACGGCACCGACAAGCCCTCCTCCCGGCCCGCATGGACGGCCGGGGCTGTGACGGCCGCCATCCGGCGCATCGACTGGCCGCTGGCTTGGGCGTGCCTGAAGGCCTACCTGGTGGCCACCGCGGCCGCACTGGCGTTCATAGCCTTGAACTTGCCGTTGCCGTGGCTCCTGGGGCCGCTTGCAATCGCGCTGTTACTGAGCACGCAAGGACGGCCGCTGGCGCATCATCGCTCGATCATGCTGCCGCTGCGGTCTTTGTTCGGCGTTGCCGTCGGGGCCAGCTTCACGCCCGATCTGTTGAGCAAGGCGCCGGCGACACTGCTCAGCCTGGCACTCATGGTGCCTTATACCCTGCTGATCACGGCCATGGGCACGATGGTGCTGTTGCGCTTTGCCCGTTTTGACAGACCGACCGCATTCTTCAGCGCTGCTCCGGGCGGTCTCGCGGACATGCTGATCTTTGCGCAGGACGCGGGCGCGGACCTTCGTCGCGTCTCTCTGATCCAGGCTGCCCGGGTCGTGTCGATCCTGTGCGTGCTGCCGTTCTGGCTGCAATACGTGGTCGGGATGCCCTTGGGCGGAGCGGCGCCGCAATCGGTGCATCTATGGCAGATCGGCCTCGACGACGCCCTGGTGATCGGTCTGCTGGCCTGGGGCGGCTGGAAGATCGCGGCCCTGTTGGGACTAAGCGGAGGCTCCGTGGTCGGGCCGCTCGTCCTGTCGGCGGTCGCCCATGTCACGAGCCTGACCACGGTGAAGGTGCCCGTAGAAGTTCTGATCCTGACCCAGATATCGGTCGGCCTCGCGGTCGGAGGGCAATTCAAAGGCATATCGTTGCGTGAGTTCGTCACCATCCTGAGCTGGGGGTTCGCGCTCGGAATGGCGCTGGTGCTGGTGGCGGGTGTAATGGCCAAAGCCGTGTCTGGCATTACCGGCCTCGATGCCACATCGCTGCTGCTGTCCTACGCTCCGGGCGGACAGAACGAGATGGCCATCATCGCTCTGATCCTCGGCATCGACGTTGCGATTATCGCGATGCATCATCTGCTGCGGGTCGTCATCGTCATCGTTGGAGCCCAGATCGTGTTCCGCTCGCTCAAGCGCGTGGAACACGACGGGACTGGCAGGCCGCCTTGAGTGGAAAAACTTGGCGCCCGCATCGATCCAATGCGCCGGTATCGGATCGAGAGGCGGACGCCAAGTGCCGCGTCGCTGCAGTCGATGGGTGAGTGGCCCAAGCAGTCGGTACGACGCGAAGTTCTGTCTTCATTGCTCGGGCAAGGCCGCCTGCCGATGCGAAGCAGACCAGCTTGCTGCGAACAAGTGCCGTTGTACCGTGTTCGGATGTGCGGATCATGAGATGCGACGCTGCAATTTGAACTAGTCTGATTGCCGTCGAATTGCTCTCGAATTGGCTGCTGGGACGGGACAATTCGTTTACAACTCTGATGGCTTGCCGGACCGCCGATCCGCCTGAACACTCGCCAAAAATGGATTTAATATCAGCATCCTAGAAGCCAGTTTCGGTTCTCCGGCGGCCCTCATCCGGACACGTCGGAGGCCGGGGATCGGCGCAGGAACTCGCTAACCATGTCGCGCATACGCACTGGGTGGGCCTCGATAAAGGGCAGCGGGCGGATTACCTCCACCGCCGCCGCTCCGACCCGGGCCGTCAGTGCACCATTTATCAAGCCTTCCCCCAGGCGCCGGGACAGTCGGCGGATCAGGTCCTGGCCGATGAACTGGCCGATCAGATCGTCGGTCAGCGCGACACCGCCTGTCGCCACCATATGAACGAACACCATGCGCGCCAGCCGTGCGCTGCCCAGGACCCCAGGACGGCCGCCATACAGCGACGCGAGACGGCGCAGCAGCCCGAGGTTCTCCAAGAGCACGAAGCCAACGGCTATGATCGCGATCGGCGATAGCGCGGTCACCACACTGACACGCTTGGAGGAGGCCAGGATCATACGGCGGGCTTCTGCGTCCAACGGCGCGATGATCTCCCGATCGGCAAGGCGCAGCAGATCGCCCGAATCGCGCACATCGCCTTCATGCTCGCGGAACCGTGCCAGCGACCAGGCAACATCGGAACGGCCGGAGAGTGCCGCGCGCAGGCGACGAATGACACTTCCCTCGGCGCGGACATCGCGCTCGCGCAACGCGCGTTCGGCATCGGAACGCAATTGCGAGAGCCGGCCCAGTCTGAGCAGTCCGACGAGCTCGCGCAGGACGATCGCGGCCGCCGCGACCGCTGCCGTCACGACAAGGCCGAATGCGAACATCCCAACCCAGTCCGTGCGTGCCAGCGCCGCAGCGACGAAATCCGTGAGCCACAGGCCTATCGACAGGGCCGCCAGACCCATCACTGCGGTGAGGAGCAGCGTTCCCCATCCCAGCCAGCCACGGCCGCGTGCGCCGCCCAGGGGCGGAGTCGAAGCATCCTCGCCAACGCTGGCTGCATCAACTTTCGCCTGGCGCCCGGGACCATGCCCGGGACCATGCAAAGCTCTTGCATTGGTCTCGTCGCGGGCTGGCTCGGCGGCCACCGCCGGATCGCTGGCATCAAAGACGCGAGGTGCACGGCCTTGGCCGGGATTGCTCGAGCCCGCGTTGCTCATGCCAGATAGTCCCCGATGAGATGCTCGAGCGCTCGGTCGAGCCTGACGTGCGGCCACGGGGTGCCCGCCAAGCCAGCGGCGGCGCCATTTGCAATGCGGGGCGGACGAAAACGCACGAAGCTGACATTGGAGAGAACCCCGCGCTCTGCCCTCGCGGCCTCCAATGCCGCACGCGGATCGGCGTCGAGATCACCGGGGAATAGTGCCACCTCCGACCGGCCGTCGAACGTACGATCGCCAAGACGTTCGCCCGCAACAGGCATGCCCTTAATGCAGGCGAGCAGCTCGCCGTCGTGCCGGGCCTCCACCTCCCGCGTAGAGCGCAGCGCCGCCAGCGCCAACACCCTGATGTCGGAGCCGGCCGCCTCGGCGCGTGTTGCCGCCCGGTCCACAATGAGGCGCAGCAGACCCTCGAGGCGGTCATGGCTCGACTGCGGCAGATGATCGGCCTTGGTTGCTGCGAACACGATGCGGTCGATCCGTTTGGGCAGCAATGCCGCCAGCCAGCCCCGGGCGCCCGGCCGGAAAACAGACAACGATGCCTGAAGGGCGTCAGAGAGATCGTCCACCGCCGGCGCACCGTGATTGAGCGCTGCCAGCGCGTCGACCAAGACGATTTGGCGATCGAGGCGTGCAAAGTGGTCGCGGAAGAAGGGCTTCACAACGTGCGTGCGATAGCTTTCGTAGCGTCGCGCCATCATTGCGGCGAGCGAACCACGGGCGGGCTGCGCCTCTGGTGCAAGCCGCAGCGGGGCGAACGCAAGCAGAGGCGACCCTGCCAATTCGCCCGGCATCAGGAAGCGACCCGGCCCCACGGTCGACAGAGCAGGCTCGGTGTCACGCGCCCGATGCAGATATTCCGTGAAGGCATTTGCCGCGACAATGGCCGCCTGCTCGTCGGCTGGCGCCGCCGGATCCAGCGTCTCGGCGTGTGCCAGCCATTGGACGGCAGAGGCGCGGCGCAGCGGCCCCTCTGCCTGGCGAAACGAATGCGCGGCCCACTGCTGGTAGGTCTGACCCAGCATGGCGCAGTCGAGCAGCCATTCGCCTGGGTAATCGATGATGTCGATATGGACCTTGCGCGTCCCCAGCATCCGGGCGAGCTGCGAGGCCGGTTGACAGACGATGGTGATGCGCAGCTCGGAGATTGCCCGCGTGCTGTCGGGCCATTCGGGTTCCGGGCCCGTCAGTGCCGCCGCGTGCCGCTCATAGTCGAACCGCGGCACGTTGTCGTCCGGTTGCGGCTCGAGATAGGCCTGCTCGATCCGCCCATCCGCATAGGCGGAAAGGAAGGGGAGCCGGCCACCCTGCGTGAGATTGCGAACCATCGCGGTGATGAACACCGTCTTGCCCGCGCGCGCCAGCCCGGTGACGCCCAGACGCAGGGTCGGAGCCGTGGCATCCGACAGCAGCGTTCCTGCCTGGCGAAGGGCATCGAGCGGCGCGTTGGCAAGGTCAGTCAGTCGCAATGGTGATTCCGGCGGTTCGTGCGTGCCTGCGATAAGTGGACGCTAGAGCATCATCCAACCAGACAGAACCGCAGCCGCGGTTCACTGGTCGGATAAAGATGCTCTAAAATCAAAAATATAGAGCAGTTTTATCCGATCGGTCGATCGCTGAAGCGATCGCGTCCGATCGGATACTGCTCTAACGACGGCCGGAGCAAGTGCTTCAGCTGGGAAACAGCAACTCTCCCTTGAACATGACCAGGATGCCGGCAAACGTGATGGCAATGCCAATCACGGCCAGGGCGGCACTACGCGCGATCTCGTTCATTTGCCGCTCCTGGTCCATCTTCGGCCTGCGAGGCCATGTCGCCGGGGCTTGGGTGGCGACTAGGCATTATTGGAAGTATGACAGGTTGCGCCTGAACGGTGGCTGAGAGCGGCATTCAGCCAAAGTTTATCCTGTTGCGCGTCAGGTTCGCGCATACCACAAGGACACAGTCGGGCTTCGAGCGTTTAAAACCCGAGCCGGCAGGCTTGCCCTACCAACGTCGAGAATTGCGCGCAAAGGAGCCGCATGGGCCTGCAACTGTTTCTCGTCGTCAACATCATGTCCGTATCGCTGATGGCGATACTGATTCTGCTGATCTACCGGCCACCAGGCATGCGCGACTGGATGGCGATCCACGCCGGCGTGCTCGCACTCGGCGCGGCGATGCTGTATGCCGGCTCGGACTGGGCTGGTGCGATCCTGGCAGCGGTTTTCGTACCTTTCGTGCTCGTGCCTTCCGTGCTTGTGAGCATCGCCATTCGGCGGGCTGGGAGCAACCGAATGCGGGACGCGGCCCGGCTGGCCCGATGGGCAGCCATTTTCCACCCGACCGCTCGTGCCCGCTTTCTCGCGCAGTCACTGCTGGCCCAATCAAAGGAAACACTGGTGGAGAAAGCGGCTGCCCTGCGCGATCTGCAGACGCGCGCCCCGCCGCATGAGCGCGCGTTGCTGGAGGTGGTCGAGGCGCGCATAAACGGGGATTGGGAGCGCCTCATAGCTTTGGCCCGCGCTTATCCCGAGTTTGCGGGCGAGCTGAAGGTGCTGGAGATCAGGTCATTGGGCGAGACGGGGCGCCTGGGGCCCATGATCGCTGCCTACGAAGCCGCCAGGTCGAGGCTGCTCGGCAACGACCTCTACACTGCACTTCTGTTCGTCATGGCATTCAATGGCCGGCGCGACGGGGTCGAGCGGCTGCTCGATCACCGGCTGCGGGTGCTGGATAACGACGCAAAGTTGTATTGGCGAGCAGTAGCGGCGCGCAACGCCTCGCCCAACGATACCTGGTGGCGCGAAGCGATGCAGGACCTCGCGACCTCGGCGGTCAATCCAACGACACGACAGGCAGCTTCGCGACAACTGGAGCTGACGCCGGATGGAGCGGCCCAGTTGACGGCGCATGAGCGCGAAGCGCTTGCGACGGCGGAACAATGGTTGTTGCGCCAGCCGGTTGCTGCGCCGATCCGATCCGGACGAACCCCCGTCACATACCTCCTGATCGCTCTCAACCTCGCTGCATTCGCGGCTTTGGAAGTCTATGGCGGCTCGCAGCATTTGCGCACGGTGGTCAGTTTCGGCGGCATGTGGCCGCCATTGCTGATCGAAGCCGGAGAATGGTGGCGGCTCGGCTCGGCGCTGTTCCTTCACTACGGCGCGCTGCATCTGGGCGTGAACATGCTGCTTCTGTTCCTGCTCGGGCGCGACTGCGAGGCGCGCGTCGGATCACTGCGCATGCTGACGGCATACCTCGGCGGCGGCCTCGCATCATCGGCCGGCGTGCTCGGCGTAATGTGGATCGGCTGGAGCCAGCCTGCCGTGCTTGTGGGCGCATCCGGCGCGATATTTGCCTTGATCGGCTACGAGGTGGTCCGGCGTCTGATTGGATGGACGCGCTACCGGGATGCATTGGATGGACGCGGCCTCGTCATCATCGCGATTGTTCTGGTGATCCAATTCGTGATCGATATCAATATACCGCAGATCAGCCTGGCCGCGCACGCCATCGGCCTTGCTGCCGGGCTGCTGATCGGCGCGCTGCTCGAGTTATCGGCCCAGCGCAAGAGCTGAACCTGACGGCGGAACACTGCGCCGCGGCACGGCCTGAAGGGTTCAGCATACCCCTGAATTGCTCCGGTCAGCTCGGTCAGACCAAGGTAGCCTCGACGCCCCGGTGCACGCCCTAGTGCGCGGGCCGGTAATGAATGATACGTACCGGCTTCAGCTTGAACGCATTCACCTTGTTCTTGTCCTGTGGGCAATTCGAGATCGCGACCAACAGGTCCATTCCCGCCGTGAAGTCCGCATAATCGCCGGCCTTCGATTTCGGGAAATCGATCTCATAGGTGCCATCAGCTCCCACCGGCACGTTCATGAATACGTTGATGGGGTAGGGAACATCTTTCCAGGCGAGCCCCCATGGCGCCACCGCCATGGCCAGATTATCGCGGCAGTTGGGCGTATCCTTCTCACCGTAGCGCAATGCGTTCATGTGGCTGGAGCAGGCGCCGGCAATCATCGCGTGCGTACCGCAGGTATCGGCCGTGATCGTGAGCATCAATCCGGCTTCGTCAGAAAACAGCTTGTAGCCGAGGCCCGGGTATACCTGCCGGTTGAGGCCAAGCGTGTTGGGAGAAGACAGCTTCTCATCGAGGCGATGCAGATTGAAGCATGTCAGCCCGGCCACCTGCTGGCCCTCGACATCAACGATGCGCAGGACCTCACCTTGCCTGATCTCCAGCGCGTGGTATCCGCGCGGCTCGATAATCCTGTCGAGCACGACCTCACCGGGAACTCCCTCCTCGGGATGCGCACCGGCACCGCTCATGGCCGGGACACCCTGACGTCGACCGGGCCGGTCATCTCAGGCGCCGGAATCGAATGGCGCGCCTCGAACGAGCTCAGCGCCGTCTCATGCTCGAGGATCGCGCCAACGTCATCGAGGCCCTTCATCATCCGATTGCGGCGGAAGGCGTCGAGCTCGAAGGGAATGCGCAGCTGCCGGTTGTCGGTAATCGACATCGTCTCCAGATCCACCGTCAGCTCGTAACCCTCGTTTGCCTCCGCCCTGCGGAACAGCTCCTCGACCTGCTCGGCAGGCAGCGCGACCAGAAGTACGCCGTTGTTGAACGCGTTGGTGTAGAAGATGTCAGCGAAGCTGGGCGCGATGACAACCTTGAAGCCGTAGTCCTTGACGGCCCAGGCCGCATGCTCGCGGCTCGAGCCGCAGCCGAAATTCGCTTTGGCGAGCAGCACGGACGCGCTCTCGTACCGGGGGGCGTTGAGAACGAAATCTGGGTTCGGCTCACCATTCTCCAGATAGCGCCAGTCATGGAACAGGTCGCGGCCGTAGCCATCCCGCGTGCCACGGAGAATGAACTGCTTCGGCACCATCTGGTCGGTGTCGACATCGATCCGGTCCAGGGGAACGACCAGACCCGTGTGGCCACTGAAAGGCTCCATTGAAGTCCTCGCTTATGCTTCAGAACGAGCGTACGTCGACGAACCGGCCGGCTACGGCAGCGGCCGCCGCCATGGCCGGGCTGACCAGGTGGGTGCGCCCGCCCTTGCCCTGCCGACCCTCGAAATTGCAATTCGATGTGCTGGCACAGCGCTCGCCCGGCGGCAGTACATCCTCGTTCATCCCGATGCACATGCTGCAACCGGAATGGCGCCACTCGAAACCGGCCTCGCTGAAGATCCTGTCCAGCCCTTCTGCTTCGGCCTGCAGCTTGACCTGTGTCGTGGCAGGTACGACGAGGGCCTGCTTGATCGTGGCCGCCACACGCTTCCCGGCAAGCACGCGCGCCGCGTCGCGAAGGTCCTCGATCTGACCGTTCGAGCACGAGCCGATGAACACGCGATCGAGCGCAATGTCAGTGATCCGCGTGCCCGGTTTCAGGTCCATGTATTCCAGCGCGCGCTCGACGGATTCGCGTTCCTCCGGGTCCGGATAGACAGCGGGCTCCGGCACGACGCCGTCGATGTCGGACACCATCCCGGGGTTCGTGCCCCAGGTCACTTTCGGCCTGACGGCGCTCGCATCGAGTGTCACGACGGTGTCGAAGCTGGCACCTTCATCCGTCGCCCATGTCTTCCAGCCCTCGACCGCCGCTTCGAACGCGCTGCCGGTCGGGACATAGGGGCGGCCTTTGAGATAGGCGTAGGTGATCTCGTCGGGGGAGACCATGCCAGCCTTGGCGCCGCACTCGATCGACATACTGCACAGTGTCATACGCTCTTCCATCGTCGAAGCCCGGACGGCCTCGCCCCCGTACTCGATGACGTGACCGGTTCCACCCGCAAAGCCGACCTTCTCGATCACCGCCAGCATGAGATCCTTCGCGGTGATACCGTTTGGCCGCCGCCCATCGATGCGCACCAGCATCGTTTTCGCCTTGAACTGCGGCAGGCACTGCGTCGCCAGCGCCAGCTCGACCTCGCTGGTGCCGATCCCGAAGGCAAGCGTGCCGACAGCTCCATGCGTCGACGTGTGGCTGTCGCCGCAGACCACCGTCTGACCCGGCTGGGTAATACCGAGCTCGGGACCGATGATGTGGACGATGCCCTGGTTCCTGCTCTTCAGGTCGAACAGGCGGACACCGGTCTCCTCGCAATTCTGAGCGAGATTGCTGAACAGCCTGGCGCGATTGCCGGTGACGGTGGAGACATCACGGCTCGTGGTGGGCACGGAATGGTCCATGACGGCAAAGGTCAGGTCAGGGCGGCGAACCTTGCGGCCGGCCGCCTTGAGGCCTGCGAAGGCCTGCGGGGACGTCGCCTCGTGAATGAAGTGACGGTCAATATAGAGAAGGGGCACAGGGGCCGCGTTGACGGATACGACGTGGGCGTCCCAGATCTTCTCGTACATGGTGCGTCCGGCCATGCTGTCTCCCGTCGGTTGTGTGGCATGCCACTACCGTAGTCGCGGACGGGCAGAAAATCCAGCGGTCAGCGATCACGAAGGCCGGGCAGGGCTCGGTTGACTCCCACGCCCGGACATTTCATCAGCACCGCGTGGCAAGCAGCACCCACTGGCATGCCGCCAAGCGCTACCGATCCGACTGCCTCAGACCACGCGCTCGCGGCCAGGGGTTTGCGACATCAGCGCGTACTCGCCATTGTCGAGCCGCGTCAACTCCCCACTCTCCCGCAGCGCATCAAGCTCCAGTGCAACCTCGCGCCCGTCTCGGCTGCCAACCGCGGACAATATCTCCACGAAGTACTTGGGTCCCGCCTCGAGCGCATGCCTGACGCTGGCATTGGATGGCGTCGTCGCCACCGCAGGCGGGCGCGGCCGAGCGAACTTCACGTGGGTCGACTTGGCGGTGGCATCGGTCAGGTCATAGCCGATCTTGTGAACGAGCCCGTCGGCATCGGCCTTTGGGTCGGCATAGAATGCGACTTGCTTCGTATCCGGAATGTAGACGTCCTTCTCCGGGTTGAGCCGCGTCGCCATGGCCCAGGTCATCGCGTCATCGTCGAACACGTCGATGTCGTCGTCGACGATGTAGATGTTCTTCACGCCCTTGACCTTGAACAGCGCCTCCATCGCCTTGCTCACCTGTTCCGGCGATGCATCCGCCAGCGCTAAACGCATGGTGTGAAAGATGGGCGCTGCTGGTGGCGAATGGATCGCGGCCGGCTCGATGCCTGCCGCCTTCAACGCGCGCGTGGAGACCATCTCCGCGGCGACCGATGTGGTGTGGCTGGCCTCCTGTCGCGCCAGCCGCACAGGGCCGTGCAATGTCGTCTGGTAGAGAACGTCGCGACGGTGGGTGATGGCCGTGACATGCACGACAGGATCGATGTGCATCGCGCCATAGTAGCCCCAGAACTCGCCATATGGCCCGTCCATCTCGCGGTAGCCCTGCTCGTCGATGTAGGCCTCGATCACCATCTCCGCGTCGGCGGGCACGAGGATATCGCTGGTCACGCACTTGACCATGGGGATCGGTGCGCCGCGCAATGTGCCCAGCAGTGCGAACTCGTCCGTCGGGATCTTCAGGCCCGAGGCGAAGAAGTCGATCGGATGATGGCCCACGACGAACGCCACCGGCAGCCGCTGCCTGCGCTCTACGGCCGCGATGTACATCACCTTCAGGTCGGAGTTGTCGGTGAGATTGGTGCGCATCTCGCGCTTGCCGCGCAACATCAGACGACGGGCACCGACATTGCGCTTGCCCGTGGCCGGATCGATCGTGAAATCCAGCCCGGAGGAAATATAGACGCCACCATCACGCTCGTGCTGCAGGTGAAACGGCAGCTTTGTCAGGTCGACCGCATCGCCTGTCACAACGACGTCCTGCACTGGGGCATCGCCGGCGGAGACCTCGATCACGGATTGAGGATTGGCGAGGCGGCGCATGACATCGCGCGTGATCTCGCGCTCGCCGACCCCGAAGGCGGCAGCCAGACGCCGACGGGAACCGGACACCGCCGCGGCAACCTCCAGGCCCTGCGGTCCGGCGTTGCGGAACAGCGTGGCCTTGTCGGTCGCCTCGATGATGCCTGACAGATCCGCCAGCGCGACGGGCTCGTCATGCACCTCCACCTCGCCCATCTCGATGAGGCGTTCCACGAAGCGACGCAGGCGGAATTGATCCATGTCGAGGGTCGTCATTCTGGGCTCCTATGGTCGAACCAATTCTATCGGCCGCTGTTGATCGCGCGCCATACTTTTTCCTGCGTCACCGGCATGTCGAGATGCGTCACCCCGAATGGCCGCAACGCATCGACAACGGCATTGACGACCACGGCCAGCGCCGGCGTCGTGCCGCCTTCGCCGCCGGCACGGACGCCAAGCGGATTGGTTGGGCTCGGCACCTCGCTGATATCCGTGACGAACGACGGCAGCGTATCGGCGCGCGGCATGGCGTAGTCCATGAAACTGGCTGCAAGCATTTGGCCGCTTGCAGCATCATAGTGCGCGTGCTCCCACATCGCCTGGCCGACGCCCTGGGCAATGCCGCCATGAGCCTGGCCGTGCAGGATCATCGGATTGATGGCGCGGCCGACGTCGTCCACCGCAGCATAGCGGTCCAGTCTGACATGACCGGTCTCCGGGTCGATTTCGACCTCGCAAACATGACATCCGTACGGAAAGCCGCCTTCCTTGAAGAGGTGGTTGCATTCCGCCGCCAGCCTGCCCTTGAGTTCATCGGGCAGGTCTGCGCGGTCGCGCGCAGCGGTCGCCACCTCAGCCAGCGAGGCGGAACGATTGGTGCCGCGACGGGAGAACATGCCGGATTCGAACGCAATGTCGTCCGCGCTGGTCTCGAGCATCCGGGCAGCGATGCGCTTGCCCTTTTCGATCACGTCCGCCGACGCCTTGCCCATCACGAAACCTGCCATCCGCATCGAACGGCCTGAATGCGAACCACCGCCCACCGGGACGATATCCGTGTCGCCCTGGATCAGCCGGACCTGCTCGAATGGAACACCGAGCCATTCCGATACACATTGCGCAAAGCTGGTCTCGTGGCCCTGTCCGCTTGCAAGCGTACCGATCACGACGTCCACGCTGCCATCGGGATTTGCCGTGACCTCGGCGCGCTCGCGCGGGTTGCCGAGCGTGAGCTCGATGTAGTTCGCCAGCCCGATGCCGCGCAGGAGACCTTGCGTCTCGCTTTTCCTGCGCCGCTCCGCAAAACCATTCCAGTCAGCCAGCGTCAGCGCCCGGTTCATCACGTGCTCGTATTCGCCGTTGTCATAGACGACGCCGACCGCGTTCCGGTACGGCAACTCGTCGGGCCGGATCAGATTGCGCCGGCGCAGGTCGATGCGATCGAAGCCGCAGCTCTGCGCAGCCTTGTCGATGATCCGCTCGATGATGAACATCGCCTCGGGCCGGCCGGCACTGCGATAGGGCGCGGTCGGCGGCGTGTTGCTCATCGTTGCGCGGCCGCGAAAACAGGCGGCCGGAATCCGATAAAGCCCGCTCATGATTCCGAGGCCCTTGCGCAAAGGGATCGTCGAAGCCGCGTACCCGCCGAGGTTCGAGAGGTTCTCGCCGCGGATGGCAAGAAAGTTGCCGTCCTTGTCCAGCGCAAGCTCACAGCGGGCATCGAGGTCGCGCCCCTGATAGTCGGTGAGAAAGGCCTCGGATCGCTCGCACGTCCATTTCACAGGCCGTCCGGTGCGCCGCGATGCCCAGACCGACAACGCAAACTCGGGAAAGATCGAGTTCTTGGTGCCGAAGTTGCCGCCGATGTCGTGCGCAACGACGCGCACCTGCTCCGGGGCAACTCCGAGTATCCCGGCAATCTCACCTTTCTGTCGCACCACGCCACCGGAGCCGGCATGCAAAGTGTAGCGATCCGACTGCGCATCATAGACGCCGACACAGGTGCGCGCCTCCATGGGCACACCGGTCACGCGCTGGATCCAGGTGTCGAGCGTGACAACGTGTGCGGCGTTCGCGAAGGCGGCCCCAGTCGCGGCCGGATCGCCGACCTCACCATCGACGCAGACATTGGACGTGGTGTCCGGCCACAGCAGCGGGGCGTCCGGGCCGGCTGCGTCGCGGGTTACGCTGACGGCCGCCAGCACGTCATAATCGATCTTGATCAGCTCGGCCGCATCCTTCGCCTGCTCGAGGGTTTGGGCGACGACGAAAGCAACACCCTCGCCGACGAACCGCACCCGGTCGATCGCCAGCAGGTTGTAGGGGGAGGGGAAGATCTCGGAGCCGTCCGAATTGACCAGGATAACATCCGGCAACTGGCGCTGCACCTCGATCGGGCCCAGGAAGAAAAAATCCGGCGGGATCGGTCGCACTCCATCGGCCTGGATATCGTCGCGTGTCAGAACGGCGACGACACCGGGCGCGGCCCTGGCTGCTGCAGTCTCGATCGCGCGGATGACGGCATGAGCATGCGGTGAACGCAGGACATAGCCGAAAAGCTGCCCCGGCAACGAAAGATCATCACTGTAGCGCCCGTTGCCGGTCAGCAGCCGCCTGTCCTCTTTCCGCAGGACAGACCTGCCGATCCCAGCGCTGCCTCCTGCACCCGCCCTCGAAGGCGCTGCGTTTGCGGACATGCCTGCCACCTCGACATTCTCCCCCAATCAGGCTCCGCCCAGGCCGGGAGCGGGTCGCGCAGCCAACAGCGGGCACTCCCATCCCAGTAGCGCGCCCCGTGTAGACTGGCAACGCAGCGCGAATGAGCGAGCGGCGTTACGGGGCATTGCGCGCAGGGGCTCGAGCGTCAGCGGCTGAGATGACTGCGAGCGTGGCCGCGGCCATGACGCCGGGGAGCGCAGCGGCGGGCCTTGATATTGATGCGCCAAATCGCAAAATCATCCTCAGACGGCCGCAAATACGGTCAACGTCGAGAGGCAAGGTGCGTGTCCAGTGACAGCGGCGGAGACTTCGCGGCCGCAGGACCACGGCCAGCCGAGCCACGTATCGACCGGGCGCCGAGCTCGACTTGTGCAGATAGCCAATACTGGCGCGCCCGAGAAGTGAAACTTCGAACAGCGCCACGCGGGCAGGGTTGGTGTGGCGGCTGCCCGCAAGAACAATTGGCGCCCCGTACGGGACTCGAACCCGTGTTACCAACGTGAGAGGCTGGCGTCCTAGGCCACTAGACGAACGGGGCAGCGGAAGCGCCTGTATAGTTGAGTAGCGGGTTGCAGGCAAGCATGAGAATTCGCCCCGCGACCATTCGGTGTGCCTGTTCGGTGTTGCGAGGCCTGCACGGTTCGGCTATGAGGCGCAGTTCGGGCCGGCCGACAAGTCACAGGACGGACCCGACGACTTGTATCGCATGCATCCCGTGTTGCATGCATCTCGTATCGCATTCACCTCGGGCGCTGCCGTTGCAGCTTCTACCCGAGGATGCGCTGACAGTATACTGCACGCCACGTGCTGGAACGCTGACAGCGCTATATCGGCTGGAGAGGTGGCTGAGTGGTTGAAAGCACCGCACTCGAAATGCGGCAGGCTGGGTGACCGGTCTCGGGGGTTCGAATCCCCCCCTCTCCGCCAGCGTTTGATCAACCGCCTGTTTTCAGTCGCATGAACTTTCGGCCCTCGGGGGAGTTCCGGGTCGCCAAGCCGCTCGCGCGCAGATCTTGTTGAACGAACATCCGTCCGGCTAGACTTGAAGCGGATGTGCCCCCCGCTCTCCGGCGCATGTTGAGCGCTCCCGCACAGGCCGCCGGCCAGCACAGACCCAGATCATCGCCCGCGGCGGGCAAGCCAGCCTGCGGTCCCCGAAAATAGCGCCGCGCGCGCCAACGACGAGTGTTTCGGATGAAGCTTCTCTCTGCCGTAAAGGTCGGTGCCTTCACGCTGAAGAACCGCGTCGTCATGGCGCCGATGGCGCGTGCACGATCCGACACCAATCGCGCGCCCACGGACATGGTGGCGGAATATTATGCGCAACGCGCCGGTGCTGGCCTCATCGTGACGGAATCCTCGAGTATCTCGATCATGAGCCAGAGCCGGCCGCATGCGTCGGCGATCTTCGCGGAAAATCATGTCGAGGGCTTCGCCAAGGTGGCCGCGCGCGTGCACGAGGCTGGCGGGTTGATCTTCCAGCAGATTTATCACCTCGGCCGCAAGGCGGACCCAACGCGCATGCCGGGCGGCGCGCCGGTGCTCGCCCCTTCCGCGATCGCCGCCAAGGGCACGATAAACGGCGTCAATGGCCCCTGCCCCTTTGGCATGCCGCGCGCCATCGAAACAGACGAGATTGCGGGGATCGTGGACGAGTTTCGCAACGCAGCGATGAACGCCAGGCGCGCCGGCATGGACGGCGTCGAAGTGCACGGCGCCAGCGCCTATCTCATCGATCAGTTCCTGCGCAGCGGCACCAACCAGCGGACAGACCGATACGGCGGCAGCGCCGAGAACCGCGCCCGCTTCATGCTGGAGGTGGTCGACGCCGCCATCTCCGTCATGGGCAAGGATCGCGTCGGGATCAAATTCGCCCCGCACGCCATGGGCGATGGCATCTTCGACGCCAATCCGGTGGAGACCTTCGGATACGCGGCCGAGCACCTGAGCCGGCGCGGCATCGCCTATATCATGCTGGTAGAAGGCCCGGGCGAGCGGCACAAGCCGGACGAGAAGGTTCCCGCGCTGATACCTGTTTTCCGTAAGGCATTCGGGGGCGCGCTGATCGTCAATGGCGGTTATGGGCGCGAAACGGCGGAGGAGGTGATCGCCTCAGGCAAGGCTGACCTCGTCTCCTTTGCCATTCCTTTCATCTCCAATCCCGATCTCGTCGAGCGGTTTCGTCTCGGCGCGGACCTACAGCCGGGCGACGAAGCGACGTTCCACAGCGGCGGCGCCAAGGGCTATATCGATTATCCTACACTGGCGGGCTCGCCTGCGGCCGAATGAGACCATGCAGACCGCTTATCCGTGCGGCGGCAGCAGGCGGTGGACTGCCGCTTCACAACGGAAACAGCAGCTTCATCCCATAATAGCTGGGCGCCAGGAATACCGCGGCCCAGGCGAAGGAAGAGGCCGCACTGGCGATCGTGAATGTCGCCCATGGCATGTGCATGGCTCCGCCGACAAACGGTATCAACGGACGCAACGGCCCGACAAACTTGCCGACGACGACAGCATAGACGCCCCTGCTTTCGAACATGGCTCTGGTCCGTGCCAGTAATCCGGGGTTGGAACGGAACGGCCAGCAATTCTCCACGTTGTGGCGGACGCGCCAACCCAGAACATAAGAGACGATATCACCCGCCAGCGCTCCGGCGGCTCCCGACAGCAAAATGGGCAGAAGCGGCGCATCGCTTGCCGCTTGCAACGCAGCAATGCCGAGGAACAAAACGCTGGCCGGCACGAAGAAAGATACGAAAACCAGAAATTCGGCAAAGCCAAGCAGGAACACGAAGACCTCGACGAGCGCCTCATTGCGTTTCACGAAGTCCAGCACCGCATTCAGGTTGTCCTGGGACAACATGGTTTCTCTCCAAATTGGAAACGACAGGTCAACTACAGCGATCAGGCTTGTCGCGCTGCGTCCGATGTTCGCCGGTTATTGCGTGTGGCGAGCCATGACACGATGATGCCTCCGGCAAGAATTGTGACAGTCACGATCAGGCTTACCTCGGGCGGGATCTTGCCTATGAACTTCTGCACGAAGATTTTTCCGCCGACGTAGATGAGCACCAAGGCCAGCGCATACTTCAGATAGTGGAAGCGATGCACCATCGCCGCGAGCACGAAGTACAGCGATCTCAGGCCGAGGATTGCGAAGATGTTCGATGTGTAGACGATGAACGGATCCTGGGTGATGGCGAAGATCGCCGGTACCGAGTCGACGGCAAAAATGATGTCTGCGAATTCGATGAGAATAAGTGCCACGAACAGCGGCGTGGCGTGACGGACGACACGGCCCGTCTGCGGATCGGGCCGCTTCACGAAGAAGCGCTGTCCCTCGAAGTCGCTCGTGATGGGTATGCACCGCCGCATCCAGCGCAGCACGACATTGTTCTCAAGATCGGGTTTCTCGTCGACCATGACAAGCATCTTGATGCCGGTAAACAAGAGAAACGCCGAGAACACGTAGAGTATCCATCCGAACTGATGGACCAGGGCCGTGCCGAGCCCGATCATGATCGCGCGCAGCACGATCACACCAAGAATGCCGTAGAACAGCACGCGATGCTGGTATTGCCGGGGAACGGCGAAATACGTGAATATCATCGACATCACAAAGATGTTGTCGAATGCCAGTGTCTGCTCGATCAGCCAACCGGTCAGATAGAGCTCCCAGGCTATGCTGGCACGCTCAGCCGCGGTCGCGGCGCCAGCAATTTCACGATCCATGGATACGCCGGTGCCATTGTAGTAAAGCCACCAGACAACGGCCGAGAAAGAGAAGCCGAGTGTGATGCAGATCGATGCCAGCACCGCACTTTCCCGCAGGGAGATTTCATGCGCTTCGCGATGAAACAAGCCGAGATCGAGCGCGAGAATTAAAATGACAAACGCAATAAAGCTCAGCCAGATGTAGACGGGCATGCCGAGCCAGTTCGCGACAAGCATTGCTTCGAGAGCGGTCATGTAAATTCACCGATTATTGGGCCTGCTTCAGACAGCCGCACGCGTTTGCCGACAACTCAGACGAGCGCGGAAACGTCGTCGAACTCCCGGGAGGCCGTACTTCTGATGATCTGAGCGAGTGTCTCGAAGCTGGCGTGGCGCGCACTGGACTTGCGCCACACCATGCCGACCGTCCGATAGACCGAACGGCCCTCGAGCTCCAGCGTCTTTATCGTATCGTCGCGCACCAGGGCCGAACGCACATAAAGTCCTGGCAGAAAGGTGATACCAAGCCCCATCGCTACCATCTCGCGCAACGTATCGAGGCTCGTTCCCTCATAGTCGTAGCGGAGCCGGGCACCGAACTCCTCGCACAAAGCGAGCACCACATCATGCAACTGATGGCCGGGCCCCAGCGCCAATACGTCCTCTCCTTCGAGATCGCTGCGCCGCGCGGTGGACCTGCCCGATAGGCGATGATCTGCGGCTACAGCCAGAAAGAGCGTCTCGCGGAACAGCGACTGGCTGACGAAATCGGCTCCGCGCACGGGCAGCAGGGTTATGATGACGTCATGCTGGCCGTCTTCCAGCGCGCGCGGCAGGTTGTTGGGCAGCTCTTCGCGGACGTAGAGTTTGAGCTCAGGATACGCTACGTGCAATTCGGGGATCACCCGCGGCAACAGGTAGGGGCCGATAGTGGATGGCAGGCCAAGCCGCATGACACCAGCCAGATCCTTGCCGCCGCTCTGTGCGATTGTGCGGATCTTGATTGCATCGGCGAGCATGCGGCGCGCAACCTCGACAACCTCCGCACCGACCGGCGTAAGCATCACTTGCGATCTGGAACGTTCCACCAATTGAACGCCAAGACGCTCCTCCAGAGCCTTCAACTGCTCACTCAGCGTCGGCTGGCTCGTGTTCACCCGCTCCGCTGCCCGGCGAAAGTGTCGAGTGTCCGCAATGGCGACAAGGTATTCGAGTTGCCGTAGGTTGGGCATGGACTTCCCCCTTCCGGCCAGACCGGCCGGTGAGCGGGATATAGGCGGCACCGTGCAGGGAACCAGGGCACCGGACCGTTTGATAGGAAAAATCGATTAAAGAATCCAATTTAACGATTGGAAGCGACCAATGCGTGTCCCCACCTCTGCGGTGTTCGGCGCCGTATGAATAACCCGGCATCGACTAACGCAGAGGGGCACAACCTTCATGGACACGAGTGATCAAGGTCCAGTCAAACGCGTACCGAACTCTCAACCGATCGAAAGATTCCATGCTGCCGAGCGCAGGAACCGGTCAAATCGCTATCGAAGCAGGCAAGAGCGTTGCGCGGGCAGTGTTCGCTTCTGTCCACGGCCATGCGCAATCAATAATCGCCCCGCCGCCGCAACTGCAGCCGATCCGTATCCACACCAAACGCTGACGCGAATCCAAGCCCATAGCAACTCGGGGAGCCGAACATGATCGACTCCCTCAAGATAACCTATGCCGCCGCTGGCTAGTGTAGCGTACCTGACGTTTCACGTTTGGTACCCGGCTGCGGCTGGGCTCGAAACCAAACATCAGGTGCAAAAGCTACACCAAAAAAATATACGTGCTAGTGTTCATCATGGCACTGACATTTGCTCGGAGCATGGCCGCACAGGGAAGCGAATGTCAGAACCGGAACACTAGCGGCAACCGTTGACGATTGAGGCGCGACATGAAGACCACTAGCAACATCAATAGCTTAGTGAGGCATTTATCGCGCCATAATTGACATCAACCTTGCCGCACCCATCGGTCAATTAAGGCGCGACGCCTCACTAGTTGGTACGTTACTGATTTGTGCTTGCGGTCGGGGCCGATGATTACGATCGGCTCCGGATTCGCTGCTCCCGACACATGACGTTGAGGCGCCCAATTCAAGTGGGGCCGATGACATGGCTGCGGACGCGGACTGCAACTATCTGCCTGCCCCTTGATCGAAACCAATCCGGTCGACCATGGTCGCGGCTGCCTTGCGCAGTTTCGCGATCCTGTCCATCGACAGCGTGTCCGGCTTCAATGCGCCCCAGGCCTTGACCCGGTCCGCAACCTCAATGCCCGATTTCAGCGGATATTCGTAGACCTGCTGGGCGTATATGCGCTGTCCCTCATCCGAGCTGAGGAACTCCATGAGCTTGATCGCGTTAGCTTTGTTCGGCGCGTGCTTTGCCAGCATGGCGCCGGACACATTGACATGCGTTCCCCGGTCATCGGCATTCGGAAACAGCACCTTGACGGCGCCGGCCCAGGACTTCTGAGCCGGCGAGCCAGTCTCCAACGCGGCAAGATAATAGTTGTTTCCGATTGCAAGGTCGCAGATTCCGGCTGCGACGTCCTTGATCTGGTCCCGGTCGCCGCCCGCGGGCTTGCGCGCCAGGTTGGCCTTCAGGCCGCGCAACCACTGCTCGGCCTTGGCCTCGCCATGTTGGGCTATCATCGACGCCAGCAGCGCGACATTGTAGATATGGCGGCCTGAGCGAACGCAGATCTTGCCCTTCCACTTCGGCTCGGCCAGCTCCTCATACGTTATCGAGCTCTGCTTGACGCGCTCTTTCGAGGCGAAAACCAGCCGAGCGCGCACCGTAAGTCCAAACCAGTGGCCCTCCGGATCGCGGAATGCGGCGGGTATGTTGGCGTCGAGAAGCTTGGAGGAAACCGGCTGGGACACGCCCTTGGCCTTGGCGTCCGCCAAGCGGCCGATGTCGACGGTGAACAGCACATCTGCGGGGCTGTTGGCGCCCTCCGCGACCATCCGCTCTGCCAGCCCTCTCGGTGCCGAAAGCAGATTGACCTTGACGCCGGTCTTGCTCGTAAACGCGTTGATGAGCGGTTCGATGAGCGGCGGCTCACGGTAGGAGTAGACATTGACCTGCCCGCCCCCCTGCGCCGTCGCTGCCGGCAGCATGCTGATCATAGCAAGGCAAGCTGTCAGCGCCCCGACGGCCACAGCTCGTGGTCGACAGCTCAGTCGAACGTCCGAATGAAACGACATTTCATCTCTCCAATCGCGGCAATGGACCAGTTCCTCTCGGCCGCATTCAAGCTCCAAGATGTTGGACGCCAGAAAAGCCCGACGGAAATTCGGAAGTCAACGCCAGCTGCATTGAATTATTCTAACTTCAAATACCGCACGGGCTTGCGGCAGCCGTACAGAAACCGGCAAGCTCATCCGGATTTTGGCACGCCCACAGACCTTCGAGGCGGCACGCGCGACGGCGGATTTGATCTCACGCCCCGCACAGAGGCCAATGCTGGACGCAGGCGCTGGAAAACAACAAGCCATTGAGGCCCCGCGCCTCAATTGACCGACGGTGCGGCAAGCCATGTATCAATTATGGCGCGATGAACGCCTCACCAACTCATTAATGTTGCGAGAGGCCCTTATGTCGCGCCACAATCGAACCCGCTCGCGGCCATGATGCGGCTTTGGCGCGAGGGGCCACTCGGCGGCACCGCCGCTGGGTAATGCGATGCCCCGCACAACGGACGAGATCGACGCTTCATGGCTGACCGACTGAAGATGCGACGAGATGGTGCGAGTGCTTGGCTGCTGTACGATGCAGCAACCGGCGCCGATGTCGGCGGCATTCGATATGAGCATGCGGCAGACGGCAACCACTACGTGCCGTGGGTGCTCGTAGATGGTTCTCGACGGAAACTTGGCAAACCTCACCCGCAGCTCGCCATGGCAGCGCGCGCCGTGGAGCAGCAGCGCTGATTTGGAAATCCGCAGGCCTCGCCTCGACCGAACAGTGCCGGCGACGTGCAAATCGTTGCCGATCCCGATCCTCCGATGTCGGCTTATGTGGATTGAGCTCCAAGCGCCAAGCCGGAGTCGCACCGAAGTTGCTCCCGCCTTGCTGGAGTGCAAACGCCAAACCGTGGGCAGTACCCCCCTATTTTACTGTGCGCCGGCATGCAAAATTGACCCCCAAATCGGGGTGATCGGCGTCTAATTTTGCCCCCTCTGCCCGATCGTCACACTGGCCGCTTGTGCGTGAGTCGCGCGAGAGGCCGAGCAGGGGATGATCACAGTGGATACGATCGGCAGGGTGCGGCGGGCGTATTTCGTCCAGGGCCGGAAGATCAAGGCGATCGCGCGGGATCTGCGGCTGGCGCGGAACACGGTGCGCGACATCGTGCGCGCCGGGCCGACGGGCGAGGCGACCGAGCGCCGGTATGTTCGCGACAAGCAGCCGCTGCCGCGCCTGGGCGAGTTCGTGCCGGCGCTTGAGACGATGCTTGCGGACAATCTGAAGAAGCCCAAGCGCGAGCGCCTGACGTTCCAGCGGATGTTCGAGGAGCTCAGGCTGGCCGGCTACCGCGGCGGCTACGACAACGTGCGCCGCTACGCTCGCGTGTGGGCGATACGCGAGGGCGAGCGGACAGCGGCGGCGTTCGTGCCCCTGAGCTTTGCGCCGGGCGAAGCCTATCAGTTCGACTGGCGCTGTGGAGCGGATCGCTCGTTTGTCGAGTCGCCCGAGGGAATCTCACCCCCGGGCGCTCCCAGAACCGTGCATGACCCTCTCGAGTTCACACGGCTCCCGATGTTCGGCCGTTCCCATGACATAGCGGCCAATGGGCGAAGAGCCTCGGCGTCTTCCGGCGAAGCCGGTCGAACCAGTCCCTGCCGCCCTTGGTTTGGTGCACCATCCGCTTGTACTTGCGACGGGCCCACCTGATGACATAGGCGTCGATCCGTTTCAGCGTCGGACGCAACTGCGTCCGGTAGAAGTGGCTGTAGTAGCTGATCCAGCCACGGATGACGGGATTGTACATCCGGGCCAGGTCTTCCAGGGGTTTGTCACTGCGGTGGTGCAGCGCCCATCGCCGGATCTCCCGGCCGATGCGCGTTTGCGCCTTCGGGCTGACCGCCGGCAGGAAGCTGTGTGCGAAGACCTCTTTGCCCTTCACGACCCACCTCACCTTCCGGGCACGGAATTGAAAGCCCAGGAAATCGAAGTGGATGCTTGGGTAATCGCCCTTTCGCGCCACATCCTTGCAATAGACGATACGCGTCTTCTCGGGATGCAGTTCCAGCTTGCATTCGGCCAGTCGGGCTTTGAGCGCGTCCTGCAGGAACCGCGCTTGTGCCTCGCTTCGACAATGACAGAGCGCATCGTCGGCATACCGCTCGAACGGAATGTGCGGAAACTTCTCCGTCATCCACGTGTCGAACGCATGATGCAGGAACAGGTTCGCCAGCAGTGGTGAAATCACCCCGCCCTGTGGCGTGCCCGTCGTGCGCGCGACGATCGAGCCGTCCTCCATCTGCACGGGCGCCTTCAGCCAGCGCTCGATGTAGAGCAGCACCCATGGCGAGTTCGTATGACGACGAACGGCCGCGAGCGTCAGCTTCCAATCAAGGCTGTCAAAGAAACCCTTGATGTCGAGATCAAGAACCCAGTCGAAGCGCCAGCAGCGCTCGCGAGCCTTGGCCACGGCATCAATCGCAGACTTGCCCTTCCTGTAGCCATAGGAATCGGCGTGGAACGCCGGCTCCAGGTTCGGCTCCAGCGCGCGCCGGACGACCTCCTGGGCAATGCGGTCGGCAACCGTCGGAATACCCAACGGTCGCGTCCCGCCACTCGCCTTCGGAATATCAACGCGGCGCACCGGCGGAGGAAAATAGCTCCCTGACGACAGCCGGTTCCAGAGCTTGTAGAGGTTCGCCGAAAGGTTGGCCTCGAAGTCTGCAATCGACTGTCCGTCCACTCCAGCCGCCCCCTGGTTGGCCTTCACACGCTTGAAGGCTTCCCAGACCTCACGCTTGGCGATTCTGAACGGCTTTGCCTGATCCACGGGCTCCTCCCGCTCTGCCAGAAGCACGCCTCCGACAGGATGGTTGGCCCGCAGGCCAGGCTGAACAACGCAGCCCCTTCGCTCCAGCCCCATTACAGGGCCTTCGTCACTACTACGGGCTGCTCCGTCCCTGTGCGCCGCATCGGTACTCTCGCCCTCGCGGTTGCAGCCGCTTGCGGCTTCTCCCTTCGGACTGACCATCAACGCCGGCCAGCACGACGGCACACAGGTTCTCACGTTCCCAACAAGAGCCTGATCGAGGCTCGCGCCGCCTACACGCCGGATGCCGCTCGGTCCGTCTCAGGACATCGCCCGAGCTTATCCCGCAGGAAGGGTCACCCCGCGGTTCTGACATCGCCTAATCCGCTTTCGACGCTTCTGCAGCGGTTCGCTTGCGCTCGCCTTCCTCGATCTTGCCGGCCGGACTTCAGTCCGAACCTTGACTGCAACGCTCACCACCACGGCTTTTGACCGCAGCAGCTTGCAGTGGCTTGAGCTCAGCTCCTGATCGCCGAGCCCGAAGGGCCTTCCTTCATCTCTCGTTGAGTTGCGCATCCCGGTGTGGACCCGCGATGCTCGTGACACACGACCCCTTTCGGACTCGAACTTTGACCCCCACGATTTTGCCAGTAACATGCTAGACATTAATGCCTTAATCGACGCAAGGCGGGGTAAACCTTGTATGCTGATTGGCACGTTTGCCCCCACTGCGGTTCACATTCTATATGGTTCCGCACACGCTCTCGCCGATGTGGTGGCTGGCGTTCGCCGGCCTGGTTGCCGGCTTAATCGTCTCAAATCTGTTGTTCGACGGCGGGAGTAATACATTCGCCCCTTGAGCAGCCCTGGTTATGGCTGCTCGGCGTGCCATTCGGGCTTGTTGCGGCCTGGGGGACGGTGCGATGGGGCTCTGCCAAACCACTCGACGCAGTGATCGCGGCCGTGGGTCCGGTGCTTGGCTTCGTGCTAGCTCTGTCGCTCATCCTCCTGGCGCCAGCCCATAAGCCGACCCCGGATGCGGGCCCGCTCGCGGCCGAGCAGACGATCCTCGCGGACGTGTTCTTCTATGTATCCGCTGCCGCCTGCCTACTCTTCTTGATCGGCACGTTCATCACCAAGCGGACCAACACCGTGGTCGGCCACGCCGCCAGCCTGCGCTCTATCGACAAACTGGTGCACTGGTCGCTGCCGCTGTTGATGCTGGCTGGCCTCTTGATCATGCACTACTTGCTGACCCACGCGACCACTCGTGCCAACCCGGCACTAACCGCCATGGGCCTTCACGCTTTGGCCGCCGGCATCATTTATGCCTCGAGCGCCGTCATCGCCTGCAAACCGCAACGCGCGATTTTCGACGGCTTCGGCGCGTTCACGGGCGCCATTACGGTTGGCATTCTCATGGCAGTGTTCTTCGCCGGCTTCGTCTGGATGACCGGCGGCGGCCGTAACCCATCGGGTTCCGATCCGGCATCGCTTGCTGCCTTCTGTACCGCCTGGCATACAGTATTGGGCGCTCAACTCGGCTACTGTTTCGCGCATTATGTTGAGGAGTACGAACGCCGGCTCGAATCAATGCGAACATAGTCCGCCCGGTCGCCAGCGCTGGCCCGGATTTGGTCCGCAACGGGCTTGCGCTGTCCGGCACCGCGCACTGGATGTTTGACCGCGGCCTTATCACCGTCGACGACGATCTCGCCATCCTCACCATGACCAGCGGCCTGCCCGAAGACGCCGCCCGCCTCATCGTCCCCGACCGCCGCCTCCGCGCGCCCGACGACACGACGCTGTAGCCGCACCGGCAGTTCCTGCGCTGGCACCGGGAGAATGTGTTCAAGGGATAGGCCTGGGGCTTAGCGCACACCATTTGCGTACCACTGGCGTACCTTTAGCGCCCCAAACGCAACAAAGCCGCCTCGCGGCGGCCTCGTTTTCATCAACCATTTCAATAGGCTGAGTTGGTTGCGGGGGCTGGATTTGACCGAGAGTTGAAATGCCAGTGCTGACGTCCAGTCCGACCATTTGCAGAAGGCTTTCGTTCACTTCCCACCCTTTCCAATGTTCGAAGGCTACTTGTAACCACGCGTCCTGTGCGGCGCCACCACGGCCTGCCGCCTCTCGCGGATTGCTCAGACCACGAGCGACTGACCACGACGCACATCACCGGTAGCAAACAGGCCAGGCACGTTGGTGGAGAAAGCGCCGTCATTGGCGTGGATACTGCCGCGGATCTCCCATTCACTTGCCAGAGCGGTACCAATCCCGCTGAGGTTTGGTGCTGAAAAACCGACCGCGATTAGAACCAGCCGAGCCGGCATCTCGAACGCAGTGCCGGGTATTGGTCTGCGTTCGTTGTCCACTTTGCGCGCAGAGAACTCGGTGGCGAGCGGTGTTCCAAGCCGTCGGGCGCAGTCGCCCACCTCGGTCGGGACCGGCTAGCTCGCGACCGGACGTCCCTGCGCAACCCTGATACCGCGAGCATCGATACACTTGCCGAGCTCTTTCTGGCAGCTACGAATCTCGGCCAACAGCGCGACCGGATCGAGCGTGCGATACTGCGCCCCCAGTCGCTGCTTGGCGATGTTGGAAACTTACGTCGGGCAAGGGCCCGGACAGCGCCTAGATTAACCGGGACGAACCGTCAGAGCCTGTGAGGCGAGCCGACGCGAGCGCTGCTTTTCTTGACCCAGATCAAAGGCGTCGAGCGGTCGCGTTCTCTACTGGCGGCCAAACTTGTTTCCGAGACAACAACAACACACGGAGGATGCCATGGGCGACAGGGGGCGGATGAGGCTCGGTGCCTACTTCAATCCTACGGGACACCACGTTGCATCGTGGCGCCATCCCCGTGCTCAGAAGGACGCTCACGTCAACATCAAGCACTATGTCGAGATCTGCCAGACGGCCGAGCGTGCAAAGTTCGACATGGTGTTTCTGGCCGACTCGGCGGCAACGCGGCGGGCCGACATCGAGGCGCAGAGCCGTTCGGTGCAGTTCATCGCCAATTTTGAGCCGATCACGCTTCTATCTGCGATCGCGATGGCGACCGAAAAGATCGGCTTGGTGACGACGGCCTCCACCTCGTACAATGAACCTTATCACATCGCACGGAAATTCGCCTCGTTGGACCGTATCAGCGGTGGCCGGGCAGCGTGGAACATTGTCACCTCCGGCTCGGCCGTCGAGGCACTCAACTTCAATCGCAGCGTGCCCTATCCGCATGCGGAGCGCTACAAGCGGGCGCATGAGTTCGTCGACGTCGTCACGGGCCTTTGGGACAGTTGGGACGACGATGCATTCATCCGCGACGAAAACAGCGGCATATTCTTCGAGCCGGGCAAGATGCACTATCTCGACCACAAGGGTCCGTACTACCAGGTTAAGGGGCCGCTCAATGTGCCGAGGCCGCCGCAAGGCTGGCCGGTTCTCGTGCAGGCGGGTGCGTCGGAGGAAGGTATCGATCTGGCGGCGCAATATGCGAATGCGATCTTCAGTCCACATCTGACGATCGGAGCCGCCAAGCCGTACTATGACAAGCTGAAGAACCGGATGGTGAAGTGCGGCCGCGATCCGAACCACTGCAAGGTGCTGCCGGGACTCAGCGTGATCGTGGCGGAAACGACGGAAGCCGCGCGCAAGGATTTCGATTTCATCCAGTCGCTGATCCACCCAATCGTCGGGCGCGAGATCCTCTCCACGATGCTGGGGGAGATGGACCTGATCAAGTATTCGCTCGACGAGCCGCTGCCGGCCGTGCTGCCGCCCACCAACGGCAGCAAAGGACACTACGAGAGCATCATCGAGATGGCGCGCAATGAGAACCTGACGATCCGCGAGCTCGGCAAGCGCGTTGCAGGCGCGCGTGGCAAGAATGTGTTCGTCGGCAACCCCAAGGAGGTCGCCGACTACATGGAGGAGTGGTTCGTGAAGGGTGCCTGCGACGGCTTCAATATTATGCCGCCGTACATCCCGGGATCGCTCGATGATTTCTGTGCGCTGGTCGTGCCCGAATTGCAGAAGCGGGGCTTGTTCCGCAGCGAGTACGAGGGTTCCACCTTGCGCGAGAATCTCGACCTACCGCGGCCGGAGAGCCGCTACGTCTCGAGCCACGCTGCGCGTCAGGCCGGCTGAGCGTCCCGCTGGTGCGGCTTTCGCAGCCCGGGTGTCAAGATCGCATCCAGTCGAGGAGACCATACATGACCCTACTGGCAGCAGCCGAGACGCCTCCCGAGGGCGTGCCTGTCTCCGGCATCGACCCTTTCGCAATGTCTTCGATCCTCGACCCCTTTTCCTACCATGAGGAGTTGCGCGAGGCCGGGCCGCTGGTTTGGCTCGACAAGTGGCGGATCTACGCAACGGGGCGATACGACGAGTGCATCGCGATCACATCCGATCCGGCGACCTATTGCTCGAGTGGCGGGGTCGGCTACACTAATTTCTTCAGGGAGAAGCCATGGCGGCCGCCCAGCTTGCTGCTGGAGGCCGACCCGCCCGAGCATACGCGCCGACGCGCCGTGGTCGGTCGAATTCTATCCGCACCGAACCTGCGTCATCTGCGTGCTGGTTTCGAGCAAGACGCAAACCGGCTGATCGATCGCGTTCTGGCCAAAGGCAATGTCGAGGTAGTCACCGAGATCGCGCAAGCCTATGCGCTCAAGGTCTTTCCGGACGCGGTGGGGATGACGCCGCAAGGCCGCGAGAGCCTGCTCACATACGGCAATGCCGTCTTCTGTGCGTTCGGCCCGATGAACGAGGTGTTCCACGAGGCGATGAGGGGCATCGAGCCGGTGGCTGCCTGGATCATCGAGCACTGCAGGCGCGAGCACCTGGAGCCGGGCAAGCTCGGAGACCAAGTCTATCAGGCGGCGGACCGCGGTGAGATCCCAGTCGAGGAGGCTCCGGTTTTGGTACGCTCCTTTCTGTCGGCCGGGGTCGATTCGACGATCGATGCGATCGGCAATGCGCTCAACGCGTTCGCACTTCACCCCGAGCAATGGGCCAAGGTGGTCGCCGACCCGGCCAAGGTGAAGAACGCATTCGAGGAGGTTCTGCGCTGGGACAGCCCGTTCCAGGCCTATTTCCGAACGACGACCCGCGAGATCGAGTTGGCCGGTGTCCGGCTCCCGGTAAGGGAGAAGGTAATGCTCTCCCCGGGTGCTGCCAACCGGGACGGGCGCCGCTGGGAGCGGCCGAACGCGTTCGATGTCGAGCGCAAGACGACGGGTCATGTCGGTTTCGGCCACGGCGTCCACACCTGCATCGGACAGATGATCGCACGGCTGGAGATCGATGCGCTGCTGACCGAGATGGCCAAGCGCAAGCTCTCGTTCGAGATCACGGGCAAGCCGCGGCGCCGGATCAACAACACCTTGCACGGTTTCGGGCACATGCCGATGCGGTTCGGGACCGCGTGATTCCGATACACAGCCGCTACGTCGACTGCAGCAGGAGATGGCGATGCCGGATACGCACGAAGCGCTTCAGGTCGCGCGCTCGCTCGCCGATTTCTGCAGTGTGTTTGCCGCCAATCGCCACACGGCCGACTGGCACAAGAAGCGGCCCTCCCTCGCTCTATCCGGAGGCGGAGGCGAATTTGATGCCGCAGCATTCGCGATATAAATGGGGATAATGATGAAGGCGATGACATCGGCTCCGGCTACGGCCACATGGCCATCGCCGTGCCCGATCTTTATGGCTCACGCGAGATCCTGAAGAAGGAAGGCGTCGAGATCCCCGCCCGCCGGGTCCTCTCAAGCATGGCGGCACCAACGTCATTGCCTTCATAAAAGACCCCGGCGGCTACCTCATCGAGCTTGGCACCAGGGCTTGAAGACGGCGTGCTCAGGCGGTCATGCTACCAGTCCAACGGTAACGCAGTTCTAGAGCGCTTCAGACTTAGATGGAAGCGCTCCAGGCCGCGACTGCGGCTCGGCGCTGGTGCGCCGCCCCCGCGGAGTGCCCGGCCGCAAGGCCGGAACAGCACGTAAGCCGGAATGACAGATCGATTCCGCCTAAGGCGGAAACGATCTAGAGCGCTGCAGACATAGATGGACGCGCCCCAGGTCCTGACCGCGGCCCGGCGCGCCTAGCGGCGATCCCCGCGTAGCGTCGGGCTGTTGCCCGGAGCGCACCCAAAAAAGCGGCGCAGTCGCCGGGCCACCAAAAGTCCGCCGCCCCCGCGGAGTGCCCCGCCGACAGGCCGGAACGGCACGTGAGAGAGAATGACAGATCGATTCCGCTTAAGGCGGAAGCGATCTAGCCCTCGGCGATCCGCGACGCGTTGCCTTCAGCGTCGAGGACGGCGACCGTCTTCTGATGGAGCGCTTCTGCGCGCTCATAGGTCTCTCCGATGCAGACGATGCCCAGCTTGCCAAACTCCGACAGTGCTCCAATGAGATGGAACGCAACGCCCTCGCCGGTCGCGGCATGAAAGTGCAGGCCGTTCAAGACAGCAATCTCGATCAGGTCGTCGGGTGTCAGCCCTCGATAAGCCGGCGATTCCAGATTGTCCGAGGCGTAGTAGGCACGCGGCCGGCCGCCCGATGTCAGGAACTGGCCGGTCGCGCAGTCGTATCGGCCATCGGTCAGAAACTGCAGCATCTGGAAGGGATGGGTGGTTCCACCTTTTCTGAGATTGACCTCGATCGCGACATGCCGCCAACCGTCCTTGCGCTTGAGCGAAATGAAATCCACGCCGAAACGGCCAAGCACGCCTTTGCTCGGCCAGGACACGCGCAACGCACAGCCCGCGTTCCTGGATCTCAAGTCGGTAGGCTGCATCTGCAGGAAAGCGACATCCCAGGAAGATGTGCCCGTGAGTGCCGCCAAGCACCTGGTCATGCGTCGAGATCGCTTCGACTCGACCCCCTGGGGTCACACGCAACTGGGCGGACGGCGAACGCTTGGCTTTGCCCGGAATGAACTCCTCCACGATGCCCTTCATGGCGTGGAGCTTCTGCTGGTAGAGGTCCCACGTCATGCCCTGCGCTTCGAATGCCATGTGCGGAAGCCGCTCTCGCATCCACCCCCGCAGCGAAGCTCCATCGGGTGCGTTGCTCAGATCGAGTACTGCATTGCCTTCGCCCGAGAACCCCTCGTTGAGCTTGACGACCGCCATCGAGGTTGCCGGGGACTTGCCTTGAGCTCAGCGAGCGCCGCCGCAACATCGTCGGCATCCGAAAGATCCTCGAAGCCGAACGGATGGTCCAAACCGGCCTCCTTGAACACCTTGCGGGATCCGCTCTTGGTGCCCCAATAGTTCAGCGAGGGATCGCAGCCATAGATCGGCAGCTTGAGGCGCAGGGCCAGCCGACGTTCGAGCTCGCTTACCGTGAAGCAGGTCATGTGAGCGGATGCGGGGTCCGGGATCGCCTGTCGTATCCGCTCAACGAGTTGCGGGCGCGAGAGGACCTTGCGGGTGAGGGCCACGGGGGAAGCGTCATCGCACGACAGCAGCGTCAACCGCCGGCGCGCATGGCGGGCGGGAACACCCGGAAGCAGATGCAGATAGTAGTCGATGATGGCCTCGTGGATCGGCGTGCTCGTCACATAGATGACGCGGGTCCGAGGCATGCGGAGCAACAGCAACAGGCACAGCAGGCGCTCCTCGTAGTGGTGCACGCCGGAGATCTTAGCCATCACCTGCTGATCGAGGCTCAGGCTCGGCACAACCAGAACCGTCCTCGGCAGAGTGGGATCGGCGAAGAGCCGGTCGAAAGACTGCGAAAAGCCCAGCTGCAGGGCCTCGAACTGTGATCGCTCAAGTTCGGATGCCGGAGGGCCGAAATCCGCGGACGGGGACGTCTCATCCTGGATTGACACGCAAGCCTCCCAATCGTTCCTGCCGGGCTCACCCGATACGTTGGCCATCCCGGCCGATCCGGTGCATCAGATACCCGAGGCAATCGAGACGCACGGCGAGTGGATCCTGGGTCAGCATCGCCGGGATCGCACCCTGTGAGAGGCGGATGTGACCGCCGGTATAGTCAAAATAGTGATCGACACCAACTCGATCGATGCCGGGCACGACTCACGAGCTTCTTGTCGCCGACTCCGCCCAGGACGCCAAACGACGTTCCCGGGACGAGTTCGGAGAAATTCAGGTGATCGAGATCGGCACGGAATTGCAGATCGGCGTCGGAGCCGTCGAACGAGAAGCTTGCATCAGCCGGAACCTTGATGATCGCATGTGTCTGCATCAGATCGATGTCGCCTCGGGTAGTGGTGGCATCGGGAAAATGCGACAGAGCAAGAGCGGCAGACACGAACTCGCTCGCATGGTCGCACTGGCGTCATCGCCGATACGCCCACATTCGACGGTGACGGCCGGACAGAATCGCAGCAAGTGCCGCTGATTGCACGCCGATCGGCTTCTCGAAGTACACGACCGTTCGGCTGAACAGGCGGGCCAGGTGGAGATATCTGTCGTCCAGGCTCGTGACGCAGACGTAATGCGGATTGTTGCCGGTATTGTTGTGAATATCGATGCTGGCAAAAGGGTGCGCGCTCCCTGACGATCTCGAAGACGCGCGTCATCAGGCGCGTCTCTGCCGCCGACTGTCCAGCGTTCCCGGGCCAGGTGCGATTGTAGTCCGTCTGGCCCGGCAAGGTCCGCACGTTCGCCTTGGCGGCCTCGATGTTGGCGACGAAAAGCAAAAGCGAGCGTGGAAGGCTCGGCCCTTGTGACTTCGCAGGACCTGCTGCATCGCCTGCCAGCCGGTATGCTCGTTGCCGTGCAGCAGACACGGTCACAAACAAGGGATCGGGTTGCCGACCTGCGATGTGAAACAGCGAGGGGCCTCGCAGATGTCGCCACAGTGCCGTCGCGGGCACATCAAGCAACTCATCTGGGAAATGGTCCAGAAGATCCAACTGGAGACCCGCGCTGATCCCATCCCAATTGTCATTCATGTTGCGAGAGATCCCGTATGCGGCGATGGACGACTATGAATGCTACCAACATCGCCTTGGGCGGTTCAAGCGAATGCCCCATTCAACCCGTCGGTGGCCGGTTGCGACATCATTGCGAGCTGCATCCTCGTGTGTGGACGGACGAAGGAAATCGAAATCGCACCGCATTCGATCGGCCGGATGCACGACCTAGTATAACCTCGTCAGCCGGCGTGACTGACGGGAGGCGGAGACAGCCGACGATCTCGAGGGAGATTGGCCCGCACACCACTTCGCCTAGTTGATGTCGGCTGTGCGGAGAGGTGCGGTCACGGTTATGAAGCGCCACCTTTTGCACCCTGCAGAGAGCAACAATCTCCGCATCGCGTCTTCCGGATTCGCAAAAGATGTCGTTTAAAACCGCCGCCCTGAGACCGTGGAGATCCCCACTGCTATTATAGGCCCGCCGGCTAAACCCTGGATGAAGTGCGACCAGCGGTCAAGCGCAGACAAATGTAAAGCAAGTACCGTACCCAAACATACGCGCAGACACGCTTGAAACTTGTACCCCAAAGCATGCATTACCCGCGCACCACTCGCGCAGTCGAAGGCCGGAACAGGCCCAACGCCATCGTCTCAAAGGATCTATACACGGCTGCTAGATGGAACTCGTTGCGGGTACCGCGCGATCCCTGAAGCCGAATTCGCCACCTCCTTGCTCCTCGGACCCGAGCCGTGGCAAAGTCGCGGCAATCGCCAACGAATCCGCACCACCGAGGAACCCAGGCAATGGATAACGTGCCGAGAACCTGCAGCGCAGACAGAAGACGATCGGCGATCGCCCGGCGGTGAAGTGCGGCCGCATGGTCAATCGCGCGCTCGGCCCGCTCGCCGAGCAATTGCAGGAGCGATAAGACGCCGGCGACTTCGCGACCAAGATGCAGGACCAGATAGCCAAGTAGTCGTTTCTCTTAGCAAGCCTCTGAAAAACCGTCGACCAGAGGGGTGGCCTTCCCGGTTGACGGGTAGGCGAGCTTGTCGCATTTCGCCGCGCCTGCTCGTTCCCTGCCGACTTAGGCAGCCAGTAGCCTCGGCAGCTTGGCCAGATTGTAGGCGACCATAGTCAGTGTGAACTGGGCCCCGACGCACTGTATTCCGCGCAGCATCGTCTTGCGGATCGGCCCGATCTCCTCGCCCCAGCCGAATGGCTCCTCGGTGAGCTTGCGTTTCCTCTAGTTCACTTTGTAGTCGGCGTGTAGCGTCGTGCGGCGGTCGATGGCCGAGTCCCCGTCCTTCGCCGCCACGTGCGGTGTGACGTACATCTGTCTGAGCCTCGCGACGAAGCCGCGATCGTCGTAGCCTTAGTCGGTACCGAGCGTGATTCGCCGTGTCGATCCGAGCGAGGTGCGGTTGATCATGGTGATCGCCGCGGTTCGCTTGGCGGTGCCGTTCGCATACGTGAGCTCGGCCTCGACCACGAAGCCATGCCGATTCTCGGTGAGCGCGTGCCCCATGTAGGCGCGCTACACCGGCTTGCACTTGGCCTTGCGATAAAGTCGGGCGTCGGGGTCCGTCACCTAGGCGTGCGTGGCATTCGACCATGTCTCGCCGCGCCAGTTGCGCTCCACGTTTCGGCCGATGGCGTCGCCGTCCTGATCCTGGGTTTTCGCCGTCTCTTTCATGTCGTCCGTTTGCCTCGTCCCGCTGTCGCCTTTGCCTCCACCGTCCTTTGCGTCAGGTGGCGGGTCATTGTCGGGCGGCGGTGCACCGGGTGCCGATGATTTGTGGCGGAAGCTCTCGAACGAGGCCCACGCCTCGACCAGCGTACCGTCTACGGAGAAATAATCGTCCGATAACAGCGGGGCGACTTTCTCGTGCGCCAGGATCGCGGCCAGCAGCTTCTGCGCCATCCCGGTGTTGAGCAACCGGTCGCTGTTCTTGGTGAACACGGTCGACACCCAGACGGCCTCGTCGATCGACAGACCGAAGAACCAGCGGAACAACAGATTGTACTACACCTGCTCCATCAGCTGGCGCTCGGAGCGGATCGAGATCAGAATCGGCGTGAGCCTCGCGCGCAACAACCGCTCTGGCGCGATCGACGGCCGCCCCTCGCCAGCGTAGAGCCGCTCGAAATCTGCATCGAGCGTGACCAGCGCCGCGTCCACGACACGCTTGATCTTGCGCAGCGGATGGCGCGCAGGAATACGCTCCTCCAGGTTCACGTAGCTGAACAGCGAGCCCGTCTGCCGTTCCGATCCGCGCATGTGCCGTCTCCCCCCTGCCGGCACTACGAAATCGTGTTCACGAGCCCATGTGAGCCGCGACGTGGCGGGTTTTTAGCGGCCTATTAGGTGAATGCGTCTGAATTGAATGGCACACTTCGTCGTGCGAACGGGATCGGAAAAGCAAGGGTTCAGATCGTTTTGGGCCGTGGGAGCAGCGCTGACAGCATCCGCTCGATTGAGTAAGTAGATGCATAATCGCCAACGAGGCTCATGCTTGCCGCAAGCGCTGCCAAATCTCCGCAGCGGCTGCGCCGAGGCCGGCGGCCACCGCCAGACCGACGACGAGCCATCCAATAACAGGTACAAGCAAGACCAGTCCCAGGATCGCGGCACCCAGCACCGCCCACCACGTCTGCCCGGTAGCCTCCTCGCCTTCCGTTCCAGGCTTGCGCCAGTTCCGGATGAAGAGCCCGATGCAGGCGCTGACCGCTGCCAGTCCCAGGAGCCAGCCGAGGCCCAAGGCCATGAACAGGGCGCTCCCCAGCGGAATGGCGAACACCGATACCAGCAGCGCGCCAGCCAAAGCAGATGCAATCAGCCCAATGGCGATACCGCGGCTAAGGTTGGACCACGGATGGTTCCGCAGACTACGGATCGAATTAGCTAGTAGCTGCGGAAATGCGAGATGCACGACGATGACGAGCAGCAAAGTCGCTACAGCCCAAGACAGGCCGATCAGCAAACCGATGCCAAGAATGGCCCAGCCGATGGACCGGAAATCCGGCATCTCGATGGGGATCTGGCGGACCTGCCCGCCGATCGTTGCGCCTTCCGCAATCTCAGGCTTCTCCTTGCCGCGATAGATCAGATCTCCGCCAATGACTGCGCCTCGCGCGACCACAATTCGCCTCGCGAGCAGGTCAACTTTACCCGTGACCTTACCGGCTATCGTGACCCGCTGCGCTGCCGCTCGCATGCTGCCGCCGATCTGCCCCTCCATTTCAATCGTCTCGGCAGCAAGTCGGGCGTCGCCCCCAATCGAGGCTTCCGTGCCAATTCTAATGGCTCTGTTCGGGGTCTATGTTGGCTTGCCCCTAAGTTATTGATGTTGCAGTGTTTGCCATCGACTGAAAACGCCGTACTCTCGGGCCCGCAACATCAGTGCCGAACAGAGCCATTCTAATGGATCGAGCGCCTGCCACCAGATCGTCCTTGATCGTGCCGGCAATCTTCAGATTAGCAGCTGCCGCTACAAAGTCGTTCGCCGTCCCAATCCGCTGCTCGACGTCGTAGCCGGCGACAACCGCATTGTTGACGGCTGCAGCATCGAAGGTCACGTCGCGGCCTGCAGCGAACACATCGTCGCTCACTTTTGCCTTAATCGTAACCGATCGGCCAGCGAGGAACTGAAGATCGCTGTGTGTGCCCATCAGAGACACTATCTCGCTGTCGGCTTGCGCCGTCTGCGCCGTTGCTGCGAACGCGTAAACAGCCGCGATTATCAGTAGGGATATCGACGCAAACGCTATTCGGCCAATGCACTCTAGGCGCTGTCTTAGCATTGCGCGGGGGAGGTGAGCAGCCATGGCCTCATCTCCGAACAACGATTGACGTTATTAAACGCCCCTATCGCCAATCAGGCGACCAGACCTTGAGATACGTCAAGGCCGCCGCCAATTGACGCGACGACGTGCGAGTCACGCCCTTGAGCGGATGCCCCGGGCATCTGCGTACATCCGCGCTGATGAGGATGCGGATCGGACTGCATCACGTTTGACTGCCATCAATGACGCACCGGGTTCTTTTTACCAAAAGGCACGGGTGTCTCTAGTTGGCATTGAAGTCCATACACACGGCTCTTCTCACCTCCGTTCAGGCTCCAACTGCAGGGCAGTCCAATGTCTCAGTCGTTGTCGAGTCAGTCACGAAAGATGGATTTACGGATTACATGTCGCCGCCTTGGGCTACGGATCAGTTCACCATGTGGACGCCGATGCTGGGCGATCTTGGTGATTGGCACCAGACAGTTGCCAAAACCGTCTTTGCACTCAACGCCGAATGGCTGCGGTTTTGCCAACAGCGCCTGAAGGAGGACGCCGCGCTCGTCCAGCATCTCGCCACCTGCAAGCGTCCGGAAGAGTTTTGGCAAGCGTATGCGGAATTCTGGCGCACGGCCGCCGACGACTATCAGAAGGAGTTTGCTGAGTTGGCGCGCCTAGGCAGCGGCGCGGCGGGCGAAGGTACAGGCTGTAGGCAACGCTCCAAGAATGGCCGGGACGCCGGTTGACCGGTGCGGTCAGCGCGCCGTCGACAGTCCATCAGGATAAGGCCGGCATCTTACCAGACATTGCGCCTTTGGTGGAAGCTGTCGCCTAGCCAACGGTAGCTGCCGCTGCCGCGCTAGCAGGACGTTTCCGCACATGTCGCCGTAGCGTGTTGCTTAGTCTTGGTGTGGTTCAATATGGAGAACGATCTTGGCAAACACCGAATTGACCAAAGGAAATGCCGGAAAAGTCCAACGTCCGGCCGACATTTTCAGCTCATTGCATGACGAGATGAACCGCGTGTTTGAGCGGTTCGAGCACGGTTGGCCGCACTGGCCGGGCGCGTTGCGATCCAGCTTTGCTCAGGACGTAATGATCCCCGAGGTCGACGTCCACGACAACGCCAAGGCGCTCACGATCGAGGTCGACCTTCCCGGCGTCGATGAGAAGGACGTCAGCGTGACGCTTGCCAACGGCATGCTGACCATCAAGGGCGAGAAGAAGAGCGAGCGCGAGGAGAAAAAGGAGAACTACTTCATGGCAGAGCGCAGCTATGGCGCATTCGAGCGCACGCTGCGCATGCCGGACACGATCGATGAGAACAAGCTCGAAGCGAAATTCGACAAGGGCGTGCTCAAGATCGTGGCGCAGAAGAGACCGGAAGCGATCAAGGCCGAGAAGAAGATCGAGATCAGGAAAGCCTGACGAGCCGCAGGTCGGTCTCAAGAGCAACCTCCGCCCGCTTCTCGCCGTCGCCGGGCGACGGCGGGCGGCTTATTATCGCCGCTTCCAAGGGATGATCAATAATGACTTCCCATCTCCACACGATCGACCATACCGTCCAAGTGACCCGCGAATGGGTGCGCGATCTCGCCCGCCTACTCGACTGGGAGGACGAGCAGCGCGCCTGGCGGATGCTGCGCGTCACGCTTCAGGCGCTGCGCGATTGGCTCGACGTCAACGAGGCAGCACAGCTCAGCGCGCAGCTGCCTCTCTTGATCCGCGGACTTTACTTTGAGGGCTGGCAGCCGGCGAAAACACCCGCGGCAGAGCGCAGCAAGGAAGCCTTCATGGCGCGCATCGAGCAAGCTTTCGCTACCGATCCCATCGACGATCCGGAAGAAGCAGTGTGCAGTGTGTTTCGCCTGATCAACAATCACATTTCAGCCGGCGAGGTGAGCGACGTGCGGATGCGTCTGCCCAAGCATCTGCGCGAGCTATGGCCTGAGTGAAGGTGCGAATTCGCATCCGTGGCCGGAGCGCTCTGCTGTATGCAGAGTTTGGTACGGAGTAAGGGTAATGTCGGCAATTATCGAAGTCTCTGCTTGTGGACCATCAAAACATGGAGAAGCTGCTGCGCATTCTGGAGCAAGAGCTGGCTATTTTCGATGCTGCTGAACGGCCGGACTTCGACGTGCTGGCAGGCATCGTCGAGTACTTCCAGTCCTATCCCTCGCAAGTGCATCATCCCAAGGAGGATCTGCTGGCGCGGCGACTGGCGGCCTGCGATCCTGCTCGCGCCGGTGCGATCATTGACATCGAAGCGGAGCATGGTCAGACCGAGCTCCGGCTGGCCCGCTTCACAAGACTGGTCGAAGGCGTTCTCAATGATCAGGAGCTTTCGCGCCAGGCGTTGGATGTGGCAGCCAGGGAATTCATTGCACACGAACGCCGGCACATGGAAATCGAGGAGAGCGAGCTGTTCACGGCCGCCCAAGCCACGCTGAGCCAGGAAGACTGGTCGCAGCTCGACGCCCGGCTGGACGACGCGCGTGATCCGCTATTCGATCGCACGCTCGAGCGGCGCTATGCGGCTCTCGCTGCACGCCTTGCGAAATGGGAAGATGAAGATCGGGCGGCGCGGGACAGTGGCGGAAACCCGTACTTCTCGAACTGAAAGGCGTCGGCCCATGGATTGCCCTCTGCTGACCGATCTCTATCAGCTCAACATGATCCAGGCCTATCTGGAGCACGGTAAGACGGATACGGCCGTGTTCGAACTCTTCTTTCGCCAGTTTCCGCCCGAGCGTGGCTTTCTCATGGCGGCAGGGCTTGAGCAGGTGCTCACCTTCATCGAGAGACTGCGTTTCTCGCAAGACGAAATCGACTGGCTCGCCAGCACCGGCCGCTTCGGCAGCATCCTGATCGATTACCTCGGCGATTTTCAATTTACGGGCGATGTGCACGCGATGCCGGAAGGTACGGTGTTCTTTCCAAACGAGCCCATTGTCCGCGTGACGGCACCGCTTCCGCAGGCGCAACTGATCGAGTCACAACTCATCAACATCCTTCATTTCCAGTCGCTGATCGCATCCAAGGCGGCGCGCGACGTGCTGCTCGCGCCCGGCAAGGTGCTCGTGGATTTCGGGCTCAGGCGAGCACACGGCGCAGAGGCTGGAACTCATGGCAGCCCGTGCAAGCTATATCGCGGGCTTCGCCGGAACCGCGACAGTTTTAGCGGGACAGCTCTACGGTATACCGATCTATGGTACGATGGCGCATTCCTTCGTGCAGGCTTTCGATGACGAGACCGCCGCATTCGAAGCCTTCGCGGGCTCTCGGCCCGACGGCCTGATCCTGCTCATCGATACCTATGATACGCAAGAGGCGGCTCGCAAGGTCGTCGCGCTCGCACCACGCCTGAAAGCGATGGGAATTGCGATCCGCGGCGTCCGCCTCGACAGTGGTGACATTGCGGCGTTGTCTAAATCCGTGCGCAGTATCCTCGACGAGGGCGGATTGCAGGACGTGACGATATTCGCCAGCGGCGGGATCGACGAGGCCGAGCTGGCTGCATTCGCCAAGGGCGGCGCGCCGATCGACGGCTACGGAATCGGCACCAGTCTGACGACGTCGTTCGACTTGCCGGCGCTCGATTGTGCCTACAAACTGCAGGAGTACGCCGGACGCGGACGCCGGAAACTATCGTCCGGCAAGGCGACGTGGCCAGGCGCCAAACAGGTATGGCGCTCGTACGACGACGACGGACGGATGTGCGGCGATACGCTGTCGCTTGCAACCGACAGCCAGGATGGCGAGCCCCTGATCGAGCCCGTTATGGCAAGCGGCAAACGCACGTCCGCGGTCCCCTCAATGGTATCGCTCAGGGAGCGGGCTGCGCGCAATCTCGCGCGCCTGCCCGAGCCGTTGCGCAGGCTCGAGTCCGGCGCGTCCTATTCCGTCGAGGTCGGCCGGGCACTCAGAGTCCTACACCGAGGATGTCGATCGGAATCTCCAACGGCAAAGGACCCTGCCTCGTGGCTGATGCCTCCCTCACCCCTGGCGACGCCGATGTGCTGCTGGTCATCGACGTGCAGAACGATTTCTGCCCGGGCGGCGCGCTGCCGGTGCCGGGTGGCGATGAGATCGTGTCAACCATCAATCAGCTGGCTGACCGCTTTCAGCACGTCATCCTCACGCAGGACTGGCACCCCGGTGGACACCTTTCGTTCGCCTCTTCGCATCAGGGCCGCGCGCCGTTCCAATCTATTGAGCTTTCCTACGGGCAGCAGATCCTATGGCCGGACCACTGCGTTCAGGGCACCTACGGCGCCGCACTCCACGCCGGCCTCTGCATTTCGCGGGCGGAGCTGATCTTGCGCAAAGGCTTCCGCCGTGACGTCAATTCCTACTCCGCATTCTTCGAGAACGACCGGACGACACCCACGGGTCTTGCCGGTTATCTGCGCGAGCGCGGCTTCTCGCGCGTCTTCGTAGCCGGGCTGGCGCTCGACTTCTGTGTGCGTTTCTCGGCAGAGGATGCGCGCGCCGTTGGTTTTGACGCCGTTGTCATCGAAGACGCCTGCCGCGCCATCGACATCGGCGGTTCGCTGAACGAAACGCGCAAGAGCTTTGCAGACGCAGGCATCGCAGTCGCCACGATCGCAGCCGTCTGAGCCTGGACCGTTGGACTGGCGCGCGATCCGTCTGCCAACTCAGGTTCCGGCATCGGGACCGAGCCATCGGTGGAAGTCGGCGTCAGCGCAGCTGAGACCGAGCTTCGCCAGGCCCTCCTCCAGGAGGTCGCCGAGCAGGGGTGTGCCCATGAGATAGCCCGCAGTGTGCCCAGTATGCGCCTCAGCCGCTTGTGCCCGCAGATCATCCCATTCTGCAAGCGTGGCATCTCCCCGGCCGAGCCACATAAGCGTGACGAGGTCAATCTGCTCGTCCTCGTCCATTGCATTGATGAACGCCGTCAGCTCCTGCTGCACCGCATCATCGCCATGGTCCTCCAGCACATCCATCATCTTGTCGTCGGACGGATTCGAGCCGGAGGCCTCGTCGGCCGCGACATCCTTTACGTCGAATTCGCGCGCCTTGATGACGACGAAACAGACCTTCTCGAGCGCGACCTGCAGCTCGGGCACGTCATTGTCATCCGCCATTGATCCATCTCCCGGGCATATTCGCAGTACCCGACTGACTCAGTCGATGTGATGCTTGCCGACAAGCCGGACCATCGTCGCCTGGGGCCCCTTGTCGCCTATAGCGTCGGAGAAGCGCACCTCTTGTCCGAGTGCCAGCTCGTCGAATTTCCCGCCGTCGACGCTGTTGCGGTGGAAATAGATCTCGCGCCCGTCGGCGGCGGCGATAAAGCCGTGATCCGCCTCCGGGTGCAGCGCCCGGATCGTGCCATGCGGCGGCGCCTCGTGCGCCTTGACGTTCCCCTGGCGCTTGCGCGCGAGATCCTGCAACTGCCGCCGCGCGGCGTTGAACGCATCCCGGATCGTCGCTTGCACGTCCTCGTGGGCACCGGTGGCAGCCGGCTCCCGACTGATGGCGATGTCAGCGGCACCCGGCACGGTCATGTGGATGCGGATCTGATAGATGTCGCCCTTGTGGTGGCGATGCTGCGGTCGCGCCACGACCACTCGCATGGACGTGATGCGATCGTAGAACTGCTCGAGCTTGTCGGCTTCCTCGCGGATGCGCGCCTCGATGAAATCCGAATGCCCGATATCCTCGAAGGACAGCTGAAGGGAAGTCTGCATGGGATCTCCACTGCACACAGCCAAGGGGCCGGAACGGCCGGCCACTGATGCGGAACGCACGAACGTTCATCCAAACACCTTGTGCGCGCATTGACGCTCGTCATGCCGGCGGATTGCGACTTCGATGCAGATCGCCACCGCATCGTCAATAGAGTGCGAGTTGATCCATAGTTCCGAATGACATCACCGCGGACAACCTGTGGGTGCCGGGCGACACTCGCCCGAGCTTGCACCGGGGAGGCGACACCACAATTCGTCCAGCCTGCAACTCCAGGCTATCGTCCTGCCGCCGATATCCCTGTCCCGGCAAACTTTTGTTACTATTGTTATTATGGCATCTTTGTCTACAGCACTGTCATGTTGGGCCGTGCCGGCCAGAACACCAATCAGTGCAATCGCTAGGAACAGCACTCCGTCCACGATCACGCGCATATCGTCCCCTCACGTTTCAATCACTCCGGACAAGCTTTGTCGCCGCATTAGAATTACGACAAGATATGTCCGGCATTATCTTGTCTACGACTGCACCTCATTTCTCTGTGATCCTGCAGAATTTAGTTGTTGTGTGCCTTCGGTGCATTCCGGGTAGGCCTTGTTGGAGCAGGACGTAAATCCGCTTATGGTTCCTGCCATAGAGACTTCCGTCTTGTTTTCCATATCCCTCATGAGCGTATGAACAGACTTGAACAACTCACACCGTTGCGATATTCGCGTGTAGCTGAAGCCGACGCAATCCGGTCCGAGATCGGCACATAGGCGTTGGCAATTGCCACCACTCTTGACGACCCAATACTTGCGGGAAGTCCGTCGCTCTTCCACGGGAGACACGGGCGGCTCCGGAACGCGCAGGACGGTGTGAAAGGGCGTCGGCTCGCCGTGCATACGCTTCCGAGCGCATCCAGAATGATATGCAGCCCGATCAATTCCTGTATCAGATCGAGTTTGGAAGTTACGCGGGCATCGATCGACAGCGAGTAGTTCTCGCCGTCGACCTGGACTCCATGGCCGGCGTAGAAGAGGACTGAGGCCGAAGGAGTGCCCGCCTGCATCGCCGCACCCAACTCGGCGCGCCACTCGCTTATGACCTGGCGGAACAGCTGTGCCAGCAAGTCTTTCTAAATGCGAACTTGAATACCTAGGCCCATAAGTTTTTCACCCAATGCGTGGGCATCACTGGCTGGATTGCGTAGGCGTGGGAGATGCTGGTACGCCGAATTTCCGATAATAAGTGCGGGGCGCGTCCGATCTCTGGAAAGCGAGGTTTGTGGCTGCAGCATTGGGGAGATGTGCTTCAAGAACAAATGGAAACCCCGTTCCTCCTCGCTCAGTTGCCGCATCACCTGGTCTCTCCAACACATATATGGGCTCGGACGACGGCGTCGCATAGCCCAGTGCTCTGCGATGCTGAACAAGCCTATGAGGGCACGGCAGGGGGGCGATATAGGTTGCTCTCAATGCTCGCAGTCTTGATTAAGAATGCTCCAGGCCGATGCCGCCGCATTGATCGTAATCATGGTCCTGAGGCGGCATAGGTTCGCTACTAGGCATCTGTATGCCGTGAGCGACGGAAAAGTATTTGACCCGCGCAGCACTTTTTGCAGGACCACATCAGCCAGCTCGTCGTGAGTTCGGAATCCGCGACGCTGTTGTCCAGGGGCAGCAGCTACCAGTGGCGGCGCGCGATGTCCTGACCACGCCATTTTGCGCAATGGTGCAATTTGCCCGCACTGACGTTGCCGTTGCCCGCGATATGTTGATCGTAGCGCCTTTGTCCGGACATTTCCCGTTTCTGCTGCGCGACCTGGTGATCGGTCTGATCCCGTCGTTCCGCGTGTTTGTGACAGACTGGATCAATGCTAGACATGTTGGCCCCGAGCATAAAGTGTTCACGCTCGAGAGCAACATCGATTGCGTACTTCGGATGATGCGATGTCTTCCGCCCGGAGCGACCGTGCTGGCGCTTTGCCAGGGTGGGCCGCCGGCACTCGCGGCAAGTGCGATGCTCGCTAGCGCCGATGACGCACGGGCCCCGGCGAATATCGTGCTCATTGCCGCTCCGATCGACCCTCTGGCCGGACCGACGCGTGTCGTGCGGGCGCTGCGCGCGCGCAGTCTGTCGTCGATGGAACGGACGCTCACGGCATGCGTTTCGCAAGGGTACGAAGGACAGGGCAGGCGCGTCTATCCAGCCGAGATCCAGCTGGCCGCTCTTTGGACATACCTTGCCAGACGTATCAGCGAAGGCAGCGAGTTGCTGGGAAAGCTGCTGCATGACGACGGCACGGATCCGCTGTATTTTCCGTTCGTCGATGCCTACACGTCAATCATGGACCTCGACGCCGTGTTCTTCCTCGACAATGTCAAGAGCCTCTACCAGGACTGCGAGCTGCGGAGCGGAAAGCTGCGCTTCAATGGCGAACGGGTCGATCCGCGGGCGATTCGCAAATCCCGGATGCTGACGATCGAGGGTGAGCTCGACGACATAGCGGCACCTGGCCAGACAGACGCCGCGCACGGCCTGTGCTTGAGCATTCCCGCAAGCTCTCATCGGCGGATCGTCATTCCGCGTTGCGGGCATTTCTCGCTGTTCCATGGCGGGACCTGGCGGAGGGCGGTGTTACCGGAAATCCTCGGGTTCACGGGAGCAGTCGCAACCGAAGCGATGGCCGCCGGATAGCGACAATCGACGTGCCGCCGTCGGAAGCAGCCGATTTCAGCTGCGGCGGAGTTGCAGTGTGCCGTCGGACTGGAGCGCGATACGCAGACCCAAGCGTGCGCTATCGCGCGTCAGCGTCGCAGCCAGCCACTCGGCTTCGTCATGGTCGGCTCGTTGCAGGCGAAAACGGCATATGCGGAAAGGCAGCATGTCGAGGCTGGACAAGTGGCCGTCCGCGGCCCTGATTTTCGTGCGATATAGAAGCGCCAGATCGCTGCGGTAGGCTTTGGGCCCGCCAATGCCTTCGTAGTCGTTGAGGAAATCCCCACAGCCGTAAAGGATCAACTTGCCATTATGGATCTCGATGGCCTTGGGATGATGCGAGGAATGCCCGTGTATGACATCGACGGCAGCCTGCTCGATCAGGGCGTGAGCGAATGTGCGCTGAGGGTCGGGAATCTCACGGCCCCAATTGCCGCCCCAATAAATCGAGACGACAGCAATGTCTCCGTTTCGCTTGATTGCGCGGATTGTTTTGGCAATCTCCTCTTTGGCAATCCCCTCGATGCGCTGCTCGGACAAATCGGGCAGGAGATTGAGACCGGGCCTGTCATGCCCCGCGCGCCAACTAGGCGGAATGCCGCTGTCACGACACCCGAGCGCAAGCACGATGATGCGTCCCCCATTCCGCAGCTGCATGACGAGCGGCGCCGTCGCCTCGCCGTCATCGCGTCCCGCACCCACGATGCCTATGCCGGCCTCCTTCAGTGCGGCGATAGTGTCAGTCAACCCGGCCCGTCCCCAGTCCAGCACGTGATTGTTGGCCAGTATGCAGGCACTTATGCGTGCGGCCGCGAGTACTCCGACGTTGGCTGGATGCATGCGATAGTTGATGCCTTTGGGCACGGGCCGGCCACGAGCCGTGATGGCCGTTTCCAGATTGATCAGGGATATGTCGTGCTCTTGATGCGTCAATTCCGCCAAAGCATCGCCCCACACATAGTCGAGCGGCACCGGCCTCGGTATGGGCCCGTGCGCACGCTCCGCCAGCGTCACATAGTTCATCGCCGATGTGGCGTGCCGCTCGTAAAGCATCGGATCTCCCGCATGCGGAAGGATCTGGTCGATGCCGCGGCCGGTCATCACGTCGCCCGTCAGCAGCAGCGATACGAGCCTCTCAGAATCACGGCCAACTGTCTCAGTCATGCGGCCATCATCCATCAACGTGCGAGCAGGGGCTTGAGCTGTGCCCACGTGCGAGCATTCAGAACATCCTTCGCCTCGAGCCAGCCGCGCCGGGCCTGTCCGATGCCATAGCGCATCATGTCCAGCCCCATCGTCGAATGGGCGTCGGTGCCAATCGAGACAAGCAACCCCAGCTCCTTCGCAAGCTTGCAGTGGACGTCGTCGATATCGAGCCGGACAGGGTGCGCATTGACCTCGATGAAACAGCCGCGCTCTTTCGCGCCCTCGATCACACGCGCGAGATCAACCGGATAGGGAGGCCGCTCGCCCAGCAGCCGCCCGCTCGGATGCGCCGAGAATCGTGCAATGGGGGTTGTCCATGGCGCGCAGGATACGCTCGGTCTGGGCCTTGGCATCGAGGTCGAACTTGTAGTGCACTGCGCACACGGCGAGGTCGAGCCGCTTCAGAATTCGATCGGCTAAGTCGAGCGTGCCGTCGGCCAGAATGTCCACTTCCGCGGACTTCAGTATTCGGATGCCGGAGATCTCGTCGTTGAGCCGATCGATCTCGTCGAGTTGCCGGGTGAGACGCTTCTCGTCAAGGCCATGGGCGATGGTGGCATGCTTGGTGTGGTCGGTGATGGCGATGTAGCCGTAGCCGCGCGCCTTTGCCGCCGTCGCCATCTCGCGCAGCGTGTGCTTGCCGTCGGAAGCCTTGGTGTGGACGTGGAGGTCGCCGCGGATGTCCTCGAGCGTCACCAGCCGGGGCAGCTTTCCAGCCGAGGCCGCCTCGATCTCGCCGCGGTCCTCGCGCAATTCCGGCTCGATATAGGGTAGCCCGATGGCAGCAAACACCTCCTCCTCGTTGCGTCCGCCGATCTGATCATTGCCTCGAAATACGCCGTACTCGTTTATTTTCAGACCTCTGGCCTGACCTAATTTTCTCAAATGGATATTGTGGGCCTTGGAGCCGGTGAAATAATGCAGCGCCGCGCCATAGCTCTTCTCCGGAATCACGCGCAGATCGACCTGGAGCCCGGCCCTCAGCATGATGGTCGCCCGGGTCGTTCCCTTCGAGACGATCTCGGCCGTTTCGTCGTAGCCGACAAAATGTGCGACCGCAGCCTTGCCGTTGGCGCAGGTGACGAGGATATCCAGATCGCCGACGGTGTCTTTCGAGCGCCGGTAGCTGCCCGCGACGACGGCCTGCGTAACGCCGGGGCATTTCTGCATGTAGACCAGCAACGTCTCGGCGAAATCCTCCGCCGTCGAGATCCGCCATCGACGCTCGGTGGCCCGGTGCCTCGCGATCTCAAGGAGAATGCGGACTTCCATCGCGGTGCTGAAACCCGGGAGTGCACGCACCTTTTGCTCTCGGGCCGCTTTCGCCAGGTCGTCCAGAAGTTCGCGATTCCGAGGCTGTCATGCAAGGCGTGAACGCGTTTCGGCCCGAGCCCCGGCAGGGACGTCAAGGACGTCAGCGTCGAAGGCGTGCGCGCAGCGACCTCGTCCAAGAGCTTCAAATGTCCGGTGTCGACGATCTCGCGGATCTTGCCGGCGAGGTCGTGCCCGATGCCGGGCAGCTCCGACAGGTCCTTGCCTGCCGCGATCAACTCGCCAGCGTTGGTTGGTAGATCCTCGATCGTCTGCGCGGCTCTTCGGTAGGCGCGAATGCGAAACGCATTCGCCCCCTCGATCTCCAGGAGATCGGCGAGCCTGTTGAACAGTACCGCGATTTCTGCGTTGTGGACGGCCATGATTTGCGACCGGGCCGGAATCGAGTTCAGGCTACCTTTGTCGAACCTAAAGTCTCACCTGCAATCAGTGTTTGTTCTCCTGTCAATGCCGCCGCTATCGCCTCGTCTGCATTCTCCAGCCAGACGAACTCGAGGCGCTTGCGCGCATCCTCGGGAATCTCCTCGAAATCCTTGCGATTGCGGGCAGGCAAGAGCACGCGCGTGATGCCGGCGCGCACGGCTGCGACGACCTTCTCCTTGATGCCCCCGACCGGCAGCACCAGGCCACGCAGGCTGATCTCGCCCGTCATCGCCGTATCACCGCGCACCGTCCGCTCTGTCAGCAGCGACACCAGGGCCGTGAAAATTGCTGTGCCCGCACTGGGCCCATCCTTGGGTGTTGCACCTTCCGGCACGTGGATGTGGATGTCACTCTTCTCGAAAAGCAGAACGTCGATGCCGAGCCTACCGGCGCGGCTCTTGACAAGGCTCAGCGCGGCCTGCGCACTCTCACGCATGACATCGCCGAGCCGCTGCGCGCATCCTCGGGAGATCTCCTCGAATCCTTGCGATTGCGGGCAGGCAAGAGCACGCGCGTGATGCCGGCGCGCACGGCTGCGACGACCTTCTCCTTGATGCCCCCGACCGGCAGCACCAGGCCACGCAGGCTGATCTCGCCCGTCATCGCCGTATCACCGCGCACCGTCCGCTCTGTCAGCAGCGACACCAGGGCCGTGAAAATTGCTGTGCCCGCACTGGGCCCATCCTTGGGTGTTGCACCTTCCGGCACGTGGATGTGGATGTCACTCTTCTCGAAAAGCAGAACGTCGATGCCGAGCCTACCGGCGCGGCTCTTGACAAGGCTCAGCGCGGCCTGCGCACTCTCACGCATGACATCGCCGAGCTGGCCCGACCTGCCGACCGTGGAGCAGCGGCGGTCAGGCTGGATCAATGCGCCGAATCCAGCCATGGGTGTCAGCCACATTCCCCAACTGAATATCGATCAATCGATTGTAGAGCTTGGTGCAGATTTCGCCTGCCTCGCCATCCTTCGACAGCACCACCTTTCGCTGACCGTAGGTAATCGAGCCCACAGGGGTAATCACCGCGGCAGTGCCGCAGCAGCCCGCTTCGCGGAATGTGAAAACCTCTTCGATGTCCACCGGACGCCGCTGAGGCTCAAGGCCCAACTCCTCGGCCAAGGTCACCAGGGA